>DASRGN010000023.1:0-276663 GCA_035651015.1 Pseudolabrys sp. | reverse complement strand
GCCTGGCTACGAGCCGCGCATCATCGCCATCGGCACCAACACCGATCCCTATCAGCCGATCGACCGCCGTTACCAGGTGATGCGGCGCATCCTCGAGGTGCTCGACAAAGCCGGGCATCCGGTCGGCATCGTCACCAAATCGGCGCTGGTGCTGCGCGATCTCGACATCCTCGCGCGCATGGCCGAGCGCAGGCTCGCCAAGGTCGCGCTCTCGGTGACCACGCTCGATGCGCAGCTCGCGCGCACGATGGAGCCGCGCGCGGCGACTCCGATGCGGCGGCTGGAGACGCTGCGGCGGTTGTCGCAGGCAGGGGTGCCGACGACGGTGATGGTGGCGCCGATCATTCCCGCGCTCAACGATCAGGAGGTCGAGCGTATCCTCGATGCCGCGGCCGCCGCGGGCGTCAAGGAGGCGGGCTATGTGCTGCTGCGGCTGCCGCTCGAAGTGCGCGACCTGTTCCGCGAATGGCTGATGACCAATTACCCGGACCGCTATCGCCACGTGTTCAAGCTCATCCGCGACATGCGCGGCGGCAAGGATTACGACTCGAGCTGGGGCAAGCGCATGAAGGGTTCCGGACCCTATGCCTGGATGATCGGCCGCCGCTTCGAGATGGCCTGCGAGAAATTCGGGCTGAACACGAAGAAAGTGTCGCTGACGACGGATCACTTTCAGCCGCCGCGCCCCGGCGCGCAGCAACTAAGCTTGTTCTGAGATGAGTGATCCGCAGGCGCGCCTGACGCTGATCACGCTTGGCGTCAATGATCTCGCACGCAGCACGGCCTTTTATGAATCCCTCGGGTTCGAGCGCAAAGCGCGCAAGGCCGGAGACGTAGCCTTCTTCGACGCGGGCGGCGTGGTGCTCGCGCTGTGGAGCCGGCAGAATCTCGCGAATGACGCCGGACTCGACGTGCAGGGCAGTGGCTTCCGCTCCACGGCGCTTGCGTGGAATGTCGGTTCCGAGGCCGAAGTCGAGGCGGCGATGCAACGTGTGACTGCGGCCGGCGGTCGTATCGTGAAGGCGCCGCAACGGGCGTTCTGGGGTGGGTACACCGCCTATTTCGCCGACCCTGACCAACATCTCTGGGAAGTCGCGCACAATCCCGGTTTTCCGTTCGACGAGCGCGGTTGTCTGATGTTGCCGGATTAGCGGCGCGTTTTCCCCATCATTCACATCCGCGAGTTCCGTAGTTGACGGCGACATCCCGGCGGGCGCACTCATCGCGGCATGCCGCGCACATCAGCCGCAGCCGTCCGCCTGCCGCTCAACGAGCCGGTGCTGCGTCCGTCGTTCCGGCGCGAGCGCGCGGCGATCAAGCGCGGCGTCTGGCCGGTCGCCGGCTGCGATGAAGCGGGCAGGGGACCGCTTGCAGGCCCGGTGGTCGCCGCCGCGGTGATCCTCGATCCCGACAAGATCCCGCGCGGGCTCAACGATTCCAAGAAGCTCGACTGCGAGGAGCGCGAAAAGCTTTACGCTAAGATCATGGCCAGCGCGCAGGTGGCGGTCGCCTTCGGTTCCACCGCGCGCATCGACCGCGACAATATCCGCCAAGCCTCGCTGTGGGCGCTCGCGCGCGCGGTGAAAGCGTTGCCGGTGCGCCCGCAGCTCGTCTTCGTCGATGGCATCGACAAGATCGATGTCGGCTGCGACTGCCAGGCGGTGGTGAGCGGCGACGCCCTGGTGCTCTCGATCGCTGCGGCCTCCATCATCGCTAAGGTCACGCGCGACCGGCTGATGACGCAGGTCGGCGCCGCGCATCCCGGCTACGGCTTCGAGCGGCACATGGGCTACAGCGTGCCCGAGCACTTCGCCGCGCTGCAGAGCCTCGGGCCGACGGTGCATCACCGCCGCACCTTCGCGCCGGTCGCCGCCAAGCTCGGGCTTCTCGAGGAGGCCGCCGACGAGGTGGTCGCAAGCGTGTTGCCTCTCTAGCACGCGTTCTTTATTCCTTTCTGCTCGCGTTCCATTGATGACCCCTCCGCGCGGGCCGAATGCATTACGTCTCCCTCATTGTCGAATTCCTGCGCGGGCGGCCTGCCTGGGTGTTCTGGATCGCGACGCTGAGCCAGGCCTTTCTCTGGTTTGCGATCCCATCGCTGTTCTACAGCGCGCCGCCGGGTGAGCTTCCCGCCATCCTCGCGATCGGCCACGAATTCCGCCTCGGCAGCGATCTCGGCCCGCCGCTCGCCTTCTGGTGCGCCGAATGGGCTTTCCGGCTCGGCGGCGCGGTCGGCGTCTACCTGGCTGCGCAAATCTCCATCGTCGTCGCCTTCTGGGCGGTGTTCTCCCTCGGGCGCGCGATCGTCGGCACGCGCCACGCGGTGCTCGCGATCCTGTTCATGACCGGCATCGCCGCCTTCAACGTGCCGAGCCCGGAATTCGGGCCCTCGATTCTGGCGCTGCCGTTCTGGGCCCTGTCGCTCTTGTTTTACTGGCGCGCGGTTGGCCTCGGTCAACGCGGCGCGTGGTTCGTGTTCGGCGTGTGCATGGGTCTGCTGCTGCTGAGCTCTTATCTCGGCGTGATCCTGCTCCTGCTGCTGTTGATCTACACCGCAGCGAATCCACGCGGCTGGTCGGAATTCAGGCATCCCGAACCGTGGCTGGCACTGCTGCTGATCATCTTCGTTGTGTTGCCGCATGTCGGCTTCATCGAGTGGTCGCCTGCGCTGGCGCTCAACGCCATCGGCTTGGATGCAACACCGATGCTGCACGTCAGCGCCTCAGCGGCGCTACGCCTCATCGCCGCCGTGCTGCTCACGCATCTCGGCGTCGCCGTGCTGATGCTGCTGGCGAGCGGCTGGCCGCGGCGGCGCCGCGAGCTCGCGCCGGTGATCGAGCGGCTGCCGGTTCCGCTCTACGGGCGCATCTATATCTACGTGTTCGCGCTGGCGCCGGCGCTCATTGCAGCGATCATGGCGCTCGCCATCGGGCGCAGTGGGCCGCTCGATCGCGTCGCTCCGCTGGTGCTGCTCACCGGGCTTGCCGTCATCACCGCGGCCGGCGACCAGGTCTTGCTCTATCGCGAACGCATCGTCAGCTTCGCCTGGCTCGGCTTGCTCGTGCTGCCGCCGCTTGGCGCCGCGCTCGCCATCGCCGTGTTGCCGTGGACGCTCGGCACCAATCTCTCGATGGCGCAGCCGGCGAACACCATGGGCCAGTATTTCGGCGATGCTTTCCAGCGGCGGACCGGTCAACCGCTCCCTTATGTGGCCGGCGATCAGCAGCTTGCCGAGCTCATCGCGGTCGGTGCACCGAGCCGGCCGCATGTATTTCTCACCGCAACGCCGGCGCGCAGCCCCTGGGCGAAGCCCGACGACATCCGCGCGCGCGGCGGTGTACTGGTCTGGCCGAGCACCGATCCAGCGGGCACGCCGCCCGCTGCCATCAAGGCTGCGTTTCCCGATCTGGTGGCCGAGGTGCCGCGCATCTTTGCCCGCACCATGCAGGGGCGGCTGCCGGTCATTCGTGTCGGCTGGGCGGTGATCCGTCCGGCGAACGCGCCGCCGGCTCCGGCGACCCGTTAGTGATAGCCTTCGCCTTCGCGCACCTTGCCGCGGAACAGCCAATAAATGAAAGCCGTGTAGCCGAGGATCACCGGCAACAGCACGATCGTGCCCGCGAGCATGAAGGTCTGGCTCGCCGGTGAAGCCGCGGTCTCCCAGATGGTCAGCGACGGCGGCACCAGATACGGAAATACCGAGATCACCAGCCCGGCATAGCCGAGCAGGAACAGCCCCATGGCGCAAAGAAATGGCAGCACGTCCTTGCCGCTCTTGAGCGCGAGCCAGCAGCCGAGCGCGAGAATGCCGGTGACGGTCGGCACCGGCCAAAGGAAGTAGAAATTTGGTAGCGAAAACCAGCGCTCAGCGATGCGCGGAAAAGCGAGCGGTGTCCAGACACTGACCGCCGCCATGAACACGAGGACGAGAATGAGCAGCCATGATGCCTGCTCGCGCGCGCGTCGCGCCACCTCGCCGGTCGCCTTCATGGTCAGCCAAGTGGCGCCGAGAAGCCCATAGCCGGCGACGACGCCCAAGCCGCAGAGCACGGCGAAAGGCGTGAGCCAATCCAGCGCCGAGCCGGCGAACGCGCCGTTGACGACGCGGATGCCTTGGATAAGTCCGCCGAGAACGACGCCCTGGAAGAAACCGGCGAGGATGGAGCCAACGGTGAAGGCGAAATTCCAGCCCTGCTTGTTGTGCGCGGCGCCGCGAAACTCGAAAGCGACGCCGCGGAAGATCAGCGCCAGCAGCATGGCGATGATCGGAAGATAGAATGCCGGCATGATGATCGAGTAGGCGCGCGGGAAGGCGACGAGCAGGCCGGCGCCGCCAAGCACCAGCCAGGTCTCGTTACCATCCCAGTATGGCTTGATCGTCGCCAGCATCTGGTCGCGCTCGGCTTCGTTGCCGGAGAGCGGAAACAGAAGCCCGATGCCGAGGTCGAAACCGTCGAGCAGCACATACATGAAGACGCCAACGCCGATGATGGCGGCCCAGATCAGCGGCAGGTCGATGCTGTGGATCATCTCACCCTCGATGCCATTCGGGACCGCCCTCGACCGACAATGATGGACGCGTCTTGGCGGGCGCGGGATCCGTCAGCCCGGCATTGATGAAGCGATTGATGAAATAAATGCCGGCACCGAACACGACGGCATAGACGATGACGAAGAGCACGAGCGTGATTGCTACCGAATGCGCCGGCACCGGCGACACTGCGTCCGCCGTGCGCAGGATGCCATAGACGACCCACGGCTGGCGGCCGCTTTCGGTCACCATCCAGCCGGCGATGACGCCGACAAAGCCCACCCACCAGGTGCGCGCGACCACGTGCAGGTACCAGCGCGTCGTGGTGAGTGTGCCTCGCCACCACAGGAACGCGCCGAAGATAGCCGCGGCGATCATGTAGAAGCCGACAGCGAGCATGATGCGGAATGCGAAGAACACGTTGGCGACCGGCGGGCGTTCACTCGGTGGCACGTCCTTCAGACCCGGAAACAGCCCGTCCCAGCGGTGGGTGAGGATGAGCGAGGATCCATGCGGGATCGAAAGCCAGTCGAAACGATTGGTCTCGTTCTTCTGATCCGGCCAGGCGAAGATGTGGAAGTTCTCAGGCGTCTTGCTGTCCCAATGTGCTTCCATGGCCGCGACCTTCATCGGCTGATAGCGCAGCGTGTTGAGGCCGTGCTGGTCGCCGATGAAGAGCTGCAGGGGCGCCAGCACGACGAGGAGCCCGAGCGCCATGCGCATCATGCTGCGCGCTTCGTCGCGAAATTGCCCGGCGAGGAGATAGCGCGCGCCGACCGCGAGGACGGCGAAGCCGGCGGTGAGATAGCTGGCATTGAGCATGTGAGCGAAGCGATAAGGGAAGCTTGGATTGAAGATCGCGGCCACCCAGTCGGTCGGATAGGCAATGCCATCACGCAGCTCGTAGCCGGCGGGCGTGTGCATCCAGCTGTTGGCGGAGAGAATCCAGAACGCCGACGTGGCAGTGCCGAGCGCTACCGCCCAGGCCGAGAACAGATGCAGCCAGCGCGGCACGCGGTTGACGCCGAACAGCAGCACCGAGAGGAAAGTCGCCTCGAGGAAGAAGGCGGCCAGCACTTCGTAGCCGGCGAGCGGGCCGACAATGTTGCCGGCGACGAGGGAGAAGCGGCTCCAATTGGTGCCGAGCTGATAGGACAGCACGATGCCCGACACCACGCCCATAGCGAACGAGATTGCGAAGATCCGCGTCCAGAACCTGGCAATGCGCCGGTAGATGTCCCGCGTGGTCGCGGCCCAGAGCGTCTCGAGCGTCGCGATATAGAAGGCGAGCCCGATAGTGAAGCTCGGGAAGATGATGTGAAAGGAAATGGTAAAGCCGAACTGGATGCGGGCGAGGAGAAGCGGATCGAAGTCCATCGCCAAGCTCCAGGATGATGCCGCTCTCACGCCCTGCTGGTGAATGCCGGGCGGGCTTTCCTGTTCCGATAGGGAACATATGCGCGCACAGCAAACGCTGCGCAAGATGGGTGCGGTGGCCAAGAACGCGACATTGCGCCGCCGCGCGCAACGCGGAATGATGGTGCCCGACGCCGCATCCTGAGCGGCGACAGCGGGGCGGCCCTCCATGACCAACGTCTTTTCCAGCTGGCAATTCTGGGCGTTGCTGTCAGCCGCCTTTGCGGCGCTGACCGCGATCTTCGCCAAGGTCGGCGTCGAGAATGTCGCATCCGACCTCGCCACCCTGATCCGGACCGTGGTGGTGATCGTGACGCTTGCTCTGATCGTCTATGCCACCGGGCAATTCCAAGATCCGCGCGCGATCTCCTCGCGCACCTATCTGTTTCTGCTCCTGTCCGGGCTCGGCACCGGCGCCTCATGGCTCTGTTACTTCCGCGCGCTCAAGCTCGGCAACGCGGCACAGGTCGCGCCGATCGACAAGATGAGCGTGGTGCTGGTCGCGATTTTCGGCGTCATCTTCCTCGGTGAGAAGCTGGCGCTGATCAACTGGCTCGGCGTCGCGCTGGTCGCGGCCGGCGCCATTCTGGTCGCGATGTAGAGCCGCCGCGCCGATGTCCGAGCCCACCACTACGATCTCCTACGCGCAGCGCTACGAGGACCTCTATCTCGCGCGGTGCTTCGGCTCGCGCAGCGAGGGCTTCTATATCGACATCGGCTCCGGGCACCCGGTGTTCGACAATGTCTCGTTCGCCTTTTATCTGAAGGGCTGGCGCGGCATCACCGTCGAGCCCAATCCCTGGCTGACGCGGCTCTCCCGCGCCGTGCGTCCGCGCGACACGCATCTTCAGGTGCTAATCGGTGCAGCACAGGGCGAAGCCACGTTCTATCTGGTCGACGACTATCACGGGTTTTCGACGACGGTCGCGGCGCATGCGCAGGCCGCGCAATCGCAGTTCGGCAAGGCGTCGCAATCTCTGACCATGCCGGTGCGCACGCTCTCTGAACTCGCCCGCGAGGCGCCGGAGCGCTACGAATTCCTCAAGATCGACGTCGAGGGCGCGGAGAAGGATGTGCTCGCGGGCGGCGATTGGCTGCGCTCGCGACCGCAGATCATCATCATCGAGGCGCTCGCGGCGTTTACGCAGGAGCCCGCCTGGGAGGCGTGGGAGTCCTTCCTTGCCGGTCATGGCTATCACAGCGTCTTCTTCGACAGCCTCAACCGCTATTACCTCGCGAACGAGGCGCAGGCGCTGAAGAGGCATTTCGCTGATGCACCGGCGCCTTTCCCGACGGCCTATCCTGGCGCGGTCTTGTTTCGCGACACCAAGCCTGCCGTGCTCGATACAACGCATCCCGATCATCGGCTGGCGACGGTCATCAATGCCGCGGCGATGCGGCATCTGCCGTTGTGGGATAGCGCTTTCGTGCTGGAGCTGCTCACCGCCGACGTGCCGGCGGCCGAGCTCGACAAGGCCGCCAACACGACGGACGTCGTGCGCGTGTTCGAGCGGTTGTTCGGCACGCCGCCTTCGGCAGGAGAGATCGTCGCACTCGATCTCGCCGTCACTGTCACGCTGCGCGAGGTCTATGCCGCGATCATCGACAGCGATGTGTTTCGCACCGCCTGCGGGCGGATTTCTGCGAGCTATGGCTGGTAGGCATGCGTTAGGTTGGCTTGTCGCCTCATCCCCGGCGTTCTATGCCGTCTGTCAAAGATAAAAGCGTCACGGGAGAACGGCCATGCCTGAGGCTTTGGTGCGCGGCGTCCATCTGAACTACGACGTGATCGGCACGACCGGGCCGTGGATCGCTTTCACCCCGGGCAGCCGCCGCTCTTACGCGGAGCTGGTCAATTTCGGCCGCGTGCTCGCCGGCAAAGGCTGCCGCGTGCTGCTGCACGACCGGCGTAATTGCGGCGCTTCCGACGTGGCTTTCGACGGATCAGCTTCCGAGCACGAGGTGTGGGCCGACGACCTCCACGCGCTAGCGATGCAATTGAATGCGGCGCCGCTTTACGTCGGCGGCTCCTCGGCCGGCGCGCGGCTCGCGATTCTGTTCGCCATCCGGCATCCGCAGGCGACGCGCGGGCTGCTCCTTTGGCGCGTCACCGGCGGTCAGGAAGCGGTCGACAAGCTCAGCCACAACTACTACGGCCAGTTCATTCCCATCGCGGAGCGAGGCGGCATGGCCGCCATCTGCGAGACCGAACACTTCAAGGAGTGCATCGCCGCGCGGCCGAGCAATCGCGAGCGGTTGCTGCAGACCGATACGGTTGAGTTCATCCGGGTGATGACCGTCTGGCGCGACCGCTTTCTGGAATCGGCGACACTGCCGGTGGTCGGCGCCACGGAGGCGCAATTGCGCGCCATCACTGCGCCGGTGTGCATGATCGCCGGCAACGACGTCATCCATGCGCCGGCGGCAGCGCGTAAAGCCCGGTCGCTCATTCCCAACAGCGAACTGCACGACGATGTGGTCGTGAAGCGGCCGGAGAACGATCTGCTCAAGGAATGGGATCGCTCGGAGTGGAAGGCGGCGGAGCCGCGCATGGCGGAGATCTTCTCCGATTTTCTCAGCCGTCACGAACCCTCAATGTCACGGGCGCCGCGCACCGCAGCGGAGTGACGGCGGCCGCAATCGATTTCACGCGAGGAAACCATGAACCTGAACATCCGGCGCGTCGTCACCGGACACGACGCCAACGGCCGCGCGGTCGTCAAGATCGATGAGGTCGCCAAGAACGTCATCTCCAACCGTCCCGGCGCGGAATCCTGCGTCATCTGGTCGACGCAAGCCTTTCCGGTGAACAACGACGGCGAGGTCGATCCGAGCGCGGTGTCGATCGGCACGACGATCAAGGGCGGCTCGGTGTTCCGTGTGGTCTACTACGCGCCGGGCGTCACGCCGCGCAATCACCGCACCGACTCCATCGACTATGCGGTGGTGATCTCAGGACAGATCGAAATGGAGCTCGACGACAGTGTGGTCGTGAAGCTCAAGGCCGGCGACGTGCTGGTGCAGCGCGGCACGGTCCACAACTGGGTTAATCGCTCGAGCGAGCCATGCATCATCGCCTTCTCGCTGATCAGCGCCGATCCGGTGACTGCGGGCGGCAAGCCGCTGCCCGCGCACGGATAAACGCTACATCGGCTCGATGTGCGCCTGGGCGACAGCGTCCTTGGCGCGCTCGACCGCTTGCTTGAACAGCGCGGCTGTTTCCGCCGCGGAACGGCCATCCGGCATGTAGCCGTCGCGCTGCATGCGCGCGGCGATCTTCGGGTCTTTCAACGCCTGCTGGATCGCGGCATTAAGCTTGTCCACGACCGGCTGCGGCGTCTTTGCCGGCGCGAAGAACATGCCCCATGAGCCGGAATGCTCGTAGCCGGGGAGGGCCGAACGCATCAGCGGCACATTCGGATAGGCCGGAAACGGCTTGGTGCCGGTAAACGCGATGGCGCGCACCTGTCCGGCCTGGATCGCGCCCATGACCGAAGGCGGGGTGACGAACATCACGTCGATGCTCTTGCTCAGCAGTGCGGTGAGCACTTCGCCGGCGCCCTTGAAGGGCACGTGCTGCATGCTGAGGCCGGCCTTCTGCGCAAAGGTCGACGCGGCGAGATGCAGCTCGTTGCCGACGCCGGGCGAGCCGTAGGTGACGGGGTTCTTCTTCGCGTACTCGATGAATTCCTGCACGCTGTGGATCGGCGAAGAACCGTTGACCAGCATGAAGATGCCGTCGAGCACGCCGACGGTCGCGACCGGCTTGAGATCGGCGAGCAGATCGTAGCCGAGATTCTTGTAGATGTAGGGCGTCGGTGTGATCGACGAGCTGGAGAACAGCAGCGTGTAGCCATCCGGATCGGAGGCAACGACGGAGCGGACCGCGAGCGTGCCGTTGGCGCCGGTTCGGTTCTCGACAAAAAATTGCTGCCCGAGCTCGATGCTGAGCTGCTGCGACACCAGGCGTGCTTGGATGTCAGGCCCGCCACCCGCAGCATAGCCGACGACGACCTTCACCGGATGCGATGGATAGTCCTGCGCGTATGCTTGTGCGAACAGGGCGAGCGTAAGAAACGCTGAAGCGAGAGTGCGCTTCATTGTGAGAGTCCTCCGAAGATTATGCCGAGAGCGCCTTTTTGATCGCCAGGAAGTCTCTCCAGGCGAGGCGCTTTTGCAGGGGCTGACGCAAAAGATAAGCGGGGTGCAGCGTAGCGATGGCGCGGATCTCACGCGTGCCGGTGTTATAGGTGAACCAGCGTCCACGCGTCTTCAGGATGCCGTCGCGGACGCCAAGCAGGGTCTGCGCCGACGGTCCGCCGAGGCTGACCAGGATGTCCGGATTGGCGAGCTCGATCTGCCGCTGGATGAAAGGCAGGCAGATTTGCGACTCCTGCGGCGTCGGCGTGCGATTGCCTGGCGGTCGCCAGGGAATGATGTTGGCGATATAGGCGCCGCGGCGATCGAGCTCGATCGCTTTCAACATCAAATCGAGCAGCTTGCCGGAGCGGCCGACAAAGGGCAGGCCCTCGAGGTCCTCGTCGCGGCCGGGCGCCTCGCCGACGAACATGACGCGCGCCTGCGGGTTGCCGTCGGCGAAGACGAGCTTGTTGGCGCCCTTGCGCAGCTCGCAGCCTTCGAACGTGGCGAGGATGTCGCGCAGCTCCTCCAGCGTGCGCGCGCTCTTGGCCGCCTCGCGCGCGGCCATGGCGGCGGTGTCGGGCGGCAGCGGAGCCGCAGCAGGCGCTCGTGTCTCGAGACGCGTCGCCGAGAGCGAGGCCCGCTCCGCGGCAGGCCGAGGGACCACGGGCGCGGGCGCTGGCTCGGCCGCATCCGCGAACCGGTCGACCGCCTCCTCGCCGATGAGCGCATCGACGCCTGCTTCGGCGTAGAAGGCGAGGAGTTCGTGCGCCGCTTTTTCCTGTGGGGTCGACATCGCGGCGACCTTAGCACGGTCGGCAGGCGATTGCCGCCGCTGTGCAAAAGTGGAAAAAGAAGAGCAAGGAGACGCCCATGTCCACCGAGCTTCCCGCCCGCGAATCCATGGAATTCGACGTCGTCATTGTCGGCGCCGGGCCGGCGGGACTGTCGGCGGCGATCAGGCTCAAGCAGATCAATCCCGACATCTCCGTCGTCGTGGTGGAGAAGGGTTCCGAGGTTGGCGCGCACATCCTCTCCGGCGCGGTGGTCGATCCGAGCGCGCTCGACAAGCTCTTGCCCGACTGGCGCGAAGACCCAGAGCGGCCGCTGAAGACCGAGGTCAGCAACGACCGCTTCTATTGGATGACGGAGAACGGTGCGCTGCGCGTGCCGCTGATGCTGGCGCCGCCGCTGATGAGCAATCACGGCTGCTTCATCGTTTCGCTCGGCATGGTGTGCCGCTGGCTCGCCACCAAGGCCGAGGCGCTCGGCGTCGAGATCTATCCGGGCTTCGCGGCCGCCGAAGTCCTCTACGGCGGCAATGGCGAGGTCATCGGCATTGCCACCGGTGACATGGGCGTCGGCAAGGACGGCGAGCCGAAGGCGTCGTTTACCCGCGGCATGGAGCTCAAGGCCAAATACACACTGTTTGCCGAAGGCGCGCGCGGCAGCCTGACCAAGACACTGCTGGCGCGCTTCCACCTCGGCGCCGACCGCGAGCCGCCGAAATTCGGTATCGGTCTGAAGGAGCTGTGGCAGGTCGCGCCGGAAAAGCACCGGCCGGGACTGACGCAGCATTCGTTCGGCTGGCCGCTCGACAATTCAACCGGCGGCGGCTCGTTTCTCTATCACTACGACGAGAACCTCGTGTCGGTCGGCTTCGTGGTGCATCTCAACTACGCGAATCCGTACATCTCTCCGTTCGAGGAATTCCAGCGCTTCAAGACGCATCCGAATATCCGCGGCACTTTCGATGGCGGCAAGCGGCTGGCTTACGGCTCGCGCGCCATCACCGAAGGCGGCTATCAGTCGGTGCCGAAGCTCAGCTTCCCGGGCGGTGCCCTAATCGGCTGCGCGGCGGGCTTCGTCAACGTGCCGCGCATCAAGGGCACGCATAATGCGATGGCGTCGGGCATGCTCGCCGCCGACTACGTCGCAGCCGCGCTCGCCGCGGGACGCATCGGCGACGAGCTCGCGGAGTATGAAGCCGCGTGGCGCTCGTCCTCGATCGGGCAGGATCTCTGGCGCGTGCGCAACGTCAAGCCGCTGTGGTCGAAATTCGGTACCGTCGTCGGCGTCGCACTCGGCGGCTTCGACATGTGGACGAGCACGCTCGGCTTCTCGCTGTTCGGTACGCAGTCGCACGGCAAGCCGGACTACGCCGCGCTCAAGCCGGCGGCCGACTGCACACCCATCAAATACCCCAAGCCCGACGGCACGCTCACCTTCGACCGTCTGTCGTCGGTGTTTCTCTCCAACACCAATCACGAGGAAGACCAGCCGGTGCACCTGAAGGTGCGCGACATGGCGCTGCAGAAGTCGTCGGAGCACGACGTGTTCGCCGGGCCGTCGTCACGCTATTGCCCGGCCGGCGTCTACGAATGGGTGGAGGAGGGCGGCACGCCGCGCTTCGTCATCAATGCGCAGAATTGCGTCCATTGCAAAACCTGCGACATCAAGGACCCCAACCAGAACATCAATTGGGTGACGCCGGAGGGCGGCGGCGGTCCGAATTACGAGCGGATGTAGCGCCGATCTTGCCCATCAGGCGCTCTCCGCTTCGAGCATATCCGCGAGCTCGTCAGGCACCATGACCATGGCATCGTGGCCGCTCTTGATCTCGACCATCTTCATCCCGGCGTTCTTCACCCAGTCGCGGCTCGATTGCAGCGGTCCGTAAATCGGATCGGCGCAGACGATATAGGTCGCGGGCCGGCCGTTGCCGACCTTGTTGTCGAGCTTGAGCGGCGACATGAAGGTCGAGAGCGGATGCGGCGTCAGCCGCGCCTCCAGCCACTTCGCCTGCTGAGGATCGGTGACGCCGAAGGCCGCGGCTGGCGGTGCCGGGATGCTCAGCCCGCCGCTCGAGTCCTCCGCCGCCTTGATGCGCGCTGCGACCACGTCTTGCGGCAGCCGGCTGAATGGCGTCTGGCCGTTCTCCAGCATCGAGGAGTCGAGATAAACGAGCTTGCGGACGCGCTCGGGCATGCGGTCGGCGACGCCGGAGATGGCATTGCCGCCGAAGCTGTGGCCGACCAGCACGATGTCGTCGAGCTCCTCGAACCGGATCACGTTGGCGATGTCATCGACGAAAGTATCAAGCGTGATCGATTTCGAGATCAGATGCGCGCGTTCGCCGAGACCGGTCTGCGTCGGCGTCAGCACGGTATGCCCGTGGGCGCGCAGACGCGCCGCCACCGCACCCCAGCACCAACCGCCATGCCAGGCGCCATGAACGAGGACGAAAGTCTTGCGGTCGGTATTTGCCACGGAGGACGGTCGGCGAAAGGGGGGGTGACTGCGGAAAATCTGCCGGCAGCCTAGCAATCCGGCGGCCTGATTGTCGCGGCCTTGATCCGAGCGCCCTGACCGGCGGTGCATAATCGCGATAAGCGCTTGTTCCGGCCGCGCTTTTGCCGCAGTCCGCTGTCACGTGGGCTTGTCTTGCGGCGCCGGCACAAACGGGTCATTCTGCGCCCAATCGAGGCGAACGCGTCGCGCGATTCCGCCACATGGAGATTACCTTGAACCGATCGAGCCTGTTCCGGTGCGTCGCCGGCGCCGCTTTGTCTGCTTTTGCCGTGGTTCCGCCCGGCTCGCTTGCCGCGCAGCCCTCGGTTCAAGAATTCATCGGGACGACGGCGTCCGGCAGTTATCTGGCCGCGCGTCATGCCGGGCAGGAGCGCGATGCCGCCGCAGCCGCGGCTTTCTACGGCGCGGCGCTGCGCCGGGACCCGAAGAATTCCGAGCTGCTCGATCGCGCCTTCCTTTCGCAGCTGGTCGACGGCGAAGTCGACGACTCGATCAAGCTCGCCGAACGTATCCTGCAGGCCGACAAGAATGACCGCATCGCGCGCCTCGTGATGGGCGTCCATGGCGTCAAGCTCAAGCAATACGGCCAGGCGAAAGTGAACCTGGCGCAATCGATCCGCGGCCCAATTACCGACCTGACCGCGACGCTGCTCACCGCCTGGGCGATGTATGGCGCGGGCGACTCCAAGGGTGCCATCGCCGCCATCGACCGGCTCACCGGACCCGACTGGTACGCGATCTTCAAGGACCTGCACGCCGGCATGATCCTCGACCTCGCCGGCAACAAGAAGGAAGCCGGCAAGCGCTTCGAGCATGCTTACAAGCTCGACTCTTCGGCGCTGCGTGTGGTCGAGGCCTATGGCAGCTGGCTGTCGCGCAATGCGACGAAGGATGAGGCGCTCGCGATCTATGATGCCTTCGACAAAGTGCTCCCGCGGCATCCGCTGATCGTCGCCGAGATGGAGACCGTGAAGTCTGGCGGCAAGCTGCCGCTGCTCGTGAGCACGGCGCAGGCCGGCGCGGCGGAAGCGCTTTACGGCCTCGGCGCATCGCTCGGCCGGCGCGGCGGCGAGGACCTCGGCCTCGTCTATCTGCAGCTCTCCCTCTACCTCGCGCCACAGCACCCGCTGGCGCTGCTGTCGCTCGCCGATCTCTACGAGGCGTTGAAGAAGCCGGCGCTCGCCATCAAGATTTACGATCGCGTGCCGGCCGGCTCGCCACTGCATCGCAATGCCGAGATCCAGATGGCGACCAATCTGGATACGCTGGACAAGCCGGACGAGGCGAAGAAGCACCTGCAACACCTGATCGCCGAACATCCGGACGATCTCGAGGCGATCCTGGCGCTCGGGAATATCGAGCGTGCACGCAAGCAATTCGCCGACTGCTCGCAGACCTACAGCAAGGCGATCGATCAGATCGGCACGCCGCAGAAGACCAACTGGGTCGTGTTCTACTTCCGCGGCATTTGCTTCGAGCGCTCCAAGCAGTGGCCGAAGGCGGAAGCCGACCTGAAGAAGGCGCTCGAGCTCTTTCCCGAGCAGCCGCACGTGCTCAACTATCTCGGCTATTCCTGGATCGACCAGGGCATCAATCTCGACGAGGCCATGGGCATGATCAAGCGCGCGGTGCAGCAGCGTCCCGACGACGGCTACATCGTGGACTCGCTCGGCTGGGCCTATTACCGCCTCGGCGACTACGAGGAGGCCACCAAGCAGCTCGAGCGCGCCATCGAGCTCAAGCCGGAAGATCCGACCATCAACGACCACCTCGGCGATGCCTATTGGCGTGTCGGCCGCACGCTGGAAGCAAAATTCCAGTGGGCGCATGCGCGCGACCTCAAGCCCGAGCCCGAGGACCTGCCGAAGATCGAAGAGAAGCTCGCCAACGGGCTTCCGGAAGAGACCTCGTCGCAGGCCAAGGCCGACAAGGACGCCAAGAAGCCCGGCGGCGGCTGATCCCTCGATGACTGATGGGGGCGGCGCGTGTCCCGAGGCGGCGCGCGCGAAGGTCAATCTCAGCCTGCGCGTGCTCGGACGGCGTGACGACGGCTATCACGAGCTGGAAAGCCTCGTCGCCTTCGCCGACATCGGCGACACCCTGACATTGACGCCGGGCCGTGCGTTATCGCTCGACATCGACGGGCCGCTCGCGGGTCTGTGCGGCGCGCCTGCCAACAATCTGGTGCTCAAAGCCGCCGCGGCGCTGGCCATGCAGGTCGACGACGTGACGCTCGAGTTCGGCCGCTTCATCCTGACAAAAGAACTGCCGGTAGCCGCCGGGCTCGGCGGCGGTTCGGCCGATGCCGCTGCCGCGTTGCGGCTTCTTGCATTGACCAATGGGCTCCTGTCCGACGATCCGCGGCTGCGCATCGCCGCGGCGACGATCGGTGCCGACGTGCCGGTGTGTCTCGCCTCACGCGCGCGGGTGATGCGCGGCGTCGGCGAACAGCTCGGTCCGGTGCTCGATATCGGCGCGCTGCCGGCGCTGCTGGTCAATCCCGGTGTTGCGCTCGCGACCAAGGACGTGTTCGCCGCGTTGCGCCTGGCGCTGCCGTCGGACGTCAAGACCGCTGAGGTTCCGTCATCGCGCGCGGCGTTGGTCGCTTGGCTCGCGGAGAACGGCAATGACCTCGAGCCGCCCGCCATGATGCTGCAGCCGGTGATCGCCGATGTGCTCGCGGCGTTGCGTGCGCTGCCGCGGTGCTGCCTGGCACGTATGTCCGGTTCGGGCGCGACCTGCTTCGGGTTGTTCGAGAGCGCTGCGGATGCTGATGCTGCGGCGAAGGCGCTGCAGGCGAAGCAGCCGGCCTGGTGGGTGCGGGCGACGACGCTGAGTTAGCGGCTACGCAGCTCTTTAGTGCGTGCGCGCGATGCAGAACTCGACGGCTTCTTCCAGCGCCTGCTTCATCGAGGAAGCCGGGATCAGCGCCAGCGCGTCAGTGGCCATGGCGCCGTAATGCTTGGCGCGGCCGATGGTGTCCTCGATGGCGCGATGCTTGGTCATATAGCCGAGCGCGGTATCGAGGTCTTTGTCGTTGATCTCGCCTTGCGTCAGCGTGCGATTCCAGAACTCGCGCTCGGTGGCGGACCCGCGACGGAACGACAGCACCACCGGCAGCGTGATCTTGCCCTCGCGGAAGTCGTCGCCGATGTTCTTGCCGAGCTTCGCCGCTTTGCCGCTGTAGTCGAGTGCGTCGTCGACGAGCTGGAAGGCGATGCCGAGATTCATGCCGAACGAGCGGCAGGCGGCTTGCTCCGATTTTGGCCGCGCGGCAAGCGCGGGGCCGACCTCGCAGGCGGCGGCGAACAGCTCGGCGGTCTTGGCGCGGATCACCGCGAGATATTCGTCTTCCGTGGTCGCCGTGTTCTTGGCCGCGGCCAGCTGCATCACTTCGCCCTCGGCGATCACCGCCGCGGCGGAGGAGAGAATGTCGAGCGCCCGCAGATTGCCGACCTCGACCATCATCTTGAACGCCTGACCGAGCAGGAAATCGCCGACCAGCACGCTCGCCTCGTTGCCCCAGACCATGCGAGCCGCGGGCTTGCCGCGGCGCAGCTCGCTCTCGTCGACCACGTCGTCGTGCAGCAGCGTCGCGGTGTGCATGAATTCTACAGCGGCGGCGAGCTTGATGTGGCCGTCGTCGGCATAATCGGCGAGCCTGGCCATGGCCAGCGTCAGCATCGGCCGCAGCCGCTTGCCGCCGGAGGAGATCAGGTGGTTCGCGACCTCGGGGATCATGGCCACTTCCGAGCCGGTACGCGCCAGGATGGTCGTATTGACGCGCTCCATGTCGGGTGCGACGAGTGCCACCAGACGGTCGATAGAGGCCGACGAAGGCTGTTCAAACGGTACGACGACGGCCACGGAGAACTCCCGGCTGGAAAGACGCGCGAGCATAGAAACGGTAAGCTCTCACGGCAAGCATTGGGCTGCCGCAAAGAGTCGCGCGGGGAAGGGGAATAAAACTTGAGGACGGCCGAGGCAAGCGTGGATGGGCAACAGACGATCGACCGGTTTCGGATTGCCGTGCTGGTGCCCTGCTACAACGAGGAAATCGCGATCCCCAAGGTGATCGCGGATTTCAAGGCCGCACTGCCGACCGCGGCGATCTACGTCTACGACAACAATTCAAAGGATGGGACGGCGGCGGCGGCACGCGCCGCCGGAGCCGAGGTGCGCCGCGAGGGGCACCAGGGCAAAGGCAATGTGGTGCGTCGCATGTTCACGGATGTCGAAGCCGACATCTACGTGCTGGTCGACGGCGATGCCACCTACGATGCACCGAGCGCACGGGCGATGATCGCGTTGCTTCTGGACGAGCGCTACGACATGGTGGTCGGTGCCCGCAAGCATCGCGAGGACGCTGCCTACCGCTCCGGCCATCAGACCGGAAATTTTTTGCTTACCGGCTTCGTTACCCACACCTTCGGCCGCGCCTTCTCCGACATCCTGTCAGGCTATCGCGTGTTCTCGCGCCGCTTCGTGAAATCGTTTCCGGTGCTGTCCGGTGGCTTCGAGATCGAGACGGAGCTCACCATCCACGCGCTGGAGCTGGGGCTCCCGGTCGGCGAGATCGACACGCCGTATTACACGCGGCCGGAGGGTTCGACCTCCAAGCTCAACACCTGGCGCGACGGCTTTCGCATCCTGAGCACCATCCTCAAGCTGTATCGCTCGGAGCGGCCATTGCAGTTCTTTGTGGGCATCGGATTGGCGCTGGCGATCATCTCCATCGGGCTGGCGATCCCGATCGTCGTCACCTTCCTCGAGACCGGCACGGTGCCGCGTCTGCCGACTGCGGTGCTCTCGACCGGCCTGATGCTGGTGGCGGTCCTGTCGGTCACCTCGGGCCTTATCCTCGACACGGTCACGCGTGGTCGCCGCGAGCTCAAACTGCTCGCTTACCTGGCTCACCGCGCGCCGGGCGAGGAACGGCGGAGGGGATAGAGACGCGTGCGCGAGCTGCTCCGCACCAATGATGCGGTCCTGGTTTCCGCCGTGGGCGCGCTGCTCGACGGCGCCGGAATTCCGCATCTGGTGCTCGACCAGAACATGAGCGTATTGGAAGGCTCGCTTGGCGTGCTGCCGCGGCGTGTGCTGGTGAGCGAGGACTATGTCGGGGTCGCGCGCTCGGTGCTGCAAGATGCGGGCCTCGCCCACGAGCTGCGCCCGGAGCCCGCGGAACCGGCGATCGCAGAAACCACGCTCGACGCTGTGCTCGGCGGACGCCTCAAGCTGCGGCAGCCGAAACGCGGCCATCGTGTCGGCCATGACGCCATGCTGCTTGCCGCGATAACCGATGCGCACGCCGGCGAGCATGCCGTCGAGCTTGGCTCCGGCGTCGGCGCTGCCGGACTGGCGGTGGCGCAGCGCGTCAGCGACCTGCGGATGACGTTGGTCGACATCGATCCAGCGCTGTGTGCGCTGGCGCGCGAGAATGCGCGGCTCAATGGCTTGGAGAATCGTGTCGAGGTCCGCGCCCTCGATGTCGCCATCTCCGGCGCCTTCGACGCTGCCGGCCTCAATGCCGGTTCGGTCGATCGCGTGCTGATGAACCCGCCATTCCACGATTCCGACCGCACGCAGCTCTCACCCGACGCGGCGCGCCGTCGCGCGCATGCCGCAACGGCGGCAACACTCGGGCTCTGGATCAATACGGCGTCGCGGCTGCTCAAGCCCGACGGCGTGCTGACGCTGATCTGGCGCGCCGATGGGCTCGACGAGGTGCTCGCGACGCTGACGGATTTCGGCGGCATTGGCGTGCTGCCGGTGCATCCGCGCGCCGACGCCCCGGCGATTCGCGTGCTCCTGCGCGCCACGAAAGGCAGCCGCGCGCCGCTGGTGCTGCATCCGCCGCTGATGCTCAACGACGCTCAAGGCAAGCCGAGCGCCGCCGCGGAGGCGGTGCTACGCGCGGGCGAAACACTGAACTTGAACGTGAGCTAAGTGGTGCTGCCTAGGATCTTCGCCGCACGAGCACAAAGTCGCGCCGCTTCAAGCGCGCGACGAACTCCTTGATTCGCGCGAGCTGCTCGTCGCCGAGGTAAGAAAACGCAATAATGACGCCGAGAAGCACAAACATGAAGGTTAGCTTCGGGTCCATTTCCAGCGTTCCTGATGTCCGCCCGATGTGGGAGGCGCGGACTACCGTGCAAGTGCCATTCCAATCGTAAACAACGAACAAATGGGGGCGGGCCTGCGCGGGCGCACTTAAAAAAAATTTCAGTCGGACGGTGTGGGTTTACCAGCTGTAGGTCAGCTTGCCTGTTCCGGCGTAGGCATATGAGCCCCCGGTACCCCATTCGGCATTCGCCGTGGCGACGAAGGCCGTAGCCGCATTGATCGGCAGGCGCACGCCGGTATCGAGCTTGAGCGCATCGCGCGGTGCGCTGATGCCGGCCACGGTGAAGGCAGAACCCGGAATGGTGATGAAAGAGGGACTGACGCTGGTGTTGGGCTTGAATTCATGCACCCAGGCGGCGCGGGCAAACGGGCTGATCATTGTGCCGCTGGCGAGCGCGAAACTGGTGTCGACCTGGGTGCCCAGCGACACAGGCAGCGACGAGGTTGATTGCGGAGCGAAGGTGAGCCCGAGGATTCCGGGGGCGCCACCCAAGGTGGTGCTGGTTTCGCTGTAGCCGCGCTGCCAGAGCTGCGAGAACTGCAGCGCCGCGAACGGCGTCACCTTGTAGCGATCGATCGTCCGAGTCCAGCCGACTTCAATGCGGCTGCTGAACAGGTCGCTGGCGAAGCTGCCGGTGGCGATTTCGGTTGGGCCGATGCCACTGATCGTGCGCGATGTGCTGTTGCCGATGCGTCCATAAGCCAGCGCAGCATTCACATAAGCCGAGCCCCAACGCTGCACGCCGTAGACGCCGAAATGGCCGGCAGTCAGGTCGCCGCTGGTCGAGGTGGAGGACACGTTGAAATGTGAGCCGCTGACGCCCACCGCAAATCCGAGAAGGCGGTCCGGATCGAGCAGATAGCTCGCACCGATCACGCCGCCACCGCCGGACTGCGTGATGTCGGGCGCACCTGTGTCGCCGCTGCCGGCGACCTTGCGCGTGGCACCGAAGCCCATCCCCCAGATCTGCCAGCGACGCGCCGCCTGCTGCTCAAGGGCCAGTGCCGCGAACGCCGGATGGACCCGCTTCTCCGCGCTGGCGTAGCCGAGCGGCCCGCCGCCGGTGCCGGTCTGTGGCCCGAAGCCGGGACCCTGGGCGATCGTCCCAAGAAAGCCGCCGCCGAGACCGAGGGCGCCGCTCTGTGTTGCTGCGGTGCCCACGCCGGAGAGTTGATCCAGCGCGGAGAGCGACGTCGCGGCGAACAGGTTTTGGAAGAGCGTGGTCGCGTTGGCGCTCAGACCCACGCCGCCGTTATAGCCGGCCTCGAGTGCCGTACCGGTGGCGCGCTGGTTCGGCGTTTCGCCCGGCACCGAACCGAAGCTTGTACGGTTCAGTGTGAGGTTGATCTGCGTATATGAGGTCGAGGTGCCACCGTTGTAATCGGGCGTCACGGTGAAGAACGGCGAACTCGCCGTATAGCTCGTGAACGGAGTTGTCACCGTCGCGGTCGAATTGAACACGCCCAGATAGCTCGTCGTCGCTCCGTAGAGCAGTGCCTGAGTGGCGATGCGCAGCGTGCCGGCAACAGTCGCCGAGCCGACTGTGATCGTGTCGCTGGTGCCCGAATTGTCGCCGCGCAACTCGAGGATGCCGCCGCTCGATTGAGTGAATGCACCGCCGATCGAATGGCCGGCACCGATCGAGTTGGTCGAATCGGTGATGGTGATCAGACCGGAATTGTTCAGCGCATTGGAGAACGGCATCGTGATCATGCCGTTGATCGTGCCGAAATTGTTCACCGTGCTGCCGGTGCCGCCGCACGAGCAAAGAGCCGAGGTCCCGAGCCCGATGCTGCGGATGGTGCCGTAGTTGTTGATCGTATTTGTGCTGTTGAACTGAACCCCATAGCCGCTCATCGCGGTGATGGTGCCGGTGTTGGTGAGGACGTTGTTGCTGGAATCGAAGAGGACACCTGAGGCGATCGGGCCACCACCGCTCACACCGACGGTGATGGTTCCGGAATTCACGACGCTGTAGAACGTATTGGTCTCAATGCCGTTGCTGCCGCCCAGGGCAGTGATCGTGCCGCTGTTGGTGATCGTCGATCGCACACCGCCGCCCGGGCCATTGCCTGCGAAGATACCGATCGCGGTGGTGCCAAGTGTAATGGTGCCGCTGTTGGTGATCGTGTCGCGGTCACCAGCAAAAATACCGACGCTGCCGGTGACAAGCGCGCTGATCGTGCCGCTGTTGGTCACGGCGGCATTGTCGCAGCAGACGGAGATGCCGAATCCTGCGCTGATGATGTTGATGGTGCCGCTGTTGAGTACCAGCGTGTTGCCATTGTTGACGTCGATGCCGGTAAAGCCCGCCGTGATCGTGCCACTGTTGGTGACGGAGTTGGTGTTGTGGCCTTTGATGCCTTCGTCCGATGAACTGGTGATGATCGTGCCGGCGTTGGTCACCGTGCTGGTATCGACGAATTGAATCGCATTCGTGCCGGGCGTACCGCTGACATCGACCGTCGCGCCGGAAAGAACATTGATCGTGACGTTGCTGCCGGCGTTGACGCCGGTCGTGTCAGTGCCGCTGCAGGTATAGGTCGAGCCGGACAGGGTACAGGCCGCTTGTGCGGGCGCCGCCTGCAAAATGAGGCCGAGCAGCAGGCCCGCCACCGCATAAGCGCATAGGGCGAGCGCCCGCCGACCGCGCCCGACCAGGCGCAACGTGTCTGAACGCCCCCAGACCATGGACTGAATCAACCCCGTCGGCCCTGCAATGTCGGTATTTTCGTTCTTACAGAGCTAGTTGCAATCCCGCTGTGAGGTTTCGCACTTTGACGGCGGCCTTTGAGCCCCTTATGTGACATTTATGCCCGGTCTAGGCCCGATCCGCGCAAATTCCGATCTCCTTGGAAAGGCCCGAGATTTGCTCGGTCCGCTGATCCCGGCGCGCTTTCGTGTCGACATTCCCGTGGTTCCCGTTGTGCGGCTGACCGGCGTCATTGGCGTGACCACGCCATTGCGGCCGGGCTTGATGCTGTCGACCACCGCGCGCTCGCTGGAGCGCGCATTTTCGGTCCGCCGCGCGCGGGCGGTGGCGCTGTCGATCAATTCGCCGGGCGGCTCGCCGTCGCAGTCGCACCTGATTTACAAGCGCATTCGCCAACTCTCCGCCGAGAAGAACATCCCGGTGCTCGCCTTTGTCGAGGATGTCGGCGCTTCGGGCGGCTACATGCTCGCCTGCGCGGCGGACGAGATCATCTGCGACACGTTCTCAATCGTCGGCTCGATCGGCGTGGTCGGCGGCTCATTCGGCTTCGCCAAGGCGATCGACAAGCTTGGCATCGAGCGCCGGCTCTATACATCCGGCGAGCGCAAGGCGATGCTCGATCCGTTCCTGCCTGAGAAGCCGGAGGACGTGAAGCGACTGAAAGCGATCCAGAAGGACATCCACGACCATTTCATTGCGCTGGTGAAGGAGCGACGCGCCGGAAAGCTCAACGGCGCCGAGAAGACGCTGTTCTCCGGCGAGTACTGGACGGCGCACACGGCGGTGGAGATGGGACTCGCCGATCATGTTGGTGATCTGCGCTCGGTGCTGCGCGCGCGCTATGGCGAGAAGGTGCGCACCCCGCTGATCTCGGCGGAGCGCTCGTTGCTCGGGCGCAGGCTTCCCGGCGTGGGCGCGCTCGATGCGCTCGATGGACTCTGGCAGCGTCCCGGGCTTGCGGACGAGTTGATCTCCGCGATCGAGACGCGTGCCTGGTGGTCGCGCTACGGCCTGTAGGCTTTTACCAGTCGTTCGCCCGTCATGCCTTTGCCAATTTGCCGGCGCAAATGATTTTCGCGCGGGGGAGGGGTGATCCATGACTGGGCCGTTTGCATGCATGCGTCAAAGCTCGTCACCGATGCCGCGCTGCTGCTGAAGAAACGAGCGCCGCGGTTTTACCTGCTCATCCGCGACGCGGCGCCGAAGCGCCTGCGCGCCGCCGTCAATGAAAAGTTGATTGCCAACAGCCTCGGCGCCGACGCGCGTGAGGTGTTCACCAACGTCTATCGCAAGAACTGGTGGAACAACGGCGAGAGTCGCAGCGGCTGGGGCTCGGAGCTGCGCAAGACGGAGGCGATCCGCACAGCGTTGCCGGATTTCGTCGCGCGCCACGGCATCGGCTCCCTGCTCGATGCGCCTTGCGGAGATTTCCATTGGATGCGCCACGTGCAATGGCCGACGTCATTCCGCTATGTCGGCGGCGATATTGTCGGTGATCTCATTGCCGACAACCGGCGCGCCTATCCGGATGTCGAGTTCATGACGGTCGACGTGCTGCACGATCCGCTGCCGGCGGTCGATGCCTGGCTCGCGCGCGATCTGATGATTCATTTCCCGGACAGCGCGGTGTGGGCGGCGCTCGAACAGTTTCGTCGCTCATCGATCGGCTTCCTGCTGGCGACCACCTATCCGAACATGCCGCGGAACACCGACATTCGTTTCGGCCAGGTGCGACACCTCAATCTCTGCACCCCGCCGTTCAATCTGCCGCCGCCGCGGGAAGTGTTGCGCGAGGACGATAATCCGCAGACCGGCCGCGTGGTCGGGGTGTGGCGGCGCGAGGATGTGAGGCTGCCCGGTTGATCGCTTCTCGCTGACGCACTATCCCGGTGGCGAGACAGCACTCGGGAAGCTTGATCATGTCCACCGCCACCGCCTCGCGCACCGTCGTATCTGAGCGCCCGCCATTCCGCGCCGATCACGTCGGCAGCCTGCTACGACCGGACCGGTTGAAAGCGGCGCGCGAGCAATTCCTCGGGCCGCAGACGGTCGATCAGAATCTTGGACCGCACGACAATGCGGGGCTGCGCGCGGTGGAAGACGACTGCATCCGCGAGGTGATCGCGATGCAGGAGCGCGCCGGGCTTAAGCTTGCGACCGACGGCGAATTCCGCCGCCGCAGCTGGTGGCTGGAGCTGGTGATGACCTGGAAAGGCGTCTCCGCCAACCGCACCGGGATGACCGACCTCACCTGGCGCAACAAGGACGGCAGTGAGAAGCCATTCTCG
This sequence comes from Pseudolabrys sp., assembly GCA_035651015.1. Classification (GTDB taxonomy): domain Bacteria; phylum Pseudomonadota; class Alphaproteobacteria; order Rhizobiales; family Xanthobacteraceae; genus Pseudolabrys. The sequence goes on along the minus strand of DASRGN010000023.1, from coordinate 252,136 downwards.
CGGCTGTGGATGACCGGGCCAATCACGTGGCAGCCGAGCGCGGTGGTGCGCGCCTTCGAGTTCCTCAAGGCCAACACACAGGTGGCGCCAAAAGTGACGATCCCGGCGCCGATACTGCTGCACATGTATGGCGGCGGCGACAAGGGCGTGTGCGAAGGTCACTATAAAAGCGCCGACGCGTTCTGGGCCGACGTGGTCAAGGCCTATCGTCAGGAGCTTGCGGCGCTGGTCAAAGCCGGCGCGACCTATATTCAGTTTGATGACACGTCGATCGCCTTTCTCTGCGACCCGCGCCACCGCGCCACCGTCCAGAAATGGGGCAACGATCCGGAGCAGTTGCTGCTCGACTATGCCGCGCGCATGAACGAGGTGATCGCGGATGTGCCGCCGCATGTGACGTTGACCATGCATCAATGCCGCGGCAATCGCGAAGGGCATTGGGCGGCGGAGGGTGGCTACGATCCGGTGGCCGACGTCCTGTTCAACCGCATCAACGTGCACGGCTATTTTCTCGAATACGACACCGATCGCGCCGGCTCGTTCGCGCCGCTGCGCCTGCTGCCGAAGGGCAAGACGGTGGTGCTCGGTGTGATGTCGAGCAAGACGCCGACGCTGGAAACCGCGGATTTCCTCAAGCGGCGGATCGAGGAAGCCGCGCGCTTTGCCCCGCTCGAGCAGCTTGCGGTGAGCCCGCAATGCGGCTTTGCCTCCTCGATCGGCGGCAATCCGCTGGGGCAGGCGGACCAGGAAGCGAAGCTCGCGCGACTGGTCGAGGTTGCGCGTTCGGTCTGGGGCTGAGCTGCTTTACGCCGCAGCGCGCAATGTCCGGGCGAGCTCCGCGGCGATCGCCGCCGCGCCAGGCGTATCCGAATGCACGCAAACGGTTGCGGCGCGCATAACGATATCGGTGCCGGCGGTCGTCTTCACTTTGCCCTCGCGCAGAACGCGGAGCACACGCTCGCGCGCATGCGCCGGGTCGACCGGCTCGTGCACGCGCGGGAGGAGGAGCGTGCCGTCGCCGTCATAGTCGAGATCGGCATAGAACTCGGCGAGCATCTCGATACCTTTGGCCATGTAAGCGCGCTCGTGTGCGGTGAAGGCCATGCCGAGGAGCGGCACGCCGAACGGCCGCACCGCCTCGGCAATGGCCTCCGCGATCTTCTCGTCGCGTGCCGCCATGCCGTAGAGCGCGCCGTGCGGCTTCACGTGATTGAGCGGCATACCTTCCGCCTGGAGAAAGGCGGCGAGCGCGCCCGTCTGATAGGTCACGAGGTCGGCGACCTCTTGCGGCGCGATCGCCATGGCGCGGCGGCCGAAGCCCTGCAAATCCGGCAGCGACGGATGAGCGCCGACTTTTACACCGTGCTGCTTCGCAAGCCGGACAGTCGATCGCATGATACTCGGATCGGATGCGTGGAAGCCGCAGGCGACGTTGGCGAGGTCGATATGCGGCATCAGGGCCGTGTCATCGCCCATTCGATAGAGGCCGAAGCCTTCGCCCATGTCGCAACTGATGGTGAATCGCATGGATGGTTCGCCCCCGCTGTTCCATCCTAGCGGTCCGCGCGTCGGCGACAATGCCGCCGGACAGTGCACGGTGAGGGGGGCGCAAAAGTACGAACACTCCGGGACGGGCCGGAGTGTTCGGTAAGCGTATTGCGGGAAATAGGCTATTTCTGTTGCGTGCCGGTGCTCGTCCCACCGGTCGATGATCCGCTGCTGCTCGATCCCGAGCCGGTGGTCGTGTTCGATTTCGACTTCATCCGCGACGTATGGTGCTTCTTTTTCTTGTGCGTTGTGCCTTGCGCCATGGCCTTGGAGCCGGCCGATCCGGGCTGGTTCGATGCGCCGGTCGAGCTGTAGCCCGGCTTGCCGGGAGCGGAACTGGTGGTATCGGGCTGGTTCTTCGGTTGCACATTCTGCGCGAGCGCCGATCCGGCAAGGGCCGCGATGGCGACTGCTGTCACGATCAGGGTTGATTTCATGGGAGCTTGTCCTCCGTGGGTTTAAGTCCGCATCCACAACTCAACGTGGAAGCCGGAGTTCCCTCAGGCGGCCCGATGCATCAAACCCGACATCTCGCGTTCAATCAGATCGCGGAATGCGCCGCCGCGGCGCAGCAACTTGTTCGGTGGCCCATCCTCGATGATCTGGCCCGCGCGCAGCAGCACGATGCGATCGAAGTTCCGCAAGGTCGAGAGCCGGTGCGCGATCGCGATGACGGTGCGTCCGCGCATCAGCCGGTCGAGGGCCTGGCGGATGGCCTCCTCGGATTCGCCGTCGAGCGCCGACGTCGCCTCGTCGAGCAGCACGAGTGGAGCATCCTTTAGAAGAGCCCGGGCAATGGCGACGCGCTGGCGCTGTCCCGGCGACAATTTAATGCCGCGGTCGCCGACGAGCGTATCGAGGCCTTGCGGCAGCTCGTCGACGAAATCCATGCAACGCGCGGCGACGAGCGCCTGCGTCACTTCATGGTCGCTTGCGTCGTGGCGGCCGTAGCGGATGTTCTCGCGCAGCGAACGATGGAACAGCGAGATGTCCTGCGGCACCAGGGCGATGGCGCCGCGCAGGCTCTCCTGCGTGACTTTGGCGACGTTCTGCCCGTCGATGCGAATGCTGCCATTCTGCACATCATAAAAGCGCTGCAGCAGCGAGAAGATGGTGGATTTTCCGCCGCCGGACTGTCCGACGAGGCCGACCCGTTCATTGCGGTCGATGCGCAGCGAGAAGTCGTGGAAGACGCGGCGCCCGTCCGGATAGTGGAAATTGACGTTGCTGAAGACGATTGAAGCACCGCGTCGCGCCAGCGGGGTTGCCGCGGGGTGGTCTCGCAAATCGTGCGGCACGAGCAGCGTCGCCAGCGCTTCCGACAGTCGCGCCATGTGCTGGGTGACGTCGACCAGAGCGACCGCAAGGTCGCGCGTGGCGTGCAGGATGGAAAGTCCGAGCGTGCATACGAGCACCACCTGGCCGGTGGTCGCCGCGCCGCGCTCCCACAATGTGATCGCCCAGGCGAGCAAGCCGATCGCCAGCACCACGGTGATCACCGCATGCCCGATGCGCAGCTTCTCGAGATAGAGGAGGCTTCGCCGGCGCGCGACAAGCTCGCGGTCCACAGTCTCGTCGAAGCGGCGATGCTCACGGCCGATGCCGCAGAACGCCCAGACCATGGGCAAATTGCCGATGACGTCGACCATCTCGCCGTCAACCGCCGCGGCCTTGTCGGCAAAAGCGTGATGCAAAGGTCCGCCGGCCGCAGCCAACTTGAACATCGCCGCGACCAGGAGGCCGGCGACGGCAATCAGCCCGAGCGCCATCGGCGTGCTGATGGTAAAAACGAAGGCGATGGCGCCGATGGTCGCTGCACACGGCGGCATCACATTCCAGACGAACATGTTTTCGACGGTATAAACGGCATTGGCGGTGGCGGTGACGCGGCTTGCCAGCGTGCCCGGCAGACGGTCGGCAAAAAAGCTTGGCGCGTGGCCGGTGAGGTGGCGGAACAGATCGCGGCGCACGTCGCCGGTGACCGCGACAAATGTGCGGCCGGCGATCAGGCTGGCGACGCGCCACAGAAGATTGTCAGCAGCGATCAGCGAGCCGAGAACCGCGAAGGCGAGCCACACGTCGCGCGCCGAAACAGCGGCCGCGGATAAGGTGTCGACCAGGAACTTCACGCCATATTGCGCGGTGACAGAACATGTGACCGCCGCGAGCACCGCTGTCACAATGATCGTGTGCGCCACCGCGCGGTGACGCACATAGCGCAAAAAGAAAGCAATCGGCCGATTGGCGAGCTGACAGAGTTCGTTCATGCGGGATCCGTCGTGGTTTTTCGGTGAGCGCGCACACGATGTCGGCCGTGTGCGGTAGCAGGTCTTGGCGTCCCCCGCCGTCTGTTGGGGCGGCCAAGGCATCACGCCTTTACCGCACGAAAGATCGAGCAACTCGGCTGGAAAACGCGAACCGACTTGAAAGGTTGCTGGAACTCGAACCCACAACGGATGTTGAGGGGACGGTGGGGCGCTTCGTCTCGTGAACTCGCAACGCGGCCTGCAAATGGTGCATGCCGCCGAGAAGGAATTCCGCATGCGCATTGCTCAGATTGCTCCATTGATCGAAGCCGTGCCGCCGAAGCTGTACGGTGGTACGGAACGCGTCATTTACTGGCTCACCGAAGAGCTCGTGGCGCTCGGTCACGACGTGACCTTGTTCGCGAGCGGGGACTCCAAGACCTCGGCGCGACTGGAAGCGGTATGGCCGCGGGCGTTGCGCCTCGACGGCGCCGTGCGCGATCAGAATGCGTTGCATATGGCCATGCTCGAGCGCGTGTGCGAACGCGCCGACGAATTCGATATGCTCCACTTCCATCTCGACTACTATCCGTTCTCATTGTTCTCACGGCAGCCGACGCCATTCGTGACGACGCTGCACGGCCGGCTCGATCTTCCCGAGCACGATGTCGTGTTCGAGACGTTTAGCTCCGCTCCGGTGATCGCGATCTCGAAGATGCAGCGCGAGTTGATGCCAAAGGCGGGCTGGGTGGACACCATTCATCATGGGCTGCCGCAGCAGCTGTTGGCACCCCGTGCGGCCAAGCCGTCTTATTTCGCTTTTCTCGGGCGCATTTCTCCGGAGAAGGCGGTCGATCGGGCCATTCGCATGTCGCACGCCTGCGGTATCCCGCTGAAGATTGCCGCCAAGGTCGACAAGGTCGACCGCGAATATTTCGATAGTGAGATTCGCCCACTGATCAGCGGCCCTGATATCGAATATATCGGCGAGATCACCGACGAGCAGAAATCCGACTTCCTGAGCGGCGCGGTGGCGCTGCTCGCACCGGTTGATTGGCCGGAGCCGTTCGGCCTGGTGCTGATCGAGGCGATGGCTTGTGGTACTCCGGTGATCGCATTCAACCGCGGCGCCGTGCCTGAGATCGTCGAAGACGGGGTTACCGGCTTTATCGTCGAGGACGAGCCGAGCGCGATCGCGGCGGTCAAGCGGTTGCCGGAGCTCTCACGACCGAGAATCCGCGAGCGCTTCGAGCGACGCTTCACCGCACGGCGGATGGCGGAGGACTATGTCGAGGTCTATCACGCGCTGATCGCGCGGGCCGATCCGCACCGCAACAAGCTGCACGTCCTGCCGGGCGGGCGCGGGTAGGAACGCTGCTAAGCCTCGGTTTGCTGTCGCGGCCGCGTTTCCGGCATGAACAGCACGAGGATGACGAGTGCGAGCACCGCCACGCCGGAGAGCGAAGTAAAGCACACGCTCTTGCCGGCGTGGTCGAGTACAAAGCCGGCAAGCGTGGTGCTCAGCGACGCACCGATGCCGACCGCGCTGCCGATTACGCCAAGCGTCAGATTGAAGCGGCCCTCGCGGGCGCTGATGTCGGCGACGATCACCGGCAGCAGCACGCCGAAAATGGCGCCGGAAAACCCGTCGAGTGCCTGTACGGCGATCACCCAGGACGGGGAGCTGACGAAGGTGAACATAATGCCGCGCAGCGCGAGCGCGGCAAAGCACAGCAGCAACAGCGGGCGGCGGCCCCAGCGCTGTGCCGCACGGCCGGACCAGGGCGAGAGCGCGGCGACGACGATTTGCGCCGAAACCATGCAGCCGGCGACGGTGCTCGCGGCCCAGGTGCTGAATTGCTTGGCGAGCAGGCCCGCCATCGTCGGCAGCATGGCGGCGTTGGCGAGCTGAAACAGGATGACGCAGACCGCGAACAGCCATACGCGACGATCGCGCGCGACGGCTCCCAGATCATGGAGGATTGCGCCAAGCCCGGGCGTGCTGTGTGAGCGCTGGGTAGAACGACGAACCAGGCCCTTGCCTTGAATCTTGTGGAGCGCGAACAGTGCTGGGATCGTCATGCCCGCGGTGATAAGGAACACCGCCTGCCCGGACAAAAACTGACCGCCTAGCCCGAGTGCGCCGGCGGCCAACCCGCTGCCGATCGAGGCGAAGCGTGCATTGCGGCCAATACGTTCACCGAGTGCGCCGTGACCGACAAGGCCGAGGCTGATGGCGACTAGCGCCGGTCCGAGCACGCAACTCGCGGCCGCGTGCAGCGCGCGGCTCGCCGCGACGATACCGAAGGACGGCCACAGCGCCAGAGCGAGCGCTGCGAGCCCAATTCCGACGACGGCGATCGCGGCGAGTAACCGTGCTGAGCGCACAGCGTCGACGAGCGCGCCGCCGGGCATCTGTCCGGCCAGCGCGACCAGGCTGCCGGTGGTGAGCACGAGGCCGATGTCGAGCTGCGTCCACGAATGCGAGGCGAGATAGACTGCGACGAACGGACCGAAGCCCGTCTGGATGTCGGCGATGAAGAAGGTGAACCAGTCGAGCGCGCGCACGCTGGCTGCCGCGGGCGCAGCGTCCAAATCGGAGCCGCCGAAGGCAACGGCAGGCGATGTCGATGGCAACGTCGACAGCTTAGTCTCTCCAACGCCGTCGGAGTCGAACGGCGTCGGCGACAGTGCCGCAAGAGTGACGCACAGTTTCCCCCGAATCCAATCCAACCATCAGTTTTGTCGCGATGCTTGCTACTTCTTTTTTACGCGACGGTGAGCGCAGATCCGGAAAAGTTCCGTTGATCATGCCTGCTCTGCGATTGAAGCATCCCAACGCGGCGAAAATGCGAACAGGAAGCGCAAAGTCACGCAACGAAGCGGTGATGTGTTACCGATTTGGACGGAACTCACAAAAATCAGCGCAGCGCATCTCCTCGATGCCGATCCATTGGGCGGAACTTGCTGCGCAAAGTTCCTCATGCAAAGTTCCGCGCCGCGACTGCCGCTCGTCTTATCTCACTACCTCTCCGCCGCGGCAAAAGTTTGAAAGCAGATGCCGCGAATCGCTCTTCCCTCGACCTCGATCAACTATGAGCTCACCGGAAGCGGAACGGCGTGGCTCGTGCTACTGCACGAGATCGGCGGCACGCTGTGGACCTGGAACGCGGTCGCGCGGACGCTCGGCACACGGTTTCGCGTGCTCGCTTATGACCAGCGCGGCAGCGGGCAGTCGGATCGGATCAGCGGCGCATTCACGCTCGGCACGCAGATCGATGATCTGGCCGACCTTCTCTCTGCGCTCGGTGCGCCCGAGGCGCTGCATCTCGCCGGCAACGCGCTCGGTGCTGCCTTCGCGGTGCGCTTTGCCGCGCGTCATCCGCAACGCGTGCGTTCGCTGGTGCTGGCGTGCCTGGCGCCGAACGTGAACGCCGATCGCATCCGTTATCTGCAAGAGCGCGCCGCGGCGGTAGAGCGCGAAGGCATGCAAGCGACTGTGGAGAGCTCGCTGGGGAATTCTTACCCCGCTGAAGCAATCCGCGATCGTGCGGTCTATGAACGTTACCGCGAACGGTTTCTCGCCAACGATCCGAAGAGCTATGCGGCGGTCAATCGCGCTTTCGCGCAATTCGATGTGACGGGCGACCTTGCGGCGATCCGTTGTCCGACGCTGGTGCTTGCCGGCAGGCACGACAAGCTGCGCCCGCCCGCCTATGTGCGTGATCTCGCGGCTCGCATTCCGGAGGCGCGCTATGAGGTGATCGACTCGGGCCACATCATGCCGGTGCAGGCGCCGGATGAGATGCTGGCAGCGATGATGAAATTCTACGCTGACTATCCGTAGGACTGTAAGCGCGGTTGCATGTCGTGCCGGCCGGCAAGCCAGTCGGCATTCTCGGCAAGCGCCAGCAGGGACGCGCGCATTTTCAGGAGCCGCGTCCGCTCCTCCGCCGAGCAGGCCGGATCATCCGCTCGTTGGGCACATTCGAGCGCCCATGTCCTCAACTCCAGTGCGTTTGGCGCGTCAACCATCAAGCCTTCGCTTTCTCCCGAAGGCTTCAGTCTCCGCGCTTTCGCCAAAGAAGGCGAGCGTCTCGTAGTCTAAGAGCAAAAGGGGTCAATGGCGTTGATGCAGGATTATCCCTGCATAGTGCCACTTGTGCCTTTGCCACCGTTCTCGAGCACTCCGAACTCAGATGACTTCTGCCCCTGCTCCGCCGGCATCATTTCAATGTGTGTGAGGCCCAGGCGGAACAGCTCACGGACCGCCGCTGCCCGGCTAGGCATGCGCTGGCGGAAGCGAAAATCGTCGACTGCGGAAAGCTCTTCCGGCGAGAGCATGATCTGCAGGCGCTCACCTCGGGCGAGGGAGCCCTTCTTATAGGGCATGGTCCTTCCCCTTCAACGGCGTAATGTCCTAACTAGTCCAATAAACCGCCACTTACTCATTTGGTTCCTTGCCCGCGTGCAGGCCCCGAATTTGCCCAGTTCGGGGGGGATTTTGTGGGAAAGCCCATCGAAGGGGAGCCGCATGCCGCCGTTCGTCATCCCGCCGCTGGTGAAATGGACCCTTATCGCGCTGGGGGGAGCGGCAGCGGTGCATTGGGTGGTGAAGGAAGTCCGCCGCGTCAATGAAGAGCTCGAGCGCGCCAGGGTCAGGGCGCGGGTGCGCGATCAGCAACCGCTGCCGACGCTCCGGCGCGATCCGCGCACCGGCGAATATCACCTGTAAGCGAAATCCAGGCTGATGGCGCTCAGCGCGCGTCGACGCGCCGGCCACCGACCATGGCGCCGAAGAACAGGCCGAACATCACCAAGCCGGCAATCTGAAAGGTCAGCATCGTTCGCCCCCCTGAAGTCTGTCGTCTCTCTTCTTCTTGTTGGTCGCGAGCCTAGACCGCGAGGTTCAAAAGCCGCGTAAAAGGGGCCTCCGCTTGACCCCCTAAAACCCCGCCGATACGGTCGCTTTTGCTTTTCTCGTTAAAAATATGTGATGAATCATGGGCGAATTTGATGCTTCCGCCCGGGAGCGGCCGGCTTCTCTCGATCCGAGACGGTCGTTTCAGGGACTGATCCTGACGCTTCAGCGCTTCTGGGCAGACTGGGGCTGCGTCATCCTGCAGCCCTATGACATGGAGGTGGGGGCGGGGACCTTCCATCCGGCGACGACGCTGCGCGCGCTCGGTCCAAAGCCGTGGAACGCCGCCTATGTGCAGCCGTCGCGGCGGCCGAAGGACGGCCGATATGGCGAGAACCCCAACCGGCTGCAGCACTATTATCAGTTCCAGGTGATCCTGAAGCCGTCGCCGCCCGACATCCAGGAGCTCTATCTCAAGTCACTTGCCGCGATCGGCGTCGATGCCGCGACCCACGACATCCGCTTCGTCGAGGACGATTGGGAGAGCCCGACGCTCGGTGCCTGGGGTCTCGGCTGGGAGTGCTGGTGCGACGGCATGGAGGTCTCGCAGTTCACCTATTTCCAGCAGGTTGCCGGCTTCGAATGCGCGCCGGTCGCGGGCGAGCTCACCTATGGGCTCGAGCGGCTCGCGATGTATGTGCAGGGCGTCGACCGCGTCTACGACCTCAACTTCAACGGCCGCGACGACGAGAAGAAGGTCACCTATGGCGACGTCTTCCTGCAAGCCGAGCAGGAATATTCACGGCACAATTTCGAGGTCGCCGACACCACGATGTTGTTTGAGCAGTTCAAGATGGCGGAGGCTGCCTGCCGCAAATATCTGGAGGCCGGCTGGGCCGACGGCGACAAGCGCCGGCATCTCATGGCGCTCCCGGCCTACGACCAGTGCATCAAGGCGAGCCACGTTTTCAATCTGCTCGACGCGCGCGGTGTGATCTCGGTCACCGAGCGGCAGAGCTATATCCTGCGGGTGCGCGAGCTGGCCAAAGCCTGCGGCGCTGCGTGGTTGGCGACCGAAGCCGGCGGGGCCGGCGCGCAAGCTGCGTGAAGGGAAAAAGGCCCGCCGCCGCGTCGCGTGACAATCTTGCCTTGCCTTGCTATCGGCTTCGCGCGTCATTCAACAAAGTCCTATGCCCGACCTTCTGCTCGAACTCTTCTCCGAGGAAATTCCGGCGCGCATGCAGGCGCGGGCGGCTGAGGATCTGCGCAAGCTCGTCACCGACGCGCTGGTCAATGCCGGGCTCACTTATGAGGGCGCCAAGGCCTTCGCGACGCCGCGGCGCCTGACGCTGACGGTGCTGGGGCTTCCGGCCAGGCAGCCCGACATCAAGGAAGAAAAGAAAGGCCCGCGCGTCGGCGCGCCGGAGAGCGCCATCGCCGGCTTCCTCAAGGGCGCGGGCCTCAAGTCGATCAGCGAAGCCAAGGTGCAGCCCGACAAGAAGGGCGATTTCTATGTGGCGGTGATCGAGAAGCCGGGCCGCGCCGCGATCGAGGTGATCGCGGAAATCCTCCCTGCCATCATCCGCGGCTTTCCATGGCCGAAATCCATGCGCTGGGGCTCAGGTCGGCTCGGCTGGGTGCGGCCGTTGCACTCCATCGTCGCCACCTTCGGCCCGGAAACGGAGGAGCCTGACGTGGTGCCGTTTGCGGTCGACGGACTCGCCGCAAGCAATGAGACGCGTGGGCACCGCTTCCTGGCGCCGCAGGCGTTCAAGGTCAGCCATTTCGACGACTATCTGAGCAAGCTGGAAAAGGCCAGGGTGGTGCTCGATCCGGCGCGGCGCGCCGAGATGATCGCAACCGACGCCAAGACGCTTGCCTTCGCGCAGGGCTACGAGCTCGTCGAAGACGAAGGGCTGCTGGCCGAGGTCGCCGGCCTCGTCGAGTGGCCGGTGGTGCTGATGGGCTCGTTCGACTCGGCGTTCTTGAAGATTCCCGACGAGGTGATCCGCGCCACCATCCGCAACAATCAGAAATGCTTCGTGCTGCGCGATCCGCAGACGGCAAAGCTCGTCAACAAGTTCATCCTCATTGCCAACACCGAAGCCGCCGACGGCGGCAAGGCGATCGTTGCCGGCAATGAGCGTGTCATCCGCGCGCGGCTCTCTGACGCCAAGTTCTTCTACGAGACCGACCTGAAGACACGGCTCGAGGACCGGCTGCCGAAATTCGAGCATATCGTGTTCCACGAGAAGCTCGGTACGCAGGCGCAGCGCATCGCGCGCATCGAGGCGCTTGCCGCGCATATCGCACCGATGGTGGACGCCGACGTGGCCAAGGCGGAACGCGCGGCACATCTGTGCAAGACCGACCTGCTCACGGAAGTGGTCGGCGAATTCCCCGAGTTGCAAGGCCTCATGGGCCGCTACTACGCGGAAGCCCAGGACGAGGATGAGGCCGTCGCGCATGCCTGCGAGGACCACTACAAGCCGAAAGGACCGGACGACCTGGTGCCGAGCGATCCGGTATCGATTGCAGTGGCGCTCGCCGACAAGATCGACACGCTGATCGGCTTCTGGGCGATCGACGAAAAGCCGACGGGTTCGAAGGACCCCTATGCACTGCGCCGCGCGGCGCTCGGTGTCATTCGCATCGTGCTCGACAACGGGCTGCGGCTGCGGCTGCTTCCAATTGCAGCATCGCACCTCGCCGCGCTGCGCCGCGACGGATCAGTCGGTGCGGACTTGCTGGCATTCTTTGCCGATCGCTTGAAGGTGCAATTGCGCGAGCAGGGCGCACGGCACGATCTGGTCGACGCAGTGTTTGCGCTCGAAGGCCAGGACGATCTGCTGCTCATCGTCCGCCGCGTCGAGGCACTGGGTAAATTCCTCGACACCGAGGACGGCAAGAATCTTCTTGCCGGCACCAAGCGGGCGGCCAACATCATCCGCATCGAGGAAAAGAAGGACAACACGCAATACACCGGTGCACCCGATCCGAAGCGCTACGCGCAGGACGAGGAGCGCGCGCTGGCCGACGCGATCAACGTTGCTAAGAAAGACGCGACGGCGGCGGTGGCGAAGGAAGACTTCGCCGCGGCGATGCGCGCCATGGCCAAGCTGCGACCATTTGTCGATGCCTTCTTCGACAAAGTGACGGTGAATGTCGAGGACAAGGCGCTGCGGGCTAACCGGCTCACGCTGCTCAACGAGATTCGCGAAGCCACTCGCGCGGTTGCGGACTTCTCCAAGATCGAGGGTTAGCCGCTTCCAGGCGCCGCACGGGGAGGGTAGGAGAGTGCGGGAACTACCCCCGGTTTGCATCGTTTTCACCCACGGAGCCCCGCATGACCTTCGGAATTGCACATGTTCAGCCGGTTGTTGCTTTGCTCGCCGGCATCCTCATTCTGATCCTGCCGCGGCTCCTCAATTACATCGTCGCCATCTATCTGATCGTGATCGGGCTCATCGGTCTGGGGATCGTGCGGTAGGGCTTGCTCGCCCTGCCTTGGCATGATCTTTAGCGGCCACCTTCTCCAACCTCCGACGACATCATGGCCAAGAAGACGCTTGCCAAACATCAATCCGTGAAGCGCAAGAAATCCGCGACCCGCCCGGCGAAAAAGCCGACGGCGCGCAAAGCCGCTGCCGCCAAATCCGGCAAATGGGTCTACAGCTTCGGCGGCGGCAAGGCCGAAGGCCGCTCAGACATGCGCAATCTGCTCGGGGGCAAGGGTGCAGGGCTCGCCGAGATGGCCAATCTTGGCCTTCCGGTGCCCCCCGGCTTCACCATCACCACCGACGTCTGCACGTCCTATTACGCCCACGGAAATACGTATCCGAAGGGGCTGCGCGAGCAGGTGGAGAAGGCGCTCGTGCAGGTCGGCCGCATCACCGGCAAGACCTTCGGGGACGAGAAGAACCCGTTGCTGGTCTCCGTGCGCTCCGGCGCGCGGGCCTCGATGCCGGGCATGATGGATACCGTGCTCAATCTCGGCCTCAACGACCGCACGGTCGAGGCGCTTGCGGCGAAGTCCGGCGACCGGCGCTTCGCCTATGACAGCTATCGGCGCTTCATCACGATGTATTCGGACGTCGTGCTCGGCGTCGAGCATCATCATTTCGAGGAATTGCTGGATTACCTGAAAGAGCGCGAAGGCTACACGCTCGACACCGACCTCAAGGCCGAGGACTGGGCGAACCTCGTCGAGCAGTACAAGAAGCGCGTTCAAGAGGAGCGCGGCGAGCCGTTCCCGCAGGATCCGCATGCGCAGCTTTGGGGCGCGATCGGGGCCGTGTTCGGCTCGTGGATGAATGCGCGCGCCATCACCTATCGGCGTCTGCACAACATCCCGGAGAGCTGGGGCACGGCGGTGAACGTGCAGGCGATGGTGTTCGGAAATATGGGCGAGACGTCGGCGACCGGCGTTGCCTTCACCCGCAATCCGTCGACCGGCGAGAAGAAGCTTTACGGCGAATTCCTCATCAATGCGCAAGGTGAGGACGTTGTCGCCGGCATCCGTACGCCGCAGGAGATCTCGGAGGCCGCACGTCAGGAGTCCGGCTCGGACAAGCCGTCATTGGAGAAAAGCCTGCCGCAGGCGTTCGCCGAGCTGCAGCGCATCTACAACAAGCTCGAGCGGCATTACCGCGACATGCAGGATCTCGAGTTCACCATCGAGCAGGGCAAGCTGTGGATGCTGCAGACGCGCAACGGCAAGCGTACGGCCAAGGCCGCGCTGCGCATTGCGGTCGAACTCGCCAATGAGAAACTCATCTCGAAGGAAGAGGCAGTGACGCGCGTCGACCCTGCGTCACTCGAGCAGCTCTTGCATCCGACCATCGATCCCAATGCGCATCGCAAAGTGGTCGCGCAGGGTTTGCCGGCCTCGCCTGGCGCGGCCTCGGGCGAGATCGTGTTCTCGTCGGATGAAGCCGCGCAGCTCAAGACCGACGGGCACAAGGTGATCCTGGTACGCGTCGAAACCAGTCCCGAGGACATCCACGGCATGCACGCTGCCGAAGGCATCCTGACCACGCGCGGCGGTATGACCTCGCACGCGGCCGTGGTCGCGCGCGGCATGGGTAAGCCTTGCGTCTCCGGCGCCGGCTCGCTGCGCATCGACTATAACGCCGGGACCATGGTGGCGAGCGGACAGACCTACAAGAAGGGCGACGTCATCACCATTGACGGCTCGACCGGACAGGTGCTCGCCGGCAAGGTCGGCATGATCGAGCCGCAACTGTCCGGGGAGTTCGGCACGCTGATGGGTTGGGCGGACAAGATCCGGGCCCTCGGCGTGCGCGCCAATGCCGACACGCCGACCGACGCGCGGCTTGCCGTCAAGTTCGGCGCCGAGGGCATCGGGCTCTGCCGCACCGAGCACATGTTCTTCGACGAAGAGCGCATCCAGGCGGTACGCGAGATGATCCTCTCCGACGAGGAGAAATCGCGTCGCGCCGCGCTGGCGAAGCTCCTCCCGATGCAGCGTAACGATTTCATCGAGCTGTTCGAGATCATGGGCGGCAAGCCGGTTACCATCCGCCTGCTCGATCCGCCGCTGCACGAGTTCCTGCCGCATGGCGAGGAGGAGATCGCCGAGGTCGCCGCCGCCATGGGCGCTGACCCACGCAAGCTCGCCGACCGTGCGCGCGAGCTCTCCGAGTTCAACCCGATGCTCGGCTTCCGCGGTTGCCGCATCGCCATCGCCTATCCGGAGATCGCGGAGATGCAGGCGCGCGCCATCTTCGAGGCGGCGGTTGAAGCCGGCAAGCGCACTGGCAAGCCCGTCGTGCCGGAGGTGATGGTGCCGCTGATTGCCACGAAGACCGAGCTCGACCTGGTCAAGGCGCGCATCGACGCCATGGCGAAAGCGGTGCAGGACGAGACCGGCCGCAAGCTCAATTATCAGGTTGGCACGATGATCGAGCTGCCGCGCGCGGCGCTGCTCGCCGCCGAGATCGCGGAAAGCGCCGAGTTCTTCTCCTTCGGCACTAATGACCTGACGCAGACGACCTACGGTATCAGCCGTGACGATGCCGCAAGTTTCCTCGCGACTTACACGGCGCGCGGTATCCTGCCCGGCGATCCGTTCGTGTCGATCGATCAGATCGGCGTCGGCGAACTCGTCAAGATCGGCGTCGAACGCGGCCGCAAGACCCGCAAGGGACTCAAGGTCGGCATCTGCGGTGAGCATGGCGGCGATCCTGCCTCGGTCGCCTTCTGCCACGAGGTCGAGCTCGATTACGTGTCGTGCTCGCCGTTCCGCGTGCCGATCGCGCGGCTTGCCGCCGCACAGGCGGCGCTGGGCAAGAGCGCCGCAAGCCAGGCGTAGCTGCCTTTCAATCGCGGGAGACTCGGCGAGCGCTACCCGCTCGCCCGAATATCGTCGAGGTCGTCCGCGACCTCTTCGCAAGTGGCCGCCAGCTCCAGATATTCCTGCTTGGCTGCGGCATCGAGCGCCTGCTCGGCCATCTGCCGGTAAATCTTGGCCTGCTCGCGATAGTAGTCGGACTTGTGCTGCATGCGACGACTCTCGATCGGCGCCTGCGGCACGATAGCACACGGATGAGACCGCGTCAGAGGTAGCCGAATCCCTGCTGACGGCCTCCTGCCCGTGTGAAATAGTACCCTTCAAGCGGCAACAAAGAGAGATAAGCCGCAGAGGGGAACGCCTTGCGAGATCCGGCAACGCAGCTGCAAAGCGCGGTGCTCTCGCCGCGCACAGACCGCCTCCGCAGCCTCCTGGCCGCGGCGTGGGTCCTGTCGTTGCTGGCGCTGCTCGCGTTTCTGGTGGTCTATCCGCTGCTGATGCTGCTGCTCGGGGCGCTGACCGACACCAATCCGGTGGTCGACGGCTTCGGCGTGTTCCGTCTGTCGATCCATAATTTCACGACGGTGCTCACCAATGCCAACGTCGCCGAGGCGCTCGCCAACACGCTGATCATCTGCGGCGGCGGTACCGTGATTGCGGTGGCGATTGGGCTTACCTTCTCTTGGATCGTGGTGCGCACCAACACGCCGTGCAAACGCTTCGTCGCCGCCGCAAGCATGCTGCCGTTGTTCGCGCCGCCACTGGTGGCCGGCGTCGCCTGGGTCATTCTCGGCTCGCCGAAGACCGGGCTGATCAACACCGCGTTCAAATGGATCGGTCTCGACTTTCGCATCGATCTCTACACCTTGCCCGGCCTGATCTTCGTCTTCGGCATCTATTACGCGCCCTATGTCTACATGTTTACCTCTTCCGCGCTGCGGAACATGGACCCAAGCCTCGAGGAAGCCTCGGAGGTTGCCGGCGCCAATCCCATTACGACGCTGTTCTCGGTGACCTTCCCGCTGATCATGCCGGCGATCATTTCCGGGACGCTGCTGTCCTTCGTCGTGATGCTCGGCATCTACGGCATCCCGGCGGTGCTCGGCGCGCCGAGCGACATCAACGTGCTCACCACCTACATCTTCAAGCTCACCAACTGGTCGCCGCCGCTCTACAACACCGCCGCGGCGGTCGCGATCATCCTGATGGTGGTGACCGGCGCGCTGGTCATCGCGCAGCAACGCGTGCTTTCCGGCCGCAGCTTCACCACCGTCGCTGGCAAGGCGTTCCGTCCGCGCAGCATCGATCTCGGAGGCTGGCGCTGGCTGACCCTCGCGCTTGCCGCACTCTATCTCCTGGTCGTGGTGGTTCTGCCGACGCTGGCGCTCATCATCGCCGCGTTCCGCAAATTCCTGTTCTTTCGCGATCTCGCCAGCGTGTTCGACATGCGGGCATATTCGCTCGACCACATGCGCAGCATCCTCGACAATCCGCTGACCATCAATTCGATCTACAATTCCGTCGAGGTTGGCATCATCACCGCGCTCGCCGGCGGCGCGCTTGCCTTTGCCATCGGTTACACCATCCACCGTACGCAGCTCGCGGGTCGCCGCTCGATCGACTTGCTGTCGACGCTGCCGGTCGCCGTCCCCGGGCTGGTGGTCGGTGTTGCCTATCTATGGGCGTGGATCGGATTACCCGGCGGTCTCTACGGAACGCTGTGGATTTTGGCGCTCGCCTTCGTCGCGCGGTTCATGCCCGACACGGTGAAGACGTTGTCGACGTCGCTCATGCAGATCCATCGCGAGCTCGAGGAAGCGTCCTGGATTTGCGGCAAGGGCACGCTGACGACGATCCGCAGTGTCGTCCTGCCGCTCGCCAGCCCCGGTGTGATCGCGGCAATGACGCTCCTCTTCGTGCTGGCGATTCGAGAGCTCGGCTCCTCACTGTTTCTCTATACCAGCAACACCATGGTCATGTCGGTGCTGCTGCTCGACTATTACGAAGGCGGCAATATCGGCAAGACGGCGGCTTTCAGCCTGCTGCAGATGCTGCTGCTCGGCGGCCTCATCGGAGTAGCCAATTGGCTTTCCAGGGGGGCGTCGCAGATCGGTACGACGCGAAGTTAGAAAAAACGTCTGGGAGGATCACGATGCAGAACAAGCTCAAGACCATGGCCGGTGCGCTCGGTCTGGCCGTCGTGCTGGCAGCCGGGCCGGCCGCGGCACAGAATTTCGGCCCGCCGGAGCTGATCGAGGCCGCAAAGAAGGAAGGCAAGCTCGTCTACTACACGGCGAACTTCGCCGAGGTCGAGCAGCAGGTCATCAAAGCCTTCAACAAGCGTTTCCCCGAGATCAAGGTCGAGATGGTGCGGGCGCCCGGCGGCCAGCTCATCACCCGGGTGAAGACCGAAGCCGCCGCCGGCAAGCTTGCCGCCGACGTCGTCGATCATTCCGATCGCGCATTGATGCTGCCGCTGGTCGATCTGTTCCAGGACTACGCACCGCCGAACGCCGCCGACTACCGGCCTGACGCGATGATCTCGCCGAAGCTGTGGCCGCGCGCGACGCTGGTCTGGTCGATCGCCTACAACACCGAGCTGGTGAAGAACCCGCCGAAGACCTGGATGGATCTCACCAAGCCCGAATACGGCAATAAGCAGATCGGCCAGGTGTTCGCAGCCTCCGGCGGCACCACCTGGACCCGCATCATGTTCGAGCGCCAGGTGCTCGGCGAGGATTACTGGAAGAAGCAGGCGGCGACCAACCCGGTGCTGTATCCCTCGGGCGCGCCGACCTCGGATTCGCTGGTGCGCGGGGAGGTCTCGATCGCGCCGCTGCTCTACAACGCGATTTATCCGAAACAAAAGGAAGGCGCCCCGATCAAGATCTTCTTCGCCCCGGAAGGCGCGCCGGTGAACCCCTATGCCACCGGCATCCCGAAAACGGCCGCGCACCCGAATGCCGCGAAGCTGTTCCTCAATTGGTGCCTGTCGGAAGAGGGGCAGACCTTCATGATCAAGGAGCTCGGCAACCTCACCTCGCTGAAGACGGCGCCGGTCTATCCGGAAGGCTTCGATCCGAAGGTGGTGAAGGTCTGGCTGCCGAACTTCGACCAATATGTGAAGCTGCATGCCCAATGGGTCGAAGAGTGGAACAAGACCTACAACTATCGCCAGTGATCCGCGGCGCGGGCTGACGCCATGTCTGCGACCCTCGACGTCAACGATCTGCGCAAGCAGTTCTCGGTTGGCCGGCCGGCCATCGACGGCGTCAGCTTCGCCGTGCCGGCCGGCGAGATCGGCGTGCTGCTCGGGCCTTCCGGTTGCGGCAAGACGACGACGCTGCGTTGCGTCGCCGGGCTCGAGCATCCGACCGGCGGATCCATCAGCATCGGTGGACGCGTCGTCTCCTCTCCGGCCGCCGGCGTGCTGGTGCCGCCGCGTTCGCGCGACATCGGCATGGTGTTCCAGTCTTATGCGGTGTGGCCGCATATGACGGTGCGGCAGAACGTGGTCTATCCGCTCAAGCATCGGAAGATTTCGCGCACCGATGCCGGGCGCATGGTCGATGAGGTGCTGGAGCTCGTCGGGCTCTCCGAATATCGCGAGCGGGCGGTGGTGGCGCTGTCCGGCGGACAGATGCAGCGCGTGGCGCTCGCCCGTAGCCTGATCTACCGGCCGCAGCTCCTGCTCCTCGACGAGCCGTTGTCGAACCTCGACGCCAAGCTGCGACTACGGTTGCGCGACGATCTGCGCCGCATCCTCAAGCAGACCGGCATGACGGCCCTCTACGTGACGCACGATCAGTCCGAGGCCGTGGTGCTCGGCGACCGCATCGGCGTTATGCGCGAAGGCAAGCTGTTGCAGATGGGCGCCCCGGACGAAATCTACAATCGGCCAGCCGATCTCTTCGTCGCCAATTTCACCGGGGCTACCAACGAGCTGACCGGAACGCTGGTTGCGCGCAACGGGACCTTCGGCACCGTCGACATCGGGGCGGAGCAGCGTGTTGAGGCGCTGATGCTCGATACGCTGACGCCAGGCGACAAGGTGCGCATTGCGTTGCGGCCCGAGAATGTCGAGATTGCGAACGGCGCCGGTGGTGGATTGCCCGCGCGCATCCTCGAGCGCCGGTACCAGGGCGCGCAGACGATCTATGACATCGACGTCGCCGGCCAGCACATCGTCGCGCTTGAGCTTGGCACAGCCGCGCGGCATGCGAGCGGCACGCAGACTTCGATAGCGCTGCGCCGTGAGGCGTTGTGGGGTTATCAGGATCGCGGATCGATCCTGGAAAAGTGAGTTATTGCGATCGAAGAGCTTGCGCGGCGTCAGACCGCCACTTTGCTGAGGAACTCTTCGACTTCGTCGCGCAGATTGTCGACGGCGTTGGCGACCGACGTCGATGCCTGCAAGACCACCTCTGCTGATGAGCGCGTCTCGGTCGCCGCACCGGCCACGTCACCCAGGACGGCGACCACGGTGCTGGTACCCTCGGCGGCGCTGGTGACATTGTTGGATATCTCACCGGTGGCGGCGCTCTGCTCCTCGATCGCCGCAGCGACCGCCGTCGTGTATTCGTCGATCTCGCGCATGCGCGCCGCGATAGCGCGGATCGCGTCGACGGCACCGGTTGTCGAGTTCTGCACCGCGAGGATATGGCTGGCGATGTCCTCGGTGGCTTTTGAAGTTTGCACCGCGAGCGATTTGACCTCGGAGGCCACGACCGCAAACCCCTTGCCCGCTTCGCCGGCGCGCGCCGCCTCGATCGTGGCGTTGAGCGCAAGCAGATTGGTCTGTCCCGCGATGGTGCGGATCAGCTTGACCACGTCGCCGATCTTCTGCGCGCCTGCGGCCAGACCGGCGATGTCATGATCGGTCGCCTGCGCCTCGGTCGAGGCGACGCGCACTACGCCCGAGGTATTGCCGAGCTGCTTGCTGATCTCGCCGATAGAGCGCGAAAGCTCGTCGGCGGCGGTCGCTGCGACCTGCACATTGCTTGACGCTTCCTTGAACGCCCTGACCGCGTTCTCGGCACGTTGCGACGTCTGCAGGGATGAAGCGGATAATGCGGTGGCGGTCTTGCGCATCGCCGATGCGCTATCGTTCACCATCGACAGCAGGCGGCCGACCTGCGAGCGAAAGCTGGCGATAGCCGACTCGATGGTGCCGCGACGGCTTTCCTGCTCGCGGCTCGCCGCGCGCTCCTCCTCGGCTTTGCGCTGCTCGGTGACATCCTCCATGGTCACGATCCAGCCGCCGCCGGCGATCGGATGGTTGATGATGTGCAGCAGACGGCCGTCAGCCGAGGGTACCAGCCGCGGTGTGGATCTCTTGCTCGCCACATCATCGAGGATGGAGCGGACATACTCGTCCACGTTCACCTTGAGCAGTCCGGATTTAACGCGATGCTCGATCAATTGACGCAATGTACAGCCGGGCTTCACCACATCCGGATTGAGGCGGTGCATTTCGAGATACCGCGTGTTGACCAGCAGGATGCGCGCCTGTGCATCGAACATGCACAAGCCTTGCGACATGTTGTTTATCGCACGGGTGAGCCGGTCGTGCTGGCGCCCAGCCTGGCGATAAAGCAGCGCCGAGGCCAAGCCGGCGCCAAGGACGGCGACCCCGAAGGCGAGCCAAACCCACCCGAACCCGATCATTGTTGGAGTGCTCAAGGCGTTGCCCAGGCTGCAAACGAGCACAGCGAATGTGCCGTGGTGTCGTTGACGGGGCGTTAACGCGGGTTGTGTGCGATGCAAAAGCCCGCGTTCCGCCTGCCGTTTGCCTCAGCTGACGGCCTCAGTCTTTGCGCATCTGCTCGTCATTGAATTCGCCCACCAAGGCTCTGAAGCGGCGTATCCACGAATTGTGGTCGGCAAGCTCGAGCCATTTCTGAGCGAAGGCAAGGAGACCGGCCCGCACCGCCGGATCGTTGGTCTTGGTTGCCTGATCAAGGAATTCCGCTGCGGCCTCGCGCAGCTTCTCGTGTTCGGTCTCTGCAGTCAGATCGACGACAGGATCACGCGGATGCTCGGTTACTTTCTCTGTCATTCCCACCCCACGCGTTACACTCGTGCATTTTGACATAGGCGCGAGGCTGGTGGATCGTTCCTCACTGCCGCAAATCATCCGCGAAAATCCGATCGCGCGGCATCCGTGGTCATGCCATACCGTCTTCGCGTCGCGTGTCGTCGCCGAGGCCGCACGGCGTTACCGAGGTGTCGGACTCTCGGGCGGCGTCACAGGGGCGAGCAGCTTTTGCGCGAGCCTCTCGTACTCGCGAGCCACCGCTTCGAGCGCCGAGGCAACGGCGTCGTCGGCCGCGTCCTTGGCCTTGATGCGATATTCCGCAGCTTTGGCGCAAAGCGTCTCATACGTCTGGTTGTCGTTCATGCAACGCGCATCCTCCGCAACCCAAACGCCGGTTCCCCGTCCGCGGTTCGCCGTGATCCACGCACATCAGCGGTAATATGTTGGGCGCTTCACCCACACTGCCGCTGTGGTAAACAGCGGGTGCAGAAGAAACGACATCGCTCTGGGGGGATGTGATGGTGCAGTTGCAGGCGCCGAGTAGGGCCGCGGCTCACGCCGTTATGCCTGCGATTACTGACGCTGGCAGCGCGCGGCGATGAGCGGCCCGACGAGATCAACGCGCGCGCTGCGTCTATGGTATGTGCTGACCGGGCTCGGCGGATTCCTGTTCGGCCTCATCGCCGAGCGGCGGCCGTTCGGCAACGATGTCTTCGCACACCCGGTCGTGATCTATTTCGTTCTGGTCGGGCTCTGCCTGATTGCGCTGCGCGTCGTCGCTAAGCGTCCGGTGCCCGAGCTCATTCCCGAACGCTCCATGCTGCTCGGCTTCGCGTGCGGGCTGGCCTTGTTCCTCGTCGGAAATTTTCTCGCCGTGCACCTGCTGCGTTGACGGATCATTTACCACGGTATCGCGATGCCTGCACCGGTGGCAATTGCTCGCAAATCCAGGTTCCATATACATTTTCCGGCGGTTGCAAGCCGCCGCGATTAACGCCTTCGCAAGGTTAACCCGCGCATAAAACAAAGTGTCGCATTGTCGCCACTCCGGCGGCAGGCACGGCTTGCGGGTGGCGTTTCGTTGCGTTCGCGTCACGTCAATAAGAATTCGCGTCTGAGGTCGAAGCGCGCGCTCTTCGGCCTTTTCGCATTTCTGGCGCCGCTGATGCCGTCCTCGATCGGCTATCAGGATCTCGGTGCACTGCTGGCGCGCCAACCCGGCGTTGCCGAGCGCTGGCACAATCACATCATCGCCTCGACTTTTGGCACCATTCATGCCGCGATGTTTTCCTTCGCCCGGCCGATCGGCACGCACCTGCCGCGTCCACCGATCTATCAGCAGGTCAAACTCGACCCCGACGAGATCACCGGCTCGATCGCGCGGGACGAAGAAGCGATCGATCTTTCCAAGTTGCCGCCGGTCGAATATCCCAGCGTCGAGCGCGCGCACAAAGGCGACCGGCTGTTGCTGCCGCGCCAGGAAACGCCGGCACGCTCGAGCCAGACGATCAACGGCATGACCGAAGCGGAGATCGAGGCGCGCATCGACAGCATGGTCGGACGCGATCTGATCGGCGATACGCCGGGCTTCGATGACGCCGATCTGCCCGAATCGGACCAGCCACCGCCCGATATCACCACGGCGGCGCGCAAGATCCAGAACGGCGAGGGCGACGGTGTTTATTTCGGCAGCGATCCGTTGAACGCGGATGACCAGCGGATGTCGCCATGGGACCCGGGCGCTGCCCCGGTCATCGTGACGCCGCGTGCCGACCCCGACATCAAGCAGGCGGCGCTGACGCCACCCGGGGCCAAGAGCGAGGCCGCCGGCGAGTCGGTGGCGCCGAAAGGTGAAGTGACCGGCGAGGGCCATCGGCCGAAGACGCCGGCCGAACGCCTCGGGCTCGAGGGCAAGACGCGGGCGAAGGCGGAGAAGTGCCTCGCCAACGCCGTCTATTTCGAGGCCCGCGGCGAGCCGGTGCGCGGGCAGATGGCAGTTGCGCAGGTGGTGATGAACCGCGTGTTCTCGAATTTCTATCCGAACGACGTCTGCGGCGTCGTCTATCAGAACGCGCACCGCCACAATGCCTGCCAATTCACCTTCGCCTGCGACGGTATCCCCGACGTCGTCAACGAGCCGGACATGTGGATCCGCGCCAAGCGCATCGCCAAGGAGACGCTCGACGGCAAGCTGTGGCTGCCGGAGATCGCCAAGGCGACGCACTATCATGCCTATTGGGTGCGCCCGAGCTGGGTTGGCGAGATGCACAGAATCACGAAAATCGGCGTGCATACCTTCTATCGCCCACGCGCCTGGGGCGACGGCTCCGACGAGCCAAAATGGGGCGACCCGGTCGCCACGCTGGAAGCGACGAAGACGCTGTAGCCGCTCGAAACGGCAGCAAAAGTCCGCGCTTACCGCCAATTTCAATTCAGCCATGCGCGGCGCAAATCGATTCGATCAGCAATATTTATTTGGGTTGTCGGACCTGCGACACTATGTTCCCCGGCAACGGCGCGGACATTTGGCCGCGCGGGGCGAGGTACCAGCATCATGTCCACCACAACGTCGTCCGCGGGATCGCCGGCGCTCACTTGGCGCACGCCTGCGGTCGTTATCTTCTGCGGCTGCTTGATTGCGCTGTTGAGCTTCGGCCCGCGCTCCGCCGTCGGCCAATTCCTGACGCCACTGTCGTTCGCGCATGGTTGGGGCCGCGACGTGTTCTCCATTGCGTTGGCGATCCAGAATCTTCTCTGGGGCGTAGGCCAGCCTTTTGCCGGCGCCATTGCCGACCGCTACGGCACGATTCGGGTGCTCTGTGTCGGCGCGCTGCTCTACGCTGCCGGCCTCGCGGTCATGGCCTACGCATCGACTGCCGCGATGCTCGATGTGTCCGCTGGCGTGCTCATCGGCTTTGGGCTCTCCGGATGCTCGTTCAATCTGGTGATTGGCGCCTTCGGCAAACTCCTGCCGGAAAGCTGGCGCGGTCTCGGTTTCGGCGCCGGCACGGCGGCTGGCTCGTTCGGACAATTCCTGTTCTCGCCGCTCGCCCGCGCGCTCATCGACCATTTCGACTGGCAGTCGGCACTGGTGATCTTCGCTGCGATGATGCTCCTCATCCTGCCGTTGTCGATAACCTTGGCGACACCGCGCATGGAGGCGCCGGCTGCTGGCGCCGCCGCACCGCAGGGCCTGCGCTCGGCGCTGACCGAAGCCTTCGGCCATCGCAGCTATGTGCTGCTCGTCGTCGGGTTCTTCACCTGCGGGTTCCAGCTCGCTTTCGTCACCGTGCACCTGCCGTCCTATCTGATCGACCGCGGCATGAGCGCGGAGATCGGCGCCTGGACGATCGGCATCATCGGGCTGTTCAATATCATCGGCTCACTGACGTCGGGCTATCTCATCAACCGCATGCCGCGGCGCTATCTGCTCTCCATCATCTATTTTGCCCGCGCGATGTCCATCGTCGCCTTCATCCTGGCGCCGGCGAGCCCGACGGTGACGCTGATCTTCGGCGCGGTGACCGGGCTGCTGTGGCTTTCCACCGTGCCGCCCACATCGGCGCTGGTGGCGCTGATGTTCGGCACGCGCTGGCTGGCGATGCTGTTCGGCTTCGCCTTCTTCAGCCACCAGGTCGGCGGCTTTCTCGGCGTCATCCTCGGCGGATATGCCTATGAGCACACGGGCTCCTACGACCTTGTCTGGTGGCTCTCGGTGCTGTTCGGCGTGCTCTCCGCATTGATCAATCTGCCGATCAAGGAGAAGCCGGTCGAACGGGTTGCCACGGCCGCTGCCTGACGGCTTGCCACCGCTCTCTTAGCGCGGCAGTAATGCCGCGTTAGAGGAGGCGTTCGTGGCGACATTCAAGGCGATGGTGATTGAGAAGGCGGAGAGTGGCACAAAGGCCGCGCTCGCCGATTTCGACGAAGCGAACCTGATGGATGGCGACGTCACCGTCCGGGTCGAATACTCGACACTCAATTATAAGGACGGGCTCGCCATCACCGGCAAGGCGCCGGTGGTGCGCCGGTTCCCGATGATCGCCGGCATCGATTTCGCCGGGACGGTGGAAAGCTCCTCGCATCCGCAGTGGAAGGCGGGTGACAGGGTCGTCCTCAACGGCTGGGGCCTCGGCGAGACGCATCTCGGCTCCTATGGCGAGAAGGCGCGGGTGAAGGGCGACTGGCTGGTGGCGCTGCCCGTCTCGATGAGCACGCGTGACGCCATGGCGGTCGGCACCGCGGGTTACACGGCGATGCTCGCGGTGATGGCGCTCGAGCGCAACGGGCTCACGCCCGCGCGCGGCCCGATCGTGGTAACGGGCGCGGCTGGCGGCGTCGGCTCGGTCGCAGTCTCTATCCTCGCAAAGCTCGGTTATGCGGTGCATGCGGTGACCGGGCGGCCGCAGGAAGCTGATTATCTCAAGTCGCTTGGGGCGAGCGAGATCGTGCCGCGCGCCGAGCTCGCGGGTCCAGCGAAGCCACTGGCCAAGGAGCGCTGGGCCGGCGGGGTCGATGCGGTCGGCTCCACGACGCTCGCCAACGTGCTGTCCATGACCAAATATGGCGGGGCGGTCGCCGCCTGCGGGCTGGCGGGGGGTATGGACCTGCCCGGAAGCGTCGCGCCGTTCATTTTGCGCGGGGTGTGTCTCCTCGGCATCGATTCCGTGATGTGCCCCATCGAACGGCGTCGGGAGGCGTGGAAACGGCTCGAATCCGACCTCGATCGCCAAAAACTCGCCGCGATGGTCACCGAAATTAACCTTTCCGGGCTACCTGAGGCCGCGGCACGGATCGTCGCAGGACAGGTCCGCGGTCGCGTCGTGGTCAAGATCGGGTAAACTCGTTCAGGATTTGGCGACGATCAGCCGGCATAATGCTAACCTGTCATTAGCCGTGAGGCCGGCGCGTTCGGAAGACGAGTGGGGAGTTCTGTGATGTTGCGTGAGTTTGTAGTCGCCGCGGGCGTTCTCGCGGCCATGCCGGCCGTCGCGGGCGAAATGACGCCGGAGGAGGCGCGTTCGTTCGTTGCCGGCAAGCTCTTCTCCTACACATGCTTCGAGGGGACCCGAGGGGCCGGGCGCATCCATGCCGACGGCTCGGTGATGGGCACCATCCAGATTCGCGGCAGTGGACCGGTGCGCCAGGCCATGCTGCCGGCCAATACCATCCGCATTAAATCCGACAGCGTTTGTGCCTCGGTGCGCGGCCTGCCGTTCGAGCCGTGCTTCCGGCTCGAGCGCACCTCGGCGAATTCGTTCCGCGGCTCGATCTCCGGCTTGTCCTTCGCCTCGTGCGAGTTCGTGCGTCGCGGGGGTCGTATCACCGTTGCCGGCAATTCGCGCTCGCACCATCCGCTGTCCCTGCAAGCCTCGACGACCGGCAGCCGCGAATAACAACTCCTCGCTTCACGGCGATCACTTGCCTGCGGGAAACCGCAGGCAAGTCGCAGTAGTGTGCGCGCAGAGTTTGCCGACACGATCCCGTCGACTCTCGCAATAAACCATCACGCCGGCGGTGTCGCGGGCTGCGGCGGCGGCGCGGCACGCGGGAACAGGACGCGCTGGTAGAGCCAGCCGATGCCGACGAGCACAGCGCCGAGCCCGATGAAGGACAACGCGCGGAAGATGCCAGTGAGCCCGGCCATGTCGATGAGGAAAACTTTCGCCACCGTCAACATGATCACCGCCGCGGAGGCGAGCCGGGCCGGCTGCGAGCGCAGCAGGAAGCCGCAGAGCAGCAGGATGACGCCGAAAGTCAGCCACACAGCGGAATAGGTGTACTGCTCAGCGTCTCCGGTTGCCCCGGTGAGCACCTCACCGTGATAGAGCGTGCGCACCTCGAGCGACAGATACGCGACGGCAAGGCCGATCGCGGTTACCGCCGCCACATAGCGGTAAGGCAGCGGCCGAGTGTTGCGGGCGACGAGCGCGAGGATACCCGCGAGCAGCGCCGGGATTCCGTAGCCGAGCAGGATGAGATTGAAGAACGTGCCGCCCACCGAGCGACCGGTGAGCAGCGGATTGACCCCGCTCGCGAGCCCGAACACCACGGCGCAGAGCGCGAGACCGAACACGACGAGGGCGCCGATATCGTGGACCACGCTGCCGCTGCGCAGACGCACGCGCTCGAGCCCGATGGTCATCGCCAGGCCGACGCAGACCTGCAGCGCGATCTCGGCGAGCGGAGCGCTTTGGCGGTAGACATTGCCGCCGTTGATGAAGTGGCGGATCTCCAATGTTACCAGAAGAACGCTGAACAGGATCGCCGCCGATTCCACCATGCGTGTCGGCGCGTCGTCGGCGCGTTTGCGCAGCAAATAACCGGAGAACCAGAAGGCGATGGCAGGAACGCCGTAGCCATAGAGCAGCCAGTTGAAGATCGGCGTTGTCCCCACATCATTGCCGACAATGCGCGGCTCGTAGCCGATGCGCAGAACCACGAGCGTCACCATGACGGTCGCGAGCCAGCGTAGCGCCGGCAGCGGTTTTTGCCGCTCGATCCAGGCGATCCCTGGCACCATCAACGCCAGTCCGACGGTGAGCCAACCCTTCTCCAGCGCGAAGGTCAGCGCCAGCGCCAGCGCGGCGACGCCGCCGGTTGCATAGATCGCGACGCTGGTGCCGCTGCCCGGTCGCGGCGCGCGCCTGTTGAGCAGGTCCGTCGCATAGGCAAACAGCGCGGCGAGGACGAGCGCCAGTGCGGCGAATGGGAGCGAGCGGTCGAGATGCGCCAGCCGATAATAGAGCGCGATGAGCACCGCGATCGGCGTGAGCACGGAGGTGGCGCCCCAGAGCGCGGAAAAGCGCGCATCATTGTCGCGGCCTTGCGCGGCAAATCCGCGAAGCCCGAACAACGCGGCATAAAGGAAGCCTATCGCGAGATGCCAGCCGACCGGCGTCCCCGGCGGACCGGGGATCGCGTCGCGGACCGGGCCGCCCGGCATCACCGTGGCGTCGAGCGGTGGCGCGCCCGCCGCCCATTGCGCCATGACGAGGATCGCGAGCACGGACGCTGCGAGCGCGGCGCCGAGCGCCGCCGTGGTGTGCCAAGCGGTGCCGACCGCCGCGGCCGCGAGCGCGGAGAATACGACCAGCGCCAGCGGATCGTGGCGGCTCGTGAGCACCAGGACCGTGGCGACGAACAGGTAGGCGGCGAGGGCGCCGGAGGAAATCTCGTCGATCTTGCCGCGTTCGGCCGGCGGTCCGTAGAGCAGACCGGCGACGATCAATGTGGCGGCGAGCGCGAAACCGGCGATCGCGTGGAAGAGATGCGCGCCAAGCTCGGTGACGGCGCGGCTTTCAATCCCGGGGAAGCTCCACAACACCGCGAGCCCCACGGCGGAGACCGCAAGCCAGCGCCAGAGCCGGGCGCGCGCCAGCGCGAACGCAGCGGCGCTGACAACGGCAAGATAAATGTAGAGCGCCCAGTAGCTCGGCGTTTGTGTTGACACCAGCGCCGGCGCCAGGAACGCGCCGACGAGCCCAACGCCTGCCAGCGCCGGGCCGTGCAGCAGCGCGCTCGCCAGCGTCGCCAGCGCGACGATGCCGAGGAGCACGAAGGCCGCTGCGGGTGAGAGAAAATCGTAGAGCGCATAGGCCGCGTACACGGTGGCATAAGCGGCAACCGTGCCCGCGGCGGCGAGGATGCTCGGGATGTGCTGGCTCGGCAATCCGGCGATGCCGGTGGCGATTTCTTTCCGTCGCGTCCATTCGCCGGCGGCAATGAGCACGGCTGCGAGCAGCGCGCCGAGGAAAATGCGCACACCGGGTCCGATCAGGCCCTGCTCGATCGAATAGCGCACCAGGAAGATGGCGCCGAGCGCGAGCGCGAGGCCGCCGACCCAGACGACCCACTGGGTGCCGAAGCGCTCCTCAAAGCTGCGCGGCGGCGAGGGAGCCGGCGTTGTGATGCTCGGTCGCGCTGGCGCGGCTGCCGGTTGCGGCGGCGAAACGGGTGCCGGCGGCACGGTCGTCGCCGGCTCCGGCTTTGTTGGCGCTTCAGCGGCAGGGGGCAGCGGTGCTGGTTGCGGCGCTGCCGGCGCCGGCGCGGCAACCGGCGCCGCCGGTGGCGCGGCGGTGAGTCTTCGCTCGAGCGCGATCAGGCGACCTTCGAGTGAGGCGAGCCGCCCCTGCAGGCCGCTCGCTTTCACCAGCGCAACGATGGCGATGACGGGGATCGCGAGAACGAGGGCAACGACAATGAGGCCCAGGAAGATTTCGTCCATCGCCGCGCGCCCCCGCTCAAACCCAGCAGCGGATGCTATGCGAGCCGGCGGCCTGGCGGAAGCGGGCCTTGTGGGCGGCTTGCTACTTGTGCAGGTCGAGCCGGAACGGATCACCCTCGTAGGCGACCTCGCCGGGACCGATCACCTCGATGGCGCGGACCATGCGGCCGTTGCGGCCGAGCAGCGTGTCGGCAAGCGAGACGATGCGCACATTGGGCTTCGCCGTGCGCGAGGCGCGGCGGATATCCCAGGCGATGTCGAGCTCGTCGCGCGCCGGATTGAGCGCGCAGGCGGTGACGAAGGCGCCGGCCGTCGAGCGGCTGATGCCGGCATAGCAATGCACCACCATGGGCGCGGCGCGATCCCAGTTGTGCACGAAGGCGAGCAACTCACGCACATGCGTATCCTCGGGCACCGTATAGCCTTCGATCGGCATGGCGATGTCGTCGATATGCAGGATCAGGTGGTTTTCCGGCGCGATCGACTTCGGCCGCGCCACGATTTCGGGATCGCGCAAGAGCGTGACCACGTGCCGCGCACCGGTGTCATCGACGGTCTGGTGCAGGCGGGCGAGCGAGCAGACGTGAATCATGGTCACTCTCTAAAGGAGCGGCTTGGCGAAAAAAAGACGGTCGGCCGCCATTGTTGCGCGTCGCGGACAACTCGCTCAGCCGCCTACGAGTTTGGCAAAACGTTCGAGAAAGCGTGTCTCCGCGGTCTCCGCCGGCCAGGGGGTGAGAAAGTCGCGCTCCATGGTCGCGCTCAAACTTGGCGGCCGGCCGAAGAATTTGCGCGCCTCGGCGATCTCGAAGCCGGCGAGCCGCGTCGCTTCGAGAAATGCCGCGCCGCGGTCGGCGGCCTTGATCAGCGTGGTGAGCTCGTCGGAGAGCACGGCGGGCAGGCCGAAGCGGATATGCACGGCAGCGAGCAGCCGATGCTCCACCGCCTTGTAACTGTCGCCGATCACCGCCTTGAACGGCGAGATCATGTCTCCGATCACATATTCCGGCGCGTCATGCAGCAGCACGGCGAGGCGGCCACGGCGATCGAGGCGGGGCGAGAGCTGCCGCGCCACGGCTTCGACGAGAAGCAGATGCTGCGCCACCGAGAAGATATGCGCGCCCTTGGTCTGGCCGTTCCAGCGCGCGACGCGCGCGAGACCGTGTGCGATGTCCTCCATCTCGACGTCGAGCGGCGAGGGGTCGAGCAGATCGAGGCGCCGTCCCGACAACATGCGTTGCCAGGCGCGCGGTGTCTGGGCGCGAATGCGCGCTGGCGCCGGTCTGGCGCGCCTGCTCATCGTCGCTTGCGCTCAGCCAGCTTGGCGAGCGGAGCGTGGCAATGGCAATCGATGAGATGGTCGTTGACCATGCCGACCGCCTGCATGAAGGCGTAGACGATGGTCGGGCCGCAGAACTTGAACCCACGGGCGGCGAGCTCCTTCGACATCTTGCGCGAGATGTCGGTCTCTGCCGGGACCTGCTTGGTGGTGCGGAAATGGTTCACCTTCGGCTTGCCGTCGACGAAGTCCCACAACAGTGCAGAAAAGCCTTTGTCGCTCTCCATGATCTTCAGCCAAGCCTTGGCTGAAGACACGGCGCCTTCGATCTTGGCGCGGTTGCGCACGATGCCCGCGTCCTGCATCAGCTTCTCGACCTTTTTTGCCGAGAAGCGCGCGATCTTCTCCGGCTCGAAGTCGGCGAAGGCGCGTCGGAAATTGTCGCGCTTGCGCAGGATGGTGATCCAGGAAAGCCCGGCTTGGAAGCCGTCGAGCACAAGCTTCTCGTAGAGCGCGCGATCATCGCGCTCGGGCACGCCCCATTCCTTGTCGTGATAGGCGATGTAGATCGGATCGAGCTTGGCCCACGGGCAGCGGTGCAGACCATCCTCGTGCAGGAGCGGCGGATTCATTCGGCTGCCTTTGATGCGGTGAGTTCGAAGCGAGCCCAGGACGGCTTGAGCGCGCGGATGGTGAGCCCGCCGGCGGTGAGCGGCGTACCGTTGGCCAGCGCATCGGCGACGCGGTCTATACGCAGCAGCGCCAGCGCGCGGCCTTGCGCCGCGGAGCCGATCCAGCCGACCGACTTCTCGCCGGCGATGACCGGCGTGCCCGGCACCGGGGCGAATTCGTCATAAGTGGCGGCGATCACGCGGCTGCGGGCGGTGGCGCGATGCTCGACGCGTGAGACGACCTCCTGGCCGACGTAGCAGCCTTTGTTGAAGTCGATGCCGCCGAGCTGGTCCATGTCGGCCTCGTGCGGAAAAGTATCGCCATAGATGAAGTCGACGCCGCCGCGGGGAATGGCGAGGGCGATGCGATGCGCTTCATACGCATCCGCATCCACGAGACTGGCCGGGAGATCGGCCGCTGCCTCCGGCCCGAGATGCGGCGGCAGCATCACGCGTGTGCCGAGGGCCGCCAGCCGCGGGTCCTCGTAGCAAAGCCCATATTCGCTCTGCGCCTTGCCGTCCCAGACGGCGAGGACACCGAGCACCGCGGACAAGTCCTCGATCATGACCTTGGCCCGCAGCTTGTAGAAGCTGAGCCGCTCGACCAGTCCGCCCGCCAGCGCCTTGGGGCAGTCGAGAAAAAAGCCGCCCCCGTCCTCCGCCGGCGCCTCGGTGACGAGGAAGTCGACGATGATCTTGCCCTGGGGCGTCAGCAGCGCCGCATAGCGCGCGGTGCCCGGCGCACGTTCGGGCACGTCGACAGTCAGGATGCCGTTCAGGAAGCGCCGGGCATCGTCGCCGGCGACCTTGACCACGCCGCGGTCGGGGAGAAGCGCTGCTTTCATGCGCCACCTCTTGCCAGAACTCAGGCTCAAACGTAAGCGCTGCCGGCCCCCGCCGCGAGCGTCCCGCGAGGGCGCCGGGAGATCATCGTATCGCCTGCCGGTGCAGGTTGACGTGGTACCATGCCGTGAGAGTCTGCGGGCGAGCTCGCCATCCTGAAACCGAGCCGGTTGTCCCCAAGACCGCTTCTACGGGCGGTCGAAGTGAATTGAATCCGGATACGATCTGATACACCTTGCGCACTGGGGGCTCGTCCCACCTTCCGTGGGGCGAGTGCGTTTGGGGCATGGCCGGGAACGTTTCATTGCGATTGCTCGTGGTCGCTGGCACTGCGGCCGAGCGCGATCTGTGGCGCCTCGGCGCCGCCCAGGCATCGGTGCCGCTCACGCTTCTCGAGGCACCGGGCGGGCCGGCGGCTCTGCAGTTGGTGCACAAGGGCGGCATCGACATCGTACTGCTTGATTCCACGTTGCCTGACGCGTCGGTCCTGATCGCCACTGCGCGCGCCCTCAAGCCGGCGCCCTTCATTGTTATGGCGCAACCGCCCGGCACTGAGCGTCCACGCGGCGTCGATGGCGCCGTCGCCAAGCCCAAAGACGTCGAGGGTGCCCGCGCCGAGCTCGAGCGCTGCGTCCGCGCCAAGGTGCCGGCACGCGTGCTGGTGATCGATGACTCCTCGACCATGCGCTCGATCGTCAAGAAGATCCTCGCCGGCAGCCGCTATGCCATGGAGGTCGAGGAGGCTGAGGAGGGGATCGCGGCGCTCAGTCAGCTCCGCAATGGCCGGTTCGACGTGGTGTTCGTCGACTACAATATGCCTGGGCTTAACGGCTTCGAGACGCTGAAAGAGATCAAGCGTGAGCACCCGCGCATCGCGGTGGTGATGATCACGTCCACGCAGGACACGACGCTCGCCGACCGCGCGCAGCAGTCAGGCGCCGCCGCGTTCTTGAAGAAGCCGTTCTATCCGGCCGACATCGACGCCGTGCTCGAGCGCCACTACGGCCTATTAGCGACGTAGCGCTTTAGGGACGTAGCGCTCCTCAGAATGACTGCTGAAATTGGGGGGTTACTGCCGAGCCTGTTGCGGCTCGATGGAGAATTCGCCCTTGCGGATGCGGTCGGGCAGGCCTTGCGCGAAGGTCGCGGCGGCTTCTTCCCCGTAGGTCATCACGAACTCGGCAAGCGCGGTGAACAGGCAAGCCTGTGCCAGGCAGTCCCCGTCGATTCCGTCGTGACGCGCTTCCGCCCACGCTTCCTGGAGATAGCCGAGCGCCACGCGCTTTTGCTCGTGGTCGCTCACTGGCTCGCGATAGCCGGTTGTCCGCGTCACTGAATGTCGCCCGTCCTTGTCCCGGCGCGGACGTTATCACGCGGTCGTATGACGACTAGCTGCAGATGGGAGAAAGGTTAACCCCTGTGGCTAACAGGTGGCGGGAAAACAACAGCAAAACCAGGGGCTTTGCGGGAACCCGAAGTCTGCGGCCTGACTTGCCGCAGGCTGTGCGCCAACCCTAGTTGGCGTAGCGCGCGGTGATCTCGCGGGAGATCTTGGCGCCTTCCTCGAGATAACGGCGGATGGCGAGGTCGGCAGCGGGCGTGCAGCTGTGATAAGCCTGCTGGAATCCGCGGTAACCACGATTGAAACTTGCCACGATGCGAGCGCGCCGATCTCCGTTTGGCGTCTCGGCATCGACCAGCGCCTGCATCTCGTTGCGCCAGCGCGGGCCGTCATTGGCCCCGCAGATCGGGCGCAGATAATGGAGAGCGCCAAGAATCTCCGCGAGCCGCGAGAGCTCGCCGTCATAAGGCGCGGGCCCGCCGCCCTCCGCCGCGCGTACCGGCGCGGTGAGGGGGGTTAACGCAAGCGCGGCGATGATCATCAGGCGTGGAAACATCGGGTGGCTTATGCGCTGCGGATGCGGCGAGGGCAAGGCATCTCGCGCTGGCGAGCGGCAGCGAGCGGCCAGCGCGAGCATTTAGAAGTAGCCGCGCCGGACCCTCGCTTCGCTCGGCGGCGCGGCGCGTCGCCGCCTACCGCTGGAGCGTCGCAGCTGCCGCGGCGATGATCTCGGCAAGGCCTTCGGTGGTGTTGAGGCCGGCGAGTTCCGCCGGCTCGATCCATCGTGCCTCGGAGAGCTCGTTATTGAGCGCCGGCTCTCCGGACATCCAGCGTGCGGCAAAACAGAGAATGACGAAATGCCGTTTCACCCGCCCGGCCTCGTCGCGTGCGATCGCCTCGCGATGGCCGGCAAGCGCCACCGGCGCGATGGTCATGCCGGTCTCCTCGCGCACCTCGCGCATCGCGGCATCGGCGAGGGTCTCGCCGATCTCGACCCCGCCGCCCGGCAGCGTGTAGAGCCCGTGCGCCGGCGGTCGCGCGCGGCGCACGATCAAGACCTTGCCGTCACGAAAGATCGCGGCGCTGACCGCCAGGTATGGTCGCTCGGGGTAGACGCGCGGGTCGCTCATCACGTCTTGAAGAAGCCGTCGACCATCGCCTGCGCGCTCATCGTCTCTTCTTCGCCATTGATCACGGCGCCGGCGCGGGCGACGAGCGGCCTGAGGGATGCCGCGGCGCGGGCAGCGAGCGCATCGGCGCTGCCCTTGATGGCGCTGCGGCGGATCTCGTCATGGGTCTTGGAGAGGATGGCGTTCATGGTGTCGGCCAGCTCTTCTAGCGTCTCGCGCGCGGCCGTGTCGGCGTGATCATAGGCTGCGATCGCGATCTGCCGATCCTTGAAGCGCGAATGCGCGAAATGCTCGCGGTAGCTCACTGGCCGCCAGCTCATGAAGTCGTCGATGCATTCCGGCGCCACCGGTACCATCTCGAGCAGCATGATGGCTTCGTTGAAATGATTGAGATAGTCGGTGGCGAGGCCGGTCGCCGGATTGATGTTGGCGGCGGCGAGCCGTGCCGCGCTCAGGGGGCCTTCGGCCATTTGCGTATCGGGCGGGCTCATCGGCCGCTCGGTCTCCGGACCCTGATGGGAGGCTTGGTCTTATGGGGGGAGTGTTGCCATCTATGGTTAAGACCGCCTTAATCCTTGTTAAAATCGCGGTGAAAAAGGCATGTGCGGACGCATCGTTTCGACCTCTTCGCCCGACGTGATCCGGGCCATGCTCGGCTATGCGGAGCAGCCGAATTTCCCGCCACGCTTCAACATCGCGCCGACGCAGCCGATCGCGCTGGCGCGGCTGTTCGAAGGGCGGCGACAGTTCGCCCTGGCGCGTTGGGGACTGATCCCGGCGTGGGTGAAGGACCCGCGGGACTTCTCGCTGCTCATCAACGCGCGCGGCGAAACCGTTAACGACAAGCCGGCGTTCAACGCCGCCATGCGCTATCGCCGCTGTCTCATTCCCGCCGATGGATTCTATGAATGGCAGCGCATGGGCGGTCGCAGCCGGCCGTTTTTCGTGCGCCGGCGCGATCGCGCGCCCTTCGCCTTTGCCGGGCTGTGGGAGAATTGGATGGGCCCGAACGGCGAGGAAGTTGAGACCGCGGCCATTGTTACGACGCGGGCGAACGCGACGCTGGCATCGATCCACGACCGCATGCCGGTGATCATCCCGCCGGGATCGTTCGACGCCTGGCTCGACTGCCGCGCCTTTGATGCGCAGACGGCGAGCGGTCTGATCAAGCCGTCGCCCGACGACCTGCTCGAAGCCTACGAGGTCTCGACCGCGGTCAATCGCACCGCCAACGACTTTCCAGCGCTGATCGAGCCGGCGACCGAGGCGCAGAAGGCCGAAGCGGAGATGCCGCCCGTGGCAACGCGGCGCAAGCGCGCGGTCAATGACAGCGGGCAGGGTTCGTTGTTTTAGGGGGCGGCAGACGCGATACGCACGATGACTCCGGTTCAGTGCGAGCCGGAATCCGACGAAGCCCCGTGACTGCCGTCGGTACTGGTCCAGTTGTCCGGATTGCCGTCGCGGCGATTATTCGCGCCGCGCCAGAGCGCGAAAAATCCGATGCCGAACACGAGCAGCAATCCGGCGACCCCCAGCCACTGACCGACTTTCATGCGCGGGTCCTGATTAAACCACCTTCCCCGGATTCAAAATGTTGTTCGGATCGAGCGTGCGCTTGAGCGTGCGCATGATGTCGAGCGCGACCGGGTCCTTCACCTTCGGCAGGCTTGCATGCTTGAGGACGCCGATGCCGTGCTCGGCACTGATCGAGCCACCGTGCTGGAGCACGACCCTATCGACAACCGCATTCACTGCGCCCCAGCGTGCCAGGAACGCCGGCTTGTCGGCGCCAATCGGCTGCGACACGTTGTAGTGCATGTTGCCGTCGCCGAGATGGCCGAACGGCACCGGCCGCGCGCCGGGAATGAGCGCTTCGACCGCGGCGTCGGCCTCTTCGAGGAAATCCGGCACCGCGGCGACCGGCACCGAGATGTCGTGCTTGATCGAGCCGCCCTCGGGCTTCTGCACCTCGGGCAGCGAATGGCGCAGGTGCCAGAAGCCGCGCGTCTGATCGAGGCTTGCGGCGATCGCCGCGTCGTCGAGCAGTGAGCGCTCGATGCCGGTTGCCAGCACCTCTTCGAGCGAAGTGCGCAGCCCGCTCGGCGTCTGCGAGGAGACCTCGATCAGCACGTACCAGGGATACACGCTCGCGAGCGGATCGCGGCAGCCATGGCCGTGCTTGAGCGCGAAGTCGAGGATGCCGCGGCAGATGAGCTCGAAGCTCGTCACCGTGCCGCCGATGCGCTCGCGCGCGAGGTTGAGGAGCCCGAGCGCGGCGCGCGGCGAGGGGACGCCGACAAAGGCGGTCTCCACCGCGCGCGGGCGCGGAAATAATTTGAGCACAGCGGCGGTGATGATGCCGAGCGTGCCTTCGGCGCCGACGAACAGGTCCTTGAGGTCGTAACCGGTGTTGTCCTTCTTCAGCTTCGACAGCGTGTGCATCACGCGGCCGTCGGCAAGCACCACTTCGAGCCCGACCACGAGGTCGCGGGCGATGCCGTAAGTGAGCGCCGCGGTGCCGCCGGCATTGGTCGAGAGATTGCCGCCGATGGTGCAGCTGCCCTCGGCGCCGAGCGAGAGCGGAAACAGCCGGTCGGCCGCCGCGGCCGCCTCCTGCGCCTTGACCAGCACCGTGCCGGCCTCGCAGGTCATGGCGTTCGAGGTCGCGTCGACCTCGCGGATTTTGTCGAGCCGGCGCAGCGAGAGCACGATCTCGCCCTCGTGCGGGATCTGCCCGCCGACGAGCCCGGTGTTGCCGCCCTGCGGCACCAGCGGGGTGCGCGTCGCGTTGGCGAGCTTGAGGATGGCGACGACGTCCTCGACGCTGCCCGGGCGCAGCACCATCGGCGAATGGCCGTGATAGAGCCCGCGCTCCTCGACGAGATAGGGCTCGACCGCGGCCTTGTCGGTGAGCGCGTATTTCTCGCCGACGAGGCGTGCGAATTGCGCGAGCAGCTCGGGCGAGGGTTTCGGGCGCGTGTGCTGGTTCATCGCTCTTCTATGCTTGGCTCAGGGGCGCGGCGCCGCGGCGCGCGCGAGACGGTCGTTGATGGCCTCGCCGAGACCCTCGCGCGGAATCGGCATCACCGCAATCGCCCGCGCGCCCGCGGCATCGAGCACGCGCAGATGCGAGAACAGGTTGGCCGCGGCCTCGATGAGGTCGCCGCCTGCGGAGAGGTTCAGCGTCGTCGCAGACGCAGCGCCCGCTGGCAGCGCCGGCCCGAACGCGAGCAGCGCTTCGCCATCGCGCAGCTCGCGCGCGTCGAGCCGCACCGCGGCCTTCGGCGCATAGTGCGAGGAGAGCATGCCCGGCGCGAGCGGCGCCTCGTCGTCGGTGATCAGCGGCTGCGCCGGTGCTACGAGCGGGGCGCCGAGCGCGGCTTCGATCGCCTCGCGCGGCACGCCGCCGGGGCGCAGCCAGGCCGGTGCGCCGAGACAGGCGACGATCGAGGACTCGACGCCGACATCGCTTGGCCCCCCGTCGATGATCAGGTCGACGCGGCCGCGCAGGTCGTTCTGCACATGTTGCGCGCTGGTCGGCGACACATGGCCGGAGCGGTTGGCCGACGGCGCGACGATGGGCTTGCCGAAGGCGGCGAGAAGCGCGCGCGCCACCGGATGCGAGGGCACGCGCACGCCGACGGTGTCGAGCCCGGCGAGCGCGAGATCGGAGAGCGCGGCGTCGGGCCGCTTGGGCAGCACCAGCGTCAGCGGCCCCGGCCAGAAGGCGGCGGCAAGTTTCTCGGCCGCGGCGTCGAAGATGGCGATGCGCCGCGCCGCGGCGAGGTCGCTCACATGCGCGATCAGCGGATTGAAGGCCGGCCGGCCCTTGGCGGCATAAAGCCTCGCCACCGCCTGGCCGCTGCCGGCGTCCGCGCCGAGCCCGTAAACCGTCTCGGTGGGGAAGGCGACGAGCCCGCCGGCGGCGAGCGCGCGGGCCGCCTCCGCGGTGGCGGCGGCGGAAGCCTGCAAAACGCGTGTTCCCGGCTCGGCGGTCATGGTCGGATTTGTTTGCGCGTTCTGCGGCTTAGCCGCAAGGGGCGTTTGCGCCGATGCGGGTTGCAGGGGCGCGGGGGCGTAGCTATAAGACCCGCCACGAGCTAGTCGGAGTGTAGCGCAGTCTGGTAGCGCACCACGTTCGGGACGTGGGGGTCGCAGGTTCAAATCCTGCCACTCCGACCACTTTCACCTTATTCCTGAGATGGATGCGCGCGGGCGGCAGCTTGCCGGCCGGAACGGTCCGAGTGCGCCTGGCGTTGATGTTTCGCGCTATTATGTAGGAGTAGGCGCTTTCATGAGGGACGTGCCATGCGAGCAGCAGTCCTGATCCTGAGCTTGAGCCTGATCGGTGTTTCCGCGGCGCAGGCGGCCGGCGTGAACGACCAGCTGCCCAATGGGCAGCAGGGCGGCTACTACGCACAAAGCCCGCCGTCATCAAACGTGACGCCGCCGACCCCGAATGCGTCCGGGCAGATGTATACGCGCCGGCTCTATCGGCAGATGTACCGTACGCCGCGGGTCCATTACCGCTACCGGACCCATCGCTGAGCCAAGATCACGCGCGGACAATGTCGTCCGGCACCACAGCCGGTGCCTTGCACTGACCAGGGCCATTACGCATCGCTCTCGCCCGTAGACATAGCCGCGCGGCAAACAATGCATCGCGGGCCTTGGGATTGAGCGGGATCAAGCTCGCCAGCAATTCGCCCTCTGAGGCGGCGATGATGTCGGGCATCGCGCGATCGGCGAGCGCCTGCTCGAGCCGCATGCTGTTGGCGAGCTGCGCGAAACGCACCGCGGCCTGGTTGTGATAGGTCGCCGAGGTCCAGAAGGCGGGCTTGCCGGCGAGCGCGGCGTCGATCGCGAGCTCCTCGCAGGTCGTGTCCGCGGAGCGCAGCAGATCGCCGAGCGCGCGGATGGCGCGGATCGTGGTGTCGATCGGCTCGAAATCCTCGCGCTCGGCGCGGGCGGTATCGCGGTTGATCTTGCGGCGGCGGTCGGCGGCGAACATGGGGCACTCCGTTTCAATGGAGGCCATCATAACTTACGTCGGGTCATCCGATAATCGGAGTTATCGCAATCCCCGTCTTCCACAACCCCCCGGCGCTCAGCTGCGTCGCGAATATTTCCCGACCACGCGGTGCGCCAGCCGCCACTCCTTGCGCGACAAGGTGAAATCCTTCGGCTTGCCGGAACGCGGATTGTGCTGGGTGACCAGCCATTTGTCGGCTGTGGCGCGGCGCAGATGCTTGATCGTGGCGCGGGCTTCCCCGTACTCCTCGGCATAGAAGATGTAGACCTCGTCGGGGATCACCGGCAGCTTCGGATTGACCAGCGCTGTGTCGCCGGGCCGATATTCCGGCACCATGGACTCGCCTGTGACGATCACCCCATAGGCCTCGCGCACGTGCAAAACCGGCTTGGGACGGGGCTGCCAGTCGACCGCCTCGGTGGAGCGCACGATCTCGCCCGGGCCGCCTTCGGCGGCCGCATAGACGGGAAAATCGCCCTCGCGGCGCTTGGGCTGGCCGGGATACGCCATTGGCTCGGGGAGATCGACGAAATCCGTGATCGGCAGATCGAACGCCCGCGCGATCTGCGCCAGGTATTTCGACATCTTGGTCTCGCCCATCTCGATCTTCGCGATGGCCACCTGACTGATGCCGATGTGATCGCCGAGCTGGGTCTGCGTCCAGCCGCGCGCCTCGCGCTCGGCGCGGATCCGTTCACCTACATCTTTTGCTGCCATTGGGTTTTCTCACAGGGGTGTTGATAGCTGTTGATGAAGATATTTTTGGTGTTGGTCACAATAAACATGATTATGATGCGCATGCAAGAGGGAGGTTCGCGTGCGCTCACAAGCCAAGATCGATCATTGCCAGACCGCCAACGATGTCCGCCGCGCCGCGCGGCAGGCGCGCGACAGGCGCCGCGCGTGGAATGAGCCGCCGCGGCCGGCACCGGTCCTGGCCGCGCCGGCCGAGCCGCCTGCCGATGTCCAGCCGCCGGAGCCACCGCCGCCACCGCCGCCACCGGCATCGCCCCCGGACGTCAGAGCCCCGGTCGCCGCATTCGACGAGGTCATCGATGCCGTCGCCACGGCTTGCGGCATCGCGCGCGATGTCCTGCTCACCGAGATGGTGGAGCAGCGCCCCATCGAGGCGCGCAAGCTCGCCGCCGCGCTCTGCCTGCGGCGCTGCCGGGCGCCGGTGCAGGCGGTCAGCGACTATTTCGGCATGATCGAGGCGGCGGTCGGCGACGCGGCCCGCGTGCTCGATTGGCTATTCCGCGATTTCGCGCTGTCGCGCCGCGCCCCGCTGCTCCAGCTGGTCCGCGTGCTGCAACGGCATTGGATCGACGAGCTGCCGCGTCCCGCCTACAGCATCGAGCAGATCCAGATCGAGGTGGCGCGCGCTTTCGCCGTCAATCGCAACGACATGCTCTCGCCGAGGCGTGCGCAGGAGATCGTGGTGCCACGACAGGTGGCCGTCGCGCTCGCGCGCCTGCTCACGCGCCGCAGCTATCCCGAGATCGGAAAGCGTTTCGGCCGCGATCACACGACGATCCTGCATACCGTGCAGAAAATGAAGCCGTTGTGCGACGCGCTGGTGCGCGAAGTGAAATCGGACGCGCCGCTCACCGTCTGGGTCAGAGCCGCCAAGGCGCTGATCGAGACCGGGATCCTGCGCTCATGACTCGGCCCTGGCTCAAGTTCTTCCCGCGCGACTGGCGCGCCGATCCGCGGCTCAAGCTCTGCTCGCTCGCTGCGCGCGGGCTGTGGATCGACCTCATCGCCTATATGCACGAGGGCGAGCCCTACGGGCATCTGACCATCGACCGCGTCGCGCCCGGCATCGGCGGCATCGCCGCGCTCACCGGCCGCCCGGTCGCCGAGATCCGCAAGGCGCTCAATGAGCTCGAAGCCTGCCAGGTGTTCAGCCGCACCGCGGCCGGCGTCATCTATTCGCGGCGCATGGTGCGCGACCAGCAGGCCATGGAGGAGGGGCGTGCGCACGCCGAGCGGCGCTGGGCTCAAAGCCGCGAACCCAATGGGGGCCCATTGGGTCAGGCGAAGAAGCCTCCCATGGGTCGCCCACTGCGCAGAAGGCAGAGAGCAGAAGCCAGACTGCAGAAACACCAGACACACACACGCTCGCTGCCGCGAGCGCGGATGCGTTCGAGAAGTTCTGGAGCGCTTATCCCAAGCGCGACGGCGCCAATCCCAAAGAGCCGGCCCGCAAGCGCTTTCTCGCGGCGGTGAAGGCCGGCACCGACGCCGAGGCCGTCATCGGCGCCGCCGCGCGCTATGCCGCTGAGCTGCGGGGCAAGGGCCAGATCGGCACGCGCTACGTGGCGCAGGCGGTGACCTGGCTCAACCAACAGCGCTGGGGCGATTACCCGGCGCGTCTGGCGATCGCCGACGAGGCGCCGCCGGGCGGCATCTTCGTCGCCATCGACACGCCGCAGTGGGAAGCGTGGCGCGCGCATCTGCGCAGCCAGGGACGCGTCGGCGCGCCGCAATCGGATTTCACCGTCGATGGCCTGCGCGCCCGCGGCTGGTACTTCCCGAGCGAATGGCCGCCGGCATCTCTGCAACCCGACGCGACGACGCACTGAGGAGGGACAGCATGACCGCACCGATCAAGAACAACCTGCAAGCCGCGCTCGCGGCCGAGGCGGCCGAGCCGCTCGTCCCGGCATCGTTTCCCGTCGGCAGCGCCTGGTACGTGGTCTACACCGGCATCAAGTCGGAGTTTCGCGCCAAGCTCGCGCTCGAGGCGCAGGGCTTTGCCGTCTATCTGCCGGTCGAGAAGAAGTGGGTGCGCCACGCGCGGCGGCGCACGCAGGTGATGCGGCCGTTGTTCTCGCGCTACATGTTCGTGCGCTTCGACATCAACCGTGACCACTGGTACGCGATCAAGCGCACCGACGGCGTCGAGGCGATCCTCACCAATGACAGCATCCCGGTGCGCGTGCCCGCGGAGGCAATCGAAGATCTGCGTCAGGCGCAGGCGATCGGCGTCTCCGACGAGACCACCGCGGTCCTGCGGCTCCAGGAGGGCGATCCGGTGCGCATCGCGTCCGGCCCGTTCAAGGATTTCGTCGCGCGGGTGAAGGAGGCGAAGAGTAGGAAGCGCGTGGACATCCTGCTGCAGCTCTTCGGCAGCGAGCGGATCTTGCAATTCTCGCTGGCGCAGCTGCGGAAGGTGTAGCGGTTGTGGCGGGCGCGCCTTACGCGACGCCGTCGTTCTCGAAGGCCTTGTGCAGCATGGCGCGGCACTCTTCGGCGCGCGCGCGGATGTCGGCGAGGTCGCGCAGGCGCTGGATATCGCGCAGGTCGCGGATCGCGGCGTCCACGGCGGTCGTCAGGTCGATGTCGAGGGTATCGTCTACCGCCGGCTGCCGGCGCGGGAAGGGAATGATGTCAGCCACGAGCGCGTACTCCGAATCACAAAGCCCTCCATGGGTACGCGGAAATGGTTAAAGTTTTAGAGGTCCGGCCTAGAAGTGCCTGGGCGGTATGCTGAACTGAAATGCCCGGTCCACCAGCTGGCGTCGCCATGCGTGCGGATGAGGAACAGGCCAATGCCGGCGGCGAGCGCGGCCCAGAACAGCGGCTGCGGACCGTGCTTGCGCAGGCCGATCAGCCCGAGAAGGCCGAGGAGATCGAAGCCGATCTGCAGCACCTGCGCGGAACGCATGAGATATTCATGCGCGGGTTCGATCATGCGGTAGAGGAAAGTCGCGATCAGGTAACAGGACAGGATCACGAACAAGATCCACTGGCGGTTTGCGCCCGCCGTCGTTGCTGGCCGGTTCATGATGTGCCCCGTCGCGTTGCCGATGCTGTGTCTTCGTCGCGCGGCGGCGGGCTCCGGTTCAAAGCCAGTGGCCCAATCCCTGCCACAGCAGCGTGCAGCCGATGATGAAGAGGAGCGCATAGGTGATGCGGAAGAACACCGCGCTCGGCAGATTGCGCACCAGCCAGATGCCGCCGAAATTCGCCAGCACGGCGAGCGGGAGGAGCACCGCGGAGGTCGCGAGGTTCTTCGCCGAGAACTGCCCGAGCATGAAATAAGGCACGACCTTCATGGCGTTGACGCTGGCGAAAAACAGCGTGGTGGTGCCGACATAGAGCATCTTCGGCAATTGCTGCGGGAGCACGTAGATCTGGTAGGGCGGCGCGCCGCCTTGCGTGGTGAACGAGGCAAAGCCGGCGAGCGCGCCGCAAACGATGCCGCGCGTCACGCCGGGCACGCTCGGCGCGCTCGATTGCGGACGCAGCCACAGGCTGGCGAGGAAGGCGAGCGAGATCACGCCGATGAGGACGCGGATCGCGTCGTCGGAGACCCAGGCGACGAACAGCCAGCCCGTCCCCATGCCGATCAGCGCGCCGGGAATCAGGACCTTGAGATTTCGCGCGCTCCATTCGTGGCGATAGACATAGACCGAGATCACGTCCTGGCACATCAGGATCGGCAGCAAGAGCGCCGCAGCCTCGAGCGGCGGCAGATAAAGCGAAAGGAGCGGCGTCGCTGCCGAGCCAACACCGGCAAGCCCGCCCTTGGCGAGGCCGAGAAAGATCGCGGCCGGGATGACAAACGCATAGAACAACGGATCGGTGATGATGCCGCTCAAAACCTCGCGTTCCCTCATTCTGCGAGCGGCCGATGTGAATCATG
This sequence comes from Pseudolabrys sp., assembly GCA_035651015.1. Classification (GTDB taxonomy): domain Bacteria; phylum Pseudomonadota; class Alphaproteobacteria; order Rhizobiales; family Xanthobacteraceae; genus Pseudolabrys. The sequence goes on along the minus strand of DASRGN010000023.1, from coordinate 207,956 downwards.
CCGTGACAGTCTTGTGACACACCGACGCGCGATGCTTAAAGAAGTTTTGTGCGCGACGGCCTGCGCCGCGATCTTAGGCGGGTTGCTTGTTTTCCATGCAGCTTTCACGCGGCGCGAGGGCACGTTCATCGAAATGCATGACAGGCATGCGGAAGATGCCGTCATCATCACACGATTTGCTGCACCGCATTAACGGCCGCCCAACGCTTGCGCGCTAGCGTGTGTGCATTCGATGCCACGCAAATGCGGCTGCCCCCCGATGTACGAAGAACACGATGATTACGCTCAGTGCGAGATAAGCCACGGCGACCGTCGCGGTGATGTGCGGCATGCGATCAATCTCGCCGTCAAGGCGCACACACCGATCGCTTGCACGCTCACCGATGTCTCGAAATCCGGCGCGCGACTGTCGATTGACGACCCGTCCGCATTGCCGGAGGAATTTCTGCTGCTGCTGCGCGACGATCTGCGGCGTTGGTGTCGCGTCATTTGGCGCTCGCAAACGCAGATCGGCGTCGCCTTTATCGAACGGCCGCCGGGGCTGATCTTCGTCTAACGTGGCGCTGCGCCAGGCGCAGTCGGACTGGCGCCAGTGATCTTGAACGAGTTGATGAAGTGCTGCGTGTCCGCCTGGCTTTCGACGTCCGGGCCGCCGACGACGATGACCTGATAGAGCCACGGACCCGATGCAGCGATGCGGCCGCGCAGCGCTTTGCCATCCGGGCATTGGGTGACGGTGACATCGGCCGCAACGGCGCCGCCGGGAAGCGTGCTGCGCTTGTTGTCGCTGATGGCCCCGCATTGGCCCTTCGTCCTGTTGACGACGGCATCGAGGAATCCTGCTTTTTCGGCGACGGCGATTTTGAATTCGACGGCGACGACGACATACGTGGTCTCGCCTTTGACCAGCACCCATTGCTGTCCGGTGACCATGGCCTCGCGGTCGATGCCGATCTTGGCCGGCAGCGCGGTGCCAGGAAACTCGATGCTGAAGCCGTATTCGGTGGGACTGAGTGTCCGCCAGTCCTGCGCAAAGGCCGAGGCCGTGCCGGACATCACCAGCGCTAAGGCAAAAGCCGTCGCGAGGTGGCCGCGCGAACGGCGGTATATCGGCTGAGGATGCATCAGTTCTGTCCCTTCTACGCGGGGACTTTATCGCTCCGCCATGGGGCGGCCTAGTGGCCCGCAAAAGCAACGCCGCGCGGCTGATCTCCGCGCGGCGCGCCGTCTCACATGTCTCTCAGTTCACCGCGAAGCAATAGAACAAGCCGGCGCCGCCCGAGGCCTTGAGCTGGTCCGGGCTGCAGCCGCGCGAGCCGTGCGAGGAATTCCACGACTTCATGTGCCACGTGTCCTTCAGTCCCGTGATGTCGGAATGGCCGACAATGGCCGAACCGTCGCCACTCTTCGTCCAGTTGCCGCAGGTCGTGTCGCCACCCGCGGTGGAGAACATGCCCTGCGGGTCGGAGCCGGTGAGCATGTCATGCGTGTTGACCGGATCGCCGCGGCCGGGGACGACCTCGCCCTTTTCGGTGAGCGCGGTCGCCTTGTTGATCTTGTTCTTGCCGGAATGCAGGTCGGCGACGTTCTTGGCAATGACGACGCCCTTGGCGTTTTTCCAGGGGCCCTTGCCGATGCGGTCGCGCGCGCTCACGCCGGCATCGCCGCCCGGCAGCGTCGTACTTAGGTAAGCGTGCCAGGTGGTGGCCTTGGCCCCGGCCGCTTTCGCGAGCGACGCGCAGTGCGCGTCAGCCCCATCAAGGCCGCCGAGATCGGCGCCTTTGCCGCTGCCGACGCTGGTGACGAAGAAGGTCATGTTGGCCTGCTGCAGCTTGTCCTGCGCCTGGACCGCGGCGGTGACGCCGAGGCCGGCCACAGTCAATGTTGCCAGCAGTGAAAATCGCAATCTCTTATGCATGAGGTGTCTCCCCGCTCGCGGTGTTGTGCATTTCGCTCCGCGCCTTGCTTGAACACCGCCAGGGCAAGTTTATGCCGTGATGCGGAGGGCCGCAAAGCCAAGGGCCGCCTCATCGGCGGCCCTCGTCATTTCGTGGATGTCGGCGCCCGTCAGCAGGGGGCGCACCAGCAACGGCGCGGGCCGCAGACGCGATGGTGGAAGGGTCCGCAGAAGCGGCCGCGGAACGGACCGCAAGCGGCCTTTTCGATCGGCGTGAAGTTCTTCGCATGTGTCGGGATGGTCAGCGCGCCGCGCGAAATCTGCGCGTCGGCAGTCCAGAGCGATCCGGAGAGCAGAATGGCGGCACCTGCGGCGAGCGTGACAGCGAGCCTGCGCATGGAAATCCTCCTGCGTGGAGTTGGGGGGAAACGCTGTATTGCGCTCCGGTCGCGCAGGAAATGCCAGCAAATTATTCGTGATGTGAATGCGGCATTAGGAGACGAACGCCGCATTGCCTGCAACTATCCAAATTGCGAAGGCCGGCCATCGGTTTATGCCGTCTGCAATTGCAAATCCGCCGCCGGGCCGTGAAATCTTGCTGCGTCCCAAGAACATGACACGCGGACCCTTTATGCTGCGGCGCTGTTGACGAACTGATTCGCTTTTCGGGGACGGCGACGCGATGGACGTGGAAGAAGCGGCACCGAAGGAATTGGAGATCAAGCTCGAGCTGGCGCCGTCTGGGCTGCCGCGGCTTGCGCATATTCCCTTCATCCGCGCCACCAAGCCGAAGTCCAAGCATACCAGCGAGATCTCGGTGTATTTCGATACCGGGAAGCACAAGCTGCGCCGGCACGGACTGATTCTGCGCGTCCGGCGCATCGGCAACCGCTATATCCAGACCATCAAGGCCACCAATGGGCACCTGTTCGCGCGTGACGAATGGGAAAGCGAGATCGCTGGCGCGACGCCGGACCTGCGCTGCGCGCGCGGCACCGCGCTCGAGCCGCTGATCACCAAGAAATTCCGCAAGAAGCTCAAGCCCGTATTCGAGACGCGCGTCGAGCGCACCGTCTATCCGCTCGGCCGCAATGCAAATTCCATCGAGCTCGCGGTTGACCGCGGCAAGATCGACGCCGGTCCGCATTCTGCGCCGCTGTGCGAGCTCGAGCTTGAATTGAAGCGCGGCGAGGAGGCCGATCTCTACGAGGTGGCGCGCAAGCTCGCGCATGAGCTGCCGGCGACATTGGCGCTCAAGAGCAAGTCCGAGCGCGGCTACGAGCTTGCCGACGGCAGGGACGCGGCGCCGGTGAAGACCGTGACGATCGATCTCGTGCGCGGGCAGAGCGCGCGCGACGGCTTCAGGGTGATCGGCCGGGCCTGTCTCAAGCAGTTCGTTGACAACGCGCCCGCGGTCATCAAGGGCGACGCCGAGGGCGTGCACCAGATGCGCGTCGGGCTACGCCGGCTGCGCGCGGCGATCGCGCTATTCAGCGACATCGTCGATGCGCCGCAAACGCGCGCCATCAAGCGCGAGCTCAAATGGCTGACCAACGAGCTGAGCCCGGCGCGCGAGATGCAGGTGCTGATCGAGCGCGTGGTCGCGCCCTTACGCGGAAGCGGCCATCATCCGCATCACGCCGGCATCCGCTCCTTCTCCTCGGACCTCGTGGCGCGGCGCGAGGCGGCGCAGGAGCGGGCGCAGCATGCGGTCGACTCTGTGCGCTTCCGTGCGCTCACGCTGGACGTCGCCGCGTGGCTGGAGACCGGCGATTGGCTCGATCCGCACGACAACGGGACGCGCGCGCTTGGCGATATGCCGATCGAGGCATTCGCGGGTTCGGAGCTGCAGCGGCGCTATCGCAAGGTGAAAAAGCGCGGTCGGAAGCTCGCCGAGCTCTCCGCGCGCAAGCGCCACAAGCTGCGCATCCGCGCCAAGAAGCTGCGCTATGCCGCCGAGTTCTTCACCTCGCTCTACGATGGCAAGCACACAAGCCGGCGGCACAAGGCCTTCGTCGCCGCGCTCAAGGACCTGCAGGACGGCCTCGGCGACCTCAACGACATCACCATCGACGCCTCGATCATGGCGCGTGCCGGCGTACGTCCGAAGCGCGCGAGCCGCAAGCGGGCTTTTGCAGCCGGATTGCTGACCGGCCACGAGGACACGCAGATCGAAGCCGCGCTGGCCGCAGCGGTCGAGGGTTATAAGACCTTCGCCGCGGCAAAGCCGTTCTGGCACTGACCGGCTTTGCCTCAACGCCGCCAGCGCCCGCCGCCGATCGCAAAGGCAAAGAAAGCCCCAGCGCCGAGGCGCCGGGGCTTCGAGACACCCCCCGAAGTCAGACAGCCTTGTCCATTCGGGAGCTCTGGCAGGGTAGGCGGGTAATACTTGGCGAGGCGTGAAGGAGTTCGGCCGGATTTCGCAAATTCCTCATAACTTTCCGCAACTCGGCGTCGCGTCCCGCGTCGTGCGACAATCGGCGGTGGGCGAAGCGCTTGATATCGTTGCCGTCTTGTGCACGCTCCCTTAACCACAGTCGTGCGACTTGCGACGATCCTTCCCCCCGTGTGCGGCGGCACGTGTCGTCGCCGTGTCATTTCCAGGTAATACCAAAATCACGATGCAGCCCCCGAGTCCGTTGAGCCGGACGCGTCCGTCGCGACGGCTCATCGATCGCCTGGCGCTCGCCGCCATGGCGATCGTGTTCTGCGCCGCCGCCTTCATCCTCGTCCATCAGTTCTCCACGGTGAGTGCCAGCGACGTGGCCATGCACATCGCGGCCCTGCCGCGCGGGCAGGTCTTCGCCGCGGTGGGCCTCACGGCGCTGAGCTATCTCATCCTCGGCGGCTATGATTTCCTGGCGATGCGGTATGTGCGCCGAAAGCTACCGCTGCGCTCGGTGCTGTTCGCCTCGTTCACCGCCTTCGCGCTGAGCAACAATGTCGGCGTGCAGATCCTCTCCGGCGGCTCGATGCGCTATCGAATCTATTCCAGCTACGGGCTCGGCCCAATCGAGATCGGCGCCGTCATCGTGTTCAACGCCACCGCCTACGCGCTCGGCGTCATCACCATCGGTGGTGCGCTGGCGCTCATCGAGACGCCGGCGGTCTCGGCGATTACGCATCTGCCCGAAACGCTGATCGTGCTCATCGGCTGGATCCACGTCGGAGTCATCATCGCCTACATCGCGCTCTGCGCGCTATGGCGGCAGCCGGTGGCGTTTGCCGGCATTCGCTTGCGGCCGCCGTCATGGCCATTGGCGCTGGGGCAGATCGCGGTGGCATCCGCCGATGCGGTCATGGCGGGCACTGTCATCTTTGTGCTGATGCCGAACGACCTCGGGCTCGCCTATCAGAGCTTCCTCGCCATTTATCTGATCGCGGCGACTGCTTCGGTGCTGAGCCTGGTGCCCGGCGGGCTCGGCGTCTTCGAGACCGCGGTGACGGTGATGACGGCGCCGACATCGAAGGCGGCTGCGCTGAGCGCATTCTTCGTCTACCGCATCATCTACTTCATCTTGCCGCTGCTGGTCGCGCTGGTCATCTTCACCCTGCACGAAATGCGCAACCGGCGGCCGGTGGCATGAGGGCGCACAAGCGCTTGTGATGCCTCGGTATCTTCGCGCCGGAACCCGGAGACTCGCCCCCGCATTGTCTTGTTGGGAATGGGATTGCTGAGGAAGCTAGCTATGTTGGGCGAACGCGGTCAACCTGCCGGTGCGGACCTATCGCGCATCACCACTCAGGCCTTCGATCGTGCCTGGGAACGCCTGGTCCGCTCGGGCGTCGTCGGTCCTTTCAACAAGTCGCGCGCAAGGCTGATGCTGGCGGAGCACCTGACCTATTGGGTGCAGCACGGCGAGTACGACGAGTGGCGGCTGACGCGCCGCGCCATCTTCCACGTCTGCTATTTCGAGCGCGTGATTGCCGGGCAGGTGATATTCACCGAGACGAGTGTGGCGAGCTGAGGAGTCTTTTCCGTTAGCTCTTGATTCGCTGCGTCCGACCTGATTGCGTTGCACGTCAATCTCGTCGCGCCCGCGGACTCGCACGCCTGCCATGGATCATCACGACTTTCTCATCATCGGCGCCGGCAGCGCCGGCTCGGTGCTGGCTTCGCGCCTCTCGGAGGATCCGCACACACGGGTGATGCTGATCGAAGCCGGACGCGACACGCCGCCGGGCGCCGTTCCCGCCGACATCGCCGACACATTTCCGAGCTCGTCGCTGAACACGAGCTACTTCTGGCCGGGGCTCACCGCCGAGCGCTCGGCCGGTATGCCAGCGCGGCCTTATGTGCAGGCGCGCCTGATGGGCGGCGGCTCGAGCGTGATGGGCTTGTGGGCGTTGCGCGGCATGCCGTCCGACTACGACGGCTGGGCGGCTAGCGGCGCTACCGGATGGAGCTGGAGCGACGTGCTGCCGGTGTTTCGGCGGCTCGAGAACGACGCCGATCGCGATCGGTCGCAGGCCGCAGCAGGGACCTATCCGATCCGCCGACTGCCGCGCGAGGAATGGCCGGGTCTCGTGCGCGCCGTCGAAGGCGAGGCCGCGCGGCGGGGACTGCGCTTCGTCGACGATATCAATGAACGGCCGGGCGATGGCTTCTTCGCCATGCCGCTCAGCCAGGATGCCGAGGGCCGCGCGTCCTCGGCGCGCTGCTATCTCAATCCTTCGGTGCGTCGCCGCGGCAATCTTGAAATCCTCACCGAAGCGATGGTCACCGGCATCCGCTTCGACGGTAACCGCGCCTGCGGCGTCACGGTGATGCGTGGCGGCGAGACGCGCGATATCGACGCCCGCGAGGTGATCGTTTCCGCCGGCGCCATCCATTCCCCGGCCATGCTGCTGCGCGCCGGCATCGGACCCGCCGCTGCGTTCGCGGCGCTCGGCATCACGCCGCGTGCGGATCGCGCCGGTGTCGGCCGCAACCTGCAGAATCATCCCTATTTGCACTTCGGGTTGACCTTGCCGCCGCGCTCGCGGCTTTCCCGCGAGCTGCGGCGCTTCGCCATCGCCGGCTTGCGGCTTTCTTCGGGGCTGGAAGGCTGTCCGCCGGGCGACCTGCTTCTGTTCATGATCGGCCGTGTCAGCGGCCGCGACTATGGTTGCGATCTCGCGATGTTCGGCGCCGGACTCTATTCGCCGTATTCGCGCGGCCAGGTCACGCTCGTGAGCCCGCAGGCCGACGTCGAGCCGCGCGTCGAATTCCGCATGTTCGACGATCCACGCGATGCGCCGCGCATGCGCAAGGCTGCGCGCACGATCGAAAGCCTGCTGCATACGGAAGCGGTCGCGGCGGCCTACAACGACGCCTTTCTGCTGCCGCCGGTGATGTCGCTGCAGCAGTTCAATCGGACCGGCATCGCCGGCAGCCTGATGGGTGTCGCCATCAAGGCGGTGCTCAATGCGCCGGGCGCGGTGGCGCGGGCTGTGCTCGGCCGCCGCATTCGTCCGGGCCGCTGGATCGCCAACCGTCACCGCCGGGCGCCGGTGAGCGATGCCGAGATCATCGGCGCGGCGGCGCCGATGGCGCATCCGTCCGGCACGTGCGCCATCGGGGCCGCGAGCGATCCGCTGGCGGTGGTCGATCCGCATTGCCGCGTCTACGGCATCGAAGGCTTGCGCGTGATCGACGCCTCGGTGATGCCGCGCGTTCCCTCGGCCAACACCAATCTGCCGACCATCATGGTCGCCGAGCGCGCGGCCGAGCTCATCGGCGGCGAACGCCGCTAGGGCGCCCCGGCCGGTTTGCGCTTGCTCCCGCGACGCCAGCGCGTCCACACACCCATGACGCCGCCGGGAATGAACAGCGCGATCAGGATGACGACGACGCTGAAGATCGCGCGGTTGACCTCGGAGGTGACCGTGACGCGCAGCGCATCGGCGACGAGCAGAACCAGCGGCGCGCCGATCAGCGGTCCTTGCCAGGTGCCGGCGCCGCCGATCACCGCCATCAGCACCACATTGAGTGAGATGTCGAAGGCGAAAGTGCCGGTCGGCTCGATGTACATGATGCGTTGCGCATAGAGCCCGCCGACGACGCCCGCGATGAAAGCAGCGATCCCGTTGGCGATCCATTTCACCTCGACCGTGCGCACGCCGACGATCTCGGCGGCATCCTCGTCCTCGCGAATGGCGATCAGCGCCCAGCCGAAATTGGAATGCTCGATGGCATAGACCAGCACGGTGACGATGACGGCGCAGCCGAGGAACAGGAAATAGAACAGCCGCTCCAGGTTGAGCGGCGAGAGCTTCAGGGGCTGCAGATAGATACCGAGCGCGCCCTGGGTCACCGGCAGATCGAGCACCAGCGTCTGCACCGCAAAGGTGATGATCATGGTCACCAGCGCGAAATAGGCGCCGCGAATGCGCAGTGTCGGGATGCCGATCAGGAGCCCGAGGACGGCCGACACGAGGCCTGCCAGCGGCGCCGTCAGAAACGGCGAGAGCTCGAAATACTGGAAGAGAACTGCGCTGGCATAGGCGCCGACCCCGAAGAAGGTCACCATGCCGAAATTCAAGTACCCGCCGTAGCCGCCGAGGATGTTCCAGGCTTGCGTGAGCACGACATAGAGAAACACCGTGCCGAGCGTGCTGAGCAGGAAGAGTTGGCGGCCGAATGCGCCATAGACGGCGAGCGCGACGAGCACGAGAAGCCAGACAGCCAGTCGCCGCAACCGGGTGGTGCCGGTGTCGCTAGGCGAAGGCAGGAAGAACAGCGAGAGCACCATCATCCTCCCTTAGATCGCGCGCTTGACCGCGAGGGTGAGCCCTTCGCGGCGCAGGACGAGGATGGCGGCGAGCAGCACGTAGAGCACGAGATAGACGTAGTCGAACGGCAGAAAAGCCGTGCACACCGTCTGCAGCAGCCCGATCACGAGGCCGGCGATCAAAGTGTTGGCGACACGGCCGAGCCCGCCGAGGATGACGACAAGGAACGCCCAGGCGAGCCATTGCACCTGCGTGTTCGGCGAGAACGGAAAGATCATCCCGAGTGCCACGCCGGCCGCTCCGGCGCAGGCGATGCCGAGCCCGAACATCACCGCCGAGAGCTTGCGCACATCGATGCCGACGCTGAGCGCAGCGTCGCGGTTCTGTCCCATGGCGCGGATGGCGCGCCCGGCCAGCGTGAAGCGCAGGAAGGCCCAGAACAGGAAGGTAAGGACGAGCGCCAGCACGCCGGCAATCAGCTTGACTTGCGCGATGTAGAGCGAGCCGAAGACAAGCGAAGCGTTGGTGTAGCTTGCCGTGATCACGCGCGTGTCGGTGGTCCAGGCGATGGTGCTCAGGTTCTCGATCAGCACCATCAGTCCGAACATGGCGACCAGGCCTTGCGACTGCGACACGCGCTCAACACGGATGAGCAGCAGCCGATAGACGATCGTGCCGAGCAGGAAGAACACCGGCAGGGCCAGGAAGAAAGCGATGATCGGATCGACGCCGAGCCTGCGGAACAACTCGAAGGCGAAGAACGAGCCGAGCATAATGAAGGCGCTGTGCGCCACATTGACGATGCCCATGATGCCGAGCACCAGGCTCAGCCCCAGTCCGGCGATGGCATAAATGAGCCCGAGCAGGATGCCGTCGCTGATGATGGCGGCGAGGTGGTCGAGCATGGCCATCATACTCCCAGCCAGCGGCGCACCATGACGCCGAGATCGCCCTCGAAGGCGGAGCGGTCGCCTTCGACGTCGTTCTTGCCGGAATTGAGCACGTAAACGTAATCCGCGATCTTGATCGCGGCGCGCACGTCCTGGTCGACGAGCAGGATGGTGCGGCCTTCGGCCTTCAGCGCCTCGAGCTCGCGATACACTTGCGCCGCGACGATCGGCGACAAGCCGACCGACGGCTCGTCAATCAGTAGCACCTTCGGATCGCAAACCACGAGGCGCGCGATCTCGACAGCGCGCTGCTGGCCGCCGCTGAGGCTGCCCGCCGGCCGCTCGCGCAACTCGCGTAGATGCGGGTAGCGCGCAAACATCGCCTCGACGGCGCCGCGCAGCCGCGCGCGGTCGCCGCGCATGGTCCAGCCGCCAAGCTCGATGTTCTCGGCGACCGTGAGCTCGGGAAAGGTCGAGCGGCCCTGGGGCAGCAGCGCAATGCCGTGCTCCATGTGACGATGCGGCGGCAGGTTCGTGATCTGATGATCACCGAGAACGATGCTGCCGGTTTCCGGCTGCAGGAAGCCGGCGATGGCGCGCAGCAGCGTCGACTTGCCGGCGCCGTTCGGGCCGAGGATGACGGTGATGCGGCCGGGCTGCGCGGTGAGATTGACGCCGCGCAGCACCGGATGGCCAGCGGTGTAGCCGGCGACGACGTCGGCGATCTTCAGGGCCGGTGCGCTGCTCGCCGTGTTCATGCGCGCCCCAGATAGCCTTCGATCACGCGTTCATCGTGGATGACAGTCGTGGGTGCGCCGGCTGCGGCGGTCTTGCCCTCCACCAGGCAGACCATGAAGTCCGACATGGCGACGAGGTCGGGCACCTCATGGCTGACGATGACGAACGATGTGTCTTCACGCGCCACGGTGTCGCGGATCGCGCGCACCAGTAGTGTCTTAATCTGCGGATGAACACCGGCAAACGGCTCGTCCATTAGCACGAGGCGGGGGCGGCTCACCAGCGCGCGAGCGAATTCGAGAAGCCGCTGCTGTCCGCCGGAAATTTCGCTGGCCACGCTTTCGGCATGCGCGGTCAGCGTGACGAGCTCCAGCAACTCGTCGGCGCGCGCACTCGCGGTGGCGCGGTCGAGCGCGCTCTGGTGCAGCAGTGGAATGAACAGGTTTTGCCGTACCGTGAGTGTGCGAAACACCCGCGCCGCCTGGAAGGTGCGGGTGACGCCGGTGGCCGCCAGTTCGCAAGAGCGCTGCCCGTCGATGCGGGTGCCGGAAAGCCGCACCTCGCCATGGTCGGCAGCGAACACGCCGTTGATCACGTTGAGCAGTGTGGTCTTGCCGGAGCCGTTCGGCCCGATCAGCCCGACGACGCTCTTCGTCTCGACCAAGAAGGAAACGTCTTCAAGCGCGACGACGCCGCCGAAGTGTTTGCCGACGGCGTCGATCGCGAGCAGTGGCTGCGCGGCCGGCGCGGTCATGGCATCGGGGTCACCGGCGCTGCGGTTTGCGCCGCCTTCGGCCAGATCACCTGGTTCTTGCCCTTGATGTATTGCAGGACAACCTGGCTGAACACCGGCGTGCCGTCTTCCTGATAGCGGAAGTTGCCGGCGACGGTCCTGAATTCATGGCTGTGGATGTATGCCTTGAGCTTGTCTTGATCCAAGGTCTTGGCGCCCTCAACGGCTTGCTCGATGACCTGCAGGATCGCGTAACCGACGATGGCGTAGGTCGGCAGTGTGTCGTAGCCGCGCGCCTTGAAGGTGTCGGCCAGCTCGGCGAGGCCGGCATAGCCCTGCGACGGCCACGAGGCGGTGGTGCCGATGACGCCTTCGCCAGCACTGCCGAGCTTTGGCCAGGCGGAGAGCGTCGTCACCTGCGATCCACACGTACAGAAGAACAGCGGCTTGTAGCCTTGCTGCTGCACGGTGCGCGCGACCTGCAGGGAGTCGTTGGGCAGCCCGAGCTCGAGCAGCATATCGGCATTCGCCGCTTTCGCCTTCTGCACGAGGCCGGTGAAGTCGGTGGTGTTCGGCGGATATTGTTCGTTCACCACCACGGTCATGCCGGCCTGCTTGGCGAAGTTGAGCGCGCCACCGGTGCCGCCGACGCCGTCACGCACCACGATGGGAAACGGATTTTGCGCGGTGAAGATCGCGACGCGCTTCGGCCGCTGGTTCTCCGGCAAGCCCTTGATCAGCTCGAAGAGGCCGCGCGTGTAATCGGGCTCCTGGTAGGTGTAGCTGCCGATGATCGAGCCCTTGGCGTTCTTGAAAATGTTGATGCCGACGAAGCCGCCGTTGAACAGGAGCTTCTGGTGCGATAGCACGATCGGCACGATGGCACCGCCGATGAAGGTGGTGTAGGGCGCGAGCAGGAGGTCGACCTGGTCCTGGTCGAGCAGGCGACTGTAGAGCGACTGCGCCGTCGTCGGCGTGCTCTCGTCGTTGTAGATAATCATCTTCACCGGACGCCCGAGCAGGCCGCCCTTCTTGTTCACCTGATCGAGCCAGCGGTCGTAGACCGCTTTGTAGTCGGTCGAGGGCTCGGCGAAGTTTCCGGTGAGGCCGAGCGTGCCGCCGATGACGATGGGCTTTGCTTGCTGCGCCAGCGCGGTGCCGCCTGCACCCAAAGCGAGCGCCGTCGCGGCAACGGCGCATGTCCTGCGGAGTGTTGCGAGACCCGTGACCAGACCCATGACTAACCTCCCATATGTTTTCTCACCGAGCGCCGCGGACGAAGCCGTGTGCGCTATTCAAGTCCGGCGTGCCGCGCGGCGACGCGGGTGATCGCCGACCAATCCTTGTGCCCGTCCCCGTGGGCGAGTGCGTCCAAATAATTGTCGCGCAGAACGCTGGCGAAGGGGAGCGGCACGTGCTTCTCCTCGCCGGCGGCAAGCGCGAGCTTGCAGTCCTTGAGGCCGAGCTTGAGGTCGAAGCCCGGCGGCTCGAACTGCCCGCTGCTGATCAGCCCCGCATAGATGCGGTAGACCGGTACGTCGAACACAGAGCCGACGACGGCGTTGAGCACGTCGGCCGGCGCCATCTTGTAGGCGCGGGCCAGTGCCGCGGCTTCGCCCATCGCCTCGATGATGCAAGCGACCATCAGGTTGCCGGCGATCTTGGTGACGCTGGCATTGGTCGGCTCAGTGCCGAGCCGCCAGGTCTTGCGGCCCATCGCGTCGAACAAGGGCTGCACCTTGTCGATCAGCGCCGCGTCGCCGGCGGCGAGCACATTGAGATTGCGCTCCGCGGCCATCTCCGGGCGTCCATAGACCGTGGCGGCGATATAGCCGACGCCGTGCGCCTTGTGCGCGGCAGCGAGCTCGCGCGTGCAATCGATCGAAGCGGTCGCGGTGTTGACGTGGATCGGCGCGCCGCGTTTGCCAAGCATGCCACTCTCGATGAAGGTTTCGCGCATGGCGTCATCGTTGGGCAGCATCGAGATGACAGCCTCGCCGCGGAACGCGTCTTCCACGCTGCTGGCGATCTCGGCGCCGTCCTTGCGGATGCGCTCGCGTGCTTCGCCCGAGACGTCCCAAGCGCGCACACGATGTCCGGCCTTGAGCAGGTTGCGCGCCATCGCCGTGCCCATTCTGCCGATCCCGATGAAGCCGACGTCCATCGCTGTTCTCTCCTGATCCGCCGCAGCCTCGCCGCTGCTTTCGCTGTCCACAAAGGTAAACGCCAAACGCTAGTCCCAGGCGCAAACGTTTGCAAGAATTCGCCAATGCCTTGGGACGAAAAGCCGTGCCGACCTTCTCACACTGCGGGAAACAAGAACGTCGCGGCCGCGTTTCACACTTGACAGGCGTGGGAAGCGCGCGCAAACGTTTGCACAAACGCGCCCGGCGAGGAGCCATCAGGGCGCGCGGGTTCTTTGCTGCGGAGCGGGAATGGGTGACGTCTACCCGGTGGTGAAGGTCGCGGCGGTGCAGGCGGCCTCGGTGTTCCTCGATCGCGAGGGTTCCACCGAGAAGGCCTGCCGGCTCATTCGCGAGGCCGGGCGCAATGGCGCCCAGGTGATCGCGTTTCCCGAAGGTTTCATCCCGGCCCACCCGATCTGGTACCACCACCATGCGGCGACCGGCGCGCTGGCCAACCGGCTCGCCGTCGAGTTGTTCAAGAACGCGGTGGAAATCCCCGGCCCGGAGATCGAGGCGCTGTGCGCTGCCGCGCGCGACGCCGGTGCCTATGTGGTGATCGGCGTCTGCGAGAAATTGCCGCGCACGCTCGGCACCATGTTCAACTCGCAAGTCTTCATCGCTCCCGACGGCGCCTATATGGGCAAGCACCAGAAGATCATGCCGACTGTCGGCGAGCGGCTTGTGCACATGGGCGGCTTCGGCGACACGCTGCATGCCTTCCCGACGAGCTTCGGGCCGATGAGCGGGCTGATCTGCGGCGAGAACTCCAATCCGCTCGCGGTGTTCGCGATGACGGCGGAAGGCTCGCGCATCCACGTGATGAGCTGGCCCAACCACTTCCCGACCAGCGGCGACCCGATGCGCAACCGCGTGAGCATCGACTCGCAGGCGTTCGCGCAAATGAGCAAGGCCTTCGTTGTCTCCGCCTGCGGCACCGTGGACGAGGACGTGATCCGCAAGCTCGAGCCGAGCCCGGAGGCCGAACGCTTCCTGCGCAGCGCCGACTGCTGCGGCGGCAGCGTCATCGTCGCGCCCAACAGCCGCATCATCGCCGGACCGATGAGCGCGGAGGAGGGCATCCTCTATGCCGACTGCAATCTCGATGTCGGCATCAACATGAAGCTGCGCCACGATTTCGCCGGTCACTACAATCGCCCGGACATTTTCCAACTGCAGGTCAATCGCGGCACGCCGCGCCTCTACACCGTGGTCGGCGTGGAGGAGCTGCCGGCGCTCGGCGCCGCGGCGCAGGCGCCGCTCACCGCGCCGGAGCTGCGCGCGGCATTGACCACTCCGCCGAAGCAATTATCCGCGCCGGCCGATGCGCCGTCGCGACGCCGCACCCGCAAAACCACCGCCCGGAGCAAAAACGGCAAAGGCCGTCGCTCCGAGCGTCCCAGTCATTGAGAGGAGATATCCATGGTCAAGCAACGCATCAGCTACATTCCCCTGGAGAAGATGGACGACGCCATGCGCGCCGAAATGGAGCGCTGTCAGCGTGAAGGCACGCCGCGGCCGGAAAGCTCGGCGGTGCGCGCGCATGTGCCCGCGTGCTTCTGGTTCTTCGCCAATTCCTGGCGTGACATCTTCCGCAACGGCATTCTCGACCACGCGATCAAGGAGCTGTGCCGGCTCTACGTGTCGCGCTCGGTGCAGTGCGAATATTGCGGCAATCAGCGCTCGGTGAAGGCGACGACGTCAGGCGCGGTGATTGAAGATCACGTCAAGGACCTGATCAACTTCGAATCCTCGCCGAACTACAGCGACAAGCAGAAGGCGGCGTTGTCCTATGCCGAGGCGATCACCTGGCACCTCAATCCCGACGATGCGTTCTGGGATCGGCTCTACAAGCACTTCAGCGAGGCCGAGCTGGTCGAGCTTGGCTGCATGATCGGTCTGACGCTCGGCCAGCAGAGCTGGCTGCGGCTCCTCAATATCGATCACCACCAGGTGCTTGCCGGCACCGACGCCTCGATGGCGCCGGGCTACGAGGACGCGCAGCGCCTCACCACGACCAAGGCGCGCTCGGATTATTGGGCGGCCAAGCCGACGCAGCCGCCGCGCTCGGCGGCATGAGCCGGCAAGCCTGCGCCGGAGGGCGGGGGCGGCCCAGGCCATGAAGCGGCCGAAGCGGCGCGGACAGCGCGTCACCGTTCGCGAGGTGGCGCGCGCCGCGCGCGTGCATTTCTCCACCGTGTCGCGGGTGATGAACCCGCGCACCCGCGACCAGATCACCGAAAATGTCGCCAACCGCGTGCTCAAGGCCGCGGAGCGGCTCGGCTATCGTACCAATGCGCTGGCCGCGAGCCTGCGTACGCGCCGCTCGCGCGTCATCGGGATCATCATTCCTTATATCGACAGTCCGCTCTATCCGCCGATCCTGCTCGCGATCGAGGAGGTGCTCAACGAGCGCGGCTATGTCGCCATCATCTCCAACACGCAGAACGATCCAGCGCGGGAAGAGCGCGTGCTCGCCGAGATGATGGCGCGCCAAGTGGACGGGTTGATCCTCGGCACCGCGACGCGGCACGATCCGATCGTCAAGGCCTGGGCACAGCGCGGCGCGCCGCTGATCCTGATCAACCGCACCGACCAGACCGGCGAGGCGCCCTCGATCGTCACCGACGATCTCACGGGGCTCGGATTCGTCGTCGACCATCTGGTCGAGCTCGGTCACAAGGCGATCGGCCACATCGCCGGCCCGCAGCAGGTCTCCACGGGTGCGACGCGCAGCGAAGGTTTCCGCAAGGCGATGGCCCGGCATCGGCTCGGCGCGCGTGCTCGGGCCATTACCGTGGCGGAGGACTTCACCCGCGAAGCGGGCCGCCGCGCCTGCCACGCGCTGCTCAACCAATGCCCCGAGACCACTGCAATCGCGGCCGCCAACGACCTGCTCGCGCTCGGCTGCTACGAGGCGCTGGCGGAGCGCGGCGTCTCCTGTCCGAGGGACGTTTCGGTGACGGGGTATAACGACAGCCCGTTCGTCGATCTGCTCACGCCGCCTCTCACCACCGTGCGCATTCCGCAGCGGGAGATCGGGCTGCAGGCAGCGCGCCTCCTGCTGCAGACGATCGAGGAGCACAAGCCCGCGGTGCGCGATGTCGTGTTGCGGCCGCAGTTGGTGGTGCGTCAGTCGACGGCGGCACCCCGGGCCAGCCTGTAGCAGTCGAACAGCGGCAAGAATTGATGCGCATGCGTTGCCGCAGATGAAAGAGGCGCAGCCCGCGGCCGCGCCCCTTCGCGAGTCGGTCTGAAATGCTGTGCGCTAGTGATGCCAGAACAGCGCCAGGATAATGATCACCGGCAGCGGCACACCCAGAAGCCACAGCAAAGCTCCGCGTCCAAATCCCATTGTTGCCTCCTTCTTTTTGCCGGGAAGACAACCCGCATGCGGGCGCTGCTGTTCCGGGAGGAACTTTGCTGCGGCCTGGGGAATTTTCATCGGGGTCAGGAAACTTGTGGAGGCTGAGGATGCCACTTGGTACGATTCTTCTCATCATACTCATTCTGCTGCTGATCGGAGCGCTGCCGACCTGGCCGTATAGTTCGGCGTGGGGCTATTACCCCTCGAGCGGCCTCGGTCTCGTGTTCGTCATCGTGCTGATCTTGGTGTTGCTCGGCCGCGTTTAGACGCCGCTTCGGGCGACCCGCTTGTGGATTGCTGGAATAGCGGTTGTAACTTCCGCTTTTTTCCTTGCAGCCGCGCCGCGGTGCTCTAAATATCGAACTCACGATGGTGAGCGCGGCGCGACTCACCCGGCCAGGCGGAGCCTGCCCGAAGCGGTCGCCCGCCGACGAAACGATACGAAAACCCCGGCTTGATGCCGGGGTTTTGTTTTGTCTGAGATGCGAACCGTGACGCTGATCCGGCGTTTGCTCCACGGCATTCATGCCAATGACAGTCGGGACGCGTTTGATGAAAATCAACGGGACCCACGCGAGCCTTGCAGTGTTGGCCCTGGCATTCGCGCTGTGCGAGGCGACGCCAGCTGCGGCCTATTGCGATCGGCCGAGCTACTTCCACGTCCCCGGGATGATGATGCAGTGGGACACATCACCGGATTGCAGCATCTATCCGCCGCCGCCTGTCATGGTCGTGCAGCCTCGCATGCATCGCGTGCACCACAAACATCGTAGACATCACGCCCAGATGCGCGAGCATTGACTCGGCAGTGCTGGACGAAAACGGGTGGTCAGCCCGCTTTCCGCCGTGCGCTTGAGCGTTTTGCCGGGGCGCGGCGCGAGGTGTGCGCCGCAGTACGGCGCGCGGGTGCGCGGGACGAGCCGCGCTCGGCCTGAACGCTCCGCTTGAGCGCATCCATGAGGTTGATGACCTTGGCCGGTTCACGCTCCACCGGGATCTCGATTTTGTGCCCGGCTTCTTTCTGCTTGATCAGCTCGCGCAGCGCGTTCTCGTAGTGATCCTCGAACTTGTCCGGCTGGAAGTGCCCGGACTTGGTCTTCACGATGTGGATCGCGAGATCGACCATGTCCTTGGAGATCTTCTCCTGCGGGATGTCGTCGAAATAATCCTTCTCCGCGCGGATCTCGTAGGGATAGCGCAGCAGCATGCCCATGATGCCCTTGCCGCGCGCGGAGAGGGCGATGATGTGCTCGCGATTGGTGAGCACGACGCGCGCGAGCGCGACCATGCCCTGCTTGGCGAGCGCCTCGCGGATCACCGTGAAAGCTTCGGTGCCGACGTCGCCCTCGGGCGCCAGATAATAGGGACGCATATTGTAGAGAGGGTCGATCTCGTCGGCGGGGACGAACTCATCGATCTCGATGATGCGCTTTGAGTCGAGCGCAACCGCCTCGAGTTCCTCATCCTCGATCGGGATGACGTGGCCCTTGGCCACTTCGTAACCTTTGCCGAGATCCTCGCGGTCGATGACGTCGCCCGACTCGGCGTCCACATTGAGCATGCGCACGCGATTTCCGGTCTTCTTGTTGATGCGGTGGAGGTGGACCTTCTCGCGCTCGCTGGTCGCCGGATAGAGCGCGACCGGGCAGGAAACGAGAGAAAGCCGCAGATAACCCTTCCAATTCGCACGCGGCGCCATGACGCTTCACTCCATACGCGACGAGGTGAGGACGAAACGTCAAGTGTACCCGCCGCCGGACGTTCCGGTCGATTCGCGTGGGGACCTTTGTTCCCCGTCCGTTCGCGTTTGCGTCGATGAAATTTCTGCGAATGGTTGAGAAGCTTGCCGTGTCATTAGTGCCTCGTCGGGGTTCAAACACCAGCAGTTGGGGGATCGATGGAATTGCCGCCGGCGCTGCGCCAAGCCGTCGACCGCGCCTTGATTGGAATTGCGCTTGCGGATCTTGCGGCGACCGCGACCGCGCTATCGGAGCGTTATCGCGACGAGCGCCGTGACGGCCGCCCGCACATTCGCAATGAGAAAGATGCGTTGGCTTATCTCGCGGTGCGCCTGCCGGCGACCTATGCGGCCGTGCGCGCAAGCCTTGGCGCAGTTGCGGAAAAGCGCCCGGACTTCGCGCCGGTGACGATGCTCGATATTGGTGCCGGACCGGGGACCGCGCTGTGGGCTGCGGCCGACTGCTGGCCGACGCTTGCAGACGCCGCGCTGGTTGAACAAAGCGCGCTCTTTCGCACCTGTGGCGAGACGCTCGCGACCGGTACCTCGTTGCCGCGGATGACCTGGCGTACGGCCGATGTCACCGCGGAAACAATGAGCGACACGACGCACGATCTCGTCACAATGGCCTATGTGCTCAATGAGCTCGCGCCGGAGCAGTGGCCCACGATCGTTGAGCGGCTCTGGCAGCGCACCGCCGGCACGCTGGTGATCGTCGAGCCGGGCACGCCGGCCGGCTGGCAGCGTATTCTTGCCGCGCGCGCGGCGCTGATCGAGGCGGGCGCGCATGTGCTCGCGCCTTGTCCGCACGCGCAGGCCTGTCCGTTGCAGCCACCTGACTGGTGTCACTTTGCGCAGCGCGTCGCGCGCTCGCGCGCACATCGGCAAGCCAAAGGCGCCGACGTGCCGTGGGAGGACGAGAAGTTCAGCTACGTGGCCGTGTCGCGCATGCCGGCCTCCAACGTTGCCGCGCGCGTCATTGCGCCGCCGCGCAAAGGGAGCGGGCGCGTGACGCTCAAGCTTTGCCGTCCCGACGGATCGGCCGGCGAGCAGTTGTTCTCGCGCCGCGACGGCGCGGCGTTCAAGCGCGCCTCACGCAGCGATTGGGGCTCGTCGCCCTGACGGCGCGCAGGCCTATTGCCGCGGCATCCGCTGCCCCAGGCATTCTTGCGGTTCCGGGCAACGGCGGCCGTGGGACCGGCTGTTCGCCAAACGATTGTTCTTCCTGGTGAATTTGTAGAAAAGGTGCTACCCATAGCTACCCTCGAAGTCATGGACGGCGTGCGGGTTGTCGCAGCGGCGGTAACCTTGACGGCGGTATGAGCCCGATGCACCGTTGTCCTCCGACCCGCCCAAGCATTCCTTAACGGCAAAAGATGCATATTTCCGATCAGTTAGAGGCATTGGCCAAGCGGAATATGTCGCCGGAAATCACCAACGGTTGGTTTGCAGAGAGCTTGCGCCTTTCTTTCTTCGGCGTAACCGACTGGACTCAGCGTGCGCTCTTTTCGGAGGTGACAGACACGGTTGCCGCTCAGATCAATGCGCAGCCCGCACTCCAGATTCAGCAGGAGCAAGGAATTGTCGCCGACGCCTATCTCACGATTGGTCAGCAAGCGAACCGTATCGATCTTATTCTGAGCGATCAGCCCACGCGAAACACAGTCGATCCAGAAAAGCCTGGATTCCGCCCGCTCTTTTGGGTCGACTCCTTCGGTAAGAGCATCGAAATTTTTGACAGAATTACCGCGAAGACCCTTACGATTATCCGCGGGGCGACGAGGGTCGCTTATGCTGTCACAGTAATTCAGCAGACCGAAAACATTCGCGATGCTGGTGGCATCCTTCATGACTGCCTTCCGACAGTTCAGTTTGATCCAAAGTGCGACGTTGACGTCTCGTTTCAGATTAACCGTCCGATCCGAGACCAAGCAGGTAGACTGATCAATCGTTTAGCGCGCTGGGACACGATTCAGGTAACTACGCTGCGAGTGAGTGTAGGCGGCGTTGGATCCCTTTCGACGGTTCCTTCGGCTCCGCCACTTTGCGCAGCTCGGATTTATGCGGACATCAGCACGGACGCCGAAAACACAACGCCATTTTCGCATCCGGAGCTCGAAAAAATTGTCGCCGACCTCCGCGGTCATGCGATAGCGATTGTAGAACAGGGAGATTCGCATGAGGCATAGTGGCGCTCTAACCTACCTGAATACGATGCCCGGTGGTGTGATGGGCAACGCTACCGGCGCCGGCGTTCTCGTGGTGGATACCTCTACGTTTCTATCCGTGAACTCGAATTCGAGCACGGGTACGATGGTGATCACACAGTCGGCGAACCAAGCAGTCGCTTCGCCCGCCTACACGTTTTCGACTACCGTCGATCAATATAAACGGATTTTCTCTGCTCAATGCGATCGGGTGAGCAATTATATTTTTGGACAGCTGGAATATGTCAGCCGTTCCGATGACGAGCAAAACGAGTCCATCTCAGAAGGTATTGCAAATGTGATCTCGCTAGTCGGCGAGCCGGCGGCATACACTGCTTTCGTTGAAGCCAAGATGCTCAAAGACAATCCGGGAATGTTGGGGCCGCTTTTTATCGGGATAGCGACGGCCGACCACAAAGAGACAGAGCAAGACCGCGTTGAAGCGTTGCGCAGGTACGCGGGAGACGAAAATTATCGCGTGCGCCGAGCGGCTATTCGCGCACTTGGTCGCATGGAAGCGCCAGCCGCCCAGCAAGCGCTGAAAGACATCAGCAGGCAGAATCAAGGCGCCGAGCTTGGCCAGTACGCTGCCGCACTACTGCGCTGATGACGACGGATGGCGCTTTTTGCTCGCAAAAGCCGAGGCGGCAATTGGGAAAGTCTGACCGCAGATGGCCCCTTCGATTTGTCCTTTCCGACGGATGTTTTGGCGGACATGCTCGATGGCGCCAATGAGGTCTCTGTGTGGCGAGTGGAAGACCCGCCCGGCGTTGAATTAGAGATTCTAGCGGCCGCTCTCCACGCGAAAAGTGTCGAAAACCTCACCGATGTTACCTTTCGCTTCATCAGCGATTGGCAAGTCAAAGAAAAGTTGCGTCTTCAAATGCGGCAGACACCGGGCGAGTCTGTGGATACGCCGCTAAACAAGTCCGGAGCGCACTGGGTCATCGAGACCAACTGCGTTGACGATGCCATCAGGTTGGCGCACGGCTTCAAGCAGCGCTCACCAAGGACGTTGAATCGCGCTGCAGTGATGCGTCGTTTCGCTCTCTCGATCCAAGAAAAACGGATATCAGATCAAAATATTGCGCCTCGGTTGTGGAAGCGGCTCATCGACGACGGATACCTAGCGGTAGTCGCTGAGCCAGAAGTAGTCGCGGAGCAGGCGACGCCGGCAAACCGCTAGCTCGACAATCCGAACAACGGCGGCCTCTAATCGCGCCGCGATTGGGGCTCGTCGCTCTGATTATTCCGCCGCCTGCCGCGACGGCGGGCGCATCGAGGCGAGCCCGTCGGCGTCGCTCGCCGAGATGGTCGTTCGCACCAGATACCGTGCCTCGTTGGCCGGCCAGGGCCGGCCGCGATGCATGGTGGCACGGTTGTCCCACATCACCACGTCGCCGGGTTGCCAGGTGTGCACATAGCTCAACCCGGGCGCCGTCGCCTTGGCGACCAGCTCCTCGATCCAGGCGAGCCCGGCAGCGCGCTCCATGCCTTCGACCGCATAAGCGTGGGAAGCGAGATAGAGCGCGCCGCGATTGTTGACCGGATTGCGCCAGACCATGCGCCAGCACTGCGGCGGCAGCGCCGCGCGCTCCTCGGGGCTGGCGAGATCGGCCGCGATCTTGCCGCGCGAATGCGCGTAGTCGTGCCAGGCGAAGCTCGCCTCGACCTTATCCTGCTCGGCCTTGCTGAGCTTCTCGAAGGCGAGGCGCATTGAGACATATTCCGTCTCGCCGCCGAGGCCGGGAATGATGCGCGCGGAGAGGATCGAGGTCAGCGCCGGCGTCGCCTTGAACGAACTGTCCGTATGCCACAGCTGGTTTGCCTTGTTGCGCATCTGCAGCCGATGATCCGGCGGCACCACTTTGCCGTCCTCGCCGATGGTCGTGAGGATGACGAAATTCGTGCCGGTGCCCCCCGAGCCGACCTTGGTGACCTCCGGCGTGCCGAACCGGCGCGAAAAGGCGAGCTGCGTGTCGTTGTCGACTTTCTGATCGCGGAACACGAGCACGGAGTGCTCCTCGAAGGCCGCGCGGACCATGGCGTAAGCGCGGTCGTTGGTCGCGACCTCGGCGATGCCGATGCCCCTGAGCTCGGCGGCAAAGCCTGGACCGATCTGGACGGCGTCCATGGCGTGTCTCCCTGACGCTTGTTCGCGCAAGCTTCCCGCAAATCGCTGCGTGTGACAATCGGCAAACGGCTAGGGTTTCGGCCTTGGCTGCGGACTCCAACGGGGAGGGCGCTTCTCCAGAAACGCAGCGAAGCCTTCGGCGGCCTCGGCCGACTGGCGTTTGGCGGCATGGGTGTCGATCAACTCGCTGAAGTCTTGGGCCGGCAGATCGCTCCAGGCATGCTGCAGGATGCACGCCTTGGTCAGCGCCACGGCATCGGGGCCGCTGGCGAGGAGCGCCGAGACGATGCGCTCGCCTGCCGCCGGCAAATCGGCGAGCGGCACGACCTCGTGAACAAGCCCGATGCGATGCGCCTCCTTCACGTCGAAGCGCTCGCCGGTGAGCGCGTAGCGGCGCATCTGGCGCACACCAATGGCATCGTTGAGCTGCGGCACGATGATGGTGGCGGCCACACCGATGCGCACTTCGGCGATCGAGAACATGGCGTTCTCGGTGGCGACGACGACGTCACAGGCGGCGATCAATCCGGTGCCGCCGCCGAAACACGCGCCGTGCACAAGTGCAATGGTCGGCACCGGCAGCATATTGAGGCGTTGGACCGCTTCAGCGGGCGCGCGCGATGCGCGCAGATTCTCTTCCGGCGAGGCGCGGCGCACCGCGTCGAGCCAGTTGATGTCGGCGCCGGCCTGGAAGTTCTTGCCATTGCCGGCAATGACGATCGCGCGCGGGCTCTTGCGGCTGAGCGTCTCGATAGCGGTGGAGAGGGCGGCAAGGAGCTCGTCATTATAGGCGTTGTAGACCTCTGGTCTATTGAGCGTGACGTAAGCGACACCGCGCTCATCGATGCGCGTCAGGATCGGATCGAGTGCAGGTGCTTTGCTCATACGCTCTGCCTTTCGCGACTTTGGTTGGACAGCCCATCTCAGCTTAGCTGAGCGGGCCAGGCTCACGCACGCGCGAAGCAGGCGCAGAATAAAAAAAGCCCCGCCGAAGCGGGGCTCTCGTCGCGTGATCCGGCTTATTGGGAGTGCGGGCGATTGTGTCGGTCCGTCTCGGGCTTCGGCGCGCTTGGCTGGTGCGTGCCTTGGCCCGAAGTCGTCGGCGCCTTATTGGCGTTCGGCTGTTGGTCCGTAGCCTGGTTGGACGACGGGTGCTGCGAACCTTGGCCGGTCGTTGACGGAGTAGACGTTGACCGTTGATTGGCCTGTCCGCTTGCGCTCGGCTGCTGGCTACCTTGGCCGGTCGTTGACGGCTGCTGATTGCCGCGGCCGCTCGTTGAGGGCTGTTGCGCATTCATCCGGCTGTTTTGCTGCGCCGCATTTGGTTGGCCGGAAGGCTGTTGGCCAACGGTCTGACCCGCCGCTGCGCCGCCTTGGACGTGCGCTTCATTGATCCGGTCCTTGAGCCCCAGGGCGTCGACCGTTCGCATGTCGATGATGCCGGTGGTTTGGAAGCCCTGACGGCGTTGGAAGCTGATCAGCGCGTCGCGGGTGCTCGGCCCCCAGACGCCGTCGACGCGGACGTCGAAGCCATCGCGGACCAGCACCTGCTGCACTTCGCGAATTTCCTCGGGTGAGAGCATCACCTCGGACTCGGAAGAAGAGCTGCGAGCGAAATGCGAGCGCGGTCCGACCGGGATCACGTCAACGATGCGCCGCCGGGGCGATAGCACCACGATCTCGTCCTCGGCGACAAAGAAGTAGTCGTCGCGGTAATACGGGAACGCCTCGATCAGCGCCGGATAGGCCGTGAACCGGGTATAGCGGACGCGACTCGGCACGACGACGCCCGGATCAAGTGCGAAGTCCACGCGGCTGACGCGCGGCACACTGCTTGCTGACAAGACCGATTGCTGCACGTTGGTGAGTTGTTGTGCGCTGACCGTGCGCCCGCTTGCGGTGCGTACCGTGCTTGGTGTGCTGGCGGTCTGGGTCTGTGGTGGCGCGTTGCTCTGCGCGGAAGGTGCTGCGGTGTTGGACGCTGGCTTCTGCGGCGACGGTTTCGTCGGGGCCTGACCGGTGGTGCTGCGGTTGGTCTTGGGCGGCTGCTGCGCTTCCGCGGGCGCCTGCCCGGTCGTGTTGCGCTGTGCTGCCGTCGGTGCTTGCGGTGAGGCTTTGCCGGCGGTGCTCCGGGTTGTCGGCGCCTGTTGCGATGGAGCTTGCCCTGTGGCCTCCCGCTTGGAGGTGGAGGGCCGTCGTGCCTGAGCCTTGCTCTCGCCTGTCGTGCTGTGCGCGGCTGCAGGCTGCTGCGAATTCATGCTCTTGCTCTGTGCATTTCGCTGCGAGCGCGGCTCGGCCGCCTTTTGCTCGGCCTTGGGTTCAGATTTCGAGGCAGCGCGCTCTTCATTCCGAGGGGCTTGGCCTGTCGTTTCGCGGGAAGGCGCTTGCGCGCGTTCCTCATGTTGCGCGGGCCGCTCGGCTCGGCTGGCAGCGTCGTTCGTCTCCCGGCGCGGCGACGCGCGCTCCGCCGCATTGTTGCCGTGTTGTGCAGCGCTTGGCGCCGCTTTGTCTGTGGCGCGAGCAGAGCCGCGTTCATGGTCATTTCCGCCGCCGGCACCCTGGGCGCAGGCAAGGCCGACCCCTGCAACCAGCACGGTGGTGCTGAGCAGGAGCCTGGTTCGCAACGTGTTCCATTTCATGGCTTTTCCCTCTGTGATGATGGTGCGCTCGGTTCGCGCGCAGCAGGTCGCTACGCGCCGCGCACCGCCTCTGTTCGGAAATCGTTTGCACGCGTTCGCCGTTCCGCGATTTGCGCGCGTGGTTTCGTCGCTGGCTTTGGTTTAGGGCCGGCTGGCTCGCCACCAATGCGCGCGATGCTATGGTGAAGGCTGAGGACGCGGGGCAGGGGTGCGGGGGCGGCGAATGTGCAGCAGTCATGGAGCGTGCAAGCGGCGGCTCGGAGCGCTGCTTCTCGGATTCATGCTTTGGGCCGGAGGGCCTCTCAATGCCGCCGAGCCGGACACGGCCGCATTGCTGGCGGAGGTGCGTCAGAGCTTCACGCTCAACGGGAAGGTGATCCCGCCGGAGATCTTCGGCGATTTCGGCGATGCTAATCTCGCGGACTCCGGAAACATCTGGGTCACGGTCGACCTCGCCGCGGCGATCGACAGCAATCTCTATTTCGATCCGATGCGTAAAAACGGGAGCTGGCAGGTGCAACGGCGTCAGCGGCTGAAGACCGACACGCCCGAGGAGACGGCGTACCTATTCTGTGGCGCCACGGCGAATGGGATGCTGGTCGTGCTCGCGACCTACAATGGCGGCGGCTCAGGAACGTTTTACACGCTGCACCTGCTCGATGTCGCCGCTGCGACTGCCTTCGATGACGATGGCAAGCGCTATCAGCGCATCAATTTGACCGTCCTCCGCAGCGTCATCCTCGGTGATCGCTGGGAGGGCGACGTCAATCTCTCAGGCAATGACGTGACGGTGACAACGACGCGCAGCGGACCCGGGTCGGACGGCGGTCCGCGTCCTCCGCGGATCATCAAGGCGGAGCGGCCATAGGCCGCTTCTCGCCTACACCTTCTCCACTGCGCCGCCACTCGCCATCCAATCCTTGAAGGCGCCGAGATTGTAGACGCGTTCGTAGCCCAGATCCTTGAGCGTCTTGCCGGCGAGCGCCGAGCGGCCACCGGAGGCGCAATAGACGATCAGCGTCTTGTCTTTGTCGAAATTCTTGTCATGCGCAGGCGACTCCGGGTCGGCGCGGAATTCGAGTAAACCACGCGGGGCGTGCACGGCGCCGGCGATCTTGCCGCTTTGGGCAAGTTCGCTCGCGTCACGGACGTCGACGATCACGGTATCGCCCTTGGCGATCATGTCTTGTGCTTGCGCCGGGGTAACCCGCGGCACCGCGGCGTTCGCCGCCTCCATCATCTGCTTCACACTGGTTGTCATCGTCCGCTCCTTTTCGCCCTGCGCCGCTCCATCGCGCGTCAGGCAGAGATAGTATGCGGCAACTCAGAAAAAAGAGATGCGCCGTCACGCCACCACCATGACCATCGAGCACGCCACGCATCATGACGAGGAGAAACGGCGCGAGATCATCGCGACCTATCCCGAGCATGAGCGCGATGCGCGCGCCAGCGGCGTCGCGCATTATGGCAGCGGTCTGGTTTTTCCCGTTGCCGACGAGACTATCGCGGTCGACGCCTTTGCGCTGCCGCCTCACTTCTATCGCATCAACGGACTCGACTTTGGCTGGGATCATCCCTTTGCTGCGGTGTCGCTCGCCTGGGACAAGGATACCGACACCATCTACGTGACCGCGAGCTATCACGTGCGTGAGCAGACCCCGGTCACCCATGCCGCGGCCATCCGCCCCTGGGGCGAGTGGATCCCCTGCGCCTGGCCGCATGACGGGCTGGCGCACGATAAGGGCTCGGGCGACCGGCTCTCCTCGCTTTATGCCGGGCAGGGGCTCACCATGCTGCCCGAGCACGCCAGCCACGAGGAGGGCGGTTTCGGGCTTGAGGCTGGCGTCATCGAGATGCTCGAGCGCATGCAGACCGGCCGCTTCAAGGTCTTCCGTCATCTCGATGACTGGTTTGCCGAGAAGCGGCTCTACCATCGCGAGGGCGGCCTTATCATCAAGGAACGCGACGACATCCTCTCCGCCACCCGCATCGCGATGATGATGAAACGCTTTGCCATCATCCAGCCGACGAAGAAGCCGCGTATGTATGGTGCAGCACATGCGGGCGCCTGGATGGCGTAAGAGCAGGGTGGCTACAGCCGACGGCAGCAGGCGGGGAACTTTTCGTTCCGGGCTGCGGTTGTTCTCCAGCACAATTGATTCATCGGTGACGGCGCTGTTTTTTGCGCCGCAGTAGTCCCGCAACGACCGCACGGTGACGCCATGAACGACACGCGACGAAGCCGAGGCGGCTGGAGCTGGTGGTATCTCCTGTTCATCGTGCAATTCGTCGCCGTGCTGTGGCCGCCCTTCTACAACAAAGCTGAGCCGGCGATCGGCGGCCTGCCATTCTTCTACTGGTACCAGCTCCTTTGGGTGGTGATCGGCGCCGTGTTCACGGCGTTCGTCTATTTCGTCGTCGCTGAGGATTGATGCCGA
This sequence comes from Pseudolabrys sp., assembly GCA_035651015.1. Classification (GTDB taxonomy): domain Bacteria; phylum Pseudomonadota; class Alphaproteobacteria; order Rhizobiales; family Xanthobacteraceae; genus Pseudolabrys. The sequence goes on along the minus strand of DASRGN010000023.1, from coordinate 180,278 downwards.
CGCGGTTCGCCGGCCGGGTGTGAGGAGATTGCTCCGTGCTTGAGTTGAATTGGGTCGCGCTCATCGTTTTCGTCGTGCTGTTCGCCTTCATCACCTGGCTGGGTTTTGCCGCCGCGCATTGGCGCAGGGGCGATCTCGACATGCTGCACGAATGGGGCCTCGGCGGCCGCCGCTTCGGCACGCTCATCACCTGGTTCCTGGTCGGCGGCGATCTCTACACCGCCTACACCTTCGTCGCGGTTCCGGCGCTCGCCTATGGTGCCGGCGCGATCGCTTTCTTCGCCGTACCGTACACCATCGTGATCTATCCGATCCTGTTCCTGGTGTTCCCGCGTCTTTGGTATGTCTGCCACAAGCACAACTACATCACCCCTGCCGATTTCGTGCGCGGCCGCTTCGGCAATCGCTGGCTGGCGCTCGCGGTGACCATTACCGGCATCGTCGCCACCATGCCGTACATCGCGCTGCAGCTCGTCGGCATCCAGGTGGTCGTCGGGGGGCTCGGCATCTCAGGCACCGGCTGGGCCGGTGATCTGCCGCTGATCATCGCTTTCGTGATCCTCGCCGCCTTCACCTATTCCAGCGGCCTACGTGCGCCGGCCTCGATCGCCATCGTCAAGGACATCCTCATCTACATCACCGCCTTCGCTGCGGTGATCGTCATTCCGATCCAGCTCGGCGGCTTTGCCAAGATCTTCGCCGCGGTGCCGGCGCAAAAGGCCTTGCTCGCTGTGCCCGGCGCGCACACCACGGGGGCTTACGGCGCTTACGCGACGCTGGCGTTCGGCTCGGCGCTCGCGCTCTTCCTCTATCCGCACAGCATCACCGGCATCCTCAGCGCCAGCAGTGGCAAGGCCATCCGCCGCAACGCCGCGCTGTTGCCGGGATATTCGCTGATGCTCGGACTCCTGGCCCTGCTCGGTTTCTTCGCGATCGCCGCGGGTGTCGGCAGCGCGCCGGAATTTGCCGCGGGCTTCAAGCAGTTCGGCAATAATTTCGCGGTGCCGGCGTTGCTGCTGCACAGCTTCCCGTCATGGTTCGTCGGCATCGCCTTCGCCGCCATCGGCATCGGAGCGCTGGTGCCGGCTGCGATCATGTCGATCGCCGCGGCCAATCTTTACACCCGCAATATCCACCGCGAATTCATCAACAAAAACCCGACCGACCGCCAGGAAGCGCAGATGGCGAAATGGGTGTCGCTGATCGTCAAGCTTGGCGCGCTCATCTTCATCGTCTTCGTGCCGACGCAGTATGCGATCAGCCTGCAGCTCCTTGGCGGCATCTGGATCATCCAGACGCTGCCGGCGGTGATGCTCGGCGTCTATACCCGCTGGTTCGACGACTGGGCGCTGCTCATTGGCTGGGCCGCGGGGATGATCGTCGGCACAGCGATGGCGGCCGCCTCGCACCTGACGCCGACCTATCCGCTGAGCATCGCCGGCTTCGGCTTGCCCGGCTATGCGGCGCTTTACTCGGTCATCGTGAATCTCGTGGTCGCCGTGGTGCTGACCTTCGTGTTCAGCGCCGTTCGCGGCGAGCACCACGCTGACGCGACTGTCCCCGCCGACTACTTCGCCTAACGCGTCTGACGACAGCGACAACCGGCGCGACTGGGTGAACCCGGTCGCGCCTCTCTTTTATCCATTGGAGGAACGCTCGTGCCCAAGAAAGCCCGCAAGCTCGGCCCGCTGGTCAAGCCCGAATTGCCGCGCAGCGACGCGCCGCCGGCCCCAGCGAAAGCCATCGACGACGATTTTCTGAAGGCCGCGATCGATCGCGCCGACGAGGCCTATCGCCACGAGTCCGATAACATGTCGGAGGCGTATGAGGATCTTGCCTTCAAGGCCGGCGACCAGTGGCCGATCTGGGCGAAGCAGCAGCGCGAGGTGCAGCGCCGCCCGATCCTCACCATCAATCGTGTGCCGCAGTTCGTGCATCAGGTCACCGGTGACCTGCGGCTCATGCGCCCTTCAATCAAGGTGACGCCGGCCGACGGGCTCGCCAAGCCGGCGATCGCCGAGCTTCTGTCGGGCATGATCCGCACCATCGAGAACCGCAGCGAGGCGCGCGTCGCCTATGCGATCGGCGCCGACAGCCAGGTGAGCTGCGGTATCGGGCACTGGCGTGTCACCACGGAATACGCGCAGGAAACGACTTTCAATCAGGAGATCCGCATTGTGCAGATCGAGGACGGCCTTTCAGTCCTGTGGGACCCGGACTCCATCCTGCCGACGCGCGAGGACGCGCTCTATTGCTTCGTGCCGGTCGATATGACGCGGGAGAAATTCAAGCGGCTCTATCCCGACGCGCCAGTCGAGGATTTCGCGGACTACGACAGCCGCTTCCATTCCTACTGGTTTGATGCCGATCGCGTGCGCGTTGCCGAATACTGGGAGAAACGCGACGCACGGCGTCTGCTTGCGCAAATGCATGACGGCAGCCTCATGGACTTGACCGCCTGGGAGGAGGGCGAGATCGAAGCGCTGCAGGCCTCAGGCCGCGTCGCCAAGCTCGAAGAGCGCCCCGGCCACAAGATCTTCCGCTCGCTGCTCACGCTCGGCCATGTGCTTGAGGCGCCGGCGGAATGGCCCGGCCGCATGATCCCGATCGTTCCTGTGATGGGCGAAGAAATCCGCATCGGGCGCAAGATCGTGCGTCACGGACTCATCCGTTTCATGAAGGACCCGCAACGGCTCTACAATTTCGCCCGCACTACGCAGGCGGAATATCTCGCGCTCTCGCCGAAGGCGCCGTTCATCGGCACTGACAAGAATTTCGAGGAGCACGAGGACGAATGGGCGAGCGCGAACGAGCAGAACTGGCCGTATCTGCGCTACACGCCGGATGCGCGCAACGGCAACGCGGCCCCGCAGCGGCAGACGCCGCCGATGCCATCGCCGGGCTTGTCGGAAGCCGTGTCGCTCGCTGCGGAAGACATGAAAGGCGTGACCGGCATCTATGATGCTGGGCTCGGCAAGAGCGCCAACGAGGTAAGCGGCGTCGCCATTCGCGCGCGGCAATACGAGGGTGACGTCGGCACGGTGCAATATGCCGATAATTTCGCGCTCGCCATCCGCCACACCGGGCGCATCGTTGTAGATCTCATTCCGCACATCTACGACACCGAGCGGCTCGTCCAGGTGCAGCAGGCCGACGGTAGCGTCGACATGGTGGTGATCAACAAGGCGCTCGCCTCAGGCGAGCTCGAGCCCGAAGGGACGGAGCAGTCGGTCGATCCATCCGCCACGGCGCGGAGCGCGAAAGCGGATATGTCGGGTCTCGATATTGTGCCCGGCGACGCCGAGGACGATGCGCATATTCGCGGCGGGGGCCGCGCCGCGGTGCTCAACGACGTCACTATCGGTGCCTACGGGGTCGTGCTCGACATGGGTCCGAGCTTTTCCACGCGGCGACAGGAAGCGCGCGACGGTATGGAGCAGCTGATCAATGTGCCCGGCATCGGGCCGCTGATCCTCGACCTCTATGCTCGCGCGCAGGACTGGCCGGATGCCTCCGAGGTCGCCGATCGCTTGGCGGTGATGCTGCCGCCGCCGATCCAGGCGCTGATCGCGGCGAAGAAGCAGCGCATGCTCGGCGAGATCGCAACGCCGGTATTGCCGCCGCCAGTGCCGCCAGTGCCGCCCGTGACGCCGCCGTCTCCTGCCGACATCGCCGCGCAGCAGGCGGAGACCGCGACCGCCAAGGCCGCCGCGGAAAGCGCCGCACTCGGCGTCAAGTCCAAGGAGCTCGACCTGCAGCGCGACGCCATCGCGCTCGAGATCAAGCGGCTCGATCTTGCGACGAAGACTGCGGACGCCTCGCAGAAGACCGGTGCGCCGCAACAGGCGCTGCTGCAGCAGATCCTCGCCGAGTTGGCGCAGCAGCGCGGGATGATTGAGCAATTGTCGGGGCAGGGGGCGGCCGCGCAGCTAGAGGCGCCCTCGAGCAACGCTCCGCCTTCGCCTCCGACACAATAGGTGTTTCGCTCCGACTAACGGGGCTCTCCACCAGCCAGTCGATGCACGAGCGACCTGCTGCTCAGGCCGCGCGATGATCTCGCGCGCCTTTGTGGGACGTCGCCGAGCGCGTCATTCAAATCGAACCACTGCAGGTACCGCATGGCGTTTTCAGAATTTTCGCCGTTAACGACAATCGCCTGCCGGGTCCTGCCCAACGGTTGTATGGCCCCCAAATCGGCTATTCTCGCCGCCGCCGGCTGATGGCCGGCCGCGAGATCGCTGGGGAGCGGGGACGGGTTATGGGCACACGACCGAAGGCCGTGATCGGCACGGCCGAAGCAAGACGTGCGCGGCCGCACGAGCCGGACATCACGCGCGCACCGCAGCCGCAGACTCCGGTGAATTTCGAGATGCCGGCGGACGCTTGCGATTGCCACACCCACATCCACGGCAACCAGCTTCAGTTCCCGTACTTCGCCGGCCGCAAATACACGCCAGGCGTCGCTGCGCCCGAGGAGATGGCGGCGCTGCATCGTGCGCTGCATGTCAGACGCGTGGTGATCGTCACCCCGAGTGTCTACGGGGCTGACAATGCGGCGACGCTGTATGGTATGCGCGCGCGTGGCGCCGATGCGCGCGGCGTCGCGGTGATCAGCGACGACACGAGCGAGGCGGAGCTCGACGCTATGCAGGCGGCTGGCGTGCGCGGTATCCGCATGAATCTCACCACCAGCCACAGCAACGATCCTGTGCTCGCGCGGCAGCAATTCCAGGCCGTTGTCGAGCGCGTGGCGCCGCGTGGCTGGCACGTGCAGCTTTACACCAATCTTACCGTCATCGCGCGTCTGCGCGGTTTCGTCGCGGTGTCGCCGGTGCCGGTGGTGTTCGATCATTTCGGCGGCGCGCAGGCCGAGCTTGGGCTCGAGCAGCCGGGTTTCCGCGATCTCATCGCACTGGTGCGCTCGGGGAAAGCCTATGTGAAGATCTCCGGTGCCTACCGGGTATCGAAGCGCGGTCCTGAATTTCCCGACGCCGCCCCGCTCGCCCGCGCGCTGGTCGAGGCCAATGCCGAGCGTGTCGTCTGGGGCAGCGACTGGCCGCATCCGAACTCGAATCCCGGCATTCCGCTGAGCGAGGTCGCGCCCTTCTATCCGATCGATGACGGGCTGTTGCTCAACCAGCTCCCGCTATGGGCACCGGATGCCGCCACCCGCAAGGCGATCCTGGTGGACAATCCGGCGCGGCTCTACGGCTTCTGAACACCGGCGCCTAATCGCCGCCGCTGAACATATTCCCGGCGGCGACGCTGCAGCTGGTGCTGCCGGCGCTGATGTTTCTCACCGTGATCATGCGTCCGCCCATGGAGCGCATGACCATGCCCGAGGCGCCGCCCTCCTTGCCGTGGACGACACTGACCGAACAGCCGGTGAAGCTGTCGTTGAAGGTCACGGTGAGGCGCCGTGCGCCGCTCTCGACTTTGACGTCGTCGGTCGCCGTGTGGCCGTTGAAGTTCAGCACCGCGGCGTAATATTGGTTCGGCGTCTTTATAACGTTGCCGCCAACGCGGCTCGCTCCAGCCTCGTAGACCGGGTTGGCTCCGCGGCGGGCGGCGATCGTGCGGGCGACGCGCCGGAAAACCTTGCCGGTGTCGCTGATATACCAGGTGCGATTGTTCTGCACGACGGTGTGCCCACCTGTTCCGTCGGTATACTGATAGTCGACGCTGACGCTGAAACTGATCGTCACCGACTTGCCATAGAGCTCGCGCGGCGGCCCACCCGCATTCGCGGTGCCAGGTGCGAGGATGAGAGCGGCGGCAATGGCCGTCGCGGGTGTTTTCCAGATCACGTGCATGGTCGTCCCCCAACTCTGATGACGCTGATACCATGATCGTGAACGACGGACGAGGGTGCCGGAACAAACGTTGACCATCGCCGTTGTTGCAGCGTTTTCCGGCGCCGAGGGGCGCTCCGATGATCGCGCGATCACTCTTCGTCCTCGCTGTCCTCGCGGTTTCGCTTCCCGCAGCCGCCGGCGAGTCGTCCCAATCGGGGCTCGCAGCCATTTACGACTACAGCGGCAAGACGGCGTCGGGCGAGCGCGCCGACCCGAAAGGCTTCACCGCAGCGCATCGCACATTGCCGTTCGGTACCAAGGTACGGGTCATCAATCGCCGCAACGGAAAATGGGTGATCGTGCGCATCAATGATCGCGGGCCGTTCACCAAGGGCCGCGTCATCGACGTGACGCCGGCGGCCGCGCACGAGCTCGGCTTTTCCGGGCTGACGCCGGTGACGCTCGAGAACATCGACACGGTCGCGCGCTGAGACGCTGCGACGAACACGACGAGATGTGAGTATCGGGGAGATGCTGTTGGCAACTCCCATATTTTCGCGCGCGGCACTTTTCTTCTCACGCGCGCGCTCGTACATTACACGCATGATGCGGAGCCAAGCGCTCGCATCGCCTCCCGGAAAACCGAGTCACCCAGGCGCGCGGAGCGCGCCTGTTTTTGAGGTAAAGACGCCGCGCGGAGCGCGCCTGATTTTCAAATTTGGGCGTCGCGCGGAGCGCGTCGGCTTACTGATGATTGAGGCGCGCGCAAGCGCGCCTTTTTCGTGCGCGCCGGATTTTGCCGCGCCACGTGCCTTTCTCTCCACGTGAGCGTGGAGCGAAGAGGCGGGAGCTATCGTCGCGGGCCGCGCAGCGTCCCCGCGTAAACAGCCTCCAATCTGTCAATGACGCGAAGCGGACAGCGCGCGCGACTTTGACTCCCGCCTCGCACTTTCCCACGCCGCAGGCGATGTCGCCGGCGGCTTTTTCATGAGGACTTCCATGAGCAAAGAGACGACCGCGCCGGCGGACACGCTGGCGGATGACGAGGTGCTGGCTGGAGCGAACGCGCCGGCCGCAGCAAAACCGACCGATGTGGTGACGCTGGCTGACGACGACGGCATGGCCGTCGGCAAGGACGGCGAGGATGCGGATGAGCGTGACGACGAAGAGGCGTCGGACGAGGCCGAATCGGGCGAGGGGGTGAAGAAACCCTCGGGCTCGGCACGACTCAAGGCGCGTCTCGAGCGGCTCGCGCGCGAGAACGAGGAGCTTCGCCGCTCGCTGGCGCCACCGGCGCCGGCGGCCTTCGGCGACGATCGCGACCTCGTTCCGCCGCGCGAGCAGGACTTCCGCAATGACTACTTTGCCTACGAACGGGCCCTGCAGGATTATCGCGTGCGCAAGGCCATTCGCGACGAGCATCGGCGGCTCGCGGCCCATCAGGTGGCCGAGCACGCCGCGCACCAGCACCGGGCGCGGCTCTCCGCCTATAATGACCGGCTCGACGAGGTGAAGGACCGCATCCCGGATTTCGATTCGGTGATGCGGGATTCCAAGGGCATCGCCGTCCGCGATGACGTGCTCGGGCTCATTCTCGGCGACATGAAAGGTCCGCTGATCGCGTACCACCTGGCCAAGAACCCCGGCAAAGTCGACACGCTCAACCGCATGCATCCCATCGAGGCCGCGCGTGAGATCGGCAATTTGTCCGCGCGCATTCGCGGCCCGCAAGGCAAGAAGGCAACCAGCGCACCTCCGCCGCCGCGCCGCCCCTCGGGTGGTGCCGCGCCGCGGGGCAAGAGCTATGCCGACATGAGCATGGACGAATACGTCCGCGCGCGTGCGGCCGATCTCAAGCCGCGGTGAGCTTCATCGCAAACCACGCATCGCTTGCGTAACGCACTGAGCCGTCATGCGCGGACTTGATCCGCGCATCCATCCAATTCGTGAAGATTGATGGATTGCCGGGTCAAGCCCGGCAATGACGGGCCAGTGTTTGCCGTGAGCGATGTGCGTCCATGATCGCAAAGGAACGACATACCCATGACCACCAATACGATTCTCACTCCGAGCGTCATTGCCAAGGAGGCATTGATGCTCCTCGACAACAATCTCGTGCTCGGCAAGCTCGTCAATCGCGCTTACGAGGACGAGATCAACAAGCCGGTCAACGGCTACAAGAAGGGCGGCACGGTGCAGATCCGCAAGCCGGCGAAATACACCTTCCGCTCAGGCGCAACCGCGGCCCCGCAGAACTCGACCGAGCAGTCGCTCACGCTCAACGTCAACACCCAGGGCGGCGTCGATCTGCAGTTCTCGTCGGCCGATATGACCTTGAAGATCTCGGAATTTTCCGAGCGCTTCCTCAAGCCTGCGATGATCACCATCGCCAACCAGGTCGATCGCGACATCGCTTCGCTCTACAAGTCGGTTTGGAACTGGGTCGGCACGCCGGGTTCGACGGTGGCTAACTTCGCCGGGTTCGGCCGCGCGCCGCAGCGCCTCACCGAAATGGCGGTGCCGGAGGATCGCGTCGGCGTGCTTTCGCCCGCGGACAAATGGGGTCTGCTCGGCGGCCTCACCGGCGCCTTCGTGCAGGACATCGCGCGTCCGGCGATCGAGAAGGCGAAGCTGCCGATGGTTGGCGGCGTCGACCTTTACGAGACGCAAAACGTGAAGACCTTCGCCACCGGTGTGCGCGGCGGCGTGCCGCTCGTCAATGGTGCCAACCAGAACACGACCTATGCGGCGTCGGGCTCGACCAACACACAGACGCTCGCCACCAAAGGCTGGACCGCGAGCGTGAGCGGCATCCTCAACGCCGGCGAGGTGTTCACGCTGGCCGGCGTGTTCGCCGTCAATCCGGTGTCCAAGGATCCGCTGCCCTATCTGCAGCAGTTCGTGGTGGTGTCGGCGACGAACAATTCCGACTCATCGGGCAACTGCACGCTCACCGTCTCGCCGGCGATCATCACCTCCGGCGCCTATCAGACGGTGACTGCGTCCCCGGCCGACGGCGCAGCGATCACGGTGCTCGGGACCGCCTCGAGCTCCTATCCGCAGAACCTGGTGTTCCACCGCGATGCTTTCGCGCTGGTCATGGTGCCGATGGAAATCCCCGCGGCAATCCCGCCGGCGCTTGCCGGGCGGGAGAGCTACAAGGGCGTCTCGGTGCGGTTGTTGCCGTACTATGACGGCACCAACGACGTCGACAATTGGCGCCTCGACGTCCTTTACACCGTGCAGGCGATCTACCCCGATCTCGCTTGCCGGCTGTCGGGCTGATCTCGCGCTCACATCAACAAGACGAGGGGCGGCGCTTCGGCGCCGCTCCTTCGCGCCCCCTGCCATCGATTGCCGCGCAAAACCTTATGTTAGTATCCCTGCCGGGGAGCGACTCATCAGGGGGATTTCACAGATATGAGCAGGCATTTTGCACCGGCCGCGCTTCTCGCCGCGGCCGCACTCTTCTCGGCGGACGGGGCACAGGCCGCGGCGCCGGGTTTCTGTCAGGATTATGCGACGGCGGCCGTGCGTCAGGCGAGCGTAGCGGCGTCCAACCCGAACTGCTCCAGGGCGTCGGGCAATCGCTGGTCGACGGACTTCAACGTGCACTACAACTGGTGCCTCGGCGCCTCGTTCCAGGCGACCGGCGCTGAGCGCGACGCGCGGACCAACTGGCTGCGCGCCTGCCGGCACTAGCTGCGGCGCTCCGCGGCGGCCGGACTTCACCGTTTCTCTCTGCCATTCTTGCTGCAACGCGCGCGCATCCCGCGCGCGTTGTTGCATCTGCGTTGCCCTGGAGGCCTTCATGTCCAGCAAAACCTCCCGCGACCTCGTCAACCGCGTGCTCGCCGACCTCAACGTCGTCGGGGCAGGGCAGGATGCGGAGGTCGAGGATTTCTCCGATGTCGAGAGCCGCGTCGGCACTGTCGTCGCCGAGCTCAACAGCCGCGACATCATGAATCTCACGGACACCGACGCGATCCCCGACGACCTGTTCGAGCCGCTCGTCGAATATCTCGTGCTCAAAGCCGGCCCGGGCTACGGCCGTCCGCTCGCACCGCAAGCGGCGCTCGACGAGATCGAAAACCGCATGCGCGAGGTCTCCCGCGCCACCTCGCCACGCCGTGTGCTTGGCACCGACGGCGTGCTGCGCGCCGGCAACCGGCGCACGCGCGCATTCAATTTCGCGCGCGGGTTTTGAGTTCGAGTCCACTCTAACGGTCTCGTTCCGAATGGATTGGGCGCGCCGCAACTGATCGCGGACATCCGATGAAGGAATTATGTGAATGGGTGACTTCAGTCTCTTATCTGGCCGGGCCTTGCCGGTATCTATCTGGGCCGATCCGGAAGACGACCAGGCGGGCTGGTCTCCGAGCCATACGCCGTTAAGCATCGCGCTTCAACCGTCTCTGATCCCACGCGATCGGGAGACGTTCGCGTTGACCTCAGATGGGCAGGGCGACGACCAGGTTGCGGGCGTGCCAGCCATTGGCAGTCGAGTGGCTGCTCTGATCGGCCCGAGCCCGTACTGGTCGCTGGTTAAAACGGCATGCATCACCGAGTGCTCGGAGACCTCGTTGCCCTCATATGATTTTGGCTGGAGGTTTCAGAACTGTGTCCGCGATTGTATGCTTCGGCACGGATGTGATCCTAATGGAGCGCGCTAGCGCAACAATTGGTTGTTTCTTGCAAAGCGCTAGCAGCCCGAGGTCGGAAGGCCAGCACAATGTCGCGCGAAGCTGCGAAGATTGTTCTCGATGCCGTGCTCAGGCATGCCGCTGAGCAAGATACAGCGCTGATCGAGATCCAAGCGAAGTGCTCGCCCGAAGAATTCAAGCGCTACAAACAGATGATCGGCAAGAGCATGGGAGCGATCTTTCTGGAGATTGTGCACCCCATTGTCGCCCAGTATCCCGACCTGAAGCCGCCACAGATGAAATAGGCGGAAAAGCTCGGGCGAGCGGTTGAACGCGGCTCCAGCGGGTGAGGAACCGCTCGCTCGTCGCTCCGTTCTGCGTTAAGGCCAAGGCAGCGGAGCGGGCAGCATGCGCAGCCCCGAGCAGGCATCGTCTCAAACAGCGGAACCCGCCGCAGGGTGGAAACAAATCCTGCTCCGCGTTTACGACGATTTCGGCAAGCATCGGGTCATGACCATCGCGGCCGGCATCGCCTTCTATTCGCTGCTCGCGTTGTTCCCCGCGCTTGCCGCGCTCGTTTCTGTCTACGGACTTTTCGCCGATCCATCGACCATCGCCGACCACCTCACCATGCTGGCCGGCGTGCTGCCAGGTGGAGCGATCGGCGTGATCGGCGACGAGCTGCAGCGGCTCACGGCGCAGCCGGCGAGCCAGCTCAGTGTCACCTTCGCCGTTGGCCTCGTCACCGCGCTGTGGAGCGCCAATGCCGGCATCAAGACGATGTTCGATGCGCTCAATCTCGTGCATGACGAGCCCGAGCGGCGCGGCCTCATTACGGTCAATGCCATGTCGCTCGCCTTCACCGCGGCGCTGATCGGCTTTGTGCTGGTCGCGCTCGCCGCCATGGTGGCGCTGCCGCCGCTGTTGCCGCATCTGCGGCTCGGCGCCACGGTCGAAACCTTCGTGACGTTACTGCGTTGGCCGGCGCTGCTCGTTGTCGTCGGCCTCGTCATCTCCGCCCTCTACCGTTTCGGGCCGAGCCGTGGACACCCGCGCTGGCGTTGGTTGAGCGCCGGCTCCGCCTTTGCCGCAGTGGCGTGGCTCGTCGTCTCGCTCCTGTTTAGCTGGTATGCCGCCAACTTCGGCAGCTACGACAAGACCTACGGCTCCCTCGGCGCAGCTGTCGGTTTCATGGTGTGGATTTGGCTCTCGACGATGGTGGTATTACTCGGCGCCGAGCTCGATGCGGCGATCGAGCACGACAGCGCGAAGGCCTGGAGGCTCGCCTAGCGCATGATCCCGAAAAAGCCTGCCCCAGACTTGATCCGGGGCGGATTCCGGTTTCCCGCCTGCGCGAAGCCCACGGCAAGGCCTCTCGTGTTGCTCGAAGCTTCGGCGGGCGAAGGCAGGTCGGATAAGATCATGCGCCAGCAAGACTCCTAGACCTTCTTCCACTGACCCGGCGCGAGCTTCAGCGTCTCGATCAGGTCAGCGGATACGCGCCCAAGATCGACGAGATATTGACCGTCGGTCGCCACCCGCGTGCGCACAATCTCCATCGCGCGCTGGGCATCGTCTTCCGCGACGGCGTACATCACCGCATCCTCGCGATGGTTGCCGCTCACCTGGATCATGCGCCCGCGCATGGCGGTATTATGCGCCGGATCGGTTCCGCCGTCACGCCGCTGCGGGAGTCCTCACGGAAGCCGTAACGTTCTGGATCGGAGGCCCTCGTCGCTGCTGTGGACGGGCAGCAGTAAACGCGTGCCTGCCAGGACGACGTCCACCTGTTGCAGCAGTTTTCGCGAATCCTCGATCGCGAGTCGCGTTTGTTCCGTCGTGGCCATCATGTTGCGATGGGATTCGGCGACCGCCTCGATGGTGTCGCGGATCTCCGCCAAGCGGCCGGAATCCAAATAACCGGCTTGCCGTTCGAGAGGCATGCGCTTCTCCGTTCCTGTAAGGCGGGAGCGCGCTTGGTCTCTCAGCCACCGGCGCCTCGGGGAAACAGGGCCGCTGCCGGTGATGCCCGTCAACGGTTCGCTTTTGCCATCGGTTCCGTGGCCGGCGATTGCAAAAGTCGCCGCCCAGCGCCCCATGCGCGCGACGTGGCGCAAACGACCAGATCGAGGCGAGGTCTTCGATGACAACCATCCCGTTTCCGGTCGTTTCCGCGCCCGGGCAGCGCCCGCACGAAAGTGCCGGACGGCTGATCAATGCCTATGCCGAGCCGCTCTCCGCGGGCGCACGTGCGCAGAACGCCTGGCGTCGCGCGCCGGGACTGCGCGCCTTCGCGTCGTCGCCGCAGAGCGGCAATCGCGGGCAGATCCTGGTCGGCAATACGTTGTGGTCGGCTTTCGCCGGCAATGTGACGGCGTTCACCAGCGCCGGCGCGGCGACCTCGATCGGCGCGCTCGCCGGCACCAAGAAGGTGTTCTGGGCCGCCAACAACAAGGCGCCGACGCCGAATCTCGTCGTGGTCGATCCGGACAATGGCGCCTATCTGGTGACGACGTCGGGCGTCCCTTCGTTCACCGGCGGCGGCGTGCTGCCGGCACCGAACAGCGTCTGCTTTCTCGACGGCTATTTCTTCTTCACCACGGGTGATGGGCGCTGCTTTGCCTCGGCGCTCAACGACACCACGGTCAATGCGCTCGACTTCACCACAGCGCAGGCCAAACGTGGCGGCTTGCTGCGCGCAGTGCCTTTCGTCGACCTTTATCTGTGCGGGCCGCAGGCCATCGAGGTCTATCACGACACCGCTGAGCCGACCGGCTTTCCATTCAGCCGCGTGCAGGTGATCGGGCGCGGCATTCTCGGCCCGAACTGCATCACCGGATTCGAAGACGGGTTCGGCAAGGGATTGATCCTGCTCGGCGACGACGGCTGCGTCTACGCGCTCAATGGTTACACACCATCGAAGATCTCGACGCCCGATGTCGATCGCGCTGTGGCCGCCTTTCGCAATGCCGGCGGCGATCCAGCGACCATCGAGATGTTTCCCTATGTCGCGGAAGGGCATGCCTGCGTGGTCCTGCGCTGTTCGGCCTTCACCTGGGTGTTTGACGTCGACACCGTGCGCTGGCATGAGCGGCAGAGCTACGGCGCCACCACCTGGCGCGCCACTGGCGCCGTCAGCGCGTTCGGCAAATGGCTTTGCGGCGATACCAACTCGGGTGCGCTCATCGAGATCACCAAGGCCGTGGGCAACGAGCTCGGCACACCACTGCCGTTCGTCGTCGAGAGCGGGCCGGTGTCGGGCTTTCCCGCGGCGGTCGCGGTGCCGCTCGCGACCTTCGATCTCGCCCGCGGCGTCGGCACCGCCACCGGCAGCGATCCGAGTCAGACCGATCCGACTGTCGAGATCCAATGGAGCGATGACGGCGGCGTATCCTGGTCGAAGCCGCTCATCCGCAAGCTCGGCGCGCAAGCGGTGGTCGATCGCAAGCCCATCCGCGTTGCGCGCACCGGAATGACCACGAACAGCGGACGCCGCTGGCGGCTCACCGTCGGCGATGACGTCGACGTCATCCTCACCGGCGGCGATATGCAGAGCGAGACGCGGGCAGCCTAGGCTGCTGCGTCCACGCAAAGCGCGGCACGGCGGAAAACTCCGCCGTCGGTGGAGGACACCATGATCGACAAGCTTCCCGGCGTGCTCAACACCTCGGTAGTCGGCGGCGATCGCCGCCCGACCACGTCGGATCTCAAGCAGCGCAAGCTCACTGCCGACCGCCTCAACGGCGACAAGCCGGTGCCAAGCTTCCAGGTCGGCGAGCCAGCCGGCACGAATATGGGAGCGGGCACGCTCAATGCCGAGAAGCTTTATGACAACGGTGCGCGCGTGCTCTCAACGGCAGGCAACCAGACGCTCGCTGGCGGTTTTCTGGAGCAGGAATACGACAACGGAACGCCGGCGAACGGTGCGACCGTCATCATTGATCCAGTGAATGGGCTCAAGCAGAAGGTGACGAACAACGTCCCCGGATTCACCATTCAGCCGATGAACAAGGTCGGCGACGTCGAGCTGCGCATCGTCAATGGTGCGAGCGCAGGTTCGATCACGTTCTCCGGCTTTAGCAAGCAGTTCCCGAGTGACGCTCTCGACACGACAAACGCGCATCAGTTCGTGGCTTTCATCTACGGGTGGGGCGCTGCCGGCATCGACTTCATCATTAAGGCGCGGCAGTGAGCTTCATCGTTCCGTTTCCTCCCAGCGGCGGAAAGGTCACGCATTCGTTCCTCTCGATCGCGACGAGCGGATTCAGCACGGCGACGACCTACACATTCGCGGGAATGAATTTCGGGACCGCTTTCGCAACGCGCTACATCGTCGCTTGCGTCATGTGGTCGGGGGGTGGCGGCCTTTCGTCGTGCACGATCGGCGGTGTCTCGGCCTCGATCATTGCGAACGCGCTCAACAGCACGAGTTGCGGCATGGGTGTCGCAGCCGTGCCGAGCGGGACCAGCGGAACCGTCGTCGCTAATATCACCGGAGGCGGCAACGCGAATGGTTGTGTCATCGGGCTGTATGCTCTCAATGGCATCAATTCTCCGGCCGCGTCGCAGATCATGCAGAGCACAGCGAACCCGCCGGCGGCCTCGCTCAACCCTCAACCGGGCTCTGTTGTTATTGCGTGTGCGACCGGCGGGCATGTCGGCGGCTGCACGCCTTCGTGGTCCGGCCTCACGGGTGACAGTCAGGCGGCTTTCGGCTTCAGCGGAAACGGCGAAGGCGGTGTTGCGAGCGCGGAGTTCGTCAACGCTCCAGGCACGTTCACGGCAACATGCAATTGGCTACCGGGCACGGCCTTGAGCGCCGGCTGCTTCGCGATCTTCAATCCTCCATAAGGAAGGCGATCATGGGTCTTTTCGACATCTTCTCAAATTCAGACGCAGAGCAAGCTGCGCAGGACAAGATCGCCGGGCTCAATGCCGGCTATGACAAAGCGTCCTCGGCGATCAACGCCGGCCTCAGCAACGCCAACACTTATTATGGCCGGGCACTCGTCCCGTTCACCGCGCTATACAATACCGGCCAGCAGGGCGTGAACGCTTATGCCGACGCGCTCGGCCTGAACGGCGCCGCCGGGAATGCACGCGCGGTCAGCGCATTCCAGAATAATCCGGGATTCCAGGCGCAGCTCGACACCGGCCTGCAGGCGGTCGATCGCGGCGCCGCCGCGCGCGGCATGCTTTCGAGCGGCAACACGCTCGCGGCCGAGCAGAAATACGGTACTGGTCTCGCCGATCAGAGCTGGCAGCAATATCTCAACAGCTTTTCGCCATTGACCACGCTCGCCGGCCAGGGCGCGCAGGGCATCGGCTCGACCGCCAGCGCGCAGGCGGGGACGAACTACAATGCCGGGCAAAGTCTCGCCAATTACGGTTGGCAGCAGCAGACCGGGATCGGCGACGCCAACGCGGCGGCCGATCTCGCCAATTACAACGCCTCACAAAATCAGTGGAACGCACTCATGAACGGGGCGTCGCTCGGCGCTTCGGTCCTTGGTTTTCTCTGATGCACCGCAAAACATGAATCTCGGCGGCCCCTGCGCGTTATCGCGCGCAGGAACTTTTTCACGCCAGCGTGGTTGTATAGGCATGCAGAACAATTCAATGGAACAGCGCGCTCGCGCAGAGCGAATCTTTCGTGCTCGAGAAGAGATGAAGGCCGACGCACCTCAGGCCGTGCGTGATTATCACGCCGCCCAGCAGGCGACGCTCGCGCGCATGCGCCAGCTCCGCGAGCAACGCCTGGCCCGCGAGCGGCAAGCCAAGCGACGCGCATAGTCGCGTCGCAATATTAAGCGACACGGGCACGTGATGCCCTCGTGCCCAACTGCGCGAGGGCTCGAGCGCGCACCGTCGTTCTTGGCCAGACAACGTTTCCAGCAGATCGCAAAGAGAGTGCGCGCGGCTCGTCGAGAGCGATCCGCGCGCTATTTCATGTTCGCTGCGACGCCAAGCGCACCGCCGCGCTCAACCCTTTAGTCTTGTCGCCTCAGGAGAATCTTACATGGCATCCGCTTTCAATCTCGACGCGCTCATCGCCCAAGGTCCGCCGACGGTCAACTTCTCGCCGTTGTCCAATCTGCTCGGCAACTACATGGCCGGGCGCGATCTGCGCAATAAATTCAATCTGCAGAACGCCCTGCAAAACCAGTCGCCGTCGGTCGACGGGCAGCCGGATTGGCTCGGCATGGCGCGCACCGCGATCGCTAATGGCGACTACAACGCCGCAGTCAAGTTTGCCGCCGCTGCTCGCTGGGCGCGACAGCCGAATGGCGCGAGCGACGGCGTCTCCGCCGGCGCTGGCGCAACCGTTTTGGACGATGGATCACTTGGGCCACCTGCGATGGCCAATGTCCCCACACCGCAGCCACGGCCGGCAACGGCGCCGTCGGCATCGAGCTCGACCGCCGCTGCGGAGGGCTCGACAGGATCGACACTGCCGCAAATTCCAATCAGCGCTGTGCAGATGCTGCGCGCAGCGCCGCACCTTGCGGATCAATTCGATGACAAGTTTGGGGACGGAATGGCCGACCTTGTGATGGGCGGTAGCACCTATGCCTGACGCATTGCGCGTGCCTGAGGGCGATGCTGACGCGCCGCCGACGAACGTTTTCGACATTTTCGACAACGCGCCGGCGGCCCGTTCGTTGTTCGACGCGGCGGAATCTCGGAGCATTGGTTCAATGACGCCCGCATCGAATGCGACGAAGAGGCTGGCCGGAGCAAATCCATTTGACATTTTCGATCCAACGACAGCGCAAAACCAGCCGGAGTCTGCTCGTCCCGTCAGCGAGGATGTACCGGACCAACGGGTGGGCTCATTATCATCTGGCCCGGACGTTGCCGGGCCGTCACGATACTGACGCTTACGTTTATTGGGCGACGTGGCGTACCGCCTGGGCCGCGGCTTGGCCCCTCGCGGAGATGAAAAAAGAACATTAGCTTGTCTTAGAGCGTCGGGCATAAACTACAGAGCGTGTATGAGATGGTCGCGTAGGCCGTTTGATGATCCGTATCCCCCGGAGTGAAGGCTTGGTGCAATGATTCTCAAGCGCACCCGCGGTGTGCTGCATGGCCTTTTGTTTCTCGGCATCGCAGCATACGCTTCCGCATTGTCCAGTATGGGATTGCATGCGCAGGCAATTGCCTGGCTTCGCAGCGCCATGCGACGCTTCCCTGAACATGCGTCCATGTTCGACTCTCAACTGGCGTCCGCCTATGAGCGGGCCGGCCGATTGGACGAGGCCATCAGGTGCCTCGAGGCGGCGATACGGACGGGCCCGGATAGCGATGCTTCATGTTGGGAGCTTGCAATCCTTTACGAAAAGCATGGACGAGCCGACCTCGCGCTCGTGAATTTCGAGAAATCGCTCGAGCTCGGCCCTGCCTTTAGTGAGGAATTTCGCCACGCGCTCAAGTCGAAGATCGGGCAGCTGCGAAGTGCTCGGGGTAGGGTTGATGGAGCCTGGTGATCGAAAGTCGCTTTCTGGGTTGCTCACAAAAACCTGGATGGAGCCGTTCGAGGACAAGCGGTTCGACGATGCGCTCCTGTTGGGAATGGCGAGCTATCTGATCTCGCGCGAGCTTGGCGATGAGGACGCCAGGGGGACGGCGCTCATTTCATTGCAAGGCGCGCTGGAACGTGTGTTGCCCGACACGCAGATCAAAGAAGGCTGTTCATTCTGCGGTCGGAAGCCTCCGGAGGTGAGGTTGGCGGCTGTGCCGAGCGTCTTCATCTGTGACGCATGCGTTTCGACGCTGTCTTCGGAGGTCTTCGAGAAGGGCGGCTGAGGCGGTACGCCGACGCGAAACATCGCGCGGGACTCGCCGCGCGTGTGCCCAATGGGTGAAGCCCGACGGACGGCCGTTCTTAACCTGTGCTTAATCGGCGCGGGCTCAGAATCGGATTTGTTCGGGGGCTCGACCTTTCAGGGGCTGAGCAATGAACAACGGCACTCGCGACTTTGTCTCCTGTCGCGCCGAGGCGGAACGCTGCGGCGAGCAGGCGAGGCGGACGAAAGATCTGTTCGCCCGCAAGACTTTTCTCGATTTGCAACAGCACTGGTTACGCCTTGCCGAGCGCTACATCGCGAGCGAGCGGGCGGACATTGCCTTTCACATGGACAATTTCCGGCGCTAATCAGCCTTAGTGCCCGGCGTGCAGATGCCACGCGCACAAAGCCAGCGACCACAGTAGAAATAAAGCGGCGACCGCGCACACTTTGCGGTCGACAATGACGCGACGAAACTGCATCACGCGAACCCCGTTCAGCCGCATGCAGTGTAACGCAGCCGTGCGCATGCGAAAGCAACCGCACCTTGTGTGTCTTTGTACACATTGCGCGCGACATTAGGGTTAGCCGCAATGACGCTGGCCGCTCGCCCGGCGTGGCGGTAGGCTGCTGCGCAGGGAGCAGGTTTGCTCTCGCGCCCTGACCGTAGTCCCCCCGCGGCCGGTCACGGGCGCTTTTTTATCCGCGCACCGCGCGCTTGACCTGCTTGCGCAGCTTGTCGACGAGCTTGAGCGCCTGCTTCACCGCGCCCGTATCTTTCACCGTCTTACGCGACCGGCGCCGTGCCGGTTGTTTGCGCTGCACCGTCGCGCGCTTGCGCGCACCGCCACGCTTTCGGGTCGCTGCCACCTCAGCCTCCTGTCGCTCACCTGACATAGAGGACGCATTGGCGGCGGAAAAGTTCCGGTCCTTGCCGCTTCCACTGCGCAGGCGGTGCGCTCCGCACACATCTTCACAGAAAGAGCAATCCCCATGGCCGGAACGGTTCCCTCGCTCGCGCTGTCGACGCAGTTCGACAAGAACGGCTTGCTGCTCGCCGGCGGCAAGCTTTATTTCTACCAGGCCAACACGCTCATCCCGCAGAACGCCTTCGCGGATACCGGGCTGTCCGTTGCGTTGCCCAATCCGATCACGCTCGATGCGTCGGGCCGCGTGCCGGAGTTCTACTGCGCCGACGGCAATATCCGCGCGCGGCTCGTCGACGCTAGCGGCGTGGTGCAACTCGACGCCAAGAATCTCCTGGTCGTGGGTCCCTCGAGTGGCGGCGGAGGCGGCGGATCGAGCGTCGACCCGGCCACGATCTTCCAGACCGGCGATGTCATCTGGCTCGACCAGGCCGGCACGCGTGCCGGCGGGGTGCGGGACAATGCGCGCAGCATCGGCTCGGCGTCCTCGGGCGCTTCCGAGCGCGCCAATGCCGATTGCCAGCCGCTATTCACCTTCCTCTGGCAGACCTATGCGGACGCCGTCTGTCCGGTCGTCGGCGGCCGCGGCGTGAGCGCGGCGGCCGACTGGACCGCTAACAAGCAGATCACGCTGCCCGACAAGCGCGGCTTTCTCCCCGCCGGTCTCGACGACATGGGCAGCAGCACCGCCGGGCGCTTTGCCGGCGTGCCGTTTTCGTCCGGCGGCGCGACCACGGCAGGTGCGAGCGGCGGGGAGGCGACGCATACACTCTCGAGCGTTGAAATTCCGGCGCACACGCACAACAACACGCTGACCGATCCGGGACACGCGCATTCGTTTCCGATCGATCCGGGCATTGGCGCCTCCGGTGGCGGCGACGTGGCCTATCGCTCGAACGGCGGCTCGACCGTCAGCGTCAATTCGGCGACCACCGGCATCACGCTGACCAATGCCAGCGTCGGCGGCGGCGGCGCGCATAACAATATGCCGCCGATCATCCTCGGCACGTTTTACCGGAAGCTTTGAAAATGTACCTCGGCGATCTTCCTCCTGCTTCGAACCGCGCCGGCTATGCGCAAGTCTTCACCGTGATCGACGACGACACCGATGAGGCCCTCGATCTCTCCGCGGCGAGTATCGTGTTCGAGATCCGCGACCCGACGAGCTTTGTGCCGATCCTTTCCGCCAGCACGGCGAACGGGAAGGTCGGCGTCATCGACCGCGGCACCTTCCAGGTGACGTTCTCCGCGGGCGACATGACGATGCTCGCGCCTGACACCTACGACGTCGGCTGCACCATCGCCAATGGCGCTGCCGATCCGCAGCAGTTCATCATCGGCACGCTCGCCGTGCTCGACGGCGTCGTCAGCGGGAATTGACGATGCCTCAGCCGAGCGTGCCCGGCGCGAAGCAATAGTCGACATGATTGCCGCCCGCTTCGGTGTACCACCACACCGCGTGGCCCGTCGGGTTCCTCGCCTCGTGCAGCACCATGTAGGCGGGGATGGTGCGGCCGTCCGCGTCCTCGAGCGTCACCGAACCGTCCTCGTTGAGCTTGTAGCTGCCGAAGAACGGATGGCCGTCGCTTTTGTCGCAGCACCATTGCCCGCGTGCATTGTGCTGCTGCCGGAACCATTGCTGGACCTCCGGCGGGTTGTTGGCGTAGTCCGGCGACCAGCGTGCGCTGGCCTGGTAGCTGCCCGGATGGGTGCAAACGATCGTCGCGATGGTAAGAAAAAACGCTGTTTTCTTCACGGCGGAAGCTCACCTCCGATGCGCGCTCCCTCGTGCCGGCCCTCGCGGGTCGGCTGCCCTATCGCAGTGCACCGCCCAGCGCGGTGCTCGGAAAAGAAAATTCGCTCGCGCATCCGGCGTTCCAATGTTGTCTGTTGAACGCAAGCCCGCTGCGTCACGACCGCAGTGTCGCCAACCCGTCACGGTATAGGCGGCTGGATGAACGGTTACTTGCCAATGCTCTTCGACGAGCCTTCCGGCGCGGCCTGCATGCCAGGTGGCGTTTCGCCTTGCGGGCTCGAGGCCGGCGCGCCACCGCTCGTGGTGTCGATCGAGCCGGTGTCGCCCTGCGGCTGCTGTTCCCGGTGCTGTTGATGCTGGCGCAAATCCGTGTCGCTCCCCGTCGTCTGCGGAGCCGCATTGTTGGAAGGGTGGGCGGTGCTGCCGCCGGAAGGGTTGTTCTGCGCGAGTGCGGCCGGCATCGCGAGAACGAGCGGCAGCAAAAGCGTGAGATAGATGACGTTGCGGGCCATGACCGTCTCCAGGGCGATGCCGGACAATGGCCGCGGCGACGTTTGGTTCCTGAGACGATGCTCCGCCACTGCGCGTTCTAATCCCGTGAACGGTGTCATGGGTAATCTCGTCGGTTACGGCATTCTCGCGCTCGTTGTGCTCGCGCCGCTGTTGCGGCGCCTCTACATCGAGGCCTTCTGGACGCACGCCGAGGGCAGGGTCATCCGCCTCGGCGGCGGCATGTCGACGAACCCGGGGCCGGGTGGGGGCACCTGGGTCTGGGCGCCGGTCGTCGAATATCGCGTCGACGGGAAAAGCTTCAGCGCTCAGCTCTCCTATTGGCAGAGCTTCAACGCTAGATCCAAATACAAGGGCGGTGACAAGTTTACCATTCTCTATAATCCGCACCGGCCGTCGCGCGCCATCGCGGACAGCTGGCTCACCTACATCGTGTTCTCGATCATCATCGGCGGCGTGATCGCTACCCGCCTCCAGTCGACGCGCTAGCCGCTGATCTCGCGCCTCGCGCTGCCCGCGCCCGCGCGCCCGTCCATTCTCATCCTTCTTGGAGTCCCCATGGCACCCAATCTCAAGCTGCGTGCGCCCGTTCCATTTCCGGCACAGGTCGTCGGCACAGGCGGTATTGCCGTCGCCAAGGCCAACGGCGTGTGGACGATCGCGCCGGATTTTTCCGCCCTCGGCCAGATTGCCGCGAGCGCGGTCGCCGATCCCATGGCCAAGCAGATCTGGATCTTCGATCCGGCGAGCGGGCAGTACAACGTGCTCACCCTCGGCGCGCTCGGTGACGCGCTCTATCTGCTCACCTCGATCTCGAGCGTGAGCATTGCTGCCGGTCCGCAGAGCTTCGCCACGCAGGCCAACAAGGATATTGGCGTCGGCTCGTGGGTGCTGATCCTCAGCAACGCCGCGCCGGCGGTGAATTTCATGTGCGGCCAGGTGACGGGCTACGCCAACGGCACCCTTGCGGTGAATGTCACCTACGCGCAAGGGAGCGGCACTCATGCCGACTGGACGATCCGCGTCGCCGGCCCGCCCGGCGCGCAGGGCCGCTCCGCCGGCTTCTCTTATGCCTGGCTCACCGCGACCGCGGCGAGCGACCCCGGCGCCGGCAATCTCAAGGCCAACAACACGAGCTTCGCCGCGATCACCGCGCTCTATCTCTCCAAGACCGACGCCGACGGCAATGCGCTCGCGGCCGAGCTCGCCACCTGGGGCCTCGGGACCTCGATCGTCAAAGGCCGCGTGAAGATTTATGACCCGCTGGTGCCGACGAGCTTCATGACCTTCGACGTCACCGCGCTCGCCGACAATGGCAGCTGGGACGCGCTGACGGTGACGCCTATTGCCAGCGGCGGTGGCTTCGCCGCCAGCGAGGCGCTGCGCGTCACCTTCACCGCCAAGGGCGACCTCGGCAACACCGGGTCGACCGGCGCGACCGGCCCGCAGGGGCCGACGGGCGCCACCGGTCCGCAAGGCCCGACCGGCGCCACGGGCGCGACCGGTGCGCAGGGTATCAATGCCGGGCTCAACTACAGTTTTGCTACGGCGACGACGATGGCCGATCCCTCGGCCGGCAATCTGCGCCTCAACAACGCGACGCCGGCGTCGGTGACGCAGATCGCGCTCTCCTACAACACCGCCGATGCCGGCAATCCCAGCGCCGGCGCCTTTCTCACCACCTGGGGCAATTCGACGACCACCGCGCATCGCGGCAATCTCATCGTGCGCAAGTCATCGGCGCCGCAGACTTTCGCGGTGTTCGACATCACCGCCAATGTCGCCGACAACACCACCTGGGTGGCGCTCACCGTCGCCTGGCTTGCCGGCAGCGGCAGCTTCGCGGCGTCCGATGCGCTCACCGTGAGCTTCACGCGCACCGGCGACGCCGGCGCCGGCATCGGCGACATGCTGAAGTCGGTCTACGACACCAACAGCGACGGCTTGGTCGACCTCGCCGCCGGCGGCACCGCGGCCGCGAGCGCCAAGGCGGCGCGCGTCAGTCTCGGCGTCGACGGGCGCACGGCGCGCGGCGATGCCAACTACACCATTCTTGCCACCGACAAGTTCGTCTGCCTCAATGCCGCGCTCACCGCGCCGCGCACCTTCACGCTGCCGGCCGCCAATACGGTCAATGCCGGCTATCAGCTCAGCGTCTATGACGAGGCCGGCGGCATCGGTGCGACCAACACGTTGACCGTCGCCCGCGCCGGCAGCGATACCGTCCAGGGCGGAACGCAGATCGTGCTGGCCAACGCCTATGACGAATGCGTGCTCGTCTCCGACGGCACCAGCAAATGGACTGTCGCCGTGCTCGGTCTCGAGCAGGGCGGCACCGGCGCGACCACGGCGGCCAATGCGCGCACGGCGCTCGGCCTCGGCTCGGCGGCGACGCTCAACACCTCGGCGCTGCTGCAGTCGGGCGTCACCAACACCATTACCGTGGGCTACAAGTTCACGCCCAACAATATCGGCACGGTGTCGAGCGGCACGCTCACGCCGGATCCGACGCTCGGCAACTACCAGTACCTGACCAACAACGGCGCCTTCACGCTCGCGGCGCCGGCCGCCGACTGCGCCATCGACATCCTCGTCACCAATGGCGCCAGCGCCGGCGTCATTACATTTTCGGGATTCACCGTCGGCTCGAATGTCGGCGACAGCCTGACCACGACGAATGGCAACAAGTTCATTGTGTCGCTGCGCCGGATCAATGGGACGGCGACATATGTTGTGAAGGGGCTGCAGTAATGGGGATTTCGGTAAACAATATCGGGACGAATTACGTTGCTTCGGCAAGCGTTGGCAGCGCGGTAACTCTAACCGGAGTCACTTTACCGGCAGGCTCTTTGATCGTCGTGCTCGTGAATGAGTTTAATACGACCAGCTTCGGGACGATGTCCGATGGTGTGAACACCTATCAATCAGTCACGCAGACCGAAAGTAGCGGTCCCTCAGCGAACGCGATTTTTTACGCGTACACGACTGGCGCTCTGTCTTCAGCGACTATTTCCTACACTAAGCAAGGCGGTGATAGCTGCGCGCTCTCTGCTGTGTACGCAACCGGCATCAGCCCCAGCAATCAGCTGGACACAAACGTCACTACGAAATTCACGAGTAGCGCGGCCAATCCTCCTGTAGTCTCGCTAGCTTCCGGTGCGCCGTCGATGGCCGGTGAGCTTTTCATCGCACTGCTTGGCGGGCAGAACAACGGCACTAACGCATTCACGCAGGACAGCGCGGATGGCTGGTCTTCGCCGCCTAACGCGGTTGACTTTGGTGGCAGTCAGACTGGCCACGGACAGGTTGCGGGCGGGTATTTGATAAATTCGGATACCGGATCCAAGGTCTGGGCACCCACCGAGTCTAGTGGCAGTGGCCCGCGAACCGCGGTTGGCATCATCGTTGGCTTCAAGCCGCTTGCGCCGGCGGTCGGCTTCAACATGCCTATGCTGGGCATGTGATTGTGAATCCACGGCCACTGGATCGGCTTGATGACGAAGGCAGCGGTTGATAAGACGATCCAATCATGAGCGATTGGCGCCGCGAGGCCATCCGTACCCTTAAATTTTTGTTCAAGGAGCCATACCGCGCGTGGCGCCGCGCTGGCGTTGATCGCCGCATGCCGGCTTTGCCAGGCGGGCGCGGCTGGCGGACAGCGATTCCGCCCAAGTTACATATTTCTCTGATGCACGGCCTCATCGGCTACACCTATCGCGGCGTGCCGATGGAGAAGCATCCGGTTGAAATGGCGTTGTACACGCGGCTCCTCTGGGAGGTTAAGCCGCGCAGCATCATTGAGATCGGGACGCGTGCCGCGGGCACCACGGCGTGGTTGAGCGATCACCTTCGAACATTCGGCATCGATGGCCGTATCGTCTCCGTGGACATCAATGTGCCGCCGCGGCCGGCCTTCTTGCCCGATACCGTGAAGCTTTTACAAGGCGACGCCAATGACCTTGCGCCGACGCTCACGCCTGCGGTGCTCTCTGAGCTGCCGAGACCGTGGCTCGTGATCGAGGATGCAAGCCACACTTATCAGGCGACGCTCGCGGCGTTGCGCTTCTTCGATCCGTTGTTGCGCTCTGGCGAATACATTGTCGTCGAAGACGCCAACATGACCGAGATGGGAGTCGACGCACGTTTTGACGGAGGCCCCGCGCGATCGATCGCGGAATTTCTACAGGAGCGCGGCAGCGATTATGAGATCGACACACGCTACTGCGATCAGTACGGCCGCAACGTGACGGGAAACCCGAACGGATATTTGCGCAGAAAATAAATCTTCGGCGCGCTCAGTCGGAGCTTTAACTAAGAAAAGTTTGAGTATTATTTCACTATTTCGTTTCCATGGCCGCAGCTATATTGGGCGCAACTATCCCGTGCGCCACTGCTCGAAAGAATCGTCGTGTCATGAAAGTCGTGATCCTTGCCGGCGGGGTGGGCTCGCGTCTCTCCGAGGAGACCCAGCTCAAGCCAAAGCCGATGGTCGAGATCGGACCGCATCCGATTCTTTGGCACATCATGAAGCACTATTCGTTTTACGGCTTGAACGATTTCATCATCTGCCTCGGCTACAAGGGCTACGTCATCAAGGAATATTTCGCGAACTACGTCTTGCACCGCTCCGATGTCGTCGTCGACGTCGCACAAAATCGTATCGACTATCTCGGCTCCCAGGACCTGCCGCCATGGCGCGTTGCGCTCGTCGACACCGGCGCGGAGACGATGACCGGTGGGAGATTGAAGAGGGTTGCGCCGCATCTGCTGCCAGGCGAACCGTTCTGCATGACTTATGGTGACGGCATCTCGGATGTCGACCTGACGTCGCTGATCGACTTTCACAACAAGACGGGGCTCGATGCGACACTGACGGCGGTGCGGCCGCCCGGGCGGTTTGGCGCGACCTTGATCGAGGGCAATCGCGTCAAACGCTTTATGGAAAAGCCGCTCGGCGACGGCGGCCATATCAACGGCGGCTTCTTCGTGCTGCATCCGCGCGTCATCGACCGGATCAAGGACGATGCCACGACCTGGGAAGGCGCGCCGCTGGAAAGCCTGGCCAGGGATGGGCAGCTCGCCGCCTACATCCATGACGGGTTCTGGCACCCGATGGATACGCTGCGCGACCGGCAGTATCTGGAGCATCTGTGGTCGGGCGGCGCGGCGCCATGGAAGATCTGGACCTGAGCGGATGCTCGACAAGGATTTCTGGGCCTCGCAACGCGTTCTGTTGACCGGACACACCGGATTCAAGGGTTCGTGGCTGGCGCTTTGGCTCGAGAGCCTGGGTTCGCAGGTCGTCGGTTTCGCGCTGCCGCCGGATCAAACGCCAAATCTTTATTCTCAGATCGAGCCAGTTGCGCGCCTGCAATCCGTCATCGGAGACCTTCGCGACCTCAAAGCTGTGGAGCAGGCCGTCGAGCGCGCCAGACCGACCATCGTCATTCATATGGCGGCCCAGGCCCTCGTCCGGCGCTCATATCGCGCGCCGCTCGACACCTGGGCGACCAACCTGACCGGATCGTTGAATCTGCTGGAAGCGCTGCGCTCCTCGCCGGACCTTGCCGCTGTTCTCGTCGTCACCACGGACAAGGTCTATCTCCATTCAGATCGTCCAAAAATTTTCGATGAGGATGATCACCTCGGTGGCCATGACCCGTATTCCGCGTCGAAAGCCGCTTTGGAGATCGCGGTCGCCTCTTATGCGCAGAGCTTTTTCGACGAGCGTCGGATTCCTGTTGCCACGGCACGGGCCGGCAATGTGCTGGGCGGCGGCGACTGGTCGGAGGACCGGCTCGCGCCGGACGTCTGGCGCGCGGTCAAGAGCGGCGAGCCGATTGCGCTCCGCTATCCCAATGCCACGCGGCCGTGGCAGCACGTCCTTGATCCGCTCTGCGGCTACCTGTTGTTCGTCGAACGCCTGGTGAGTGATGCCGCGCGTGTGCCACGGACGCTGAATTTCGGGCCGGATGAGCAGACCTCGCAATTGACCGTGAAAGAGGTGGTGGAAACCTTGGCGAGCGCCATTGGCGGGTCGCGGTCCTGGGTCGCCGCTGCGGGACCGCAGCCGAAGGAAATGGAGCATCTGGCTTTGGCGATCGGCCGAGCCAGGGATGCCTTGAATTGGCGGCCGCGGCTGACAACGCCGCGAGCGTTGGCGTGGACCGCTGAATGGTACCGGCGGTTCGATCACGGCGAGCGCGCGCGGACGCTGGTCGTCGAGCAAATCGCGCGCTATCAGACGTTACGATGACCCTCGTCAACCCGACCTGCCTTAGCTGCGGTGCTCCGCTCACACGCACGCTCGTGGATCTCGGCCTCACGCCGCTGGCCAACAGCTATGTTGATGTCGATAACGCGGCCCGGGCAAACCAGAGATACCCGCTGCACGCCCGCGTTTGCGACGCCTGTCTGCTGGTGCAGGTCGATCGCGTAGTCCCGCCCGAGGAGATTTTCAGCGATTACGCGTATTTCTCGTCGTATTCCGACAGTTGGTTGGCGTACTGCCGTGCCTACGCCGCCGAAATGATTGAGCGGTTTCATCTCGACGC
Source organism: Pseudolabrys sp. (assembly GCA_035651015.1). Taxonomy (GTDB): domain Bacteria; phylum Pseudomonadota; class Alphaproteobacteria; order Rhizobiales; family Xanthobacteraceae; genus Pseudolabrys. The sequence goes on along the minus strand of DASRGN010000023.1, from coordinate 152,307 downwards.
ATCGACAAAAGTCGTCGAGGTCGCCAGCAACGATGGCTACCTGCTGCAATATTTCCGCGCCGCCGGGATTCCCGTCCTGGGGGTGGACCCGGCCGCGAACGTGGCGAAGGCCGCGGAGGCGCGCGGCGTGCCGACCGAGGTCGCCTTTTTCGGCGCGGACACCGCCAGGCGGCTCGCGGCGCGCGGTCACGCTGCGGATCTTCTTGCCGCCAAAAATGTCCTCGCCCACGTGCCTGACATCAACGATTTTGTCTCCGGTGTTTCGATCCTGCTGAAGCCAGAGGGCGTGTTTTCTGTCGAATTCCCGCACTTGCTGAGTCTGATCGAGCAGGCGCAGTTCGACACGATTTATCATGAGCATTTCACCTATCTGTCGGTCCTCGCCGTCGAGCGGGTGCTGTCCCGACATCGTCTGCGAATTTTCGACATCGCGGAGATCCCAACGCACGGCGGCTCGCTGCACGTGATGGTCTGCCATCAATCCGCGCGGCATCCGACTGCAGAGAACGTCCGCTCTGTTCGCGAGAAGGAGCTGGCGGCGAAGCTCGACCGTCCTGAGGGCTACGCGGGATTCGGCGCGCGCGTGTTGACGATAAAAAACAAGCTGCTCGCTTTTCTTGATGAGGCGAAAGCATCGGGCAAGAAGATCGTCGGCTACGGAGCTGCCGCCAAAGGCAATACGCTCTTGAACTACTGCGCTATCGGGCCTGACCGGATTGCCTTCGTCGCCGACCGCAGCCCTGCCAAGCAGAGCAAGCGTCTGCCGGGCAGCATGATCGAGGTGAAAGCACCGGAAGCGATCATCGAAGCGCGCCCGGACTATGTGCTCATCTTGCCGTGGAATTTGCGCAGCGAGATCGAGACGCAATTGGCCGGCGTTCGTCAGTGGGGCGGCCGCTTTGTGACGGCCATTCCCGAAATTCGGATCGATTGAGATGCGCTTTCAGCCGACCGCGATCGCCGGCGCGTTTTTTGTCGAGCTCGACGCCCATGCCGACGAGCGCGGACTATTCGCCCGCACGTTTTGCCGCGACGTGTTCGCGCAGGCCCGCATCGCGCTCGACGTCGTGCAGGCGAACATCTCGCGCAATCCGCGTGCCGGCACCCTGCGCGGGATGCATTTTCAGGCGCCGCCGCACGAAGAGGCCAAGCTCATCCAGTGTCTGCGCGGTCGGGTATTCGACGTCGCGCTCGATTTGCGACGCGATGCGCCGAGTTTCGGGCAATCGGTCTGCACCGAGCTGTCGGCCGATGGCACGCGCCTGTTCTTCATTCCGAAGGGCTGCGCACACGGCTTTCTGACGCTGGAAGACGGCAGCGACCTTCTCTACTACATGGGGACGGAATTTGTCGCGGAGGCCGCGCGCGGCGTGCGCTGGAACGATCCTGCATTCAACATCCCGTGGCCGCGGCAGCCGGCCTTGATATCTGAACGCGATGCCGGTTATCCCGACTACGGGTCATAGCCCGGGAAATGAGCCGAACTGCTCACCGCGGCAATTCGATTCCCATTTGCTTTAAGCGCTTAACCTGACGGTCCATGAACGGGTATTCTGAGTGGCCGGTGTCCAGTGCCTGACGAGCGAGTTCGCGGGCCTCGGTGTCCAGCGCGTCCGGCTTGAGCACGGATTTCAGTTGGTCCGGTAATAAGGCCAGCGGCACCAAGACAACAACGACCATCAGAATCCGCCTGGCTCTCTGTTGGTTCGCATGCGTGACGAGCAGCAGCGCAAGCATTTGCCAGGCGAGCAGGGAGCCGGTCGTATACCGTTCCTGGACCGCGTAGTCGAAGCCGTATGCAGCTCGTCCAAGGGCGGCCATCGCGGCCGTGGCAATAATAAAGCCGATAGAGGCCAACAGCGCAGCTCGACCCGAGTCGGTTCGTTCGGTCCACAACCACCGCCATGTGATGATGGCGGTGACAGTGACAAATACGCCGCCGGAAATCACCGCTGCGGCGAGGCCGGAAGTTCTCGATCCAGGGTAGTCGAGATAATTCTTGCTCACGAGAACCGAGCCGTGGTGCAGGACAACGTCAGCGGCGTGCTGCAGCCCGGCGAGCCAGTAATAGACGGCGTAATAAAAAGGGTTTCCGAGGTAAGTCAGCGTGAAAAGGATGAAGGACCCTGCGTCAGGACGTGCTTCTGCTTCGGGATAATGAAAGCCCCAGAAGTAAAGAACGAATGCGACGACTGCGAGCGCTGCGAGGACGAATGTGCGTTTCGCCCCGAATCCGGTGATTGCCGCCATGACTGCCATGATCGGCAACACAAGCAAGCCATTGGCAAGGGTTGCGATCGACGCAAAACCGGCAAGTGCGGCGGGAGCGAACCATGATGGGTTGGTTTTTGCGCAATGCAGCCAATAGAACGCCAGCAATGGGAACAAGAGCGCCATGAAATAGGGCGTGCCGACCCATCCATGATAAAGTGCGGTGGCCTGTATCCACGCAAAGCAAAGGATACAGAACAGAGTGTAGAGCAGAGCGCGCGAGCCGTTCTTGATCAGATCGCGCGCATACATCATGAGTATCGCAAGGATAGCGAGACGCATGAGGAAGTTGGCAACAAGAATAAAAATCAACCGCGCGCCGAAGATATGAAAATCCAGCCAAAGGATGATCCGCGGCAACAGCAAACGGTGCACCTCGTCGGGTGCCCACCAGGCGCTCACCTTTCTCTGGAGTACGTCGAGATTGAAGGCGACGTAGCCATTCCAATCATCTTCACCGAGAGGAAGCGGGCTGTAGCGCAGGATGACGCCAGCAATGCAAAGCGCGGTGAATAAGATTGCGACAGCGCCGGCTAACATGACGAACTTGGTCGCGCGTGAGTGGTCAGGCTCGCGACGTGTAATGCTTGTCGTCATGACGCGATGGATGTTCCCGAGACAGTTTGCTGAAGGGAGCGGAGGCTGCTGATCTACCGGCCCCGCGGAGTTGACGCAAGTCTCGGCTGTGCTATCAGTTTTGCTATCAAATGGGTTGTTGCAAGAGCGCGCAAACGCTGGCGTTTTAGGTGGCGGTTGCTTGACGAACGGGCGGGCGGGTCATCGCAAATCGCAAGCTGTCAATTCTTTGTCCAGTCTTTAACGAAGCGTCGGCGCTTCCGCTTTTCTACGAGCGATTGAAGCCGGTCTTGGCTGAGTTGAGCCGGCGCTATGACGTCGAGCTTGTCTTTCTCGACAACGCCTCCACGGACGCGACCTACGAGAGAATTCTCGAGGTCCGAAGAGATTGGCCGTCGACCTACGTGATCGTCAATTCGCGCAACGTCGGCTACCAGCGTTCGCTGGCCGGCGCTCTGCAGAACGTCAGCGGCGACCTCTTCGTCTTCATCGACGTCGATTGCGAAGATCCGCCGGAAATGATCGCCGATTTCGTGCGTCGCCATGAGGAGGGCGGTTACGACGTCGTGTACGGTCAGCGTGCCGACCGCGACGAGCCGCAGATCATCAAGTTCGCGCGCAAGATGTTCTATCGGCTGCTGCGCGTGTTCGCCGACGAAGAGATCATCCTCGACATGGCGGAGTTTGCCTTGTTCACGGACGAGGTTCGCGCCGCGATCGTGCGCGAGAACTCATCCTATCCCTTCATTCGTGCTTCCATCGGGCGGGTCGGGTTCCGCCGCTTCGCGATCCCTTACAAGCGCCAGCGCCGGATCGCGGGGGAATCGAACTACAATCTGCTCTCGATGAGCATTTTCGCCGTCGGCGGCATTCTCTCCTCGTCGACGTTCTTCCTGCGGCTGCCGATCTACTTGTTTCCCTTTTGGATCGTCGCGCTTTGCGCGACAGGAGTTTTGTATGTCCGTGACCCGGGCCCGATCTGGGCCGTCTGCGGCGCCTTGATCTTTGCGATTTATATCGGCTTCGTCCTCGCGTTTACCGCGCTCTACGTGGCGCGCACCTACAAGAACGGGCTGGGGCGTCCGAACGTGTATATCGATCATCGCAAGAGCATCTTGCCGGAATAGGCATTGGTCCTGTCGCGGACAGGTTGCAGGGGAGTTGACGGAAGTCGCCGATGCCGGACGAACAGCGCGCGTTGAACTGTGGGGCCATCGGCTGCGCTCTCGCATCCGGTGCCCCTACCGTCGATGCCGGCATGGCGTTCGTCCGCTGTCCGACGTGCCGGGTGCTGCACATCGCGCCGGACAATCTCATTCATGCGACGGTGAAACCCGATCCGGTCGGCAAGCTGTCGATCGTGATGCGGCTGTTGATGTCGATGCGGATGTCGTGGCTGCGGCGTGAATTGCCCGCGCTCAACAATGCCGATGTTTGGATCGCCGATGTCGGCTGTGGCGACGGGCAATTCCTCGAGTTCCTCGGTACACGCGGCATGCGTCATCTCGCGGGCATCGAGCCGGATGCGGATCGCGCGGCGAATGCGCGGCGTCGCGGTGTCCCGGTGTTTGCCTCGCGCGAGCAGGCGGAAGCAGCGGGCGTGCCGACCGGAAGCATCGATGTCCTGTTCGTGTGGCACGTCCTCGAGCATGTCGAGCGCGCGGCTGATTTCGTCGGCGACTACGTGCGCTGGCTGGCGCCCGGCGGCGTGATGATCGTCAGCGTCCCCAACCAGGCAAGCCTGCAGACCCGCTTGTTCGGGTTCTACTCGGCGTTCCCCGATTATGGGCGGCACGTGTGGTACCACACCGCCGATTATCTCGGTTGGTTTGACCGCAACGCCTCCGGCGTCGAGGCGGCGATCCTGCGCGATCGCAACTACGAATATGAAATCTTCTCCTGGGTCGACTCGATCGCATCGGCCATCACGCGCACCCAGAACTTCATTCACCGGGCGCTCAAGAAGGGCGAGGGCGGGTCGTTCGGGAAGCTGGCCGCCGCCGGGATGGCGCTGGGCCTGCTGCCGCTCGCCGCGCTGCTGGCGTCCTTGAATATTCGCTTCGGCTCGCCGAGCACATTGACCTTCGTCTTGCGCCGCCCGGCCGCTTAGTTCCGGCGGGAACCGCGCGACGCGGCACCAAGAAAACGCCGTTTTTCAACGCGATCGGTAACCTTTCTGCGGCATCGGTAACCATACTCGGGGGCGAGTTTGCACTTCGTGCGCCGGGTCAGTTGTGATATCCGTCTCCCCGGCGGAGAGGGGAGTTCATGTCGGTAGCGGAGATCACCAAAGCGCGGCCTGCGCCGAGGCGTTTCATCAAGGAGCAGGACGAACGCTCGATCAAATCGGCGTTCGAGATTTACGGCGCGCCTGCCGGTGACCGGCGCGTGGTGCAAATCTGCCGGCCGTTTTCGGTGCTCTCGGCGAAGACCTACAGCGCGGCGATCACGCTCCCCCTCGGCGTCGCCTATCTTGCCTCGGTGCTGGAGAAGGCCGGATACCGGACCTCGATCCTCGACGCGCTTGCCGAAGATATCTTCGAAGTCCGCCCCTCGGACTGCGGCACGTATAATTTCCAAGGCTTGAACGCGGACAAGCTGGTCGAGCGCATCGATCCGAACGCGATCGTGCTCGGCATTTCGATGATGTTCTCGCAGGAGTGGATCCCGCATCGCGAGCTCATCAACAAGATCCGCGCGCGTCATCCGCACCTGATCATCGTCGCTGGTGGCGAGCATCCGACGTCGTTGCCTGAATATACGCTGCGCGACTGCCCGGCGATCGACTTCCTGGTGACGGGCGAGGGCGAGCTCACCTTCCTCGAGCTCGTGCATGCCATTTTCCATGGCAAGGACCCGCGCCAGGTCTCTGGCGTGAGTTACCTGGACGATTCAGGCGCCTTTGTCTCCGGCGGCCTGAGCCCGCGCATCGCGCATATCGACGAGCTGCCGCGGCCGGCGTGGCATCTCTGCAAGGTCGACAACTACCACATCGGCAACTGGACCATGGGCATCTCTTCGGGTCGCAACATGCCGATCCTCGGGACGCGTGGTTGCCCTTATCAGTGCACCTTCTGTTCGAACCCGACCATGTGGACCACGCGCTACACAATGCGCGAGCCGAAAGACGTGGTCGACGAGTTCGAGTTCCTGGTGAAGGAGTACGGCGCGCGCAGCGTCGAGTTCTTCGATCTCACGGCGATCGTGAAGAAGGAATGGATTCTTGCTTTCTGCAACGAGCTCAAAAAGCGCAAGCTCGATGTGTCGTGGCAGCTTCCCTCGGGCACACGCTCCGAGGCGCTCGATGACGACACGCTGCAGGCGATTTACGACACCAACTGCCGCCTTCTTGTCTACGCACCGGAAAGCGGTTCCGAGGAGTCGCTGAAGCTCATCAAGAAGAAGCTCAAGCTCGATCGTTTGACGCAGAGCGCGCGCACCGCCGTGAAGATCGGGCATACGGTCAAGATCAATCTGATTATAGGTTTCCCGCACGAGAAATTGCGGCATGTCATCAGCACCGTCCTCTACGGGATCAAGATGGCGTGGTACGGGGTCGATGATTGCGTTCTGTCCATTTTCACGCCCTATCCAGGGTCGGAGCTTTACGTTCAGCTGCGCAAAGCTGACATGATTGCCCCGCCGAGCGACGCCTATTTCCGTGAGCTCCTCGTACAGTTCGATATGACGAAATCGACGTCGCATACGCCATACATCTCCGGCGCCGCGCTAGCCTTTTGGCGGTTCGCCGGGACCGCCGGGTATTATCTGACTGCCTATCTGTGCCATCCCCGGCGGATCGTCAGGTTGCTCAAGAGTCTGATGAAAGGTGGCCGGTTCGAGCCGAATAATGTTTTCGAGCAGCGCATGTACGATCTCATCGTGCGGCTCAAGCTGGCACGCAGCAATCAGGCCTCGAAGGCAGCTCCCGCCGAGTAACGGCTGCGCAACAGATAATGTCTCTCGCCGATCGGTGAGCCGTCGGATCGCGCTCAATTGCTGAGCTTACGATTGCCCAGCCCGGTAGTTTGCATCCAGCTTTTGTGTGAGGATGAGCGTGGCCACGCCAAGAGCCGCGCTGATCAGAAAAACAGCGACAAAAGCGATAGCAACCAAGCGCATTCCGTCGTTGGCGAAGAGCGCCGCTCCGGGTTGTCGCCACTGAAGAAAGAGCACCACCAGTCCGGCGCCGCTGGCGAAAAGGCCGAGGAAAGACAGGCAAAAGCTCACGGAAGCGACGGCTGTTCCGATCGCCTGCGGCCGCCTCGACAGCGTTTTGCTTTTTGAAGATACGGCCATCCGCTCCGGTACTTGCTTGGTCACGATAGCCGCCATCACACACGCGCCGCGATCGAAGTCAAGAATTCGCAACGTCGCGCTGGCGATCCGCCTCCAAAAGAAAAGGCCGCCCCGAGAGGCGGCCCATTCTTCGACATCGTGGCTCGACTAGAAGTCGACCCAGCTGTCGCCGCGCCAATAGCCGCGGCCTTCATGCTCCCGGATGGTGTAGTGGCGGGTCAGCCGCCAGGTGTCGGGATGGATGATGACGCGGGATTCGCGCGGATAGGCAAAGTGTTCGTGGGTGTGCCAGCACACGTTGCCGGAGCAGGCGATCGCGGCCGATGCGCTGCTGGCGCCGAATGCCAGCACTGCGGCTCCAGCCGCCGCGGTCAACAGGGATTTAGTCGCTAGTTTCATGAGCAGCCTCCTTCTGGAACATATCTCAACGGGATTCGAGACCGCCCAGTTCCAACGGAATCGCGGTTGATAGCAGCGCCGGTGCAACAATCGCTGTCGCCGTAATCCATCGCCGCCCTCCCGGGCGGCTTTTTTTGTCGCTCTGCAGCCGAATGAAACCTGACGCTGCTCATTCGTGCCGGCGTTGTCTTGCTCTCCGACGACGCCTCTCGTTCGGAGTGATTTGTCGAGCGTGAGATGCGCGCCGGATGAACCGGCGTGCGCCGACGCCTCAGCAAACTCCAAAACACACACGCTGGCCTGCACTGAACGCGCAGGTCAACGCGTCCTCATCCTCTGTCTTGAAGTAGACGATGACTTACTCCGATTTCACCTCACTCGACGGCCGCGCGCGCATCGTGCGTCCCGCGATTCCGGTCGGGAATTTTTCGCTGCTCAGCGGTCACCATTACAACCCGGACCAGCCGCGCGTGCCGGCCGGGCAGTCGGGCGGCGGGCAGTGGACGAGTGAGGACCATTCTTCGCATCAAAACACCGACCCAAGGAGCGATGAGGGACGCGTCATATCCGATGCGATTCCGGACGCCGCTTGGATCCCATGGGCGCGATATGCCGGCGGTGGGATCCGAGGCCGTAGCGGTGGATTCTATTACAACTTTGCAGTCGAACCGACGTTTGGCCAGCTGGCAAGGCTCGCGGTGGCGCAGGGGTAGTTTCGGGACACGTTCATTCGCGTTCAGCGACGCGACCCGGCGTGGAGGCCAACACCAAGCCTTAGGGCACCCGGAAGCCCTGACGGTGAGATCGAGGCGTATAGAGAGGCCGCGCGCGAAGCGCTTGACCGTCTCGATGAGCTGAACGACCCCGTACACATGAAGCTGCAGGAGGTGGCAGATCGCGTAAAAGCGATGTTCGATGCCGCGAGCGAAATGGCCATTTCCGGGGCGCAGCGGGCAGCCGCCAGGCGATATCAGTCATTGGGCGAGGCATACCGTGGTAAGGCGATTGACCTCGCTGTGCGCGACGGTATCGAATGCGAGCTTCTGCTGCAAAACCTCAAGGGTGACCCGAACTCCGGTGTTGATTTCACAGACACCAAAACCGGAGTAACCTATGAGCTCACAACGCGAGGCCAATGGATTCGAAAGCTACGCAAGTACGCGCCACCGCCATTGTTCATAAATACTGGGCGGGTGAGAGTGGATGAAGAGATGCTTAATCGGCTCGGCGATAAGTCGCTGTTTGAACTCGGTCGGCGTCATCAGCCGAGGAGGAGATAGTGGTAGCTACATCGCGCGACACACGGAGGCAGGCGGGACCGATGCAAGAATTCGATGCAAGCTCTGACGCGCCGTTCGGACGAACCGGCGAGGGCCGCGATGACTATCGCGGCGCTAATCTTCAGTCGGCCAAGCTGGAAAATGCCTTAATAGAGCGCGCAGATTTTTCCCGCACGAACTTCCAGCATCTGCGGGCGACAAGCTGCCGGTTCGTCGATTGTGTCTTCGATCACGCCAATCTCGCCGATGCCAATTTTCGTACGTGCGAGTTCATTGAATGCCGCTTCCGCAAAACGGATTTGAGAATGGCTGGTTTGGGCGTAGGAGGTGGGCTGTTCGATCGTTGCACCTTTGACGGAATCCGCAAGAGGTACATGAGCTTTATCAATCCGGTCTTCCGCGGCGTCACGTTTCGCGGCAAGGACTGGTCGCATTTGGACTTCTCGGCGTCCGGATTGTGGGATTGCGCATTTGTCGGTGACGTGCGTGACATCATGTTCCGCGGGGATTTTCTTGTCACCGAATTCATGCACGAAGTGAACGGACCCCCGCGAGACACCGGGCTGCACGGTGTGAATTTCGCCGATGCAGAACTGTTTCTTCTCGGATTCACGCACAATTGTGCGCTGGATGACATCGTCCTCCCGAAGAGCGGCACCGCTTTTCTGTGCAAAAGCAAGGACCTTTACGCCTCAGAACCCTGGCTGAAGACCATTACGCGCGGCGATATCCTGATGGGGCTGCAAGGATACATAAAGATGGTGCGCGACTATGATTCCGGTTCGACGCAACCCCGCTGGATCGTCAGCAAGCATGACATCGTGACTTGGACCGAGCACGAGCAAGAAGGCGCCAGACTCTACGATCTTCTGAAGGAGCGTCTTGTTCTGCGAAAGGCTGCGGACGCGGATTGAAACCAGGCGGCGATCTCCTGATCGGCGTGCTACCGAACATCCGGTCGATCGCTCTTCATGCGTGGCTCAAAGCCGCGAATATTCCGTTCAAGCACGGCGGCGAGCCAGGTGAGTTGCGAGACTAAGGATGACAATGCTGAACGAATCCACAGTGAACAAGGCACTCGCCGAGATCGGTTATGATCGGATGGCATGTCATGTGTATCGCGCCACTTGGAGCACGGAGATTGAGCACTTCCTCTATCTTGAGCTCTATGGGACTCCTAAAGAGTATCTCGCTGTGGATTTCGGTCTGAGAAATCGCGCGGCCGAATCTTTCGCGATCCGCGCCACAAAAATGTATGACACATATCTGCACGAGCTCCTTCAGCGAGATCGGCGAAACGATTGTTTGATCAGAGGCTCATTGGGCGAACTTGCCTCTTGGGGAATCCGCTCATCAGTGTCTATCTCGAGCCTGTCCGACGACGATCTGGCAGTCCAAATCACCCAAGACATCAAGCAGAAACTGTTTCCTGTCATTCGAAGCGTCACAGATGCGAGCCAGTTTCTCAAATTTCTGGCCGCGAACGCGGAGCCTTGCCCTTGGTTTCGATGCAACGGCGCCATCCGCGCTGCGATGATTGCGTATCTCGGCCGACAAACGAAGATGACCTCAGAAGAAACCTGTTCGCTGTTATCACCACACAAGAGAGAAATCTCATACCACCTCGTCGACAATAAAATCGATGCTGATGCGTATATCAAAAAAATCATGGACGAAGCGCCCCGAGGGTCCGTCACTGATTAAGATGGTAGGCGGGGAGAAGTGCGGCCATGAGAGCGTCAACAATATTTGATGAGCGGGCGCTCACTGTAGCGCTCGCAGAGCTCGGGTACTCGACGTTTAAGCGATTTGCCTATCGGGCAGACTGGAGCACTGAGGTAGAGCACTTCCTCTATATCCATCTGTGGGGTACCCCAAAGGAATATCTCCAGGTTGATTTTGGTTTGAGAAGCAAAGACGCGTTGGCGTTCGCGCTGCGTGCGATCGAAACGTACGGCCCGGTAATACCGGGACTTCCACGGCTGCCGAACGATCCTCACAATTGCTACATGCGCTTTTCGTTCGGCGCGTTGGCAGGATGGGAGATGCCACCATCGCTAACTATATCGTCAATGTCCGGTGCAGCTTTGGCGCAAAGGATCCAACACGACATCAAGCAAAAATTGTTGCCAATTGTTCGTCATGTGACAACATCGGAGCGTCTGACAGCCCTGCTTTTGATTGATGCAGATCCGTGTCGATGGGCACATTGCAACGGTGCGATGCGAGCCGCGATTATTGCTTATCTTGCGACCCGCCAAGGTGCAGAACCTGCTGAAATCAAGACAATGCTAGAGCCGCGGAAGAGCGAGATTCTGGCGCACCTCCGCGGTGCGTCGGATCCCGATCCGCTCAGATACATCGAGAAAATCGTCAACGGTGCGGCTTCGATTCATCATCGGGGTCGCAGCTTGTGATCGCCTCTCTGCGTAGTTGATTGGATTCACTTCCCCGACCGCCGCCCCACCGGGCGGCTTTTTTGCGTCCGCATCCCACACAATCCGGAGACTTGCCGCATGGCCGCTTCGAGCTATGACGAATCCTTGCGCCGCCTGCTCATCCACGAGGGCGGCTACACCGGCGGATCCCGGCGGGCCGACCGATTTCGGCGTCACCATCGTGGACTACCGCCGCTACGCAAACCCGACCGCGAGTGCAGCGTAGCCAGTGCGCGGCTGACACAGCAGCAAAGCTCCAGCACCGCACGACCTTTCCGCGGCGAACGCGCGGCGTCAACGCGTCCTCATGCTCTTCTTCGAGGTAGACGATGGCTTATTCCGATTTCACCTCACTCGACGGCCGCGCGCGCACCGCGCGCCCCGCGATTCCGGTCGGGAATTTTTCGCTGCTCAGCGGTCACCACTACAACCCGGACCAGCCGCGCGTGCCGGCCGGGCAGTCCGGTGGCGGGCAGTGGACGAGTGAGGGAGGTGACTCTGCTGTTATCGGCGCGGCGCCCCATCAAGCAAGTGTTTCCACCTCGGTGAGTGAGGCCCGCGGGCCAAAACCGAACACCGATGCGACGCTAGATGAAGGGCGCATCGTGTCCGATGCATTGCCTGGGGATACCTGGAGGCCCGGCGCACGATATGCCGGCGGAGAAATCCGAGAAGTCCCAGTGGGTTCATCTCCTATAATTTCACAAGCGAGCGACCCCGGGCCAATGGGCGAGGCTCACCGCGGTTACAGCCCGACTCCAAAATGCTCTCGATGAAATACTGGAAAGAGATCCCACATGGTCTCCACCACCCGGCTGGTACAATCGGGACAACGTCGAAAGCCTGATATCCTCGGACCAGGCCATCAGGGCTGAGCGGTATCTTTCCGAGCTAATATGGAATGGCGTTGGGCCAGGTCGTTTTGCATGCGAGTCAATTCCCGCGCGCGGACCCGACCGAAATTTTTCCCGTGAGGAGCGCGATTGGGGCAACGAAATCGGTTACACTTTTGGATGTCATACGTGTGGGACGAGAGATCCAGGCACGGCGACAGGCGATTTCGTGCTTGACCATCAACCGCCGAATTCTTGGAAACTTACTCTTGCAAGAGGTTTGCAGATCAACATTGACGATTTGGTCAGTCGATTGTTCCCACATTGTCTCGAGTGCAGCCGAAGACAAGGCCTCTACATGAGTAATCGAATGAGGTACCGGAAATGATCAAGTCAGCAAGAATTGCACCTCCGAATTCTCTCATATTGATCACCGGCTCGCCTGCGTCCGCGGACATTCCGGCTTGGGCGCCGGGTGCTCATATTTTCTCGACGCGTTCATCTATTGCAGTAGGTTGTAAATCCGAACAGGACGGCAGTACGGAAATAACAATCGGAGCGGGCGACCGCGTCAAACTCGCTACGCCTCCTGTATTTGACGGCACCCTTCAAACGCCGAACCGCGTGGTCGAGGTATGGACGATCGAATGGCATAAGGTTTTGGAACAGAAAGTGTCCAGTACGCAGATACGAATTCGAATTTGGACAAACCATCAGTCTGAACCTGACAGAATTCTCATAGGTCTTGCCTGAAACAGGCTCAATCGAGAACCAAGCGCCACTCGAATATTCCTTAGTCCTCCCCCGCCGCCCCACCGGGCGGTTTTTTTGCGTCCGCATCCCACACAATCCGGAGACTTTCCGCATGGCCGCTTCGAGCTATGACGAATCCTTGCGCCGCCTGCTCGTCGACGAGGGCGGCTACACCCATCATCCGGCGGATCCCGGCGGGCCGACCAATTTCGGCATCACCATCGCCGACTATCGCCGCTACGCCAAGCCGAACGCCAGTGCGGCCGACGTCAAGGCGATGCGCGTCGAGGAGGCGAAGGCGATCTATCGCGCCAAATATTGGGACGCGCAGCGCTGCGACGAGCTCCCCGCCGGCGTCGACGACACCGTCTTCGACTACGGCGTCAACTCCGGCATCGGCCGCTCCGGCAAGGTGCTGCGCCGCGTGCTGGGCTTGTCCGACGCGACAAGCGCGATCGATGACGGCGTGCTCGCGGCGTTGCGCCAACGTGATGCGAAGGAAATCATTCTCGCCGTCAATGCCGAGCGCATTGCCTTCCTCAAGCGGCTCTCCACCTGGCCGGTGTTCGGCGCCGGCTGGAATCGCCGCGTGCAGGAGGTCAGCGCCTTTTCGCTGACGCTTGCCGCGAGCGCGCCCACGCCCGCACGCCAGCCGACGCCACCAGGCACCGCGCCGGGCAAAGCGGTGGTGCCCGCCGCCGCCTCTAAAGACACGGTGATCAAGGCCGGCGCTGCGGCCAGCGCCGGCGCCGCCGGTCTCGCGCACACGCTCGGCGCCCATCCCCTCATCACCGCGGCGGTGTTCGTCGCCGGGCTTGCTCTCATCGGCCTGTCGCTCCTCGCGCTCGAGCGCCGGCGCCGTTCGCAACAGGAAGCGCGAAGCTGAAGGAAAGAGAACCATGGAATTGATTGTCATCGTTGCCGTCGCCGCCGCCGCGGCTTTCGTCGGCGGTTATCTGCTCGCCACGCACATCCACGGCATTGCCATAGCAGCCGCGGGCGCCGCGGCGCGCGCGGTCACGGTGCGCAGCGGCGACGTCGCGGCGCTCAATGCCAAGGTCGCCGGTCTCGGCGACCAGATCGAAAACGCCAGCGTCAATCTCGCCGCGCACATCACCGACACCGTGAACAGCGCGGTCGCCGCGCTGCCGCAGCCGAAGGCGTAACCCACCCGTCCGCGCGCGTGACCGTTCACCAGGCCGTCACGCGCGCTGACGGAGAACAAAACTCCGCGCGCGTGACCGTTCACCATTCTGTCACGCGCGCTGACGGCGAAACACAAAAGTCCGTGGGCGCGACCGCTCACCATTCTGTCGCGCCCGCTGTCGGCCAATAAAGGAGAGAATCTTCCATGTGGGAACGCCTCAAGAAGGGCTTCCGGCATTCGGTCACCATCCTGTGGGCGCGCCTGGTCGCGCTCACAGGCGTGGCGCTTGCCGTTGCCACCGCGCTCGCCACCGATCCCGCCGTCACCGGCGCGGTGCAGGGCGCGCTCGATCCGAAATACGTGCCTTATTACGTCATCGCCATCGGCATCGTCACTGAATTATGCCGTCGCCGTACAGCCGTCGGCGCTGACGAGCGCAAGGAGAACTGAGCCTATGTGGTCGTTTCTCGCGAATCTCATCGGCGGCCCGATCGTCACCGGGCTGATCGGCGCCTACAAAGCGAAGCTTGCGGCCGGCAACACGTCGGAGAAGATCGCCGCCGATCTCGCCGCCCGCGAGCTCGCCGTGGAGCAGCGCGAGCGCGAGCTCAACACGCAGGTCGTGATCGCGGAGGAGGGGCGCTGGTGGACGGCGCTGCCGCGCACGCTCGTCTGCTACGCCTTCGCCCTCTATGTCGTCAAAGCCGTCGTGGTCGACTGCGTGCTCGGCCTCGGCAGCACCGCGCCGCTGCGCGGCGACCTCGCCGTGTGGGCGGGCTGGCTGATGGCGTTGTGGTTCGGCGGCCGCTCGCTGGAAAAGATCGCGCGCATCATCAAGCGGTGAAGCTCATGTCCCCCACCGAAACCATTGCGCTCGCCGGGCTCGTGCTCAATGTGCTGGTCGCGCTCGTCGGGCTGACCTGGGGTGTCGCGAAAATCCGCGACGCCGTGCGCAGCGAGATCGCGGCGCACCGGGAGAAGGTCGACGGCGAGCTCGATGCGCTCACCCGCTCGCTCGGCAAGAACCTCATCGAGCTGCGCGACAAGATCCGCGAGGTCGAGCTCTATGTGCGCGACACCTATCTGCGCCGCGACAACTTCTATGAGGTGATGAAGGGCGTCTCCTCGGACCTGCGCAGCAATTTCGAGAAGATCGAGGCGCGGCTCGAGCGCATGGAGGCGAAGATCGACACGCGGGGCTGATCGCGGCGCGGACGTCCGATGACGATCGCCACCAATCGCCTCGTTTGCCCCCATGCAACGGTGCAGGGGCGCCCGCACTAGCGACGGATGTGCTTGCGCAAGCGCTTTCTCAATCAGAGCCGTAGGACCCGCCGCGCATTACCGGCCAAGGTCTTCTCAAAGACGGTCCTGGTATAGGGCAATGCAGTGAATCGTTGAACAGCGGAACCAAGCGCGCCGACCGGATAGGATGACGCATAAATGAACTGATCCTGAAGAAATCCGCCGACGGCAGTTATCAACTCGCTAGCACTGGGCATGTACAGGTACGAATCTGAAGAGATGTAAACGTTGGTGTGCCGATATGCGACGCCGATCAACTCGTTCGTGTAAGGCCAGCATCCGTGACCGACCACGATGTCCAGTGTCGGGAAATCGGTTGCGACTTTTTGGATGTGCAGCGGGTGGGTAGAGTCGAGACGAGGACCAGAGAATGGGCCGCTCATCACCACCAACGCCGCCTTCAGGGCGACGCAAGTCTCATAAAGCGGATAGAGCCGTCGATCGTCGCATGCGGCCAGCAGTGAGCTGCGACCAGGCGAAATGTGAATGCCGCGTAGCCCCAAGACCTTGAGGCAACGCTCGGCCTCGGCAAGCGGATCGCCGAGATCGCCGCCGACATCTACCGCGCCGATCCCGAGCATGCGATCCGGCTTTAGCGCGACCAGATCGACGATGTGATCGTTTGATATGTTGCAG
The DNA here is from genome assembly GCA_035651015.1 of Pseudolabrys sp. Lineage (GTDB taxonomy): Bacteria > Pseudomonadota > Alphaproteobacteria > Rhizobiales > Xanthobacteraceae > Pseudolabrys. The sequence continues at coordinate 136,370 of DASRGN010000023.1, read as the reverse complement.
CCGGGCGACCCGCCCGCAGCGGGTACGATGCGATTGATGATCACCATCTTGTCGACACCGGCCGCATCAGCTTCCTGGAAGAACAGATCGAGAGAGCCTGCGTAATAGGAAGGCGAGAGATCTCCCACGACCTGCCGCTCTGCAAAGAACCGCACGTGCTCGAGCGAAAAATAGTCGATGAATTGCGGGCTTGGAGGACGAGCCCGAAAGTCGATTATTTCAATGCCGTCGATCATGCCCTGTAGGCCTTAGTCACTGAGGCCCGACTCCGGTCTCATCGAACAGCTTGCCCATCTTGAATGCATAGTCATGCATGGTGCGGCGCGCAGCCTGCGGCGTCGCATCGGCAACAGGTTCGAAGAATTCCGATCTGATGATGTTGATCATCGCAGGATCGGACAGGACTTGCGCCGCGTCATGGTGCAGCTTGTCGACAACGGCATTGGGTAGATGCGCGGGGCCGGCGAGAAGAAACCAGCTGCCGAGATCGTAGTCAGGCAATTTCGCGGACTCGGCTACGGTCGGCACATCCGGCAGCGCGCTCAGTCGCGAGGCGGTGGTAACCGCCAGGGCGGTCATCCGCCGGTCTTTCTGGAACGGGTCGAAAACACCGGGAAAGAGCAGCGCTGTCGCGACGTGATTGCCGAGCAAGGCGGTCGCGACTTCGCCGCCCCCCTTGAATGGGACGATAACCAGGTTGAGTGCGAGATCCTTGCGCAGCAATTCAGCACCGACTCGAGTCACGGGATCCGACACGGCAATCGTCACGATCCCAGGATGGTCGTGGGCATAGGCGATGAGCTCGGGCAAGGTCTTGAAAGGCTGCGCGGGGTTGGAGGCGAGGACGTAGCCGAAACGTCCGACGACCGTGATCGGCGTGAAGTCGTTGATCGGGTCATAGCTGAGGTTGCTGACGAGCCGCGGCGCGAGCACCTGTCCTCCGGGCATGAAGAGGAGGGTGTAGCCGTCGGGCGGCGACTTGGCGACGTAACTCGCGCCGATTGACATCTGCGCACCCGGACGATTCTCGATGACGATCGGCTGCTTCAACAGGACTTTGAGTTTCTCAGCGAATGGGCGCCCGAGAGCGTCGGCACTCCCGCCGGCGCCGATTGGCATGATCAGCCGAATGGGCCTTGACGGGTATTCATCCGCAATCGCCGGCGGCCCGAACAAGGGTGCAACGCAGGCCACCGCGACAATCAAAATTCTGCTCAGTCGGCTCATGCACGTTGTCCTCAAGCAAAGTCGCCTTCGCTGACAAACAGGTCATTACGCGTCGCATTGTGCCGCGATGGCACTGGGAGTTCTTGCGAGCGTATCTGCCCCAGCTATAAGCTGAACCCTAATTTTGGTTTGAACGATATAGGGAATGCCTATGGCACCCGAGCGCGACTGGGATCGCCGGATCGGCGCACGGCTGAAGTTGCGCGACCTGCACATCCTCTCCGCCGTGGTTCGTTGGGGGAGCATGGCCGGCGCCGCCAAGCGCCTGCAGCTATCGCAGCCCGCGGTTTCGGAAGCCGTTTCCAACCTGGAAGCCGCCTTGCGCGTGCCGCTGTTGGATCGCACGCCGCGCGGGGTTGCACCGACACTCTACGCGTCTGCGCTTCTCAAACGCGAACATGCCGTGTTCGACGAATTGCGCCGGGCGGTAAAAGAGATCGAGTTTCTGGCAAATCCGGCTGCCGGTGAGGTGAGGGTTGCCGTGGCCGAGGTTCTGGCCGCGGGACTTATTCCGGACGTCATCGATCGCCTGTCGAAGCGCTACCCGCAAATCTATATTCACGCGATTTTGGCGAATCCGTCCACGCTGGAATTTCGCGAATTGCGTGATCGCAGCGTGGACCTTCTGGTTGCGCGGGTGCCCGAGAGACGGCTCGAGGATGATATCCAGGTCGACGTATTTCTGAATGATCCGCATTTCGTCGTCGCAGGAACGCGCAATCCCTGGGCTCGTCGTTCGAAGATAAGTCTTGCGGACTTGATGGAGGAGCCGTGGGTTTTCCCGCAAGGTCAGGTGGTCCGAGAGGTCATCGCCAGCGCGTTCCGTGCACATGGGCTGCCACCGCCGCGGGAACAGGTCACGTCAGGCACTCTGCACATGCTCAATCATCTGCTCGCGACCGGTCGCTTTCTGACGATCACGCCCCGTTCCGTCCTTCGCTACAACGCTAGACAATGGTCGGTTAAAGCATTGCCGATCGACCTGCGGACAAAGGCGACGCCACACGCCGTTGTCACCTTGCGGAATCGAACGCTCAGCCCGGCAGCAAAACTGTTCGTCCGAGAGCTGAAAGCGGCCGCGAGCAGGATGTAGGTGATGAAGGGCGTCTCCTCGGACCTGCGCAGCAATTTCGAGAAGATCGAGGCGCGGCTCGAGCGCATGGAGGCGAAGATCGATACGCGGGGGTAGGGAGCGGCCGCTTGCGGATATTGAGCGGACGACGTTGCAAGCCGAGGACCTCGGCTTTGGACCAAAGCTGACAGGCCAAATATGAAGCGCCGCTCGCTACCGCGGCCAAACGTCAGGCGTACGACCAGCGTCGGCTAAGGGCCAGTTTTGGACCCTATAGCTGATTTGACGGTTGATTTCGGGTCCTTAAGCGAAGAAGCGTGCCGCTCACTTCGAGGCAGTCGCCGAATGCGTCTTGTCGCAACGAAACCGGTATCGATTGCCATCGCAGGCTTACTGCTGGGGATCACCAATCTTGCCATCTGGTTTCCGGGCGAGTCTGGTCCCGACAGTCAATCTCAATATTGGCAGGCCGTGACCTGGCACCTTGACGACTGGCACCCACCGATCACCGTCTGGCTCTGGTCATTGTTTCGGCTGGTCACCGACGGTGACGGACCAATGTTTTGCTTTCAGGTTATCTTGTACTGGCTCGGTTTTCTTCTGATCGCGTTCACGCTTTCCCGGACTGGCCGATGGGTTGCGGCCTGGGCCGTGCTCGCCGTGGCGTTGTTCCCGTCGTTGTTCACGACCAATATCGAGCTGCTCAATGACGTCGGCATGGGCGTAACATTCCTTGCTGCCTTCGCCATGGTCTTCTGGTGGCGAATGCAGGATCGCAAGATCCCCACCCCCGTCGCTGCAATCGCATTGGCATTGCTGGTTTTTGGTGCGTTGGCGCGCGTCAATGCCGTCTTCGCCGTCGTGCCGTTATTTGTTTACCTGATCCGTCCGCAGTGGTTGGGCAAACCGTGGCGCCTTTTGGCCGTTTCGATTCCGCTCGCGCTGGCTTTGGTACCCGTGGCCGATCTGATCAACCATCGGCTCTTGCGGGCCGAGCCGCTGCATCCCATCCGATCCTTGCAAGTTTTCGATTTGAACGGAATCGCTTTTTATTCGCATGACCTTACCGTGTTCGGACCCGGCACGTCCTTCACGCAAGACGAACTGGCTCGCTGTTATACGCCGGCGGGATGGGATCGCGCTGCGCCTTGGGGCAAGTGCCGGTTTTTCTGGGACCGCTTGGCCGTGTCCCCGGATTTGCGAGAACTGGCAGCAAGCCTCGATGCGAGGGGCGCGATGGGTCTGAAGCCCAATCCGGATTTGTCCAATCGCTGGATTGCTGCAATCGTTCACCATCCGCTGGCGTATGCCGAACACAGGCTTCTGCATTTTGGTTCGGAGATCGGCGAGGGCCTTTCAATGTGGGACTCCGATGCCGCAGGGCCGAAACCGCTTTCGGTTGCGCTTTACGATTTGGTGACCGCATCGGCACTGTGGATTGTGATGGGCGCCGGCCTGTTGGTCTGCCTGACCTCCATGCGCTCTGTCCGACGTTCGGCGTCGATCGATGCCGCACTCGCTTTGCTCCTGTCCGCGCTGCCCTATGCAAGCGCCTACCTCATCATCGGGGTAGCGAGCCAAATGCGGTATTTCTTCTGGAGCCTGGTGGCGATCTTTACGGCCGCGGTCATTGCATCGGCGGAGTGTCGATCCAGACGTTCAGACAGCGCACTTGCCTAGGAAAAGGTTAGGTGATGAAGGGCGTCTCCTCGGATCTGCGCAGCAATTTCGAGAAGATCGAGGCGCGGCTCGAGCGTATGGAGGCGAAGATCGACACGCGCGGGTGAGCGGAAGGCCCGCCATCGCCTGCCGAAGGTGACGCAATCGATGATCTATGCTTAGAAAGCCGGTCCGGCTTCCTGCAGCCGGCTAAGGCATTGAAAAACCATGGCTTACACCCAGCCGAATGCGGCCGCCCACCTGACCAATCAGGCCATCTCGCTCCACCAGCAGGGCCGGATCGAACAAGCTGAGGCGCTCTACAAATCGGCACTCGACATCAACCCGGCTGATTTCGACGCCCTGCACATGCTCGGCATCATTCATGCGCAGCGCGGTCAGTTCTCCGAAGCGGAGAAGCTTCTGCACAAGGCGATCTCCGTCGACAAGCGGGTGATCCCGTGCTGGCACAACTATGGGACCATTCTGGCCAGGCTCGGCCGGTTTGAGGAATCGATCGAAGCCTATCGGGCCGCCATCGCGCTTAATCCGAACTATCCGCCGATCTATTCCGATCTCGGCAATTCCTTGCTCGAGCTGCAACGCTTCGAAGAAGCGCTGACATGCTACGAAAAGCAGTTGCAGTTCATGCCCAATCATCCCGATGCGTGGGTCGGCAAAGGCAACGTCCAGCTCCGGCTCGGCGACCGCGACAAAGCATCTGCGTCCTTCGAGAAGGCCATTGCCATCAATCCACAGCAGGCGAATGCCTGGCTCGGGAAAGGCAACGTGTTTTTCGAGCTCAGGCGCCACGACGAGGCGCTTGCGGCCTACGACGGGGCGCTCGCGAGGCAATCGGATCTGGCCGAGGCATGGCTCGGCCGCGGCAATGTCTTCGCCGAGCTCAAGCGCTACGACGAAGCCGCCGTCGCCTACGACAAGGCTTATTCATTCAAGCGCGATCTGATGAATGTCGAAGGCGCACGGCTTTACGCAAAGATGCTGTGCTGCGACTGGAGCGACCTTGCATCCGATTGCGATTCTCTCCTGCAGTCGCTGCGCGCCGGCAAGTCCAATGCGGCGCACTTCGTGTTCTTCTGCATTCCCTCGTCCGCCGAGGATCAGCTTCGGTGCTCGCGGCTGTTCGCCGAAATGCATCGGCCGAAGCTCGCACAAACGCCAACTCCGCGCAGCACGCAAAAACACGAGAAGATCCGTGTCGGATATGTCTCGGCCGATTTTCGCCAGCATGCGACCGCGTATCTCATCGCCGGTCTTTTCGAATGTCACGATCGTACGAAGTTTGAGATTACCGGATTGTCTTACGGCCCCGCGGATCAATCGGACCTGCGCAAGAGACTGGAGCGCTCGTTCGACCATTTCGAGGACGTCGCCGGCTTAAGTGACGACCAGATCGCGTCCCTCATCGAGCACTGGCAAATCGATATTCTCGTCGACTTGAAAGGATTCACGCAGTTTTCGCGCCCAGGCATCTTCGCCCGGCGGCCCGCGCCCATTCAGGTCAACTACCTGGGGTACCCGGGAACGATGGGCGCTGATTACATGGATTACATCATCGCCGACCACACGATCATTCCCGCTGCTTCCGAAAACGCCTATGCGGAAAAGATCGCGTTCATGCCACACAGCTACCAGGTCAATGACAGGAAGCGTGAGATTTCACCGCGGGTTTTCACCAAAGCCGAAGTCGGGCTTCCGGAAACCGGTTTCGTCTTTTGCTGCTTCAACAGCAATTACAAGATCGTCCCCGAGATATTCGATTGCTGGGTTCGCATCCTCAAGGCGGTGGACGGCAGCGTGCTGTGGCTGTTTGAGGCTCACGAGACCGCCGCGAAGAACCTCAAGAAGGAAGCTGCGCTGCGCGGCATTGATCCCGCTCGCCTCGTTTTCGCTCCGCCATTGCCGCTGCCGGAGCATCTTGCGCGGCATCGTCTCGCCGATCTGTTCATCGACACTCTGCCGGTGAACGCGCATACGACGGCGAGTGATGCATTGTGGGCCGGTTTGCCGGTTCTCACGCAGATCGGCGAGACCTTCGTCGGTCGCGTGGCCGCAAGCCTTTTATGCGCCGTCGGATTGCCGGAGCTCGTCGCGAAGACGGCGGACGAATATGTGAGCAAAGCCGTCGATTTGGCGGTGAACCCCGCGAAACTCAATGCCGTCAAACGCAAGCTCGAAGACAATCGTCTGACGGCTCCGCTGTTCGACACGCCGCGGTTCACCCGCGATCTGGAGGCCGCCTATGAGGCGATGGCCCGGCGGCGTCGCGACGGGCTACCGCCCGACCACATCGACATCCGCGACTGAGCGCGAAACCGCGCCGCGGTCGCGCAGGCCTCGAGCCACACCTTGGCGACCGCGGCCGCGGCACCGCGAGGCAGGCCGGCGCCGGTGTCGGGTTGCCGACGGCAGTGCGTCGGCGCGCCAAGCGACCGTGGCATTCCTGCAGCACAGGGGAAAAATCCAGGGACAGCGCGCGCCATTGCTGGCCTCGCGTGCTGCCCGGCATTACGCTCGCAATACGTGAAATTGTGGGTGCGAGCGCAGGTGTCGGGGGCAGTGAGATGGTGAGCTTGGTCCCGACCGCTGCGCGCCACTTCGCGGGTTTGCGCGCCGCATTATTGTTTCCACTGCTGTTCTCGGCCTATGCCGGCCCGGTGCAGGCAGCCGACATGCCGACCAAGGCTTCGCTCGCGACGGCAGCGAGCGCATCGGCTTGGCAGTTCACGCTCGACGAGGATACGCGCTTCTATCAGTGGAGCGGCACGCGCGGCTTTCCACCCATCGGAACCGGGCCCGGCGGCAGCGGGTCGCAGGTCTATGTTCCTGTGTCATTTGATGCGGTCGGCAAGACCTCCGCGGTCGACAAGTGGGAAGTGCAGGTGCAGTCCGCTTATGTGTGGTCGGGTCAGACGACGCCCGGGCAAACGGGGTCGTTTTCCGAGATCACCGACAGCACGGTGGCGCTGACCTACACCTATCTTGGGCTGGATGGGGTGCAGCCCTATGCGTCGCTCGCGCTCAATCTGCCGACCGGCAAAAGCGCGCTGTTCGGCAGCGCGATCAATGGCCGGATGGATCCCGATCTCGTCGGGATTTCAGTCTCGGGGCAAGGGTTCAATGTCGGTCCGACCGTCGGCGTGAATATTCCGATCGGCCAAAATTGGATGGTCGGCGCAGCCTTTGGATACACATTCCACGGGCCCTACGACAAGGACACCGCCACGTTCCTGAACCCGGCGACGTTCACGCCCTTCACCGGCACGACCGCGCGTCTGAAGCAAGGCGACGATTACACGGTGACGGGCACGCTGGCCTATAAGCAGGGCGCGTTATTCACGCGGCTGAACGCATCGGCCACCTTCGAAACAACGACCAGCGCCTCAGGCACCCTGGGCTTCACGCCGTATAGCGGGCCGCTTTACCGCGCCGGCAACGCCCACCAGGTGACGTGGTCGACGTCATACGACTGGTCGAACGTGTGGACCTCGGTGCTGGTGGCTTCTTACGGGCACAACGGTCGCAACCAGGTGCTGGCGGCCGATCTGCCGCCGCTCGTGGCCGAGCTGTTCAATTCGAACACCGACGCTTATCAGGTGACCTTCGACAACAAATTCCAGGTGCGCTCCGCTCTCACGGTCGGACCGACCTTGGGTTATCTGTATCGGCCCAACAATTCGTACGTTCCGACCGTGCTGCAATTCATCTCGGCCAAGACCAAATGGACGGCCGGAGGATTTGCGACTTATGATCTGACAAAGGATCTGGCGATCAGAGGCCGCGTCGAGCACTACTGGATCGACCAGGGAGCCAATCCCGGCTTGTCGTTGCCTGCGATCGCCGACAACGGTTGGCTGGAATCGATCGGAGCAACATACTCATGGTAGCCCGTCGAAGCTTCATCGTGACCATAACAGCTGTTGCCGTGCTAGGTGCGGCCGCCCCGGTCGAAGCTGCGCCCAAAAAGCCGCCGGAATGCGCTTGGGGCCGGACCGCCGCACACACCTGCGTCGACCCCAAGCTGGCGCAAGATGTTCAGCGCGCCGGATTGGTCAGTGCGCAGCCTTACGTCAACCGTGATTTCAGCCCGTACCTGCCGCCCAATCGCGAGGTACAGAACATGTATCCGCTGTTTTCCAATCAATGGTGGTCGGTGCGGATCAACACGCCGCCGCCCTGACATTTGCTCTGCCGTCATTTGTCTTCGCCAAGCAGCGCGGATCGACATCCTTACCGCGCCGTCGCCGGCCGCGTGCGGCTCAACAGCCGTCGCCCGTAATCGATCGCCGGCCATTCGATGAAACGATACATCAGCTCCGCTGCCGGCACGGTGACCGCAAGACAGAAGCAGGCGATGAGGATGCCGCCCGTCGCGCTATCGCCGAACAGCATGTAGCCGTAGCGGACACCGAGCACGTGGAGCAGGTAGGCCCCGTAAGAGCGCTGCCCGAGATAAACCAGCGGCCGCCAGCACAGCACGCGCGCGACCTTGTGCGGCTGCACGATCGCATAGGCCATGACATAGGTCGCGACGGACGCCACCGCAGACAGTTGCTCGGTATAGAGCAACATGACGAACAGCGCGACGATCATGGCGAGCGGGACGATGAGCGGCACACGCACCATGCGCGCGATGAATGCGTAGCCCTGCGGACGCTCGAGCGTGAAGGCCAGCATGGCGCCGCATAAGAGCGCGCAATAAGACTGCGCGTTGAACGAGCCTTGCACCGTCAACAGCACGGCGGCGATCGCGGTTACGGCAAAGCGCGCATTCGCGTTCTTGATCGCCAGGAACAGGATCGGCGGAAACAGCAGATAGAATTTGAGCTCGACGCCGACCGTCCACGAATGCGTGAAGATGCTGAACGCCGTGCCTTCGCCGTATTCCGGCGCGAAGGCGAGATACCAGGGCAGGCGCGTCATGAACTTCGCATAGTCACCGGGCGAGGGCTCGAAGGCGAAGCAGGCGAGCCAATAGAGCGCGATCGCCGCCCAGTAGCTCGGGACGATGCGGCAGAAGCGCTTCACCAGGAACGCGCCGAAAGCGACGGAGCCGCTGCGCTCTTCCTCGCGCATCAGCAGCATGGCGATGAGGTAGCCGCTCATCACCAGGAAGATCCACACGGCGCTCCAGCCTTGCAGATAGACGAACAGCGGCACCGTCGGGATGTGCGCGGTGATGACCAGGAGGAAGCCGATGCCGCGCAGGCCGTCGAAGGCCGGACGGTGGCTATCGGCCCGGTAGTCGTCGTAGCGCAGCTCGTGCGACGCGCTGGTCAAAGGCGGACGCTCAATCGGCTGGCGGTTCGCCGAAAATCTGGCGCTTGTGTCGCTCAGGTCTCTTCGTGCAGCGGGGTTTGCACGATCTTCGCCTGCTCGGAGCGCAGGCGGCCGCAGCCCTGGCACTCCAGCAGCATCATGCTCCCGGGCCGCAAATCCTCGCGGCGGGAGAGGAGCTTGAAGTCTCCCCGCGCGCAGTAGCGGCACTGCATTCCCGACATCTCTAGCTCGAGATAGGCCAAGCCCTCTATCCGGCTGCTTCCCCGACTCAGCCGGCCCCCCAAATCATTGCCGCGGAGAGAATGACACGAGGCGCCTCCGTCGCCAATCCCTGCGGGGTATCGGCGCAATGGCATCCGTCGCTAAAATGAACAGAAATCGCGAGGCAAGATAACAGCTTAGCTCAAGCACTGAGCCTTTGCGCGCCGAGCGGCATGCGCACGAACAGGGTCGTGCCGCCGCCGGACGTCGTTTCGATCGTGAGCTCGCCGCCGATCAGTGCGAGCCGCTCGCGCATCCCGGCGAGGCCGAGACCGCGCTCGCTGGTGCGTCCGGCCGGAGCTGTCATGCCCGGGCCGTCGTCCTCGATGGTCAGGCGCAGCATCTCCGCCGTGCGCGTGATCAGGATGCTCGCGGTGCGCGCCTGCTGCGCGTGCTTGGCGATGTTGGTCAGCGCTTCCTGAATGATGCGGTAGCTGACCGTGCGCACCTCGTCGGTGAGGTCATCAAGCTTGGCTTCGCAATGGAAATCCGCGGTGATGCGGGTGCGCTCGGCCCATTCCGCGATGTAGTTCGCGAGCGATGCCTGCAGCCCGATCTCATCCATCGACGGCGGCCGCAGCTCCCAGGCGATCTGATGCAGGGCCTTGCCCATGCGCTGCAGCTGCTCACGCACCAGATGCAGCTGGGCGCGACCGGTATCGCCGACGAGCCCGCCGAGCCGCTGCAGATGCATGAGCACGGACGCGACACTCTGTCCGGCTTCGTCGTGCAATTCGCGGGCGAGCCGCAGCCGCTCCGCCTCCTGCGCCAGCAGCAGGTGCCGGCGCAGCTCACCGCGCTCGACCTCCGCCTGTTTGCGCGCCGTGACGTCGCGGACGATGCCGTGATGGCAGATGCGGCGGCCGTTTTCGTCGTAGTCGATGCGGCCGATGGAATTGAGCCAGCGCGGCTCCCCGTTCTCGCCGTGGACGATGCGGTATTCGACGTCGAACTGCGGCTGCTCCGGATTGAGATCTCGATCGCATTCCTCGACGATGTGACGGTCGGCCGGATGGATGAAATCGAGATAGTTCGGCCGGGTCGCGGGCATCGCCGTCGGCGCGCCGAGGATGGCGCGCAAGCGGTCCGACCAGGATTGCTCGCCGGTGACATATTCGTAGTTCCAGGTGCCGAAATCCGCGGCATCGACGGCGAAAGCGCGGCGCGCTTCGCTCTGCCGCAGCCGCTCCTGCTGGCGCCACCAGGCGGCAATGGCGAAGGCCGCGGCCAGCGCGGCGGCGACGGTGCCGCATCCGGCCGCAACCATGATCGCCGCAATATGGGTCCAGCCGGAAAACGCATCGAGCTCGCGACGCGTGGCAATCACGACCAGGGGATAATCCGCCAATGCGCGTCCCACCGCGATCCGCGCTTCGCCGTCCACTGGGCTCGGGGAGCGCGCCACGCCCGCGTTCGCGTCGGTCAGGCTGCGCAGCACGGAGCCTGGAAACACACCGCCGACCACGCCGGCCTGCGGATATCGCACCAACAGCATGCCGTCCCGGCGCACCAGACTGACGGTGTAGCCGGAGCCGAGCGAAGTGGCGTGAAAAAAGGTCTCGAAGTGGTGCAATGGCATCGTCGCCACGACCTCGCCGATGAAGCGACCTCGCGCTGTGACGATCGGCCGGCCGCGGGCGACCAGCCACTCTCCGGTGAGGCGGCTGCGGAACGGTGCGGCGACAAAGGACGACAGTTTCGGTTCGGCTTTGACGGCGGTGAAATATTCGCGGTCGGAAAAATCGATGGTGGGCGTCGGCCAGACGCGGGAATTGGCGAGGAGCACCCCGCCGGCATCGAGGATTGCAAGTGAATCGACTTGCGGCAGCTCCGAGCGTTTTTCCTTCAGGAGGAGATACGCCTCATGCGAGGTCATCAGCTGCGGGTCGGACGGATCGTTGCGTTCCGCCGTGGCGCGCACGCGTTCGACCAGATTGTCGAGGACGAGATCGGTGGCGCGAAAGGTCTGCTCGACGGCTTCGGACAGCGTCAGGCTGTGCAGCAGCAGCGTCGCCTGCACGTCCTTCAGCGTCTGCTGATGCATTCGCCACAGCACATAGGCATTGGTGGCGATGATGATCGCGATCAGCGTCGCTGTGCCCCCGGCGAGCAGGGTGGTCCGGCGAAGTCCCGAGAGCGGCGCGCGCAAAGGCGATCCAGTGATTCGTCTGCGCGAAAGATAGCAGATTTCCGCTTCCAACCTGGGCTACTGCCCTGCACGCGATAGTCGATGTGACCCTAGCGCGTCTGCAAGGCTTGGCGCGCCTCGCCGATGTACTGCCGGCACTCCGGCCAGTCGTTTTCGGTGACCTCGACATTCGCCCGCTCGAGCATGCGCTGCAGATGATCGCGCACCTCCTGCGGGTGGTTCTTTTTCAGCTCGGATTTGATCATCGCCACGCCCTTCAGGCATTCCTGCTGCTGCCAATCCGGGCCCGACTGCGGGGTGCGGGTGCTGCGCGCCAAAGCCGGTGCGGCGAGGATGGCTGCAAGCAGCAGCGTGATGAAAGCTCGCGTCATGGACGGGTTCCTTTCCGGACTATCATCGTGCTTTGCAGCGAACGCCGGGCGCCGGCCCGTGTTCCAGACGCCGCAAAAGTGGCTGCGCACCACTGATTGCGCCACGGAAGTTCCATCACGTTCATAATTCGGACGAGGTTCCGTCTCACTAACGCCGAGGGTGGCCGCTCACCATCGGCGCTGCACGGGGAGAGCCAGCCTTCATTTTCACAATCGTCCTGCCGTGAGCCGGCTCGACCGCACGGATTAAAACGGAGCGTGTCCATGAGTATTGTGGAAATTCGGGACCATGTTCTGAGCACGCGGGCGCAGCGCTTTGCGCGCCGGCCGCGCCGCGACGAGACGATCGACGTTCCCGCCTTCCTCCAAAGCATCCAACGGCGCGCGCCGCTCGGGTGCGATTGGCCGCCGGCGTTGCCGAGCGCGCCAGTGCCGCAGCGCGTCGAGGTCATCCGGGTGGCGCAACCGGCGAGCGATTGGCATGGGCCGCTCTCGATCGCACTACGGGCGGTGCTCTGCGCCGGCGTCATTGCCGGCGGTGCCGTCGTGGTGACGAGCTTCGTCGCATCTAAAGCCTCGCACCCGGATTCCGTGGTCACGCCGGATCCAGCCGGGCGTAAATCCGATCGCGCGGCGCTGCACGCGGTCGTGCCACCGCCGCCGAGCGCTCCGGCGGGCGCCGCGATCAGCGTCAAGGATGCGGCGCGGCTGACGGCAGGTGAGGGTGTCGCGACGCCGCGACCGGCGCAGGCCGATGCCGCACCGCATGCGCCCGCTGCCAGCCCGGCCCCGCAGCTCGCCGCAGCCGCGCCGGCTGCGTCGATCGATCTGCCGCCGCTTCCGAACAATGTGGTGTTGGGTATACCGCCGGCCGCAAGCGAGGCCGTTGGCGAAGGCGAGACCACGCCGGCAGATGCGTCGGCCCGAACGTCGCACCACCGGCTCGCGGCACACCATGTCGCGCACCATGCGCAAGCCCCGCATCACGCGCGGGTCCGGCGGCCCGTTGCGCCGGCGGCAACGGCGCAGGCGGCGCAAGCAAACGCTGCGGTGACCGGCAACGCACAGACGCGCGCACGGGTGAGCGATCCGGTCACCGAAGCGCTGCAGAAGCTGTTCAAGCCGGCGCCCGCCGCCTCGGCCGACAGCGCGATGGCGCGCGACCGCGGCACGACGCCTTAACCGGCGGGAGCGTGCTTCCTGCCGACGTCGATGAGAAAATCCATGACCGCGCGCACCCGGGCGGTGCGTGTGAGATCGCGGTGCACGACCAGCCACAGCTGCAGCGAGAGCACCCGATCCGGCCCCAGCAGACGCAGTAATCCGCGCTCCTTGTCGGCGACGGCACAGGGCAGGATCGCGACGCCCATCCCGGCCTTGCATGCTTCGTGATGCACGCGCCGTGAATTCGAGGCCAGCGCGACCGGGGCGTTGCGCATGTGCTTGGCGAACCACGGTCCGCCGCGCAGGTGCGCGTATTCCTCGGTCCAGGTGATGATATCGACGCCGTTGAGATCCGTGAGGCCGGGCTTCAGCCGCCGCGATTTGGCGTAGCTCTTTGCTGCGTATAGTCCGAAAGGCCAGGTCCCGATCTGCCGCGCGACGAAGTCGCCCTCCGTCGGCCGCTGGCCGCGGATCGCGATGTCCGCCTCGCGGCGCGCCAGGTTCGCAAGCTCCATCTGCGCCGTGAGATCGAGCGCGATCTGCGGATAGGCGCGAGCGAAGCGCGGAAGCTGCGGCGCGATGACGTGGGTGGCGATGTCGTCGGATGCTGTCACGCGGACCTTGCCGGTGATCTGCGCATCGCGGCCGAGCGCTTCGCGCTGTAGCGCCAGCACGCGCTCCTCGACCTCTTCGGCGCGCAGGCGGATGGCCTCGCCGGTCTCGGTCAGCGTGTAGCCGGTCTGCTTGCGATCGAACAGCCGCGCCTCGATAGCCGCCTCGAGCTCGGCGATCCGCCGCGCCACCGTGGAGGCGCTGGTCCTGAGCTGGCGCGCCGCGGCGACCAGGTTGCCGGTGCGCGCCACCGCCAGCAGATACTTGAGATCATCCCATTCCATAGGTTTTTGCAAAAATAGAAAATGAATACCTATTTTTGCCTGTTGCCCTCCAAATCTCAAGACTTACCCTTGGCATCGCGTCCCGTCGTCGCGCCGGCTTTCGCCGCCTTGGAGGACACGTTGATCCGCTTCTTCGGCCTCGTGTTTGCGGCCGCCGCGCTCTTCCTCACGCCGGCGGCGCAGGCGCTCGATTATCCAAGCCGTCCGGTGCGCTGGATCGTGGCGTTTCCGCCGGGCGGCGCTAACGACATCATCGCCCGCGTGATCGGGCAGGCGCTCTCGCAACGGCTGGGGCAGCCCTTCATCGTTGAGAACAAGCCGGGCGCGGGCGGCAATATCGGCACGCAGCTTGCGCTCGCCGCGCCGGCCGACGGTTACACGCTCCTCTTCGTCGCGCCGCACAACGCGATCAACGCGACGCTCTACAAGAAGCTCAGTTTCGACTTCCTGCGCGACTCGACGCCGGTTGCGGGATTGGCGCGCGGCGCCAACGTCATGGAGGTCAATCCCTCCGTGCCGGCCCGCACGGTCGGCGAATTCATCGCCTACGCCAAGGCCAATCCGGGAAAGATCGCGATGGCCTCGGCGGGCAATGGCACCGCGATCCACCTGTCCGGCGAATTGTTCATGGCGATGACCGGCGTTCAGCTCGTGCACGTTCCATATCGCGGCGGCGCCCCGGCGCTCAATGATCTGATCGGCGGCCAGGTGCAGGTGATGTTCGACAATCTGCCGTCCTCGCTCGGGCATATCCGCGCCGGTGCGCTGCGCGCGTTGGCGATGACCACTGCGGCGCGCTCGCAGACGCTGCCGGATGTGCCGACCGTGGCTGAGACTGTCTCCGGCTACGAGGCCAGTATCTGGTATGGCGTCGTGGCCCCGAAGGGCACGCCGGCTGAGGTCGTGGCTAAGCTCAACGCCGCGATCAATGCTGTTCTCGGTGATGCCGCCATCAAGGAGCGTCTGGCGGAACTCGGCTGCACACCGATGCCGATGTCGGCGGCCGAGTTCGGTTCGCTGCTCGCTACAGAGACGGCGAAATGGGCCAACGTCGTGAAGTTCTCCGGCGCGTCGATGGATTAGATAGGCAAACGCTGCCGCGCGCCTACCACGAGAAGCGGTAGTTGAGCCCGGCCCGCACGGTGTTGTTGGTCACCGGCACCGACAAGGTCGGCGTGCCCGACGCCGCACCCATGAAGGTCGCGGTGCCGAGATCGAGATGCATGAATTCCATCTTGGCGGTGACGTTCTTGGTGATGCCGTATTCGACGCCGGCGCCAGCCGCCCAACCCGCGCGCAGCTTCTCGCTGCTGCCGTTGAGCTGATTGGCCTGCACGTCGCCATAGGCCGCGCCGCCGGTGATGTAGGGCAGGAAGCGGTCGAAGGCGTAGCCGATGCGTGCGCGCGTGGTGCCAGCCCAGTTCTGCTGCACCTGGCATTGTCCGCCGCCGTCGGCGCCGCAGACGCCGCCCGCGCTCGTCGCGCCACCCTTCACGCCGAGCCAGTCGGCGTCGCTTTCAAGCCCGAGCACCCAGCGGCCCATCTGCCAGTTGTAGCCGAACTGGCCGCCGAGCATGCCGCCGCGCAGGCGGAAATTGCCGGAGTCGCCGCCCGCCGCCGGATCGTTCCAGCTCGAACGTCCGCCGGCGAAGCCGCCATTGATGCCGAGATAGAAGCCGCTCCAATTGTACGGCGCCGGCAGCGCATAGACCGGCGCTGGCGCTGCCTTGCGCGGCAGGTCGGCGGCCTGGGCTGATACGGCACCCAAAGTCACGGCCAGCGCAGCCAACGCGGTGCAGTGAAATCTCTTCATGGGATAGCGGCTCCCTCCTTACCCGGGGCGGACCATGCCCATGAAACCTTGCCTGTTCGTGACCCAATCTGGGCAAAACCTGGGAAACATCGCGGAGCAAAACGGCCTTCATGAACGCTTCCAGCACATCATCGCCCGCGCCTGGCAGCCGCGACTGGCTGCTCGCGCGCCTGATCGCCATCGTCGAGCAGGCCATGCAAGGCGAGCCCGTGCTCGCCCGCGACGGCACGCCCACCGGACAGCTGAAATACGACTCCACCGCCGCCAACCGCGCGCTCGAGCTGATCGGCAAGCTGCAAGGCTTCTTCAGCGAGCGCGCCCAACCCGAAGAGGAACAGAAATCCGATGACGAACTCCGCACCGAGCTCACCCACATCCTCGCCAGCCTCGCCGAGCTTGGAATCGAAGGCGGCGCTCGTGCGCCAGCTCAAGGACAACACGGCGGAGCTGGCGAGACGCCACGCGCGGACTAAGCTCTTCCGCTACCATCCGGTGCCCAAGCAGCGCGAATTCCACGACGCCGGCGCCGACTTCAACGAGCGGCTGTTCAAGGCCGGCAACCAGCTCGGCAAGACCTATTCCGGCGGTGCCGAGGTGGCGACGCATCTCACCGGCCGCTATCCGGAATGGTGGAAAGGCCGCCGCTTCGACAAGCCGGTGCGCGGCTGGGCTGGCTCGACCGGCTTTGAGGCCACGCGCGACGGCGTGCAGCGCATGCTCGTTGGCGAGCCGAAGCTGCGCGAGACCTGGGGCACCGGAATGATCCCCGGCGACGATCTCATCGACTGGTCGCTGCGCGGCAATGTGCCCAACGCGCTCGACAGCGTCGTGGTGCGTCACGTGAGCGGCGGCGCCTCCACACTCGGCTTCAAGAGCTACGATCAGGGTCGCGAGAAGTGGCAGGCGGAGACGCTCGACTTCGTCTGGTTCGACGAGGAGCCGCCGATGGACATTTATGTCGAGGGGCTCACGCGCACGGTCGCGACCGGCGGCATGGTCTTCCTCACGCTCACGCCACTCAAGGGCATGACCGAGGTGCTGATGCTGTTCAAGGATTGCCCAGGGTTTTGAGCGGGCGCTGTTGAACTCGCCGCAGACGGCGATGACTGTCGGCTTTCGCGTTCAGTATGGGCTGCGCTGCTGGAATGAAGTGAAAGGCAACAGCAGCGCGTCAGCCGGCTTACTCTTCCGCATTACCTGGACTGGGGCCGGTCCCGCTCCACAACGCCGGGCTAGCGATCACAGTCACCGCGGCTCGCCGGCGAAATCCTTCCGCAGAGCTGTGAGCCGATCGATCGCGGCGGGCGGCAGCGGGCCCTTTTGCACCGCGCTCAGCGCGTCCTCGAATTCCTGCGGCGTCGCCATGCCGACGAGAATGGTACCGACGGCCGGATGCGAAATCGCAAACCGTGTCGCGGCTTCGGTCAGGCTCGCGGCAAATCCCTCCTCGACCAGCGGCATCAGGCGGCGGGCGCGCGCGATGTCGGCGTCGTAGCTCGTCGCCGAGCCGATCGGTTCGGGCGGCGGTGACGCAATCGGATGACGTTCCGCCGATCCTGATAGGGCACCGCCCGCAAGCACACGGATGCCGATGACGCCGACGCCGGCCGCCTGCGTGTGGTCGAACAGCTTTCCATAATCTTGCGCCGGATAATCGGCCGGCAGATTGATCGCCGCCGAGGGATTGAGCATGTTGTAGACCACCTGCGCGCTCTCGAAGACCTTCGCGTCGATTACGCGCTGCAAGGCCACGGTGTCCCCGACAGCCGTGAGCCCGAGGTGACGCGTCTTGCCTTGCTGGCGCAGCCTCTCGAACGCCGGCACCACGTCGCCGAGCACCTGGTCGACGCTCAAGGCTTTTCCGCCGCCGCTCGCGGTGATGGCATTGTGCAGGTGGAAGATATCGACATGATCGCGACGAAGCCGCGTCAGACTCGCTTCGAGTGACGTGGTCACGGCGTCGGCGATGCGGCCAAAGTCCGGCTCCGGCAGCCGGACCTTGGTGCCGACGACGACGTCGGCGGGCTTGAGCCGCTGCAGGACGTTGCCCAGGTTCTTCTCGGATTCGCCGTTGCCGTACTGCACCGCGGTGTCGAAATAATTCACGCCGACGGAAATTGCCCGCGCGATGGTCCGCTCCTGGTCGCGCGGATCACCGCGCACCATCAACCCGCCGACTGCTCCGCAACCAAAGCCGAGAACGGAAAGCCGCATGCCGCTGCGGCCGAATGGGCGCATGTCCATGATCGTTCCTCCGTGCGGAGCACAGTGTAGAGCGGCTTTTTCATCCGCGCACAATCAGGAGACTTCCCGCATGGCCGCTTCGAGGGCACGTAAACGCATGAGGCCGCTGCCTCCGCAGCAGGAGCTGTTGCGGCTATTCGCCTATGACGCGGAAACCGGCGTGCTTTCCTGGCGGGTGCGGCGGGGGCACAACCCCGCATGGATTTGTGCGGGATCGGTGGCGTCGCACGGCTATCTGAACGTGGGCGTCAAAGGGACTACGTATCCGATGCACCGCGTCATCTGGAAGCTGATGACGGGCAAAGACCCCGTCGGCTTCGTCGACCACCGCGACGGCGATCGCCAAAACAACCAGTGGGAGAATCTGCGCGACGTAACCCCGCAGCAAAATGCGATCAACCGGGCGGTGCGTTGCGACAACAAGACCGGGGTGTCTGGAATCTGCTGGGACAATGAATCACGCAAATGGCGTGTCGTCATCGTGTTTAGGCGCACGCGGTACGATTTAGGTCGTTTCCGTGATTTTGACACGGCTGCGCGAGTAGCCACTGAGGCGCGCCGCCGTCTTCACGGCGAGTTCGCGTCATCGCGCTGAACGAGAATGTCGGCTCGCGGCTTGCGATGTGCAGCCATTACACCGGCCGGCAACCTCAGCGTGCCGGCCGGTCCGCATGCTGGCGTCGACGTCAGGTCGGCAGCGCCGTCGTTTGCCGCCGCGTCGCTTCATCCGGCAGCCATTGGCTTCCGCCAACGGCTGCGCCGGCACCCACGATCAGCGCGACGAAGCTTCCGAGCATCACCAGCGCCAAGTTGCGCCGTGCCGACTCGACTTGCGCCGCTGAAGGACGCGTGGCACCGGGCGCCGTCAGGCTCTGGTATTGCGCGAATGCGGTCCCAGCCGGGCCGCCGAGACTGCCGGCCACCGAGTTGCTTGCCGTCAACCCGGTGGCGGCGATGACGACCAGTGTCGCCACCGCCCAGGCGAGCAGGGCATGCGTCGCGCGCCCTTCGGCGCTGAACGTCTCGGAGAAATTCGCCGCAATCCAACCCGCCGCGAAGGCGCTGATCACGCCCGAAGCGACCCACCAGGCAAACACCGCCCAGGTCACCGCCCGGGGCGCGCTCTCGGCTGTCGGCACATCGATCGTCAGTAGACCCAGACCGAAGCCCAACATGGACAAGAGCGCTTGGAAGATCAGCGCCGCGATGGCGCCGATGATGACGGCTGACCAGCTCCAGCCGCGGAACGTGAATGCACCTGACCACATATGTTGTCTCCTCAACCCACCACCCATGCATGGCCGAAAACGCCGGGGAAACATCGGGAGTTCCTTGCGCCCGGAACCTCGCGGCGGACCATCACGTTCATGGCTTCAGGAGGCTGAACCATGGTCCTTTTAGTTCCTGTCCTGTGGGTCGTTGGCTCCGTTGTCGTGCTCGGCAGCGGCTTCTACCTGGTCGGACATATCGTTCATTGATGACGCCGGTCGTTGATTGACGGCGGCGGCGCAGGCGCGCACGCGCGTGCTCCCGAAATGCGTTCGATGAGACTGCTTCGATCAAGTGGGGTCGGCGGGCGGCGATTGCTATCGCAAACACGCGTCCGCGACCGCGGGCGGCGATGCACAGCAAGTCAGCTTGCGTGCGCAAATGCAGCCAAGCCTCGCGGCGCCGAGACCGACGCGTTCAGTGAGGCCGGCCCGCCTCGGTGACGAGATCCTTGGCCAATGCTTCCCAGGCTTCGGCCAGCCGGAGCCACAGCAGCCGTTCGTCCGCGCTATCCTCGGCCACCGAATATTGCCGGCAGGCGTCGGCCTCGTGATGGCATTGCTTGACGTTTTCCCAACGCAACATCGGATCGCTCTCTGGTTCCCCGCCCGAAAACGCGCCGGTCGCCGACCTGTTCCTGCGGGCCGGCGGTTATTGCGCCAGTCGAGCGGCCGCGCCAATCCAAAGCGTGTTTCGCCGGGAACGTTCGCCGCGGCGCTGCGGTTCATGACCAGGACAGCTCCGGACATGAGGCGAGACGACAATGAGTAGTCTAGGCATCGAGACTTCGATCGACACTCCGTATGCTGGCGAACAGATCAACAGAGTCGCGCTCTCCTGGGGCGCCGTGATCGGCGGGACCATCGCGGCGACCGCGGTGGCCTTTCTCATCATCGCGCTTGGCTCCGGGATCGGCTTCTCCTTGTCGCTTCCCTATAGCGGGCCGTCGGCAACGACGCTGACCGCCGCGGCAGCGGTCTGGCTGGTGCTGGCAGAGGCGCTCGCCTTCGCCACGGGCGGCTATCTTGCCGCGCGGCTGCGCAGCCCGTTGCAGGATTTGGCGCCAGGCGACACGACCTTTCGCGATGCGGCGCACGGCCTCGTGGTTTGGGCGCTCGGCGTCGTGGTCATGGCCGCGGTTGCCGGGATGGTGAGCTTGTTTGCCGCCGGTGCCGCTGCCCATGTCTCGGCGGGCGCGGCAGCCGGCATGGTCGGCAGTAGTGGCGGGCAGAGCGGCCAGACCACGTCGTCTGCAAGTCCGGTTGACTATTTTGTCGATCTGATGCTGCGCCCGCGCTCCATCACGCAAGCTGCCAGTGCCGGCAGCGAAACCACCGGCTCGGGCAGCGGCTCGTCGGCGCCGCTCAACAGAGAGACACGTGCGGAAGTGACGCGCGTCGTCATGCATGCGGCCTCGCAAGGCAAGCTCGACGACACGGATCGTAGCTATCTCGCGCAGCTCGTCGCCATGCGCAGCGGGCTTCCGCAGGATCAGGCGGAGCAGCGGGTCACGCAGGTCGAAGACCAGGCGCGCACAGCGTTGCAGACGGCGAAGGAAAAGACCGAGAAGGCCGGCGCCATGTCCTCGTTCTGGACGTTCATGGCGCTGCTCTTCGGCGCTGTCGCCGCAGCGCTTGCCGGGATTCTCGGCGGCCAGTTGCGCGATGCCGACCTGCGGCAAAGCGCAGCCTGAAATCAACGGTGAATAAGAGGCTTACATGATCAACCTGATCGTCACTTTGCTGATCATCGCGCTGATCGCCGGCGTCTTGGGATTCGGCGGTGTTGAATTCGCGGCGCTCGATATCGCGCGCACGGTGTTCTTTGTCGTGCTGCTGCTGTTCGTCATCTCGGTGGTGTTCGGCGCCACGGGCGGATGGCGCCGACCGATTGTCTAGCGCGCGGGCGCAAGAACAGCGGCCGCGGCATCATCACCGCGACCGCTGCGCTGCATACGTGACGGCGCGCGGGCCGATCCGTTAGAGACGGACCCAGACGCCCGGGTGCCAGACCCATCGGTTGCCTTCGAAGGCGTGATGGCCCTTGATCCAGACATGCGCCGGGGAGGGGCGCGCCGGCACCACCTCGACGACGGGCGCCGGCATCGGCGTCACGGCGCCGACGACGTAATGGCCCTTCACCCAGAACCAGTTGCCGCGCCGCCAGACCCAGTGGCCGGCGACCCAGGCGTAGCCGGGGCGGGCGGTCGGGACGATTTCGACGATCGGCGCCGGCATGGCGCGCTCGCCGACGATGACGGCAACTTGCGCCTGCGCAGCGCCGGCACCGCGCGCGAGGGTGACAGCGAGCGCGACAAGCGCAGGTGCAATCTTGAGTATGGGTCTCATGGTGTCTTCTCCGATGGGTGGGAATCGCCAATCTCGTTGGTCGGGATGACGATCATGCGAAGGCGCCGCGACGATTGGCGGCATTGAGTCGCATCAACCTAGCGGTGTGGGCGTGAACTGGTCGTGAGACAGGGGTTTAAGTCTCGTTCATGTCTGCAAATTTTGCGGACACTCAACGGCGTATTTCTGCCGTGGCGATACGGAGCGCGCTTTTTTCTACAAGATTTTTACGCGACGCCTAAACACTGGACATTTACCACTTGCGTCCATGTGGGGCGCGACGCTTGCGGTGGGGGTGTTGCTGGCGATCGGTTTTGCTGCCGGTTACGTCGTGCGCGAGATCATCTCGCGGCGGCGCCGGGCGAAGGATCGCGAGCAGCTCCGCCATCAAAAAAAGATCGAGGAAGGTTTTTGACTGAGCCCAATGGGAGCGAGCATCGGCGTAGCCTCCGCCGCCGCACGCTCAAGACCGGAAAGATCTCCTTCAGCTTCGCGGCCGGTCTCGACTGCATCGTGCGCAACATTTCCGAGACCGGCGCCTTGCTGCAGCTGGAAACCTCTGTCGGCGTTCCCGACAAGTTCGACCTCATCATCAAGCCGGACAATATCAAGCGCTCGTGCGAGGTGGCGTGGCGCAGCGCCAAGCGGATCGGCGTGCGCTTCGTTTGAGCGCGGCTAGCCGGCGTGGCGCGCATTTTGTCTCTGCCCGCTGCGCTGCTAAAAGCTCTCCTCACACTGCGGAGAGTTTTTTCCAATGCCATCCCCGATGACCGGAGCCTGCCAGTGCCGCGGCGTGCGGTATGAAATCCGCGCCGAGCCGCTTGCGGTTTACGCCTGCCACTGCACCGAATGCCAGCGGCAGTCCGGCGGCTCGTTCGGTCTCTCGATGGTGGTGCCGCGCGAGGCGGTGGTGATCACGCAGGGCGAGCCGGCGACGTGGGTGCGGACGGCCGATAGCGGCAACAAAATGGATTGCCTGTTTTGCCCGACCTGCGGCGTGCGGCTCTATCATTTGCCGCATGCGCGCCCCAATGTCGCGATCATCAAACCCGGCACCCTCGACGGTGCCTCCTGGCTCGAACCGGTCGGCCACATCTGGACCAGGAGCGCGCAGACCTGGTTCGACATTCCCGACGAGCCGTTCAATGCGGAAACGCAGCCGGTCGATCTGCGTGAGATCATCGCCGCGTGGAAGGAAAGACGCTGAACCGAAGTGCCTCAGTTTTAAGCTGTGCGCTCTCGTCTGCCGGATGAATAGCAAATCTTCGCCGCGTCGGTCGCCTCGCTGAAGGCTGATCCGACTCAATCGGCGGCGTCTCAGCGCGTCTACTCATTGTTCACCCAAGAAAGCAACGCGCGCGGCTCTCCGCGCGCGTGCCTTCGTTTGCCGAATGAGGTTGCTCGTACGCAATCAACCTCCGACGTCCTCCAGGATCAATTGCGGCATTGTTTGCGCGCAACAAGGGTCATCACCTTGCTGGTTTGGCGCCGGTCAGGGAGCGCGCTCAGGTCATGAGCCAGGAAGCGATCGAGTACTTCTCGGAGGCAACCATAGGAAAAGACCAATTAGTTCAGCGCGACCCGCGGAATCCTCATCGCTTCTATGACGCGCCGGCACGCCAGTACAATGCTGCTGTGGGTGCGGAGATGGATAAGTTTATTGCGGAGAACCATATCTCCGCTGAGAACAAGATGACTAAGGATCAGGCGAAAAAGTTCGTCGACAGGATTTTGGAAAGTGAAGTACCTGAGATCAAGGGGTACAATCGGCCGATACAGAGGTACATCATGAAAAGGTACTTACGCGGCACATCACCACTGATGCGTCGGAAATTTTAGGAGGGGCACATGAATAATCGTTCGGAAGGGCCGCAGTGGGAAAATGCCGTCTGCAAGTACGAGGAGGGGTCTGATCTTCTTTCAGCCGGCCACAGAGCGCGGGGGCTCGCGTTGTTGCGCGAAGCAGCAGAGGCTGGCGTGGCGCCGGCCTATGGCGATCTGGCCGAGGAAGCCCATCGGCGAGGTGACAAAGATGAGGTTCGGCGCTGCATGAAAGCGATCGAAGACTTGGCGCAGCGCAACATGCCAGCGGCGCACGTCACCGCACACTTCGCCTATCTGAACGGATTGGGCGAGCAGGAACGGGATGATCGAACTCGCATTGCTTGGGACTACCTGAAACGCGGCGCGGAATCAGGTGACCCCGCCAGTCAAACGATGCTCGCGGCAAATTACCAAACCGGTGCCAACGGATTCCCGGAAGATTCGTCAAAATACGAATTCTGGATCCAGAAAGCGGTCGAGGCAGAGGACGAGTGCGCCATCGTCAGCTTTACCGAGTACCTCCTGGAACACAGGCGGGCGTTGCCTCCCGAGTTGCGGGAAAAGCTTGCGAGGGCCGCTGCTAACTATGTGCCGGCCGCGATTGTTCTCGATCGCGTTCGGAAAATGGACGCGCGACAACGGACGCGCAGGACAACGCGATAGCCGTTTGCCTCGCTACGCCTTCGGCGTGGTGCGGCTCGCAGCGTGGACGCGGCTCACCTTGACGCAGCCTTCGCCCCGCTCGCCTGGTGGCGTCGAGACCACAAGGTTGTCTGGCCACGCCGCCACCTTGCGGAGATCGGCAACGGTCTTCGCGCGCACCCCGACGTCGGCATCGACATCGACCGGCATTTTCGGCGGCAGGCCGCCCAATGCGATGTGCAGCGCTGCGTTGCCTCTCGGCCTGTAATGCATGGGAATCCCTCCCTCATTTTAGGTATTGCCGTGCCGGTGGCGGGCTGGCCCGTCTGGTCGGACGTCCGGCTAACGCGCAACACCGGGCTCGGTTCGTTGCCGGTCTTGTGCACGCCTGGGCAGCCCGCGTAACCTCCGGCACATAAGCAAAAACGCCCGCTCAGGGCGTTCCCAGAGGAAGCGCCATGACCCGGAAAGTTTCGATTTCACGTCGTTCGTTCATTGCATCGGCCAGCGCCGGCGCCGTTGCCGCGCCGTTTCTCAACCTACGCACGGCCTTCGCGACGACGGATTTTCCGAACCGGCCGATCCGCTGGATCGTGCCGTATCCGCCCTCGGGGACGACCGACATCCTGGCGCGGCTCACCGGCCAGTGGATGTCGGAGACCCTCGGCCAGCAGTTCGCCATCGAAAACAAGCCCGGCGGCGGCAACAATATCGGCACCGACTATGTCGCCAAGGCGGCGCCGGATGGTTACACCGTGCTGCTGGTCAATCCGGCGAACGGCATCAATGTCACGCTCTACAAGCACCTGAATTTCGACCTGCTGCGCGACATCGCGCCGGTCGCTGGCATTTGCCGCGTGCCGAACGTCATGGAGGTCAATCCGAACTTCCCGGCGAAGACGGTCGAGGAGTTCATCGCCTACGGCAAAGCCAATCCCGGCAAGATCAACATGGCGTCGTCGGGCAACGGCACGTCGGTGCATCTGTCCGGCGAGATGTTCATGGCGATGACCGGGGTCCAAATGCAGCACATTCCCTATAAGGGGGCCGGGCCGGCGCTCACCGACCTGCTCGCCGGCAGGGTCGACGTGATGTTCGACAATATGCCGTCGTCGATCGAATACATCCGCAGCGGCCGCATGCGCGCGCTGGCGGTGACCACCGACAAGCCGTCGCCGGCCTTGCCCGGCGTGCCGACGGTCGCGCAGACCGTGCCCGGTTACGAAGCCTCCGCCTGGTTCGGCATGGGCGCGCCGCGCGGCACGCCGGCGGACGTCGTCGACAAGCTCAACAAAGCGATGAACACAGCGCTCGCCGATCCGAAGCTGATCGAGCGGCTCGCCAATCTCGGCGGTGTCCCGATGGGCGGCTCGGTGGCCGACTTCGGCAATGTGATGAAGGCGGAAGTGGAGAAGTGGGCGAAGGTCGTCAAGTTCGCCAATCTTTCCATCGACTAGACGTTTTCACGCCATCGCGGGGGGCGCCGATGCGCAAGCTGTTCGCACTCATTCTCTCGCTTGCCGCGCTCGTTGCCGCTCCCGTCCACGCCGCCGACTATCCGAACCGTCCGGTGCGCATCCTTGTCGGCTTCACCGCCGGCGGTCCGGTGGACACGGTCGCGCGCATCATCGGGCAATATCTCTCCGAGCGGCTGGGGCAGAACTTCTACGTCGAGAACAAGACCGGCTCCGGCGGCAACATGGCCTCGGCGGCCTTGGTCAACGCGCCGGCCGACGGCTACACGCTGCTGCTCGTCGCGCCCAACAACGCGATCAGCACCTCGCTTTATCGCAAGCTGCCGTTCGATTTCCTCAACGACACCGCGCCCGTCGCCAGCATCATGCAGCTTGCCAATCTGATGGTGGTGCCGACCTCGCTGCCGGTGAAGACAGTGGGTGAGTTCATCGCCTATGTGAAGGCGCATCCGGGGGAGGTGTCCTACGCGTCCTCCGGCAATGGCACCTCGGTGCACATGTCGGCCGAGCTGTTCAAGGCGATGACCCACCTCGACATGCTGCACGTGCCCTATCGCGGCTCCGCGTCGGCAATGCCCGATCTCATCTCCGGCAAGGTGCAAGTGATGTTCGACAATCTGCCGTCGGCCATCCAGCAGGTGCGCGCCGGACATCTGCGCGCGCTCGGTGTTACCACGCCCAAACGCTGGCCGCCGGTGCCTGAGATCCCGGCGGTTGCCGAGACGGTGCCGGGCTTCGAGTCGGTCGGCTTCTACGGCCTGTCCACGGCCAAAGGCGTGCCGCCCGAGGTCATCGAGATCCTGAACAAGGCGGTGAATGAATCGCTCAAGGATCCGAAGCTCATCGCCAGGCTCGGCGAACTCGGCGGCATGCCGACGCCAATGACCGCGGCGCAGTTCGGCAAGCTGGTCGAGGACGAGACGGCGAAATGGGCGAAGGTCGTCGAGTTCGCGGGAGTGAAGATCGACTGAGCATTGTTCGTCGTCTGACAAGCCTGCACAGGTGCTCTCATGACATTTGCACTGCGGCCGCTTCTCTTGTGCCTGTGCCTGCTGCTCATCGGGCCATTTGGCGTGCAGAGCGCGCTGGCGCAGAAATATCCCGATCATCCGGTGCGCGTGCTGGTCGGTTTCTCCGCCGGCGGCCCGACCGACGTGATCGCCCGCCTAGTGGCGCAGCAGCTCTCAGCCTCGCTCGGGCAGCAATTCTACGTCGATGACCACCCGGGCGCCGGCGGCAACATCGCCAGCGCGGAGGCGGCGAAAGCGACGCCCGACGGCTACACGCTCATCGTGGTCTCGACCGGTTTCATGGTAAACATGAGCCTCTATGCCAACGTGCCCTATGACGCGGTGAAGGATTTTGCACCGATCACCATGGTCGCCTATTCGCCGAATGTGCTGGTGGTCAATCCGTCGGTGCCGGCGAAGAACGTCAGCGAGCTCATCGCGCTGATCAAATCCAGTCCGGGCAAATACACGTTCGCCGGCCCGGGCATCGGCTCGACGCCGCATCTGTCGGGTGAGTTGTTCAAGCAGAAATTCGACCTTGATCTCACGCATGTGCCGTTTGCCGGCGCGGCACCGGCGATCGCGGCCACCATCGGCGGGCACACGCCGATCGCCTTCACCGCGCTGCCGCCGGCACTCGCCAACATCAAGGACGGCAAGCTGCGCGCGCTCGCGGTGCTCGCGCTCAAGCGCAGCGGCCAGATCTCCGATGTGCCGACCATGCGCGAGGCCGGCTATCCCGACCAGGAGGCCGATACGCTCACCGGCATGCTGGCGCCGAAGGGAACGCCGCAGGCGATCGTCGACCTGCTGCAGCAGGAGGTCGCCACGGCGGTGGCCAAGCCCGAGGTGCAGGCGCAGCTGCTCAAGCTCGGCTTCGTGCCGGTGGCCGACAAGCCGGAGGAGTTCGGCGCGCGCATCAAGGCCGAGATCGTCAAGTGGGGCAAAGTGGTGCACGACGCGCATCTGCGCATCGAGTGAGAGGGACATAATGCAGCGGAAGGTGATGATCGCCTGTGCGGTGACCGGCTCCGCCGACACGCCCTCGCGCAATCCCGCCGTGCCGGTGACGCCGCAGGCCATCGCCGCCTCCGCCATCGATGCGGCGAAGGCTGGCGCAGCCATCGTCCACATCCACGTGCGCGATCCGCAGACGACGAAGCCGAGCATGGACGGCGCGCTCTATCGCGAAGTGGTCGGACGCATCCGCGACAGCGGCATCGACGTGCTCATCAATCTCACCACCGGTCCGGGCGCGCGTTTCGTTCCCGGCGTCGACGATCCGCTCAAATACGCGCCGGGCACCACGTTGTCGCCACCCGACGCACGGGTGCGCCATGTGATGGAGCTCAAACCCGACATCTGCAGCCTCGATATGGGCAGCATGAACATGGGCGGGACGGTTTTCGTCAACACACCGACGCATCTGGAAAAGATGGCAGTGGCGATCCGCGACGCCGGCGTCACGCCGGAGCTCGAAGTGTTCGAGGCGGGGCATCTCCTCCTCGCCAGGCGCATGATCGAGACCGGCCACATCAAGGCGCCCGGCATGTTCCAGATCTGCCTCGGCATTTCGTGGGGGCAGCCGGCGACCACGGACGCCGTCATTTATATGAAGAGCCTGCTGCCGCCCGACCGCGTGTGGTTCGCCTTCGGCATCTCCCTGCACCAGTTCCCGATGGCCGCGCAGACCGTGCTGCTCGGCGGCCATGTCCGCGTCGGGCTCGAGGACAATCTCTATCTCGGCAAGGGCGAGCTCGCGCCGAGCAATGCCGCGCTGGTGGAGAAGGCGGCCAGGATCATTGCCATTTTGGGCGATGAGGTTGCGACGGCGGCGGATGCAAGAAAGATGCTTGGGCGCGGGTAAGCAGCTGAAATCTGCAATTTCAGTTAGACATCGATGGAATAACGCAATGACCGAACACAGATATCGTCATGTTGTCGAATACGACGAGCGCGCAAGAAAGATCGTGGTCACGCGCGTCTTCGATTCTGGGGAATCGCACTTGTTCACGGAATTCCCGATCGACAGGGTCACACCGCCGTCGGCAAAATTCGAAGCACTTGGCCGCATGCTTGGCGAGGCGCTGATCCTCGATACACCTGGGCTTCGCGACGAGGTCTAAGCAGCGGCTCAGAGGCGCCGTCATTCCGGCGCGCTCTCCGCACCGCAGTCGATTGGGGAAAAAGGGGCAGGCGATGACCGACGATCGATACCATCAAATCACCGAGACTATTTTATCAATTTCACGGAGCAGGTGGCTCAAGACGGCCATGGTGATCGCGCTGACTCACGAACGATGCGAGGAGAAAGGCATCGCCGTTGAGATGGGCGAGATCGCACTTGTTATCGAAGCTTTGTGCGAAAGTGGCCAATTGGAATCTCAAGGAGATCTTGCCAAATGGAGGCATAGCGAGGTGCGCTTGCCCAAGCTCAGATATTGGCACGTGATCGACTATGACGAGCACGCGAAAAAATTTATCATTACGCGCATGTTCGAATCCGGGCAGTCGCGCGTGTACATGGAGTACCGCGTTGGCGACGCGGAGCTTGGCTGTTGGCTCGGCGCAGCACTGATCAACGACACGCCTGGGCTTCGCGACGCACTCTCTGAATAACGGCTGGCTGAATCCGCCTTTACTCCGTCAAGCGGTGATCCGCGCCTTACTGCAACTTCACACCCGCAGCCTTCACCACCTCCTGCCATTTCTTGCGCTCGGCGCCGATGAAGGCCGCGAATTCGTCCGGCGTCATCGGCGAGGGCACCGCGCCGATCTCGTGCAGCGCCTTCTGCGCCTCCGGCGTCTCGAAGATGCGCTTCACCTCGGCCGCCAGCGTGTCCACGATCTCCTTCGGCGTGCCCGCCGGCGCGAACAAGCCGTGCCAGGAGGTCGCGTCGAACCCGGCCAAGGTGTCGGCCATGGTCCGCACATCGGGCGCGATGTCGCTGCGCTTCATTGAGGTCACCGCCAGCGCGCGCAAGGCGCCGGCCTGCACATGCGGCCAGGCCAGCGTAATGTTGTCGAAGGCGAGATCGACGTGGTCGCCCATCAGGTTGTTCATCACCTCGCCGGAGGAGCGATAGGGGATGTGCACCATCTTGGTCTGCGTCTCGATCTGGAACAGCTCGGCGGCGAGATGCGTCGAGGTGCCGACGCCGGAGGAGCCGTAAGTCAGCTTGCCGGGGTTCGCTTTCATATAAGCGACGAGCTCGGCGACCGACTTCACGGGTAGCTTCGGATTGACCACGAGGATGTTCGGCAGCCGCGCGATCAGCGATACCGGCTGCAGGTCCTTCTCCGCGTCGAGCGGCATGTTGGTGTAGATGAACGGGTTGATCGCCTGCGTGCTCACGGTGCCGACGAGGAGCGTGTAGCCGTCCTTCTTGGCGCGGGCGACCGCGGCGGCGCCGAGATTGCCGCCGGCGCCGGCACGGTTCTCGACAATGAACGGCGTGCCGTATTTCGCCTGCAGCGCCTGCGCCAGCATGCGGCCGAACAGGTCGGTGGTGCCGCCGGCCCCGAAAGGAACGACGATGGTCACGGTGCGCGCCGGCCATTTGTCTTGCGCCTGGGCGCAGGTTGCGGCGGCAAACAGAGCGAGCGCGGCGGCGAGAACTCTCAGCACGAAAAAACTCCTTGTGACAGGACGGCGGATTGTGCGCCGTCCATTACAACTCAATCCAGCAGTTGACAACTATTGACAAGTTTGCAGCTGGGGATGAAAAGTGGCGCGCCCTTTAATGGATTGCAACGCCATGCAAGAGACCACCCGCGAGAAGCTCAAAGCCGTCTCCACCGCCACGCTGACGACGGTCCTGTTCAAGCGCGGCTTGCGCAACACCTTCATGCAGGACGTGCGCATCATCAGCCCGAGCATGCCGCGCATGGTCGGGCCGGCCTATACGCTGCGCTACATTCCCGCGCGCGAGGATCTCGACCATCTCGGCGTGTTCGAGGATCGCAGTCATCCGCAGCGCAAAGGCGTGGAAGAATGTCCTCCCGGCGCCGTCTTCGTCATCGACAGCCGGCGCAACCCGTCGGCGGCGTCTGCCGGCGGCATCTTGATCACACGTCTGTGGAAGCGCGGCTGCGCCGGTGTCGTCACCGACGGCGGCTTTCGCGACACGCCCGACATCGCGCAGATGCCATTCCCCGTCTATCACCAGGCGCCGGCGGCACCGACCAACCTGATCAAGCACCACGCCGTCGACCTCAACGTGCCGATCGGCTGCGGCGAGGTGCCGGTCTATCCAGGCGACATCGTCGTCGGCGACGGCGAGGGCGTCACCGTCATCCCGGCCAAGATCGCCGACGACGTGGCCAACGAGGCCTTCGAGCAGACCGCCTTCGAGGATTTCGTGCAGGAGAAGGTCGAGGAGGGGCGCTCCATCTTTGGCGTCTATCCGCCGTCGCCCGAGGCCAAGGACGAGTTCGCCCGCTGGCGCGTCGCCAAGAAACGGTAAGCACGTGCCGGTTTCCGCCCAACGCAGCGAAGCGGGCGAAGCCAAGCTTTCCGCCGGCATCTATCAGCGTATTTTCGAGCTGATCGTCGCCGGCGAATTCACCGTCAATGCGCGGTTGCCGTCGGAGACCGACCTGTCGCAGCGCTTCCAGGCCTCGCGGCCGGTGGTGCGCGAGGCGCTCGCGCGGCTGCGCGACGACGGCATCATCGTCTCGCGGCAGGGCTCCGGCAGCTACGTGAAGCAAAGGCCCGACACGGCGGTGCTCAAATTCGCGCCGGTTAACTCCATCGCCGACATCCAACGCTGCTTCGAGTTCCGCGTGGCGCTGGAAGGCGCCGCGGCGGCGCTCGCCGCGCAACGCTGGGAGAAGGCGGACCTCGCCGATATCAAGGCCAAGCTCGATGCGCTGGAAGCCTGCATCCGCGACGGCAAGCTCGGCGTCGATGCCGACGAGCAATTCCACCTCGCCATCGCGAGGGCGACGCATAACGGCTATTACCTGGCGGTGCAGTCCTCCTTGCAGCCGCATATTGCATTTGGCATGACGCTCACGCGTAATCTGTCGCTGCTGCGCGCGCGGGCGCGGCTGCGGCTGGTGCAGGACGAGCATATCGCCATTGTCGGCGCCATCGCCGCACGCGATGCTAAGAAGGCGCGCGCCGCGATGGAAAAGCATATCGAGAATGCGCGCGCGCGCATGTTCGAAGGGGCGGAAACGACCGGAGGTTCGAGGAAGAAGCATGGCCGATAAGAATCCCGAGAGACTGCGCAGCCATCGCTGGTTCGGCGTTGCCGATCTGCGCGCCTTCGGCCACCGCTCGCGGCTGCGCCAGTTCGGCTACGATTCCGTCGACTGGGCCGGCAAGCCGGTGATCGGCATCATCAACACCTGGAGCGACATCAATCCTTGCCACGCGCACTTCCGCGAGCGTGTCGAGGACATCAAGCGCGGCGTCTACCAGGCCGGCGGCTTTCCGCTTGAGCTTCCCGCGATGTCGCTCGCCGAGCCCTATGTGAAACCGACGACGATGCTCTATCGCAACTTCCTCGCGATGGAGACGGAGGAGCTCTTACGCAGCCATCCGATCGACGGCGCCGTCCTCCTCGGCGGCTGCGACAAGACCACGCCGGGCCTGCTCATGGGCGCGATCAGCATGGGGCTGCCGGCGATTTATGTGCCCGCCGGACCGATGCTGCGCGGCAACTGGCGCGGCAATGTGCTCGGCTCCGGCTCTGACACCTGGAAATATTGGGACGAGAAGCGCGCCGGCCGGATCACCGAGGAGGACTGGGCCGAGATCGAAGGCGGCATCGCGCGCTCCTTCGGCACCTGCATGGTGATGGGCACGGCGGCGACCATGATGGCCATCGCCGAAGGCATGGGCATGGCGCTTCCCGGCGCCTCCTCAATCCCTGCGGCGGATGCCAATCATCCGCGCATGTGCGCGGCCGCGGGCCGGCGCATCGTCGACATGGTGTGGGAGGATTTGACGCCGCAGAAAATTTTGACGCCGGCCGCCTTCGACAATTCGATCCGCGTGCACATGGCGATGGGCGGCTCGACGAATGCGATCATCCATGTGGTGGCGATGGCGCGCCGCGCCGGCGTGCCGATCGACATGCAGCGCTTCGATAAGATCTCGCGCGAGGTGCCGGTGCTCGCCAATGTGCGGCCGTCGGGCAAATATTTGATGGAAGACTTCTTCTATGCCGGCGGCCTGCGCGCGCTGATGGGCGAGCTGCGCGATCTGCTTGATCTCTCCTGTATCACCGTCACCGGCAGCAAGCTCGGCGATCTCATTGCCGACGCCAAGACCTATCTGCCGGAGGTGATCCACAGCCTGAAGGACCCGATCTACGCGCAAGGCGCGACCGCGGTGCTCACCGGCAATCTGGCGCCGCGCGGTTGCGTGATGAAGCCCTCAGCGGCCGAGCCGCGGCTCACCAAACATCGCGGCAAGGCGATCGCCTTCGAGGACTACAATCACATGGCGCGCGAGGTCGAGCGCGACGATCTCGACGTCACGCCCGACCACGTTCTCGTCCTCAAGAACGCCGGCCCCAAGGGCGGCCCCGGATTCGCGGAGTGGGGGCAGTTACCGATTCCGAAGAAACTGGTGAAGGCCGGCGTGCGTGACATGCTGCGGATCTCCGACGCGCGCATGAGCGGCACCAGCTACGGAGCTTGTATTTTGCACGTCGCGCCGGAGAGCTTCGTCGGCGGCCCACTCAACTTCGTGCAAACCGGCGATGAGATCGAGGTCGACGTCGCCGCCCGCCGCATTCACTGGCACGTCAGCGAGGAGGAGCATGCGCGCCGCAAGGCTGCGTGGACGCCGCGGCCGCCGATCTATCCGCGCGGCTATGGCGCGCTATTCTCCCAGCACATCACGCAGGCGGATGAGGGTTGCGACTTCGATTTCCTCGAAGGCACCGCGAAGATCCCGGAGCCGGAGATTCACTGATCCCGATCAGCTGATCGCCAGCGTGCTGCTTGCCGACTGCTGCGCCAGAATCTGCGACTGCATCTTGAACAGCTGCTCGAGCAGATTGAAGCCGGCGGCCGTGGTGCCGCTCTGGCTGCTGCTGGTGCTGCCGGTGTCGTTCGATGCGCTGCTGCTCGCGGTGGCCGGCGTCGTCAGCGTCATGGTAGTGCCGTCGGAATACGTGATCGTCGTCGTCGACGAGCCATCGCTGTTGCTTGTGGTCTGGGTGGTCGCGCCGGTCGCGTCGCTGCCGCTGAGGAAGCTCGGCAATCCGTTGGCGCCGGCGCTTCCGTTCGGGCCGCCATCTCGGTCACCGTTATCACCGCCGCCGATGCCCTGCATGTGGTGATGGTGATGCGCGTGGCTCAGCGCCTTCTTCTCCGCGGAGGCGAGCTCGTCCGTGGAAATCGAGCCGTCGCCATTGGCGTCGAGCTTCTGGAAGAGCGCATCGACCTGCGACTTGTCGGCGTTGGGCCCGATCGCGTTTTCGAATTCGCTCTGGCTGATCGATCCGTCGCCGTTGGCATCGAATTTCGAGAACAACGACTGCAGGGATGACGAGCCATCTGTGGGGCTCGTCGTCGGATCCTGCATCGAGAGCATCGCCGAGAGCGTGTCCGGGCTGAACATCGAGCTCGCGCCGAGCACGGACGACGATGAGCTCGTTGTGGCGCCGGGGGACGCCGACGTGGATGCGTCCGTGCCAGTTCCCGTGAATGCCGAAAACAGCGAGGCGAGGGGATCGGAAACGCCCTCGGAACTCGCGCCGGCCTGCGGCTGCAGCAGCGACTGGAGGTAGGCGAGCGCCTGATGGGACGAGACCGTGGAAATCGACATGACCAACTCCTCAATTCAACGCGCAGTGAAGCCTCGCCGATGACTAAGCAAGCGGCGGGCCATACGGAAAACCCGGGTGAATCAGGGAGAAGTCGAGTGCGGTCGTGGTCAGGAATTGCCACACCGGCTGCAGGGCGGCAAATTTTTCCGGGCGATCGGCCTTGTTCCGCCGGTCCGATCTTTTCTCGAAACTGCCGCAGAATTGCCCTAGCTCCTGCCGCCTAAGCGCACGATCCGACTCTAGGCAGCGCCTCATTCGTGGGGCCTATCCAGGAGAAGAAAAAAATGATCGTGCGCTTGCGCGCCGCGCTTTGCGGCGCGGGGATGATTCTTGCTTTTGTGTCCAGTGTTCATGTGTCCGCCGCTCATGCCGAAACCGGAGTTGCTTCGATCTACGCTTACAACGGCGAGAAGACCGCCAATGGGGAACGAGCGAAGCCCAGCGGGTTGACGGCCGCTCACAAGTCACTTCCGTTCGGGACGCGTGTGCGCGTCACCAATAAACGCAACGGCCGCAGCGTGGTGGTGCGCATCAATGATCGTGGGCCGTATGTGCGCGGCCGCATCATCGATCTCACGCCGGCCGGTGCCCATGCGCTCGGTTTTTCCGGCATCACGCCGGTGACGGTGACCGTTGAAGGGACCTGATCCCTGTGCCAGCTTGGCGGCCCGTTCTCTTGTGTACGAGCCGCCGAGGGGCACATGCTTGCTGTCAATCCTGTCCGTTCTGGATTCATCATCGCGATATCCTGCTTTGCGACAGCGCTCGGGATTTGCCCGGCGCTGGCGCAGAGCGATCTCGTGCGGGCCTACCGCGTCGTCGCGAGCAAGCAGTTCGTCGACCTGACCCACAGTTTCGACGCAACGACGCCGGTGTGGTCCGGTTTCGGGCAGGCCAAGATGTCGCCGGCCGCCGATCCGAAGACGCACGAGCCTTACACCATCGCGAAGGACGGGTTCCGCACCACCTCCTATGAGATGGTCGGACAGTACGGCACCCATGTCGATCCGCCGGCGCATTTCGCCGAGAACGGGATCACCATGGACCAGATCCCGCTCAAGCAGATGATCCTGCCGCTGATCGTGCTCGACGACACGCCCTATCTCGCTAAGGACGAGAACCATGCGTTCTCCGTGGCCGATCTCAAGGCCTGGGAGAAGAAGCA
Organism: Pseudolabrys sp.; assembly: GCA_035651015.1. Lineage (GTDB taxonomy): Bacteria > Pseudomonadota > Alphaproteobacteria > Rhizobiales > Xanthobacteraceae > Pseudolabrys. Next base: position 100,690 of record DASRGN010000023.1, on the reverse strand, counting down.
TGGGCGCATCCCGCGCGGCTCGTTCGTGGCGCTGCGCACCGACATGTCCAAGGACTGGGATAAGGATCCGGAGCGCTTCAAGCGTGCACCGTTTCCTGCCTGGGCCTTCGAGACCATCAAGTTCCTCTATGAGCAGCGTGGCGTGACGGCGACCGGCCACGAGGCGATGGACACCGACACCACCGATAAGATGGACTCCGAGACCTACATCCTGCAGCACGGCCATTATCAGATCGAAGTCATGGCCAATCTGGACAAGGTGCCAGCGAAAGGCGCGCTCATCGTCGTGACCTGGCCCAAAGTGCGCAAAGGCCTGGGCTTTCCGGCGCGCGCCTTCGCCATCCTGCCCTGACCTCCCGCGGCGACCTCCCGCCGCGAGCGCCTCGACCGCTGACGCCCAGCTCGCCGTTGCCGCCTGCAGCGCCGCAGCGGAACTGGACTCTGACGACGTCGTTGAACAACGAGCACGCGCAGGACTGCCGCGACGCTGATGTCGCGTGTGTGTCGGATGCAGGACGTGCAGGGTCGGAAGGAGAGTGCGATGGAACACAAACCCCTGCGGGATATGAAGGATGCGGCCAACGTCATCCCGTTTGCCCCGGACTCCAAGGAATACAAGCGGACACTGCGACGCGCCCGCCTGCACCGTTTTGCCGATGTCCTCGAGCAGCACCCGGGTGTCATACGGCTGCTTTCGCGGATCGAATATCTTCCCGAGCGCGAGCGCCTGCGGGCCCGCGTCGATCAGTCGCCGCTGACCATCGCCTTTAGCGACCCGGTGCTGCGGGCGCAGGGGCTTGCCGGTGACAGCCTCGGGGATGCAATTGCGTTCTTCGACATCTCGCCGGCTCAGGCCCATGATCTCGTGTGCGACTGCCACTACCCGGGCGCCGGCACTGCGACCTCGAAGCTGATTGCGGCGCGGGCACGTTCGATTGCCAACCGCATGACGCTCGGCGAGATGTGGGGCAAGGTGCGTTCGTTCGCCGGATTCTGATTGGTGCACCCACCCGCCGTTCCACGATACCGGCGGGTCGATTCGATCTATAATGCCCGCTCCAATGTGTATTGGAGCGGGACATGATCGCTGTGATCTTCGAAGTTTGGACGGCACCTGGGCGCCGCGACGCCTATCTCGAGATCGCCGCCACGCTGCGCGCCGAGCTCGAGAAGATCGACGGCTTCATTTCCGTCGAGCGCTTCCAAAGCCTCACTGATCCCCAGAAGCTGTTGTCATTGTCGTTCTGGCGCGACGACGAAGCGGTCGCGCGCTGGCGCAACCAGATGGATCATCGCAAGGGACAGGTTGCCGGTCGGGGCGGCATTTTCGCCGACTATCGCCTGCGCATCGCCTCGGTCATCCGCGATTACGGGCTCAACGAGCGCGAACAGGCGCCCGCGGATTCACGAATGGCCCACACCTGAGATCTGCAGCCACGCACGCGGGATGACGCTCGCTCGAACGTCATCCCGCAGTTCCGCTATTTCACACAGTGACCGCCGGCCATGTGCTGGCCTGCCGGGCAGCCGGCGGGCTTCGCCGCTGGCGCGGGCTTGGGCGGTGGCGCCGGACGCGGCGGGGGTGCAGGGCGCGGCGGTGGTGCCGGCTTCGGCGGCGCCGGTCGCGGCGGCGGTGGCGTCGGGCGCGGCGGTGGCGGTGCGGACTGGCGCTGCGGCGGCGGAGTTGCCGGCTTGGGCGGTGGAGGTGCTCGGCGCTCCGCGGGCGCTGCGGGCCGCGTCGCTCCGGGCGGCGGCTGCCGTTGCGGCTGCACATTCGGGTGCTGAGTCGGCGGCGTGCCCGGCGTCGTGGTGCCGGGCGCTGGCGCGGCCTGCGGCCGGGCGGCGCCGGGTGGCGTGGTGGTCGTCGGCGCCGTCGTGGTCGGCGGCGTTCCCGGATGCGCCGGCGGCGGCGTTGTACCCGGCGTCGTTGTTGACGAGCTTGGCGGTGCGACGGTCCCGGGACGTTGGATCTGCTGCGGCGTGAACTGCGGACGGGCACCGCCGGGCTGTTGCGTTTGCGGAGTGACCGGCGGCAGCGGCTGCCCGCGTTGGCCCGGCAGCGGCTGTCCCCCGCCCGGACGCGGCGGCTGTTGTTGCTGCGTACCTGGCTGACCGGGCTGCTGTGTCGTTCCCGGCGTCTGTCCTGTCTGTCCCGTCTGTGTCTGCGCCGCTTTTTGCGCGACCGACGGTGGCAGGTGCGGCCCAAAAATCAGCGGCGTGCCGGCTTGCGGACGCGGCGGTTGTCCACCGGGCGTGGTTGTTGCCGTCGCGGTTGGGCCGGCGGCGGCGACCGGTGTCAGCGTGCGCGTCTGGCCGTTCGGCGTCGTCACCGTCACGTTGTTGGTGGTGTTGTTGATGACCACCGTGTTGTGGACGTTGTTGAAGATGATGTTGTTCTGCGGCGGCGCGATATAGGTCGGCGGGCGCACCCACACCGGAACCGGCCGGTACATCGGGATCGGCAGCACGAACAATCCGATCGGCGGCGGTGGTGGCGGCAGCACGATGAAATCCGGCGGCGGCGGCGGCAGGAAGAACACCGGCGGCGGTGGCGGCGGCGCAAAAGCGAACACCGGGTCGCCGAAATAAATCACCGGCCGGTCCACATAGACGATTTCATCGGGCGGCGGCGGCGGCACGTCGTACTCGACCACCGGGAAGGATGGCGGGGGCTCCAGCGCGGCGGCGAGGAATGCGAGGCGACGCCGCGCGTCGGCCGCGTGCGGGCCTCGTGGATAGCGGCGCAGGTACGACCAGTAAGCATCGGGCGAATTGATCAACCGCGTGCGCCGCCAGGTGATGGCTTCACGCCGTGCGGCGAGGATCGCATGCACGCGCTTGGCCAGCGGATCGTCAGGATAGGCGGCGAGGAAATCGAGATAGCCTTGCAGGCTGTCCTTCTCGAGCGCCACCACATAGGCGTCCTGCACGCCGATATCGCGCATCGGACGCGCGCGAATAGCGGCGGTCTGATCCGGCGGCGCGGCCGGCGGCGGCGCATCCGGTCCGCGCTCGAAGAACACGAACGGCGCCTCGACCTTGGACGCATGCCAAGGCACGTCGGCGCCCTTGGTCACGTCGTTGACCCGAAGTCGGGTGCGGTCGAACACCTCGACGAGCGGCAGGCCGCCCTCGCGCATCATCTCGGCAAGCGCCTGCGCATACGGTCCGTACGGGCCCTCGGTCTCCGGGGCGATCGTGCCCGGCGCGGCATTAAAGGCGATCAGCGTGCCGGGATCGGCATCGACCAACGCGAGGCCACCGGCGAGCGGCTGACCGGACTTGGCGAAGGGATTGTCGCGCGCCATGTCGAGAACGACGAGCGTCGCCTTGAGCTTCAGCGTCGCCAGCGGGCGCGTGTAATCCGAAATGCGCAGTGCTTCCGAGGGAACGTCGGTGTCGCGCGCGATCTTGGCATCGATCGGCACGAAATAATTGTCGCCCTCGAGTTGCAGTCCATAACCCGCGAGATAGACGACGGCGACGGTATTCGGGCCGGAGGCTTGCGCCTTATCGACGAAATCGCGCAACGCGCGGCGCAACGAATCCTGGTCGAGATCGCGGGCGCCGGCCACGTCAAAGCCGGCCGCCTGCAAGGTCTGGGCGATGAGGCCGGCATCGTTGGCGGGGGTTTTCAGGGCGCCGGCTTGGTAAGCGGCGTTACCAATGACGAGAGCGATGCGTTTTTCCGGTTCCTGTGCCGAAGCAGTTCCCGGAGCGAAGGCGGCCCAGAGGGCTACAAGACAGGCGACGATCATGCGCATGGGGGTAAATCCTTGGCCTCCCAGGAAATTGGCGGGCAACGGCTGAACCAGAACTGAATGGAAGTCGTCCAGATTGCGGCGGTGAAACGTTCCCAAGTGGCGCCACATAGTGGCGCAGCGGCATTTGGTGTCGATGGTTTTTAACCCGATCTTAACCAAAAAAATTTACCAACTTTAACGGGGTAACGTTGGGCGCTGTCCCTGCCGCGGGTACAGGCTCCCCGCGCTGGATGCCTTGATGTTCGAGACCATCATTCTGCTGACCTCGTCGCCGGAAGAAGCAGTCCTCGCCGGGCTCCTGACGTCGCACAACCCGACACTCAGCATTCGCTACGGCAAGAGCCACGCCGATCTCGACACATTATCGCCGGCCGTGCTCGAGCGCGCGCGCCTCATCGGCTTTGCCACGAGTGTGATCGTGCCGGGCTCGGTGCTCGAGCGGCTCGGCTTCGGCGCCTACAATTTCCATCCGGGCTCGCCTTATTACCCGGGCTGGGCTCCGGCCTATTTCGCCTGCTATCAACGCGCGCCGATCTTCGGCGCGACCATGCACATGATGGTCGAACGCGTCGACGCTGGGCCGATCGTTGCCGTCGATCTGTTCAACGTGCCGCCGGGCTCCACGCCGCCACAGCTGGAGCTTCTCGCCTACAAGCGGCTGGCATCGCTTTACTGGACATGGGCGAAGACGCTGGCGACGCAGCCCGAGCCGCTGCCGACGCTGCCGATTTCCTGGCATGGACGAAAGAGCTCGCGCCGTATTTACGAAACGCTCTGCGAAATTCCTCCCGACATCGCCAAGGACGATCTCGACCGGCGCGTCGAAGCGTTCGGCGGCGGTGAGCTTGGTGTGCGCCCGTCCCTGACGGTTCACGGCCGCCGCTTCCAATATGTCGGCGATGCCCCCGAGGCCGCCGTCGTCGTTGCAGAGCCCGCCAAGCACGTTGCCTGACGAAAACGAAACGGGCCGGCGCTGCCAGGTGCCGGCCCGCTCAAGCAGGCAACCACATCTTTCCTCAGTTCGACGTACTCTTCTGCGGCTCGACCACGATCGTTCCGGTCATATGTGGATGCAGTGAGCAGAAATACGCGAACTCGCCAGGCGTCGAGAAGGTGTAGGAGAACGACTGGTCGGTATCCATCACCTTCGATTTGAATGCCTTGGTGCTCGACGCGACCGTGTGCGGGATGTCGTCGCGGTTGGTCCAGGTGACGGTGGTCCCGACCTTCACGGTCAGCTTCTGCGGCTCGAAGGTGAAGTTGTCGATGTTCACCTTCACGTCTTCCGCTCGCGCCGCGCTGCCGAGGGTCAGCAACGCGACGACCGCAAGCATGACGCAGGCACGGCTTCGCCCGGCGCCGTTCGCGCCAATCCAGTCCAGTCTCATATCAGATGCTCCGATCAGCCTTGCAGGGGCGTGTCGATGATGGCGAGCCGCTGCTGGCCCTTGGTGAAGTTCACTTGGGTGATACCGAGCAGCTTGCGCAGCTGCTCGTCGGGGACCTTCATTGGCCCGGGCGAGGGCGCGGACCCTGGCGCCGGCTGCGGGAACGAAGTCGACGTTGCGGTGTGGAACGTGACGTTGCCTTCGACCTTCTGCATCACCTGGTGGATGTGGCCGTTGAGCACGGTCACCGAGCCGAAGCGCTTGAGGTAGCCGAGCGCCTGAGCGCCGTCATCGGTGCCCCAGCCCCATTTCTCATAGACCGTCCACAGCGGCACATGGGCAAAGACCACGATCGGCTGGCTCGCGGAGCGGCCCTTGAGATCTTTTTCCAGCCATTCGAGCTGCTCGCCGCCGAGATTGCCGAGCCCGCCGGCCTTGAGGTCGAACACGTTGACCAGGCCGACGAAGTGGATGCCGTTTGCGTCGAACGAATACCAGCCGTGGCCGAGCTTGCCCTTGCCATAGCGCTTCATGTACAGCGAGCGCTCGTCGTCGATGACGTCGTGCTCGCCCGGCACGTAATGCACGTCGAGGCCGGATTGTGAGATCAGCTTCTGCGCGTTGTCGAATTCGTCTTCCTTCGACAGATGCGTGATGTCGCCGGTGTGGATCATGAAGGACGGCTTCACCGGCAGCCCTTTGATCTTGTCGATGGCTGCCTGCAGCGTGTCCATGGTCTTGGGGTTGGCCGGCTTGTCGAAGCCGATGTGACTGTCGCTGATCTGCATGAAGGTGACGCGGCCGGCCTTGGCTTTGCTCTCTGCCGCGTTCGCCTCGTCGACGATCCCGAGCGAGCGCGGGATGCCGCCGGACACGGTCCAAAGCACGCCGGTCCCCGCCCACGTCATGCATTCCAGTACTTTGCGCCGATTGAGCCCCGGCTTCTCGTCGTCTGATCCGTGGAATCCGCCCATGGTCCCGCTCCTGTGTTGGCAGCCTGCGATGGAGGAGACTCAAGGGGCCCGAGAAAAATTCCGGGGCGTAAAGAAATTCGGGATGGGCCGGCGGGGATGGTAAATTGCCAGTCTTTTCAGCGGCAAAAAACGAACCGGGCCGGTGCTTGCGCGCCGGCCCGGTCGGTCATTGTTGCAGGCAAGGGCTCAGCCCGTGGGCGGTGCGATCTCGTCGAGACCCTTCTGCCGCGCCTCCGGACCCATCTGGGTCACCGAGACGGCGGCGATCAGCAGCAGGATCGCCAGGCAGACGAACACGGTGGTCAGGCCATATCCGTTCTGTACCCACAGGATCGTCGGCATGATGAAGGCGGTAGCCAAGCGGCCGACGCCCGCCGCCCAGCCGAAGCCGGAGGCGCGTGCGTTGGTCGGAAACACCTCGGATGCGAAGATCTGCATCGAATTGCCCGAGACCTGCACGAAGAACGTCATAATGAAACCGGCGATCATGAGCTGAAGGCCCGTGGTCGCATTGGCGAACACGAGCGCCATGATGCCGGCACCGATGAACGCAAACACCGACGTGATCTTCCGACCGTGTTTGTCGAGCGCGTACATCATGAAGATGCTGGCGCAGGGCACGGCGAAGTTCATCGCCAAAGTGTATTGCAGCGACTTGGTGATATCGAAGCCCTTCGCGTTCATCATGTTCGGCAACCAGGCGCCGAGTCCGATCGCCACGCCGAAGAAGGCGGTGAAGCAGATCATTCCGGCGATGACGCGTACCGGAAACTGGCTGAATACGACGGCGAACGGGTCGCTTTTGGTGTTGCTCGCCACGTCCGTCGACAGCGCTTCGGTGGGTTGCGCGATGCCGAGGCGGCCAAGGACGTTCAGTGCTTCCTGTCCGCGGCCGTGCGTTGCCAGATAACGCGGCGATTCCGGCAGCGTGAAACGGAACACCCACACGATCAACGCACCGATACCGACCACCAGCCAGACGCCGCGCCACGCGTGCTCCGGGTTGGTCGTCAGCGTCGTGCCAAACAGAAGCACCAACGCCGTGCCGATCGGCCACACACAGGCGCCGCCGATGAAATGCACGATGGCGAGGATGCGGCCGCGGATGGCCTTGGGTGAATATTCGCCGGCATAGGCGAAGGCGAGCGGCTGCTCGGCGCCGATACCGATACCGGCGATGAAGCGGCAGATGACCAGGGTGGTGACGCTCGGCGCGAACGCGCCGAGGATCGTGAACACGCCGAAGAGCAGCAGGTTGAATTGATAGATGAAGCGGCGGCCGAAGCGGTCGCTGAACTGACCCTGTCCGGCGGTGCCGATGAACATGCCGAGAACCTGGAAGAAGCCAATGGTCGCGATGTTAGTGGTCGTCGCGAACTTCGACTGCACGATGTACGGAACCAGCGAACCGAAGACGGTGAAGTCGATGACGTCGAAGAAGTAACCCGCCGCGATTAGCGCAACAATTCGCTTATGCAGCGGTGAGATTTTTGCTTCGTCCAGCGCACGGCCGACGAAGGCCTCGATGGTCTGTGCCACGGCATTCCCTCCCTGATGGGCCGCTTTGCGGCTCTTTAAGTTGGGACGCAGTCTGGGTTTCCGCCTACCGGGTGTCAATGCACATAGCGCGCGCCATCCCGCAATGCGGGCGAAAGCGGCATGCGTGTGCGCGTTGGAGCTACATTAAGTGCCGTTGAACTGCAGAATGCTAAGTCCGGCATTATTATCGGTTAGGTAGATCAAGCCTTGTTTGTCGACGAAGCAGTCGGCCGACTGGACGACTTTCGGCTTGTTCGGTCGTGGATCGAACAAACGATCCGGATCGGGTGGCACGTAGTAGCCGATTTCACGCGGCGAAAATTGGTTCTCGATGTCGTACACGCGCAGCCCCGCGTTTTGGTAGGCAGAGAAGATGTAGCGCGAGCTCTGCAATCCCTCGGGACGATTCTCCCAGAGATTATGCAGACCAAAATTGCCGCCCTTCTTGCAATAGTCGGCGTCCGTCGGAATCGGGAAGGTGGCGATGCTCACTGGGTTTGACGGCTCGCGGATGTCGAACATCCAGGTGTAGCGCAGGCCTTGGCTGCAATTGGCGAAGTTGGTCTCGTCGCCGACGACGAGCAGATTGCGATCCGGCAGCGGCAGCGGCGAATGCGTGGCGCCGCCGAACGGCGGATCCCAGTTGCGATGGCAGACGAGCTTTGGTTTCCGCGGATCGGACACGTCGACAATGCCGAGGCCGCCATCGCGCCAGGCGCCGTAGAACAAATGGCCGCTGACCAGCCCGTGATGCAGCGCGACGCGCTTGCCCTTCGGCCACGTCGGCATCTCGCCCGGTCCGAGACCCGGCAACCAGAAGCGCCCGACCACCTCCGGCTTTTGCGGATTGGCCATGTCGACGATCGCCAGGACGTGGTCGGCGACGTCGGCGAAATGCACGGACACGTAGGCGTAGCGGCCACCGACATACCAGATGCGATGCGGCCCAAGTCCGTCGATCGGCATGAAAGCGATCTCGCGCGGCGTTTCAGGCTGTGAAATATCGAACACGCGCAGACCCGCTGTGAACGTTTCGCCTTTGATCAGATCAGCGGGTGCGCTGGAGAAGTAGGACTTGGTATCGATCTTCATCGTCCAGACGTTCGGGGCGTTGACCGTAAGCAGCAGATTGTCGTGCGTCTGCAAATGAAACGCGCGGGTGTTGGGGGGCGCCGCGAGGAAGTTGACGGTTTTCGGGTGCTTCGGATCGCGCACGTCGATGACGCTGAAGCCGTTGCTGAAGGCATGGCCGACATAGGCATAGCCGCGATGCACCATGACCTGCGTGCCGTCGCCGCGTCCGCCCTGATCGCTGTGGCTGACGAATTTGATGTTGCGTGACGCGACTGCATTCATCATTCACTCTCCTTGAAGCGCCTTCATCCCGGTGCAAGTATCTCGTCGCTTTCGCGAACCCACAAGTGAGCAGCAGATGACAAACCGGTTCGGCCGCCTGGCCCTGCATCTCTGGACCATCGACACGACGCCGCTCAAGACGGCGCTCGATGCGGCCAAGCAGGGCGGTTACGACGCAGTCGAGCTGCGCCGCATCGACTTCAAGCGCTGCTTCGAGGCCGGCATGAGCAATGCGCAGGTGCTCGACGCGGTGAAAGCGAGCGGTATTCCCGTCGGCGTGCTCGGCGTCGAATACGGCTTCCTGTTCGCCACGGGCGAAGAGAGCAGGCGACTGTTCGGCGTGTTTCGCGAATCCTGCCAGAACGCAGTGGCACTCGGCTGCAAGATGCTGATGAGCGCGCCGGGGCAGGTGAACGGCCCGATCAAAGACGCCATCAAATATCTGCGCGAGGCCGGCGACATCGCCGCCGAATACGGGCTGCGCCTCGCCATCGAGTTCAACTCCCAGCACGACGTGCTCAACCGGCTGGAAGTGCTGCAGGAGCTGATCACCGGCGCCGCCAAGCCGAATTGCGGCTACCTCGTCGACGCTTATCATTTCGCCCGCAGCGGCCGCGGCGGTCGCGGCTTCGAGGAAATCTCCGGCGAGCAGATCTTCTGCTTCCAGTACAGCGATTTGTCGCCCAACCCGGTGACCGGCGTGCGCCGGCCGACCGATAGGCTGCCACCGGGGAAGGGCACCATCCGTTGGCGCGAGGTGCTCGGCCTCTTGGCCGAGAAGGGTTACACCGGATATCTGAGCTACGAGGCACCGAACCCGGAGCTGTGGGCGCGCTCGCCTTACGAGGTCGCGAGTGAGGGCGTCGCGCTGACGCGCGCGCTTATTCGGGACGCCGTGCCCGCCTACGCCAACTGACGCATTCCAACGACCAAGAAAAGCCCGAGGACCATCGCCATGACTGCCACCGAAACCGCCGATCCGCTGTTCGCGGGTCTCAACGATCGCAAGATCACCGAGATTCCGGCGAGCGTGGAGAAGCAACGCTACATGACGAGCGTCGCGCCGGTGGCGAAGAACCCCGGCCGCTGGGTCGAGCAGCCGCGGCTTCCGATTCCGACCGGCGAACACGCAGTCATCGAATGCTCGGGCAAGATTCACATCATCGCCGGCTACGCGCGCCATCGCGTCGACGGCAATTTCCATCAAGTGTTCGATCCGAAGAGCGGTCAGTGGACGTTGAAAGCGCCGTTCCCGATCCCATGCAATCACGTCGCCGGCGTCTCGATCGGCAGCAAGGTCTATACCTTCGGCGGCTTCATCGAGCAGAACCGCTGCCCCCATTCCAGGTGCTTCGTCTACGATACGGCGACCGATCAGTGGTCACCGATCGCCGGCTTGGCACGGCCACGCGGCGCCATCTCCGCGATTGTGCTCGACGGCAAGATCCATCTGCTCGGCGGCCGTGACGTGCGCTCGGTGGAGTGGCACGAGATCTACGATCCGGCGACCGACAAATATCAATTTCTCGGCGGCATGCGTGGCTCGACCGGCACGCAGCCTTTCGTCGGCCAGCGCGATCATATGGGCGTCGCCGTCGTCGATGGGAAAATCCATGCCATTGGCGGCCGCATGGACTCTTATGACTTCAACACGAGCTTGAATGCCGTCTATGACCCGAAGGCCGACGGCTGGAGCTTCCGCGCGCCGCTGCCGACGGCGCGCAGCGGCGTCTCCGCGGTCTATTATCGCGAGCGCATTGTGGTGTTCGGCGGTGAGGCGACCGGCAAGGTGTTCGGCACCAACGAGGCCTATGATCCGAAAACGGACACGTGGGAAGCGATGGCGCCGATGAAGATCCCGCGTCACGGCCTGCATGGCGCCACTGTGGCGCTCATCGGCGACATGGTGCATGTGCCGGGGGGTGGTCCGGTGCCCGGCGGCAGCATTCAGGGCGCCTATCACGACGCGTTCACGCTCGGCTGATCGCGCCCATGCCGCAGACGATCAATCTCACGGTGAACGGCGCGCCCACGCAGGTCACGGTCGAGCGCGATGACGTGCCGCTGCTCGCCGTGTTGCGCAATGCACTCGGTCTCGTCGGTACGCGCTTCGGCTGTGGGCTCGAGCAATGCGGCTGCTGCACGGTGCTCATTGACGGCGCGGCGGAAAAATCCTGCACCCGGCCGATCGGCGCCGTTGCCGGAAAGTCGGTGGTCACGGTCGAAGGCCTGGGCACGCCGGAGAAGCCGCATCCGCTGCAGCAGGCTTTCCTCGACGAGCAGGCCGGGCAGTGTGGCTATTGCCTGAGCGGCATTCTGGTCTCGGCGAAGGCGCTGCTCGACAAAAATCCGTCGCCGACGCGTAGCGAGATCGCGCAGGCACTCGATGGCAATATCTGCCGCTGCGGCAGCCACAATCGCATTCTGCGCGCCGTCGCCAAAGCGGCCGCAAGGATGCGCGCCGAGGCGCGGCCATGAGCGCAGGAGCCCTCACCGGCGCGCTGGCCGAGCATCCGGCGCTTGCGCAATGGGTGGCATTTCCTGCGCCGGGCAAGGTGACGATCTATACCGGCAAGGTCGAGATCGGGCAGGGCGTGCTCACCGCGATGCGCCAGCTCGCGGCGGAGGAGCTCGACGTCGCGCCAGAGCGCATCACCATCGAATCCGGCGACACCGCACGCACCCCGAACGAGGGTTTCACCGCCGGCAGCCAGTCGATGCAGTTCGGCGGCGTGGCCCTGCGCCAGGCTTGTGCTGAAGTGCGTGCACGGTTTCTCGCGCTGCTCGCCGAACGGCTCGCCTGCAAGGCCGGCGAGCTCAGCATCAAGAACGGTAGCTTCCAGCGCAACGGCAAGCCGACGCGACAGGATTATTGGACCCTCGCCCCGAGCGTGGACCTGAAACAGAAGGCGACGGGGACGGCGCCGCGCAAGCCGGTCTCGTCCTATGCGGTCGTTGGGACCGATGCCGCGCGCCTCGATCTGCCCGCGAAGGTGTTCGGCGAGCCCGCCTTCATCCATGACATGGTCGTTGACGCCATGTTGCACGCGCGCGCCGTGCGGCAGCCGCGACGCGGCGTCAGCGTCAAGGCGATCGACGAGGCGGCGATCAAGAAGGCCGCGCGCGGACCAATCGATGTCGTGCGCCACGGAAATTTCGTCGCCATCGTGGGCGCCGACGAGACGGTGGTTGAAGCCGCGGCGGTCGCGGCGGAAACGGCCGTCACCTGGAACGACGTCGAGCCGCTCAATCCGCAGCAACAAGAGGCCGCGTGGCTGCTGCAGCGGCCCTCGATCGACCGAACCGTCGGCGCCCCGGAGCCGGCCGCCACGGGGACGAGCTACGAGGCGAGCTTTTCGCGCGGACATTTGGCGCATGCATCCATTGCGCCGTCCTGCGCGCTCGCGGAATTCAATGACGGCCACCTGACGGTGTGGACACATGCGCAAGGCGTGTTTCCGCTGCGCGCGAGCCTCGCGCAGTCGCTGGGGCTCGCACCGGCGCAGATCACCGTTCGTCACGTGCAGGGCCCCGGTTGTTACGGTCACAATGGCGCGGACGATGTCGCGGCCGACGCCGCGATCATCGCGACCCGGATGCCGGGCAAGCCCATTCGCGTGCGCTGGCGGCGCGAAGAGGAGTTCGCCTTCGAGCCGTTCGCGCCGGCACAGGTCGTCAAGGTGCGCGCTACGCTCGACGCGTCCGGCAAGCCGGTCGACTGGACCGCTGAAATCTGGAGCGGCACGCACAGCGCGCGGCCCGGCAGCGGCCACCTGCTGGCGGCGGAAGCGCTGCCGAATCCGCCCGCACCGTTGCCGCATGCGGACGTGCCCGATGGAGCAGGCGGCGGTGCCACACGCAATGCGACGCCGCTATACGACATCGCGGCGAAACGCATCGTGCAGCATCTCATTCCGGAAACGCCGGTGCGCACCTCGGCGCTGCGCGGTCTCGGCGCCACGCCGAACGTGTTCGCTATCGAGTGCTTCCTCGACGAGCTTGCCGAGCGCGCCGGTCAGGATCCGGTCGCTTATCGTCTGTCGATCCTGTCCGATCCGCGCGCTCGCGGGGTGATCGAGCATGTCGCCCACATGGCGGCATGGAAACCGGGCCTGCCGAGCGGGACGGGCAGGGGACGCGGCATCGGCTTTGCGCGTTACAAGGATCGCGCCGCCTACGCGGCGGTCGTGGTCGAGCTCGAAGCGGACGAGACGATCAGGCTCCTTAAGATGTGGTGCGCGACGGACGCTGGCCTCGTCATCAATCCCGACGGCGCCATCAACCAGCTCGAAGGCGGCATGATCCAGGCCGCGAGCTGGGTGCTCAAGGAGCAGGTGCGGCTCGACCGAGAAGGGGTGATCTCGCGCGACTGGGAGACCTATCCGGTGCTGCGCTTTTCCGAGGTGCCGGAGATCGAGGTCGAACTCGTCAAATCCGACAGCGACGTGCCGCTTGGTGCCGGCGAAGCGAGCGGCGGCCCGACCGCGGCGGCGATCGGCAATGCGGTGTCGCATGCGCTCGGCGTGCGCGTGCGTGACATGCCGCTGACGCGCGAGCGTCTCATGGCAACGCTGCTCAAGACGTGAGCGATCAGCACACGAGCGCCAGCGAGAGATCGGCCGGCACCGGGCCGGAAGTCTTCGTGGCATTTCTCCGGCTCGGGCTCACCTCGTTCGGCGGGCCGGTCGCGCATCTCGGCTATTTCCGCGAAGAGTTCGTCAACCGTCGCGCCTGGCTCTCCGACCGCGCCTATGCCGACATCGTGGCGCTCTGCCAGTTCCTGCCGGGGCCGGCCTCGAGCCAGGTCGGCATGGCGGTCGGGCTCTCGCGCGCCGGTTATGCCGGCGTGCTCGCTGCCTGGCTTGGTTTCACGTTGCCGTCGGCGATCGCGCTTGTCCTCTTTGCCTATGGCGTGAGCGCGCTCGGCGATGTGCGCAACTCCGGATGGTTGCACGGCCTCAAGGTCGCCGCGGTGGCTGTCGTCGCGCAAGCGGTGCTCGGCATGATGCGCACGCTGGCGCCGGACCGCGAGCGCGCGACACTGGCGGTGATTGCCGCGACCATCGTCTTTGCCGTACCGACGGCTTGGGGCCAGATCGCAGCGATCATCCTTGGCGCGCTTGTCGGTCTTGTCGTGTTGCCGCGCCCCGAGATGCGCAGCGAGCAAGCCGTGCTGCCGCTGAACGTGAGCCGCGGGACTGGCGCGACCATGCTCGCGATTTTCTTTGTCCTGCTCATAGGGCTTCCGCTGCTCGGGGCCGCAAGCCAATACCAGGCGCTGAAATTGTTCGAAGCCTTCTATCGTGCCGGGTCGCTCGTCTTCGGCGGCGGCCATGTGGTGCTGCCGCTGCTGCAAGCCGCAGTCGTTCCGCCAGGGTGGGTCAGCAACGATGCATTCCTTGCGGGCTACGGCGCGGCGCAGGCGGTGCCTGGCCCGCTGTTCACCTTTTCTGCCTATCTCGGCACCGTCATGGGCCTGCCGCCGAACGGCGTCCTCGGCGCCGTCATCGCCCTGGTCGGCATCTTCTTGCCCTCATTTCTTCTGATCATCGGGGCGCTCCCGTTCTGGGAGGCACTGCGGCATCGACCACGGATGCAAGCGGCACTGCGCGGCGTGAATGCCGCGGTTGTCGGACTGCTTCTGGCGGCGCTCTACAATCCGGTATGGACCGCGGGCATCGCCAATGCCGGTGACTTCGCGCTGGCAGCTGCGGCATTCCTGCTGCTGTTCATGTGGCAGACGCCGCCGTGGCTCGTCGTCGTGCTTTGCGGCGTGGCCGGCGCGGTGCTTCCGCTGCTGCGAGCGTAATCAGCGGATCGGCGAGAACGGCGCGGCGAGATAAATGTCCGACTGCATTCGGTCGTAATGCGCCGGGCCGCCCGCCGGCGGCCACACGCCATCCGCGCTCGTCTTCGCCCGGAGCTTCGCGCGTTCGTCGAGGCTCGGATAAGGCCAGATGTGCATGAAGCGCGTCGTTGCGCCGTTTGCGCAATACATCGCCGCGAGGACCGGCGAATATTTGGCGCGCGCCGGCAGCGAATTGCGCCACAGCTCGATCGTGGGCGTGAGGCCGGTCGGCTTCACAGTGTACGTGCGTACCTCGAAAATTGGGCCGAGCTGCCCGCCGCGCATCGGCGGAATGTCAGGGAAGGCCGCGACCTCGGAAATCGGCCGATACACGTCGAGGCTGGACTCCATGATCAGGTCGGCCAAGCCATACGGGTTGCTGCTGCGGACCATGGGATCGTTCTGCTGCATGGCCTGCGTCGCGTCGGCAACCTCGCTGATGATCTGAATGCGATTGAGTGCGCCAAGCTCGGAGAACCAGCAGGCCAGGAATCCGCTGCCGAAATCGAAGTCCTTCAGTCGTTTCAACGCTTCGCCTTGCGTGCCGGGCTTCACCGTCAGTGTCGTTACCGCGTAACGCATTCCCATTCCTCCGCAGCCAGCGGCCGTTTGCGGCCTTCATTGTTGGTTCGAGCGCAGCCGCACGGCACATTGACAGTTGCGCCACCGGCTCCGTAACGTGGTCGGACATCTTACCAGGCTAGTCCGGCGGGTTTTAGAACAAGCTCCCGCTGGAGGACAAGGCATAAGCCATCGCCTCGGTTCATCGGGAGGACGTTGATCGTGAAAACGCGAACTGGATTGCGGCTGGCGCTTGCCGCCGCGACGATGCTCTTGGCCTCAGCACTGCCAAGCGTGGCCGCCGAGCCCGTGAAGATCGGCATTCTCTATCCGCTGACCGGCAACGCTGCCGCCGCCGGTCAGGCCGCGAAGGCGGCCGCCGAGGTCGTCGCCGATATCGTCAATAACGACCATCCCGAGCTCGGAAAAATTCCGCTCGCCGCCGGCCAGGGCTTCACCAATCTGGGTGGTGCCAAGCTCGAGCTGATTTCCGTCGATCACCAGGGCAATCCGTCGCTGGCGCAACAGCTTGCGACCCGCCTGATCACGCAGGACAAAGTGAACGCGCTGCTCGGCGCCTATCAGTCGTCCTGCAGCTTCACCGCGACGGCTGTTGCCGAGCGCTACGGCATTCCGTTCATGGTCGGTGAGTCCTCCGCGCTCAACATCACCCAGCGCGGGTTCAAATGGACCTTCCGCGGCACGCCGATCGCGTCCGACTATTCGGCGGCTTACATGCGCTTTTTCGCCGACATGAAGTCAAAGGGAAAGAAGATCGGCTCGATCGCCATCGTCAATGAAAACACCGACTACGGCACCTCGGTGGCCGAAGAGGTCGCCGAGGGCGCGAAGAAGTCAAACATCCCGGTCGCTATTCGCATTCCCTATAGCGCGAGCTCGACCGATGTCTCCGCGCAGGTGCTGCAGCTCAAGGAGAAGCAGCCCGACGTGGTGATCTTCATCAGCTATACGGCGGATTCGATCCTCTACATGAAGACCATGCGCAATCTCGATTACCTGCCGCCCATGGTGATCGGCGATGACAGCGGCTTCTCCGATCCGTCGTTCATTCCGGCGGTGAAGGATATTGCCCAGGACGTGATGAACCGCGGCGCCTGGGACATCGGCAAGCCGGGCAGCGTTACCTACAAGATCAACGAGATGTACAAGGCCAAGACAGGCCGCGACCTCGACGATACCAGCGCGCGCGCGATGCAGAGCTTCATGGCGCTCGTCGATGCGATCAATCGCGCGGGCTCGACCGATCCGGAAAAGATCCGCGTGGCGCTGACGCAGACCGACCTCAAGCCCGATCAGATCATGATGGGTTACGACGGCGTGAAGTTCGATCAAACGGGTCAGAACATCCTCGCCTCCACTTATCTGACCCAGCTTAAGGGCGACAAATACGAGCTGGTCTGGCCCGAGAAAGCCGCCGCCGCCAAGCTCGCGTGGCCGATGACGGGCTGGAAAAAGTAGCCCATGCTGCTGTTGCAGGCGATCGTAGGTGGCCTCCTTCTGGGGGCCATCTACGCGCTGTTCTCCTCAGGCCTCACGCTCCTCTGGGGCATGATGAACTTCATCAATTTCGCGCATGGCGAATTCGTCATGCTCGGAATGTACGTGGCGTTGATCGTCGTCGTCTGGCTCCACGGCGGCCCGGCCAGTTTCGGTGTCGTCGCCGCCTTCGCGCTGTTCGTCCTTGGTGTCGCCGTTTACGCCTCGCTCATCCGCCATGTGCTGCGCGGGCCAATGCTGGCACAGATCCTCTCCACGTTCGGGCTGGCCCTGCTGTTGCGCTACACCGCTTTCTGGATCTTCTCCGCCAATTTCGTGTCACTGCCGCAAACGAGCCTCAGCGGCGTGGTGAACCTCGCCGGCATCTTCATGCCGGTGCCGCAGCTCGTCGCCGGTGTTGTCGCGCTGCTGCTCACCGTCGGCCTGCACCTTCTGCTCACCCGCACGACGATGGGTAGCCGGCTGCTCGCCGTCGCCGAGGACCGGCAGGCGGCGATGCTCATGGGGATCCGTCCCGACCGCATGCAGGCGCTGGCCTGGGGGATCGCCGGCGGCAGCGCCGGCATTGCCGGCGCGCTGCTGGCAACGGCTTATCCATGGTCGCCCTCGGTCGGCGAGACCTTCGGGCTTCTCGCCTTCGTCGTCGTCACCTTCGGTGGCTTCGGCAGCGTGCCCGGCGCGCTCTATGCCGGATTGATCATCGGCCTCATCCAGGCGGTCTCCGCCTACTGGTTCGGGCCGATCTACAAGGACATCGTCGTCTACGCGCTGTTCGTCGCGCTGCTCTGGATCAGGCCGCAGGGCCTGATGGGGAAAGCGTGAGCGGCTCCGGCAAAACGCGACCATGGGCGGGCGCGGCGCTGGCGCTGCTGCTCTTGCTTTATCCATTCATCTTCACCGGCCCGTTCTTCTGGGATATCGGTGTCGCCTTCCTGCTCGCAGCGGTGTCGGCCTCGGCGTGGAACATCCTCGGCGGTTATGCGGGGCAGGTGTCCGTCGGCCACGCGATGTTCTTCGGCATCGGGGCTTATGTGCCACTGCTGGTGTTTCAGCATTGGGCTTTGCCGCCGATCGCCGGCGTGCCGGTCGCGATGGCGCTCAGCGTCATCCTCGCGATGATCGTCGGCACGCCGACCTTCCGCCTGCAGGGCCACTATTTCAGCATGGCGACAATCGCGGTCGCCGAGCTCATCCGTTTGCTCGTCGGTACCTGGGATTTCCTCGGCGCGGCGATCGGTCTGCAAGGGCCGGCAGTCGGCCGCGGTTGGTGGGACCTGACGTTCCGCAGCGAGCTTCCTTACTATTACATGTTCCTCGGCGTGCTGGCGCTGCTCCTCGGCATCACCTACGCCATGCAAAGGAGCCGCTTCGGCTACTATCTGCGCGCGATCAAGGCGAGCGAGCGCGCGGCGCGAAGCCTCGGCGTCGCGGTGCGTCAAGTGAAGCTGCGTGCCCTGATGCTCAGCGCCGCTTTCACCTCGGTCGCGGGTTCGCTCTATTCCATCAAGACCGGCTTCATCGACCCGGACAGCGGCTTCGGCATTCTCGTCTCGGTGCAGATGGTGATCGTCGCCGCGCTCGGCGGCGCCGGCACCCTCGCGGGCCCGCTGGTCGGTGCGCTGATTCTCGTGCCGCTGCAGACCGCGACCAACACCTGGTTCGGCGGCGGCGGCTCCGGGCTCACTTATATCCTCTATGGCGGCATCATCGTCGTGCTCGCGCGCTTCGAGCCCGGCGGACTGCACGAACTGTGGCATCGTATCGCCTCGCGATTAAGGCTGCGCCATGCTGCTTAGCGCGGAAAAAGTCGCCAAGGCCTTCGGCAGCTTCCAGGCCGTGCGCGGCGCGGATCTGACCGTTACGGAAGGCGAGATCGTCGGGCTGATCGGGCCAAACGGCGCCGGCAAATCGACCTTCTTCAACTGTCTCGCCGGCGACATGCCGCCGACCGCTGGCCGCATCGTGTTCGACGGTGCCGACGTCACCTTCGCTTCTGCCGAAGCGCATGCGCTCGCGGGGATCGGGCGCACCTTTCAGGTGCCGGCGACCTTCGAAGATATGACGGTGCTGGAAAACGTCATGGTCGGCGCGTTCCTGCGGCACCCGCACCAGAACGATGCGCGCGAGCGCGCACTGCAAGTGATCGAGATGACCGGCCTGGGCGAGCAAACCTTTGTGCGCGCCCGCTCGCTGGGAACGCCGGGCCGTAAGCGCCTGGAGATCGCTCGTGTGCTGGCGAGCGGCCCGCGCCTGATGCTGCTCGACGAAGCGCTGGCGGGTTTGACGCCGGCTGAGCTCGAGCGCGCGATCGCGCTGGTGCGGCGCATCCACGAGCTCGGCATCACGCTGATCATCGTCGAGCACATCATGGATGTGATCATGACGCTTACGCATCGCGTCATCGTGTTCAATCAGGGGCAGGTGATCGCGCAAGGTGAACCGGCCGCGGTGGTGAAGGATGAAGCAGTGATCGCCGCTTATCTCGGACATGGGCATCGCCGCCGGCGGAGGGCGCCAGCATGAGCATGCTGCGTGTTTCCCGTCTGGAGGTCCGCTATGGCGATCTCGTCGGCATCGCCGATGTCTCGCTCGAGGTGAAGGAAGGAAGCGTTGTCGCGCTGCTCGGCTCGAACGGCGCCGGCAAGACGACGACGCTCAATGCCATCGCCGGGCTGGTGCGGCCAAGCCGGGGCCACATCGTCTGGCGGGACCAGCCGATCGCCGGTCTGCCGGCGCATGCGATCGTGCGCAGCGGGCTGACCTTGTCTCCGGAGGGCTGGCGCCTGTTCGTCACCCAGACGGTCGAGCAGAACTTGCGCCTCGGGGCGACCGCGCTCGCCGACAAGGCACGGATGCCCGTGCTGTTCGAGCGCGTTTATGACCTGTTCCCGCGGCTTGCCGAACGCCGCGCGCAGATGGCCGGCACGTTGTCCGGCGGCGAACGCCAGATGTTGGCGCTCGGCCGCGCGCTGATGTGCGAGCCGCGCCTGCTCATGCTCGATGAGCCGAGTCTCGGGCTCGCGCCGGCCGTGGTCGAGGCGCTCTACGATACGCTGGACCGGCTGCGCCGCGAAGGCCTCACGCTGCTCCTTGCCGAGCAGTCGATCCCGCTGGCGCTCGACATCGCCGACTATGCTTACGTTTTGCAGACCGGCCGCAGCGTGCTCGAGGGCCCCGCGGCGGATCTCGAGAACGATCAGCAGGTGCAGAACATTTATCTCGGCGTCGGGACGCCGGCGCCGAGCGCGCGGCCGACAGAGCGCTGACTCCATGCACAAACCGCAGCAGCGCCGTCGAGCGCCCACGCGGGCGCGGCCGATCAAAGGGTTGCGGCCGCTGCGGGCCGGACGCAAGTCGGATGCGGTCTTCGAGCAGATCTCGGAATCGATCCGCGCCGGACGCTTTCCCGTCGGCATGAAGCTACCGCCCGAACGCGATCTCGCCGCGATGTTCAACACCAGCCGCCCGACTGTGCGCGAGGCGATCCATCGCGCCGAGCTCGTGGGTTTTGTCGAGGTGCGCCACGGTAGTGGCAGTTTCGTTCTCGGCGAGGGCCCTCGATCGTCGGTCGATCAACCGTTGCTCGATCTTCTCAAGCACCAGGCGCATCGCGTCGGCGAATTCTTCGAAATCCGCCGCCTTATCGAAGGCTGGTGCGCAGCACAGGCGGCGCGCAATGCCGAGGCTTCCGACGTCGCTGCGCTCAAGGCGCGGCTCGACGCCATGCGCGTGCTCGACGTTGGTGACGAGGAGTG
Organism: Pseudolabrys sp.; assembly: GCA_035651015.1. GTDB lineage: Bacteria > Pseudomonadota > Alphaproteobacteria > Rhizobiales > Xanthobacteraceae > Pseudolabrys. Next base: position 79,987 of record DASRGN010000023.1, on the reverse strand, counting down.
GGAGCTCAACGATATCGCCTTCCATCGCGCGCTTGCAGCCGCAACCGGAAATCCGCTGGCCTTGCGCATCATGGAAGTGCTGCGCGACGGCTTCTCCGCGTTCTATCGCTTCAAGCGGTTCATCCCCAATCGCGAGGAGCAGAGGCTGATCTGGCAACATCACGCCGACATCTATGAAGCCGTCGCGGCCCGCGCACCGGACGCCGCGCGCAAGGCGATCATCGCGCATATGGACTTCATCGAGCAGAGGCTCGGCGAAGGCATGCACGATCTCGATCGGGGCTTGTCGCTGAAAAGACGGTAACCGCGCCGGAAAGCTTACGCCGCGCGTACACGCACGAGGAAACGCTCGACCTCGTTGCGCAGCATGGTTGAGCATTGCGAGAGGTCCGCGGCCGCGCCGAGCACATTCTGCGCGACTTGCTCGGTGGTGCGTGCGGCCTGCGAGACCTGCGTCACGTTCATCGATACCTGCTGCGTTCCCTGCGCCGCGGCGCCGGCATTGCGCGCGATTTCCTGGGTGACGCCGCCCTGCTGCTCGATGGCCGCGGCGACCTCGCTGGCGGTGGCATCGAGCCGCACGATGGTACCGGCGACCGTCTTCATCGCCTCGATCGCGCGCGCCGTGGTCTGCTCGATTTGCTGGATCTGACGGGTGATCTCTTCGGTCGCCTGGCTGGTCTGCGCGGCGAGGCCTTTCACCTCCTGCGCAACTACAGCGAAGCCGCGGCCGGCATCACCAGCGCGCGCCGCCTCGATGGTGGCGTTGAGCGCAAGCAGATTGGTCTGCCCGGCGATGCCACGAATGAGGCTCGACACCGAGCCGATCTCGGCGACCGACTTGGCGAGCTGCTCGACCGCGTTGGAAATGACCTGCGTTTCTCCGGCCGCGGTGCGCGCCACGGTCGCCGAGCCACGAACCTGCGCGGAGATGTGCTCGATCGAGCGCGCCAGTTCGTCGGCGGCGGTCGCGACGATTTCGACATTACGCGTCGCCTCGGAGGCTGCCGCCGCGGCGCTGACGGCTTCGGTTTGGTTTTCGCCGGCACTCTTCGACATGTGCCGCGCGGCGTCATCCATGCCGGTCGAGGCGTGGCTGAGCGAGTCGATGATCGCCTTGACCGCGCGCTCGAAATTCGCGGTCGCCGTCTCGATGCTGGTGCGGCGCTCGTCTGCGTCCTGGGCGCGGTTGACCTCGGCCTGGCGCGCCGCGATCACGTCGGCGGTAGCCTGGCGGAAAACCAGCAGCGTGCGCGCCATGTGCGCGATTTCGTCACGGCCGCGGTCGGTGATGTGAACGTCGAGCTCGCCGTCGGCGATCCGGTGCATGGCGCGACTCAGCGATCGCAGACGGCGCACGATGTTGCGGCCGACGTAGAAGAAAGCCACCAAGCCGGCGGTCAGCATGGATACGACTGAAAGCGCGAGCAGCAGGGTGCGGCCGGAGGTGATTTGTTGGCTGCCGTGCTCGACGGCACGGTGCACACTCGCCTGCTCCTGCTTGACAAGCGTGTCGACGATCCCGCGCAGCTGGGCGGCCGCGGATTGCGTAGCGTCAAATGCGCTCTTGGCCTTGTCTTGCGCGCCGAGCTCAGCGCCGCGAATGGCGATTAGACCGTCGCGGTCGGCCAACTGGGTGAACTGGTTAAACGTGGCGACGAGCTTCTCGGCTTCGTCGAAAGGCAGCTTGTTCCAATTGCCCTCGACCTTTCGTCGCGCAGAATCGATGAGCTCGCTTAAGGGCTGCAGTCGCGTCGACTCGGTTACCAATGACGCTTCGACGAGAAGGCCGGCGAGGAGATTAGCTTCCGATTGCATCTCCAGGAGCTCCCGCAGGGTCTCGCCCATGTCCTTGGAGATCGTATCGGCGGTCATCATCGTGAAATTGGCGTCGTCGATGAGCGGCGTGATCGCCTCGAGGAATGCCTCGTGGGTCTTGCGCACGTTGCTCACGGCAAGATGCCGACGTTCCGAGATGCTGATTCGCTCGGTGACGGCACGATCCAGCGCCTGCAGCCGTTCGGCCATCAGAGCGTCGGCATTGGTCAGCGCCGCCGTCTTTTCGCGATTGAACTCGGTGAGAATGGTGATGCGAAGATCGATGTTGTCGAGCAGTCGACCGATTTCATTGAAGACGTCGAAGCGATTTTTCTTGTCGGTCGCGGCCATCAACCGCGGTGCCGTGGCGACCAGGTCGGCGGCCTCTTCGGCAAGCCGCAGCGATTGGACCGTCGCCGGCAGATTGCGCGAAGCGATCTGCGTCGAGGTCTTGCCAATGCTCGTGAAGGCATAAAGCGAGAACAGCGAGCACATCACGGTGAGTGTCGCGGTCACGCCGAAGGCAAGATAAAGTCGCGAGCGGATCGTGGTCAGCCAGGATGCCGGCGACCAGCGCGCGAACACGCGGATCGCGCGCGAGGTGCGTCCATCGGCAGCCGGAATGTTGATGTCGGGTTCGAGGGTCACGGTCGGCGGTTTTCAATGCAGGACGGGTTTGGCAAGCTGCTTGACTGCTCTGAACGAACCGTCGGGCTGCAGGACTGTGAAGTAGACGTCGTTGGAACCTTGATTGCTGTCCTTGGCGAAGCGCAGCTTCACGCCGCCAAAGTCGAAGGTGCCTCCCGAGACGGCATCGAGCAGGGCTTCGCGCGTGGGCTCACCAGGGATGCGCTTGAGCGCGTCGACGACGAGGCGTCCCACCAGATAGCCTTCCAGCGAAACGAAACCGGGCTTGCTGTCGGGGCTCGCGGCCTTGAGCGCCGCCTGATAAGCGGCGACCACCGGCAATGATGTGTCCCACGGCAGCGGCACGACCTGGCTGACCACGACGCCGGTGCCGCGGTCGGCGAGCTCGGCGGCGAGCGCTTCCGAGCCGACGAAGGAGATGGCGACGAAGGTGGCGTCGAGCTTCACCTGCCGCGCCAGCTTGACGAATTCGGCGACGGGCTTGTACGGCGCAACCGTCACCACGGCTTCCGGCCGCGCCTTCATGATGTCGAGCAGCGCGGTTTTCACCGCAACGGTGTTGCGCTTGAAGCTGCCGGATGCCGTGAGCGGCAGGTGTCGCTTGTCGAGCGCGCGCTTGACGCCCTCCACACCCGCCATGCCGAAGGTGTCATCCTGATAGAGGATCGCGATCTTGCGCAGGCCGAGGTCGTTGGTCAGGTGCTCGATCCACGCCTCGGTCTCCTGAAAATATGAGGCGCGCACATTGACGACGTAGCGATTGTAAGGCGTGCGCAGAAATTCCGCGCCAGTGAACGGACCGATGAACGGCAATTTGGCCGCCGTGGCGATCGGCTGCCCCGCCTTGGCGGTTGGCGTACCGACGGCGCCGACAAGCGCGAAGGTCACACCGTCGCTGACCATCTTGTTGATGGCCTCGATCATGTTCTCGGGTTCGTAGCCGTCGTCGACGGATTTGAGCTCGAGCTTGCGGCCATTGACGCCGCCCGCGCGGTTGGCTTCGCTGAAGGCGGCGAGAATGCCGTCGCGCATGCCGCGTCCGAGCGCCTGCGCCGGGCCTTCCAGCGCGGCGATCTGTCCGAAAGTGATGACATCCTTGCCGACACCCGGCTCCGCCTGTGCCGGGGCGGCGGCGAACGTCGCGGCGATGAGCGCGGTAAGCGCCACGCAGACCGTGATCCGCCGACACATCGTGCCATCTCCGTGGCGAACTTCAGGGGGTCGCGGTCGCCGACTAGGGGCGCGATCTACAGCTGTTGGCTGGATGTTGCGCCCGGATGGTTAATCAATTGTTATGAAATACGCATCCAATGGCGGCCGCCGGTGCTTCTGCCGGGCCGTCGCGCGGCGTGTTTTACGGGTATTTTATGCGCAAGCTCAGCGGCTTCCCAACTCCGAGCTTGCGGCCAACGGAGAAGCCAATTCGCCATGACAACACGCAACCACCAGGCCCCGATGCCGGCCCTCGCACTGGCCGCGCTGGGCGTTGTCTTCGGCGACATCGGAACGAGCCCCCTCTACACGCTCAAAACCGTGCTGGCGGTTACTGGCGGCCAGCCCAATCCCGACACTGTGCTTGGGGTGCTTTCCCTGGTGCTGTGGACGCTCACGGTCATTACGACGCTCAAATATGTCTGCGTCGCCATGAACGTCGACAATGACGGGGAGGGCGGCATCCTCGCCTTGATGGCGCTCCTCGGCGTCAAACGCGCTCACCGGCCAGGGATCGTTGCGGTCGGCCTGTTCGGCGCCGCGCTGATCTATGGCGACGGCGCGATCACGCCGGCGATTTCGGTGCTCTCGGCGCTGGAGGGCCTCGAGATCGCGACGCCGGCCGTGCAGCCCTATGTAGTGCCGCTTGCCGTCATCATTCTTCTGATCCTGTTTGCGGTGCAGAGCCAAGGCACGGCGAGGATCGGCCGTGCCTTCGGGCCGATCATGGCGGTGTGGTTCGTGGCGCTCGCGGCGCTCGGCATCAAGGGTATCGTCCAGCACCCCTCGGTGCTCGTTGCCATCGATCCGATCTATGCGCTGCGCTATCTGTTCAACGGCGGCGCCGGTGCATTCTTGGTGCTCGGCGGCGTGTTTCTGTGCGTCACCGGCGCCGAAGCGCTCTATGCCGACATGGGTCATTTCGGACCGCGACCCATCCGCGCGGCCTGGCTCTTCATCGTGTTCCCGAGCCTGCTGCTCAATTATGCGGGGCAGGCAGCGATCGTGCTCGAGGGAGCGCCGACCAACGACAACATCTTTTACCAGCTCTGCCCGCCGAACTTGCTGGTGCCTCTGGTGGCGCTGGCGACGATCGCGACCGTGATCGCCAGTCAATCGATCATCACCGGCGCCTTCTCGATGACGCGGCAGGCGATCCAGCTTGGCTGGATGCCGCGGCTCCCCATCGTGCAGACCTCAGCGGAGGGCTACGGCCAGATTTATGTGGGCGTCGTCAACTGGCTGCTCATGCTGGCGACGATCGGGCTCACCATCGGATTTGGGAAGTCCGACAATCTAGCCTCGGCCTATGGCATCGCGGTCTCCGCCACGATGCTGATGACGTCGATGCTGCTGTTCCTCGCCATGCGTGAGATCTGGCAATGGAACTTGCTGGCTGCCGCGGCGCTGGCCGGCGCCTTCATGATTGTCGATGCCGGCTTCCTCACCGCCAATCTCACCAAGATCGCCGAGGGAGGTTATGTGCCGGTCGCCTTCGCGGGGGCGATCTACTTCGTCATGGCGGTCTGGCATATCGGCGCGACCGCGGTGGAGCGGCGCCTGCATGATGCAGCTATGCCGCTCGACGAATTCATCAAGAAAGTCGAAGCGGACCGCATCGCGCGGGTGCCCGGCACCGCCGTCTTCCTCACGCGCACGCTGCGCGGTGCGCCGCCGGTGATGGTCTGGCACGTCAAGCACAATCGTGCGCTGCACGAGAAACTCTTCGTTTTGACGGCGTGCACCCAATCTTACCCCTGGTTCCGCGGCACGGAGCGGCTGAAGATCGAGCAGGTCGCGCCGAATTTCTGGCGGGCTACCGCGGACTACGGCTTCATGGAGCGGCCGAACATTCCGGCGTTGCTCAAGTCGGCTGCTAAAAAGGGCTGCACACTCAGTCTTGACGACGTGACCTATTACCTCGGCCATGAGACCGTGATCCCGCGCGATCACGGTAAAGGGCAACCCCGGTGGCTCGAGGGGCTATTCGCTTTCATGCAGCGCAACGCCACCCACGCGAGCGACTATTTCCACCTTCCGCCGAACGCAGTAGTGGAGATTGGACGGCAGGTCGCGATCTGAAGGTATCGGGCTGCGGGCTTGGTAACCCGTCAGTTAAGATCGCCCTCCGTCAAAGTCCTTAGGTGTTTCATCTGAATTTTCTGCCGCGGCGCCTGCGGCTATCCCATGAGCATCCCCCCGCGCTTCCCGAACCGGAGGCTGAACATGGCGCAGGTCTTCTTCCACTACTCGACCGAAAGCGAATTCGTCGTCGACGCCCAGGGCATTCACGTCGAGGGCTTGCGCGACGCGCGCGAGCAGGCCTCACGGGCAATCAACGCGCTTATCGCGGAACCCAATCAGGAAGACTGGCGCAATTGGACCGTGCACGTGACCGACGAGCTCGGTGAGGAAATCTTCAACATGCCGTTCACCTCGGTTCTCGGCGAACCGAACTGAGGGAGCTCGGCATGTCCGACGTGGCCATTTTTCTCAAGCGGTACCGATCGCGTCCACGCTTCGCCGAATTGCTCAGCGCTTGCCACGATCTCCTGAAGACGGTTCGCCATCCTTATCGGCCCGAGCGCCATTACATGCGCGGCCCCGGCCCGAAATGGCTCGCCAAGCATGCGGAGCATGCGGACGGCTAAAGCGACTGGAACAACAAGGGGGCGGCGGTTGCCGGGGGGCAGCCGTTGCGGGGGAGGGGCCGGCGATGAGCCGGCCCTTTTCATTTCTGCGCGCGACGAAGCCGAGTGCGATCCTGAGGCAGACGGCGTGGAACTAAAGCTCGATCTTGTTGTAGATCGTCATGTTCAGCCCGACTTTTTCGCTCGAAAGCGTCACCGCCGCGGTGAAGCTCTCATCGCTCTGCAGCCTGCCATTGGCCAGCGCGCTGCGCACGACCTTCTCGAGTTCGCGTTGAGCCGTGAGCTGTATGTTCTTGAGAAAGCGATCAACCGCCGCTTTCAGCAGCAATTCGTTCATCGTTCATCCCCCCACAACAACAAGCTCGATACAGGTCCTTCAAAGCGCTATCAGGCGAACTTGGCGGCTTGGTTAATCGTGGCCGGCTTCTTGCGCGAACGCAGCATATCCCGCACGTCTTCATCGGCTCGTCATACGCTTGTCACGCATTTTCGTCCGCAAGTTTCTCCACCAGCCGCCGATACCCGACAGTTTTTTCTCGCGCCCCGACAGATTCATATTATGATCGTGCCGTTCAGGAAAGCGGAAACGGTCCGTCAGCACGCACACGAGTGCCGCGACCGCAAACGGGGCAAGTGGGGTGGGTCAGTGCGGCGATTGGGGGAGTTCAAGTGAGCTACTTTAACCAAAAAGGCGACAACACGAAGAAGCCGGTCAGCAACGGCGAGGAAGCTCGGGCGATCCACGCGGTTTCGAGCGTCGTCAAACCGGTTGCGGACGTGGCGTCGAAGCTTGGCAGCGGGATGGTCATCACCGGCAACATCGTCTGTGACGGTGCGGTGGAGATTTACGGTCGCGTCGTCGGCGATGTCCACGTAGGCCAGCTCGTGATCTGCGATGGTGCTCACGTCGAGGGCAACGTCACCGCGCAGGACGTCGCCATCCATGGCGCGTTCAAGGGGACCATCCGCGGTAACAACGTGCGACTGCACGGGTCGGCGACGATTGACGGCGAGATTTTCAATCGCTCGCTCAAGATCGAAGAGAATGTGCAGTTCGAGGGCGTGTCCCGTCGTCTCGACAAACCGGTCGAGGCTCCTTCGCGCACGCACCTCAACGGCGACAAGCCAGCATCGGTGGAGCTCGGTGAAGCGCCGCCGCTGTCGACGGTTGTCAGCTGAGCTTGATCGAAATTATTGGATGAGGAAGCGAGGCGGGCGAAAGCCCGCCTCGCTTTTTTTTCGCGGTGGTCAGTTGCCTTCGGATACGACGTGGCCTTCGTAGCTCGTCGGATCGTTGGCGTTGCCAAACTGCCCGGTACCCACGAAAGAATCCGGGGCCAGCGCGTAGGACTGCGCCGCCACGCTCCGCGCCACGTGGCGCTTGGTTGCGGCAATGCTCGGGCTCGCAGCCATAAGCGCGGTCGCGCCGAGGATGCCGATGACGGCCGAGAGCTTCAAATAAGTCTTCATGATTGATCTCCTTTTAATCGCTGTTGAGCCTCGACGTCCGGTATCGATTTTGGAATCGCCTTGTGCTCGACGCGAAACGTAGGAAGCCCGGCACGCTCGGCCATTAAATTAGAATTTAGCGGCGTCACGTCGAAGTGAATCCGCGTAATCAACGAATCGATTCCGCGCACGACCCGAATAAACGCGGCGTTGCTGCCACGCGTGCCGTGCAATGCACGGATGCAATCGCCGCAATCTAACAATTAGTTTAATTGGTGCTTGCGCTTTTCCTGCATACGCGCCACGTGCGGAGCTTCGAATCTGTTCCTGCTGCCCGACGGGCTCTCGCATTCGTCATCCGGGTGATTATCTGGTCGAGGCCGAATGGCCGGCTCACACGTGATGCTCTCGTTCGTCTGTTGTCTGGAGATAGACAGTGACCAGGGTTTTGCTCATCGAAGATGACGGCGAGACTGCGAGTGAGATCACTGCCGAGCTCGCAGACCGCGGCTTCACCGTCGAGTGGGCGGCGACCGGCCTCGACGGGCTCAATCGGGCGCGCGCCGGTGATGCCGATGTCATGATCGTCGATCGGCTGTTGCCCGGGATGGATGGTCTCTCTGTTATCGAGACGCTACGCAAAGATCGGCAATCCACGCCGGTCCTGGTACTCAGTGCGCTCGGGGGGATCGACGAACGCGTGCGCGGTTTGCGCATGGGTGGTGACGATTATCTCACCAAGCCCTTTGCCCTGGTCGAGCTTGTCGCGCGCATCGAGGCGCTGCTGCGCCGTCCGGCGGAGACGCGGGAGACCGTATTGCGCGTCGGGCCGCTCGCGCTCGATCTGCTGCTGCGGGCCGCCCGCCGTGGCGAGCGGGACATAGAGTTGTTGCCGCGGGAATTCCGCCTGCTCGAATATATGATGCGCAGGGAGGAGCAACTGCTCACGCGTGCGATGTTGTTCGAGGAGGTGTGGAATTACAAATTCGTTCCGCAATCGAATCTCGTCGACGTCCATATGGGCCGCCTGCGCCGCAAGGTCGACCGGACCGACGAGCCGCCGATGATCCACAGTATTCGTGGCGAGGGATTCGTGCTCCGTGCGCCTGCCTGACTTCGCCCGCACAACGACATTTCGCTGGACGCTTGTCGTCTTCATTGCGTTCACGCTCGCCATCGTTGTGAGCTTCGCCTTCGTCTATATGCGCACGACCAACTACATGGTGGCGCGGACTGATGGCCTGATCACCCAGGAAGCTGGCGTGATGGCCGCCGATTCACCGGAACGGCGCTTTCAGGCGATGGAGGACCGGCTGCGGCAGGATCCGCGTCGCACCAAGCTCGGCGGCCTTTATGCCGCCGACGGCAGTCGCCTCATCGGCAATATCGAGAGTCTTCCGCCGCTGCTGCGCGGCGACGCCGGGCCGCTGAATATTTCCCTGGTGCGTGTCGATCCGCTCGGCCGCGAGCGGCAGAAGGTGCGCGCGGTCGCGCGCAAGCTGCCAAGCGGCGAGCTGCTGGTGCTCGGCCGCAACATCGACGAGAACGCGCAGATCGCCGACATCATGGAGAGCGGTCTTGCCGTGGGGCTGATCCCGGCGCTCTGCCTCGGCCTTGCCGCCGGCATTTTCCTGAGCATCCGCGCGCAGAAGCGCGTGGAAGAGGTCAATATCCGCGTTCAGCGCATCATCGCCGGTGAGCTGCGCCAGCGCCTTCCGGCGCGCGATTCGAACGAGCCCTTCGACAAGCTTGCATCCATCGTCAACGGCATGCTCGACGAGATCGAAACGCTTATCCAGAGCATCGCGGGTGTCGGCGATGATATCGCGCATGACTTGCGGACACCGCTTACCCGCGTGCGCATCTGCCTCGAACGCAATCGCGCCAATGCACGAACCCTCGAGGAATTGCAGCGCAGCGTCGACCAGGCCATCGGCAGCATCGATCAGGCGCTCTCGATGATCACGGCACTGCTGCGGATCCGCGAGATCGAGCAGGTGCGCCGTCTCGACGGTTTCGGCCCGGTGTCGCTCGCCGAACTGGTGCGCGAGGTGGGCGATCTCTACGAGCCGTTCGCAGAAGAGAAGCGGATAGCCTTGCACGTCGAGGCGGACAGTGGCGGTGCGGTGCGCGGCGATCGCGATCTTCTGTTCGAGGCGCTCGCAAATCTGGTCGACAATGCCGTCAAGTTCACGCCGGAAGACGGCCGTGTGGACGTCAAGCTGATCCGCGTCGGCGGCGAATGGGTAGTGCGCGTTGTCGACAGCGGACCCGGCGTGAACGCCGGCGAGCGGGATTTGATCGTGCGGCGGTTCTACCGGTCCGACAAAAGCCGCCATACCAAAGGGCTTGGGCTCGGCCTCAGCCTCGTGGCCGCGATCGTCAAGTTGCACGGCTTTCGGCTTAACATCGCGCCTGGACCGGGCTTCGTGGCAGAAATCGCCTGCCGCCCCGCCGCCTGACTGAACCCTGAACCCGGATACGGCCGACCGCGACTACCGGAGGAGAGCCAGATCGGTGGCTCCCGGTTCATGGAGACTGACATGTCGCGCAAGACGTTTCTGCGGCTGCTGTCCGCGGCCGTCATCGTTCTCTCCGCCGCGCCGGCCATGGCGCTCAACCCGCAGCCGCTGCCGCCCAGCATGCGCGCCGGCCATATGATGGGCAATTTCAACGGTTCGTGGCGCACGGAAAACCGTACCTTCATCCGCGTCCCGCATTGCCACGCGGTGCAGGTCGGCGATCCGCGCAAGCAGCCGCCGATGCAGGTCTGCTCGTAACCTTGCGGAGTTCCGTGACGGCATGGCAATCGTCATGCTTTGAGGGGGAGGCGATGGCGAATGCGGAAAGGGCGTCCGGCGGCGGCGTGCCCGTTGCCGGAATCGTGCTGACGGTCCCGATTGCGCTCGTCTGGCTCGTGCAAGTCGGGGGCCTCGACGACCTCAATAGTAGTGATGCCGCGGGCAACGGGCTGGCCCAAGCCTTCGCGGCCATCGCGATTGTCGTCCTGTGGGTCCTGCTCGCGGTCCTGACCCTGGTTGCCGGGATCAAGGGGCGCATCGCATGCCCGTCCGTGGTGGCCGCGATGCTCCTCATTCCGGCCTCCGGCATCGCCTCGCTGGCGGCGCTGCAGCTGCTCATCCACCCCAACATCGCACCGTATCGCTGGCCACTCGTCGTTCCGGCGCTGGTGCCGCCTCTCATCGTCGCCTTCTGTCTCTGGGCGATGCTGCCGTCCTTGCGCGCCCGGATCGGCAGCGGTGTAGCGATTGCGTCGACCTGGGGCGCGATCTTCGTCCTCAGCGTTGCCATCATTCCGATGTGGCAGATGCGCGGCGCGGCGGTCGTGCAGGCGAGCAACGAAAGCGCGCAATCTGCCGCGGAGTTCGCCAAGCTCCCGGCCGATTCACCGCTCTGGGTGTGGACGCCCTTCCTGGGCTCCCGGAATGCTGTGCAAGCTGATGCCGCACTCGATCGCGCCCGTCATCTCGCGCGGCGGCAGGCCGATGCCGAGGTGATGCTCGAGCGCGGCGACTTTCCGCTCGGTTATCTCGGCCGCTTCGATCTCGATCCGACGCCGGCGATTTGCGAGAAGGCCCGCGCCTTGTTGCGGGCCCGGGTCGTGCCGCTCGTTCAGGGGAAGCCGCAATCGCGACCCTATGCCGACATTGGCCTGCCCGTGGCGGATGCGGTCGCGGCGATGTCGTGGCTGGTCGGCTATGGCTGCTCCTGTGATACCGAAGCGCAAGCCTGGCTGAGCATGGCGGAAGGATATCGGGGTAACGATTACGATCTCGTGCGTTTACGCGAGCTGCGCGATCCAAAAGAGCTCGGGCGTATATTGCGCGAAGACCCCGCGCATTTTTCCATGCTCACGCCGCAGGCGCATCTGAAAGCCTGGTTGAAATTCAGCAATGACAAGCAATACGCCGAGCAGGCACTGGCCGGCGCGCGCAAGCTCGATCACCGCAATGCCGACGCGGTCGGGATGCTGCGCGATAGCGAATTTGTCGCTTGGGCGGTCCTCGAGCATATCACCGAGCTCGACCTCGATGCGACGCCCGGATTGTGCGCCGGCGCGCTGACCTGGCTTCGACACGATATCGCCAAGACTTATCGTCCGCGACCGGACGATCCGCGTCCGTATCGCGAACTGCTGGGACGGCTGGGGCAGGGTTATCATTTCACCGCGCTGAAGTGGTTGGCTGTGCACGGCTGCGATGTCGATACGGATCTCAGCGGCGCGGAGGCGCTGATCCGTGCCTATCAACCCTCGCCCGAACGGGACGCCATGCTCGCAAGCCTGGCGCAGCTTCACCGCAAATGATCGCGTCGATGGATTAGATGGGGATGGTGACGCGGCCGCGCACCATCTCCGCGCCGTGCGCGGCGAACAGATCGCGCAGCTTATGCGAATAGTAGCCGACGGCCGGTTCGGGATTGAACTCGAGCGCGATCACGCCGCCCGGCTTGAGGTGATGCCGGCGCAGATCGTCGATGAAGAAATCCCACTCGGGCGCGCCCCAGAGCTGCGATGTCTTGTGCCCATTGAAGCAAATCTGATGCGCCGAAACGACGTCGAATTTCTCCGGGAATTTGGGCAGTTCGATGTGGGGCTCGATGCGAAAATCGGCGCGGGGGATCGCAAAGAAGCCCATCATGTTGCGATAGAAATCCTCATCCGGCAGGTCGAGCCCCTGCACGTGGTGCCCAAGCCACTTGCATACATAAAGGAAATAACCGGGCCCGCAGCCGAGATCGAGCACCCGTGACGGCTCGCGCTTGTTCAGGCGCAACTCGATGGCGCGCATCGTTTTGGCCCGCAGCCACAGCTTCTTGTCAAAATACTTGTACGATCCATAGCCCTCGCAGCTGTGCTGCGCGATGACGCCACGAAATCCGGCGTCATCGATTGACGCGTTGATTTTCTCGGCGAGCATATACGCCTTGAGGTAACGCGAGATGTCGATGAAGGAATAATTCCACGGCAGCTTCAGCTCGTTGTCCTCCGGGGGAGCGGACGATGGCGGCGGAGGGGTTTGCGTAGTCCGGCTTCCGGCAGACATTTCCGTCATGGTCATCGTGGGCTGCAATCCTTTCGACGTAACGGCTTACCGCCGCGCGCAAGCGCTGATGTGCGTGCGGTCAATCCAATCATGAGGAATTTGTTGCGGGTGTGACCCGAGCGCGAGCGTTCTGTGATCCGGGGGGCGCTCGATTAATTTTTTATGCGCCGGTTATGCGGCGCCTCACGCAGCCGGCGTTGATCCGCTCTGCTGCTCTTCCTCTGACAACAGCTTTTCGATCGCGCGCCGCTGTGCCGGATCGAGCGTTCCTGAGTCGAGAAGCTGACGATAATGGGCGATGTTCTGACGTCGAATGAACAGCTTGGTGTGCTCGTTGCGTGGCGGAATGGCGCTTTGACTGCTGCGCAGGCGCGCGAGCTTCTGCTCGGCGCTGTGGACGGCGCCGAGCGCGCCCGCATACATGGCGCCAAGCTCGATCACCAGCATGATCAATAGAAAGCTCGATGCAACGAGGCCAAAAATGCGTCCTGCATAGAAGCCGAAATCGAACCGCGCGGCGCCGAGGATCGCGGCCAGGGCGATATCGAATAGCCAGATCCACATCACGAGCATCAGCCAGAGATCGACGACACGCTGCCGGCGCTGCCACAGCATCAGCATGGCGGCGAAATTCAAAAGCCATGTCGTTGGATTGACCCCTTTGTAGATCGCTTGTGAGTAGCTCGTGCCCTGGATCATCACTGGAAGATAATCGTGCCCCCACGTCACCATCAGCACGAGCGCGGTCGCCAGCAAGGCCACGCACAGGATCGAGACCGCAATCGGCAGCGCCACCCGAGAGTCGGAAATTGGATTTTTGTCGCGCCGGCGCAGAAGCGCATAGGCGATCACGAACAGTGAGAAGCCGCTGTGCCAGAAAGTGTAGAGCCAGGCCGTGGTTTGTGTTTTGGCGCCGAGGAGACCTGTCTCCGAGAAGGCGCCGGGGAAGGTCAGGGCATGCGGAATGATGAGTAACGCCTCAAACAAATAAGCTGAGGCAAGTACGAGGATTCCGGGCAGGCGCAATCGCGCGAACTGCTCGTAGAGCAGTACGGCGGTGACGACATCGATGAAGACCAACGCTGCTTCGTAGCTCGGAATGAAAGCCGGCATCCGGGCGAGCGGAACCTGCGCGAATGGCGCCGCGATGAAAAACAGCACTGCGGCAATGCCAGCAATGATGATGGCCACACGCCGCTGCCCGGACGTCGCCAGGGCCGTTGCCAGAAAAAGGCGTCTTTGTTCGATTTCCATGCCGGGTGTCACAAGCGAAGGACCTCGCCTGGGAATCAGCTTTTCGCAGCCTGAAAACTATCTGCGCCGCCGCTTGCTCGCAACCGCCCGAGGAGGGTCTTTGCTGCAATCGGTTGATGATTGGTATCCGGCGGGGCCGTGGTCCATCCAAGGGCACTTGCCCACTTCCGGCGCACAACGCGCGGTGGCAAACTGATCGGCAAAGACAATAACGATCCGCCGCCGCGCACGACCGGCTGGACATGACAATCAAATCGTCCACGGGAGGACGCTCATGAAGTTTCGACGAGCTTCGTGTCTCGGCGCATCGATTACAGTTGCCGTGTTTCTGGCAATCGCGCCAACGACATTGTCTGCACAGCAACGCGCCAATGGCATCACCGTCGGCGCCAAGGACATCGGTGGCGTGGTGCGCGGTCCGAACGGACCTGAGGCCGGTGTGTGGGTCATCGCCGAGACCGGCGATCTGCCGACCAAATATGCCAAGATCGTCGTCACCGACGACAAAGGCCGCTTCCTCATTCCGGATCTGCCCAAGGCCAATTACAGCGTGTGGGTGCGCGGTTATGGGCTGGCCGACTCGGCGAAAGTGACGAGCGAGCCGGGCAAGCTTGTCAATCTCGCCACCATGAAAGCGCCGGACGAGAAGACCGCGGCGGAGCTGTACCCCGGCATGTATTGGTATTCGATGATCAACGTGCCGTCGACGAGCGAATTCCCTGGCACCGGCGAGAAGGGTAACGGCATTCCGGAAGTGATGAAGGATCAGCACTATTGGCTCGATACCGTGAAGAACTCCTGTCAGTCGTGCCATGCGCTCGGCTCGCACGGCGTGCGCGTGATCCCCGACGTCTTCAAGAAGCAGGCAAAGAATTCGGAAGAGGCGTGGGCACTGCGCACGCAGGCCGGGCAGGCGATGAGCAACATGGCGCTGAGCCTCGGCCGAATCGGCCCTGACCGCGCGTTCAAGATCTTCGCGAATTGGACCGACCGTATCGCCGCCGGTGAATTGCCTTCATCGAAGCCGTCACGGCCGCAAGGCGTCGAGCGCAACGTCGTCATCACCGAGTGGGACTGGTCGACGCCGAAATACTATCTGCATGACGCCATCTCAACCGATAAGCGCAATCCGACCGTGAATGCCTACGGTCCGGTCTACGGATCGCCGGAAGAGAGCACCGATCGTGTCCCTGTGCTCGATCCGATCAAGAACAAGGCGAGTTACATCACGCATCCTTATCGTGATCCAAAAACGCCGTCGTCGCTCGACCTGCCACACGGCCCTTCGGCCTATTGGGGCGAGGAGGCGATCTGGGACGGACACACCAGCATTCACAACCCGATCATGGACGAAAAGGGTCGCGTCTGGTTCACCGCGCGCATCCGCCAGCACGCCAATCCGGATTACTGCAAGCAGAGCGGGGATCATCCCTCCGCGAAAGTGGCCCCGCAAAACGAGTCGCCACGTCACCTCTCGATGTTCGATCCCAAAACCGAGAAATGGACTTTGATCAGCACGTGCTTCGCGACCCAGCATCTTTATTTCGCGCACGACGCCAACAACACGCTGTGGACCAGTCCCGGTGGACCGCAGAGCGGCGTTGTCGGCTGGCTCAATGTCAAGAAGTTCGAGCAGACCGGTGATGAGAAGGCCTCGCAAGGCTGGACGCCGCTGATCATCGACACCAACGGCAACGGTCAGCGCGATCCGTCCGATAAGCGCATCATGG
Source organism: Pseudolabrys sp. (assembly GCA_035651015.1). GTDB lineage: Bacteria > Pseudomonadota > Alphaproteobacteria > Rhizobiales > Xanthobacteraceae > Pseudolabrys. Next base: position 64,159 of record DASRGN010000023.1, on the reverse strand, counting down.
CGGGCTTCTATGCGGTGCAGCCCAGTCCCATCGATGACTCCATCTGGGGTCAGTCGATGGACACCGGCTTCTCGCGGATGGATCAGCCCGGCTACATCATGCGGATTGTGCCGGGCTCGGATCCCACAAATACGGCTCTGACCGAAGCCTACTTGCCGCCGCAAGGGACCTGGGGCCCGCGCGGCCTCGACCTTACCTCTGACGGCGTCGTCTGGGTGGCGCTCGCTTCCGGTCACATCGCGAGCCTCGATCGCCGCAAGTGCAAGGGGCCGCTCAATGGGCCGCAGGCAGCGGATGGAAAGATCTGCCCGGAAGGCTGGACGGTCTACCGTATGCCCGGACCGCAGTTCAAAGGCGTAGACCCGAAGGGGAGTGCCAATCACGCCTACTATCTGTGGGTCGACCGCTTCAACACGCTCGGCCTCGGCGCCAACGTTCCGATCGCCGAGGCGAACGGCAGCGAGTCGTTGCTCGCGGTGGTCAATGGCAAGATGGTCGACATCCGCGTGCCATACCCGCTCGGCTTCTTCGCCAAGAACGTCGACGGGCGCATCGACAATGCGAAAGCCGGCTGGAAGGGCAAGGGTCTATGGACGACCTTCGGCTCGCGTACAGCGTTTCACAACGAAGGCGGGACGCAGAATTCTCCGAAGCTCTACCACTTCCAGATTCGGCCGAACCCGCTCGCGAACTGATCTGGCAATCGCTAAGAGTCGCCGGGGCGAAAGTCCCGGCGTTTTTTTGAGACTGCGTCTAGTCCAGCTTGAATCCCTGCGCGCGCACATAGGCGCCGAAATCCGCGCGTTGCGGATCCGCATATTGCCGCGCCTTGTCCTCCGACCATCCGTAGAGCGCAGCCTTGCCGAAGCGCTCGGGCTGGCGTTGCGCGCGATAGGGCCGCAGCCCGGCGCGCCGCTTATCATAGGCATCGAGCTGGCTGGCAAGGTCGCGGTCGTCGAAGCGATCCTCGTGCAGCGTCAGGGCGAGCGGCAGCCGCGGCACGATGCCGACGTCGCCTTGTGGCCAGCCGACGCAGAGGCCAGCAACGGGCACGACGCGCGGCGGCAGTTCCAGGAGCTTGCTCACAGCGGTCACATGGTCGCGAATGACGCTGATCGGGCAGCAGCGGAGCCCGACGCTTTCCGCGGCGCGAATGAAGCTCGATAACACGATGCCGGCATCGACCGCGGCATTGAAGAACGCGTCGAGATGATCATTGGCAAAGGGTTTGCCGCGGAGTCTGGAAATCTCGGTGAGACGGCGGCCATTGGCGAGGAAAACGAGAAACGCCGGCGCCGCGGCGATCCACGGCATATCGGGAATGAGCCCGGCGACGGTCTCGCGCTTCGCTTTGTCGCGCAGGATGAGAATGTCGGTCTGCTGCAGGTCGCTTTTCGACGGCGCCGACAGGGCGCAGGCGCAGAGCAAGCGCAGAAGCTCCTCGTTGATGGGCTTGTCGAGATAGGCGCGATGCGTGCCATGACCGGCAATGCGGGCGATCTCGTTGAGCCCGGCCAGCGCGGGATCGACGTGGAGCTTTTCTCCGAAACGCTGCTCCAGCGCGGCTTCGATTTTCTCGACAGGCGACATGACGGGCCTTTGCTGTTTTAAGGATGGACACCATAACCGGAAGATCAGCATTGCGCTCGCCAATCAGGGGTTGGCGAGGCGGGCGCATTCGGCCTATGCATCTGCATCAATCCCTTGCGTTTCGCGCCCATGCCCGACGACATCCCGTTCAACAAGAACTTCCCCCTCGCCCCCGACACCGTCGAGCAGGTGACGCCGCTTGTCCGTCGCGTCCTCTGCAACAATCCCGGGCCGTTCACCTTTAAGGGTACGGTCAGCTACATCGTCGGTCGCGGCAAGGTCGCGATCATCGATCCGGGCCCGGCCGACGAGGCTCACGCGCAGGCTCTGCTCGATGCCGTGCGCGGCGAGACGGTGACGCATATTTTCGTCACCCATACGCATCGTGACCATTCGCCCGGCGTGCCGCGGATCAAGGCCGCGACCGGTGCGGCCGTCTATGCCGAAGGGCCACACCGTTCGGCACGGCCGCTGCATATCGGCGAGCTCAATCCGCTCGATTCCAGCGGCGATCACGACTTCCGGCCCGATATCGCTCTCAAGGACGGGGAGGTCGTCACCGGCGATGGCTGGACGATCGAGGCGGTGACCACGCCGGGACATACCGCCAATCACGTGGCGTTCGCGTTGCGCGGGGGCGATACGCTGTTCGCCGGCGATCACGTCATGGGCTGGTCCACCTCGGTGGTGGCGCCGCCCGACGGCGCGATGAGTGACTACATGGATTCGCTCTACAAGCTCGAGAAACGCCATGAGACGCTTTACTTCCCCGGCCACGGTCCGGAAATTCCCAATGCGCCGGCTTTCGTGAAAGCCTACATTGCCCATCGCAAAGGCCGCGAGGAGTCGATCCTGCACCGCCTCGCCAAAGGGGAGGCGGATATTCCGACGCTCGTGCGCGCGATTTACATCGGCATTGATCCGCGGCTCGGCGGCGCCGCCGGGCTCTCGGTGCTGGCGCATCTCGAGGACTTGGTCGCGCGCGGCGTCGTCGCCACCGATGGCGCGCCGTCGATCGCTGGTACGTATCGGCTCGCCGGCTAACGCCGCGGCTGCGGTTGCCGCCGCTGCCCCGGCGCGGGCTTCTCCGGCTCGGGTGGCGCGCGTTTGTCCGCGGGCATCGAGCTCACCGTGTCATCGATATCCTCGGTGAGCGCGCGCACGCGCGAGGCATTGGCGCCGAAATCGTGGATGCCGTAACGCGATGCCGAGCGCACATCGACCCGGCAGCCACCGCTGATCGGCCGGATGCGGATCGACACGTCATCGCGGAAACCCATGATTGGCGTGCGCGCTACGGCCTCGATGGTGCCTTCACGACGCTGCGGCGTCGGGGCGCGCGCGTCGACGACGAGCCATTTTCGTTTGGTGATCACAGTGATGGCGGCCTCGAAGGCGGCCTGCGCCGAAACCGACAGCTGTAACGGTTCGATATCGGGATAGGCGGCCCGCTGCTTGTCCGCCGCCTGCTTCCCCGGATAGCTCGCGCCGCGCGGCCGCATCGATGCAGTGACCGTGAAGCGCGGTGGATCGTTGAAATCGGTCGTGATGTCGTTGATCGCAGGCAACCGATAGGCGCGATACCCGAGATAGGCGGGGTAGGCGAGTAGCGCGAGCCCGATGCCGATGGCGAGCAGCGCCGAGCCGAGACCCTTGAGCCCCTGCCGCCAGATGCCGATGAAGGAGAGCAGCGCCAGCAGGATGGCGAAGAAGGCGAACAGCAGCGCCGCGCCGAAAGTGGCCAGCGCCGGTTGGATTTCCAGGAGCGCCGAGCGCACGATGATGACCGAGAGCGCGGCCACCACCAGCGAGAACCAGGCGAGGCGCCCGGCCCATACGGCAAGCGCCGATCGCGCCTCGTCACCAAAACGCCGCCGCGCCATTTCACTTGTCTCCACAGATGTGCTTGAGCGCCGTCCATTCGCTCGCCGTGAGCAGCGGTGCCGGCAAGTGCGTCGCCGACGCCAGTTTGTTGATGGCGACGACGCGCGCGGACGTCTGCGGATGATCGAGCAGGATCGTCATGCCCGGCTCGGTGGCGCCGCCGATCTTGGCGAGCAGCGTGCCCAGCGCCCGTCCGTTGGCACCGATCTTGTTCATCAGGTTCACTCCATAGGTGTCTGCGGCCGTCTCGACCTCGCGCGAATACGAGGATTGCAAGACCGTTTTGGCGGCGAAAACCACGGCACCGCCGCCGAGGAAATCCCCGAGCAGCATGCCGAACAGAAACGAGAGGCCGGCGCCTTGCAAGACGCTCTTGGTTCCGTCGCGATGCGCAATGTGGCCGATTTCGTGGGCAATGACGCCGGCGAGTTCGTCGACGTTGTCGGTTTTGCTGAGGAGGCCTTGGAACACGTAAATCTGCGACCCCGGCAGTGAGATCGCGTTGGCTTCCTTGCGACGGACCACAGTTGCGCGCAGTGGGAATGGCAGCGCCGCACCGTTCGAGAGCACCTGCATCAGCTTGTCGAGTGCGGCGCGGCCTGCCTGTTCCGAGGCCTGCTGGCCGCAATCGAACGGCTCCTTGCCGTGTCCATTGTCGAGCATGGCGCGGACTTGCGTGTCCACGGCGTTGCCGAGACGTTGTTCGATGCCATGCGGGATGATCGGAGCAAGCCGGTCGGCAATCGCTGGGACGCCGAACCAGGCGGCCAGGATGAGCGAGATGGTCGCGGCGACGCTCCAGGCCACGACGCTGACGCGCTGCCGGCGCTGGATCGTCCCGCCTCGATCGAGTTGCGCGGCATGCGCGTCGATGGCGCCGGCAAGCGTTGGGTCAATGATCTCGAGGCGAGCCAGCACCTTGCTGCCGCGCCGGCCAAGCCGCAGCACATCGTTCGGTGCCGAGAGGCTCTCCAACTGGTGATACGGCCACTCGGCGATCAGCCGCCCATCCGGCGTGCCGATGCGCAGGCCGTCGTCCGCGAGCTCGACGGTCACCGTCTGCCGCGCACTGGTTGCGCCATCATAAAAAGTGCCGGTCCCCATGCTCATCGGAAAGTCTTGCGTCAAAATCCGCCGACATTCAACGCGTCGGCCAGCCCTTCGCCGACGGGCGAGCTCGGTCCTCCGGTGGCCTGCACCTGATCGAGGACATGGATGCCGGACAATTCAAGCGATTCCGCGCCGAAGCGCCAGAACGCGAATTTGACGGTGGATTGGTAGATCGCCGAATAGCCGAGCATCGAGACGACGTAGCTGATGAGGCCGATGCCGACCGTCAGGATTTCCTTGGCCTGCGGCGGGGCACTTTTGATCGCCCCCAGAATGCCCATTAGCGAGACCGTCAGCGTACCGATGACGACGCCGAGAAACAACGAAAACAGCAGGCTATAGCCGAGACAGCGCATATAGCCGCCGTAGATCGATGCGGTCCGCAGTTTCGATTTCACCACAAGATCGCCGAAGCGGATGCCTGACGCCCACCAGCGGATCAGCATGGCCTGAAACGCCGGATAGAGCACGGCGCCCATGATCATGCTCCACACCCCGGCCAGCATGGCGAACACGATCACCGCATAGAGCTGCGGATTGGCGCCCTCGATGCGGCTCATCACGTCCGCGCCACCGTCGCCCTGCGCGATCGCCTGCTTCAGCGCGGAAAGATCAGCGGTTGCCGGGAAGGCAACCACCGCCGCGATCAACGGCAGCACGACGACGATCCACATCGGCAGGCCGCGCAAGAACAGGCGCAGACCGGAGCTGGCGAAGGCGCCTTGCACGTTGCCGTAGTAGGTGTTCCGCATCTTGAACCGCTCGAGCCGCGATTCCTTCCACGGGTAGGCCAAACCCACGGTCAGGATCGTCAAGGTCCACCAGAACAGGGCGCAGACTGCGTAGCGCCACGCCGAACCGTCCTGATGGAAGCGCACGCCGCGATAGACCGTGCGGGTAAGGCGATAACGCCGCGCGCGATAGACCGCATATTGACCGAGCACGGTGAGCAGCACGAAACCGATTGCGCCGGAGAACTGGCCGATGGTTCCGAGCTGCAGCGTTGCCAGGAACAGCAGCGCGTAGATCGGGACCAGAATGGCGATGGCAATCAGGAAGCCGATCAGCAGCTCGAACGGCGTGCCGGTGTATTCGAGGCTCTCACCGGCGACCTCCGTGTTCGACCACAGGAACCGGCGCACGTCGGTGTTGAGCCAGAAGCGATAAATGCCGAGCGTGACCATCAGGAAGAGTGAGCCGCGCGCCAGCAGGCGAAAGAAGTCGTTCCGCTCGCCGAGGAAGCGCACACCGGCCGTATCCGGGCTCGGCTGCGGCATGCCCCCTCCCGCAGGTGATGTCGCCGCATCGATGGAATGCATCGTGTCTACTTGCGCGCCTCGACATTGAGGCTGACCGGGACGTCGGCAAAGCGCAGCGTGCTGGCGTCGTCGAACAGGCCGAATTCCGCCACGCGTTGAATATCGCGAAACCCGACCTCGTGCAGGTAGGCCGTGAGGAAATCGAAGCTCAGGCCGGCATGATGCACATCGTATGGCGTGGTGCGGCCGCCATACATCATGCGCATGACTTGGAAGCGCGCATCGCCGTCGAGCGCCGGGTTGATGAACAACCGGCAGAGCATCTCGAGATCCGGCACCGCGACGCGCAGACGGCCGCCGGGCTTGAGCACGCGATAGATGCCGATCAGCGTCGTCGGCAGCTCGACGTCGTATCCGAGGTGCTCGAGCACATGTGAGGCATAGACTTCCGCGCAACTGCCGTCGGCGAGAAACGACAGGTCGTTGCAGTTGCCGACGAAATCCACGATCGGGCCGGGCAGCGCATCGAGGATCATCCAGCCCTCGCGCTTCTGTCGTCCGCCGATGTGCAGCCGGATGTCACCCAACGGGGCAGTGGTACTCGGTGCGGCGCCCGCACCGACGGCCGGATTTTGGGTCATGACGGGTCCATCGGGTGCGGGTTTCTTGGCAAGCCTAGCCATCCCTCTTGGCGGTCGCAACCGGGATGCATTTTCTCTCGGCATTCGGCCATTGCGGTTCCATATCAACTATTGAATGTCTTTATGTCATCCAGGCGTCTGATTCGTCGGCTGCGTTCAAGACGCCACGCTCGCTTGCACATATGAATCGCAAAGAACGCCGCGCCTCCGCCAAGCTTGCACAACGGCCTTCGTCGGCGCCAGCCGCGCCGGCCTCGACGTCCGCTCCGCTGTTCGAGGCGGCGCTGCGCCATCATCAGGCCGGGCGTGTCGGCGAAGCGGAGGCTTGTTACCGCCGTCTTCTGCTGGTCGAGCCGCAGCATGCCGGTGCAGCATTCAATTTGGCGACAGCGCTCAAGCAGCAGAACAAGCTCGCCGAAGCGGCAGCGGCCTATCGCGCGGCGATCGCGTTCGCGCCGGATAATGCCGATGCGCATTACAATCTCGGCAATACGCTGATGGGGCTGCAGCATCTCGATGACGCCGTTGCCGCCTATCGTGCCGCGATCGAGCGTAAGCCCGATCTGGTCCAGGCCTATGCCAATCTGGGTGTAGCACTGCGCATGCAAGGCCAGCTCGACCAGGCGGCCATCGTCTATCGGCGGGCCATCGCCATCAAGCCCAACTACGCCGAAGCCTGCTCCAACCTCGGCAATGTGCTCAAGGACCAAGGCAAGCTCGACGAGGCGGTCATCGCCTATCGGCAAGCGTTGAGCATGCGACCGGACAATGCGGAGGCGTTCTACAACCTCGGCAACGTCCTGAACGATCAACGCCGGCACGCCGAAGCGATCACGGCCTACCGGCAGGCCATCGCGCTGCGGGGAGACCATGCCGACGCCTACTACAATCTCGGCAATATTTTGCGCGATCAGGGAGAGCTCGACGCAGCCGTCGCTGTTTATCGTCACGCCGCGCGCTGCCGGCCGGGCTTTCTCCGCGCGCTCGCCAATCTCGGCAACGCGCTCTCCGCCCAAGGCCAGATCGATGCGGCAATCGCCGCCTACGGGGAGGCCGTCTCCATCGATCGCGACAATGCCGAGGTCCGCTACAATCTCGGCAATGCGCTGAAAGACAAAGGGGCGCTGGCCGACGCCGCTGCGGCTTATCGTGCGGCGATCAGCATCAAGCCCGCCTATGCCGACGCCCACGCCAATCTCGGCATCGTGCTCACGCAGCAGGGTGAGCTCGATGCGGCGCTCGCGGCCTATCGCACGGCGCTGATCTGCGATCCGCGCCACATCGATGCGCATTCCAATTTGCTGTTCGCGCTGAACTACAACGCTGACGCGGCAGCCGATCGGGTCTTCGCCGAGCACCGCAATTGGGACGCACAGCACGCCGCGCATCTGCGGCGCTTTTCCGCTTACGCCAATGCGCACGGCGCCGGACGGCGCCTGCGCGTCGGCTATGTCTCGCCGGATTTCCGCGCCCATTCGGTGGCTTATTTCTTCGAGCCACTGCTTGCGGCGCATGATCGGCAAGTGGTCGAGGTGTTCTGCTATGCCGAGGTCCCGCGGCGCGACCGGGTGACAGAGCGTATCAGCGCGCTCGCCGAGCATTGGGTCTCGAGCGTCGGCATGTTGGACGACGCGCTGGCCGAGCGCATCCACACCGACGGGATCGACATCCTCGTCGATCTCGCCGGCCACACCGCGCACAATCGCCTGCTGGTTTTCGCGCGCAAGCCGGCGCCGGTGCAGGTGACCTGGCTCGGCTATCCGAACACCACCGGCCTGCAGGCGATCGACTATCGGCTGGTCGACCCCGTCACCGATCCGCCAGGCCAATCCGACGCCTGCTCGAGCGAGCAACTCGTCCGCCTCGACGGATTGTTGTGTTATGCCGGCGCGGCGGATGCGCCCGAGCCCACGCCTCCGCCCTGCGTGACCTCGGGAACGATCACCTTCGGCTCGTTCAATAATCCCGCCAAGATTTCGGCGGCGACGCTCGACGCCTGGGCGGCGGTGCTCACCCCGATGCCGCAGGCGCGTCTCCTTCTGAAAGGAAAGCCGTTCGCCGATGCGGCGACACGCGCACTTTATCTCGCGCGGCTGCAGGAGCGGGGCATTGCGGAAGGGCGCGTGACCCTCGATGGCTGGGCCTCGAGCAGTGCCGGTCATCTGGCGCGCTACAACGAGATCGATATCGCGCTCGACACATTTCCCTACAACGGCACGACGACGACCTGCGAGGCGCTGTGGATGGGTGTCCCGGTGGTGACATTACGCGGCGAATGCCATGCGGGACGGGTGGGCGCGAGCTTGCTCAGCCGGGTCGGGCTTACGGACTGGATCGCCGAATCGGTCGACGAGTATGTGCGCATCGCCTGCGCGCGAGCGGCGGATGCTGCGGCGCTGGCGGATATACGGCGCTCCTTGCGTGCGCGCGTGGCGGACTCGCCGCTGTGCGATGCCACTGCTTTCGCCCGCGCGGTCGAGGCGAGCTACCGCAGGATGTGGCAGCGCTGGTGCGAAATCCCGGCTACAGAATGAGCAGCCGCGCTATTCCGCCGCCTGCACCGTTGTTGGCAGCACGTAATCCTTGAAGCGCTCGCGCAGCGTCATCTTCTGGATCTTGCCGGTCGCGGTGTGCGGGATCTCGTCGACGAACACCACGTCGTCCGGCATCCACCATTTGGCGATCTTGCCCCGCATGAAGCCGAGCATCTCGTCCTTGCTCGCGCTTTCGCCTTTCTTCAGCACGATGACCAGCAACGGGCGCTCGTCCCATTTCGGATGCCGCACGCCGATCACCGCGGCTTCCGCAACCTTCGGATGCCCGACCGCCAGGTTCTCCAGATCGATCGATGAGATCCATTCGCCGCCGGACTTGATCACGTCCTTGGAGCGGTCGGTGATCTGCATGTAGCCGTAGGGATCGATGGTGGCGACGTCGCCGGTGTCGAAGAAGCCCTCGTCGTCGAGGATACTGCCGCCTTCGCCCTTGTAATAGGCCTTGGCCACGGCCGGGCCGCGCACCTTCAAGCGGCCGAATTTTTTGCCGTCCCATGGCAGCCGCGTGCCGGCATCATCGGTGATCTTCATCTCGACGCCGAATGGCGGGTGGCCCTGCTTCTGCTGCAGGTCGAGCTTCTCGTCGCCCGAGAGCGAGACATATTCCGGCTTCAGAGTGCACAGCGAGCCGAGCGGGCTCATCTCGGTCATGCCCCAGGCGTGCACCACCTCGACGTCGTAGACGTCCTGGAAGGTCTTGGTCATGGCGCGCGGGCAGGCGGAGCCGCCGATCACCACGCGCTTGAGGTGTGGAAGCTTCGCCCCGGTCTTCTCCAGATCCTGCAGCAGCATCAGCCACACCGTCGGCACGGCGGCGGTGAAGCTGACTTTGTAGGTGTTGAGCAGCTCGTAGATCGAGGGGCCGTCCATCTTGGCGCCCGGCAGCACCAGCGAGGCGCCGACCATCGGCGTCGAGAACGCGAGCGACCAGCCATTGGCGTGAAACAGCGGCACCACCGGCATGCAGACGTCGCGCGAGGATAGGTTCTTCGAATCCGGCAGTGCCGCCATGAAGGCGTGCAGCACATTGGAGCGGTGCGAATAGAGCACGCCTTTCGGATTGCCGGTGGTGCCCGAGGTGTAGCACATGCCGGCGGCGGTGTTCTCGTCGAAGCTCTTCCAGGCGAAGTCGCCGTCGACTTCGGCGATCCAGTCCTCATAGGCGACCGCGTTCTTCAGCGTCGTCTTCGGCATGTGCTCGGCGTCGGTGAGCACGATGTAGCGCTCGATCGACGGCAGCTTGTCGGCGATCTTCTCGAGCAGCGGCACGAAGGTCGTGTCGAGAATCATCACGCGGTCTTCCGCGTGGTTGATGATCCAGACGATTTGATCCGGGAACAGGCGCGGATTGACGGTGTGGTAGATCGCTCCGACGCCGAGAATGCCGTACCAACTCTCGATGTGCCGCCAGGTGTTCCAGGCCATGGTGGCGACGCGGTCGCCGAGCTTGACGCCATCCTTCTCCAGCCGCTGCGCGACCTTCAGCGCGCGGGCGCGGATCTCGGCATAGTTGGTGGCGACGATCGGCCCCTCGACCGATCGCGTCACCACCGGCCGCTCTCCATGATAGATGGCGGCGTGGTCGATGATGCGATGGCACAACAGCGGCCAATCCTGCATCAGGCCGAGCATGGCGTTTCTCCCCTCATTTATTGGACCATCCTCTCAAATGGTCGCGCCTAGGTTAGCCCGCATAAAAGCGGGCGCAACCGTGAAAAATACGGGCGTGCTGCGCCGCGGGATGCGCAGGTCCCTAGGCAAAACGCCCGATACGGAAGCGCGAAATGTCGTGCGCCGTTGCTTTGCCCGTAGCGAGATCGGCGAGAATTTCGCCGATGACCGGGGCGAACTTGAAGCCATGGCCGGAGCAGGGCGAGGCGACGACGATCTGCGGATGCTGCGGCAGCCGGTCGAGGATGAAATCGCCATCCGGCGTCATGGTGTAGAGGCACGGCGTTGCCCGGCGCAGTGCCCCATTGGCCGCCGGCAGGTGCTCGGCGATGGCCTCCCGCATCGTCGCTTCGTCTTTGCGGGAGATCGTGCGATCGACGCGGTCGGCATCGACAGCTTCGTTGCTGTGGAAATGCTTGGCGATCTTCAGCCCTTGCACATGCAGGGGGAAGCCGTAGTGAATGCCATGATGCGTCTCGAGCATGAAGATCGGGAAGCGCTCCGGCGCGAACAGCTGCGGTTCGAGCGGGTCGAACCAGCCGACAACCTGCCGCGTCACCCGCAGCGGCAAGTCGGGGACGAAGGCGCGCATCCACGGGCCCGCCGCGACAATGACGCTGCGCGTTTCGATGCTCCCATCGTCCATGATGATGCGCACGCCACGGTTATTCGGCTCGAGGCCCCGCACGCGCACGCCTTCACGCAGCTGCGCGCGTGCCGCCTTCGCCAGGTCGAGCAGCGCATGAATGGACGGCTCGACTTCGAGCCAGCCGCCGTCAGGCTGCAGCACGCCGATAAAGTCGGATGGGATTTGAAACGCAGGAAAGCGTCGCATCACCTCGCCGGCGTCGAGAACGTCATGCGCGAGTCCGTGCTCGCGCGAGGAGGCGAGCGTTCCCCGGATCAGCGTGGCATCGAGCGTACCGATCTCGAGGATGCCGGTACGATGCCGCAATGTGCGCCCGCTGCCCTGCTCGATCGCATGCCACTGCGCATCGGCGTGCCGGACCAGCGGCACATAGGAAGGATGCTCGTAGTAGCCGTAACGGATGATGCGGCTCACGCCGTGCGAAGAGCCTCTGTTGTGCCCGGCCCGGAACTGCTCGAGTCCAAGCACGCGCAGGCCGCGTCGCGCCAGCGCGTAGAGCGCGGCACTCCCGGTCGCGCCGGCGCCGATGACGGCGACATCGAAGCTGGTCATTGCATCCGGTTCCGTTTCCTCGGCGGCGAAGCCCGCAGAATGCCGCATTTATGGCAAAGATGCCGAAAGGTGAGGGCTGTGATTGCCATGATCATGCTGGCGGCCGTGAATGGGCTGGCCGCGGCAGAGGATATTCCGCTCCCGCAGCCGCGTCCGCCGGAAGCGAACGCCGCGCCGTGGCCGCCTTTCAATCCGGCCGAGCTGACCAGCGAGCCGTCGGACTGCTTTAAGCGGCTGTCCGTAGTCGCCACGATCACGCCATTGCCGCGCCTTCTCGGTCCCGGAGCCTGCGGCGGCACCGACATGGTGCGCATCGAGGATGTCATCATGCCGGACAAGAGTCGCGTCGCGCTGCTGCCAGCGCCGGAGCTGCGCTGCCCGATGGCCGAATCCATCGCCTCCTGGGTGCGCGACGATCTGCGCGAGCGCGTGGCCGCGCTCGGCTCGACGCTCAAGTCGGTCGAGAATTACGATGCCTATGAATGCCGCGGCCGCAATCGCGTCGCGACCGCAAAGATCAGCGAGCATGCCAAGGGTGATGCGCTCGATGTGCGCTCGCTCAAACTTGCCGATGGGCGGTCAATCGAGCCCACCGACGTGCATGTCGATAAGGCGTTCCGCGAGGGGATGCGAGAAGGCGCCTGCGGCCGCTTCACGACGGTGCTGGGGCCCGGCGCCGACGGCAATCACGAGAACCACATCCATCTCGACCTGATCGAGCGCCGTAACGGGTATCGTCTGTGCCAATGGGACGTGCGCGACCCCGTTGTCGCGCAGAATGGCCCAGAATCCGGTGAAATTCCGCTGCCTCGGCCCCGGCCGCCCATCGGCCCTTAACCCCGTCTGACGCTGTGCACCCTCCCTTCACCAGTCCTGCGCTATGGACGCTCGCATGACCATTGCCCGTGCCACCGACACCCTGCCGGATCAGCACCCGCGCCGCGGCTCCGCGCCCCGCAGCCTGACGCGGCGCGCGCTGATCACCGGTGGCTTCGGCGCGATCGGCAGCGCCGGTGTGGTCGGCGGCACCACCGCCTATGCGGCCGGCGTCGCGGCACACGATCTCATTGTGACGCAATACCAGCTGCGTCCGCCGCATTGGCCGATGGGCCGGCGGTTGAGCATCGGGGTCGTCGCCGATCTGCATGCCGGCGGACCGAATATGCTGCTGCCGCGCGTCGCCGAAGTGGTCGACCGCACCAACGCGCTCGGTTGCGATCTGATCGTGCTGCTCGGCGATTTCTTTGCGCATCATCCCTTCGTCACCGAAGTGGTGCCGCACCACGCCTGGGCCGGCGAGCTCAAGCGGCTGCGCGCGCCGTTGGGCGTCTACTCGATCTTCGGCAATCACGATTGGTGGTACGACATCGAGGGTGTGCGCAACGCGCTCGCCGGCATCAAGCTGCCGGTGTTGGAGAACGATGCGCTGCTCCTCGGCGATCGTGGCAATCGCTTCTGGCTTGCCGGGCTTGGCGACCAGATCGCCATCCGCATCGGCCGTCATCAGTTCCAGGGGGTCGATGACCTGCCGGCGACGCTGGCGCGCGTGACCACCGACGATCCGGTGATTCTGCTCATCCACGAGCCCGATATCTTCACCGAGATTCCCGACCGCGTGTCGCTGACGCTCGCCGGCCACACGCACGGCGGGCAGGTGCGTTTGCCGTTCGTGCCGCCGTTCTGGGCGCCTTCAGAATACGGCGCGCGCTTCGCTTATGGCCACATCGTCGAGAACAACCGCCATTTGATCGTGTCCGGCGGCATCGGCACCAGCATCGTGCCGTTACGCCTCGGTGTGCCGCCCGAAATCCTGCGCATCGATCTCGGCTGATCCAGACAATTTATCGAGCGTCTCAAAACAAAAGCGGCGCCACAAGTGGCGCCGCTTTCATCCCAGCCCTCTTGGCCGATCAGAATCGTGTCTGTGCGATCTTCGCCGGATTGAATGGCGAGTCGCCCTGGCCTGGTGCCAGCACCACGACGACGGTGCCCATCTTCACCCGGTTGTAGAGATCGATGACGTCCTCGTTGGTCATGCGGATGCAGCCCGAGGAGATCGCCTGCCCGATATATTCCGGCTGATTGGTGCCGTGAATGCGGAACAGCGTGTCCTTGTTGCCTTCGTAGAGGTACATCGCGCGCGCGCCCATCGGATTGTGCGGGCCCGGCCCGACGAAATCCGGCACCGACATGCGCTTCTTGATCTCTGCGGTCGGCGTCCAGGTCGGCCACTCTTCCTTGCGCTCGACCTTGGCGACGCCGGACCAAGCCAGCGCTTCTTCGCCCACGGTCACGCCGTAGCGAATCGCCTTGCCGTCCGGGAGCACGTAATAGAGGTAGCGCGCATCGCTATCGATCACGATGGAGCCCGGGGCTTCCTTGCGATGATAGGTCACGATGTGCCGCTTGTACGGCTCCGGAATATCAACGTTCTCATACGGGGCCTTGGCCAAGAGCGCCTTATCGCGCGGCTTCAAATTGGCCTCGGCCGCCGGCTCCAGCGTTCCCTGCATGCAGCCGCCGAGCACCAGCCCGAGGCCCATCAGAACCAACGCCACCCCACGTGCCGCCATGTCTTTTCCTCGTTTTTGTCCGGGTAATGTTCGAAACACGGCCCCCGAATTCACAACCTTATTAACCGAAAGGAGCACGGTCAGACCAGGATTCTCCGGTGGTTCCGGTACCGCTCCTGTGAACCTGTTGCAGGAATGCCGCACCGCCGAAACGCCCCTCCGACCCGAGCGGAACGGCGCAAAACGGATCATGGGCGGAAGTGCTTAATCAAGCGTTTACCATAACAAGCTCTTAATGAGAGGAACCTCGGCTACTCGACAAATGTCACGAGAGATCACGATTCCTCGCGCATTTCCGCCGCAGTCCGAGCCCAAGTCTTGGTCATGTCCAACAGCAAGAAACGATCCTCGGAGGAGCCCATGAACGCCGCGAAGTCCGCCCAGACGGACCGCGATACCGCCGGTGAAGCTGCAAAGCTCGACCGCTGCTACGGCAAGATCGGGATTTCGGCAGTGGCGGCCGCGGTTCACTGCTGTCAGGCGGAGCCGCGTCGAGACGAGCGCCGCTCAATCGTCCCGCAAGAGACCGACTGAGCCCGCTTGAGGTCGCGACGCTCGCGTCTTGGGAAGGCCTCTTCTCTCTTGACCGCGCACGCTGCGCCGGGGGACGCGGCGTACACTTTTCCGCAAGCCGCCTAAACGTGTTGGCCGCCGTTGATGTGGATCTCGGCGCCGTTCACGTAGGACGACGTGTCGGTGCACAGCACGTAGATGATCTTCGCCACCTCGTCGGGTGTGCCGAGCCGATGCAGCGGAATCTGCTCGACGATCTTCTCGGTGCCCGGCGAGAGGATCGCGGTGTCGATCTCGCCCGGCGCAATGGCATTGACCCGGACGCCGACCGCGCCGAAGTCCGACGCCATTTCCCGCGTCAGCGAGGCGAGCGCAGCCTTCGAGGTCGCATAGGCCGCGCCTGCAAACGGATGCACGCGCGAACCGGCGATCGAGGTGACGTTGACCACCGAGCCCTTGGCACGCTTGAGCTCGTCGATGAGCCCGCGCGCCAGCATGATCGGGGCGAAGAAGTTCACGCGGAAAACCTGCCGCCACACCTCCACCTCGGTCTCGATCGAGGAGAGCCGTTTGCCGCCGGCAGCCTTGGGCGAGATCGCGGCATTGTTAACCAGCGCGTGCAACTCGCTGGTCTCGAGTCGGCGCTTGATCTCGGCAATCGCCGCGAGCGTGCTGTCGCTGTCGGCGAGGTCGACCTGGATGTGATCCTCCGGTCCCGCTTCCCATGGGCAGTTTTCTGGGAACGGATGCCGCGAGCAGGTGATCACGCGCCAACCGGCGGCGGAAAAACGCTTCACCGTGGCGTGGCCGATGCCGCGGCTGGCGCCGGTGAGGAGCAGGGTACGGCGCGGCTGGTTGGACGTTGAATTGGGCATAAGGTCCTTTGGCTGACTCGAGCCTATCACGGATACAGCCGCGTCTTGCTCCAGGGCTGGCCCGGCGCCGTGCGCTGGAATTCGACGCGATCATGCAGGCGGAACGGCCGGTCCTGCCAGAACTCCATGCTGAGCGGCACGATGCGATAGCCCGACCAGTTCGGCGGCCGCGGCACCTCCCCGATGGCGAACTTCGCCGCGTAGACGGCGATCGCCTTCTCGAAAGCAAGCCGGCTCTCCAGCGGCGTCGACTGCTTGCTGGCCCAGGCGCCGATCTGCGCGCCCTTCGGACGCGTGGCGAAATATGCGTCGGCTTCAGCATCGGTCACGCGCTCGACGGGGCCGCGCACACGCACCTGCCGATTGAGCGACTTCCAGTGGAACACCAGCGCCGCCTTCGGCTGCGCGTCGAGCTCGGTGCCCTTGCGGCTTGCGGTATTCGTGTAGAACACGAAGCCGCGCTCGTCGGCGCCCTTGAGCAGCACCATGCGCACATTGGGTTGGCCGGAGCCGTCCACGGTGGCGAGCGCCAGCGCGTTCGGATCGCGCGGCTCGGTTTTCGCCGCCTCCTGGAACCACGCGTCAAACAGGCGCATTGGCTCATCGGCGAGCGTGAAATCACCACTCGTTAACCAGGTCGGGTGTTCTATCGAGCCGGTGTCGGACATCAGGGGACTGCGTTTTGGCCGGTCTGGTAACCCGTTCTTCCGGGCTGCCTCTATATAGTGGAAGCCCGGCGGCGCGCCTATGGCGCGCTGCGGGAGTGCGTTCCGCCGCACTCGCCGCGCTGCTTGTGCTCGCGCTGACGAGCGGCGGCTGCTCTCTCTCCTACCAGCTCGAATCCTTCTCGTTCGGCAAAAGCGACAAGAGCGAGAAAAGCGCCGACAAGACCGAGATCACCGGTTCGATCGCTGCCGCCAAGCCGGCCGAGGTGCCGCACGATGCCGACCTCGTCTATACGCGCGCGGCGGTCAATGAGATGCTCACGCGCGCCGGCAAGGACGTCAGCGTGCCCTGGGAAAACCCGAAGACCGGCGCCCGCGGCACCGTGACGGCGATCGCCTCGGCCTACAGCTCGGACGGGCTCACTTGTCGCGACTTCCTTGCGAGCTACCTGCACGAGGGATCCGAGGACTGGCTGCAGGGTGAGGCCTGCCGGGCCCGGGCCGGCAAATGGGAAGTGCGCACGCTCAAGCCCTGGAAACGGACCTGAATAAGCTCCGAGCCCGGTTTGGGTTCGTTGCAACTGCGGCACTTTCTCCCCACATTACGACAAAGGCCGGAATCGTATCGGCCAGGGGATTTCTTTATTGGAGTGATGAGGATGCGCGACCCCTATGACGTGTTGGGGGTTTCCAAGTCTGCGAGTGCGGGCGAAGTCAAAAGCGCCTTCCGCAAGCTTGCCAAAAAGCTGCATCCCGACGCCAACAAGCACGACCCGAAGGCGGCGACGCGCTTCGCCGAGCTCAACGCTGCCTATGAGATCGTCGGCGATGAGGACAAGCGCAAGGCCTTCGACCGCGGCGAGATCGACGCCGAAGGCAAGCCGCGCTTCCGCGGCTTCGAAGGCTTCGGCGCCCAGCCCGGTGGCGGCGGCTTCAGCGGCCGCGAGGGCAATTTCGAGAGCTTCACCTGGGGGCCCGACGGCTTCCAGCGGCGCTCAGCGGGCGGCGCACCCGGCGGCGGGTTCGGTGGTGGCGGCTTTGAGGACGTGCTCCGCGACATGTTCGGCGGCGCCGCGCGTGGCGCGCGCGGCTTTGGCCAGCAGCATTTCGAGGCGGAGGATTTTGGCGCGGCCCCGCATGGCCGTGACTTCAGCGCCGAGTTGACCATCACCCTGCCGGAGGCGGTGAAGGGCGCCGCGCGCCGCGTGCATCTGCCGACCGGCAAGGACCTCGAGGTGAAGATCCCTGCGGGCATCGCCAGCGGGCAGACCATCCGCCTCAAAGGACAGGGCCTGCCTGGGCCGGGTGGCGCAGGCGACGTGCTGATCACGGTTACCGTCGCACCGCATCCGCTGTTCACGGTCGAGGGCAACGACCTGCGGCTCGATCTGCCGGTGACGCTCTATGAGGCGGTGCTTGGTGCCAAGGTGCGGGTGCCAATGCTCGATGGTGGCGCCGTCGAGCTCGCAATCCCCCCGGACACCAATGCCGGGCGTACCTTTCGTCTGAAGGGCAAGGGGCTCTCCGCGAAGAGCGGCAAGGGCGATCTGCTCGCCACCGTGCGTATCGTGCTGCCCGAGAAGAGCGACGCGGAGCTCAAGGAGCTCGCGCGCAAGCTGCGCGAGGGAAAGCCCTATGATCCGCGCAAGGATCTCGGCTAGTTAACCCTTCGCGTCGCCGGATTTGTCGACCTGCTCGTAAATCGCTTCGCTGATGGCCTTGAGCCGGTCGCGGTCCGACGGCCCGCTGACCACGAAGGCCACGTTCTTATCGACCCAGTAGAACGCGGCGACGTGTTGGTCGTCCTTGAAGCGCAGCGCCGTCTCCGGCGAGTTCGAGGGCGCGCAATACATGGTGAAGCGTTCGCCCGAGGGGCCTTCATACATGTAGAACGCCGCCGCACCGGTTGGTCCCGGCAGCAGCCGTCCGCCGACGAGCTTGAGCCCGACCTTCTCCAGATTGGGAATGACGAGCTGCTTGCCGAGCCGCTTCGACAGCCATTGTCCAAGGTGGACGCGCTCGTTGGCCGAGACCTCCACCGGATGGCGCACCTCGACCACATAAACTTTGTACGCCTCGATCGCCTCCGCGGTGAAGCGATCGAATCCGCTCGGCTGCGCCGCCGAGGCACCATGTGCCATCCAGCCGGTCGCACCGCCGACAAAGAACGCCGCGATCACTGCTGCCGCGGCCATTGCCGCGAAGGAGCGGCCGCGCCGCGTCAGCTGCTCGAGCTTGAGGCGCTCCGGCACGCTCTCTTGTGCGATGCTGCCGTAACGCGCGCGGATCGCGTCCGCTTGTGCGCGCCAGGCGGTGACCAAGGCCGCGTCTTCCGGGTGGCTTGCGAGCCAGGCGGTGAGCGCCTCCTGCCGGTCGGCGGGAAGCTCGCCGTCGACATAAGCATGCAGCTCGTCCGGGGTGATGGGGGAGTGATTGTCAGTCATCGGGGCAGGCCCTTGCTTATTTGATGCGGCGAAGCGCCGGGCGCTCGCCGTCGAGA
The DNA here is from genome assembly GCA_035651015.1 of Pseudolabrys sp. Lineage (GTDB taxonomy): Bacteria > Pseudomonadota > Alphaproteobacteria > Rhizobiales > Xanthobacteraceae > Pseudolabrys. The sequence goes on along the minus strand of DASRGN010000023.1, from coordinate 45,122 downwards.
TAGGATTTGATCTGCGCACGCGCACGCGCGAGCCGCGACATCACCGTGCCGATCGGAACGCCTTGCACCTCGGCCACGTCGCGGTAACTCAAGCCTTCGAGCACGACGAGGAGCAGCGCTGCGCGTTGCTCCTCCACAAGTCCGGCGAGCGCGCGCTCGATGTCGCGCTGTCCAGCCTCCGGGCCGGCGAAGTCGGGTGCGTCGTTGTCCTCGATCGGCGTGAGCGTCGGACGCCGCGCCAGCGAACGCAGACGGTTGCGGTTGAGATTGGTCAGGATGGTGTACAGCCAGCTGCGCACGTCGCCGCCGTGGAAGAGATGTTCCGAACGCAGCGCGCGCACCAGCGTGTCCTGCACGAGATCGTCGGCCACGTCGGAATCGCGCGTGAGCGCCCGCGCGTAGCGTCGCAACGCCGGGATGGTGGCTTCCACGCTTTGACGGAATCCTGCGGGGCTCATGCGTCTCGCCGTCTCAACCTGTTTAACCAATCACATTGTGCCGTGGCGCCGGGAAGGCTTCGCGACCTTTGCGCGGAAACCTTAACGTCGTGCCGCTTTCCAGCGCACGCGGCTTCGCTTGGCAAACACCAGGACCTGCAGGCTATTCCACCCTCGCACCCCGCGACACCAGGGCGCAGGGCATGGTTGATGGGGTGCAACCGCTATGCCATAGGAAACGGCCGGCCTCGCCCGGCTGTCACGGAGAACTGGATGGCGGAAAGCTCAGGTCTGATGCGCGGAAAACGCGGGCTGATCATGGGCGTTGCCAACAATCGCTCGATCGCCTGGGCCATTGCCAAGGCCTGCCAAGGTCAAGGCGCCGAGCTCGCCTTCACCTATCAGGGTGACGCGCTGAAGAAGCGCGTGGAGCCCTTGGCGCAGGAGGTCGGCGGCCTGGTTGCCGGGCATTGCGATGTCTCCGATCCAGCGAGCATCGACGCGGTGTTTTCCACCGTGCAGTCGGCCTGGGGGTCGATCGATTTTCTGCTCCACGCCATCGCCTTTTCCGACAAGGACCAGCTCGACGGCCGCTATGTCGACACCACGGCGGACAATTTCAGCAAGACCCTGCTGATCAGCTGCTACTCGCTCACCGCGGTGACGCAGCGCGCCGAGAAAATGATGTCGAACGGGGGCTCGATCCTCACCCTCACGTATTACGGCTCCGAAAAATGGATGCCGCACTACAACGTCATGGGCATCGCCAAGGCGGCGCTGGAGTGCTCGGTGCGCTATCTCGCCGCCGATCTCGGCGAGAAGAGAATCCGCGTCAACGCCGTGTCCTCGGGCCCGATCAAGACGCTCGCGGCCTCCGGCATCGGCGACTTCCGCTACATCCTGCGCTGGAACGAGTTCAACACGCCCTTGCGCCGCAACGTCACGCTCGATGAGGTCGGGCAGACCGGCGTCTATTTCCTCTCCGACATGTCGAGCGGCGTCACCGGCGAAGTGCATCATGTCGACTGCGGCTACCACATCGTCGGTATGAAGCATCCCGACGCACCCGACATCGCGGTCGGGAAAGAGTAGTCGTCGAGCGCGAGTGCCGACGCTTTATTACATCCGTCACGGCGAGACCGAGTGGAACGTGCAAGGGCGCTTGCAGGGCCGCCACGACGTGCCGCTCAACGCGCGCGGCCGCACGCAGGCGGCGCATTGCGGCGACATCCTACGCGACCTGTTCGCGCGCGAGGCGCGCGTTGCGGATGATTTCGATTATGTGTCGAGCCCCCTCCTGCGAGCGCGGCAGACCATGGAGGGTGCGCGCGCGGCGCTTGAGCTTGATCCCGCCGACTATCGTATCGATGAGCGGCTCGCCGAGATCGCCTTCGGCGCCTGGGAAGGTTTCACCATCGCCGAGCTGCGCACGCGCGACCCGAAGCGTTTAGCCATGCGCGAGCACGACAAGTACCGCTTCGTGCCGCCGGGCGGCGAGAGTTACGAGATGGCCACCGTCCGCATGGGCGACTGGTATGCCTCGTTGACCCGCGACACGGTCGCCGTCGCCCATGGCGGCACCATGCGCGCGCTAATGGCGCGGCTTGGCATCGCGCCGGCTGCTGCCGCGCCGCTTGCCGATGTGGACCATGGCGTCGTCTATGTGTTTTCGCCGGATCGGCGGCTCGCTCGTTACGCCTGATCCGCGCGCATTCATTGATTTGACCGGCATCCGGGCGCGGGTTACCTAAACGCCCGCAGACGGATCGCCCATGTCGTTCAACACCTTCGGTCAGCTTTTCCGGTTCACCAGCTTTGGCGAAAGCCACGGGCCGGCGATCGGCTGCGTGGTCGACGGCTGCCCGCCGCGCATCCCGCTCACCGCTGCCGAAATCCAGGTCTATCTCGATCGCCGCCGGCCGGGGCAGTCGCGCTTCACCACGCAGCGCCAGGAGCCGGACGCGGTGAAGATCATGTCCGGCGTGTTTCACGACGAAACGTCCGGCCAGGACGTCACTACCGGCACGCCGATTCTGCTGCTCATCGAAAACGTCGATCAGCGCTCCAAGGACTATTCGGCGATCAAGGACAAATACCGGCCGGGCCACGCCGGCTACACCTACGACGTCAAATACGGCATCCACGATTATCGCGGCGGCGGGCGCGCCTCGGCGCGCGAGACCGCTGTGCGCGTCGCGGCTGGCGCCATTGCGCGCAAGATCGTGCCCGGCTTGAGCGTGCGCGGTGCGCTCGTTCAGATGGGTCCGCACAAGGTCGACCGTACGCGCTGGGACTGGAATGAGGTGGACCGCAACCCGTTCTTCTGCCCTGATGCCGAGCAGGCGAAATTCTTCGAGAGCTATCTCGACGACGTGCGCAAATCCGGCTCTTCGATCGGCGCGGTGATCGAGGTCGTCGCCGACGGTGTGCCTGCGGGGCTTGGCGCGCCGGTCTATGGCAAGCTCGACGGCGATATCGCCGGCGCGCTGATGGGCATCAATGCGGTCAAAGGCGTCGAGATCGGCGACGGCTTCGCCACCGCGGCGATGAGCGGTGAAGAGAACGCCGACGAGATGCGCATGGGCAATGCCGGCATGCCGGTGTTTCTGTCGAACCACGCCGGCGGCATTCTTGGCGGCATTTCTTCGGGGCAACCGATCGTTGCGCGTTTCGCGGTGAAGCCGACGTCATCGATCCTTACGCCGCGCAAGACCGTCGACCGTTATGGCCGCGACGCCGAAGTTGTGACCAAGGGCCGCCACGATCCGTGTGTCGGCATCCGCGCTGTGCCGATCGGTGAAGCCATGGTGGCATGCGTGATCGCGGATCACTATCTGCGGCAACGCGGCCAGGTGGGCGAGGGCACGCCGTGGCCGTTCAAGGAAAGCTGAGTTCAGTGGACGACAGCCACCAGCGCGTCGACGAGGCAATCGCCGCCTTCGCCAAAGGCGAGATCGTGGTCGTCACCGACGACGATGATCGCGAGAACGAGGGCGACCTGTTCGTCGCCGCCTCGCTGTGCACGCCGGAGAAGATGGCCTTCGTTATCCGCCACACCTCCGGCATCGTTTGCGCACCGCTCACCGCCGATGGCGCGCGCCGCCTGCACCTCGATCCCATGGTGGCGCAGAACGACGCGCCGCTCGGCACTGCCTTCACCGTTTCCGTCGACACGCGCCATGGGCTCACCACCGGCATCTCCGCCGAGGAGCGCAACAACACCGTACGTGCGCTCGCCAACGGTAATATGGGCGCCAGTGATTTCGTGCGGCCCGGCCACGTGTTTCCGCTCATCGCCCGCGAAGGTGGCGTGCTCATGCGCTCGGGGCATACCGAGGCCTGCATCGATCTTTGCCGGCTCGCCGGGTTGCCGACGGTCGGCGTGCTCTCGGAGCTGATGAACGAGGACGGCTCGGTGATGCGCGGTCCGCAGGTCACCGCCTTTGCCGAGAAGCATCGGCTCAAGCGGCTCTCGATTGCCGAGCTGATCGCCTATCGGCAAGTCCGCGACAAGCTGGTCGAGCGCGTCGGCGAGTTTTCCCTCACCTCGGAGATTGGGCCGTTGCGCGGCTATGCCTATGTGACGCCCTTCGACAAGGTGCACCACATGGCCTTCGTCTATGGCCGCGTCGGCGATGGAAAAAATGTGCTGGCGCGGCTGCACCGTGCGGACGTCATCGGCGACGTGTTCGGCGGCGCCAAAACCATCCATGGCGCGCTCAATCGCTTCAAGGCCGAAGGCCGCGGTGTCATCATCTATATGCGCGACGGCACCGCCGGCGTTCCGGTATCGGAAATCCCGCATGGCGGCGACACGCCGTCGGAAGCAGCGCGTACCAGTCAGTGGCGCGAGATCGGACTCGGCGCCCAAATCCTCAAGGATCTCGGCATCTCGTCGATCCGGCTGTTGGCGTCCACCAAGCGAACCTATGTGGGCCTCGGCGGCTTCGGCATCGAGATCGTCGCGACCGAAGCGCTCGAGGGTTAAGTGGACAACTGCATCAGCTTGAGCGCGGCGCGGCCGTTCGGACCGTACGGATTGCCCAGGGACTCGCACATCTCGAAGTGGTTGTAGTCTGGCGCCTCGATCAGTTCGGCCGGCTTGCCAGCCGCCTTCACCGCCGCGGCGAAGTCGCGGTTCTGTCGCTGGAATTCCGGCGTCTCGTTGGTGCCATAGGTGACGACGATCGGCGCGCGCAGCTTCTCGATCCGCCGCTGCGAGCTCATCGCCGCTTCCATCGCGTCGGTGAACTTCACATAGGAGCTGCGTTTCGACAGCCGCACCGGCTTCATCTCGTACATGCCGCTCATGAGGAGCCCGCCTTTGATGCAGTCCGCCGGCAGGCCGAAATCCTTCTGCCAGTCGGTGACGAGCGCCACGCCGGCGAGGTGCCCGCCCGAGGAGTGGCCGCCGATATACAGACGACCGGCATCGCCGCCGAAGCTCGCGGCATTCTTGTAGGTCCAGGCGATGCCGCGCCGCACCTGATCGGCCATGACGGTGAGGTCGCCATCCGCTTCGCCGACGTTGATGAAGTCCAGCAACACCAAATTGACGCCGGCATTGACGAACAGGTCGGCGATGAAGTGATAAGCCTTGGCTTCGCCGCGCAGCCAGGCGCCGCCATGGATGAAGACGAAGATAGGTGCGTTTGCACGCTTGCCGGTGAACACATCGACCGCTTCGATCAGCGTCGAGCCATAGGCCAGGCGCTTGGGTGCGCCGAGCCGCACCCGTGCGGCGGCGCTGGCACTGACGAAGCGCTTGGTGATCTGCCCGATCAGGGGTGCATAGACGCTCTGGTCATAGGAGGCGTCGAGCTCGATCTGGTCGAGGCCCATCCACACCAGCGGGCCTTTCTCATGCGCCGGCGGGCCGACCTGGCATCCGGCGGCGAGCGCTGGTGACGCGGTCAGCGCGGCTGCGCCGCCGAGCACGACGCGGCGCGACAGGCCGCCCCGTGAAAGATGATCCGTTGCCATGTTTTCCTCCGCCGTTCGGTGCAGGGTCGAAACCAGTTTAGTGGTCAGGCAAACCCGTCGGCAATCGGGGCGGGGAGGTGGCATCGTTCCGTGCTAGAGTTCGCACGTTCGTGCGCAAGAGGCCACAATGCGACTGCCGCGTTGCTGGAGATTCGGTGCCGGGATAGCGGTGCTTGTCGGCGCCGCGGTGGCGATGGCCGCGCCATTGCGCGCGCCGCAGTTCGCCGATACGCGCGCGACGGCGATGCCGGTCGATGTCGAGCTCGTCATCGCGGTGGATGTCTCCTATTCGATGGATCCCGAGGAGCAGGCGCTGCAGCGCGAGGGCTATATCACGGCGCTCACCTCGCGCGAGTTCATGCAGGCGCTGAAGAACGGCATCCACGGCAAGGTTGCCGTCACCTATTTCGAGTGGGCTGGATCCTGGGATCAGAAGGTTGTGATGCCCTGGCGTTTGATCGATGGCCCGGAATCCGCTGATGCCGTGGCTAATGAAATTGCGCGGGCGCCGTACCGGCGCGCCTCGCGCACCTCGATCTCCGGCGCACTTCTGTTCGCCCGGCCGCTGTTCGACGACAGCGGCTATCGCGGCATTCGTCGCGTGATCGATGTCTCCGGCGACGGCGTCAACAACAACGGTTCGCCGGTGACCGCCGCACGCGATGCGGCGGTGGCGGCGCGCATCACCATCAACGGGTTGCCGATCATGCTCAAGCGGCCCTCGGTCGGGATGATGGATATCGAAAATCTCGACGTTTATTATGAGGACTGCGTCATCGGCGGTCCCGGCGCCTTCGTCGTCCCCATCCACGCGCGTGAGGAATTCATCCAGGCGACGCGCACCAAGCTCGTCCTCGAGATCGCCGGACGCACGCCCGAGCCGCGCGTTGTGCCCGTCTCTTCTGATGCCCCGCGCATCTCCTGCCTGATCGGCGAGCGCATGTGGCAGGAGCGCTGGGGCAATTGATCCACGTTAATCTTTGCCCTGCTAGCGATGCCAAATATGGCGCCGCGCTGAACATCCATTCACCTCGCTGAACGTCGATTAATGCGAAGCTGAACGTGCGTTAAGTTACTGTTATTTCAGCGCTTTTTTTGATTTTTACATTGCGGCTATGGCGCGTTCGCGATACATGTTTGCCGCACGAGAAGTCTTCCCGCACGACCGCGAAATCCCTCGCCCAAGGTCGCAAGCGATAGCCGCAACGCAGAAGAACTACGTCCATGTACCAACCTCCCGAGATGCGCAATCCGAATGCTGGCCGCTCCGGGAGCGCCGCTGTCGTCGAGCTGCGTCCGAGCGTGCCGCGCGTTGTGCGCCCGCAGGTCGTCACGCAGAACGCGGTCAGCAACGAGATCCGCTGGACGCTGGGCGAGCGACTCAATCACCTCATCGAGCAGGCCTGCGCGCGCTTTGCTGAGCGCGACGCCATCGTCACCGATGACGTCGTGCTCACGTTTCGCGATCTCGATCGCCGCGCCAACCAGGTCGCGCGTTATCTCATCGAGCAGGGCGTCGCGCCGGGCGACCGCGTCGGGCTCCTCTTCGACAAGTCGGCCGACACCTATGTGGCGATGCTGGCGGTGCTCAAGGCCAATGCCGCCTATGTGCCGCTCGATCAGGCGTTCCCGGTCGAGCGCATCCGCTTCATTCTCGGCGACGCCGATATCAAGGCCATCGTCTCGATGTCAGGCTTCGATGCGAAGCTCGCCGATCTCGACGTGGCGCGCATCTATCTCGACAGCGCCAGGATCGAGATCGACCTCAAGTCCGATGCCACGCCGGTGAGCGAAGCGGCGCCGACTGCCGATCCGCTCTGCTACATCATCTACACCTCGGGCACGACCGGTAACCCGAAGGGCGTCGCCATCGCCCAGGCCAGCATCTGCAATTTCGTCCGCGTCGCCGCCGAGCTCTACGGCTATGCGCCCGGCGACCGCATCTATCAGGGCATGACCATCGCCTTCGACTTCTCCATCGAGGAGATCTGGGTGCCGCTGCTCGCCGGCGCGACGTTGGTGCCCGGCAAGCCGGGTGCGAGCCTGATCGGCGACGAGCTTGCCGATTTCCTGCGCGAGCGCCGCGTCACCTGCATGGCCTGCTGCCCGACGCTGCTCGCCACCATCGAGCAGGATCTGCCGGAGCTGCGGCTTCTGCTCGTCGGCGGGGAAGCCTGCCCGCAGAACCTGGTCGCGCGCTGGTATCGTCCGGGCCGCACCATCCTCAATTCCTACGGCCCGACAGAGGCGACCGTCACCTGCACGCTCACCGAGCTCAATCCGGACAAGCCGGTCACCATCGGCGTGCCGCTGCCGACCTATTCGATCGTCATCCTCGATCCGGTCGCCGATCAGCTGATGCCGAATGGCGAGCTAGGTGAAATCGGTATCGCCGGCGTCGGGCTCGCGCTCGGCTACATGAATCGCGACGAGCTGACACTGAAGAAGTTCATCCGCGACTTCGTGCCGATCGACAACAATCCGTCGGGCCGCATCTACCGCACCGGCGATCTCGGCCGGATCGATGGGAATGGCGAGATCGAATATCGCGGCCGCATCGACACCCAGGTGAAGATCCGCGGCTATCGCATCGAGCTCAACGAGATCGAGGCGGTGCTGCTCGACCTGCCGCAGGTCTCGCAGGCCGCGGTCACCACCTTCGAGCCGGAGGCGGGGCTGGTCGAGCTCGTCGCCTATTACGCCTTCAAGCACGGCGCGAGCCTCCCGCGCGACGCGATCTCCAAGGCGCTGCGCAGCAAGCTGCCGGCCTACATGGTCCCGTCCTATTTGGAAGAGCTGTCGGCCATCCCGATGACGCTCTCCAACAAGGCCGACACCAAGCGCCTGCCCAAGCCACAGGTGCCGCGCTTCTCCGCCGGGCAGAGCTATGTGGTACCGGCGAACGAGACCGAGCGCGTGCTCGCCGAAGCGCTGGCCGCTGTGCTGCAGGTCGAGCGCGTCTCCACCGAGCATCACTTCTTCGACGATCTCGGCGCCAATTCGCTGATCATGGCGCGCTTCTGCGCGCGCATCCGCAAGTTGCCGCGCATGTCGGCCGTCTCGATGCGCGACATCTACATGAACCCGACCATCGCGCAGCTTGCCGATCGTCTCGACTCGGCGGTCGAGGGCGTAGTAGCGGCCGCACGCGAGCCGTTCCATATCCCCTCGGACCTGTCCTACATCGCCTGCGGCGCGCTGCAGCTCGGCTTCTACGCGGTCTATGCGCTGTTCGGCCTGTGGGTGCTCGACTTCGGCTACGAGTGGACGATCAAGGCCAATAGCGCGCTCGAACTCTACGCGCGCGGCGTTGTCTTCGCGGCGCTGTCCTTTGTGGCGCTGACCGGCATCTCCATCGCCGCCAAATGGCTGCTCATTGGCCGCTTCAAGCCGCGGTCGATCCCGATCTGGAGCCTCGACTACTTCCGCTTCTGGGTCGTGAAGACGATGATGCGCACCTCGCCGATCGTCGCCTTCATCGGCACGCCGATCTACAACGTTTACCTGCGCCTGATGGGCGCCAAGATCGGGCGAAACGTGGTGATCGCCTGCCGCTATGGGCCGGTGTGCGCGGATCTGCTCTCGATTGGCGACAACTCGATCCTGCGCAAGGACACCATCGTCCTTGGCTATCGCGCGCAGTCGAACTTCATCCATTTCGGTCGCATCGACATCGGCCGCAACGCCTTCGTCGGCGAAGCGAGCGTCATCGACATCGACGCCGCGATGGGCAACGAAACGCAGCTTGGCCACGCCTCTTCGCTGCAGAGCGGCCAGAGCGTGCCCGACGGCAAGCGTTATCACGGCTCGCCCGCAATCGAGACCACGTCGGATTATTGCCCCATCGAGGGCAGGGACTGCGGCGCGCTACGGACCGCGTTCTATTCCTCGATCGAGCTTGCCGCCTTGATTCTGTTCGCAGTGCCGGCGCCGATCGTCGCTTATCAGCTCTGGGACCAATATGCGGAGACCGCGGGTCTCGATCTGACCGCCGGCGTCTCGACGCTGTCGCTCGTCGGCATGTCCACCGTCTTGTTCTTCGGCTCGATGCTGCTAGGGCTCGCGGCGATCTACGTCGTTCCGCGGCTGTGCATGGCCTTCCTCAAGCCCGGCGTGGTCTATCCGGCCTACGGCATCCACTATCTGCTGCAGAGCATCATCCTGCGAGTCAGCAATTCTGAATTCTTCTGCGTGCTGTTCGGGGACAGTTCCCTGGTCGTCAGCTATATGCGCTATGTCGGCTGGCGGCTCGGCAAGGTGGAGCAGACCGGCTCCAACATGGGCACCAACCAGCGCCACGAGAACCCGTTCCTCTGCAAGATCGGCAGCGGTACGATGGTTTCCGACGGTCTGTCGATGATCAATATGCACATGTCGGCGACGTCGTTCGCGCTCGCCGAAACGACGATCGGCGACAACAACTATCTCGGCAACGACATCTTCTACCCGCCGAACGGCCGCACCGGCCGTAACTGCCTGATCGGCACCAAGACCATGATCCCGATCGACGGGCCGGTGCGCGAAGACGTCGGGCTGCTCGGCTCGCCGGCCTTCGAGATCCCCCGCATGGTCGATCGCGACCGCGATCTCAACGCCGCAATCGACGCGCCGACCCGCCGTATTCGGTTGCGCCAAAAGAACATTCACAATGCCATCACTGCGGCGATGTTCCTCGCTGCGCGATGGCTGTCGGTATTCGCGGCCCTGCTCGTGTGGGGCGCGGCGCTTGCCAGTTACGATCGCTTCGGCGTGTTCGCCTTGTTTTCCGCGACCGTCGTCTTCACCGGCGTCACCATCGGCATGTTCGTGCTGCTCGAGCGCGCGAGCCTCGGCTTCAGGCGGCTCGAGCCGAAGATGGTCACCATCTACGACCGTTACTTCTGGGAGCATGAGCGCCACTGGAAGCTTTCGGAATCGATGATCACCGGCCTGTTCTCCGGCACGCCGTTCCGCAGCATGATGTTCCGCGCCATGGGCATGAAGGTTGGCCGCAAGGTGTTCGACTGCGGACGCTCCATCACCGAGCGCACGCTCACCGAGGTCGGCGACTACGCCAATCTCAACGAGGGTTGCGTGTTGCAGGCGCATTCGCTGGAGGAGGGCGTGTTCAAGTCGGATTATGTCCGCCTCGGCAATGGCTGCAGCATCGGCCCTGGCGCCTTCGTGCACTATGGCGTCACCATGGGCGACCATGTGGTGCTCGACGCCGACAGCTTCCTGATGAAAGGCGAGACGCTGGAATCCTACACCGGCTGGCGCGGCAATCCGGCGAAGCTCGTGCGCGGCGGCGCCGCGCCCGAGGCCCGTCTGGTCTCCGCCAATCTTGCCGAGCCGGCGTTCGAGCCGCGCATGGCGGCGGAGTAAACTCGCCGCGCGGTGTCGTCGATGACCACCGCCAGAAATCAGCCGCTCGCAGAGGCGCTGCAATCGCTGGCGCGACCCGATCTCCTCATTGGCTGCCGTATCATTGCACCCGGCGATGAGTTCGCTCTGTCGCCGGAAGAGGCGGCCTCGATCTCCGCGCGCGGCTTTGCGGCGCGGCGCGCCAGCGGCGCCGCGCGCATCGTTGCCCGGGAGTTGCTGAGCAGGCTCGGGCTTCCGGCGTCAGGGCTGCCCAAGGGACCGAGCGGAGCGCCGCAATGGCCGCGGGGCGTCGTCGGCTCCTTCGCTCATGACAACACCGTCGCCGTCGCCGCGATCGGCCGTCGCGAGGCCTATGCGGGCATCGGCATTGACTTGGAGCCTGCCGAGGCGCTGCCGGCCGACACGCTTGCGCTCGTTGCCACCGCCGCCGAGCAACGTCGCCTTGCCGACGATCCGCTGCGCGGCAAGCTCCTCTTTGTGGTGAAGGAGGCGGTGTACAAGGCGGTGCATCCGCTTGACGGGGAATTCCTCGAATTTCACGACATCGAAGTCGATTTTACAGCCGGCACGGCCAGCCTTCGTAATGGCCGTGTCATCCATTTTTCTTACGTCATTGCGGCGCGTCTGGTTGCGTTAACGGTCCTGCCGGTTCGGAACCAAGGCTAACGCAGGCTTATTAGTCTTACCGGGGCTTTGGATTTGAACATCCTCCTCCTGCTGCGGATGCTGCAGGAATTGCCAACCGGTTGCGTTCAATTGCCGATGACGATCTCACGCAATTCTGATGTCGGCCCCGTGAGCGTGCGGGCCGCGAACAGCTATGACTTCGTCCGCTTCTGCGCGGCGTGCTGCGTGCTCTTCAGCCATCATTTCGATCTGGCTGGCTTCGACGAACCGCAGGTGCCCGGCTACGGACAGGATTTCGGCGAGCTCGGCGTCGAAGTGTTCTTCTGCCTCTCCGGCTTTCTGATCTTCCTCTCGCTGCAGCGCTCGACCGACTGGGTTCGCTTTGCCGCGGCGCGCGCCTTGCGCATTCTGCCCAACCTTTGCTGCGCGCTGGTAATGACCTCGCTGGTCACGCTCATCTGGTATCGCAACGGCGCGCATCTCGGCGCGCACGCCTCCTACGTGGCCGACAACATGCTGCTGTTCCTGCGCGGCGTGACGCAGCTCATCCCTGGCGTGTTCAGCGATGCCGTGCGCCCGTCGCTCAATGTGCCGCTGTGGACGCTGCCCTACGAGCTGTGGCTCTACGTCAGTCTCGCTTTAATCGTTCTCCTCGCGCGTCCACGAGGCGCCGCCTTTGTCGTCCTGCTCACGCTCACCATCGGCCTCGCCTGGAGCCTGGCCGATGCTGATCGCATACGCACCTTCTATGTCGGTCCGCTTGAGGGTTTCGAAATCTTCCGGCTCGGTTCATATTTCCTCTCCGGTGCGGTCGTTGCGATCATCTGGCCCGCGATCCGCCGTCGCGCCACCGCTGTCGGTTTCGCCGGATTGCTCGGCGTGCTGCTCGTGCAACAGCTCACGTCGATCAACAGCTTGCTGCTCTCATTCTCGCTCGCACTGGCGGTGATCGGCTTGGGCAGCTCGCGGCTGATGGCCTGGTTCGGCCGGGGAGGCGATGCGTCCTACGGCATGTATGTGTTTGCCTGGCCGGTGCAGCAGTTCGCGCTGCTCGTGGTTGGCGCGTTCTGGCCGTCGCTGCTCGTGGCGTTCCTCGTCACCGTCGCCATCGGCTACGCGACCTGGCATGGCTTCGAGAAGCGCGCCATGACCTATCCGGATGTCATCGCCGACGCCCTTCGCGCGCGGCGTTACCGGCTGAAGCTTCCCACCACCTCGACGTGAGCTGAATAGCGAAACTGATCGACCGGCGTGACCTGTATCAGCCGGTAGCCGCCGTCGATCAGAATGCGGGCGTCGCGCGCGAAGGTCGCCGGATTGCAGGAGACGCCGACGACAAGCTGCACCTTGCTCGCCGCCAGCGCCCGCGCCTGCGCCTCGGCGCCCTGGCGTGGCGGGTCGAAGACCACCGCTCGCGCCTTGCCCAGTTCCTGCGCGAGCAGCGGTCGGCGAAAGAGGTCGCGCACCTGCGCGTTGACCGGCTTGAGCCCCGAAGTCGTTTGCGCGGCGCGCGTCAGCGCACGCACCGCCTCCTCGTCGCTGTCGAAGGCCATGACCCGCGCGCGCTCGGCAAGCCGCAGTGCGAAGGGACCGACCCCGGCAAACAAGTCCGCCACGGAATTTCTCGTGCCGACATGTTCGATGACAAGCTTCGCCAGGATCTCTTCGGCCTGTGCGGTTGCTTGCAGGAACGCGCCGCCAGGCAGCGCCACCGTGGTGCGGCCGATCTTGAGCGTCGGCGCCGCGCGCTGCGCAATCAGCTCGCCGTGACGGGTGATGCGCGCCAACCGGTGCTTCTCGGCAATCTGCGCGAGCGCCGCCGAGCGCGGCGCGTCGAGCGGTCCTGAGCCGCGCACGTCGATGTCGAGGCCGCTATCGGTGGCGGTGACCTGGATGTCCAGCGGCTTGCCCGTAGGCTTGAGGGCTTCGGCAATCGCCCAGGCGGCGGGGATCGCGCCGGCAAGCGCGGGGCAGAGGATCGGGCAGCGGTCGATCGGCACGATGTGATGCGCGCGCGGTGCCGTGAAGCCGACCTCCAGCACATCACGGGTGCCGCGCCGCGCATGCAGCACGGCGCGGCGCCGGCCGTCGCCGTGCGCGTCGATGATCTCGTCGACAACGGTCTCGACCCCAGCTTGCTCCAGCGCTTCGACGACGAGGCCGCGCTTCCACGCGCGATAGGGTGCGCGATCCCAGTGCTGCAGCGCGCAGCCGCCGCAGATGCCGAAATGCGGGCAGATCGGCTGCACGCGCTCAGCGCTCGGTCCCTCGACCTGCAGTAGGTGATACCGATCGGGATGGCCGGAAACCGGCTCGGCCGTCACCGTCTCACCGGGCAGCGTATAGGACACATAGGTCGGCCCGTCCGCCCCATCGGCAACACCGTCGCCGCGATGTCCCATGCGGGCAATGGTCAGTCGATCAGCCACGGGCAGCTCCGAGAAGAAATTCCGCATTGCCGTCGCCGCCAGCGATGGGCGAAGGGATGACCCCGGCAACACGCCAGCCCAGCGAGGCGACATGCGCGGCAATGTCCTCGCACACGGCGGTATGCACCGCGCTATCGCGCACGATGCCTTTCTTGAGATGCGCGCGGCCGGCCTCGAATTGTGGCTTGATCAGCGCAACGAGCTGCGCCGGCATCGCCGCGAGCGCCAGCGCAGCCGGCAGCACCAGCTTGAGCGAGATGAAGCTGACGTCTGCAGTAATGATATCTGGCGGTCCGGAGAGCTGCGCGGACGCGAGCGCACGGATGTCGGTGCCCTCCAACATCGTCACGTCGGGCCGTTCGCGCAGGCTCGCATGCAATTGCCCGTGACCGACGTCGGCCGCATAGACGTGCCGGGCGCCGCGCTGGAGCAGCACCTGCGTAAATCCGCCGGTCGAGGCGCCGACGTCGAGACAGATGCGGCCTTTCGGGTCAAAGCCGAAATGATCGAGCGCTGCCGCAAGCTTCACGCCGCCGCGCGACACATAAGGATGCACAGCTTGTGCGTGCAGCACCGCGTCGCGCGCGATCTCGTCCGCGGCTTTGCGCACCGGCTGATCGTCGGCGGTGACGAGCCCCGCGGCGATCGCGGCCTGCGCCTTGGCGCGGCTCTCGAACAGGCCGCGCTCGACCAGGAGACGATCGGCGCGCAGGCGATCACGGGACGCGTTCATGCGTCTCCGATAGCCCGCAATCGCATTGCAGAACAAGTCGGCGAACGATCGGATATGCTTATGACCTGCCTCGCAGGCGCGCTTTCTGGTGCTCGCCCGCGTGGTTCGGCGGACGGCCGGCCATGATGGAGAGGGCGATGCGCAGTCCGCTGATCAGGTTGCCCGGCGCATCCCAGCACTCGGCCTCGTCGGGGGTGATCTTGATCAGCCGCACGTTCGGATCGTCCGGGCTGCCCCACCAGGCTTTGGCCGGGGCCGCCCAGAGCTCGCGGAGCTTCGACTTGTCGCGAAGGACTTCGGCGCTCCCGGAGAGCGAAACGTATTTCTGGCTGCCTGGATCGGCAAAGCCGATGCACACCTGCGGAAAACGGACGATTTCATCGTCCTTGTGCGCGCGCACGTCGGTGAAGAAGTAGACCGCGTTCTCCTCGCGCCGCACCATCGCTTTCATCGGACGCGAATGCAGGCGCGCGCCGTCCCAGTTCGTGAGCATGCAGAAGGAGATCGAGCTCATCAGCTCCCAGATGCGGTCGATATCGGGTTCCGCCATGATGCTTCTCCGGTGCCCTTCGGGCGAACGCCGGAGAGCACGCGAGAGTTCACCCTGCGTCTGAAACACGCAGAGTGAAACTCAGCAGTGTTTTGGAAAGGCGCGATGTTTACGCGAGCTTGACGTTTTCCGCGCTGAGGTCGCGGCCGAGCGCCTCGAACACCTTGGCGACGATGCCTTTGGCGTCGAGCCCCGCCTTGGCGTACATCGCCGCCGGCGTGTCCTGATCGATGAAGATGTCGGGCAGCACCATGGCGCGCGCCTGCACGCTGCCGTCGAGCAGGCCGTTCTCGGCAAGCGTCTGCAGCACATGCGAGCCGAAGCCGCCGATGGCGCCTTCCTCGATGGTGACCAGCACCTCATGCTCGCGCGCCAGCCGCAGGAGGAGGTCGGCGTCGAGCGGCTTGGCGAAGCGCGCATCGGCGACCGTGGTGGAGAGGCCGTAGGCAGCGAGCTCGTCGGCGGCCTTGAGACATTCGGACAGCCGTGCGCCGAAGGAGAACAGCGCGATCTTCGTGCCTTCGCGCAGCACGCGCCCTTTGCCGATCTCCAGCGGCTTGCCTTCCTCGGGCATCGTCACGCCGATGCCGTCGCCGCGTGGATAGCGCAGTGCCGAGGGCCGATCGTCGATCGAAGCCGCGGTTGCCACCATGTGCACCAGCTCGGCTTCGTCTGCCGCCGCCATTACCACGAAGCGTGGCAGGCAACCGAGATAAGTGACGTCGAACGATCCCGCATGCGTCGGTCCGTCGGCGCCGACCAGGCCGGCGCGGTCGATGGCGAAGCGCACCGGCAGCGACTGGATGGCGACGTCGTGCACGACCTGGTCGTAGGCGCGCTGCAGGAAGGTCGAGTAGATCGTCGCGAACGGCTTGAAGCCTTCGGTTGCGAGCCCGGCACAGAACGTCACCGCATGCTGTTCGGCGATGCCGACATCGAACATGCGGTTGGGAAATTCCTTGGCGAACAGGTCGAGCCCGGTGCCCGACGGCATGGCGCCGGTGACCGCGACGATCTTGTCGTCCTTGCGCGCTTCCTTGATCAGGCTCTCGCCGAACACCTTGGTGTAGCTCGGCGCTTTCGCTTTCGACTTCACCTGCGCGCCGGTAGCGACGTCGAACTTGACCACGCCGTGATATTTGTCGGCCGAGTTCTCCGCCGGTCCGTAGCCCTTGCCCTTCTGCGTGACCACATGGATGAGCACCGGGCCGAGATCGGCGTCGCGCACGTTCTTGAGCACCGGCAGCAGGTGATCGAGATTGTGGCCGTCGATCGGACCCACATAAAAGAAGCCAAGCTCCTCGAAAAGCGTGCCGCCGGTGACGAAGCCGCGCGCATGCTCGACGCCGCGGGTGATGAACTGGTCGATCTTCTTCCCGAGATGCGCGGTGATCTGCTTTCCCGCGTCGCGCAGCGTCTGATAGGTCTTGCCGGTGCTCAGCCGCGCCAGATAGGCGGACATGGCGCCGACCGGCGGTGCGATCGACATGTCGTTGTCGTTGAGGATGACGATCAGCCGCTCCTTGCGCGCGCCGGCATTGTTCATGGCCTCATAGGCCATGCCCGCCGACATCGCGCCGTCACCGATCACCGCGATGACATGATTCTTGCCGCCGGCGAGATCGCGCGCCACCGCCATGCCGAGGCCGGCGGAGATCGAGGTCGAGGAATGTGCGGCGCCGAACGGGTCGTACTCGCTCTCGGCGCGCTTGGTGAAGCCGGAGAGCCCATCGCCCTGGCGCAGCGTCCGGATGCGGTCACGGCGCCCGGTGAGGATCTTGTGCGGATAGGCCTGGTGCCCGACGTCCCAGATCAGCCGGTCGCGCGGCGTGTCGAAGATGTAGTGCAGGGCGACCGTAAGCTCGACCACGCCGAGGCCGGCGCCGAGATGGCCGCCGGTCACCGCCACCGCGTCGATTGTCTCCGACCGCAGCTCGTCCGCCAGTTGGCGCAGAGTGCCGGGATCGAGACGGCGGAGATCGTCGGGGGTGTGAACGGTGTCGAGGAGGGGAGTTTTGGATGAATTGGGCACGAAATCTCCAAAAAACCAGATCAGTCCGGGCCATCCAGTGAGCTCGCCCCAGGGAACCCGGCTTACACCAGATTGCCAGATCAGGGCAATTCTACGTTTAAGCTAGGCTTGCGAGGATGTTGCCGCCAGGGGGCAGCGGGTTTGCCGTCCGTCTCTTATTCCGGGTTCCCCGCGGCCGTGGCGTCGGCGAACCAATGCAGGTCGCCGAGCGGCCGTAGCCTGCCGGCTGGGAGAGCCTGGTCGCCGCCGCGCGCGCGGGCGAATGCGGACCGCTTCTCAGCACCGACGACAAGGAAAGCGGTGTGACGCGTGCTCTGCAGCGCCGGGTAGGTCAGCGTGATGCGTGGTTCCGGCGCCCCGGCCGGCACCGCCATCACCCATCGGTCCTTCTCGGCCAGTGCCGGACTGCCGGGAAGCAGCGATGCGGTATGCCCATCGGCCCCGAGCCCCAACAGCATGATGTCGAACAGCGGCCGGGCAGGGTCGAGGCGCTGCGCTCCGTAGAACGATTGCAGCGTACGCTGATAGGCGTCGGCTGCCGCTGCGGGCGTCGCTGCGTCGGTCGGTATTGGATGAATATGATCAGCAGGGATCGGGGCCTGGGCGAGCAGCGCCTCGCGCACCATGCGGTAGTTGCTGCGCGCGTCGTTCTCCGGCACGAAGCGCTCGTCGCCCCAGAACCAGTGCGTGCGCCGCCACGGGAAGGTGTCGCGCCAGGGCTGCTCGCCGAGAAGCTCGTAAAGCCGTCGCGGCGTCGATCCGCCGGATAGCGCGATGGCGATGCGATCGTTGTGCTCACGCGCGACAGCGAGCACCCAGTCCGCGGTTTGGCGCGCCAGCGCCTCATGATCGGCGACGATCTCGAGATGGGCTTCCTGCGCAAGCGTCATCGGCGGCCCTCCTATGCGGCCGCGGCGCCGTCGAGCACGAACTGCTCCATCGCCTTGGCGAAACCGTCCTCCCTGTTGGACGCGGTGACGCAGCGCGCTTGCGCCTTCACCGCGTCGTCGGCCTGTCCCATAGCGATGCTCAGGCCGCTCTTGCGGAACATCAGCGTGTCGTTGGGCATGTCGCCGATGGTTACGATCTGCTCTTTGGGCGTCGCAAGAAGCTTGGCTAGCGTCTCCACCACCGTGCCCTTATTGGCGAGCGGATGCGTGACATCGACGTAATAGGGTTGCGAGCGCGACGCCGATGCCTGTTCGCCCAGCGTCGCCTGCAGGTCGCTCTCGCAGCGCGCGACGGCATCGTGGTCATCGCTGACGCCGACGAGCTTGATCGCGCGACTGAAGGCGGCACCAAGGTCGTCGACGACTTGCGGCGGGAATTGCACGGTGTGCTGTTCGCGCCCGACATGCGGCGCCTTGCCATCGCGAATGAGCCAGTCGCGATCGGTGTAGACCCACAGGTCGAGCTTATGTTGACGGATCATATCGGCAGCACGCCGCGCCGTGTCCGGCGGCAAGCGATGCTCCTCGACAGTCGCCATCTGCGGTGTGACGAATTCACCGCCGTTGAAGCCGGCAATCGGCGTGCGCAGCGCCAATGGCTCGATCAGCATCGCCATGCCGCGCGGCGGCCGCCCGCTGGTAATGGCGAAGCCGATGCCGGCGCGATGCAGCGCATGCACCGCGTCGCGGGCGCGCGGAGTGAGGACCTTGTCTTCGGTGAGCAGCGTCCCGTCGACGTCGGCGATGACCAGCGAGAGCTTCCCTGACCTGCGCGTCTGCGCCACCATGGTCATCGCTCCTATTCGAGCGTGCGCCAGTGCCGGCCGTCGCGCGTGAGCAGCGCGGCGGCGTCCGCCGGCCCTTCGCTGCCGGCGGCATAGAGCGACGGGCCGCTCTTGCGATCCGCCTGCCATCCGTCGAGCACCGGCTGCACCACGGACCAGCCGGCCTCGATATCGTCGGCGCGTTTGAACAGTGTCGCATCGCCGATCATGCAATCATAGATCAACGTCTCGTAGCCGGTATTGGCGACAGTTTTGAAATGATCCTGATAGTTGAACGCCATCTCGACGCCGGCGGTGCGCACGCTTGGGCCCGGAATCTTGGCGTTGAAGAATAGCGACACGCCTTGCTCGGGCTGGATGTGCAGGACGAGATCGTTGGGCGTCAGCCGTTCCACCGGCGTGTCGCGGAACAAGGACAGCGGCGCCTGCTTGAACTGAATCACCAGCTCGCTGCGGCGGCGCTTGAGCGCCTTGCCGGTCCGTAGATAGAACGGCACGCCGGCCCAGCGCCAGTTATCCACTGCAAGCTTCATGGCGATATAGGTCTCGGTCGTCGATTGCGGATCGACATTGGCGGCGCGTCGATAGGCTTCGACCGTGCGGCCCCCGACCTTGCCGTCGCTATATTGCCCGCGCACCACATTGCGTCGCGCATCCTCGGGCCCGAAGGTATGCACCGCGCAGAGCGCTTTGGTCTTTTCCGCCCGTACGGCCTCGGCGTCGAAGCAAGTCGGCGGCTCCATGGCGGCGAGTGAGAGCAGCTGGAACAGGTGATTGGGCACCATGTCGCGCAGCGCGCCGGTCGCGTCGTAGAATTTGCCGCGCTGGCCGACGTCGACGGTTTCCGCCACGGTGATCTGCACGTGGTCGATGTGGTCGCGGTTCCACAGCGGCTCGAACAGCCCATTGGCAAAGCGGAACACCATCATGTTCTGCACGGTCTCTTTGCCGAGATAGTGGTCGATCCGGTAGATCTGGTTTTCCGAAAGCGCCGCTAGCAGGTCGCGGTTGAGCGCGCGCGCCGAGGCGAGATCGGTGCCGAACGGTTTCTCGACAATGACCCGGCGGTAGCGGCCGTCGTCCTCGCGCGTGAGCCCGGCTTCGGCGAGGCGGCGCACGATCGGCGCAAAGAATGCCGGCGGCGTCGCCATGTAGAACACCACATTGCCGCCGGTCTGGTGCGCCGCATCGGCCTTCTTCAACGCGTCGGCGAGTTTTTTGTAGGTTTCGGGCGTGTCGAAGTCGCCGCGCAGATAGTGCAGATGCGGCGCCAGCCAGTCCCAGGTCGCGGGGGTGATCGCGCTGCCGGCAAACGTGCGGGTGCTCTCGGCGAGGTAGTGCCGGAAACTCTCGTCGTCGTTCTCGCCGCGCGCGATGCCGATCACCGCGAAGCGCTCGGGCAGGAGCTTGGCGCCGGCGAGATTGTAGAGCGCCGGGACCAGCAGGCGCTTGGTCAGGTCGCCGGCCGCGCCAAACACCACCAGCGTGCAGGGTGGCGGCACGGCCGTTTGCTGCACAGTTTGGGTGGACGCGACCTTAAGCATGGTCTTTGCCGCTCTTCGGCTCGACATGACCGCCGAATTGCTTGCGCATGGCGGAGAGGAGCTTGTTGGCGAAGGTGTGCTCCTCGCGCGAGCGGAAGCGTGCGTAGAGCGCGGCCGAGAGAACGTCGGCAGGCACCGCTTCCTCGATAGCCGCCATCACGGTCCAGCGGCCTTCACCGGAATCCTGCACGAAGCCGGAGAAGCCCGCGAGCTTCTCGTCCTGTGCGAGCGCGTTCGCCGTGAGATCGAGGAGCCAGGAGGAGATGACGCTGCCGCGCCTCCAGACTTCGGCGATGTCGGGCAGGTTCAGCGTAAACCGCTGCCCTTCCGGCAGGCTCTCCGCCGCGGCATTGCTCAGGATGTGGAAGCCTTCGGCATAGGCCTGCATCAGGCCGTATTCGATGCCGTTGTGGATCATCTTCACGAAATGCCCGGCGCCGCTCGGGCCGCAATGCAGATAGCCGCGCTCGGCGCGCGGATCGCGCTTGCCGCGGCCCGGCGTCTTCGGGATGTCGCCTTCACCGGGGGCGAGCGCGGCAAAGATCGGATCAAGTCGCGTAACAGTTTCCGTGTCGCCGCCGATCATCATGCAGTAGCCGCGCTCGAGGCCCCAGACGCCGCCGCTGGTGCCGACGTCGAGATAATGGATGCCGCGCGGTTGCACCGCCTGCGCGCGGCGGATGTCGTCCTTGAAGAAGGAGTTGCCGCCGTCGATGATGACGTCGCCTTTGTCCATGATCTCGGCGAGCTGCATCACCGTGTGGTCGGTGATGTCGCCGGCCGGCAGCATCACCCAGACCGCGCGCGGTTTTGTCAGCTGCTTGACCAGCGCCTTGAGATCGCCCGCGCCGCTGGCGCCTTCGCCGGTGAGCGCGCTGACCGCGGCCTGGCTCTGGTCGAAGACGACGCATTGGTGGCCGGCGCGCATGAGCCGGCGGACGATGTTGCCGCCCATGCGCCCTAAGCCGATCATGCCGAGTTTCATCGTCTTCTCTCCTGCCTCACGCCAACGCCTGGTTGACGGCCGATTGTAGCGTGGCCAGTCCGGCGTCGACATCGGCTCCGAGATGCACGCGCAGCGCGCGCCGGTGGCGCTCCGCCAGCACGTCGAAGTCGCCGCGCGCCTGCGCCGCCTTCACCACGCTGAATCCGTATTTCTGTCCCGGGATGGCGATGTCGTCGGCATCGTCGCAAGTGATCTGGATGAACACACCGGAGTTCGGGCCGCCTTTGTAGGCTTGTCCCGTTGAATGCAGGAAGCGCGGGCCGAAGCCGACACAGGTGGCGACGTGCTTGGCGTCGCGGATCGCCTGTCGTGTCGCTTGCAGCGGCGCCATGTGCGCCTCGTTGCGCTCGATATAGGCGAGCAGCGCCGCGTAGTCGCCGTCTTGCAGTCGCGAAAAATGCGCCCGCAGATAGCTGGTCAGCGAGTTTTTCGCGCCGGCGGCGGCGAGCGCCTTCTGGTTCTCAGAATCCGCGTAGAGCCGGATGCCGTCCTTCTCGAAGATCGGTTCCTCCGGCGGAAGCGTGCCGGTCTTCTCGAATGCGTCGGTCAGCTCGCGCGTTTTCACCTTGCTCGCCTCGACGTCGGGCTGGTCGAATGGATTGATGCCGATGATGGCGCCGGCGACCGCGACCGCCATCTCCCAGCGGAAGAACTCCTGGCCGACATGATAGGGATCGGCGATTGCAATGCGCAGCACCGGCTCGCCCGCCTGCGCGAGCTTGTCCATCGCGGCGTCCTGGCTCGCATCGGCATCGTTGTCGAGCCGCAGATAGATGAACACGCGGTCGGTGCCGTAGACGCCCGGCGGGCCCGGCAGCTCGCCGTCGACCGGGATTAGCCCACGGCCATTCTTGCCGGTGGATTCGGCGACCAACTGCTCGAGCCAGGCGCCGAAGCTGGCGATGGCGGGGGAGGCGACGATGGTGATCTTGTCGCGGCCGCTCTTCGCCAGCGTGCCCAGAATCAGGCCGAGCTTGACGCCCGGATTTTCCGCGGGCGGCACGCTCGCCGCGCAGCTGTGCACCATCGCTTCGGTGGTATCGAGCAGCCGGCCGATGTCGATGCCGATGGCGCTCGCCGGTACCATGCCGAAATTCGACAGCACCGAGTAGCGCCCGCCGATGCTCGGCACGCCGCTAAAGACGTGGCGGAAGTGGTCGCGTTTCGCCAGTTTTTCCAGTGACGAACCAGGGTCAGTGATGGCGATGAAGTGCTTCGCCGCTTTGTCTTCCCCGACCATCCGCGTCGCGCGCGCGAAGAAATATTGCTTGAAGATATTGGGCTCGAGTGTCGTGCCGGATTTGCTGGAGACGATGAACAGCGTACGGCCGATGTCGATTGCCGCCTCGAGGGCATGGATCTGCGCCGGATCGGTGGAATCGAGCACGTGCAGCTTGGGATGCCCGTTTGCCTTGCCGAGCGTTGTTCCGAGCACCTCCGGGCCGAGGCTCGACCCGCCCATGCCGAGCAGCACGACATGGGCGATGCCTTCATCCTTCACCTCCTGGGCGAGCGCCTGCAACTCGCCGAGATGCGCGAGCCGGTCGTCAGCCACGTCGAGCCAGCCCAGCCAATGCGCTTCGTCGGCGCCCGTCCATAGGCTGGCGTCGCGCTGCCATAGCCTGCGGACGTTTCCCTCGCGCCGCCACGCCTCGGTTGTCGCGTTGACCGCATCCTGGTCGCCGCGCCGTAGCGTCAACCTGTCGCGATCGGATCCGCCCGCCTGCACCGCGCGCCGCTTGCGCTCGATGGCGCCGTAGAGCTTGTCCGCGGCGTCGGAGAACAGCCGCACGCCCTCGGTCGTGAGCTTGTCGGTGGCCGCCTCGAGCGAAATGCAGATTCGCGCAAGCGCGGCCAGCGTCTCCTGCGCCTCCGCGACGCCGTCCTCGATCGTCGCCTCGGCTTTTCCATGCTCGCGAAACGCGTCCATGGTGGCCGGAGGCATGGTGTTGACCGTGTCGGGCCCGATCAGCTCCTCGACATAGCGCACATCGCTGTAGCGCGGATTCTTCGTACCCGTGCTGGCCCAGAGCAAGCGCTGCGTGTGCGCGCCGGCGTTCGCCAGCTTTTTCCAGCGCTCGCCGTGGAAGATCACCCGGTAGCGCTGATAGGCGAGCTTGGCATTAGCGATCGCCGTTTCGCCGAGCAGGGCCTCGGCGGCGTCGCGCTTTTGCGGATCATTGGTCTGGCGCTGATATTCCTCGATGAGCTTGTCGACAGCGGTGTCGATGCGGCTGACGAAGAAGCTCGCCACGCTGGCGATGTGGCCGATGTCGGCGCCGGCGGAAAGCCGCGTTTCCAGGCCCGCGAGATAGGCTTCCGCGACCTCCTCGTAGACGTTCTGCGAGAACAGCAGCGTGATGTTGACGTTGATCCCTTCGGCGGTGAGCTGGCGGATCGCGGGCAGGCCTGCCGGCGTCGCCGGCACCTTGACCATCAGGTTCGCGCGTCCGATCGCCTTCCACAGGCGGCGCGCCTCGTTGATGGTCGCCTGCGTCTCCATGGCGAGATAGGGCGAGACCTCGATGCTGATGAAGCCGTCGCGTCCCTTCGTCGCCTTGTACACGGGCGCCAGTGCATCGGCGGCCATCTGCATGTCTTTGACGACCAGCTTCTCGTAGAGCGCGCCGGCATCGAAGCTGCGCTCGCGCGCCAACGCCTTGATCGCTTCGTCATAGTCGGTGCTGCCGCCGATCGCCTTCTCGAAGATCGAGGGGTTCGAGGTGATGCCGCGCAGCCCGTCATCACGCATCAGCGCTTCGAGCTCGCCGCTTTCGACCAGCTTGCGCCGGAAATAGTCGAGCCACACCGATTGGCCGTAATCCTGCAGCTTGGTAAGCGTGCTCATGCGGCCTCTCTCCTCATGCTGGCGAGTTGCCCTTTCGCGGCGGCGACCACGTGATCCGGCGTGAAGCCGAATTTCGTCTCCAGGTCCTTCAGCGGCGCCGACGAGCCGAACGTGTGCATGCCGATCTTTGCGCCGCGCAGTCCGACATAGTGGTCCCAGCCGAGCACCGAGGCCTGCTCCACCGAGACCCGCGCGCGCACCGACGGCGGCAGCACCTGATCGCGGTAGGATTGCTCCTGCTGCTCGAACAGCTCCCATGACGGCATGCTGATGACACGGGCGCGAATGCCCTCGGCCTTGAGCTCTTCATAGGCCTTGATGCATAGCGACACTTCGCTGCCGGTGCCCATCAGCAGCACCTCGGGCTTGCCGCCCTCGGCCTCCGCCAGCACATAGGCGCCGCGCGCCACGCCGGTGGCGGATGCGTAACGTTGGCGGTCGAAAGTCGGCAGCTTCTGCCGGCTGAGCACCAGGCAGACGGGCTGATGTCGCAGGCCGACGATCACACGCCAGGCCTCCGATACTTCGTTGGCATCGGCGGGCCGCAGCGTGATCAGTCCGGGGATCGCTCGCAGCGACGCGAGCTGCTCCACCGGCTGATGCGTCGGTCCATCCTCGCCGACGCCGATCGAGTCATGGGTGAAGACGTAGATCACCGGCAACTGCATCAGCGCCGCGAGCCGGATCGGCGGCTTCATGTAGTCGCTGAAAATCAGGAAGCTCGCGCCGTAGACGCGCAGCTTCGACAGCGCCATGCCGTTGAGGATCGCGCCCATGGCGTGCTCGCGGATGCCGAAATGCATGTTGCGCCCTGCGTAGTCGTTGCTCTCGAGCTCGTCGGCGCCGTCGAATTTGAGATGCGTCTTGGTGGACGGCGCAAGATCGGCTGCGCCGCCGATGAGCCAGGGATAGTGCGGCGCGATCGCATTGAGCACCTGCCCGGAAGAGTCGCGGCTGGCGAGGCCTTTGGGGTCGGCAGGAAACTCCGGGAGCTTCGGCGCGAAACGCGCGGGCAGCTCGCGGCGCTGCATGCGCTCGATCTCGTCGGCGAGCTCCGGAAATCGCTTGCTGTAGTCGGACAGGCGCGCCTGCCATTCGGCATGCAGCTTCTTGCCGCGCGCGCCGAAGCCCTCGCGCAGATGATCCATCACGCCATCGGGCACCAGGAACTTGGCGTCCTCGGGCCAGCCATAGCTGCGCTTGGCCAGGCGGACCTCCTCCTCGCCAAGTGGTTCGCCATGCGCGGCGGCGGTGTCCTGCTTGTGTGGTGCGCCGTAGCCGATATGGCTCTCACAGATGACCAGCGTCGGACGGTCCTGACAGCGGTGGAAGATCTCGATCGCTGCATCGATATGCTCGAGATCATTGACGTTGCCGATCCGCGTGACGTTCCAGCCGTAACCGAGGAAACGCGTCGCCACGTCCTCGCTGAAGGCGAGGTCGGTGTGGCCTTCGATGGTCACGCGGTTGCTGTCGTAGAACCAGCAGAGATTGGACAGTTTGAGATGTCCGGCAACCGAGGCAGCCTCGCCGGAGACGCCTTCCATCATGTCGCCGTCGCCGCAGATCGCATAAATATTGTAGTCGAACATCGGCAAATTTGGCCGGTTGAAGCGGCCGGCAAGCCAGCGCTGCGCGATCGCCATGCCGACGCTGTTGCCGCAGCCCTGGCCGAGCGGGCCCGTTGTCGTCTCCACGCCGGAGGTGAGGTGATATTCGGGATGCCCGGGGCATTTGCTGCCGAGCTGGCGGAAGCGCTTGATGTCGTCGAGCGTGACGCTCGGCCGCCCGAGGCGTTCGTATTCGGCGTCGACCGCCTTGACGCCGGTGAGATAGAGCATCGCGTAAAGCAGCATCGATGCGTGCCCGGCGGAGAGCACGAAGCGGTCGCGGTTGGGCCAGATCGGATCGTCCGGATCGAAGCGCAGCGTGCGCTGCCACAAGGTGTAGACCAGCGGCGCCAGCGCCATCGGCGTGCCGGGATGGCCGGAATTTGCCTGCTGCACCGCGTCCATCGCCAGTGTGCGGATGGTGTTGATGGTGAGCTCGTCGAGAGCTTGTTTCTGCATCGTGCTCTCCTTCGTGTGTACGAATTAGCGTGCGGCCAATGCTGCAGCGATCTCCGTAACGATCTCGTCCGGGCGGTGCTCTATAGGGACCACGATCGGGCTTTCGTCGGGGCCAGGCTCTTCGAGCGTTGCGAATTGGCTGTCGAGCAGTTGCACCGGCATGAAATGCCCCTGGCGGGCGGCGAGCCGCTGGTGCACCAGCTCGCGCGATCCCTTGAGATAAATGAGCCGCACACCGGGATTGTCGCCGATCAGGATGCGCCGGTACGCGCGCTTGAGCGCGGAGCAGGCGACGACGCCGGATTGACCCTCCGCGATCCACGCGCGGATCACCGCGGCGATCGCCTGCAGCCACGGCTCGCGATCCTCGTCGGTGAGCGGAATACCGCTGCGCATCTTGGCGACATTCTCCGGTGAGTGCAGGCTGTCGCCTTCCTCGAAGCGCCAGTGCAGCCGCCCGGCCAGCATCGCCGCGACTGTGGTCTTGCCCGATCCCGAAACGCCCATGACCACGGCGACAATCGGCGGCTGCGGCGCCGCGGCATCACCGGCGCCGCCGGACGAGAGCCCCGTGCCGGAACGGGTCGTGTGCGGGGGCGTCATGAACTGGGCTCGGGCCGCCATGGTGCTGAAACTGCTAAGCCCCGTACGTTCAACGGTCGGTGCGTCGCGGAGTTCCCGCAGCGCCGCCGTGCGCGCAAGGCCTGTCGCGCAGGCGTTTTCGCGTACCCGCTATGGTACCGCCGCTATGCCTGTGAGGCGAGGTCCGCCCGCGCGGGGTGCTGGCTCTCCATCGCCCGCACCGCCTCGTCCGGATGCTGTGCGCGATAGGCGAGCGGGTAGGGACCGCAGCAGATCAAATAGTAATCGTAAGCCGCGCCGCGCCGCTCATTCGCCATCAGGAATTGGAAATGGGCGCGGAAGAAGCGCCAGCGGCGGCGGCCGAAATCGCCCGGAATCCATAAGTCACGAAAGCTGATGGGAATGACCGTCGGATTCCTGCGTTCGCTGCCGGCGTCGATGCGATGGTCGGTGACCGGATCGAATGGCCAGAAATTCATGATGTCGTGGCGCGACTGATAGTCCACCCAGTCGAAGCTGTCGTTGATCGCGAGGCGCCGGATGCGCTCGCGAAAGTCGCGCGCTTCCGGATGGAAGCCGACGATGGGCAGGTTCGCGCCGATGGTGAGCAGAGCGACGCGCGGGCCGTGCCGGCCAAGCTGCGGATCCCGCGCAAGCGCGCGGTCCATCACTTCGATCGCGAGGAACGAGCCGGAGCTGTGGCCGACCACGACGATCTCATCGGCGTCGCTCGTTCGCGCGGTGTCGACGACATAGCCGGCGAAAATCTCCATGCGCTCGTGCCAGTCGGTGCGCTCGCCGAGCGAATATTGGCGCGTGGAGATGCCGTCGTCGAAGAGATAGAGCAGATAAGTTTGCGGCTCGGTTTTGCGCAGCACCCAGATGAACAGCGCGATGGCCGCGGCAAGCCCGATGAGTCCCGTGATCGGCGAGGGCAGACCGGTCAGCCCCGTGAGCAGCGCCAGAAGCCAGCCGACGAGGCTGCTGCCCAGCGCATAGAGCAGCATCAGCACATAGGGATAGGCGATGAACAGGCCGAAGCGCCAATGCGCGCGCAGCAGCCGGAACCAGACGCCGTTGAGGACGCTTCGCCCGAAGACCGCGTAGCCTTTGCGGATTTTCCACCACACAGGGCGCGCGAAATCCTTGCGGATGATGTGCTCCCAACGGAGGAATTCGTAGGTGGTCTCGACCTGCCAGTCGGCGCCGCGCGTGCTGTAGGTCCAGCGCGCCGCGTGGCGGTCTTCCTCTTCGGTCACACGGCTGACATGGCCTTCGAGGCCGTAGAGCGCGCAAGCCTTGCGATATTCGCTGCGGAACAGGCGATAGTATTCGGCGAGACCGCGCGGGTCGTAGCCCGGAACGTAAAGAATGTGCCGCCGCTTTACGGTCAATGATTCGCCCTCGGGCGCGAGTCTAGACGAAGAAGCAGCGCTGGCGCTCAGCCGACATCCAGCGGCTCGGTGCCTTTCGGCTTGCCGGAGGCATCGAGCGTGATCTTCTCGACCCGGGCCTCGGCCTGGCGCAACAGCTCCTCGCAGTGGTTCTTGAGCGCCTGGCCGCGCTCATAGATCGCCACCGATTCCTCGAGCGGCACCTTGCCTTCCTCGAGCCGCTTCACGATCGATTCCAGCTCGTCGATCGCGCGCTCGAAGGGCAGTTTCTTCACGTCGGCGTGGGTGTTGTCGGCCATGGTGGGACCCAAGTGCTCGTTCCGCGGGCGGTTGTCAACATTCAGAGCTAGATGATCCGCGTCTCCGGATCGATCGCCATCAGCATCAGGCCGCGCGGCATGATCCGCGGCAGCAAGGTCATCACTTTGTTCGGGAGGCCGGGCACGATGACGCGGCGGCCGGCCATTAGCCCGTCATAACCGTCACGCGCCACACGCACCGCCGAGCGCTCGAGGAAGCGCGGGAAATAATCGTCGGGCACGCCGGCGCGTGCGTTGAACTCGGTCGGCACTGGCCCGGGGCAGAGCACGCTCACGCGCACGCCGTCTGCCGCGAGCTCGGCATGCAGCGCTTCGCTGAACGAGACCACATAGGCCTTGCTGGCGTGATAGACCGCCATTTGCGGCCCGGGAAAGAAGCCGGCGATCGACGCCACATTGAGGATGCCGCCGCGCGCCCGCTTGAGGCTGTCGAGGAAGCGCAGCGAGAGATCGGTGAGCGTGCGCATATTGAGGTCGATGATCGCAAGCTGCTGGCCGCGATCGAGATCGGCGCTCAGCCCCTGCAGCCCGAAGCCCGCGTTGTTGACCACGATCTCCGGCTCGAGCCCGCGCCGGGCGAGCTCAGCGGCAAGCTGCGCGGGGCCGTCGTGTTGCCCGAGGTCGAGCGCGATGATTTCCGGGCGCGCGCGCCCGGTGACCGCGATGGCATCGGCCACGGCCTTGAGCTGCGCCTCGCGCCGCGCCGTGAGCACCAGCGCATGGCCACGCTCGGCAAAGACATGCGCCAGCGCCGTGCCGATGCCGGCGGACGCGCCGGTGATAAGGGTGACGGCCTTGGCTGCCATAGATGGGTGTCTCCGCGGCTCGACAATAAACCGCATCTGGGCGACAAGGCAGGCCCATGGGGCGTCTGGCAAACAAGATTGTGTTGATCACCGGGGCCACCGGTGGCGTGGGGAGCACCGTGGCAGCGGCGGTGCGCGCCGCAGGCGGGACTGCTATCGCGACCGATCTGCGCGGAAAGGGGCTCGACCACGCCCTCGACGTCACGTCGGAAGACAACTGGCGCACGGTTGCCGCGGCGATCGAGCGCAGCCATGGCCGCCTCGACGGACTGGTGAATGCCGCCGGCATCGCCGCGCTCGGCAGCATTGAGGACACTGACATCGAAACCTGGCGGCGCGTGCTGGCGGTCAATCTCGACGGCAGCTTTCTCGGCTGCAAATACGCGATGCCGCTGCTGCGCAAGAACGGCGGCGTCATCGTCAACCTGTCGTCGGTCTATGGTCTCGTCGGCGGCGGTAATCTCGTCGCCTACAATGCCTCCAAGGGCGGCGTCGCGTTGCTGACCAAGTCGGTGGCGCTCTCCGGTGCGCGCATGCATCCGCCGGTGCGCTGCAACGCCGTCTGCCCGGCCTTCCTCGACGGCGCCATGGTCGACGGCATCGCCGCGGGAAGCCCGTATCCCGAGCGCATCAAGAAATTCATGACCTCGGACATCCCGCTCGGCCGCCTCGGCAAGCCGGAGGAGGTCGCCGACCTCTGCGTCTATCTGCTGTCGGACGACGCGGCGTTTGTCACCGGCGCCGATTTCCCGATCGACGGCGGGCTGACGGCAAGATGAGGTTTGCCAGCGCTGCCAAGGAGGCTGGAAAAGGCCTTACCAGAGGGCCGGGAGAAAATGTTGCAAATGTAGAACATGGTGCAATATGCGCGAAATGACCGTCCGAGAAGCGAGCCAGAAATTTTTGGAGCTGATCGCCGTCGCTGAGCGCGGAGAAACGATCGTGGTCACCAAGAACGGCAAACCCGTTGCCAAGATCGCGCCGCCGACGTTGGACCGCACCAGCGATCCCGAATGGCGCTCAGCGTTCGCAGCGCTTAAGAAAAGCCTGCGATCGAAACGTCGGTCCGGCTATCCGCTTGGCGTGATCACCGAAGACGACAAGTATGGCGCGTGATCTGCGTTGCGACAAGCCATTAGGTGTCACCGTTTTGTCCCGACCATAATAACCATTGTTGGATGGTTGGAGCCGATGACGTAGCGGACATCATCCATGCCGACGATCGACTTGTCCTCGATCGCGGCACCTAGTGCTCTCGCGAGCTTTTCTTGCTGTGGTGATGCGTTGAATTCGATGTGATCCAAGATTGACGTGCAAGCTGTCGGTCTGTCGTCCATAGGCTTAACAAAACCGAGCGAGCTGGACGGTGGACACGGCAACCAATCCCATCCGTGCGATCTAAGCGTTGCAGCAATATCCATCGCGAAGTCCCATGGCTCAGCCTCTGGAACTGTCACAAGAACGAACTTGGTCGGTTGAAAATGCCCTATCGCAGCGGCGATCCGTTCTTTCTGCTCAAAGCTGAGCCTGCGCTTTGCGAGGAGTTGCTCAATCGTGCGCTGCTGTGCCGTGCTGATCCCCTCATCAAATCCAAACAACAACAGGGTGCACGCCGCTTCAATCAAGATTCCGACAAATACAGATAGCGTTGCGACAGAAAGGAGCTTCGGGGCCTCCAATATCACGCCAAGTCCGACCAGAGCACCGCCTAAAATTGTGCCGCTGATCAGGACGACATGGGGCCAAGTTGGATCAAGCGCTCCTGAGAAGAATTGGCTCATATATGCAGGCATCGCCGCCGCGCCAAGTTGGTGAAGAACGTTTTGCGGGAGGTGAACTGCTTAAGCTTAAGCTTATGTTGTGCCCATTCGTATGAACTCTTCCGGATCGACGTCCCAAGACTTGCCACGATAAACGTTATCCATTGTGTCGATGCACACCGGCGTAAGCTTCACTCTGCGTGAATTGCCGCTTTGGAGAAGCGCCCGGCCGATGTCGGAGTACGGCATCATCAAAGGCATTCTGGCCATCAGCAAGGGTGGCAGGGAATCTCGTGTCCGGCTGCCCAGGGAATTGATCCGCCGACATCGGGTATAGTCTCGTACCGTTTGGCAGCTCAAAGGTTATTTTCTCCACGTTGACGACGCGCTGTCCTGCGTTGATCGCTTCGATTTTCGCGAACGGCGGTCCAAGGCTAGCCCCATATGTTGGCATCGCTGTTGAAGCTTGTACCTTTACCTGACGTCGATCTTTGCGAACTGCCTGACGCCAATTGAAAGTTGAGAGTGCCGCGCCATAAAGGGCGACCAAGAAAAGCACGATGTCCTTTACGGTCTCCCATTTCGACATGTGGACGCCTCCCGGGACACGCAAAGGTCGTATCCGAGCGGTCGCATGTAAAGAGCGCTAAAGAAGCGGTCCACAGGGTTCACTCGCGTCTAGCGCTTCGGTTGGTCGACCTTGGGGTTGATCGCCCTCGCAGCGGCGATATCGGCATCGCCGCCGGCTTGATCGCCACGCATCTGTTTGACCAAGCCAAGCCGATAGAGCGCCGCAGCGTCTTTGGGGTCCAGCCGGATCGCCTGCGCATAGTCGGCGCGCGCGAGGTCGAGATTGCCCTTGGCCTGGTGGGCAATGCCGCGATTGTAATAGGCATGCCCGTATTTCGGATCGAGCCGGATCGCCTCGTTGAAATCGATCAAGGCGCGATCGTGGTCGCCCTTGCCGTCATAGGAGTTGCCGCGATTGTTGTACGCGATCGCCAGCGTCGGGTCGCGCCGGATCGCCTCGTTGCAATCCGCCAGTGCAAGCTCGTGCTGCTTCTGGTCGTTGTAAGCCGAGCAACGATTGACGAAAGCCCAGAGCAGATCCTCGTGGCCTGACTCGATCGCGGCAGTGCAGCCGGATATCGCCTGGTCGAGCGGAAAGCGGCGGCCGTCGTTGACGCACCAGTCGATCTGCTGCGAGGTTGGCTTTGCCGCCGGCGTGGAGAACCACACCGCCAATGCCAAGAGGCCGCCGAACAGCACCCACAGGAGACGGCTCATGGCGTCACCACCACAGCATGGCTCCGTGGGTCGGCATTCAATCGACGCGCGCGCGGCCCGCACCGGGCCGCTGGCTGACGACGTCTTTGTATTCGGGGGATTTCGTCACGCCGGCGCGGGCGCGGTCGATAAGACCGGCGAACTCCGCGATGCGCTTGCGACGGTCGGCGAGGATCAGCTCTTTGGTCAGCGCGACGGCATCGGGGGAATTCTTCGCCAGTGTTTGCGCCAGCGTGCGCGCCTCGGCGTAAGGATCCACTGCGACGCGATTGATCAAGCGCATGGCCAGTGCTTCCTGCGTGTCGATCATGCGGCCCGACAGCATCAAATCGAGCGCGGCGGACTCGCCGATGATCCCCGGCAGCGTGATCGCACTGACGCCCGAAATCATGCCGTGCTGCACTTCAGGAAATGAGAAGCGCGTGCCCTGCGCGGCGATGCGATAGTCGCAATGGATCGCGAGCGTGAGCCCAAAGCCGACGGTGAAGCCGTGCAGTGCCGCGATGACCGGCTTGTCGAGCGCGACGCCGACACCGGGAATGGCCCGCATCAGGATCTCGGTCGTCACCATCACGCCGGTACGCTGGATCTCCTTGATGTCGGAGCCGGCGCAGAACGCGCGCTCGCCGGCGCCGCGCAGGATGATCACGCGAACGCGCGCATCATCCGCCGCCGACTGCCAGAGCTCGCCGAGACGCTGCTTGCTTGGAACGTCGAGCGCATTGAGCCGCTCCGGTCGATCGAGCGTGACCACCATCACGCCGTCGCCGTCCACCTCATGCAATACAGGCATCTGCTCACTCTGTTGAACTGCCCTGGTCGGGACCTTAATGATGTTGCGAAGGCGCAGGCAAGTGAGCGCTGGCGCGCGGGAAAGGCGAAGCTGATGAAAGCGGTGGTGATCGAAGCCTTCGGGGCGCCGGAAACCCTGAAGGTGCGTGAGTTCCCGACGCCGCAGCCGGGGCGCAAGGATATCCTCATCGAGGTCCAGGCCGCCGGCGTCTGCCACCATGATGTGCTCCACCGCGCGGGGAAGTTGCCGGGCGCAAAAGCCGGGGTCGTCCCGGGACATGAGACGGCCGGCACGATCGTCGGCATCGGCGCCGACGTGACCACGCATGCGCTGGGCGATCGCGTCGTCGTCTATCAGCGCCGCTTCTGCGGCGAATGCCGAAATTGCCTGCGCGGGCGCCAGGATCTCTGCCGCGCCATGGGTGCTCCGGCGGTCGACACCGAAGGCGGCTATGCGCAATTCATCTGCGTGCCCTCCAACATGGGCATCAGGATTCCCGACGGTGTCGATTGGGCCTCTGCCGCCTTGGCCTCGTGCCCGATCGGCACCAGCCTGCGCGCGTTGAAGAGCGTGGCGGGCATCAATCCCGGCGACAGCGTGCTGATCAATGGAGCGAGCGGCGGGCTCGGCGTGCATCAAATTCAGATCGCGCGCGCTCTGGGTGGCCGGCCGATTGCCGTCACCACCAGCGCCGCAAAAGTCGCGCTGCTGAAATCCCTCGGCGCTGAAATGGTCGTCGTCTCCCCAGATGCGAAGTTTTCCGCGGAGGTGTGGAAGGCGACCGGCAAGCGCGGTGTGGACATCGCCATCGACAATGTCGGCTCGACGCTGCCGGAGACGCTGCGCTGCGTCACCCAGGGCGGCATCGTCGTGGTGCTCGGCAATGTCGGCGGTGAAGCCGTTCCGGTATCGCCCGGTCTCCTCATCGGCCGCCGCATTCGTGTCGTCGGCTCCGGCATGGCGCCACTCGACGAAGTGCATCAATCGCTGGCGATGCTCGCTGCCGGACTGGTCAAGGCAGTCATCAGCGAGACCGTGACGTTCCCGCAAGCCGCCAAGGCGCACGCGCTCTTGGAAAACCGCGGCGTGCAGGGGCGCGTCGTCATGCAGGGCTGGTGAGATGCCGATCGGCCGGCTGCTGATCCGCTCCGCGCAGCTTTGGGGCGAGCGTCCGGCGCTGATCGACACGGCGAGCGGCCGCTCGCTCACGTTTCGCGATCTGGCCAATGCGGCGATGCTGATCGGTCGCAAGCTGCGCGACCGCGGTCTGTCGCGCGGCGACCGGGTGGCGCTGCTCGGTGACGCCACGGCCGAGTATTTGTGCACCGATTACGGGATCATGGCGGCAGGTCTTGTGCGCGTGCCGCTCGATCCGAGCCTCACCGACGCAGAGCTCGCCAACCAAATCGAGGACTCCGGCGCGAGGCTTCTGCTGCTGCAGGCGGAACGCGCGAGCCTCGCTTCGCTCCTCGCGACGAAGCCGGCGACCGCGGGCGTCATGTGCGCGTCCTTCGACGCCGACGCGCTTGAGCAGGCCAAAGCGCTGCCGCACCCGCTCGGCCCGTCGCTCGACGAGGGCAGGGAGCGCCTAGCCTCGCTCAATTACACCGGTGGCACCTCCGGCGAGCCGAAAGCGGTGATGCTCACGCACGCCAACCTGCGCGCCGCCGTGCAGAATATCGTCATGGCGCGCGGCATGGGGCGGGGCGACGTGATGCTGAATGTGCGGCCGCTCTGGCCCATCGCTGCCATCATCGTCCTCGCGCATCTGGCGGCAGGCGGCACGGTGGTTCTCGGCGGTCGCTTCGAGCCGCAGCGTACGGTGTCGCTGCTGCGCGAGTTCAAGGCCGCCGCCACATCCTTCATTCCGACGCATCTGGTGCGGCTCCTGCGCGACTGCCGGGCGGACGACCTGCGCTCGCTGACGGCCTTGCGCAGCATCGATATTGGCGGCGCCGCCGTGCCGCTGGAAACATTCGAGCAGGCGCTCGATGCCTTCGGGCCGAAGATCGGCGTGCTCTATGGGCTCACGGAAGCGTCGTGGAGCTGTTACCAGCCGCCCAGCGCATTCGACGCGCCGCCCGAGATCCGCCGCGCGCGGATGAAATCCGTCGGCCGGCCGGTGTTCGGCTGCGACATCATGATCGCGAGCGGCGGCGATGCCGATGAGCCGGGCGAAGTTTTGATCCGCGGCGCGCATGTGATGCAGGGCTATTGGCAGCGGCCGGAGTTGACCGCCGCGGTGCTCAAGGACGGCTGGTTTGGTACCGGAGACCTCGGCCTCGTCGACGGCGAGGGTGTCCTGAGCATCGTCGGCCGTCTCAAGGAGGTGATCCGCAGCGGCGGCAAGTCCGTGCAGCCCGGCGAAGTCGAGGAGGTGCTGTGTCGCTTTCCCGGCGTCGCCGAGGCCAGCGTGGTCGGACTTCCGGATAAGGAGTGGGGGGAGCTCGTCGCCGCCGCGGTTGTTGCCGCCCCGGGTGTCACGTTCGACGAGACCCTGCTCAAACGGCATTGCGAAGCCGCGCTCTCCGCGCACAAGCGGCCGAAGATCGTGCAGGTCGTCGGCGAGCTCCCGAAGTCGCACTACGGCAAAGTTCAGCGCGGCAAGGTGAAAGCGGGTCTCATCGAGTATCGCCGCGTTTCCACGAGCGATGGTTGATCATCGATCTAGCGTGCGGTCGGGACGGGCTCTTTTGACCCGCAGGTCGCGGGGGTAAGCTTCATCTGCCGACGGGCGAGGGGGTCTCAATGCGTCACGTGTCAGGTCTGCTGCCAATCATCGTCAAAGGCTGTCTCACCGTCGCTGTTGGGCTGACGCTACTCTCTAGCCCGGGGCAGGCGCAGGACGCGGCGGACATCCTGCTGACGAATGGCAAGATCGTCACCGTCGACGACCGGTTTTCCATCGTGCAGGCGCTGGCGATCAGGGGATCGCGCATCGAAGCCGTCGGTACGACTGCCGACATCGAGCGCCTGAAGGGGCCGCAGACCAAGGTCATCGATCTGGCCGGCCGCACGGTGATCCCCGGGCTGATCGATAATCACGCCCATTGGATCCGCGCCGCCGAGCACGACGAGGTGCGCTTCGATGGCGTCACGTCACGCGCCCGCGCACTCAAGCTCATCGCCGACCGCGTCGGGCGAACGCCGCCCGGGGAATGGATCGCGGTCCTCGGCGGTTGGTCGGAGGAGCAATTCCTCGACAGTCAGCAACCTTTCACGCGCGCCGAGCTCGATGCGACCGCGCCGAAAAATCCTGTGGCGGTGCAGTCGGTCTATAACCACACCGTGCTCAACACGGCCGCCCTGAAGGCGGCAGGCGTCGACGCAGCTACGCCCGATCCGAAGGGCGGCGAGATCGAGCACGACGCCAAGGGCGAGCCCACCGGCCTGTTCACCGGCGGAGGTGCGGTGGGCTTCGTCGCCGCAAAGATTCCGCTCAAGGATTTCGACACCTGGCTGGCGCAGACACGAGCGCTTGTCGCCATGCTCAATTCGCTCGGCGTCACCGCCTGGATGGATGCCGGTGGCCGCGGCATCAGCGAGAAGCATTACGAGCCCTTCCGTGCGCTCGCGGAAAAAGGCGAACTGAATATCCGCGCGTTCTACACGGTCATCCGCATGCCGGCGACGCCCGCGCAGCTCGATGCCGCGATCGCCGACGTGAAGCAGCTCGTGCCGTTCCAGGGAAACGACTATTTCGGCAATATCGGCTATGGCGAGGTCGCCTACGGTCCGCTCTATACGCAGCTGTTGCGCCCGGGCACGGCACCGCGAGCCGAAGACCTTGCGCAATTCAAGCGGCTCATCGTCGCGCTGGCCGAGCGCGGCCTCTACTTCAATTCGCATGTCGAAATGGAGCCGGTGATCGATGCGATGCTCGACGTCTACGAAGAGGTCAACAAGGCGCATCCGATCAAGGGATTGCGCTGGTCATTCGCGCATCTCGACCAGGTGACGGAGGCGGAGCTCGCTCGCATGAAAGAGCTTGGCATGATGGCGCAGCTGCACTCGCGCCCGCTGATCCAGGGCGCGCTGATGCACAAGGTGCACGGCGACAGGGCATGGGATATGCCGCCGTTTCGGCGCGTGCAGGATTCCGGCATTCACTGGGGTCTTGGCTCGGACGCGACCGCTGTCACGCCCTCGAACCCGTTCTACACGCTGTCCTTCGCGGTGACCGGCGAGATGATCGGCGGGCGCAAGGTCAATCGTCAGAGCATTTCGCGGGAAGAGGCGCTGATCGCGCACACGCGCAACAACGCCGCATTCTTGTTTCAGGAAAACAACATCGGGTCTCTGGCGCCCGGGAAATATGCCGATCTTCTCATCCTCGATCGCGACTACCTGACTGTGCCGGTCTCCGAAATCAAGGAGATCAAGCCGGTGTTGACGATGGTTGGCGGCAAGGTCGTCTACGAGGCGAAAAAGCAATAGCGGGGTATCGGTGGCGCGTGTTCCCGAAAGCCCACCTCACCATCGCGCCCGACATTCTTCGGCTTGATGGTGAGGTGAAATGAGTCCGCCCGTCGCGGCTTCGCGGCAGGCGTTGGCGTCGGACAGGCTGTGAGCTCAGCGTGACGACTGCTTCTGATTCACCTGCTGCACAAGTTTCTGCGCTTCCTGCAGATGCTTCTGCAAGGTCGGCAGCGAGTCCTTGGCATAAGCGCCGGCGGCGTCACTCTTCTGCGATTCCTTCTGATATTCCTTGATGTCGCTTTGATGGTCGGAGACCATCGACTTCGCGAAGGATTTGTCGAAATTCGCGCCGCTCAGCAGCTTCAACTTCGCGTATGTGGCCTTCTGTCCGACGCTGGTGCCGGTCGGCGGGCTGACCTGCAGCTCCTGCGCGACCTGCTTCGCCTTGTCGTTCGCGGCGGAATGGTCCGTCACCAGCATCGAGCCATATTGCTTGACGGCGTCGCTCTGGCCCTTCTGCTGCGCCAGCTTGCCAACATCGACCTCGGCGTTGTTGCCCTCGATCGCGTTCTTGATGAATTTCTGGCTGGCTTTGTCGGGTTGCTGGGCCAGCGCACCGCCCGTCGCAAAAGCCATCGCCGCTGCCAGTGCCAAAGCACAAATCGCTTTGTTCATGATCACACCTTCGTTGCCTCGTGACGTCGCCGACTGCGACCAACGAGCAAACGGGCGACCGACGGTGCGAGTTCCAAGGACGCGGCGCCAGCCCGCCGAACCTTTATGTCAACCGCGCCGTGGTTCCCTGCGCACGGCGGCGATGGCGCGCTGGAGAGGGGATCGCGCCAGCGGCAACGCGATAAGGACCGTAACCGTCAGCAGTGCCACCAGCGCCCAGGCATCGTTGCTGGCCTCGACGAACGCCTGCTTTTCGACCAGCGGCGCCACGATGGTCGGCGCGTTGGGATCGACTAACAACTGATCGACCATCGCGGGAGGGATGCCGAGCGTTCGCACGGCCTTGAGATCGCCGGCCGCCAGCTGGTCGCCGAGCCTGCCGGCATAAATCGGCGCTCGCGAGTAGAGGATGGTGTCGATGAGCGCGATGCCGATGGCGCCGCCGAGATTGCGCGCCATGTTGAACAATCCGCTCGCATCCGGGATGTCGCTCTTCGCCAAATGCTCCAACGCGAGCTGCGTCGGTGGCAGGATGCAGAACATGATGGCGATGCCGCGCACCGCCTGCGGCCAGAACATCTCCGCGTAGTCCGTGCTGCCCGTCTGCATGGCGCTCATTCCGAGTCCGCAGGCGAAGAGAAGAAACCCGGCCGCGGTCAGACGGCGCTCGTCGAAACGCTGCGCGAGCGCGACAGCGATCGGCGCGGTCGCGAATTGCGCAATGCCGGTCACCAGCATGATCTCTCCGACTTGCAGCGCATGATGGCCGCGCACATAAGCCAGAAACACCGGCATCAGATAGACCGAGCCATAAAGGCCAATGCCCAGGGCGAAACTGAGCAGACAGCCGACGGCAAATCTGCGGTCGGCGAACAGTCGTAGATCGACAAGCGGCCGCGGCGCCCGAAGCGTTCGCCAGACGAAAGCCGCGCCGGCGAGAAGCGTCGCGGCCAGAAGCACGGCAACCAGCGGTGACATCCAGCTGCGCTCCGGCGCCTCCTTGATGGCGATTTCGAGCGCCGCCAGCGCACACGCAATCAATGCCAGGGACGGCACGTCAAGATGCCGCGCCTGCTCGAGGTCGAGCCGTTGTTGCGGTAACAAAAAAGAGGCGACGAGGGCGGCCAGAAGTCCCGGAATCACATTGATCAGGAACAGCCACTGCCAGGAGAACGTGTCGGTGATCCAGCCGCCGACCACGGGCCCGACGGTGGGCGCCAGCACCGCGACGACGCCGGCGATCGTGGTCGCGATCGAATGCCGCCGATAAGGGAACAGCAGAAACACGGCGGAGAAGACCGCAGGGATCAAAGTCCCGCCAGAAAATCCCTGGATGACGCGCCACACGATCAACGACGCAAAGCCGCCGCTCGCGGCGCAGCCGGTCGACGCCAGGGTGAACGTCGAGACCGCGAGGACAAAGAGCCATCGCATGGTCAGGATTCGCGTAAAAAGTCCTGCCAGGGGGATCGAGATGATTTCGGCGATCAGATACGCCGTCTGGATCCAGCTCATTTGCTCCTGAGCGATCGACAGCGCCTGCTGGATGGTCGGGAGCGATGTGGCGACCACCTGCACATCGAGGATGGCCATGAACATGCCGACGCACATTGCGGCGAAGCCGGTCCACGTCGCGAACGTGACGGAAAGCGATGCCTGATGTTCCGCCGCAGAGGCCAAATGGAATTCCCGCGCGGGCGTTTTGACAGAGACTAAGGCTTGATCAGTTTTGCCTTGTCGACGATCTCTTTGTAGAGGTTCTGCTCGCTCACGGCGAAATCGTGAAACGCTTTGCCGTTGATCCCCGAATAAGCCAGCCCCTGCGTCTCGAACCAATGCTGCACCTCGGGCGATTTGCCGATTTCGGCAAGCGCCTGCTCGATGCGGTTCACCACGTCGTCCGGCAGCTTTGCCGGGCTCCACAATCCGTACCAGGTGTAAAACTCGAACCCGGGGAAGCCGGCCTCCGCGAATGTCGGGATGTCCGGCGCGAGCGAGCTTCGCTTGTCGCTGGCGATCGCCAGCGCAGTGACCTGTTTACCCTTGGCCAGCGGCAGCGAGGTCAGCAGCGGATCCATCAGCGCGCTGATATGGCCCCCGATCAGATCGGTGAACACCGGAGCCGTGCCTTTGTACAACACCACGGGGACGTTGAGACCGGCGCGCAACTTGAAAGACTCTGCGGCCATATGACCGGCGGAGCCGTACCCGCCCGTGGCGAAATTGATGCTTTCCGGATGCGCCCGGGCTTTGGCAACGAACTCCTGCACGCTTGTTGCGACGCCGGGGTTGACGACAAACAGCAATGGCCCTTTCGCGATCAGGCCGAGATAGCTGAAATCGGTGAGCGGATTGAACGGCGTGCGCTCGGCGGAGACGACGGGATTGACGACAAAGGTCGAGGCGCTCACCAGCAAGGTGTAGCCGTCTGGCGAGGCCTGCGCGACCACGTCTGCGCCGAGATTGCCGGATGCGCCCGGCTTGTTCTCCACATAAACCTGCTGCTTGAATTTCTCCGAGAGGTTCTTCGCGATCACGCGCGCGACCAGATCCACAGCGCCGCCGGGCGCAAACGGAACGACAACGCGAATATTTCTGTTCGGATAATCCTCGGCGCCCAGCACTGAGACGGGCAGCAACAACAGCGCCGCCATCACCAGCAGGATCAAACGTGGCATGGCCTTCCGCGGTTCGCTTTCTGGCATCTGCATCATCCAGCTCATCCGCCCATCAGCGCCGTGACATGCGCGGCGGCCGAGCCCGCGAGCCCTTCGAGGTCGTAGCCGCCTTCGAGCAGCGAGACCACGCGGCCCTCGGCACTTTGCTCGGCAACATCCATGATCTTCTGTGTGGCCCAGGCGAAATCGGCCTCGACCAGATTGAGATTGGCCAGTGGATCGCGCATATGCGCGTCGAAGCCCGCGGAGATCACGATGATCTCCGGGCGGAAGCCGCGCAGCCGCGGCAGGATCACCATCTCGAACGCCTGGCGGAATTCGTCGCCACCGTCACCGGCGGAGAGCGGCGCATTGACGATGGTGTTGAATTCGCCGCGCTCGGAGAGCGATCCGGTACCGGGATAGAGCGGCATCTCGTGGGTCGAGCAGTACATCACTGTCTTGTCTGCCCAGAAGATGTCCTGCGAGCCGTTCCCGTGATGCACGTCGAAGTCGACGATGGCGGCGCGCTCGACGCCGTAACGGTCCTGCGCGTAGCGCGCGGCGATCGCGGCATTGTTGAACAGGCAGAAGCCCATCGGTCGCGCTGTCTCGGCGTGATGCCCAGGCGGACGCGTGGCGGAAAACACGTTCTTCGCCTTCTTGGTCATCACCTCGTCGACGCCGAGCATGGCGCCGCCGACGCCGCGCAGCGCCGCTTCGAAGGAGCCGGGCGACATCGAGGTGTCGGCATCGAGCCGCACCATGCCTTCACTCGGCGAGGCGCGGCGGATGAGCTCGACATATTCCATGGGATGGCAGAGCGCGATGATCTCGAACGGCGCGGTCGGCGCCTGCTCGCGGGCAAGGGTCGAGAATTTCTCCGCCTCGAGTGCCTGCTCCACCGCGCGCAGCCGGTCCGGCCGCTCCGGATGGCCGAGCGGCGTCAGGTGATCGAGACAGGCGGGATGGGAAATGAGAACCGTGGTCATTGCTGTTTGGAACGCTCGAGGACGCTCTTGCCGCCCATATCCTGACTTAAGCTACTATGGCGGGGACCGCCAGCCACAAAGGCGGCACGATCCGGGGAGAGAGCAATGCAAGCATTCAGGGTTGCCATCGGCGCATGCGCAGTGGCCATGGGCTTATCGGTATTCGCCAGCGACGCACCGGCGCAGACGCAGCTGCAGCCCGTTTCGGTGATCGTTTTCCCCGGCGGTTTCAACTGGCCGATCTGGATCGCGCAGGAGAAGGGCTATTTCGCCAAGGGCGGCATCGAGGTGAAGCTCACCAACACGCCGAATTCAGTGTTCCAGCTTACCGGCCTGATCGACCGTAAGTTCGACATCGCGGTCACCGCGATCGACAACGTGGTCGCCTATATGGAAGGGCAGGGCGAGGCGAAGACCGAGAGCAAGCCCGACCTTACGGTGTTCATGGGCGGAGACAACGGTTTCCTCAGCGTGGTCACCGTGCCCGACATCAAGAGCGTGAAGGATCTCAAGGGCAAGACGGTATCGGTTGATGCGCTGACAACGGGCTATGCGTTCGTGCTGTTCGACCTGCTCAAACGCGGTGGCTTGCGGAGCGGCGACTACAACGTCGTGAAGGCCGGCGGCGTGCTCTCGCGATGGGAGGCGATCAAGGAGAAGAAGCACGACGCGACGCTCCTGCTCACGCCGTTCGACGTGCTGGCCAAGGCTGCGGGCCTTAACGTGCTCGAATATGCCATCGACATCTATGGCCGCTACCAAGGTCTTGTCGGCGCCGCGCGTCGGCCGTGGGCGGCCGAGAATGCGCCGAAGGTCCAGGCCTATATCCGTGGCGTCGTCGCCGGTACCGATTTCCTGCTCGACCCGAAGAACAAGGCGGAGGCCATTGCGATCCTGCGCAAGAACCTGCCGAACATGTCGGAGGCGGTGGCCGAGCAAAGCTACGCCATCATGGCCGGCCCGAAGGGCTTCACGCCGAAGGCTAAGATTGACATGGAGGGCGTGAAAAAGGTGCTGGCCCTGCGCA
The DNA here is from genome assembly GCA_035651015.1 of Pseudolabrys sp. GTDB lineage: Bacteria > Pseudomonadota > Alphaproteobacteria > Rhizobiales > Xanthobacteraceae > Pseudolabrys. Next base: position 2,053 of record DASRGN010000023.1, on the reverse strand, counting down.
GCGAATATGGCGAGCCGAAAAAAAAGCTCACCGACCCGGCAAAATATTACGACGCGAAATACTACAGCGCTGCGATGAAGTAGCTCTAGTAGAGTTCGCGGCCGGGCGTGTGGAAATCGTGAGCAACTTCGCGAAAATTCTTTCCTTCACGCGCGCAGACTCTATAATGTTGCTTATCCCGTCCTGCTACCAAGGGACGTTTGATCACCGTCGATTGACGTTGGGGCGGGTGGCGATGGCCGAGCGAAGGGTGCGTTTTCTTCTCTGACGGACACCTGATGCACTCGGCGGCCCAAGTCGCGAAGGTCCTGGCGCCAGGAGCCCTGGCGTTATCGCAGCGGAGGCCAATAATGGTCAGGCCTCCGGGGGCCCGCGAAGCAAGCCGTAACCCATCGGGCGCGGGATATCTCGATCTAACGAGACCTGCGGTTTGACTACCATCTGCCTTCGTTCCGCGAGGGGCGAAGGATCCGTAGATCCCGAAGGATCACGGATATCCCGCGCGCCCTTGGAGTTTTTCTCCGCGGCGCTGATTTTTAAAAAAACGACGCCGTCGAAAGTGCGCAGCGTTGGCTATCTGCGCGGGCTCTTTGACATTGTGAATCGGATGAGATGCGCTCAGCGCGAGCCACACACTCCGCGTCATCGTCCGCGAAGGCGGACGATCCAGTAATCGCAGGCGTTGGTGGTTACTGGATGCCCCGCCTCGGCCGCGCCGCCGAGCGAAGCGAGGGTTCCGCGCGGCCAATCGATATGTTCTCGCGCTGGCCGCTCGCTAAGCTCGCCAGCGCGAGCGGGGCATGACGACTGAGAGTGTGGAGGCGCTTTGCGCTCAAGAACTATGCCTTCGCCTTCAAGCTCACACCCGCCGGTGGCGGCACGTCATCTGGCACGAAGAAATCGACCTGCAGCGCCTGCGTCGGGTCGACGCGATACTGGTCGAAGTCGGAAATGCCTTCTCCGGCGAGGAAGGTGTCATCGACGAGGAAGTTCCCCGAGAATTTCTTCGCGTCCTTCCCAAAGATGCGATAGGCGGCCTCGGCGAGAATGTCGGGCTTGCGCGACATGCGCATCACCATGTCGCCGCCAAGCAGGTTTCTGATCGCCGCGGTAGCGATTGTGGTGCGCGGCCACAGCGCATTGACGCCGATGCGCCCGCGCGTCTCGCCGGCCAAGCCCAGCACGACCAGGCTCATGCCGAACTTGGCCATCGAATAGGCGGTGTGCGGCGCGAACCACTTCTCCTTCATGTCGAGCGGCGGCGACAGCATGAGGATGTGCGGGTTCTTGGCCTTGGCGAGATGCGGCAGCGCGAATTTCGACACCACGAAGGTGCCGCGGGCGTTGATCTGGTGCATCAGGTCGAAGCGGCGCATGTCGGTTGCGGCGACATTGGTGAGATTGATGGCGCTGGCATTGTTGACCACGATGTCGAGCCCGCCGAACGTCGCCACCGTGCGCTCGAGCGCGTCCTTCGCCGCCGCCTCGTCGCGCACGTCGACGGCGAGCGGCAACGCCTTGCCGCCGGCTTTCTCGATCTCCGCGGCGGCGGTATGAATGGTGCCTTCAAGCTTCGGATGCGGCTCGGTGGTCTTCGCTGCGATCGCGATATTGGCGCCGTCGCGCGCGGCGCGTAGCGCGATGGCAAGCCCGATGCCGCGCGAGGCGCCGGTGATGAAGAGCGTCTTGTCCTTGAGCGACATCGGTTAGGCCAGGGCCGCGTCGGCGGCGTTGACGATGTCGCCGCCCTCGGTCACGGCGCGCTCCAGGCCGCTCGCCTGCACCGCGACGTTCTCGGCAAAGAAGCGGGCGATGGCGACGCGCGAGGGGGACTCGCCGCCGGACAGCCGGAGCGCTGCGAGCGCCTCGTCGGCCAGCATGCAGCCGCCCGCGGCATTGCCGAACAGCCGCAGGTAAGGTGTGGCGCCGGCCTGCGCCGTTTTCGGTTCCGTGTTGACCTTGCCGAGCAGCCACGTCGTCGCGCGGTCGAGGCTGTCGACCGCTTCGGAAAGCCGCGCGCCGGTCGCGCCGAACGCCGGATCGTTCGTCGCCT
>DASRGN010000022.1:0-9341 GCA_035651015.1 Pseudolabrys sp. | reverse complement strand
CATCACCGAGACGATGGCCGTGACCATGGCGACACCGGCGGACGGACCGTCCTTCGGGGTCGCGCCTTCCGGCACGTGGACGTGGATGTCGCGCTTGTCGAACAACGGCGGCTCGATGCCGAAGGCGACCGCGCGCATGCGCACGTAGGACGCCGCCGCCGAGATCGACTCCTTCATCACGTCGCGCAGGTTGCCGGTGACCGTCATGCGGCCCTTGCCCGGCATCATCGCCGCTTCGATGGTGAGCAATTCGCCGCCGACGTCGGTCCAGGCAAGCCCGGTGACCACGCCGATCTGGTCCTCGGCCTCGACCTCGCCGTAGCGGAATTTCGGCACGCCGATATAGTCGCCGAGGCTCTGCGCCGTGACCGTGATCGACTTCTTCTTCGACGTCATCAGCTCCTTGACCGCCTTGCGGATCAGGGTCGACAGCTCGCGCTCGAGATTGCGCACGCCGGCTTCCCGCGTGTAGCGGCGGATCAGCGTGATCAGCGCCTCGTCGTCGATTGCCCACTCGTTCTTGTCGAGGCCGTGCTTGGTGACCGCGTGCGGGATCAGGTGCTTGCGCGCGATTTCGATCTTCTCGTCCTCGGTGTAGCCGGCAATACGAATGATCTCCATGCGGTCCATCAGCGGCGGCGGGATGTTGAGCGTGTTCGCCGTGGTGATGAACATGACGTTGGACAGGTCGTAGTCGACCTCGAGATAGTGGTCGTTGAAAGTGTGGTTCTGCTCCGGATCGAGCACCTCGAGCAGCGCCGAGGACGGATCGCCGCGGAAATCGGCACCCATCTTGTCGACCTCGTCGAGCAGGAACAGCGGGTTCGAAGTTTTGGCCTTGCGCATCGACTGGATGATCTTGCCGGGCATCGAGCCGATATAGGTGCGGCGATGGCCGCGGATCTCGGCCTCGTCACGCACGCCGCCGAGCGACACGCGCACGAACTCGCGCCCCGTGGCGCGGGCGATCGACTTGCCGAGTGAGGTCTTGCCGACGCCCGGCGGGCCGACCAGGCACAGGATCGGTCCGGTCAGCTTGTTGGCGCGCTGCTGCACGGCGAGATACTCGACGATGCGTTCCTTGACCTTCTCCAGGCCGTAGTGATCGGCGTCGAGAATCTGCTCGGCGAGATTGAGATCCTTCTTGACCTTGCTCTTCTTGTTCCAAGGGATCGACAGCAGCCAGTCGAGATAGTTGCGCACCACGGTCGCTTCCGCCGACATCGGCGACATCTGGCGCAGCTTCTTGAGCTCGTGGGTCGCCTTCTCGCGGGCCTCCTTGGAGAGCTTGGTCTTCTTGATCTTGTCTTCCAGCTCCTGAAGCTCGTCGCGGCCTTCCTCGTCGCCGAGCTCCTTCTGGATCGCCTTCATCTGCTCGTTGAGATAGTACTCGCGCTGCGTCTTCTCCATCTGCCGCTTGACGCGGGTGCGGATGCGCTTTTCCACCTGCAGGACGGAAATCTCGCTCTCCATCAGGCCGAGCACCTTCTCGAGCCGCTCGGTGACCACCGGCGTCTCCAGGATGTCCTGCTTGTCGGGAATCTTGACCGCAAGGTGCGACGCAACCGTGTCGGCGAGCTTGGCGTAATCGGTGATCTGCTGGATGACGCCGACGACCTCGGGCGACACCTTCTTGTTCAGCTTCACGTAGTTTTCAAACTCGTTGACCACCGAGCGCGCCATGGCTTCGGCCTCGACGCGGTCGCCGGTGTCGTCGACCAGCACGCTGGCATCGGCCTCGTAGTAATCGCTGCGGTCGGTGTATTTCTTGACCTTGGCGCGTTCGACGCCTTCGACCAGCACCTTGACGGTGCCGTCGGGCAGCTTGAGCAGCTGCAGCACGCTCGCCAACGTGCCGACCTCGAAGATCGCATCGGTCGAGGGATCATCGTCGGAGGCGTTTTTCTGCGTCGCCAGCAGGATGAAGGTGTCGGTCCGCATCACTTCTTCGAGCGCCTTGATCGACTTTTCGCGGCCGACGAAGAGCGGAACGATCATGTGCGGGAACACCACGATGTCGCGCAGCGGCAATACCGGGTAGGCCCGGGTCTCGCCCGGCTGCAGCGTGGGTCGTGGCTTGTTGGTCATTTCCGTGAAATCCTTTTCTAGTGGTGCCCCTGCTCTCGCGATCCGCAGATGCGGCCTCGCAAGATCAGTGCCGGAGTGTTCAGTCGCGGAGGGTACGCGAGTCCGCACCTAGTCACATACTACGATCTTTCGTACCCCCGCTCGTGAGCACCGCTATACGTATGCCGCGGATGGGGGGTCCGCAAGTAAGGCCGGATATTCACGTTAAAACGGCCTGTACGCCTCACCAGCTAACCGAAACCAACGCGATTCGGGGCCCTTGGTTCTAGGTGGGAGGGCCTTGGACTGTGGGACGCGTTACGCGCTGGCGCTACCGGACTCCGCCGTGCGATCGCTGCGGTCGGCGTAGATGTAGAGCGGCCGCGCCGTGCCCTCGACGACTTCCTTGGAGATCACGACCTCCTCGACGCCTTCGAGGCTCGGCAGATCGAACATGGTGTCGAGCAGGATGCCCTCCATGATCGAGCGCAGGCCGCGCGCACCAGTCTTGCGGTCGATCGCCTTGCGGGCGATGGCGCCGAGCGCCTCCTCGGCGAGTGTCAGATCGATCGACTCCATTTCGAACAGCCGCTGATACTGTTTGACCAGCGCGTTCTTCGGCTCGACCAGAATTTTCTTGAGCGAGGCCTCGTCGAGGTCTTCCAGCGTCGCCACCACCGGCAAGCGGCCGACGAATTCCGGGATCAGACCGTACTTGAGCAAATCCTCCGGCTCGACCTCGCGGAAGATTTCGCCCTGCTTGCGGTCTTCCGGCGCCAGCACCTTGGCGCTGAAGCCGATCGAGGTCGACCGGCCGCGCGCCGAGATGATCTTCTCGAGGCCGGCGAAGGCGCCGCCGCACACGAACAAAATGTTCGTCGTATCGACCTGCAGGAACTCCTGCTGCGGATGCTTGCGCCCGCCCTGCGGCGGCACCGAGGCGATGGTGCCTTCCATGATCTTCAGAAGCGCCTGCTGCACGCCCTCGCCCGAGACGTCGCGGGTGATCGAGGGGTTGTCGGACTTGCGGGAAATCTTGTCGATTTCGTCGATGTAGACGATGCCGCGCTGAGCGCGCTCGACGTTGTAGTCGGCCGACTGCAGCAGCTTGAGGATGATGTTCTCCACGTCCTCGCCGACATAGCCGGCTTCGGTGAGGGTGGTGGCGTCCGCCATCGTGAACGGCACGTCGAGGATGCGCGCCAGCGTTTGCGCCAGCAGCGTCTTGCCCGAGCCGGTCGGTCCGATCAGCAGGATGTTCGACTTGGCGAGCTCGACGTCGTTGTGCTTGGACTGGTGATTGAGCCGCTTGTAGTGGTTATGAACGGCGACCGAAAGCACCTTCTTGGCGTGATCCTGGCCGATGACGTAGTCGTCGAGAACCTTGCGGATTTCCTTCGGCGTCGGAATGCCGTCGCGTGACTTTACCAGCGAGGATTTGTTCTCCTCGCGGATGATATCCATGCACAGTTCGACGCACTCGTCGCAGATGAAGACCGTCGGCCCGGCGATGAGCTTGCGCACTTCGTGCTGGCTCTTGCCGCAGAACGAGCAATACAGGGTGTTCTTGGAATCGCTGCCGCCGACTTTGCTCATTCCATTCTCCGTCACACGCGCCCGTACTGACCTTCGCCGGCGAACACCCCGCCTCTACAAGTCACCACAGACCTAAGCAAGTTTCGCGCCGACCTCCGGCACGACCGGCGATGATAACAGGCCGCCCGGCGCCTTCTTCCCGACCCTCACACCATAAGCGAAGCATGCTAACGACGTGATAATCAAGAATCTATTAACGATAATGCCCGCCCAACAGGCCTTGCGAAAGCGGCTGAAATGAAGCGGTCCACGGCTTTGGCAAAGCCCATGGAACCCGTGGCAGGCATGCATCAGGCGGGCTTTGGCAGCATTTCCTCCGGGCGCTTGTCGATCACCTTGTCGACCAGGCCGAAATCCTTGGCCGCCTCCGCGGTCAGGAAGAAGTCGCGCTCGAGCGCGTCCTCGATCTTCTTCAGCGACTGGCCGGTGTGCTTGACGTAGATCTCGTTGAGCCGCTTTTTCAGGTTCAGGATTTCCTGGGCGTGCAGCATGATATCGGTGGCCTGGCCCTGGAACCCGCCGGACGGCTGATGCACCATGATGCGGGCGTTGGGCAGCGCAAAGCGCATGTCCTTGGCGCCGGCGGCGAGCAGCAGCGAACCCATCGAGGCCGCCTGCCCGACGCAGAGCGTCGACACCGGCGGGCGCACGAACTGCATGGTGTCGTAGATCGCCATGCCGGAGGTCACCACCCCGCCTGGCGAGTTGATGTACATGGCAATCTCTTTCTTCGGATTCTCCGCCTCCAGGAACAGCAACTGCGCCACAACGAGCGTCGACATGCCGTCCTCGATCGGGCCGGTGATGAAGATGATCCGCTCCTTGAGCAGCCGCGAGTAAATGTCATAGGCCCGCTCGCCGCGGTTGGTCTGCTCGACCACCATGGGCACGAGATACTGGCTGTAGGTCTCGACCGGATCTCTCATTTCGGCTCCTTCGCGCGAATCGCTGCGGCTAGATTAGCCTCGCGCCGGCGCGGGGGTGATCTATTTGCGCCATGCGGCCAGCGCAAGCGGCGTCTTTACGCGGCCGATTCGTCGTCCTTGTAGAGCTCCTCGCGCGGCACCTTCTTTTCGGTGACCTCGGCGAGTTCCAGCACGAAGTCGACCACCTTTTCCTCGAACAGCGGCGCGCGGATACCGGCGAGCGCCTGCGGGTTTTGCCGGTAGAAATCCCACACGCGCCTTTCCTGGCCGGGGAACTGGCTCGCCTGCCCCATGATGGCGCGGCTCAGTTCGTCCTCGCTCACGGTGATATTGTTCTTCTCGCCGATCTCGGCCAGCACCAGACCGAGCCGCACGCGGCGCTCGGCGATCGAGCGATATTCGGCCTTGGCCTTCTCTTCGGTGGTATTCTCGTCGGCGAAGGTCTTTTTCTCGTTCTCGAGCTCCTGCAGCACCGATTTCCAGACGCGGTCGAACTCTTCCTCGACCAGCGACGGCGGCGGCTCGAATTTGTGGCTCTTGTCGAGCTCGTCGAGCAGGGCGCGCTTGATCTTCTGGCGCGAGGCGGAAGCGTGCTCGCGCTCGATGCGCTCCTTCACCGCGTCGCGCAGCTTGGCGAGCGATTCCAGGCCGAGCGACTTGGCGAATTCCTCGTCGACGGTGACCTTGCCGGGTGTTTCGATCGTCTTGGCGGTAACGACGAATTCGGCGTCTTTGCCGGCCAGATGCGGCGCCTGATAGTGCTCGGGGAATTTCACCTTCAGCGTGCGCGTTTCGCCGATGGCAATGCCGATAAGCTGGTCCTCGAAGCCGGGAATGAAGGTATTCGAGCCGATCAGCACCACGGCATCATCGCCGGTGCCGCCTTCGAAGGCTTCGCCGTTGATGGTGCCGGCATAGGAGATCACGACGCGGTCGTCCTTGGCGGCTTTTTCGCCGGCGGCCTTGGCGGTGTAGGGCTTGTTCTGCTCGGCGATGCGGGCGATGCCCTCGTCGATCTCGCTATCGGCGACGTCGCTGACCAGCTTCGTCAGCTTGATGTCCTTGAAATTGGCGAGCGTGATCGGCGGCACGATTTCGACGGCCATTGTGTAGGTGAGATCGCTCTTGCCGGCGATCAGCTGCTCGATCGCGTCCTTCTCCTCCGGCATCGTCACCTTGGGCTCGGATGCGAGCTTGAAGCCGCGCTCGCTGACGATCTGATTGTTGGTGTCGCGCACCGTCGCCTCGATCACTTCCGCCATGGCGGAGCGGCCGTAGACGCGCTTGAGGTGCGACACCGGCACCTTGCCGGGCCGGAAGCCGTCGATGCGGATGCGGTCCTTCAGCTCGTCGAGCCGCGCGTTGACTTTGGCGTCGAGTTCGGCGGCCGGCACATTGACCTTGAATTCGCGCTTGAGGCCTTCGGACAGGGTTTCGGTAACTTGCATTGATCACACGGTGTTGCTGGCAAGACTTGCGTCAAAAGCCTTTAGGACTGGTCCCCTCGGGCGTGGTGCGGGCGGAGGGATTTGAACCCCCACGACTTTCGTCACGGGAACCTAAATCCCGCGCGTCTACCAATTCCGCCACGCCCGCAAAGGGCTTGAAGACGTTCCTGGCCGCCGTCAGGGCTTAACGCGGCCCAAAGGCTGCGGCAAGGCGCAAGCACCCGAGGCCCCGGCCCTTGGGCGGCGCGGCTTATATCATGCGATGTCGCTGGCGCAGCAAGAAAATAGGCCGGCTCGATGGCCGATCAATGCCCGCCGAGCGACGGCCAAAGCCGCCGGTAGACGCCCGGCAAGGCCTCCGGCAGATCCTCGGCGATGAGGCCCGGGCCGAAGGCCGTGGCGGCCTCGCCATGCAGCCAGACGGCAGCGCTGGCCGCCTCGAAAGCCGGCATGCCTTGCGCCAGCAGCCCCGCGACCATGCCCGCCAAGACATCGCCCGCCCCCGCGGTCGCCAGATAGGCCGGAGCGTTGCCGGCGACTGAGGCGCGGCCATCGGGCGCGGCTACGACCGTGTCGGAGCCCTTGAGCAGGACAATGGCGCCCGACTGGCGGGCCGCTGCGCGGCATTTTTCAAGTTTTGAATTAAGTTTAGGATCAGCATTTATCACATTAAAAAGCTTTGCGAATTCACCCGAATGCGGGGTCAAGATAACGGCCCCCTTGCGGCTGCCTATGGCCGCGTTTAGCGCCGTCGGTTCCTCGGCAAAGCTGGTCAGCGCGTCAGCGTCGAGAACGACAGCGGCTGTGCTGGAGAGCGCTGCTCTGACCTCCTCCCGCATCGCCGGCCCGACGCCCCCACCCGGGCCCATGACCACCGCGTTGCGCCGCTTGTCGGCGAGGAACTCTGCCAATTCGAGCGCCCCGTCGACCGGTCGCACCATGATCGCCAGATTGGCCGCAGCATTCACGGCCAGCGCCTCGCGCGGGCTGGCAATGGTCACCAGCCCCGCCCCGGCCCGCAGCGCCCCACGCGCGGCGAGCCGTGCGGCACTCGACGTCACCAGACCGCCGGAGACCGCGACGGCATGACCGCGGCTGTATTTGTGGCCTTCGGCTTGGGGAACCGGGAACCGGGCGCTCCACAGGTCCGGCTGATTGACGAAAGTCTCAGGCTTGATGCGCCCCAGCGCAGTCGCCAGGATGCCGATATCGGCGACGGTCAATCGACCGCAATGGGCCCGCCCGGGCATGAGCATATGGCCGGTCTTGGGGCGGAAAAAAGTCACCGTACGGGCTGCTTTGACCGCCGCCCCCATCACGGTGCCGCTGCTGCCATTGATGCCGCTCGGCAAGTCGACGGCCACGATCGGCGCCCCACTCGCGTTCATGGCCTCGATCATGGCGCGCGGCAGCCCTTCCACCGCGCGGTCGAGGCCGGCACCGAACAAGGCGTCGACGATGACATCGCGCCCGGTGATGGCATGAGGCGACGCCTGCTCGACCGGGCCCTGCCAGCGCTCGGCCGCCGTCGCCGCATCGCCTTTGAGCCGGGAGCGGTCACCGACGAGGCTCACCCGGACCTTGTGACCGCGCTCGGCGAGCACGCGTGCCGCCACAAAGCCGTCGCCACCGTTATTGCCGGGCCCCGCCACCACCAGGATGCTGCGGCCTTGCGACAGCGCGCCGACGCTATCGGCGACTGCACGGCCTGCGTCCTCCATCAGGGCGATGCCGGGGGTTCCCGCCGTGATCGTCAGCCGCTCGGCCTCGGCCATTTCGGCCGTGGTCAAGAGCTCCAGCATGGGCGTGAGCTCCCGCTCATTCGGGCATGAACTCCATCTTGGCGCATCATGACTTCAACAGTATCGGGCACTCCCCCAGCCCACAATTCGCGGTCGATAAGGCGCTATTGCGAGGGATGGCAAACTTTTATGCATAGTGCCTAGTTTATAGGCACAGAACACCTGCCGACTGCCTAGTGCTCCCTAGCCGAGGGTGCTAAGTGCCTGCCGCAAAGGCATAAACGGTCCTCGGCCGGCTTGGCACGGGACCTGCTAACTGCTGGGCGGCTGGTTGAAGTCGTGATGTGCCGCGGGCGGCGCGTCCCGGGAAGGAAACGCAATGAAAAAAATCGAGGCCATCATCAAACCGTTCAAGCTCGATGAGGTGAAGGAGGCCTTACAGGAGGTCGGGTTGCAGGGCATCACGGTGACCGAGGCCAAAGGCTTCGGCCGCCAGAAGGGCCACACCGAACTCTATCGCGGCGCCGAATACGTCGTCGACTTTCTCCCCAAGGTGAAGATCGAAATCGTGCTCGGCGACGACATGGTGGACAAGGCGATCGAAGCGATCCGGCGCGCGGCGCAGACCGGCCGCATCGGCGACGGCAAAATTTTTGTGTCTCAAATCGAGGAAGCCATTCGTATCAGAACGGGTGAATCCGGAGTTGATGCGATCTAGTCCGCGGGCTTTAGTCGCGCGGGCGTTTTCAAAAATAGGGGGAATGCAATCCAATGACGACAGCTAAAGATGTGATGAAGCTGATCAAGGACAACGACGTGAAGTACGTCGATTTCCGGTTCACCGACCCGCGCGGCAAGTGGCAGCACGTCACCTTCGACGTCACCATGATCGAAGAGGACACGTTCGCCGAAGGCCAGATGTTCGACGGCTCCTCGATCGCCGGATGGAAGGCGATCAACGAGTCCGACATGAACCTGATGCCGGATCCGGCAACCGCCTGCATCGATCCGTTCTTCGCCGAAACCACGCTATCGCTGGTCTGCGACGTGCTCGAGCCGACCACCGGCGAGCCCTACAATCGCGATCCGCGCAGCATCGCCAAGAAAGCCGAGGGCATGGTGAAGTCCTCCGGCGTCGGCGACACCATCTATTTCGGTCCCGAGGCCGAGTTCTTCGTGTTCGACGACGTCAAGTACGCCGCCGATCCCTACAACACCGGCTTCAAGCTCGACTCCACCGAATTCCCGTCGAATTCCGACACCGAATACGAAGGCGGCAATCTCGGTCACCACATCGGCACCAAGAAAGGCTACTTCCCGGTGCCGCCGCAGGACTCAGCGCAGGACATGCGCTCGGAGATGCTCGGCGCCATGGCGCGCATGGGCGTCAAGGTCGAGAAGCACCACCACGAAGTCGCGTCCGCCCAGCACGAGCTCGGCATGAAGTTCTCGCCGCTCACGCAGATGGCCGACCAGATGATGATCTACAAGTACTGCATCCAGCAGGTGGCGCAGATCTACGGCAAGACCGCGACCTTCATGCCGAAGCCGATCTACGGCGA
>DASRGN010000021.1:0-206473 GCA_035651015.1 Pseudolabrys sp. | reverse complement strand
TAGCTCCCCTGCCGGAGGCCGTTGGTTTTTCGTTTTCACACCCCGGCAACAAAAAGCCCGGCGCGGCGGTCGGGCTGTCGCATGTCCGAATTCGCCGGCCGCGCTCAGTCGTCGCGGTAGACGCGCTCGCGCCGCTCGTGCCGCTCCTGCGCCTCGACCGAGAGCGTCGCGATCGGCCGCGCCTCGAGGCGGCGCAGCGAGATCGGCTCGCCGGTCTCTTCACAATAGCCGTAGGTGCCGTCGTCGATACGGGTGAGCGCTTCCTCGATCTTGGCGATCAGCTTGCGCTGCCGATCGCGGGCGCGCAGCTCGATGGCGCGGTCGGTTTCCGACGACGCCCGATCGGCGAGATCCGGATGGTTCTGATTTTCTTCCTGCAGGTGCTGCAGGGTTTCCTTTGCTTCCTTGAGAATGTCTTCTTTCCAGGACAGCAGCTTCTGCCGGAAGTATTCCCGCTGCCGCTCGTTCATGAACGGCTCTTTATCGGTGGGCCGATAGTTCTTGGTCTTCTCCATCACCATTACCTGCACCCCCCAAACCCTCTCTATTCTTGTGGCCGTCTTTTTCTTTGAGCGAGTCACTCCCCTCGCGCGGCTGGCTTATATACGTGCCGTGACAGCCCTACAACATGGTTGTAGGGCCTCGCGCAGGTTCAAAAATGTGGCAATTTCCGTGGCTTAGCTTGGATGCGGCGGGAACTCGGGCCCCCTCAGGGCGACTTATGGTTAGCGCCGGCTCGCCTTGGCGAGTTCCACCTCGACCCGCAGGTCGATCTCGGCGAGCACCGTGTCGAGCCCTGGGTCTCCAGACCCCTGCTTGAGGCCAGCCGCGACCGCTTTGAGCCTCGAAACGTTGCTCGGATCGAGGCTACCGTCGAGCATATCGATCTTGAGCTGCTCCAGCTCATCAAGCGCCGCCCGCCCCTGAGTGACTGCACGCTTGCGCCGCTCGGTCGCGTCCTCGAGTCCCTGCAGCGCGATCAATGCATCGATGGTGCCGACACTGCGCAGCGTCGTCGCCGCTGCGGCGCCCGAAGGTGCCTCTTCCTCGTTGAGGGTGAAGGTTCCCGATGCGGTGCGGCGCGTCGTTTTTGACGTGGTCGCCAGCGCGGTCCCGTTCGCTCCGTAGATGCGCATCGTCGAATCCCCAAACCGGAATGCCGGCCCGCCGAGTGGCCTACAAGCTGGGCTTTTATGGTTAATGGGCGGTAAAGGGATCGGCAAAAACTGCCGGGCGGCGGCCGAACTTGCCGCGAGCGGATGCTCCCAGATCTCCAGGCTCCCGAGATAATTGCAGTAAAGACAATGGCTTAATCGCCGGCGCCAAGCTGGCACGACGTTCGCATTGCTGCCTGCGGATCGACCGTCATTGGGGAGCAGTGATGTCGACGTTTTTCAAGGCCGCGTCCGTTGCGGCGGTTCTGAGTCTGTTGACCGTGGCTTCCGCCGCGGCGGCCTCGCGCATCAAGGATCTCGCCAATGTCGAGGGCGTGCGCCAGAACCAGTTGATCGGTTACGGTCTCGTCGTCGGCCTCAACGGCACCGGCGACTCGCTCAACAACATCCCGTTCACCAAGCAATCGCTGCAAGCGATGTTGGAACGGCTCGGCGTCAATGTGCGTGGCGCGCAGATGCGCACCGGCAACGTCGCCGCGGTGATGGTCACCGCCAACCTGCCGGCGTTCGGCACACAGGGCACGCGCATCGACGTCACCGTCTCTGCACTCGGCGACTCCAAGAGCCTGCAGGGCGGCGTGCTGCTAGTCACGCCGCTGCTCGGTGCCGACGGCAATGTCTACGCGGTGGCGCAAGGCTCAGTGGCGATCGGCGGTTTCCAGGCGGAAGGGGAAGCGGCGAAGATCGTGCGCGGCGTGCCGACCGTCGGACGCATTTCCAACGGCGCCCTGATCGAACGTGAAATCGAGTTCGCGCTCAATCGGCTGAGCCAGCTGCGCATGGCGCTGCGCAACCCGGACTTCACCACGGCGAAGCGCATCGCCGCCGCGATCAATGACTATATCGGCGCGCCGACGGCGGAGCCGCTCGACCCGTCCACCGTGCAGCTCACCATTCCCAAGCAGTACCAGGGCAACGTGGTCGCGCTGCTCACCGAGATCGAGCAGCTGCAGGTCGAACCCGATCTCGCCGCCAAGATCGTCATCGACGAGCGCTCGGGCATCATCGTCATGGGCCGCGACGTGCGCGTCTCCATGGTCGCCGTGGCGCAGGGCAATCTCACCGTCACTATCACCGAGACTCCGCAAGTGAGCCAGCCGCTGCCGTTCTCGCGCGGCGGCACCACGCGGGTCGTGCCGCGCACCCGCATCGGCGTGCAGGAAGACGGCAAGAAGCTCGCCTTGGTGAAGGAAGGCGTGTCGTTGCAGCAGCTGGTCGACGGCCTCAATGCGCTCGGGATCGGCCCGCGCGACCTCATCGCCATCCTGCAGGCGATCAAGGCCGCCGGCGCCATCCAAGCCGACATCGAGGTGATGTGATGACGACGCCGGTCACCCTCGCCTCCTCGGACGTCACTGCGACACTCGCGGGCATGCCGAAAATGCCGACCAAGCTCTCCGGCGACATCAAGGCGAAGGCGCACGCCATCGCCCAGGACTTCGAGGCGGTGTTCCTCAATTCCATGTTCCAGCACATGTTCACGAGCATCGATGGGGATGGTCCGTTCGGCGCGGGCGCCAAGAACGGCGTATGGCGGTCGTTCCTGACCGATGAATATGCCAAGTCCTTCGCCCAGCGCGGCGGCATCGGCATCGCCGATCAGGTGTATCGATCTCTCATCCAGCAACAGGAGGCCCGCCAATGAGCGAGCCGCAAGCGTCGCGCCTGGCCGCGGTCGCGAGCCCTGCCGAGGCCGAGCAGATCATCGCGCGGCTCGGCTCCATCATGGACAACCTGCTCGCGGTCGTCGACGAGGAGACCGCCCTGTTGCGCGGCGGCCATCTCACCGAGGCCAGCAAGCTCGGCATGAAAAAGGCCGAGCTCGCGCGTCACTATATCGATGACGCCGAACGCCTGAAGGAAGGAAAGCAGAGCTTCGCCCAGGCGATGCCGGAGACGCTGGAGATGCTGCGCCGGCGTCACGAAGAATTCCGCGCCCGCCTGCAGATCAACCTGACGGTGCTCGCCACCGCGCACGCCGTCTCCGAAAGCATCATTCGCGGGGTCTCCGGCGAGATCGCGCGCAAGGCAGCCCCGTCGACCTACGGCGCCAACGGCCGCTACAACGCGCCGGCGCCGCGGGCCAGCCAACCGCTTGCGGTGAGCCGCACGCTGTAAGGCTTCGCTCGCCTGACTTTGGCTACGCCTGATCCGCAACCTTTAATCTGGGTTACGCGGATCGCAGGCTATTTTCCCTTGTTATCAAAGCATTAACCAAACTTTTTCACCCGGCATTATTGTTAATGCCGCATCCTCCGGGCTCGATCCTCGCGATCGATACACACGTGAAATTGCCAGTAGCCAGTAGCGAGTTGCCAGTACGGCACAGCGGACCAGAAAGGTAGCGTAAGATGTCCGACATCGTCCTCTCCACGGGTGTGCGGGCCAACCTGCTGCAGTTGCAGCAGACGTCGGACCTCATCACCAAGACCCAAACCGACCTCGCCACGGGGAAGCGGGTCAACTCTGCTCTCGACAACGCCAATAACTTCTTCACCGCGCAGGGCCTCGATAACCGCGCCAACGACCTGAATAATCTCCTCGACTCGATGTCCTCGGGCATCAACACCATTCAGGCCGCCAACAACGGTATCACCTCGATCACCAAGCTGGTGCAGTCGGCGCAGGCGCTTGTCAGCCAGGCGCTGCAGACGTCCGACACCACCGTCCGATCGAGCCTCGCGGCGCAGTTCGATTCGATCCGCACCCAGATCGACCAGCTTGCGGGCGATGCCAGCTTCAACGGCACCAACCTGCTCAATGGCGACAACCTGACCATCACGCTTAACGAGACCGGCTCGTCGACCACCACGGTGAGCGGCGTGACCGACACCTCGGGCGGCCTCGGCGTCGTCGCCTCGACCAACAGCTGGGCGTCGACCAGCGACATCGACTCCGCCGGCACCAACCTGTCGGCCGCGCTCTCCTCGCTGCGTTCGCAGTCGCAGACCCTGGGTTCGAACCTGTCGACCGTGCAGATCCGCTCGGACTTCACCAAGTCGATGATCAACACCCTGCAGCAGGGCCGTGACGACCTCACGCTCGCCGACTCCAACCAGGAAGGCGCCAACCTGCTCGCCCTGCAGACCCGTCAGCAGCTGTCGACCACCGCGCTGTCGCTCGCCGCGCAGGCCGACCAGAACGTCTTGAAGCTCTTCCACTAAGCAGAAGCCGGCCCTTCAAGCGCAAACGGCGGCCTTCGGGCCGCCGTTTCTTTTTGCACGTACTCAGCGTCGATTTTTGTGATTTCGCCCGGGCTTAGCCCATCACCCTTAACCTGGGTTAGGCGAATCACCGGAAATTTGTACTTATTATCAAAGCATTAACTAGATTTTTTCACGGGCCATTACTCGGACTGTGAGAAGACGGTGGCTCGGTCCCTGTGATCGACACGTGTGTATTTGCCAGTATGGCATAGCGACCAGAAAGGTAGCGTAAGATGTCCGACATCGTGCTTTCCACGGGTGTGCGTGCGAACCTGCTGCAGTTGCAGCAGACTTCGGACCTCATCACCCAGACGCAGACGAACCTCGCTACGGGGAAGCGGGTCAACTCTGCTCTCGACAACGCCAATAACTTCTTCACCGCGCAGGGCCTCGATAACCGCGCCAACGACCTGAATAACCTCCTCGACTCGATGTCCTCGGGCATCAACACCATTCAGGCCGCCAACAACGGTATCACCTCGATCACCAAGCTGGTGCAGTCGGCGCAGGCGCTTGTCAGCCAGGCACTGCAGACGTCCGACACCACCGTCCGGGCGAGTCTTGCGGCACAGTTCGATTCGATCCGCACCCAGGTCGACCAGCTTGCGGGCGATGCCAGCTTCAACGGCACCAACCTGCTCAATGGCGACAACCTGACCATCACGCTCAACGAGACCGGGTCGTCGACCACGACGGTGAGCGGCGTGACCGACACCTCCTCCGGCCTCGGCGTCGTCGCCTCGACCAACAGCTGGGCGTCGAACAGCGACATCAACTCTGCCGGCACCAACCTGTCGACCGCGCTCTCCTCGCTGCGTTCGCAGTCGCAGACCCTGGGTTCGAACCTGTCGACCGTGCAGATCCGCTCGGACTTCACCAAGTCGATGGTCAACACCCTGCAGCAGGGCCGTGACGACCTCACGCTCGCCGATTCCAACCAGGAAGGCGCCAACCTGCTCGCCCTGCAGACCCGCCAGCAGCTGTCGACCACCGCGCTGTCGCTCGCCGCGCAGGCCGACCAGAACGTGCTTCGCCTGTTCCACTAAGCCGAACAGCCGATTTCGAAGCAAAACGGCGGCCTTCGGGCCGCCGTTTTTTATTTTGCCGGCGTCTTATGGTTAACGAATTGCTAATGCGGATGATTTTAGCGGACTGTTAACCCTAACAGTTGATTATCAAACTCGCCGATTTGGACAAGGCGAGGGATTTGCCATGAGTGACATCGTTCTTTCGAGTGGCGTGCGCGCCAACCTGCTGCAATTGCAGCAGACGTCGGACCTGATCACGACGACGCAAGAAAGGCTGGCCACTGGCAAGCGCGTGAACTCGGCGCTCGACAATCCGATCAACTATTTCACCGCGCAGGGCCTCAGTAATCGTGCAAACGACCTGAACTCCCTGCTCGATTCGATGTCGACAGGCATCAACACCATCCAGTCGGCAAACAACGGCATCTCCTCGATCACCAAGCTGGTGCAATCGGCACAATCCCTGGTCAGCCAGGCGAACCAAACGACCGACACCACGACGCGCGCCAGCCTCGCCGCCCAATTCGATTCGATTCGCACCCAGATCGACCTGCTCGCCGGCGATGCCGGATTCAACGGCATCAACCTGATCAACGGCGACAGCCTGACGATGACGCTGAACGATACCAACACCTCGCAGGTGACGGTCAGCGGTGTCACCGATACGTCGGCGGGTCTTGCCATCAACGCGTCCAGCAATTCCTGGGCGGCCAGCGCGGATATCGCCACGGCTTCGAGCGACCTGCAGAACGCATTGGTGACGCTGCGTTCGCAGTCGCAGGCCTTGAGCTCGAATCTGCAGACCGTGCAGGTGCGCCAGGATTTCACGAAATCGATGGTCAACACGCTCAACAATGGCGCCGACGACCTGACGCTCGCCGATACCAACCAGGAAGGCGCCAACCTGCTCGCCTTGCAGACCCGCCAGCAGTTGTCGACCACGGCGCTGTCGCTCGCGGCGCAGGCGGACCAGAACGTCCTCAAGCTGTTCCACTAATAAGTCGGATACAGGCGACGCATGAGCCTCAAGGTCGAGCTCAAACCTGGCGAGCGCCTCATCGTCGGCGAATGTCTCCTGACCAACGCCGATCAGCGCGCACGATTGCTGATCGACGGCGATGCGCCGATCCTGCGCGAAAAAGACATCATGACGGTCGAAGAGGCCGACTCGCCGGCTAAACGGATCTATTTGTCCATCCAGCTGATGTACACCGCGCGCGATCCGCGCCTTCAACATTCGACTTATTTCGCGCTGGTGAGTGATCTGCTGAAGGCCGCGCCAAGCATGCGGCCGAGCGTCGAGATCATCAATACTCTCATTCTCTCTGGGAAGATGTACCAGGCGCTGAAGCAAGCCAAGAACCTGATCGCCTACGAAGGGGCTTTGATCCAAAATGCGAGAGGCACACCGGACTTACACCAAGGTCGCAAAGCACACCGCAAGCGCGCGTGAGCTCGAGGCCGACCTGCTGCTCACCGCGGCAGCGCGTCTACAGGCCATTTGCGATTCGTGGGATATGAAGAAGCCCGAACTCGAGGGCGCGCTTCTCTATAATCGCAAGCTGTGGTCGGTGTTCATGACCTCGGCGACCAATCCGCAGAACCCGCTGCCGATCAATCTGCGGCAAAACGTCGCCAATCTCGGCCTCTTCGTCTTCCACCAGACGCTGGCGATCATGATCAACCCGCAGCCCGACCGCCTGGGCTCGCTGATCAATATCAACCGCGAGCTCGCTGCGGGATTGCGCAGCGCCGCCTGATCGACCGCGTTATCGAATTTGCCGAAAGGGCCGCTAGCGCGGCCCTTTTCTATTGGCGCAACGCCATGCGCATCGCGGTCATGACCGTAGTCCAATCTCCAGGACGCGATTGCCGAAACAGCCGCATGGTCGGATACCATGAGGTCGTTGCTGCGCCACGTCCCCAGCGCCAATCGGTGTCGATCGCCGGGATCAGCGTCCATACCGGGCGGCCCAAGGCGCCGGCGAGGTGCGCGGGCGCCGAGTCGATAGAGATCACCAGGTCGAGCCCACTCATGACCGAGGCGGTGGCGGCAAAATCGGCCAGCTGGGCCGAGAGATCGTGGACACGTTCGCGATAGGGCGAGGCGGCAAGCTCGCTCGCACGGTCGCCGACCTGCAGGCTCACCCAATCGACATCCGGCGCACCGAACAGTAGCGCGAATTGATCGAGGCTCACGCTGCGATGCGCGTCATTGGCATGCGCCGGGTTGCCAGCCCACGCGATGCCGATGCGCCTGCGGCCAGGCACAGCCGCACCAAGGACGGTCGGGTCGATCGGCGGTGCAACGAGGTAAGGCTCGTTGCAGACATCGATGGTCTCGAGCCCGAGCGCATGCGGCAGGCTGCACAGCGGCAACTGAGCATCCATGCGCTGCCGCGCATCGGTGGGCCCGAATGCCGCCTTGATGCCCGGCGCCGTCGCGGCGAGCGTGCGTAATGAATTCTGCACGAATGCAAAAAGCCGATAGCCGCGAGCGCCGAGCAGCGAAGCAAAGCGCAGATACATGATCGCGTCGCCCTGCCCTTGGTCGTTCCACAGCAGGATCCGGCTGCCTTGCGGCAGGCTTTCGTGCCAGGCCGGCAGCGGCCAGGGACTGCCGATGGCATCGGAAAGCCTCAGCCGCCATTCATAGGCAGCAAAGCCGTCCCGCCACTTGCCCTGGCTCAACAACAGGTTGGCGAAATTGTAGTGCGCGCGTGCCGCATCGGCCGGGTGCGCGTGGGCGATCGCCTGACGATGCGCGGCCTCGGATTCGTCTAGGCGCTGCTGCGTCTTCAGGAGCTTCGCGTAGTTGATCCACGCGGGGCCGTCGTCCGGACGAACGCCCAGCAGTTTCTTGTAGATCGCTTCGCTCTTCTGCAACTCCCCTGCCCGAAACAGCAGGTTGGCATAGTTGTAGAGCAGATCGCGATTGGTCGCATGATGATTGAGTGCACGGCGATAGACGTCGAGCGCCGCCTGCTCATCGCCGAGCTGCAACGTCGCCAAAGCGAGGTTGACCCAGGCTGCCGTGTTGCCTGGGTCGCTGGCGGTTGCCTGTTGCCAGGCCGCAGCTGCTTCAAGCGTGCGCCCGCTCTGCTGCAGCACGACGCCGTAATTGTAGGCGATGTCGCTGCGCTGTGGCGCTGCCGCATGTGCCTGCGCCAGAAGCGCAACCGCATTGACGAGGTCGCCGCGCGCCGAGGCCAGCACACCGCGAATGAAGGCCAGCTCCGCCGTGGCAACGCTGCCTTCCGCGTCGTGGCAAAGCTGCTCGGCCAGAGGGAAATCGCGCCGGCCAATTGCCTCGGAAACACGTCGCTTCAGATTCTCATGCAGCGTCATCGGCCATGTTCGCAGCGGCGCCACTGAATCGCGGTCTAGCAAAGCGGCGTGATTCCCGCCATTGCCGCGCTACGGACAGGTGACGGTGCCAGAGCGGACCCGGACCGGACGGCGCCGCGAATCCTATTTCAGGAAGTTCACCAGACTCATCTGATGCAGCATCGAGGTGGTCTGCATCGAAGCCTGCATGCGGGTCTGCAGCGTCATCAGCTCGACCCCGACCTGCTCGTTCGAAACGCCCGTCACCTGCTGCAACAGATCGTTGATGGTGCTGCTGACCTGGGTGTGCCGCTGCTGCGCATTTTGAATCGCCGACTGCGCGCCGGCGATCTGGGTCTGGATGTCGGTAATGCTCTGCGAGCCGCTCGGCGTATCGAGATTGGTGGTCAGCCGCTGCCGCAGCGCAGCGGCAAACGCCGCTGAATTCGGATCGCTCGACGAAAAGCTGGTAGCGGCGAGCGCGGCGACATTCTGCAGCACATTGCGGATGCCCTGCTCGTTGGCGCGCATCCCGTAACCGACGGTGATCGACGGATCGATCTGCGCCGCCGCGGTCGAAAGCGCGGGACCACTGCCGCCGTCGCCCTGATACCAGAAGACGGTGTTGGCCGGCGTGCCGGCGACCAGCGAGGTCGCGGTATCGAACGGCGGTCCGTCGACCCGCTGCGGCGGATTGTTGTCGTCCGTGTTGAAGAAGTCGTTGGACGCGGCAATTGTCGAGGCGGCCTTCAGCGAGGTGCTGGCGAGCGTGCTCACGGAAGTCGTGAGGGCTGTTTGCAGGTTTGCCGCGGTCGCGGTGGTGTCGGCGCCGATGGTGAACTGATTGGCGCCCGGGGGGCTCGCCGTGGTCGCGATGAGCGTGATGGTTTCGCTGGTGCCGTCCGGAAGACCGAGTTGCAGCTTGATGGTGTCGCCGGGATTGGGATTGGTGCCGCCGAGATCGAGCGACACCGAAGCCGGCGATCCGGTCGGGCCGCTCACCGAGGCGCTGGTATCCGTCGATGACGCGCCCTGCAGCTTGAAGCCGAACGGCGAGCCGTCGACATCCTCCGAGACCGACACTGCCGTCGGCGAGGTCGAGGCAATCACCAGACGCCCGAGGCCATCAGCTCCGAGATCCGCCTGATTGCGCTCGGAGATGACCTGCTTCAGTCCGGCCTGCGAGGCCGTACCGTTGAGGATGGCGTCGCCGCTCGCGGCCGGCGCGGTGTCGCTGCTACGGCCGGAGAAGATGTAGCGATTTCCAACCCGTGTGTTGAGCAGACCGACGAACTCGTTGAAATCCGAGTTTGCCGTCGTGGTCGCGGTGGTCATGCCGGCCTGATCGGCGCTGAGGCTCGACTGCTCGACGGAGGACAGCACCTCGCTGCCGATCGACGACAGGCGGCTGAGCGTGGTCTGCGCCACGCCGAGCTGCGTGCCGACGAGCGTCATCGTGCTGTCATAGCTGGAGAGCTGCGAGAGCTGCGACTGCAGACCCACCGCGAGGCCGCTGTCGAGCCCGAGCCCGGCATAATTCGTCGACTTCTGCCCGGTAGACAGCTGCGTGCTCAGGTCGGAAAGCTGCGAGCGCATGTCGACGAGCTGCTGCGCCAGCAGGGCCGATGGCGATCCGATTGAGCCGACGATGCTACTCATGGCGCCCTCACATCTTCATCAGCGTGTCGATCATGCTCTGGACTGTGGTCATGACACGCGCATTTGCGGAGTAATTGTTTTGCAGCACGAGCAGGTTCGACATTTCGGTGTCGATATTGACCGCCGACCCGCTGTTGAAGCGCTGCTGCAAGGATGAGAGCACGACGTCCTGCCCCTGCTTCAGGCTGGTCGCGGCACTCGCCGCCTGCGACTGCTGCCCGATCAGCTGCTGCATATAGGAGGCCAGCGTCGCGGTGAAAGGGCGCGCCGACGAGCCGATGCCCGTTGCCGGCGAATAGGTGAACGAGGCGCTGCTCAGCTGATTGGCGATGAAGCTCGGGCGGGTCGGATCGCCGTTGTTCACGCCGTTCTGGTACACCACGAGCTGAGAGGGGTCATTGATCACCGCAGAATTGACGCTGAGACGGCCGGCCAAGCCGACGCTTTGCGATCCGGTCGAAGAGATGGCGCCGGTATATGGGGACCCGCCGTCGTTGAACAGCGGAAGCTGCGCGTTGCCGCTGCCGAACGAGGTCTGCGTGATGGTCGATGACACGTCGTCGAGCGAGGCGGCATTGCCGCCGCCGGTATTCAGGAACTCCAGCGTGTTGCCGCTGGTGTTGCTGACCGAGATGCCGGTCGAACCAAGCGCGGAGGCAATCTGCGACGCGACCGAGCCCATGCCGCCGGAGAAATCAATGCCGACGACCGTGTCGTTCGGATTCGATGTGGAGCCGTTCGACAGCGGCAGGGCGGAACGATCGTCGACGCGCACGAAGGTGATCTGCTTCGGCGTCTGCGTCAGTCCGTCGGTATAGGACACGGTGACCGAGTTTCCGGCGAGCAGCCCCGTGGTGTCGATATCGAAGCCCGATTGCGAACCAGAGGTGACCGCCGTCCCGCTCGTCGTCTTGTCGGAGAGCGCGCTGCTCATCGCCGCCGCCAGCTGGTCGAGCTGCGTCTGCGCCTGCGGCAGCACCTGGTCGCGCATCTCCAGATAGGCCGCGATCTGCCCGGACCGGATCGAATGATTGGCAACCAGATCGGTCGTGCCGCCGTTCGGCGAGGTCAGCGTGATGGTCCCGACCCCGCTCTTCGTCGGGTCGGCATTCCATTGCGCGGTCGCCGTCATCATGCCTTGCGGCGAGAAATTCAGCGTCGCCGCCTCGGCGCCGACCAGTTGGATGCCGGAATTGGTGAAAACCGTGATCTGGTCGTTGCTGCCCTTGACGACATTGACGTCCATCAGCTGCGAAAGCTGCTGCACATAGCCGTCGCGGGTATCGAGCAGCGAGGCGCGCGAGCTGTCAGTCGAACTCATGGCCGCGATCTGATCGTTGATCTGGGCGATGTGCTGCAATGCGTCGTTGGCGCTCGCCACCGAGGTGGAAATCCCTTGCTCGGCGTCTTCGCGCAGGTTCTGCACGCCACTGGACAACGAATTGAGCGATTGGGTGAGTGCCTGCGCGGCGCCGACGACGCCGATGCGCGCCGACGGATCGTCCGGAGTGGTGTTCAGCGCCTGCACCGCGCTGGTGAAATTGTCGAACACCGTGGTCAGAGCGCTGGTCGAGCCAGGTGTTCCGTAGAGCGACTGCAGCTGATCGTAAATCTGCGATTTGAGATCGGCATAGGCCGCGCCCGACGTCTCCGTCTGCAGCGAGCGCTGCACATAGGTGTCGAGCTCGCGATTGATCGCGGCGACGCGAACGCTGATGCCATCGCTGGAGATCGTCGACTGGTCGACGATCTTGCGGATGTAACCCGGGGTATCCGCATTGGCGACGTTGGCGGCGACGAGCGACAGGCTGGTCTGCGTAACCTGCAGCCCCGACATCGACGCCGAAATCGCCTGGGAAAGACCGCTCATCGCCCCTTGCCGTCGCTAGAACCGCGCTGCCACAGCGGTTACCGGAGCATGTCCATCAAAGTCTGGACCATCTGATTGCTGGTGGTGATCACCTTGGTGTTCGCCGAATAAGCCTGCTGGGTGACGATCAGCTTGGTGAACTCGTCGGCGATATCCGTGTTCGACCCTTCCAGCGACGACCCAACGATCGAACCGGCGTTGCCGAACATCGGCGAGCCCGATTGCTGCGTGGCCGCATAGGCGCCGCCGTCGAGGCCCTTGAGCATGTTGGCCCCATTGAAGGTGGCCAGCGGCACGTCGGCGAGCCCGAGCGTGCGGCCGTTCGAATAGGTGCCGACAATCTGGCCTTTGTCGTTGACCGAAACCTGCTGCAGCGTGCCGGAGGCAACGCTGTTTTCCTGCAGCAGATTGACCTTGACCACTTCATTGGTGTCGGCGAACTGCGTCAGACCACTGCTGCCGAACTTGAGCGAGACGTTACCGAGGTCGTCGCCGTTCACGGTAAGGCCCGTCAGTGTCGAGCTGGTGAGCGCCGGACTCATCTGCCCATTGGCGGCGAAGGTGTAGTTCGTTCCGACATTCGTCCACTCGGTGTTCTGGCCGGTCGCCGTGGTGTTGCTCTGATAATAAAGGTTCCAGGTATTTGCCCCGACCTTCGCCCAACGGAAGGCGACGCTCACCGGTGAACCCGCCTGATCGTGTCCAGTGATGGTGCCGCCGTCGAGCGAGTTCGCCAGGAACGCGGTGTTGTCGCTGGCGATGACGTTACCGGTCGCCGGCAGCGCGGTGCTGACATTGATGCCGAAATTCGACGCCTTCGCCGTGCCGCCGATCACGATGTCGTCCGTGGGCAGGCCGGAGGTGATGGAGATGTCGCCGTTGGTCGCGTTGAGCGTAGCGGTGCCGTTGGTGATGGTGGCGAGCGCGTTGGTGAGGTCCGTCATCGTCACCACATTGCCGGTGCCGAAGGTGATGGTCTGCGTCGCATTCGCGCCGATGGTCACCGTCAGGGTTTCGCCATTCGCGGCTGCACCTTGCGTGATCAGGTTGGTCGGTTGGATCGTCGCGGAAGCGAGGCCGAGTGAGCTCAGCAGCGTCGATGGCGTGCTGGCGCCGATCACCATTGGCGTGACGTCGTCCGGTCCGGTCAACACAAGATGACCGGCACCATCATCGCTCGCCGTAGCGCCGGTACCCGCGCCGTTGATGTCGGCCTCGACCGCGGCAAGATTGTCGCCGGCATTGATGGTGACGTTGGTACCGTTGATCACCAGCGTACCAGCGGTCGCGCTCAATGATCCGAGATTGGCCGTGCCGGTCACCGTCGCCGGCGCGTCAGGCTTGAGCGTCGCGCCGCTGCCGATGATCTCCGGGGTCGTCGGAGCACCGTTGATCGGATTGGCCGAGAACATCGCCGGGTTGAGCGCAGTCGCGCCGCTCGGCAGATTGGCCTCGTAGTCGATTTCCGAGGTTGCCTGCGCCGGCAGCGTGCTGTTCTGGAACTGCAGGATCTGGGGCGTGCTGCCGGTCTCGAGGCCCGTGGTCGGATCGAGCGGAATGCCCATAAGGTAATAGCCGGCGCCGTTGACCAGATAACCGTTGCTGTCAGGCTGGAAGTCGCCGCGCCGCGTATATTCCTGCGCGCCGCTGAAGACCGGGACGCCATTGGTGAAGCTGTCGGGCTTGGAAACGACGAAAAAGCCGGAACCGTTGACCGCCATGAAGGTGCCGACCGAGGCGGACGTGATGCCGCCTTGCACGGTGTTGGTCGAGACCGACATCGACGCGACGCTGCCCGAGGTCTGCTGGTTCAGCGGCTCGTCGGGGATCATGTCCTCGAAGCTGGTGTCGACGCGCTTGAACGCCGTCGTCTGCGAGTTGGCGATGTTGCCGGAGATGTTCTGGATCGCATAAGCCTGCGCCTGCAGGCCGGTCACCGCAGTGCTGAGCGCGTCGAAGATACCCATAGCCAAGGTCTCCACTGTCGTATGCGCGCAGCCGGAAAGGCGCGCGCGATGATCCCGTGGCCACGGCTCCGCAAGCTTTATGCCAGATAAATAATTACACGAAATCAAAGGCTTAAAAGAAATGGCCTACCCGGACCGCGGCCCGGCTAGGCCGAATTGCACCATTCGACCGGCAGAATCTGCCGGTGCCCGGGCTGGCTCAGGCGGCGCCCGGCGTCTCCGGCTTGAAGGTGAGCGCCACCCCGTTCATGCAGTAGCGCAGACCGGTCGGTGGCGGCCCGTCGTCGAACACGTGGCCGAGATGCCCGATGCAGCGGCGGCAATGCACCTCGGTGCGCACCATGAACATCGAGCGGTCGCTGGTCGTCCCGATCGCATCCGGGAGCGGCCGATAGAAGCTCGGCCACCCGGTGCCGCTGTCAAATTTGGTTTCCGAGGAGAACAGCGGCAGGTCGCAGCCGGCGCAGGCGAAAATGCCCTTGCGCTTTTCGTGGTTGAGCGGGCTGGTCCCGGGGCGCTCGGTGCCCTGCCGGCGCAGCACGTCATATTGCGCGGAGGTCAGCAGCGCGCGCCATTCGGCGTCGGTCTTGACCACTTCGGCTTTTGCCTGCTGCGCCACGGCCTGCCGTCGGGTGAGCCACCATGCAGCGCCCAGGCTTGCCAGCGCCGCGCTGGACATGAGAAATCGTCGGCGTGCCATCATGAGGTTTCTCCCTTCGGTCCCAGAACAACGCTCTACCTGAAGCTACGGACATCCCGCTTCAATTCGCCGTCACAGACCCATCACGTTGGTGCGAGGACGCCGCAAGGCCCCGGTCCTGCCCGCAGCCACCGGGGCGTGATTGTTAACATCTCATTAACCAAAACAAGCCACGGTGCGCCTGAGGTCACGGTGCGGCGAGAAGCCGCTTCCAATCAAGGCATTGCCATGGGGTCACTCGCCGCCGAGCGGCCTACAGATTTCGAACACCCCGACCGCAGCCCAGCCGAACGCATCGGCCTTGCCCGCCTCACCAAGCTCGCTTTCGAGGGCGGCGACCTGCGCCCACTGTGGAACGCGCTCCTCACCAAGGTGCAACGCGGCCAGGGAACCCATGGCGACGTGCTCGACCTCTCCGTGATCGCTCAGCTCCACGGCGACAAGGCACTCGGGCTCGCTTTGCAGCGCGATGCGTTGGCGGGCCAACGACTGTTCCTGTCGCCCTGCGCCGCTGCTCGACCGGCGCTTCGCGTTCTTGCGCTTGCCGCCCCCCTCGACATGGGCGGCAATATGCCGATCGAGTTCCTGCTCGAGGGCAGCGATGTCGAGCTCATCACGCTCTACGTTGTTCCCGGGAGGCCGCTTCCCGATCCCCTGCCGGAGCACGACATCGCGGTCGTTGTCGCCTCGGAATGCGAAGAGAGCCGTGAAGCCCTCATCGACATCGGCCACCTGGCGATGCGCTGGCCGCGGCCGCTGTTGAACCCTCCCGGCCGGATCGCCGATCTCGATCGCGACCGGCTGCATTGCGTGATTGCGGGCATCCCCGGCCTGGCGATTCCGCCGACGATCCGTGTCCCGCGCGACGCGCTGCTCGATGAGCGCGCCTTCCCGATCACTGTGCGCCCCCCCGGGTCGCATGGCGGCGTCGGCCTGGCGAAGATCAACGATCGCAGGGCTCTCGAGACTTACCTTGCTGAACGCTCGGATGCAGAATTTTTCGTCTCGCCGTTCATCGATTATTCCGGTGCCGATGGCCTGTTCCGCAAGTATCGCGTCGCGGTCATCGACGGCGTGGCGTTCCCCGGCCACATGGCAATCCTGGATCAGTGGAACATCTGGTATCTCAACGCCGGCATGACGACGAGCGCGGCGAAGCGCGCGGAAGAAGCCGCCTTCATGTCCGGCTTCGAGACCGGATTTGGCGCCCGTCATCGTGACGCGCTTGCCGAAATGGCAGCGCGGCTCGGCCTTGAATATTTCACCGTCGATTGCGCCGAGGACAAAAACGGGCGGCTGCTGATCTTCGAGGCCGATCACACGGCGATCATCCACAACATGGACCCGCCCGAGCTCTTCCCCTACAAGCCGCCGCAGATGCGCAAGCTGTTCGCGGCCTTCGTCGACATGCTGAAGAAGCGCGCGGCGTCCGCCCATGCCGACGCTTGATCCGGCGCACTGGCCGAGTCTTCGCACACAAGCGCACAAGATGCTCGACGACATTCTCGACTATGTCGAGAACGTGCGCGAGCGGCCGGTCTGGCAACCGATCCCGCAACAGGTGCGTGATCGATTTCGCTCCGAGCTGCCGCAAAAGCCCACCGAGCTCGCCGGCGTGCACGACGAGTTCACGCGCCACATCCTGCCGTACGCGACCGGTAACGTGCATCCGGGCTTCATGGGCTGGGTGCATGGCGGCGGCAATGTCGCGGGGCTGCTCGCCGAGATGCTGGCCGCAGGCCTCAACGCCAATCTCGGCGGCCGCGACCACGTTCCGATCGAGGTCGAGCAGCAGGTGGTGCACTGGATGCGCAGCCTGTTCGGTTTCCCGCAGGAGGCTTCCGGCCTGTTCGTCACCGGCTCGTCGATGGCCAACCTGCTCGCGGTGCTCATCGCGCGGACCGGGCGGCTCGGGGCGGGCGTGCGCCGTCGCGGCGTGGCCGCTGCCGAACGCCGCCTCACCGCTTATGTGTCCACCGCCGCGCATCGCTGCATCGCCCAGGCTATGGACCTTTCCGGACTCGGCACCGACGCCCTTCGGCTCATTCCGATCGACGAGCGCTTTGAGATCGATATCGGCGCCCTCAAGGCCAGAATCGCGGCCGACCGCCAGGCGGGCCTGCTCCCCTTCCTGCTGATCGGGACTGCCGGCACGGTCGATACCGGCGCGATCGATGACCTCAAGGCGCTCGCGCACACCGCCGCCGAGGAAGAGCTCTGGTTCCATGTCGATGGGGCCATCGGCGCCGTCGGCATGCTCGCACCCGAGATCGCTCCGCAATTCGCCGGCATCGAACGTGCGGACTCCATCGCACTCGACTTCCACAAATGGCTGCAGGTGCCGTACGACGCCGGCTTCATCCTGGTGCGCGACGGCGCGTTACACCGAAACACGTTCTCCTCGCCCGAGGCCTATCTGCGGCGGGAGACGCGCGGGCTCGCGGCCGGCGCGCATTGGCCTTGCGATTTCGGCCCCGATTTGTCGCGCGGCTTTCGCGCGCTGAAGACCTGGTTCACCTTCAAGGTCTACGGCACCGACGCGCTGGGCGCGATGATCGCGCACAGCTGCGCGCTGGCGCGCTACCTGGAGATCAAGATCAACACCGCGCGCGAGTTCGAGCTGCTCGCGCCGGTCGCGCTCAACATTGTCTGCTTCCGCTATCGCTGCGAGGACGCCGACCGGGTCAATGCCACGATCGTCGCCGACCTCCACGAGTCGGGGATCGCCGCGCCGTCGACCACGACGCTCGACGGCAAGCTCGCGATCCGCGTCGCGCTCTGCAACCACCGCACCGAGATGCGCGACATCGACGCCATGCTCTCAGCCGCCGCATCGTTCGGCGCACGGGCCGCGACGGCTGCCAAGAACGTCGCCTGATTCATCACAAAGCCTGACTGGCGGTCCGCGTCCCGCTCGATCTATAAGGATCGAACGGCGCCGACACTCAGTGAGGGCAGAATGCGTTTTGAAGGAACCAGTGGCTATGTGGCGACTGACGACCTCAAGGTCGCGGTCAACGCCGCGATCACACTGGAGCGGCCGCTGCTGGTCAAAGGCGAGCCGGGCACCGGCAAGACGGTGCTGGCGCTGGAAATCGCCAAGGCGCTCGGCGCGCCGCTGATCGAATGGCACGTCAAATCCACGACCAAGGCGCTACAGGGACTCTATGAATATGACGCCGTGTCGCGGCTGCGCGACAGCCAGCTCGGCGACCCGCGGGTGCAGGACATCCGCAACTACATCAAGCGCGGCAAGCTGTGGGACGCCTTCATTTCGGATGAGCGGCCGGTGCTGCTGATCGACGAGATCGACAAGGCCGACATCGAATTTCCCAACGATCTGCTGCTCGAGCTCGATCGTATGGAGTTCTACGTCTACGAGACCAGCGAGACGGTGAAGGCTCGCCGCCGCCCGATCGTCATCATCACCTCGAACAACGAGAAGGAGCTGCCGGACGCGTTCCTGCGCCGCTGCTTCTTCCACTACATCCGCTTCCCCGACCAGGAGACCATGAACGCCATCGTCGATGTGCATTTCCCCGGCATCAAGCAACGGCTGGTCGGCGAAGCGTTGCGGCTGTTCTACGAGATCCGCGAAGTGCCCGGTCTGAAGAAGAAGCCGTCGACCTCGGAGCTGCTCGACTGGCTCAAGCTGCTGATGGTCGAGGACATAGGTCCGGAGACGCTGCGCGAGCGCGATCCAAAGAAGCTCATTCCGCCGCTGCATGGCGCACTGCTCAAGAACGAGCAGGACGTGCATCTGTTCGAACGATTGGCCTTCATGGCCCGCCGCGAGGGACGCTGACTTTCAGCGAGCCGCGGGAATGTCGAAGGCGTAAGTTAGCCCGATGCCGGTCGTGACCTGATCGCGCGAGCCGCGCAGCGTCACCAGCGGCGAATTGGCGGCGCTGCCGAGCAGATGATCGTACTCGATATAGACGTGGCTCGCCCATTGCGCCGAAAATTCATAGCGCGCTTGCGCCCCGAGGCCGAAGGAGCGCGCGCCGCCCGCGGTGCTGTAAGTCGGCAGACCTGAAGTCGCCGACTGCGCGGCGCTGACGCCATAATACGGGCTGAGCGCCCCGCCCGTCGCCAGACTGAAGCGTGGCCCGCCAGAGAGCACGAGCTTGGGCGCGACCGGCAGCACCAGATCGGTGCTGAAGTCGGAAACGAGGCCGTGGTGCCCGCTCACGCCCTGGCGCAATTCGACGCGCGTGCGCCACCACGACGAGAGCCAGTATTCGGCAAAGCCACCGAGCTCGACGCCCCATCCGACATCGCCGAGGCCGCGCAGGTCGACGCTAGCGCTCTCCTTGCGCGGCAATCGCACATTGCCGACGGCACCGATATGGAACGCCTCGGTGTCGTAGAAGCTCACCGTCCAGCTGTCGCGCGGGCTTTTGAAGCGCCGCGGCGTGCCGGCGCGGCGAATGTCGAACAGCGGAAACGGCCGCAACGTGTAGCTGTCGGAGCCTTCGAAGGCCGGCATCACGCGGCCTTCGGCGCCGATGGTCACCGTCCAATCGACGCCCGGGCGCAGGACATCGAGATCGCCGGCGGCGGCCGCCACCGGCAAGAGCAGAGCGCCCCCCAGACACAGCCCGGCGATGCCGCGCGCGCGTGGCAACGAGCTCTCCTCCCTCGTCTTTCCCCGAGAGATGTGGGTACCACGCGCCGGTTAATTTCCCGCTTTGCGCCGGACCCGGACGAGTTCCGTTGCAACGCTATAAGCGGTTGATTTTGTTGCTATTTAAGGCAGCGCTGAAGGCTCGCCGGCACGCTCCAGGGGCGCTTCGGCCGCGCAACCCGGCGGAGCCGTCGGCGCGGCTTTGGCTGTTGTTGCCGCCGCAGCAGCGGCGCGCTTGGCGGCGGTCCGCTCCCGCGCCCGCTCGCGATAGCGGGAGAACCCCTGCGCAGCCTTGCGCAGCGGCATGCGTCCCCAATAGAGGCCCTGCACGGCGGCACGCCCGATTGCACCGCCGGCCCAGACCAATTCGTAAGGTCCGAAGGCGCGCCAGGTCTGGTCGCCCTCGACGATGCCACGCGCCACAAGCTCGCCGGCCATCGCCGTGGTGTTGAGCCCGTGGGCGCCGAAACCGCTCGCCACCCAGAGCCCGCGGTTGAGTTCACCGATCTGCGGCATGCGGTGGATGGGCAGGCCGAGTGTGCCGCGCCAGCGATGGGCGATTTTGACGTCGCCGAGTGCGGGAAACACGCGGCGGATGTCACCGATGAGCCCGCCCACCCACCAGCGCGGATCGGATTCCCAAGTGGTTGCGCGTCCCGTCCACATCAGCCGATCGCCGTCGACCACACGATAGTGGTTGTCGACGTGATCGGTATCGCTGACCGCGCCGCGATAGCGGATCACCTCGCGGAGCTTGTCGCCCAGCGGCTCGGTCACGATCGCATAGATCGAGACCGGTAGCAGCGTCGCCCCGAGCCGCGGCACCAGGCTGCCGATCTGCAGATTGCCGGCGAGCACCACATGCGGCGCGCGCAGCCGCGCCTGCGGTGTCGAGATACGCTTGCGCACGCCGGCCGGATCGATCTCGACGGCGGGCGAGCCCTCGAAGATGCGGGCGCCCGCCTTCTCCGCCGCACGCGCGAGCCCGAGTGTGTAGTTCAGCGGATTGATGTGAAACGCCTGCGGATAATGCACGGCCTGGAAATAATGCCGGCTCGAAAGCACGTCGCGCACACGCTCAGTGGACCAGGCTTCGACGCCGGCGCCAATCCAACGCAGACGCTCGACCAACGAGAACACCTCGTTTCGGCTGTCGGTCTTCGACACATGCAGCCAGCCGTCGACCGGATCGACACCGGGCATCTGTGTCTCGGCGATGCTCCGCCGCACATAGTCGGCACCCGCCTCGGACAAGCTCCAAAGCTGCTTGGCGTGGTCGAGTCCGATGCGCTCGACGATGCGCTCGATGTCCTCGCCGAAGCCGGGCAGCACGAAGCCGGTGTTGCGGCCCGACGCGGCCGACCCGATCCGATCCGCCTCGAGCACGGCGACCGACCAGCCGCGGCGCGCGATTTCCCGCGCGGCCGTCAAGCCGGCAAGCCCGGCGCCGATGACGCACACATCAACGTCGAGATCGAAATTGAGCGCAGGGCGCGGCGGCGCCTCGACCGGGCCTGCCAACGCGTACCAGCTCGGGTCGTCGCTATTCCCTTGCGTCATTCTTCATCGCACCGCGTTGTCACTCTGGCGAACATGCTAATCTGCCGGTTCTGCGAAATCGACACTCAGCACCCACTCTTATCCACCGAGCCGCTATGCGCCGTCTTCTCTTGCTCCGCCACGCCAAAACCGAGCGCTCCGAGCCGGGCGGACGTGATCACGAGCGGAAGCTCGACAGCCGCGGCCGCTCCGATACGCCGAAAATCGGCGCCTATATGGCGCGGCACGGCTACCTTCCGCAACGCGCGCTGGTGTCGAGCGCCGTGCGCACGCAGGAGACCTGGGCGCTCTTGGCCAAGGCCTTTCGGCCAACGCCGGCGATGGTCTCGGAACGCCGGCTCTACGACGCGGGCGCGCAATCCATTCTCAAGGTCATCAAGGAGACCCCTGACCAGGCGGCGACGCTGCTCGTTGTGGGACACAATCCCGGCCTGCATGAACTCGCCATCATCCTGGTCGCGTCCGGCGACATCGAGGCGCGCGAACGCCTGCGCGAAAAGATGCCGACCTGCGCGCTCGCGGTGATCGATTTTGCGCTCGATGGCTGGGACAAGCTGCACGTCCAGAGCGGCCGGCTCGAGCGCTTCATCACCCCGAAACTGCTCGAAACTGCGACCGATTGAGGCGGTTCGGCTCTCTCGCCTCTCCCGGCAAACGTGCCAGAATGCGAAGGCTTGAACGCCTGACACACGCAGAGGGGCTGCGCCATGTATCAGCGAATTCTCGTGCCCGTCGACGTCGCCGAACCGGAGCTGGCCAAGCCGGCGATCGATGCCGCCTGCACTATGGCACGCAGCTCCGGTGGATCAGTGCGACTCATCAACGTGCTGCCGATGACGCCGGTGATGCTCGCCGAATATGTGCCGCCTGATTTCGATGTGCAGCAGCGCAAGTCCGCCGAAGACGCAATGGTCGCGATCGTGGGGAGCTGCGGCATGGAGAGCGATCGTATCTCCAGCGCGGTGCGCCAGGGCGGCATCTATCACGAGATCCTCGAAGAGGCGAAGGCGATGCATGCCGACCTCATCGTCATGAGCTCGCATCGTCCGGCGATGCGCACCTACTTCCTCGGCTCGAATGCGGGCCACGTCGTGCGCTACGCCAAATGCTCGGTGCTGGTGGTGCGTAATTAATTCGGCACGAGCTGCTTCGGCAACGCGTCGGGCCGATAGGTGCCCGGCCGGTTGCGGCGGAAATAGTTTCCGCCCTGCCAAAGAAACAAGGCGAGGAACGCAGCGATAAAAGCCGCCCCGCTCCACGCCGCGACCTGCAGCGCGCGCACAATCAACGAGGCAATCGCCAGTGCGCAAGCAATGAACACGGCGACACCGCACCAATAGAGCACCGGTGTCGTGCCGGTCTCATAAGTGACAGCCCCGCCCGCAGCGGCGATGCGCCGATGGAGCTCGACGATGAAGCGCGCATAGCCCTCGCCCTGCTGCACCTGCTCGGCCATGCTCTTCCAGGTGCTCGAGACGATGTCGAGCTTCGGATGGCCATCCGACCAGATTTCCGCACGGAAGCGCTGTGATTGCATGGTTCCCGGGCGGAACGACAGCCGCATGCGGCGGATCGCGGCATAGGGCACGCGTCCGCTACGCCGCCCCACCTGCCACTCCAGGGCGTCGGCTCCGAGCGCGAATGCCCACGCCGCGCCCATGAGCGAGGGTCGATAGGAATATGACAGGGCGGTGACCGGCTCGCCGTCTTGCGAAATGGCGTTAGATGCCTCGTTCATGCGCAGATTGCTCTCGGCACCAGTACTTTGCATCAATTTTTGGCCGCGTTTCCCATATTAACCATGATTGATGCAGCAACCGTGCGGGAACTGCCCGTGAGCGGCCCGAATATTTCAATTCACGGTCGTTTACGATATCGTCACGCATCCAAAAAAGTGAGCTCGTAGCGTAGGCGTGGGAGGCCGAAGCGAGATGAGTAAGTTGTCCGATCTGTTTGGACGCAATCAAGGCGGCATGGAGCCGCTGCCGGACCTTACGCGCGCCAAAGAAGCGGTGCAGGCGAAGAGGCCGGGCACGCCCGCCGACTACGAACGCGTTGAATATGAGACCTTCTCCGATGTCGGCTCGCGCATGGGCGAGGAGAACGAAGCGCTGCGCGGCCTTCTGGTCGACGCCGAGCGCAAGGTCGCCGAGCTTGACGAGCTCAAGGATGCCTTCGGCAAGATCGTCACGCCCTTCAACAAGACGCTGCGCGCCCTCGAGCAGGAGAAATCGCAGAGCCTGAGCCTGAAGGGCCTGCTCGACGAGAGCCGCGATGCCTACGAGACCTTGCGCAAGGAATTCTACGAGGCCGAGAAACGCGCCACGACGTTCGAAGCGGAATCCGAGCGCCTGCGCGAGGATCTCGAGCTGTCGCGCGAGACGGCGCGTGGGCTGGAAAGCAATCGCACCGAGCTCACCAACGAGATTTCCGCCAAGATCGCGCAGATCGCCGAGCTCGAGCGCCAGCTGTCGCAGGAAAGCGCGCAGCGCCGCGCGCTGTCCGAGAGCAAGCGTACGTTCGCTGAGCACATCGACAATGCCGAGAAGCGGATCAGCGAGCTCGAGGCCGAGCTCGCCGCCGCGCGCGAGAAGCTGGCGCTGCTCGACGACGAGAAGCGCTCGCTGCAGCTTTCGCTCGATCAGACGCTCAACGAGGCCGGCCGCCTCACCCGCCGGCTCACCGAGAGCGAGAACACACTCACGGCAACGCGGGCGCAGCTCGGCAAGGTCGAGGCAAGCTTCGCCGAAGCCTACGCGGAGCGCAGCCGCCTGTCGGCGGCGCTCGACGAGCTGCGCGAGCAGCAGCAGGCCGAGCGCAACAGCACCAATATGCGTCTCGACGCGCTGCAGTCGCGCGCCGGGACCGCGGAGAAGCTCTTGGCTGAAGCGCGGCAGAATCTGATCTCCCGCACCGAGGAGGTCCGCGCCTTCGACCGCAAGTCGGTCGAGGCAACGATCGCCCGCAACAACTCCGACAAGAAGCTCGCCCAGCTCGAGGCGGCGCATGAGGCGCGCGAGCGCCACATCAAGGACCTCGAGCAGTCGCGTGGCGCTCTGGTCGAGCGCAACAACGCCCTGACCAAGACCCTGAAGACGCGGGAAACCGCACTCGCCCGCGCGGAGGAGAAGATCCAAGGCCTGACCGAGCGCACGGCACATCTCGAGGCGGACATCCAGGTGAGCCGCACCAACATCGAGAAGCGGGTCGAGGAGCTCAACACGGCGCTGCAGCGCGAGCGCATGGAGCGCGCGGTCGCCGAAGGCGCCCTCGAAGCCGCCCGCAAGGACGGCTCGCGCATGCAGGCGGAAGTGGCGGCGCTGCGTTCGGCGCTACGCCGTGGCCTGCCGCTAGCGGAGACGCCGACTCCGGCGGCTGCGACCGGCACCACCGACGAAGCGCCGATGCCGCGCAAGCCGCGCGGCGCGACCGACAATGGCGCCGCAGCCGCGGCGATCGAGCCGATCGTGAAGAGCTGACGCCAGCGCATTGCGAACAACACAAACGCGGGGCCAAAGGCCCCGCGTTTTTCTTTGGTAAAACCCAGGCCGCTAGCTCGCCGCCTTGCGATTGACCCGGGTCTCGGCCACCGCGGTCAGCTTCTTGTCGGCGGCCTTCTCTTCTTCCAGGGTCTTCGTCAGCACGGTTGCGGCATCGTCGCGGCCAAGCTCATGCGCCCAGGTAATCAGCGTGCCGTAGCGCGTGATCTCGTAGTGTTCCGCGGCCTGCGCGGCGGCGATGATCGCGGCATCGAGCACGTCCTTATCGGCCACCTCGCCGGCGGTGTCGTCGGCCTCTTCGATGAGGCCGTCGATCGCCGGACAATCCACGCCCTTCGGCTCGGTGCCGATCATCTTGAACACCTGCTCGAGGCGCTTCACGTGATTTTCGGTTTCGCCGAGATGCATTTTGAGCCCGCTCGCGAGCTCGCGATTGGTGGCCTTGTCGATGAGCTTGGGGATCGCCTTCACCAGTTGCTGCTCGGCATAATAGATGTCGCGCAGCTGGTGCACGAACAAATCGTTCATCGTCTTGATGTCTCGCGTGAACAGTCCCATGGCGTTGATCCTCGCTAGTGCGTTTGATGGAAGCAGTGCTGCCCCTCATGTCCGCCAACGTCCGACGCAAAGTCGCAGTTCCTGCAGCGTGCGAGGAACCGGGACGACGGATTTCGATTTGGAAAAGTGCAGAGCGTAATGCGCGTCAGGCGGCGGTCGGTCCGCCCGCACTCGCGCCACCGTCGACCACCGAAAGCGTCGCCGGCTGCGGCAGGCTTGCCTTGAAGGTCACGGCGAACTCTGTCTCCTCAGCCATGCAGGAGGCCTCGAGCCGCCCGTCGAGCTGTTTCACCATGCCGAGCACCATGCGCATGCCGAAGCCCGGCGCGGCCGCCGGCTCGTAGCCGATCGGCAAGGTGCCGCGATTGCGCACCGCCAGGCGGCAGCCGCCATTGGAGCGTCCGAGCTTGACGGTGACCGGCGCGTTGGGTGTGCCGTGCTTGATGGCGTTGGTGATGAGCTCGTTGACGATCAAAGCGAGCGGCATCGCCTGATCGGGCGAGAGCAGCAGTGGATCGGCCTCGACGGTGCATTGCCCACCACCCATCACCGAGCGATTGAGGTCCTTGCTCAACTCGTCAAGAAAACCGGCGACGTCGACCACATCGCGCCCGTTCGCCATGTGCAGACGGCGATAAGCCAGCGCCATCGACTGCAGCCGGCGCACCGCCTGATCCAGCTGTCCGCGCGCTTCCGGATCACGCAGCGAGCGCGCCTGCAACGTGAACAGTGAGCTCAGCGTCTGCAGCGAGTTCATTACGCGATGGCTGAGCTCGCGCAGCAGCACGTCCTTGTATTCGAGCGCGCGCTCGAGGTCCGCAGCCATGGCGTCGAACGATGCGCCGAGCTGGCCGATTTCGTTGTCGCCGGAGAGGCCAGTGCGCACCGAGAGGTCGCCGCCGCGCCAACGCTGCGTCGCCGCCACGAGGCGGCCGATCGGGCGGCGGATCAGACGATCGCCGAAATACCAGGCGAGCAACATCGCCACTGCGAGGCCGATGAACAGCAAGGTTAGGCCGCGCCACATCACGGCATTGAGATAGCCGAACGCCGTCGCGCTGCCCTCGCCGACGCCGACGTAGAAGCCCGCGGGCCCGAGACTCGGCGGAACGAAGCCGACAATGCGGTCGACATCATCAAGTGGCGAAGACACCTCGAAGTTGCCGGGCGCCGTCTCGGTGCGCATCTTCTCCCACATGTCGCGCGGGACCTGCGTGCCGACGTAATGGGCATGATCCGGATAGCGCACCAGGAACAAGCCATCGCGGTCAACGATGGAAAATGCCTCTTCCGGACGCCAACCCAGCGAGGCGAGCCTTTTCGACAGCCATTCGAGATCGAGAGCCGCCAGCACCACACCGGCGCGCTCCTCCGCGACGTTCCGATACGGCAGCGCCAAGGGAAGAATGGCGCGATGTAGGCGGCGTCCGAAGGTGTAATTGCCGACCGTGAATGCACCGGTCCGCATCGCCTCCTGGAAAAACGGACGGTCGCCGACCTGTGGCGCGCCGGCACGCTGCGGCTCAGTATCACTCGCACAGAGCGCACTGCCGTCTTCGCGGGTGACGATGATGGCGGCGTAGCCGGGCAGACGCGGACGCAGGCTATTGAGCCGGGCCTGACACTCGCTTGCGTTCTGCGCGCGCACGGGCGGCAGGTCGGCGAGCATGACCAGTACGTCGTGCACGCTATCGATGACGTGCTGCTGCTCAGCCGCGAGCCGCGATGCCTGGCGCACGACCTCGCGCCGCACTTCGGCGTCGCGTGCCCGGTGCAGGTCGTATTGGCTGTAGGCCTGGATGCCAAGCGCCGGCAGCAGGGCAGCGCCCACGAGTACGAGCAAGCGGCGTGTGATCACGAAAGTCCTGTCGCAGCCAGAGGAAGAATTTGCGCCCCGAAGACAAGTGATCTGAGGTTAGCAGCAACAGGCTCGGCGAACAGCGCAAGCTTTCGTGATGCAGTTCCGCGGCTTGGCCAAAGCCGCTGCCGTGCTTATATGCCGCAACATGCGCAAGACACTGATGATCGTCATTCCATTGTTCGCCCTCCTCGCGGTGGCGATCTGGTATGCGGCTCACGCATTTACCGACGTTGGTGGCCCGCCGATGCCGGCCATCGGCTATGTGGCGATGATCGGCGGCATCCTGTTCTCGCTGGTCGTCGGCTGCGGCCTGATGGCGCTCGTGTTCTACAGCAGCCGCCACGGGTATGACGAAGACGCCGGCCAGCAGCCGCCGCATCGTCATCACTAGAGACGTGGTAACCTACCCTCGCCTCGGCGCACAATCAGACGCTATAGTCAGCCGCAAATAAGAAAATCACACAGGGTCGAGTTCTGCGGCCCTTGCGCCGGGAGCGAAACGCTGTGATCCGCGTCGGTTTGGCCGCGTGTGCCGCGGCCCTGATGTTCGTTGCGCCGGCCTCGGCGAAAACCGTCAAGATCATCGTGCCCTTCGCGGCTGGCGGGCCGGTTGATCAGCTGGCACGCATTCTCGCCAACGGGCTCGGACCGCAGCTTTCGGCGGACGTGATTGTCGAGGACAAAGGCGGCGCGGGCGGCACCATCGGTTCAGAAGCCGTGGCGCGAGCCGCGCCCGACGGCCGCACTGTGCTGCTGGCGAGCCTCGGCTCGCAGGTGATCAGCCCGACGTTGCGCAAACCCAGCGGCTACGACCCGATCGCGGGTTTCGAGCCGGTGATGCTGGTCGGCTCAGTGCCCTCGCTGCTCGTCGTCAGCCCGAAGCTCGGCGTCACCACGCTGAAGGAGCTGATCGCCAAGGCCAAGCAAGGCCAGGCCATGACCTACGGCTCCGCCGGCTCCGGCACGACGATGAACATCGCCGGCGAGCTGCTCAATGCTGGCGCCGGCTTGAAAATTTCGCACGTGCCCTATCGCGGCGCCGCGCCGGCAATCAACGACCTCCTCGGCGGGCATGTCGACATGCTCAACGCCGATTTCCCGGTGCTGCTGCCGCTGGTCAAAGCGGGCTCGATCAAGGCCGTGGCCCTGTTCGGCGCGGAGCGCTCGCCGCTGCTCCCCGATGTGCCGACGACCGCCGAGCTCGGCTATCCGAGCGTGGTGATGGAGAACTGGTACGGCATCTTCCTCCCCGCCGGCACGCCCACGGCCGCACGCGACAAGCTGGAGAAGGCGCTCTTCGCCGTGCTGGCCGACCCAACCGTCAAAGAGCGCTTCGTCAGCAACGGCATGCACGGGACGCTCGGCGCTGCCGCCTTCAAAGCACGGCTGGCGAAGGAGTTTCCCTACTGGGCGGACACCATTAAGAAGCTCGGCATCACCGGCGAATAGCCCGCACCGCGTTCACTTCGCTTTCGGCTTCGGCATGAGCTCGGAGACCGGCGCGCCCGAGGCGATCTTCGCGCGCCTCGCCTCTTCCGCCGCGGCGATGCGCCTGGTGCCGGCGAGCACATCCGCAGCGCGCTCGCGTGGGATGAAACAGACACCGACCTCATCGGCGAGCACCAGGTCACCGGGATTGACGCGGATGCCGTGGATCGTCACCGGCTTGTTGACGGCGATCGTCTTCACCCGCCATTTGCCGGTGATCGGGCTGACGCTGCGCGACCAGATCGGAAAACCGATCTCGCGCGAATGATCGAAGTCGCGCACACCGCCGTCGACGATGGCGCCGATCTCGCCCTGACGATGCCCGATGGTCGCGGCAACGCCGCCGAGATTCGAGACCTGATCGACACCCTGGATCACCAGCACGTCACCAGGCTCGGCGAGATTGTGCGCCTCGATCTCGGCGAGACCGGAAACTCCAGTGGCCACCGCCTCCGGGACGCTGACACCAGGCGGCACGTTGAGCACGGTGAGCGCGCGGCCAACGATGCGAGCCTGCGGATCGGTTGGCTTGAGAACGCTCGCCGGAATTGCTCCGACAATGCCCAATTCGTCCATAATGTCCGACGACATGCCAGTGAGATCCGGCACAGCGCGAAAGCCTTCGATGATCTCGGGCGCGAGCGGCGGCAAGGCGAGCATGCCGAATGCATCGGGGGGCAGTTTTCCCAAAGTCGTCTTGCTCATCTCGCCTCGCGCTCAGTTCGCGGCCGCGCCGGCGGCCGATTGCGCGCCGCGCCCAGAGCCCAGAATGCCGAAATCGGTGAGAATGCGCTCGCCCGAGCGCCGCAGGTCGCGCTTCTTCGCGTCGAGCTGCGGATAGAGCAGCGCCCCTGCCCGTTTCACCACACGGCCCGCGACCAGCACCGTGTCAACATTGGCGACGCCGGCCTGCATCACGGCCGAGGCCACCGGGTCGTAGACCGGGAAGATGTTGAGATCGCCGCCGCGGATCAGCACGACGTCAGCCTGCTTGCCTGGCGTGAGAGAGCCGACGCGGTGGTCGAGCCCGACCATGCGCGCGCCATTGATCGTCGCCCATTCCAAGGCCTGCCGGCAGGTGACGGGCATTGCTTCCGGACGGCCGCCGTCGGCCTCGAGCATCTCGATGGTCCGGCGATTGCGCTCGTGCTGCAGCGTGACGCGCATCGCCGTGAACATGTCGCCACGCGCCGACGGCTCGACGTCGGAGCCGATCGAGACCGGCGCGCCAACCGCATTGAGTACGCCGGTAAGCGGATCGCCGTAGCCCATCTGCAGCTCGATCTCGGCGGTGACGGTGAACTGTCCGCCCTGCGCGGCGACGCCACGGATGTCGTCATGCGTCATGTCGTTGCCGTGCACGACGTTGAATTTCGGCCCGATCAACTTCTCCTTGATCAGCCGCGCAAACCCATCCGGCGTCAGCGATTTGCCGCCGCCGACATGCATGCTGGCGATGAGATCAAATTCACGCGCCAGCAGCACGTCGGCGCGCGTGACGTCCCACACCGAGTAATAGGGGCCGAGGATCGCGAGTCCGAAAGTCACCAAGCCGTCGTCACTGGCGAAACGTGTTTTGCGCAGCCGCTCGACTTCCGAACGCGGCATGGGGACTTCGCTGAAATGCTTCTGCCCTGGTTTCGGATCGGGTTTGGGCGAGCCGTGCAGGAACACTGCGCGTGCGCCGGATTCGGTCAGGCCTTCAATCGCCGCGTCGGTGTGCTCGGGGGTGCGGTTGCTGTGGCACCAGTCGACCAGCGTGGTCGAGCCGCAATTGAGCTGATTGAGCGCACCCATGAGATTGGCGATGTAGAGATCCTCCGGCCGGTAGTGGCCGGCAAGGCCACGATGCATCGACTGCATGTAGCGCGCGACGGTCCAATCACCCGCGACGCCGCGCAACGCGCTCTGCCAGGTGTGCACATGGGCGTTGATCAGCCCCGGAATGACGATCATCCCAGCCGCGTCGATCACCTCGGCGGCATCCGCGGCCAGCGTCGGCGCGATAGCGGCGATGCACGCGTCCTCGATGAGGATGTCGCCGCGTGGTAGATCGCGAAGCGCCGGATCCATGGTCACAATGGATCCGCCCTTGACGAGAATGCGGCTCATAGGCTCTTCCTTCCCTGCGTCTCACTTCCATTATGAGCCGAAATAGTGCGCGAGCCGAGAGCCGCAGTGCATGCCACGCATGACGGCGCGGCGGCACAAGGAACGATCTCAATGAGCAAGACTCTGGTCCAGGAGCAATTCGGCAAGACCGCCGCGAGCTATCTCACCAGCAAGCCGCACGCGCAGGGCAAAAGCCTGGAACGGCTGGTTGCTTTGACCGAGCCCAAGCCGGATTGGCAGGCGCTCGACGTGGCGACCGGCGGCGGCCATGTCGCCTACAGCTTTGCGCCGCATGTGGCGCGGATGTGGGCGACCGACATCACCGACGAGATGCTGTCGATGGTCCGCGACGAGGCGAAAAAGCGCGGGCTCGCCAATGTGCGGACTGCCTTTGCCAAGGCGGAGGCCCTGCCTTTCGACGACGCCAGCTTCGATCTCGTCACCTGCCGCATCGCGGCGCATCACTTCGAGAGCATCGCCGACTTCCTCGACGAGGCACGGCGCGTGCTCAAGCCGGGCGGCCTGCTCGGTCTGGTCGACAATGTGGTCCCTGCCGGCAACGCCGGCGACTATGTCAACGCCTTCGAGCGCTTCCGCGACCCGAGCCATCTGCGCGCCTGGACGATGGAAGAATGGAAGGCGGCGCTGACCAAGCACGGCTTTGCGCTCGCCCGCGAGGAGCAGCTCTACAAGACCATGGACTTCGAAAGCTGGGCGGCGCGCCATGACCCCACGATGCAGACGCTGCTGCGCTCGCTACTGACCCACGCCACCGGCGAGGTGCAGAGCTTCCTCGCGCCGGACACGACGCCTGGCGCGACAAAATTCCGCTTGAGCGAAGGCTTGTTTATCGCCCGCCGCAACTAGCGGGAGAGAGGCCCCGGTCTCCTCGCCGGCTATCTGTGCTTGTGTCTGCGTACGCGCATCGCGACAGGCACCGGCTGCGCCTCGTATTGCTGCCACTCCGGGTGCGCATTCCAGGCTTCATTGACCAGCCAGCCGCCGACGATCGGTACGACGCAAGACGCGGTCATGGTCT
Organism: Pseudolabrys sp.; assembly: GCA_035651015.1. Lineage (GTDB taxonomy): Bacteria > Pseudomonadota > Alphaproteobacteria > Rhizobiales > Xanthobacteraceae > Pseudolabrys. The sequence continues at coordinate 174,796 of DASRGN010000021.1, read as the reverse complement.
GCGCTTCGCGAAGCGTCAGTGGCCGCTGCACCACGGCCGAGCCAATCATGGGCGAAATCGCCATGCAGCCGATCGTGGTCGCCGACCAGGCGCCGAATTTGGTGAAGCCGTTGCGGTTGATGTCCCAATCGCTCCAGTGCCAGCCGCCCAGCGCGAAATAGGCGGCGGTGCCTGCGGCTCCGACCCCGATCGAGGTCGCGGTCAGACGTGGATCGAGCTCCTTGCGCGGGCCTGCATTGGCAGCCTGACAGCACAAGACGGACGCTGCAGCCATTGCGGCTGCTACAGCAACAAGTCGCTTCATCGGAAACTCCCGCTTTGGGCTGGACCGGAAGGCACGCGAAGGAACGGCAAACGTGGGCTGCTTCTGCCGGCAAGTCGAGCCTGGATCAGCAGAAGCCGCGAGTTTTTCACAGCCGTGTTCGCCACGCCACACCGCCCGGTCCAAACCCCTGCCGCGCCGCGGGAGGTATGCCTCCCGCTTTGCCAAGCGCTTTGGGAAATGCCGATACGAGAGTCTGGTTCCATGGCCGGCAGGCGCCAGGCCACCCGCTAGAGCGGAAAATACCGCTGGATCGGGCGGACTAAACGCCGGCGTAGAGTCAAGTAGGAGGGCAGACCGGATCGCCGGCTTACCCACAGCTATCGGCACGGGGGCAGGTGTTGCCCACAGGTATCAGCGGGCGCGGATCGTCCAGCAAGGCGCGCCAGATTAACGAGATCGCCGTACCACCTCGACTCCGCTTTCCGCTAGGATCGTCCGCAGGTGATTCGGCGTCGCTTCGGCCGGGCGGATCGGCGTTCAGGGGATCATCGCGCGATGAGCAAATTTGGGGGGCTACTCGCCCGAAAGGCGAGCCCGATAGCGACTACAACGCTCCAGCCGCCGCCTTTCCAGGAAACTGTGACGCTGCAGGAGGCGGCAACGCCGTCACAACTGACGCCGACGCCGCAACTTCCCAGCCTCGACCTTGATGAAGAGCTGTTCTCCGCCATGGGCAGCCAGCTCGGCGGCGAAAACGAGGCGCTCCGCAATCTGCTGCTCGACGCCAACACCAAGATCGGCGAGCTCGACACCATCAAGGCGTCGGTCGCCAAACTGGTCGACCCGGTCACCAAGGCGCTGTCCGCCTTCGAGGCGGAAAAGACCGAAAAAGTCAGCCTGCAGACCGTCCTCAACAACACCCGGACCGCTTATGGCCGGCTGCGCAACGAGGTTAGCGCGCTGGAGAAGAAGGCGACCGCAGCCGAAACCGACGCCAACCAGCTGCGCCAAGAGCTTTCGGCAACGCTCGTCACCATGCGCGGGCTCGAATCTGCCAAGGCCGAACTCGCCGCCGACATCGCGGCGCGACGCGCCCACATCAATGACCTCGAATTCTCACTACAGCAGGAGACCGCGACCAACCGCTCGCTCGGTGACGAGAATCGGCGGCTCAACGAACGCGTCGCCGCGGGCGACAAGCGCTGCACACAGCTCGAGGCGGAATTGCACGGAGCCCGGCAGAAGCTCGCCCTCTCCGAGGATGAGAAGCGGGCCTTGCAGATCTCGCTCGACAAGACCATCGGTGAATCCGCACGACTCGGGCGCCGCCTGGCGGAAGCCGAGGCCAATCTACAATCGGCGCAGGGGCGCATGCGTCACATCGAGGCCAACCTCGCCGAGGTCACTTCCGAGCGCGCACGCCTCGCAACCACGATCGAGGAGCTCAATGAACGCCATGCCGGCGAGATCACCACGCAACGCATGCGCTTCGAGGCGCTGCAGGCGCGTTCGGCCGCCAGCGACAAGCTGCTCAACGACGCCCGCGACCACCTGATGGGACGCGCCGAAGACATCCGCAACATGGAGCGGCGGGTGAGCGAGATGGCGCTCGACCGCGACAATGCCGAGGCGCGTCGCGCCGAGGCAGATGCGGCACGGCTCGTGCGTGAGAATGAGATCCGGGACCTGCAGCTCGAACGCAATGCGCTGCAGGAGCGCGCGGCAACGCTCGCGAAGGCGCTGGCAGCGCGCGACAATGGCCTCAGCCGCACCGAGGAAAAGGTCCAGCTCCTGATTGACCGCATCTCACTGCTCGAATCGGAAATGGAGACCGCGCGTCAGCTCTCCGAGAACGAGCGCGACGAGCTCACCGCCGCGATCAAACGCGAGAAGCTCGAGCGGGCACTGACCGAAGGTGCGCTGGAAACGGCGCGCAAGGACTTCTCCCGCCTGATGCGCGAGGTGATGGCCCTGCAGCGGCGTCAGGATGCCTCCGATCTCGGCGACGAGCCTTTTGCCGCAAACGCTGCCTGATCGTCTTCTTCGGCTCGAGACCGACCGCCGGGTATAGCCCGGCGGTTTTCTTTTGTGCCTTGATCCGGCCAGGCGAGCCCGCCGAAGCCACAGACTACACAGCCGGGGGCGGTACTCCGGTCCGACGGTGAATCCCAGACTGCGACGGTTGTTCCCCGCCAATCGCCGCTGTTAAGATCGGCGCGCATTGGGCTGGATTCGTAGGTTTTCGGTGCGGCCTGGCCGCACGAGCGAAGTGGGGCGATCTTGTTGCTTTCCGGACGACGTCCGAGACGCGTTACGGGCCGCTGGGCATCACCGACGGCGTTTCTGCTATTGGCGCTCTGCCCCTTCGTGATCGCCGATCCGGCACACGCACAGGCCCCGCCCCCAGTCATCAGCTATACCAGCGGTGCGGTGAACGGCTCGGCCACGTCCGGGATGTTCGATGCGAGCCAGAGCTTCATGCGCCGGCTTCTCGCCCACACCAACACCCAACTGCCGGCGGTCCAGACCACCGCCCTGCCCTTTGCCGACACCGGCTCCGGCGCATTGGCGCTCGCCGACCCGTTGGCGCCACCGCCGCCCGCCATTCCAGGCCTGCTCGCCATCGCAGACACCAAGGCGCAGGCCGCCCAGGCAGCGGCCACTCCAGCGCCACGCTATCGCACCTGGTTCGAAGGCTACGCCTCGGCGACCCGCACCGGGCCGCAGGATCTGTTCCCCGGCGACCACCGCAGCATCTATGGCGGGGTGGCCGGCGTCGGCATGACACTTGTGCCGGGCGTCAACGCGTCGCTCTCGGTCGACCAGGGCCGCACCAAGATCGACCTGCCGATCGACCAGCAGAATGGTCGGCTCGACCTCACCCAGATCGGCGCGGCGCTCAATTTCGAGAATGGACCGTGGGCGCTCGGCGTCGCCGGGGTTGCCGGCTTCGGCAATATCCATTCCTCGCGCATCAGCGGCACGACCGAGGCTACCGCATCCTACGGCAGCCGGCTGTGGGCGGCTTCGACCGAGCTCTCCTATTACTGGTCGAGCGGTGCCTGGCGCGTGGTGCCGAAGGCCGGCCTCGACTGGATGGCTACGCGCATCGACGCGTTCAGCGAAACTGGCGGCTCAGTGCCAGTGAATTCGGCGGTGCAGAACAGCAACCGGTTCCGCACCTTCGGCGGCGCCGAAGTGGGTTACACCACCTACCCGAACGGCATGATGCAGGACGTGAGCGTCTACGCGCGCGTCGTCGACGTGCTGTCGCAGAGCGTCGATCCGCTGGTCCTCACGGCGACGGGCGCGGCAACGCGCACCATCAATGGCGTATTCGACGATAAGGTCGAGCTCGACGCCGGCGCCGGCTACTCGGTCCGCGTGGCGCCGATGGTGAAGCTCTACGCGCTCTATGATGGCGCCTGGCGCAAGACCTACTATTCGCATACGGGCACGCTCGGCGTCGAAGTCCGCTGGTAGCGCAGTGCCGGGCTTGGTGCGGCGATTTACGTGCTCGCGCTGGCCGCTCGCCTTCGGCTCGCCAACGCGAGATGTGTCGAAGCGCGCTGGTAGCTAATTCGTCTTAATCCCGGCGGCCTTGATCAGCGTCATGTTGCTGGCAATCTCCTTGCGGATCAGCGCATCGAACTCCGCGGGCGTGAGCGGGAACGGATCGACGCCCTGCTTCGCCAGCTTCTCAGCGATCTCCGGTTTCGCCAGCGCCTTGGTGGCTTCCGCATAAAGCCGGTCGACGATTTCACGCGGCGTCTTCGACGGCACCAGCAGGCCAGTCCAGAAATTGTAGTCGGAATCCTTATAGCCAAGCTCGAGCGTGGTCGGCACATCGGGCAACAGCGATGCGCGCTTTGCCGTGGACACCGCGAGCGGGATGAGCTGCTTCGCCCGGATGAAGGACAGCGCCGAGGAGATGCCGCAGCAATAGAAGTCGACGCGGCCGGTCATCACCTCGGTCAGGCCCTCTGGGCCGCCGCGGAACGGCACATGTGTCGCCTGGAAGCCCGCCGACATGCGCAGCCGTTCGGCGCTCAGATGCGTCGCGCTGCCGACCCCCGCCGAGGCGAAGCTAAGCACGCCGGGATGTGCTTTGGCATAGGCGACGAGGTCGCCCAGCGTCTTGAAGCCGCGTGCCGGCGCAACCACCGTCACGTTCGGCGTATTGCCGAACATCGCGACCCCTGAGAAATCCTTGGCGGCGTCGTAAGACAAATTCGGATAGAGCGCAGGCGCCGCGGTATGCGCGGAAGCATTGACCAGGAGCGTGTAGCCATCGGGCTCGGCGCGCGCGACCTGCGCGGCACCCACGGAGCCGCCGGCGCCGCCATGGTTCTCCACCACGATGGTCTGCCCAAGCGCAGCCGACATCGGGTCGAACACGATGCGCGGGATGATGTCGGCTGTACTGCCGGCGGAAAACGGCACGATGGCGTGGATCGGCTTCGACGGCCAGCTGTCCGCAAAAGCACGGCGGGTCAGCGCCGGCGTGGCCAACGCCGCTGCGATCGCAGGAAACGTTTGTCGGCGCGTGAGCATGATCTCCTCCCCTTCCGGCTCTGTGGCCGTTTGTGCCCGCATGGGCTTTGGCCCATTCCAATCACCGATTGGTTGAAAGTAAAGAGCCATACCCCGCGTACTGCACGCCAATCACCATGCTATGGTCTGCTCACTTGGGGCGCGTCTCATGAAGGTTCGCGAAGCGATCCGTTTGATTGAAGATGATGGATGGCGACAGATTGCGATGCGCGGCGGGCCATCGCCAATTCAAGCACCCGCACAAACCGGGCCGCGTAACTATCGCCGGCAAGCCCTCCGATGATCTTGCGCCTGGCACGCAAACAGTATCTTGAAACAAGCAGCCCTGAAGGATCAGCACTAATGCGATATGCCATCGTCATCGAAAAGGCGGAGAACAACTACTCCGCCTATGTGCCCGACCTTCCCGGTTGTGTAGCCACCGGTGAGACCATCGCGGCCGTCGAAAGTGAGATTGGCTTGGCGATCCGCTTCCATATTGAGGGTCTCAAGGAAGACGGGCTTCCGGTTCCCGAGCCGACAACTATCGCTGAATATGTCGAGGCATAGTTTCTTAGCTCCCAAAATCCTGAGAAGGATTACCTAACCAATTCGCGCATCGCGCGATCGAGCCCTTCCAGCGTGAGCGGATACATGCGCTCGCTCATCAATTGCCGCACCATGCGGATCGATTGCGTGTAGTCCCATTCGCGCTCCGGCACCGGATTGAGCCAGACGCAGGCCGGATAAGTCCTCGTCACGCGCTCCATCCACACCTGTCCAGGCTCCTCGTTGTAATGCTCGACGGACCCGCCGGGCATGGCGATCTCGTAGGGGCTCATCGAAGCGTCGCCGACGAAGATCACCTTGTAGTCGTGCGGATAGGTGTGCATCAGGTCCCAGGTTGGCGTTGTTTCCTGGAAGCGGCGGCGGTTCTCCTTCCAGACTTTCTCATAGAGGCAATTGTGGAAGTAGAAATGCTCCATGTGCTTGAACTCGGTGCGTGCCGCCGAGAACAGCTCCTCCGTCGCCTGGATGTGCCAGTCCATTGAGCCGCCGATGTCAAAGAACAGGAGCACCTTCACGGCATTGTGCCGCTCGGGACGCATATGGATGTCGAGATAGCCCTTGTGCGCGGTGCCTTTGATGGTGCCGTCGAGATCGAGCTCGTCAGGCGCCCCGGTGCGGGCGAATTTACGCAAGCGGCGTAGCGCCACCTTGATGTTGCGAGTGCCGAGCTCGACCTCGTCGTCGAGGTCCTTGAACTCGCGCTTGTCCCACACCTTCACCGCGCGGAAATTACGGTTGCTCTCCTGACCGATGCGCACGCCTTCGGGATTGTAGCCATAGGCGCCATAGGGCGAGGTACCGGCGGTGCCGATCCACTTGCTGCCGCCCTGATGCCGGCCCTTCTGCTCGGCCAGACGCTGGCGCAGCGTCTCGAGCAGCTTGTCGAGCCCGCCCATGGCCTCGATCATCTTCTTCTCTTCTTGGGTCAGCGTCTTCTCGGTGAGCTTCTTGAGCCACTCGATCGGGATCTCGGCGGTGAGCGCATCGCTCATCAGTTCGAGCCCCTTGAAGACGTGACCGAAGACGCGGTCGAACTTGTCGAGATTGCGCTCGTCCTTGATCAGGGCGGCGCGGGACAGATAGTAGAAATCCTCGACCCGGCGCGAGGCGAGATCAGCATCCATGGCCTGCATCAGGGTCAGATATTCGCGCAACGTCACCGGCACGCCGGCCGATTTCAGCTCGTGGAAGAAGGTGACGAACATCGCTACGCCTGGTGCACGAGTGCGTTATCCGCGACAATTCGCCATTGCGGGCGCGCGCGTCAAGCTATTCTCCCGCCTGAACTTTCCACTCCCGTCCGGGTTGACGCTGTGGCCTTGGCGCCGCGTTGGGACGGCGAGCCCTGGGAACAGGCGGATACGACAGTGGCGGATCTTTCCATCACGCGCGAGACATCGCGCGCGATCGGTAGCGAGCGGAGCTCGGCGCTCGCTTTCGCCGTCTGCTGCATCGTGATGCTCACCATGCTGCTGACTCCCGCCATCTGGAATGGGTTTCCCATCGTCTTTCCCGACACGGGCGGCTATCTGGCGCGCGCCTTCGAAGGGACACTCGCCCTGGGCCGCTCGGCGGTCTACGGGCTGATCCTTGCCGCAGCAATCCCGCTCGAATTCTGGCCGATCGTCATTCTGCAGGCGGCGCTGTGCCTCTGGCTCATCCTGCTCATTTTGCGCGCGCATGGTCTGGGCGGACATCCGGGGACGGCGCTCGCTGTGGTCCTTGGGCTGTGCATTCTCACCAGCGTCTCCTGGTTCAGCAGCCAGCTGATGCCGGACGTTCTGTTTCCGATTGCTGTTCTTGCTCTTTATCTCCTGGCTTTTCACTGGGGAGCGCTTCGCAGCTTCGAACGGCTTGGCCTTATGCTGACCATCGCGCTCGCGGTCGCGAGCCACATGGCGGCGCTGGCGCTCTGTCTCGGCTTGCTCAGCAGTCTTCTCATCCTTCGGCGTTGGAAGGCTTTGCGCTCAGCCCGACTTCCAGCACCGAGCGTTGCCTTAGTGGCCGGCGTCGCGTTGCTGCTGGCGACGAACCTGGGCGCGAGTGGCCGCTTCGCCTTCACGCCGGGCGGTGAAAGCTTTCTGTTTGGGCGGCTTCTGCAAGATGGGTTCGTTGATCGTTATCTCCGCGAGCACTGTCCCGATCCGAGCGTCCAGTTGTGCCGCTACGCAGGAAGCCTGCCGGACACGGCGGACAACTGGCTTTGGCTTGCCGAATCACCGTTCCGCAAACTCGGTGGCGCGATCGGCTATGGCAACGAGGAGCGACGCATCATTATCCGCAGCCTGATCGAGCATCCCATCGATCATCTCGTCGCGGTGCTGCAAGATATGGCCGAGCAGTTCGCGTCGTTTCGCACCGAAATTGTCACCGACCGGGGTGCTATGTGGCATGCGGAATGGACGATCGAAACCCGCGCACCGGATGCGGCCGCGGATTACCACGCCGCCCGGCAGCAGCAAGGCTTCACCGATCCGGTGAGCGGCGATTGGCGTTCCGTCCTCGACCTTGCGCCTCTCAACGCCATCCATCTTCCTTTCGCCTGGATTGGTATTGCTGGGTTGCTCGGCATCACCATTTCCGGCAGACGCCTGGGACTCGCTCCGGCGGACACCGCATTCGCAACGACGGTGCTGCTCGCGCTGGCCATCAATGCCGGGGTCTGCGCCACCTTTGCCAATACGGTCGACCGCTATCAGAGCCGCCTAGTCTGGCTCGCGCCCTTTGCACTTGCGGTCATTTTGCTGCGCCGCCGCTACTCCCGCGCTTGAACCTTTTCGCTCCGATCCGCGACAATGGAATGGGGGACGGCGGGAAACGCCGCTCCGACAGATGCGAGGTCGGATATGCCGCGCCACATCACTGCTTTCGCGATCGCCACGCTTTTGCTCAGCGGTACCGCCGCTGTTGCCCAAACTGCATCGACTGCCGCTGTTTGCGCCGTGGATGCGAAAGGCACCCCCGAGGCCCGGGTCGCTGCCTGCACTGCCATCATCGAGGCAAAAACGAAGCCCAACGAACTTGCCGGGGCCTATCGCAGCCGCGCCGAAATCCGGCGCCGCGCTGGGGAGTTCGACCAGGCCATCCTCGACGCCAACGAGGCCATTCGCCTCGACGCATCAAACGCGCCCGCTTTCGATACGCGCGGCAACGCCTTCCTCGGCAACGGCCGCTATGACCGCGCCATCGAGGATTACAACGAGGCGGTCCGGCTCGATCCGAATTTTGCGCAGGCGTTCTCCGACCGCGGCGTCGCGTTCTACCTGAAAGGGCAGAACGAGCGCGCCATCGAGGACTACGACGAGGCGATCCGGCTCGACGGCGAAAAGGCCCAGTTCTACGCCAATCGCGGCGCCGCGCTGGGAAAGCTTGGCCAGAATGACAAGGCGCTCGCCGACGAGACCAAGGCAATTGTGCTCGACCCTTCCGTGCCTGAATACTTCGACAATCGCGGTCTCGGCTACGCACGCAACGGCGACTACGACCGCGCGATCAGCGATTATGACGAGGCGATCCGCATCAAGCCGAAGGCTCACTTCCTGACGAACCGCGGCGACGCGTTCCAGCACAAAGGCGATTACGATCATGCCATCGCCGACTATGACGCGGCGATCAAGCTCGACGCGAGCTTCCCGCTCACTTGGCACAATCGCGCCGCGGCCTGGGCCGCGAAAGGCGACATCGATCGTGCCATCGCCGATTATGAGCAAACCGTGCGGATCAATCCGCGCGATACCAGCGCTGCCGAATATTTGACGCAGTTGCGCCGCCGGCGCGACGGCCTGGCGCTTGTCGATACGCGGCTCACGCCCTCGTTCGATTGCGCCGCCGCAACATTAAGCGTGGAGAAAGCCATTTGCTCGGACGCCGTGCTGGCACGCCTCGATCGCGACATCGACGGTGCCTATCAGACGGCGCTCGGGCGACTGCCGGCCAAGCGCGCCGAGACACTGCGGCGCGAACAGCGCACCTTCCTCGCTTCGCGCAACCGATTATTCGGCCGGCCTGACTATCAGTTTCGTAAGGAGATGGAGCACCGCTTGAGCGAGCTTCGCGCGATGCAGCCCTAAGTCTGCGCGGCCGCAAGCTCCGGCGTGTGCACGTGCTCCGGGCGAAAGCCCATGCCGATGATCCGCGCCGGAATCCGCCGCAACACCGGGATCGCGTCGATGAGCTTCACCGCCAGCGGCGGCTTCGGCGTGTGCTGGAGCATCAAGAGCGGGGTGATGATGCGGTTCTGGATCAGCACCTGCATGCCCTGCGTGAGCCGCGTCGGCCATTCGCGACGGTGCTGCACCGCCTCTAGATCCTCGAGGCGAAGCCGGCGCTCGCGCAACGGCCTCGCGAGGATATTGGCCGCGGCGACCGCATCCTGCACCGCGAGGTTGATGCCGATGCCGCCGATCGGCGACATCGCATGCGCCGCATCGCCGATACACAGAAGCCCCGGCCGATACCACTGCCGCAGCCGATTGACGGCGACGGTGAGCAGCTTGACGTCATCGAAGCTCTTGAGCTCGCCGACGCGCCCGCGGAGCATCGGCGCGAGCCGGGCCACCTCCTCACGCAGGGATTCAATCCCCTTCTCCCGCCAGACCGCGTCCTTGCCCTTGGGAATGACGAAGGCACACTGCCAATAGTCGCCGCGGTCGAGCATGACCAGGATGCGGCCGGCGCCGAGGCGGCCGAGCGCGGCAAGACTGTCATCGGGCCTGCGCGAGATGCGCATCCACAGCACGTCCATTGGCGCGCCAAAATCCTCGACGGCAAAGCCGGCACGTTCGCGCACGGTCGAATGCCGGCCGTCAGCGCCGACGACGAGGTCGGCGCGGATATCGAGGTCCCCGTCCGGGGTTTGCGCGCGCAGGCCCACGACCCGGCCGCTCTCCTCGATCACCTCTTTCGCCTCGGCGCGCATGCGCAGGTCGAAGGTCGGATAGCGTTTGCCGCGGTCGGCGAGAAAACTGAGGAAATCCCATTGCGGCATCAGCGCGACGAACTTGCAATGCACCGGCAGGTGCGTGAGATCGGCCACTTTGAACTGCTGTTCGCCGATCTGCACGGAGATTTCGCGCATCTGCGAATGCGGAAGCTTGAGGAAGTCCTCGATCAGGCCGAGCTCGACCATCAGCTCCAGTGTCGAGGGATGGATGGTGTCGCCGCGGAAATCGCGGAGAAAGTCGGCGTGCTTTTCCAGCACAACAACCGGCACGCCGCCGCGCGCCAAAAGAAAGCCGAGCATCATCCCCGCCGGCCCGCCGCCGGCGATGCAGCAGGTCGTCTTGATCTCAGTTGTCACAATGACCTCCCTGCAACATTACGCCCATAATTCCGCCGCATGGCTCTTTCTAATCAACGCGCCCGCAACGCCAAAGCTACTCATGCGCACACGACTTTTCGCACTGATTTTTGCGACCTTCGTCGCCCTGCTCCCCGGTCTGGCCGCTGCCCAGATCTCGGGCGAATTTCGCATCGACTGGGAGGTCAAGAACCGTTTCCGGCTGTTTCGCGACGAGCATGACTTCCTCCGTCACGTCACTGCTTCCCATGGCGACGGCGTGCTTGCGGCGGAACGGCGGCTGGCGCTCGCGACCGACGGCCGCGGCTGGGCCCGGCTGATGCTGGATCATCTCTGCATCGACGCCGCGGGAGCGGTTTCGCAGACCTGCGAGCGCGATGGCGTGCGTGAAAATTACCTCCATCCGCAGGACTATCGCGTCGGTGTGGTGCTCACCGGTCCGGTGCCGAGCGACGCCACCTGCGCCTGGACCTTCAATGATGGCGAGACGCCGGCGCAGCGGATCAGCGTGCCGTGCGGCGAGGAAGTGACCCTGCGTGTCGGCGCCGGCAAGACAACCGTCGCGGCGGTTGCGCTGGAAACGCCGGCAGGCACTCAACAGGCGGCAGCAGAGATCGCGGTGCGCGACCTGCTGATCGCGGGGCTCGGCGATTCCGTCGCATCCGGCGAAGGTAATCCGGACCGCCCGGTCGCGCTTGCCGACAACGGGTTCTGCTTCCGCCGCTTTCTCGGCACCGCGCGCAGCGAATATTTTCGCCCGAGTCGCGCCGGCTTTCGCGGCGACCAGGCTTGTGAGTCGGCTCCCGGCAGCAGCGACATCACCACCGGCACGGCGGTCGCGCGCGTCGGCCGTGCCGCCGAATGGCAGCAACGCGGCGCGCGCTGGATGAGCGCGGCCTGCCATCGCTCGCTCTATAGCTATCAGACCCGCACGGCGCTGCAGCTTGCCGTCGAGAACCCGCACATCGCCGTGACCTATCTGCCGCTTGCCTGCACCGGCGCTTCGATCGGCGACGGGCTATTCGACAGCCAACGGGCGCGCGAATGTCCACCACGCGGCGGCTGTCCGCCACGCGTGCCGGGCCAGCTCGGAGCACTCAGGGATGCACTTGCGCGCGCGCAACGGCCACTCGACCTCGTGCTGCTTACCGTCGGCGCCAACGACATTTCCTTTTCCGGCCTTGTCGGCAATGTGATCGTCGACGGCACGACGGAGCGCGTCATCTCTTCGCGCGGCGGCGCGGTGACTTCGGTCGAGGACGCGCAGCGCGTGATCAGCACCACGTTGCCCGGCGCCTTCGCCAAATTGCGGGCGGCACTCAAGCCACTCGTTGGCGGCGACCTGCATCGCGTCGTCTATGTCTCCTACGGGCATCCGGCGCTGCAGGCGGACGGCACTCCCTGCCCCGGCGGCCGCGACGGCTTCGATGTGCATCCGGCTTTCAAGGCCGATCCGGCACGGCTCGCGGCGACCGCAGCCTTCGTCGCGCAGGAATTCCTCCCGCGGATCAAGGCGCTCGCCTCCTGCACCGGCGGCACGATCTGCAACGATCCGGCGACCGACGCCATGACCATGGTCGATGCGCATCAGCCGCAGTTTCTCGGCCATGGCTTCTGCGCCCGCGCCGAGACCGATCCGGTTTTCGACCGCACTTGCCTATCGCCGAGTGGCGAGACCTTCCAGACCGATCCGGTGAAGGCTGCCGAGCATCCCCTGCTCTGTCCCCTACGGCCGAGCGAGTATCGCCCCTACGCCTCGCGGGCGCGCTGGGAGCGCACCGCCGATGACAGCTATCTCACCGCCATGACCTATCCGGAGGGGCTGCCCTCGGTGCTGCAGCCGCGCGACATCCATGACGCCCTATGGGGCGTCGTCTCTGCCGTCTATGGCGGCGCCATCCATCCAACCGCCGAAGGCCATGCGGTGATGGCTGATGCGACGCTGCCTGCGGCGCGCATGGTGCTTGGGCTTAATGCAGTGGTGCCGGTGAGCCTCGTACCGCCGAATTGAAATTCCTGCAGCGGTTCATGCTAAGCCCGATCACCACGTATAGCGCAGCGAACCTGTTCTCGCACCATTACGGCGGAGCCAACTTCTCCGGCATAACTATTTCCCGCGAGCGGCTGCTGCAGGTGCTGCCGTTGGCCGAGGATCTCGTCGGCGCGCCGCTCGACCAGGCGAGCGAGCCGCTGCGGCATCTGCGCCGCCGCTTCGGCGAGACACCGACGCAGTACCGCGGCGGCAACGGCCGCTAGCGGCGCCGACGATATGTCCGCAGCTTGAGGTGGGCCATTGGCCTAGTATCTCCATTTCGGAGTTCGCCATGCTCGCGGCGAGTCGGGAGCGAACTTCGGAATCAAAGCGACACTTGTGAGGCGCGGCCAATCGACTAGGCCTGCGGCCCATATTTCGGTTGGAATGGGCGCATATAGCCGACCCGTTGCAGCGATGCCTTCCAGTCGTCCTTGGGGCCAGTGAACGGGTCGAGACCGATCTGCAGATTGGCCTCCTTCGGCGCGCAGATGAGGTTCGTCGCCGGGACGACATTCGGCCAGAAATTCTCGAAATTGCTGTAGAAATTATTCTGTTCGTAATGCGGAGAAATCGACCACCAGGCCTGATAGTTGATCTTGTCGAGCGCCTTGGCGAGGCGCTCCGATGCACCGGCCTCATTGTTTTCGAGATAGATCAGCGGGCGGCAGCGCTTGATCAGCGCCTGTGCGCCGTCGAGCACCTTGTCCTCCATCCCCTCCGTATCGATCTTGATGACCCGGCACGCCTGAAGATCGAGTGAGTCGAGCGTCACGATCGGCACCCGTTCGCCCTGTTTCGACTCTTCCGATAGATGGATTGCACTGTAATTGTAGCTGATCTCCGGATCCGGCAGGACCGGTACGCTGATCTCGCCGTTGACGGCTCCCACCGCCTTCTGATGGCAGACGACGTTTTCCAGCGCATTGAGCGCAACATTGCCCGCCAACATGCAGAAATTCCGGCGCATCGGCTCGAAGGCATGGACCCTGCCCTGCGGACCCACGGAATTCGCAAAGGCGATGGTGTGCGTGCCGATATTGGCACCGGCGTCGATCGCCACGTCGCCGGCTTTCAGAAAAACACGCATCAATTGGATTTCGAAGTCGCACCACTCGCCATAGGCGTCGAGCGAGCGGCCGACGAACAAGTCGTTGCGGCTGAACATCATCAGCCCGTGCCGGCAGCGCTTCACGGCGACATGCCGGTTTTCCAGGAGATATGGCGAGCGCATTGCTGTGGGTTCTCCGTAAAGCGATGCATCGGTGAGCGAGAGAGCACGCGCGCCACGAACACAACCCACGCACTGGAACGGAGAACGAAGGGGCAGTCTTACGCCGGAGCCGCCGCAAGCGCCGTGCGCAGCTCATTGTCGGTCAGCATCTCTTCGAAATAATGGATGGTGCGCTTGAGACCGTCCATCACCGGCATGCGCGGCTTCCAGCCGAGAACCTCGTGCGCCTTGGAGATATCGGGGCGACGCTGACGCGGGTCGTCCTGCGGCTTTGGCCGATGCACGACGCGCGAGCGCGAGCCGGTGAGATCGATCACCGCCGCGGCGAGCTGCAGCATCGAATATTCTTCCGGGTTGCCGAGATTGATCGGACCGGTGACTTCGTCGGGTGATGCCATCAGCCGGATGAAGCCCTCGATCAGATCATCGACATAGCAGAACGACCGGGTCTGCGAGCCATCGCCGTAGACGGTGATGTCGCGCCCGAGCAGCGCCTGCACGATGAAATTCGACACCACGCGACCGTCGTTGGGATGCATGCGCGGCCCGTAGGTGTTGAAGATGCGGGCCACCTTGATGCGCACTTTGTTCTGCCGCCAATAGTCGAAGAACAACGTCTCCGCGCAGCGCTTGCCTTCGTCGTAGCACGAGCGCGGCCCGATCGGGTTGACGTGACCCCAGTAATCCTCGGTTTGCGGATGCACATTGGGGTCGCCGTAGACCTCGGAGGTCGACGCCTGGAAGATCTTGGCGCGCACGCGCTTGGCCAGGCCGAGCATGTTGATGGCGCCGTGCACGCTGGTCTTCGTCGTCTGCACCGGATCATACTGGTAATGAATCGGCGACGCCGGACAGGCGAGATTGTAGATCTCGTCGACCTCGACGTAGTACGCGAAGGTCACGTCATGGCGCACAAGCTCGAAGCGCTTGTGTCCGATCAGGTGCTCGATATTGCGCCGCGTGCCGGTGAAGAAATTGTCGAGGCAAAGCACCTCGTCGCCGGCCTCGAGCAGTCGCTCGCAAAGATGCGATCCGAGAAAGCCGGAGCCGCCGGTGACGAGAACACGCTTTTGCAGGTGCATTGATCCACCTTGATCGATTCGGCCGTTCCTAACAACTTGCCCGACAGACGGCCAGCGGCAGCACCCGCCTACCGCATAAGCTATTGATTTTGCGCAACTTTGAAGACTGCAGGAGAGCTGCCTGCGCAACTCGCGACAGGCGCGCTAGCCCGCCTGGCGCTGGCGCTTCAGCCGCTCGGCCGGCCGCGACGCCGCGGAACCGCGCACGGCTGTCGCGCCGGCCAGGGGTACGGCGGAAACCGCCGACTTGTCGTCGCGCCACAGCCGCGCATCCGGCAGGATCGGATATGACCGGTGCCGCTCCTCGAGCTTCTCGCGATAGAGCGCGAGATAAGCCGCATCGTCGATCGCATCCATGTTCTCGAGATCGAGCTCGACACCGATCTCGTGATAGATGTCGAGATTGCGCAAATCCGGCACCGGCAGCGCGCCGCGGATCAGATCCCCCCACATCTGCCGATAGAGATCCTCGAGATTGCGCACGAGGCCGGCCGTGTCGAACAAGAGGCACGTGTCGCGATTGGCC
This sequence comes from Pseudolabrys sp., assembly GCA_035651015.1. Classification (GTDB taxonomy): domain Bacteria; phylum Pseudomonadota; class Alphaproteobacteria; order Rhizobiales; family Xanthobacteraceae; genus Pseudolabrys. Next base: position 159,255 of record DASRGN010000021.1, on the reverse strand, counting down.
GCGAGCTTGGCCTTGATCGCCGAAAGCTTGTCCATGTTACGTGCGAAATCGATGGCACGTGCGACGTACTCATCCGCCGTCGTGCAGACGAGCTCGGACAACCCCGCCGCGCACAGGAGGTCTGCGCAAACCCTGGCGGCGAAGGTTCGCCCCTTCAGCGTCAAGATCGGCACGTTCATCCACAACGAGTCCGACGCCGTCGTGTGCGCGCCGTAAGGCAAGCTGTCGAGGAACAAATCGGCAAGCGGATAGCGCGCCAAGTGATCTGGATTGGGCAGCTTGTCGGCGAAGATGATGCGCTCCGCAGCCACGCCGTGCTCCGTCGCGAGTTGGCGAACGCGGGCGTTGATGTCCTCCACGCCGCCGAGCATCCACAGCACGCTGCGTGGCACTTCGCGGAGGATCGTCATCCAGCGGGCGAAGGCGCGCGGCGTGATCTTCTGCATCCCGTTGAGCGAGCAGAACACGAAGGCGTCGACGGGCAGCCCGACTTCGGCGCGCGTCGGGCGCCGCTCCGCGATCCGCCGCTTGCGGTCGTTGGGCTGATAGCACGGCAACCGCACCACCTTCTCGGAGTAGAACATCTCCTGATCCGGCGGGATCACGATATCGTCGGCAATGATGTAGTGGTGATACGGGGTGGCCATGGTGCCGGGGAAACCGAACCAATTCACCTGGATCGGCGCCGGGCGCCGCGCGAACACCTTGGTGCGCGCGTCCTTGGTGTAGCCGTTGAGATCGACCAGGATGTCGACGCCGTCCTCGGCGATCTTGGCCGCGGCTTGGTCATCGGTCATGTCGTTGATGTCGGTCCAATGGTCGGCCGCATCCATGCAGCGCTTCTGGATTCCGTCGGTGCGCTTGATCCCGCAGTAATAGGCGAAGATCTCGAAGTTCTCGTGGTCGTGCTGCTCGATCACGTCGGTCATGGCGAAGCCGACGGCGTGCTCACGCAGGTCGGACGACACATAACCGATGCGCAGTCGCAGCGGGTCGCGCCGGCTCGTGTCGGCTTTGCGCGCGACCGGTTGTGGCATGCCGACCGATTCCTTGGCGTAACGATACGCCCGCGCGAGCTGGAACATCGGGTCGTCGCCGAGATTGGCGAGCGACAACGACGAGATGCCCGCCTGCAGGTCCTTGCGGCTCACCCGGTCCCATGGCGCGATCACCGGCCATTTGCATTGGCGCTGGCGCAGCGAGATCCAATGCTGGATCACCTGATCCTGGTGCTTGTTGATGTCGAGCGACTGCTTGAGCGCGTCTTCGGCCGCGGCATCGCGGTAGTTCGCTTCCAGCACGCGGCCGGTCTGCTCGAACGCCGTGAGCTTGTGCGCAACGCTGTCGCCGTTCACCGCCGCTAGGTTGTTGATCAGCTTGAGCCACTGCGTCACCCCAGCTCCCGCTTTGCCGGCATCCTCGAGCGCGCGGCCGAGATTGATGTAGCCGGGATTGAAATCCGGCTTCAGCTTGACCGCGACCTGGAAGGCGTTGATCGCGCCGGCGGAGTCCTTGAGCTCCGAGAGCACCACGCCGTAATTGAACCAAGCGGCGTGTGCAGCATCGTGCTCGCCGTTGTGCGCAAGCCATGTCTTGTAGAGCTCGGCGACGAGCGGCTTTTGCCCCAGCGCCGCAAGCCGTCCCGCGCCATTGATGAGGTCGACGATCGACAGCGTCTGCGCCACCGCGCTGCCAAGGCATTCGGCGTAGATCTGGCTGGCTTCTGGAGACACGACGGGCGAGCTCGACATGGCGGGCGTCCTGTATGCGTTTGGGTTGAGAACGCAACATTCCCCGGTGGCCGGATTAAGTCCGGCCCGGAGATACGCCTTACGCCACTATCAACGAAACCCGTTCTGGGCAGTCCCCGCCCCGCCGGTACCGTATTCGGCCGGGGCGGGTCAATTACGTTCTGCTCTAGCCGATCAGAGCCACCAGCGCCTGGACCTGCGACAGCGACATGCTGTTGACCTGGGCGGCAGTGAAGGCGTTGCCCTGGGTCGTGGTCAGGTTGCCGATCTCGGTGGTCGACAGGCCCTCGATCGCAACGTTCGTCAGAGCCTTGATTCCCGTGGTCGAAATCGCCTTGAGGTTCGGAGTCGTCAACGCCGCGAGCTGGGTCGAGGTCAGGCCATCCGTCTGCGTCGAGTCGAGGCCATTGATCTCGGTCGTGGTCAGCGAGTTGACCTGCGCCGTGCCGAGCGCTCCGAGCAGATCGGAGCTCAGCGCCGCGACCTGCGTCGTCGTCAGCCGGGTGACTTCGGTCGTGGTCAGGCCCCCGGCCTGCGTGGTCGAGAAGCCGCTGGCGTCGAGCGCGTCGAGTTTGGCCTGCGACAGGTTGTGGATCTGAGCCACCGCGATGGCCTGGATCTGTGTGTCGACCAGCGCGCTCAGCTGCGTCGTCGTCAGCGTGTTGTAGATCGCCGTCGTGAAGTTGCTGATCTGATCGGCGCTGAACCCGCTGGCCGAGAGACCCTGCAGTTCGGTCGTGGTCAAGCTCTGCAGCTGGTTGATCGTCAACCCGCCGACCTCGTCGGAGGTCAGATTGCCGATCTGCGTCGACGTCAGGTTGCCGAACGTCGTCGCATCCAGGTTGCCGACCTGCTGCGCCGAGAGCTGGCTGGCGTTGAGCGCCTGCAGGTTGGTGGTCGTGAGCTGACCCAACTGGGCGGTCGAGAGCAACTGCACCTGCGTGTCCACCAGGCCCGCGACTTGCGTCGTGGTCAGGTTGTTGAGCACCGTCGAGGTCAAGCTCGCAACCTGCGCGCCTGAGAACCCTGAAATCTGCGTGGCGGTGAGGCCCTGCAGCTCCGTGGTCGACAGGTTGCCGACCTCGGTCGAGGTGAAGGCGCCGATCTGGACGTCGGTGAAGGCCGCGACCTGTGTCGACGTCAGATTGTTGATCGAGGCAGTGTTCAGACCGCTGACCTGCGTGGTCGAGAACTCGGTCACATCGAGCGCGTTCAGGTTGGCCTGCGGCAGCGCGTTGATCTGCGTCGTCGTGAAGCCCTGGAACTGCGTCGAGGTGAGCGAGGTCAACTGCGTGGTCGTCAGGTTGTTGACCGTTGTCGTCGTCAGGCTGCCGAGCTGGCCCGCGGAGAGCGCACCAAGCTGCGCACCGGATAGGCCCTGCAGCCGCGGCGTCGACAGACCGCCGATCTCGGTCGAAGTGAGGACGCCGATCTCGGTCGTGGTGAGCTGGCCGATCTGCGTGTCGGTTAGGTTGGTGATCGCCGTCGTGGTGAGCTGAGACGCCTGCGTGGTCGAGAGCTTGGTGACGTCGAGCGCGTCGATATTGGCGGTCGTCAGGTTGTTGACTTCGGTCGTCGTCAGCCCCTGGACCTGACCCTGGCTCAAGGCCGCGAACTGGGTCGTGGTCAGGTCGTTGGCCTGCGTCGTCGTGAACTGGCCGATCTGCGAGGCGGTCAGGTTGGAGACCTGGGTGTTGGTCAGCGCCTGGATCGTCGCGTCGGCGAGGTTGGTCAGCTGCGCGTTCGACAACTTGGTCACGTCGACGGCGTGCAGGTTGGCCGCAGTCAGGTCGTTGACTGCAGTCGTGGTCAGGCCCTGCAGCTGCGTGCTGCTCAGGTTGCCGACCTGCGTGGCCGACAAGTTGTTGATCGCCGTGGTGGTGAAGTTGCCCAACTGCGTCGAGGTCAGCGCATTGGCCTGTGTGGTCGACAGAGCCTGCACTTCCGCCGTCGAGAGCTGGCTGAACTGCGCCGCCGTCAGCGACGCCACTTGCGTCGCCAGAAGCTGCGAGACCTGCGTCGAGCTCAAGCTGCCGATCGTCGCGGCACTCACACCGCCGACTTGAGTGGTCGACAGCTTGGTCACGTTCAACGAGTTGAGATTCGTGAGGTTGTTGATTGCGTTGACCGTCAGCGCCTGCACCTGCGTCGTCAGCAGGTTTGCGACCTGCGTGGTCGACAGGTGATTGATCGCCGTCGTGGTGAAGCTGCCGATCTGCGTCGTCGTCAGCGCATTGGCCTGGCTGGCCGCAAAGGCCTGCACTTCCGCCTGGCTCAGCGCGCCGAACTGGGTCGAGCTCAGCACCGCCACCTGGCTGGTCAGCAGCGTCGAGACCTGCGTCGAGGTTAAGTTGCCGATCGACCCGGCGCTGAGGCCGGAGACCTGCGTCGTCGTCAGGCGGGTAATGTTGACGGCGTCGAGGCTCGCCTGGTTGATGGCGTTGAGCTGCGTCGTCGTGAAGCCGTGGACCTGCGTCGAGGTCAGCGCCGAGATTTGCGTGGTCGAGAGCGTATCGATCGTGGTGGTGTCGATGGCGCCGAGCTGAGCCGACGTCAGCGCGTTCACCTGCACCGTGGTCAGCGCCTGCACGCCCACCAGGCTCTCAAGCTGCGAGGCGGAGAGCGCCCCGATCTGGCCGGCGCTCAGCGCGCCCGCTTCTGTCGTGGACAGCGCGGCAACGGCCGTCGTGGTCAGGCCCGAAACCTGCGCGTTGGTCAGGCGGGCGATGTTGACGTCGATGGCGTCGAAGTTCGCGACCGTGCCAGTCGCGAGGCCGTTGAGCTGCGTGGTCGTCAACCCCTGCAGCTGCGTGGTGCTGAAGTTGCCGAATTCGGTGGTCGTGAGGTGGCCGAGCTGGCCGGGGCTGAACGCGCCGAGTTCGGTCGAGGTCAGCGATAGCACCTGTGCCTGCGACAAGTTGTCGATCGTCGTGTTGGCGATGCCGGAGATCTGCGCCGTCGACAGCCGAGAGACGTCGAGCGAAGCCAGGTTCGTCGTCGTCATATTGTCGAGCTGCGCGACCGTGAGGCCGCGGGCCTGGACGGTGCTCAAGCCGCTGACCTGAGTGGCGCTCAGGTTGTTGATGGTCGTGGTATCGAGATTGCCGATCTGCGTCGCGGTGAGCGCGCCGGTCTGGCCCACGGTGAGGCCCGTGAGCTCGGTGGTCGTCAGCTTCTCGACCTGCGCGGCAGTCAGCGAGGCGACCTGGGTGTTGGCCAGATACGTGATCTGCGTCGAGGTCAATGCGCCGATGGTGGCGGTGGCGAGGCTCGAGACCGTGGTGGTCGAGAGCGCCTGGACCTGGGTCGTGACCAGCGCGCCAAGGTTGGCGCCGGACAGGGCATCGATCTGCGCCCCCGTCAGGCCGTCCACCTGCGTGGTCGTCAGCGTCTGGACCTGGGTGGTCGTCAGGTTGTTGAGCGTCGCCGCTGCGAGCGTGCCGATCGTGGTCGAGGAGATCGCATTGAGCTGCGTATTCGCGAGGTGGGCGAGCTCGGTGGCCGCATCGAGACCATCGATCTGCGGCCCGGTCAGGGCGCCGAACTGGTTCGCCGTGAAGGCGAGCACCTGTGTGCTCGTCAGGTTGGCGACCGTGGCGGTATCGAGGCCCGAGATCTGCGTCGTGGTCAGCTTGGTCTGGTCGACCGACTGCAGATTGGCCGTCGAGAGGCCGTCGATCTGGTCGGTGGACAGCGCCTGGACCTGCGTAGTGGCCAGGGCGTTGACCTGCGCCGCCGTAAGGTTGTTGAGCGTCGCCACCTGAACGGAGCTGATCTGGGTCGTCGTGACGGCTCCGAGCTGGCTGCCGCTGAAGCCGTTGAGCTCGCCGGCGGTCAGATTGTCGAGCTGCGAGGGGGTCAGCGCCGCGACCTGCGCGTTGGTGAACGCGTCGACCTGTGCCTGCGTCAGGTTCGTGATTGTTGTGGTGTCGAGGTTCGCGATCTGTGTGGTCGAGAAGCGCGGCGCCTGCAAGGTCTGCAGGTTGGCCAGTGAGAGGCTCTCGAGCTGCGTCGTCGACAGCGACTGCACCTGGGTCGTCAACAGCGCGTGGGCTTCGGTCGTGGTCAGCGCATTGAGCTGATCGCTGGTCAGGCTGCTGACCTCGGTCGTCGTCAGAGTGCCGACCTGCGTCGACGTCAGGTTGCCGATCGTCGTGGAGTCGAGACCGGTGACTTGCGTCGTCGTCAGCTGGGCAACGTTGAGTGCCTGCAGATTCGTGCTCGAGAGGCCGATCAGCTGAGCCGTGCTCAGGCTCTGAGCCTCCGTCGAGGTCAGGTTGCCGACCTGCGTCGTCGTCAGATTGCTGAGCGTCGTCGTGTCGATGTTCGAGATTTGCGTCGTCGAGAACTGGGTGACGTCGAACGCCTGCAGGTTCGTGGTCGAGAGGTTGACCAGCTGGGTCGTGCTCAGGCCCTGGACTTGCGCCGTGGTCAGGTTGCCGACCTGCGTGGTGGTCAGGTTGTTGAGCGTCGCCACCTGCACGTTGCCGAGCTGCGCCGTGGAGATCGCATTGAGCTGCGGCGTGCTGAAGCCGTTGATCTCCGCGGTTGTCAGCGCGTCGGCCTGCGTGGCCAACAAGCTGCCGAGCTGTGTGGTGGTCAGGCCGTCGACCTGCGCCTGGGTCAGGTTCTGGACTGTGGTCGTGGTCAGACCAGCGATCTGCGTGGTCGACAGGCGATCGGCGTGCACCGACTGCAGGTTGGCAGTCGAGAGCGCGTTGAGGCGCGAAGCCGTGATCGTCTGGATCTGCGTCGTGGCGATCGCAGCGGCCTCGGTCGTGGTGAACGAACTCAGCTGAGCGGTGCTCAGCGCCGCGAACTGGGTCGTGTTCAGCGCAGCCACTTGCGTGGTGGTCAGGGCCTGGATCGTGGTCGTGTTCACGCCGCCGATCTGCGTCGACGAGAACTTGGTCGCAGTGACCGCGTTCAGGTTCGCCGCCGAGAGCCCGTTGAGCTGCGTCGATGTCAGCCCTTGGACCTGCGCGGTCGAGAGATTGCCGAACTGCGTCGTGGTCAGGTTGTTCAGCGTCGTCGTCTGCAACGTGCCGAGCTGCGTCGCCGTGAACGAGGAGGCCGTGAGACCCTGCAGCTCCGTGGTGGTGAGCGCCGCAGCCTCGGCCGAGGTCAGCGCGCCGACCTGCGCCGCCGTCAGGTTGGAGACCTGGGTCGTCGTCAGGTTCTGGACCGTCGTGGTGGTCAGGCCGCGGACCTGCGCGGTGGTCAGCTGCTGGACGTTGAGCGAGCCCAGGTTCGTCGTGGTCAGCGCGTTGACCTGCGTGGTGGTCAGGCTGCGCACCTGCGTCGACGTCAGGTCGTTGATCTGCGTGGTCGAGAAGCTATTGATGACCGTGGTCGACAGGCTGCCGATCTGCGCCAGCGTCAGCGCGTTCGACTGCGTCGCGTTCAGCGCCTGCAGCTCGGCGGTGGTCAGCGCACCGATTTCGGTCGAGGTCAGGTTGCCGATCAGCGTCGTCGTCAGGTTGGCGACCTGGCTCGTGGTCAGGTTCTGGATCGTCGCGGCATTGAGGCCGGCGATCTGCGTGGTCGACAGCTTGTTGATGTTGAGCGAATTCAGGCTTGCCAGCGACAGGTCATTGATCGCCGTCGTGGTCAGGCCCTGCACCTGCGTGGTGCTCAGCGCCGCAATCTGCGTGGCCGAGAAGTTGTTGGACGCCGTGGTCGACAGATTGTTGATCTGCGTCGCGGTGATCGCGTTCGCCTGGGTGGTGGTCAGGCTCTGGACTTCGGTCGAAGTCAGGCCGCCAAAGGCCGTGCCGGTCACCGATGAGACCTGCGAGCTGCTCAAGGCAGCCACCTGCGCGGTGCTCAGGTTACCGATGGTTGTGGAGTCGAGCCCGTTGATCTGGGTCGACGTCAACCGCGCGACCCTGATCGCCTGCAAGTTCGTCGTGGACAGCGCAATGAGATTTGTCGTGGTGAGGTTCTGGACCTGGCTCGTCGACAGGTTGCCGACCTGCGTGGTCGTCAGGGTGTTGAGCACCGTCGACGTCAGGTTATGGATCTGCGTCGTGGTGATGGCGTTGGCCTGCGTCGTGGTGAGCCCGTTGAGCTCGGTCGAGCTCAGCTTGCCGAACTCGGTCGAGGTCAACCCGACAATCTGTGACGTGACGAAGGCCTTAACCTGTGTCGTCGTCAGGTCCTGGATCGCGGTGGTGGTCAGACCCGACACTTGCGCGCTCGACAGCCGGGCGACGTTGAGAGCGTTGAGGTTGGTCGTCGACAGCTGATTGAGCTGGGTCGTCGACAGACCCTGCACCTGCGCGGTCGTCAAGGCCGAGACCTGGGTCGTCGTCAACCGATTGAGGTCGGTCGAGGCGAGCGTACGGATCTGCGTCGCCGTGATGCCGAGCGCCTGATTCGCGCTCAAGCCGTTCAACTCGGCGGTGCTCAGATTGCCGACTTCCGTCGACGTCAGCGCGCCGATCTGCGCCGAGGTGAACTGTGTCACCTGCGTCGTGGTCAGGTTGCCGATCGTGGCCGTGTTCAGGCCGGAGACCTGGCTGGTCGACAGACGGGCGACTTTGACGGCGTTCAGGTTGCTGACCGACAGGTCATTGAGCTGGGTCGTGCTCAGACCCTGCAGCTGAGTCGTGGTCAGGTTGGAGACCTGGGTCGTCGACAACCGGTTGAGGTCGGTCGAGGCGAGCGTGTGGAGCTGCGTCGCGGTGAAGCCGAGCGCCTGGGTCGTGGTCAGGCCGGTCAATTCGCCGTTGGTCAGATTGGCCACTTCGGTCGATGTCAGCGAGCCGATCTGCGCCGAGCTCAAAGCGGAAATCTGCGTGGTCGAGAGGTTCGTCAACGCCGTCGTGGTGAGGCCCTGGACCTGCGCGGTCTTCAGCCTGGCGACGTTGATCGCATCGATATTGGCGGTGGACAGGCCACTGAGCTGGGCTGCGCTCAGCGCCTGCACCTGCGTCGTCGTCAGGTTGCCGAGTTGCGTCGTCGAGAACAGATTAAGAGCGGTCGTCGTGAAGCTTGCGAGCTGCGAGGCCGAGAGGGCATTCGCCTGCGTGGTCGTGAAGGCCTGCACCTCGGTCGAGCTCAGCGAACCGAAGCCGGTCGAGGACAGCGCCGCCACTTGCGTCGCAGTCAGATTCCCGACCTGCGTGGTCGACAGATTCTGGACACCGGCCGTGTTGAGGCTGCCGATCTGGCCTGCGGTCAGGCTCTGGAACTGGGCCGTGACGAGTGCCTGCGCGTTGGTCGAGGTCAGATTGTTGAGCTGCGTCGCCGTCAGCGAACGGACCTGCGTCGTGGTCAGGCGGCCGACCTCGGTCGTCGACAGATTGTTGAGCGTCGTCGTCTGCAGGCCGGCGAGCTTGGCGGTCGTGATCGCGTCGATCTGCGCGGTGGAATAGTTGTTGATGTCAGCCTGCGCGATATTGTCGATCTGCGCGGCCGTCAGGGCGGCGATGTCCGTGGTGGTGAAGCCGCGCGTCTGCGTCGACGTCAGGTTGGTGATCGTCGTCGTGGTGAGGCCCGCGATCTGCGCGGTCGAGAGCTTGGTCTGGTCGACCGAGTCGAGGTTGGTCGTGCTCAGGTTGTTGAGCGAGGTCGTCGACAGCGCCCGAAGCTGCGTGCTGGACAGGTCCGTAACCTGGGTCGTGCTCAGCTGGTTGAGCTGCGTGCTGGTGAGCCCCGAGAGCTGCCCCGTGGTCAGCTTGGTGATGTCGAGCGACTGCAGGTTCCCGGCTGAGAGCGCATTGAGCTGCGTCGTCGTCAGGCCGTGAACGCCGGTCGAGGTCAGGTTGCCGATCTGGGTCGTCGTCAGCGCGTTGAGCTGCGTGCTGGTCAGGCCGCCGATCTGGCCGGCCGACAGGCGGGTCACGTCGATCGCGTCGAGATTGGTCGACGACAGCGCGTTGAGCGAGGTGGTGGTCAGCGCCTGGACCTGGGCGGTGCCGAGATTGGTCACTTGCGTCGTGGTCAGCGCATTCAGGTTCGTCGTCGTCAGACCCTTGATCAGGGTCGTGCTCAGCGCGGTGACCTCGGTGCTCGTCAGGTTCTGCAGCTGGCCGGCGGTGAAGGCGTTGAGGTCGGTGGTGGTGAGGAAATTATCCTGGGTTGTCGTGAGTTCCTGGGCCTGCGTGGTCGTCAGGTTCTGCACCTGCAGTGCCAGAAGATGCGCGATCACCGTGCTCGACAGCGCCTGGACCTGCGTGGTCACCAGGTACTGGAGGTCGGTCGAGGTAAGCGCATTGACCTGCGACGAAGTCAGCGCAGCCGCCTGGCTGGTGCTCAGCGCAGCGATGTCGGTGGTATTGAGGCCGGCAATAGTCGTTGTCGAGAGCTGAGCCACCTGGCTCGGCGTCAGAAGGCTTATGATCGATGACATGGGAGACGCACTCCGGTTCGACTACTGTCCTGGCGGCCCCTTCCTGGGGGCGGATGCGCAGCGAACGGAGAGTCCCACACACAAGTTAATCGACTCTAACTTGAAGTGGTTTAGTGCGACTAACTTAACCTCGATTATGTGTTCTCGGGTGCTGGGCAATTTTTGCCGAGCTGCAATTGCTCGGCGATCGGCGCGCAGAGTCGCGTGCAATGGCGCGCGCGACCGTCAAAGCCTGCCAATCGCTAACGAGTTGTAAAAAATCTGCGCCGCGGCGCCGGAACAGCGTGCGTCACGCTCACGAAGGGGTGCGGCGCGTGCGTTTTAGGCAACGCCGAGCTTCTTCTGCAGGCTGGTCGAGGAGGTCGTGTACTGGAAGGTCAGCTTCTTGTCCGGATAGACGTAGTGGTACGCCTTCTGCGCCATCAGCGCTGCCTCGTGGAAGCCGGAAAGGATGAGCTTGAGCTTGCCGGGATAGGTGTTGATGTCGCCGACGGCAAAGATGCCGGGCACATTGGTTTCGAATGCCGCGGTATCGACGGGGATAAGCTCGTCGGCGAGCGAAACGCCCCAATCGGCGATGGGTCCGAGCTTCATGGTCAGCCCGAAGAACGGCAGCATCGCATCGCATTCGACGCGGAAATTCTCGCCTTTGTCGCTGCGCGCGACCGCCGCCGTGACCTGGCCGTTGTCGCCCTCGAGCGACCTCACCTGGCCGAGCTTGAGATCGATTTTCCCGTCCGCAACCAGCGCATGCATCTTGTTGACGCTGTCGGGCGCGGCACGGAAGGCGTCGCGCCGATGCATCAGCGTCACGTGCGAGGCGACATCGAACAGGTTGAGGGTCCAGTCGAGCGCACTGTCGCCGCCGCCGACGATGAGCACGCGCTTGCCGCGGAACGCATCCATCTTGCGCACCGCATAGAACACCGATTTGCCTTCATAGGCCTCGATGCCTGCGACCGGTGGACGCTTGGGCTGGAACGAACCGCCGCCCGCCGCGATCACCAGGACCTTCGTTTCGAATTCCTTGCCGCCATCCGTGCGCACACGGAACAAGGGATCGCCGATTTTCTCGACACTCTCGACCATCTCGTTGAGGTGGAAGGTCGGCCCGAACGGCTTGATCTGCTCCATCAGCCCGTCGACCACGCCTTGCGCCGAGATCTTCGAAATGACCGGGATGTCGTAGATCGGCTTCTCCGGATAGAGCTCGGCGCACTGCCCGCCGACCTTGTCGAGGATGTCGACGAGGTGCGCACGCATGTCCAGAAGACCAAGCTCAAACACGGCGAACAGGCCCACGGGACCTGCGCCAATGATGAGAATGTCGGTCTTGATAGGCTCGCTCATTCTACCCCTGCCGCTCCGGGGTGTTGACGACGAGCCCGTCGAGCTCGGCGCTGATCTTGATCTGGCAGGACAGCCGCGAATTCGGCCGCACGTCGAAGCCGAAATCGAGCATGTCCTCTTCCATCGGCGAGGGCTCGCCGGTCTTCTCGCGCCAGCTCTCCTCGACGTAAACGTGGCAGGTGGCGCAGGCGCAGGCGCCGCCGCACTCCGCCTCGATGCCGGGGATGTTGTTGCGGATCGCGGTCTCCATCACGGTAGCGCCGACCTCACCTTCGACGGTGCGCGAAGTACCGCTGGAATCGATATAAGTGATCTTGGGCATGACGGGGAAAATAGGGGTGAAAGTGCGCCCCCTATATAGCCTCCGGCGGCCCCGCGCTACCCCCGGATCGCAATGACTTAGTGCGCGCGGAGCAGACCGGCGATCGCCGTCTTGGCCTCGCTAATGGCCTGCGCCAGCCGGGCCAGATCGCCCTCGAGGCTGCCGCTGCCGCCGGCGGTCAGTTCAACCGCTTCCGCAGCCGAGGCGACCGCGAAGGCACCGATGCCGCGCGCCGAACCCTTCAGCGTGTGGGCGCAGGCCGAGACCACCGCGGGAACGGAGGATTCCCGCATGCGCGCGATCAGCATCGCCGCCTGGCGATCGAATAGCTCCAGCACCTCGCGCGCCAGGCTTTGGTCGCCGAGCGTCATGCGCGACAGATGCCCGGTGTCGATTGCGAGCTGCGCGGCGGGCACCGCCGACGGTGACAAGGACTGCGCCGAAAGCTCCATCATGTTCGACCCTCTGGGATTTTCTCTTTCGATCCCATTCTGTGTGATGCATTCTAACCGGCGAACGGCCAAAACCGGGTAAATGCCGGGCTCGCCGAAGCGGCCCGCTGCAGAGACACCATGCCCATGGTTAACGGGGTGTTAGTTGGCGGCCGCTGCCCCCGGATGGCCGCAGAGCGGCCGCAATGTCGGCCCAACTTGGCAATGCGGCGGAGTTGGCCTGCAGCCGGAAGAGTTATGGTAAACAAAGCGTTAACGATGACTGGAAAACGCCCGGCGCCGTCGGTTTCCTTCGCAGCACCAAGCCGATAGGATCGACTTTGGCGACGGAAGATGAGCGGCCAGGCGACTGTCGCCGCACTTTTTTGATGCCGGATCAAGATCTCGCGGTGCGGCTGAGCCCAAAACGGCTTCGGACCGCGCCGACAGTCACAGCGTAGCAACGAGGCGACGACCGACATGGCGAATATTCCGCAAAAGAACCGGGATGTGACCGACGAAGCGCTTTCGGCCATCCAGGAGGCGCTGAGCGTTCGGGATAACGACCGCGCCCAAGCGGATCGTCCCGAGGATCGCGTGCGCCCGGCGCCAGTTGGCGCCCCGGCCGTCGCGCCGCCGGTCAGTGCGGACCTGTTTCACGAGCCGCCGCAGTCCTCGGGCTGGGCGGAGGACGAGGCCCAGGTGCCCCGTGCCGCCAATGACGATCGCGCTCAAATCGGCCAGATCCTGCAGGCCCTGCAGCGCCGCCCGAAGCGCTCGGGGACGGTGATCGCCACGCTGTTCACGCTTGCCTGGGCCGCCGGCGCCGCCGCGCTCGCTTTCATCTACCGCGCCGACCTTCTCGGCCTGATCAACCAGTCTTCGACCGGCATCGCAGCCGCGGTGGCGCTCGCCGCAGCCGTGCTCATTCCGATCATCGTTGCCTATGTGCTGGCACATATGGTGGCGCGGACGCAGGAGTTGCGTTTGGTCGCCCAGTCGATGGCGGAAGTGGCCATGCGGCTGGCCGAACCGGAGACGCTCGCGCGCGAATCCATCGTCAGCGTCGGGCAGGCGGTGCGCCGCGAGGTCGCGGCCATGGGTGATGGCGTCGAGCGGGCGCTCGCTCGCGCCGCCGAGCTCGAGGCGCTGGTGCACAATGAGGTCTCCGCGCTCGAGCGCGCATACAACGACAATGAAGTGCGCATCCGCGCGCTGCTGTCCGAGCTCTCCAGCCAGCGCGATACGCTAGTCGGCCAGGCCGAGCAGGTGCGCAATGCGATCTCCAGCGTGCATCTCGACCTTTCCCACGACATCACCTCGGCCGGCGATCTGGTCGCCGACCGCGTGAATGAGGTGGCGCAGCGCATCACCCGCACGCTCACTGAGAAGGGCGAGCACATCACGTTGGCGCTGGGTCATGCCGGCGATTCCATGATCGATGCACTCGGCGAGCGCGGCGGTGATCTGCTCGAGCGGCTGGAGACGACGGGCGACAAGGCTACGCAGGCGATCGGCGCGGCGAGCGAAAGGCTCACCGACAGCCTCAATTACAAGACCGACCACGTGCACGAGGAATTTGCGCAGCTTGCCGCCGAGGTGCAGCAGTTGATGGCCTCGCGGCTCGAGCAGGTGACGCAGAACTTCGCGCAGAAATCGACGGCTGTCGTCGACATGATGGGCACGCGCTCGCGCGCGCTCACTGACGCGATCGCCGAGACCGGCGCGCAGATTTCCGACAGCATCTCCGCCCGCGTCGAGGAGGTGAACTCGACGCTGCGTGCCACCGGAGATTCGCTCGTCCTCGACCTCAGCCTGCGCGGCGGCGACGTCGTTTCCAAGATGGAGCAGACCGGCGCTCGCATCACCGACACCATCGTGGCGCGCAGCAACAGTATCGCTGAGACCTTCCGCGAGAACGCCGACTCCCTGGTGGAGACCGTCAATGTGCGCGGCGACTCGGTGAAGTCCATGCTCACCGACCGGCTCGGGGCGTTCGAACGCATCTTCACCCAGCACGGCACTGAGCTTAGCGAGAAGATCTCGCGTGACTCGATCACACTCGGCAATCTCGTCACCCGCAACATCGCCGAATTCGACCGCACGGTGAAGACCTATGGCGGCGAGCTGGTGGAGCGACTGGCGCAGCGTACGCATGACGTCGCGGAGGCGATGCGCGACTATGTCGACACCTTCGACCAACGCGTCGGCAGCAAGACACAGGAAGTGAGCCACGTCCTCGAGCAGCGCGTCGGCCAGTTCGAGACTGCTCTCAATGCCCGCGTCGATACCATCTCGAAAACCCTCAATGACAGCGGCCGCGACGTCGCCGCGACCATCGAGCAGCGTATCGGCGAAGTTGCGGGCACCATCGAGAAGCATGGCAACGCGGCGGCCGACCAGCTCGGGGCCACCATCGCGCAGATCGACCACACGCTCGGCGCCCGTGCGACCGAGGTTGCCGACACGCTGGATTCGCGCATCGGCCGTTTCGAGGACCTGCTCTCGGGCCGCGTGGAGAACGTCACCGCGCAGATCGAAGCCCGCAGCAAAGCGGCCGCGGAAACGCTCAACGCCCGCATGGAGCAGCTGAGCCAATCGATCAAGAGCAATGCCGGCGAGGCGGAACGCTCGCTCAGCCAGCTCACGCTCTCGACCACCGAGGCCTTGCGCACCGGCGCCGGAGACGTCGAACGTTCGCTCACTAGTCTGTCCAGCAACGTCGCCGGCACGCTCAAGCAGAACGCCGACGATGTCGAGCGCACGCTGATGAACGTCAGCAACGAGGTCGCGCGCGGCATGACCGGCAAGGCTGCCGAAATCTCCACTACGATGAGCGCGCACACCAACGAGCTCACCAGGCTGCTCGACGAGAAGAGCGAAGGCGTGATTTCCCAGCTTTCCGGCAAGGGCCAGGAGTTCGCCGCCGAGGTCAGCAAAGCCACCGAAGACGCCGTCAAGGCGATCGACGAGAAGGGCTTCGCCTTCACCCGCTCGATGTTCGAGAACAGCGAGCAGATCGCCCGCATCATCAACAGCGCGAGCGAGACGGCCTCGGAGACGGTCACGCGGACGCTCGCCGACCTGCAGCACACCGCGCAGACGGCGATCGAGCAGTCGAAACAGACCGCGGCCGCAACGGTCGCCGAGATGTTGGAGACGCACGGCATGTTGCGCTCCGACACCACGGCGCTGTTCGAGCGGCTGCGCGAAGCCAATATCATGCTGCAGGAAGTGCTCTCCGGCGCGCATGAGAATATGAGCGCGCTCGAGCACACCATGGTGACCCGCGTCTCCGAATTCGTGGCCGCCATGAACGAGGTCAACTCATCGAGCGGCGCCGCTTCGGCTCGTGTCGAGGACAACATCGCGAGCTTCCGCGACATGACCGGCCGGGTGATTGCCGATCTCTCCGGCCTTGCCACGCAGTTCGACGAGCATGGCCGCGGGCTGGCGGCGGCGGCCGAACTCATCGAGCGCAGCAATCAGCGCACCGAGATTTCAGTCGGCGAGCGCCGCGCTGCGATCGAATCTCTCGTCGGCACGCTCGACCTGCGCACCGAGGATCTGGATCAGCGGCTCAAGCGCTTCGCCGGCCTGCTCGATGAGTCGCTCGATGCGGCGTCGACGCGTGCGCGCGAGATCGCCCGCGTTGTCTCCGAGACCAGCGCCGAAGGCGCCCACGCCATCGCCGACCAGTTCGACCGCGTGCGCCAAGGCGCCGAGGACGAGCGCCGGCGCACCGCCGAGGCGATGCGTTCGGTCTACGATCAGACGACCAACGACACGCAGGTCATGTTCCGCGAGGCCGGCGAACGCTTCGCCGAGGTCATGGCCGGCATGAAGCAGATGGCGGCGGAGATGCAACGCGAGCTCGACAGCACACGCAACGAGCTGCGTCGCGGTATCCTCGAGCTACCACAGGAAACCTCGGAAAGCGCCGCACAGATGCGCCGCGTCATCGTCGACCAGATCGAGGCGCTGGCGGAGCTCAATCGCATCGTTGCCCGTCATGGTCGCAATCTCGACTCAGTCGAGCCGGCACGCACTCGCTCGCGCGAGGAGCCGCTGCTGGCGATCGCCGGTGGTCGCGAGACCACGGCACGCGCGCCGCGCGACGTCGCGAGCTTCGCGCCGCCGCCACCTTCGGCGCGCCGCGTCGAGCCGTCGTCGGCCTCGGCATCGCCGTCGCTGTCGCCGGGCCAGAGCGGCGGCCGCGGCTGGCTGAGCGACATTCTCAACCGCGCGTCGCAGGAAGAGCCGGTACGCGAGGCTCCGCGTGAGCGCGAGCCGGTGCGCCCTGAGCCGCCGCGGGCGGAGGAGCGCCCGGCGCATCACACCATCGAGTCGCTCGATTCCCTGTCGGTCGACATCGCCCGCATGATTGATCACGAAGCGGCGGCCGACCTGTGGGACCGCTACAAGCGCGGTGAACGCAATGTGTTCACGCGGCGGCTTTACACGCTGCAGGGACAGAAGGCCTTCGACGAGATCCGCCGCAAGTATCGTGCCGACCGTGAGTTCAAGCAGACGGTCGATCGCTATATCGGCGAGTTCGAGCGGCTGCTCGAAGAGGTTTCGCGCGAGGACCGCGGCCAGGTCGTGGCGCGCACCTATCTCACGTCGGAAACCGGCAAGGTCTACACCATGCTCGCCCACGCGGCGGGACGGTTCGACTAGCACTCACGCGTAGATCGTCAGGAAAGCTCAAGGCGGGCCCTCAGGGCCCGCCTTTGCTATTCGAGCGCTTCCTGCAGAACGCGAGCTTACCGCGCTCGCGCCCGCGCCTTTGATCCGTCCTTCGACGCATCATCGCTGGATGAGCTGCCGCCGAACAACAGCCGGCTCGGATTGCGATCGATGTTCTTGAGCGTCTGATCCGCGGTGTTCAGCACGCGACGCGCGTCGGCACCGATGGTGGTGAGCTGCTTGGTCCCGGCACTGGCGAACTGGTTGATCGACTTCGTGATCTCATCGGTGCGCTTGTCGAGATTGTCGACCAGCGCGCGGACCGAGCGCACCGTCTCGTTCACCTCGCCGCTCTTGCCATCATCGCCGCCGGTCAGGTTCTGCAGACCTTCGGCGATCCTGTCGATCCGCTCGGAATTGTGCGCCAGCGTCTCGGTGAACTTCTGCAGATTCTCGAGGGAGCTGTGCAGCGCGTCGCGATTGTCGACGATCAGCTGATCGATCCGCCGCAGCGTCTCGCGCGCGCCCTGCGTCACGTCCTGCGCCGCGCCCGGAGCTGCCGCGAGCATCGGCGGGGCTTCTTTCGACCCCGTCAACAGCTTCGCGCCGGCGGTGCCGCCCCTGAGTGCGACCGAGGCGATTCCGGTGAGGCCCTGGAATTCGAGGCCGACATCGGTGTCTTCACGCACCGCCACGGCCTTGTCGATGCCGATGGTCGCTACCACTTGCTGCGGCTTCTTCGGATCAAGCCGCAGCTCGGTGACTTCGCCAACGCGGATGCCGTTGAACAGCACCGATGCGCCGGTGCGCAGCCCGCTGACCGACCCGTCGAACACGATGCGATAGAAGGTGCGTTCGCCGGGGCCACCGACATTCTGGAACCAGTAGACGAAACCGAACACGCCGGCGACCACGGCCAGCGTGAACGCGCCGATCAGGACATAATTGGCCTTGGTTTCCATAGGTCCATCCTCGACCGCTTCCGGGGCTCGCCACGCTTTTCGGCCTCGGGGGCGAACTTCCGGCTGGGGTACCAGGATATGCGCCAGTTCTTAAACGAGCGCAAAGCCCGGATGTCCACATTGCGAAAGATCAAGCCGCCACGACTGCCCGCGCCCGCTTGCCGCGGAAATACTCCTTAAGCCAGGGGTGCTCGGATTTGAGCATCACCGACATCGGCCCCTGCTCGATCACCTTGCCGTCGGCCAGCACGGCGATGCGGTCGCAGACGGTATGCAGGCTGTCGAGGTCATGAGTGACCATGAACACCGTCAGCCCCAGCGTGCGCTGCAGCGTCTTGATCAGCGCGTCGAAATCACCCGCGCCGATCGGGTCCAGGCCGGAGGTGGGCTCGTCGAGGAACACGATCTCCGGATCGAGCGCGAGCGCGCGCGCCAGTGCCACGCGCTTGACCATGCCGCCGGAGAGCTCGGAGGGCATTTTCCCGCAGACGTCGCCCGAGAGGCCGACCATCTCGAGCTTGGCCAGCGCGAGCTCGTCCATGAGCCGTTGCGACAGCTTCAGATATTCGCGCATCGGGAACTGCAGATTTTCGCGCACCGTGAGCGAGGAAAACAACGCGCCTTGCTGGAACAGGATGCCCCAGCGCCGCTCGATCGCCCGGCGCTCGATATCGCGCGCCTTGCCGAGATCGACGCCGAACACCTCGATCGTGCCTTCGCGTTTCGGCACCAGCCCGATGATGGTGCGCATGAGCACCGACTTGCCAGCCCCCGAGCCGCCGACGAAGCCGAGGATCTCGCCGCGATAGACGTCGAGATCGAGATGCTTGAGCACCGTCGCCGTCCCGAAGCCGACGACCACGCCCCGCACCTTGATGACCGTCTCCCGCTCCGGCATCGCTCACATCCCGATCGAGGCGAAGAACATGGCGAACACGCCGTCGAGAACGATGACCAGGAAGATCGATTGCACCACCGAGGCCGTGGTGTGCAGCCCGAGCGACTCGGCGCTGCCCCTGACGTCCAGCCCCTGCACGCAGCCGACGATGCCGATGATCAGCGCCATGAACGGCGCCTTGATCATGCCGACCTTGAAGTGATCGAGGGTGATCGCCTCCTTGAGCCGCGACAGGAAAATGTCGGGATCAATGCCGCCGTAGAGCCAGGCGACGAGCCCACCGCCATAGAGCGCGGCGAGCGAGCCGATGAAGGTGAGGATCGGCACGGCGATGATCAGAGCGAGGATGCGCGGCAGCACCAGCACCTCGACCGGATCGAAGCCCATGGTGCGCAGCGCGTCGATTTCCTCGCGCATCTTCATCGAGCCGAGCTCCGCGGTGTAGGCGCTCCCGGAGCGGCCGGCGACCATGACGCAGACGATGAGCACGCCGATTTCGCGCAGCACCAGAATACCGACCATGTCGACAACGAAGATGTCGGCGCCGAACTTGCGGAAATGGAAGATGCCCTGCTGGGCGATGATGCAGCCGATCAGAAACGTGATGAGCAGGATGATCGGCACCGCGCGCCAGCCGACATTGTCGAGATGATGCACCAAGGAAGTGAGGCGTAGCGACCGCGGCCGCACGAGCACGCGCAGCAGCGCGGTGGATACGGCGCCGAGCATGTTGACCATCGCCGTCATCGAGCGGCCGATGTCGGCCATGCTCTGCCCGATCGATCCCAGGATGACGGTGAGCGAGCCAGCGCGAGGCGCTGACCTTGCGCTGTCGAGGTCGATGCCCTGCATCTCCTCGACCAGACCGCGATAGTCATCGCGCAAGCCGGTCAGCGCCGTCTCAGCACCGCGCGACTTGAAGGCACGCTGAAGCCGCTCGATCAGCCAGGCGCCGAAAGTATCGAGCCGCTCGATGCCGCCCATGTCGATGTCGACACGGCTGATGCTGCCGCTTCGGCGGGTCTCACGCTCGACCAGCGGCTCCAGCCGCCGCGCCTGATCAGCCGTCCACGAGCCGGCCGCGGCCAAAGTGAGCCGCTCGCCGTCGGCATTGCCGCTGAGTAATGCGTCGCTCACTCAGATTCCCTCGTATGCCGGCATACTTGACCATCTGCGGCGAACCTGTCGAGGGTAGAAGACGATGAGTCCTCCCCTTTCGCTCAAGGTCGCGGTCGAGCGCTGGCCGATCGCCGGCAGCTTCACCATCAGCCGTGGCGCCAAGACCGAGGCTGTTGTGGTGACGGCCGAGGTCAGCGACGGAGCTGCGCGCGGCCAAGGCGAATGCGTGCCCTACCCGCGTTATGGCGAGAGCCCGGAAGGCGTCGCGGCGGCAATCGAGGCGATGGCGCCCGCGCTGAAAGACGGGCTCACGCGCGATGCGCTGCAAGGAGCCATGCCCGCAGGCGCCGCGCGCAACGCGCTCGACTGCGCGCTCTGGGATTATGCGGCCAAGTGCAGCGGCCGCCGCGTGCATGAGCTCGCCGGCTTGCCGCCCCCGCAGCCGCTCGTCACCGCCTATACGATTTCGCTCGGCGAGCCGGCGGCGATGGCGAAGGCGGCGACGCAGGCCGCGGATCGCGCATTGCTTAAGGTCAAGCTCGGTGCCCCAGGCGACGGCGAACGCATTGCCGCGGTGCGCCGTGCCGCGCCAAAGGCGACGCTCGTTGTCGACGCCAATGAAGGATGGACGGCGGACAATCTCGCGGAAAACATCGCGGCCTGCGCGCGAGCCGGTGTGCAGCTCATCGAGCAGCCATTGCCGGCGAGCGCAGATGACGCGCTGGCGAACATCGCGCGCCCGATTCCCATTTGCGCCGACGAGAGCGTGCACGACCGCGCTTCGCTCACGGCACTCGTCGGCCGCTACGACGCGGTCAACATCAAGCTCGACAAGACCGGCGGACTTACCGAGGCGCTGGCGATGCGCGCGGACGCCGAGCGTCTCGGCTTTGCCGTGATGGTCGGCTGCATGGTGGCGACATCGCTATCCATGGCACCGGCACTCCTGGTCGCGCAGGGCACGCAATTCGCCGATCTTGATGGGCCGCTCCTCTTGGTGCGCGATCGCGAGGGTGGGTTGCGCTATGCCGGCAGCATGGTGGAACTCACAAGTTTTGCGCTCTGGGGTTAACAGGGAACCATTGAAGTTCCAGCGTTTTCCCCGGTTCCATGGTTAATTGACGCTTTCCTCAAGCGCACCTCCTGACATAGACTTGCTGCACAGCACAGGGAGCCGCTTCGGGGGCGGCGAACGGGGGAACGGGGGAAATGCACGTTCGCGCAGTCGTTGTCGCAGCGTTGCTTGCAACGCTTGGTGTCCTGCTGGGCACGTCGTCCGCTTCCGCCACTTATCGCATCTCGGAAGATCGTGGCGGTCAGATCGGCCACTATCTGCAGACGCTCTCCGCCGTGCGCAATTCGGGCGAGCGCGTGGTCATCGACGGCAACTGCCTGTCCGCCTGCACACTGGTGCTCGGCATCGTGCCGCGCGATCGCGTCTGCGTGACGCCGCGCGCGCGGCTCGGGTTCCACGCTGCATGGATGCCGGATGCCAGCGGCCGTCCGGTGACGAGCCCGGTCGGCACGCAGGCGCTATGGGACATCTATCCCGGCTATGTACGCCGCTGGATCACGCATCGCGGCGGATTGTCGCGCCACATGTTGTTCCTGCAAGGCCGTGAGCTCGCCAGCATGGTGCCGAGTTGCGACGGCGGCGGGACGCTCGTCACGTCACGCGGCGTGCACCACTTCTCGCGTGAAGCGCTGCGCGGCCAGCGCGCAAACGCCACCAGCCAGCGCCGCTAACGCCATCGCTGCGTAAGCATGCTCGCCGTAGGCGGCATAAAACACGCCGGACACACTCGTCGCTGCCGCCGTCACCAAACCCAGCGCCAGCGCGAGGTAGCCTTGCGCCCTCGCGGCGAGCCCGCTCGGCGCGAGGCGTGCGAGAAGGCCGAGCGCGCCGAGATGTGTCGCTCCGAATGATAGTCCGTGCAGGCATTGCAGCGCTGGTAATAGGATTGCGGGCGGATCAAGCGCCATCACGCTCCAGCGCAAAACACCGGCGGCTCCGCCGAGCATGATCAGCCTCAGCGGCGTCAGCCATGTCGGCAGCCGCGCCGAGAGCGCGAAGAGAACGATCTCGGCGGCGACACCGAGCGACCAAAGCGCCGCGACGGCTTTGCCATCGAACCCGCCGGCAATCCAGGCAAGCGTCGAGAAGCCGTAATAGACGGCGTGGCTCGCCTGAATCAGGCTCGCTGCGGCAATCACCGCTATGAAGGCCGGATTGCGTAGAAGCCGCGCCGCCGGCGCCGCCTCCGCCAACGCGGCCGTCCCGAGAGGCGGTCCGAGCGGGGCCAGCGAGATCGCCGCCGCCGCGGTGAGTGCGCTCGACGCGACAATGAGCCAGATCAGCGCCTGTGGCGCCAACGAATCGATGGCAAAGCCGGCAGCGAAATTGCCGATGATGTAGGCGACCGACCCCCAGAGCCGCACTGGGCCATAGGCGCGGCCGCGGGTGCCGAGGCCCTTGAGCGCATAGGCGTCGGTCAACGGAAGGATCGGCGTGAAGAAAGCCGCCGCCAGCGCGACACCTGCGATGATGGCGAGCGCTCCGCCGGCGAACGCAACGATCGTATAGCCGAGGGTCCCGCCGAGCGCGGCGACGAGCAGGCTCGCGCGCAAGGCATTGAGGCGGTCCGCCGCGCGCGCGGCCAGTGGAATGGCGAGCGTCCGCACCACCAGCGGAACCGTCAGCACCACGCCGATGGCCTGCGCATCCAAGCCCCGAGCTCGAAGCCACAGCGGGAACAATGGCATGCCGATGCCCAGCGCCATGATCGAGGCGGCATAGAAAACCGCGAGACGCGCGGCAAAACCGTCATTCTCGGGAGGCGAACCGCTCGGCATCGGGGCGCGAATCACTTAACTTTCCGCATCAGCAGCTCATAGCAAGCGGTGGTCCTTTGCCCATGCCTGCCGATTCGCGGGCGCTAGCCCGCCAGCGACCGCCAACACCCGCGGACGCCGAATATGATTCGATCTGCGCCGCGGTGATGGAGACCGTGCGCGGGCGCTGGTTCCTGGCCGAATATAGCCGCCGCAACCGCCACGCCGACACCCAGATCATCCTCGCCGCCATCGACCAGCTGGAAACCGCGCTGCGCACCAAGACGCCGGTGTCCGGCTCGGAGCGCCTGGCCGCCGAGCTGACCAAGGCCATGGAAGCGATCGAGGAAGCGCGCGGCGTCATTGCGCTGTCGCAGGCTTCGGCGCGCGCCTCCGAAGAGATCCAGCTATCGCTCACCACGATGCGCGAGCTCGCTGACGTGATGCGGCAGAAGGGCGTCGACAGTCTCTATTGCACCCAGCTCGAGGCGCGCATCGCGTCGTTGGACGCGGCCCTGGCGCCGCAGGAGGCGCCAGACTCGCAGGCGCGGCTCGCCGCGCTGCTCGATCAGTTGCACGCTCGCGTCGAAGCCATGCTGGCTTCGCTCAATAATGCTGAGGCAGCGGCAGAGACCGTGTCACCTGCGGCGGCAAGCGCGGAGCCGAACGCATCGCGTCCTAATCTCAGCGTCGTACCGTCGACGGCGACCGAGGCGATCGACCCAATCGCGCAGACACCCGGCAATGCGGAAATGGCGGCGGCGCCCGCTTCCTCGCTGGAGCCGATGAAGCCCGCGGTGCTGCTCGATCTGTCGGATCCGCCGACCGAAGCCTTGGCGCCCACGACGGCGCGTTTCGATCCACCGGTCGAGCCCTTTGTCGCGCCGAGCCCGGCCGCCGTTGCATCGCCTATCGAGGCCGCGAGCCCGCCGCCGCAACCCGAGACAGCGCTTGGCTCCGAGCCGCCGACAGTCGTAACCAGCGACAGCGCGCTTGATGCGGCGATCCCGGACGGTGAGCCTGCTGCGTCGTTCGTGCCATTCGAGTTCGAGGCGCTCGGCGTGGTCGATTTCGCCAACACCACGCCCGGCGATGCGCCGGCCGCTGTAGCCCCGCCAGAGATCGCGGCCGAGCCGCCGCTCACGGTGCCGCCACCACCCGCAGATCCGCTGGCCGCCATCCTGGCGCTCAGCGACGAAGAACGGATCGCGCTGTTCAGCTAACGCGTCATTGCTTCAAGCTGCAATCAGGCGCTGGAACAGGGCGGAATCGACATTGCCGCCGGAGAGCACGCCGACGACCGTCTTGCCCTTGATGTCGAGGCGGCCGGCGAGCATGGCGGCAAGGCCGATGGCGCCGCCCGGTTCGACGACGAGCTTGAGCTCGTGGAAGGCAAAGGCCACGGCCCGCCCAACCTCGGCGTCGGTCGCGGCAACGCCCTTGCCGATCAGCGTGCGGTTGATGGCGAAGGTGAGCTCGCCCGGCGTATGCGACATCAGCGCGTCGCAGATCGAGCCGGAAAGCTTCTCATTCTCCTCGCGATGGCCGCTGCGGAACGAGCGCGCCATGTCGTCGAAGCCGTCTGGCTCGGCGGTGTAGAAGGTGACCGAGGGAAACCGCGCCTTCACGGCAAGCGCAATGCCGGCGGCAAGCCCGCCGCCCGAGGCGCCGACGACGACCACGTCCGGCGTGACGCCGGCTTGCGCGAGATCTTCGGCGATCTCGCGCCCGGCAGTGCCCTGCCCGGCGATGATCAGCGGATCGTCATAAGGCGGCACGATGGTCGCGCCGCGTTTGTTCGCAATCTCGCCGGCGATCGCCGCGCGATCTTCGCGTTCTCGGTCATAGAGCACGATCTCGGCGCCGAGCGCGGCGGTGCGCTCGCGCTTGGCCGCCGGCGCATCGCGCGGCATCACGATCAGCGCCGGAATCTCCAAGAGCTTAGCGGCAGCCGCCACTCCCTGAGCATGATTGCCCGACGAATACGCCACCACGCCGGCGGAGCGGCGCGCGGCATCGAGCGAGGAGATCTTGTTGTAGGCGCCGCGGAATTTGAACGAGCCGGTGCGCTGCAGGGTCTCGGCCTTGAGGAATACCCGGGCCCCCGTCGCGGCATCGAGGACGGGCGAGTTCAGGAGCGGCGTGCGCAGCGCCACGCCGGCGAGCCGTTTGGCGGCCGTATCCACATCCGCCGCGGTCGGAAGTGGCTTTTCTGCGGTGTCTGCGCCCATACGCAACGGTACCGCCGCGATCTGGGCGTCCGCAAGCTTAAGCTGTGATCAATTCACCTTGTGCCGGTATCCGCGCCCGGCCGGCCTTGGCCGCCTGGGTCACATGCTCGACAAAGCTGCGACCGCTCGCCTCCCAGCTCATGGTCAGCGCGAACTGGCGGCAGGCCTCGCGAGAGACCTCCAAGGCCTCGAGACAGGCGCGCTGCAGGTCCTCGTCGAGCGCACCGACCTCCGATTGCCCGATGACGTCGCGCGGCGCCGCCACGGGAAAGGCGGCGATCGGCGTGCCGCTGGCCAGCGCCTCGAGCAGCACCAGGCCGAACGTATCAGTGCGGCTCGGAAACACGAATACATCGGCGGCAGCATAGATCGCGGCGAGGCCCTCGCCCTGCATGGCGCCGAGGAAGACCGCATCGGGAAATCTCTGCGCCAGCTCCGCGCGCGCCGGGCCGTCGCCGACCACGAGCTTGGTGCCGGGGAGATCAAGCGAAAGGAACGCCGGGATGTTCTTTTCCACCGCCAGCCGTCCGACGGTGAGGAAGATCGGACGCTGCAAAGCCAGATCGCACCAGCCGAGGCGCGGGCGAAACAAATTGGCATCGACGCCGCGCGACCACAGCTTCACGTTCTTGAAGCCGCGCTCGGTGAGCTCGGTGGCGAGCGTCGGTGTCGCCGCCATCACCGCGCTCGCCGCGCCGTGGAAGCGGCGCAGCCAGCTCCAGGTCCACCGCGGCGGCACCGGCAGGCGTTGCGCCACATAGTCGGGAAAGCGGGTGTGAAAGCTCGTGGTGAACGGCAAGCTCCGGCGCACGCAATAGCGGCGCACCGCGTGCCCGATCGGACCCTCGGTGGCGACATGGATGGCGTCGGGATGGATCTCGGCGATGCGGCGCTCGATCTCGTGCGCCGGCGGAAAGGCCAGGCGGATTTCCGGATAGCCGGGCATTGGGAGGCTGCGGAATTCGGCGGGCGTGATGAATTCCACCGTGACGCCGAAGTCGCGCGCGGCGCGCGCCACCTCATTGAGCGTGCGCACCACTCCGTTGACTTGCGGGTGCCACGCATCCGTGGCGACGAGGATCTTCATGCGATGGCGGCTTGCGCTATGCGGCCTGCGGCTGCGGAAGCAGTGCCGGCTCGGCATCTTGCTCGGAATGCGTCCAGGTGATGATCTCGAAACGGCCGTCCGGGCGCTCGGCGATCGCCGTGCAGCTTTCCACCCAGTCGCCGCAGTTCATGTAGCGGACGCCGAAATCGTCGTGGATCGCCGCGCAGTGGATGTGTCCGCAGATCACGCCGTCGGTGTGATGGCGGTGCGCTTCGGCCGCGAGCGTCTTCTCGAACTGGCCGATATAATTCACCGCGTTCTTCACCTTGTGCTTGGCCCATTGCGACAGCGACCAGTAGCCGAAGCCGAGCCGGCGGCGGACAGCATTGAACACGGTGTTGACGATGAGCGCCGCGGTATAGGCCTTGTCGCCGAGATGCGCGAGCCAGCGCGCCTGCGTCACCACGAGATCGAAGTGATCGCCGTGGACCACCAGCATGCGCTTGCCGTCGGCGGTCTCGTGGATCGTGCTCTCGACCACCTCGATGCCGCCGAAATGCGTGCCGTAATAGCCGCGCAGGAATTCGTCGTGGTTGCCCGGAACGTAGATGATGCGCGAGCCTTTGCGGCCCTTGCGCAGGAGCTTCTGCACAACGTCGTTGTGCGCCTGCGGCCAATACCAATTGGAGCGAAGTTGCCAGCCGTCGACGATATCGCCGACGAGGTAGATGGTGTCCGCGTCATGGATGCGCAGGAAATCGAGCAGGCGTTCCGCCTGACACCCGCGGGTGCCGAGATGCACATCGGAGATAAAAAGCGCACGAAACCGTTTCGTGGCGACGTCCGTCACGATGTCAGACTCTCCATTTGTGGAATCATGGGCGGAATCAATAGCGTGATTGCGTTGCAGCTTGATGACAGCGTCATTAACCATTGGAGTGCAGGACCTACGCCGCGACGCTCTGCGTATCGGCCGCGCCGCTGAGCGAAGCGAGGGTCCGGCGCGGCCCATTTATCGGTGCTCGCGCTGGCCGCTCGCCTTCAGCTCGCCAGCGCGAGATGCCGCCGAGCGGAGCGAGGGTCCGGCGCGGCCCATTTATCGGTGCTCGCGCTGGCCGCTCGCCTTCAGCTCGCCAGCGCGAGATGCCGCCGAGCGGAGCGGGAGTCCGGCGCGGCCAATTCATCAGTACGGCGGAACCGCACCAGCGTGTAGATACCGAAGGGCGGCAGCTTGTGGCGGCCGATCAATTTGGCGCCGCCATGGCTCCGTGCCCAGGCGGCAAGTCGCGCGAACGGGAACTCCGGACGCAGGCCGAGCCGGCGTGCGCGATTGGCGACGAGCCGCTCGAAGGCTGCGGCGATACCGCGTTCTGAATAGAGATGATTGACCAGGATGATCTCGCCGCCCGGCTTGACCACGCGCGCGCATTCGCTGAGCACACGCTCGGGATCGGAGACGAGCGTGATTACGAACTGGCCGACGACGCAGTCGAAACTCGCGTCGGAAAATTTAAGATCAGAGGCGTCCATCACCTGCAGATCGCGCACGAACGGATAACGGCCGCTGGCGAGACGCTCGCGGGCGCGCTCGATCATCGGCTCCGACAGATCGATGCCGGTGATTTCCGTGGTCGCGTCATAATCGTCGAATGACAGCCCGGTGCCGACGCCGATCTCGAGAATCCGGCCGCCGACCTCGCGGGCGGCAGCAGCGGCGGCGCGGCGGCCGCTCTCGAAAATCGGCCCGCACAGCGCGTCGTAGATCGGCGCCCAGCGCGCATAGGCTTTTTCCATCACCTGCTTGTCGGGATCGCGCAGCACCTGCCCCTCTCGAATCATGAATGAGCGATGACGTTTTCGGGTAGCAATGCTGTGCGACAGTTCGACGACATATCTTGACGGTCTCGCAGCGGGACAAGACACTCGCACTCGACCACGCTGCATAAAAATTGCTCAAAGGGGGCACCTCGCATGGATCTCGGATTGGCCGGCCGCAAGGCCATCGTCTGCGCATCGAGCCGCGGCCTCGGGCGCGCCTGCGCCCGCGCGCTTGCCGAAGCCGGCTGCGAGGTGGTGATCAACGGCCGCGATCCGAAGAAGCTCGAGGCCACCGCGGCGGAGCTGCGCACGGTGACTGGCGCCAAGATCACCGCGGTCGCCGCCGACGTCGCCATCGCAGAGGGCCAGGCGGCGCTGCTCGCCGCCTGCCCCGCACCCGACATTCTGGTCAACAACAATGCCGGCCCGCCGTTGCGCGATTTCCGCGAGCTCAACCGGCAGGCCATGCTCGACGGCGTCATTGCCAACATGGTCGTCGCCGTGGAGCTCATCCAGAAAGTGCTCGATCCGATGCTGCAGCGGCGCTTCGGCCGCATCGTCAACATCACCTCGGGCTCGGTGAAGGCGCCGATCCCGGGGCTCGATCTCTCCTCGGGCGCGCGTGCCGGGCTGACTGCGTTTCTCGCCGGCGTCGCGCGCACCGTCGCCGATAAGAACGTCACCATCAACAACATCCTGCCCGGCGCCTTCGATACCGACCGGCTGCGCTCGGGCTTGAGCAAATGGGCGGAGCAGAAGGGCAAGAGCGTCACCGTCATCGCCGCCGAGCGCATCGCCAACATTCCGGCCAAGCGCTTCGGCGATCCGGCCGAGTTCGGCGCGGCCTGCGCGTTCCTCTGCTCGACGCAGGCCGGCTACATCACCGGACAGAACTTGCTCATCGACGGCGGCGGGTTTCCTGGGGCGTTCTAATCGCGCAGCGCGGCCGCTCAAAAACAAAGAGGCCGGCTTGCGCCGGCCTCGTTTTCGTTTCGGCTCGGATCGAGCTTACTTGTGAATGAGCTTTATCTGCTCCACCTCGGGCTCCAGCGCGAAGCGCGCCGCGACCGAGACGATGTCGAAAGACGCATTCACGTTGCCCACATAGCTGCCGGAGGCAGCATTGAACCACGGATTGCCGGACGTCGCCGAGATGTTGATGTTTGGCGTGCGCACGAAAGCGTGGCTGTAGGCGACGTCGAGGGTCAGCCACTTGTTGGCCTTGTAGCTCAAGCCGGTCGACAGCCAGAGGCGATCATTGTCGGGCAGCAACGGAATCCGAACCTGATCGGTGATCGGCGACTTCTCGTAGCCAATGCCGGCGCGCAGAGTCGTTTGCGGTGACCACGCATATTCGGCACCAGCCGAGAAGAACCAGCCGTCTTTGTACTGGAAGGGCAAGCTCACGCCGGAGCCGGCGACAACAGCTTGCCCACCGTTGGATTGATTGACGACCGAGGTGCCGATGCGGCTCCAATTGGTCCATTCGACCGTGCCCATGACCGTCCAGAGCGGATTGATCCGGTGGCGGATGCCGAGGCTGACGATGTCAGGCAGGTTCAACGTCGTATTCACGCCACCGAACGTTCCGGTGATCGCGCCGCCGAGGTTGTTGTTGAGGCTTAACCCTCCATCGATCTTCTGGTTGAGGGCGGAACGCCAACCGATGCCGATGTCCGTCTGCGGGCCTGCCTTGATGTTGACGCCGGCCGTCGCGCCATAGCCCCAGCCGGTGCCGCCGAGCGTCGTCTGCACACCCGGGATGCCGACGCCCGACGTGAGATTGGCACGCGCATATTGCGCCTGGAAGCCAACGCCAACGCTCAGCCAGTTCGTCGCCTGCCAGGCGATATTCGGATTGATATTGAAGGTGCGCAGGCTGGACGAATTGCCGTAGGCGCGACCCGCCCAACCGTCGGGGAACGTCACCGACAGACCAAAGGGAGAGGTCATCGCCACGCCGAGCCAGAACTCGCGCGAAACCTGATAGCTCGCATAACCGGAGGGCACGAACGCCGGGTCGGCGATGTTTCCGGTGCCTCCCGAGCCGCCCGCGGTGCCGCCGGAAATCACATTGTTCGTGGCTTTGCCGAAGATGCCCGACCCGTCGATCTCGGTATGGAACCCCTTGAATTGCGTCATGATCGCCGGGTTCCAGAACATCGAGGAGAGCGCGCCCCCTGCGGCAACACCGGCGTAGGACGTGCCCTCGCCGTACGCGCTCTGCTCGCGGATGGCGAAACCGCCGGCGAGCGCCTGATCCGCACCGATCGACAGCGCAACCAACGCGGCGCCCGAAAGGAGCGCCAGACGCTTGGACATGAACTTCATGACTCGCCCCCGCTACAACACCCGGCGTTTCCCGCCATTTGTTATGACCACCTGAAATTACAACCTTATCGTGCCGGGGCGTAGAACGACTCGCAAGGCGAGGCTGCCCAAATGGCAGGCTTCCCGGTGGTTAAACGACTGAAATTCGGTCGCTGTGGCGGCAATGTCACATGATCGACATCAGCATTGACGGATTCCGCGCCACCGCCGCTTTGCCTTACAAATTCCGCCGCCTACGGGCGGCTAGCACGGGCCAGGTCCCCTTGCCCCGCCCTCCTCGGCCGACGCATAGTCCGGCCCGGGAAACCACCCGAAAACTGCAATCCACGACACCAGAAGTGAGGCCATCCCCATGAAGCTCGTCCGCTACGGCGCGCCCGGCAAGGAAAAGCCGGGCATCATCGATGCCAAGGGCAAGATCCGCGATCTGTCCAAAATCGTGCCCGATATCGCCGGCGACGTGCTCTCGCCCAAGGGGCTGGCCAAGATCAAGAAGGCCAAGATCGACAAGCTCAAGCCGGTCGCCGGCAAGCCGCGGCTCGGCCCCTGCGTCGGCGGCACGCGCAATTTCATCGCCATCGGGCTCAACTACTCGGACCACGCCGCGGAAGCCGGCATGCCGATCCCGAAAGAGCCGATCATCTTCAACAAGGCGCCGACCTCGATCTGCGGGCCGAACGACGACACCATGATCCCGAAGGATTCCACGAAGCTTGATTGGGAAGTCGAGCTCGGCATCGTCATCGGGCAGCGCGCGCGCTACCTGAAGAAGGAGAAGGCGCTCGACGTCGTCGCCGGCTATCTCCTCGCCAACGACGTGTCCGAGCGCGTCTTCCAGATCGAGCGCTCCGGCCAGTGGTGCAAAGGCAAGGGCTCGGAGACCTTCGGGCCGATCGGGCCGTGGCTCGTCACCAAAGACGAGATCAAGGATCCGCAGAGCCTCGACATGTGGCTCGACGTCAATGGCGAGAAGCGTCAGCGCGGCAACACGCGCACCATGATCTTCGATTGCGCGCACATCGTCTGGTACTGCTCGCAGTTCTTCGTCATGGAGCCGGGCGATGTCATCGTCACCGGCACGCCGCCCGGCGTCGGGCTCGGCATGAAGCCGGAGCCGGTGTTCCTCAAGGCCGGCGACATCGTGACGCTCGGCATCAGCGGGCTCGGCGAGCAGCGGCAGAAGGTGGTCAAGTTCAAGATGTGATCGCCGAGCACGGCGACGAGCTCTGTCGTCATACCCGCGAAAGCGGGTATCCAGTCAACCCGAGATCAGTGAGTACTGGATCGTCCGCCTCGCGGGCGATGACAAACGAGAGACCCTCGCAAACAAAAAGCCCCGGACTTGGTCCGGGGCTTTCGTCGTCTCAGACGGACGTGCGTGGGATCAGAAGCGATAGTTGATGCCGGCGCGCACGATGTTGGTCTTGAAGCTCACATTGTCCGGCGCGGCGCCGCAGGAGATGCCGCAGTCGAACTTGCCGAGGTCGGCATAGAGATATTCGGCCTTCACGCTCCAGTTCTGCCACAGCGCGTATTCGAGGCCGGCGCCGAGCGTCCAGCCGATGCGCGTGGTCGAAGCCGAGCCGGTGAGGCTGTTGGTCGCCTTCAGCCCGCCGAAAGCGGCGCCGCCGGTGACGTAAGGCATGAAGTTGTCCCAGGCGTAGCCGATGCGGCCGCGCGCAGTGCCGAGCCAAGTGTTGGAGGTTTCGCAGGTCCCCGCGCCACAGGCGACGTTGCCCTTGATGCCGGACCAGTCGATGTCACCCTCGAGGCCCCAAACCCAGGAGCCGGTCTGCAGGTTGTAGCCGATGGTGGCGCCGGCAAGGCCGCCCTTCGGGCTGATGCCGCCGGCCGAATCCCAGCTCGAGGAACCCCAGCCGTAGCCGCCGTTAAGACCGATATAGAAACCGGTCCAGCTGTGCGCCGCCGGCGCCGTATAGGCCGGAGCCTTGTAGGTCGGCTTGTAGAGATCTGCCGCCTGCGCGACGAACGGAATGGCGAAAAGCGTCGCGGCGGCAATGCCGGTGCGCATCAGTCTTGAATACATGGTTCAGCCCCTTACCGGATGACGTCCCGCGCGGACACGGGAACTGCGTTTCGCCGCGCGACCTCGCGCTGCGGATGACGCCCTACATCACGCTAATTTGGTTAAGAGGCGGTTAACCTTAACAGAGTCGAACGCGCGACTTCGCCATCTAGGAAGTTCCACGCGCCTCCAGCACGCCCTGGATCGATATCCGCGACCACGACGCGGTGCGCTCGCCGAAGCCCTTGTACGAGTCGTGGATCTTGCGCGCGATGTCGCTACGCCCCGCGAGCTCGCCCAGCACATCCATCGCCTGCTTGCGCGCCGCGGTGATGAGGTCGCCGGGAAACGCGCGCAGCTGCACGTGGTGCTCTCCCGTGAGCGCCGCGAGCGCCTCGGCATTGAGCCGCTCCATCTCGGCGAGCGCGTAATTCGCTTCGCTCGCGCAGGCATGCGCGACGATCGCCTTGAGCTCGCCGTCGAGCGCATCCCACGCCTTGCGCGAGACGATGCATTCGCCGGTCCCGTTCGGCTTGTTGAAGCCGGGGTAATAGTAGAACGGCGCGACACGATAGAAGCCGAGCGCGATATCGGAGCCGGGACCAACAAACTCGGCGCCGTCGATGACGCCGGACTGCAGGCTCACAAGAATTTCCGCCGGCGGCGTCGTCTGCGGCGTTGCGCCGAGGCGGCGATAGACTTCACCGCCCAAGCCCAGCGAGCGCAATTTAAGCCCGCGCACATCGGCGAGGCTCTTGATCTCGCGGCGAAACCAGCCGCCCATGCACACGCCGGTGTTGCCGGCCATGAACGGCTTCACGCCGAACGGCGCGTAAAGCTCGTCCCATAGGGATTGACCGCCGGCGGCATCGATCCAGGCGACATGCTCGTTCGGCGTCAGCCCGAACGGCACCGTGGTAAAGAACGCGGCCGCCGGCATCTTGCCCTGCCAGTAGAACGCGGCCGTGTGGCCGAGATCGGCGACGCCGTTGCCGACGGCGTCGAGCACCTCGAAGGCGGGCACCACCTCGCCGGCGGCAAACACCGCGATGTCGAGACGGCCGCCCGACAAGGTGCGAATGCGGTCGGCGACGCGCTCGGCCGACATGCCCGGGCCCGGCAGACGCCGCGGCCAGGAGGTGACCATGCGCCATTTGGTCGTGGCGGCGCGTGCGATCGCGGGTGCCGCCACTGTGCCGAGAACGCCGGCTGCTCCGGCCACGAGAAGATTACGTCGCGTCGCTTTGCTCATGTTTTGCTCCACTCGCGATAGAAATGATGCACTGGGCCACGACCGTGACCAACCTTGAAGTCTTCGGAAGCCGCCGCGCTGATCGCGCCGGTGACGTAAGTCTTGGCATCGCGCACAGCGTCTTCCAGCACGAGCCCCTTGGCGAGCCCCGCAGCGATCGCGGAAGACAGCGTGCAGCCGGTCCCGTGCACGCCGGCCGTGGCGATCCGCGCCGCAGCAAGCCGCACGACAGCATCCGGCGTAATCAGAAAATCGACGCTTTCGGCGCCGGCGCCATGGCCGCCCTTGATCAGCACCGCGCGGGCACCGAGCGCGAGCAGGCGCCGCCCCTGCTCCTGCATTTGCATCTCGTCTTGCGCCTGCGGCGCATCGAGCAGCGCCGCGGCTTCCGGCAGGTTCGGCGTGACAAGCAGCGCGCGCGGGATCAGCATGCGGCGCAGAGCGCCGACCGCCTCCGGTGCCAACAGCCGGTCGCCCGAGCTCGCGACCATCACCGGGTCGAGCACGATATTGCTCGCTTTGTGGCGCACCAGGGCGCGCGCAATACCTTCGATCGCTGACGCGCGCGAGAGCATGCCGATCTTCACTGCGCCGACGGCAAGATCGGAAAATACCGCGTCGATCTGCGCGGCGATGAAATCCGCCGGCACGTCGAGGATGCCGGTCACGCCACGGGTGTTCTGCGCGGTGAGCGCGGTGATGACGCAGGCGCCGTAGACGCCGAGCGCCGCGAAGGTCTTCAGGTCGGCTTGAATGCCGGCACCGGCCGAGGAATCGGACCCGGCGATGGTGAGCGCGATCGCGGTCATGGTTCGACTTTGGCGTGCTGCAGGATGGTCACGCGATCGAGCGCGTGCACGGCATCGAGGATCGCCGCGGCGAAGCTCCCCGGCCCCTTGGCGCGGTCGGCGGCGACCTCTCCGGCGATGCCGAGAATGAGCATAGCGGCGATGCTTGCCTGCCAGGCGTCGCTCTCGACCGCGAGACAGGCGGCGAGCAGCGCCGAGCCGGCGCAGCCCATCGCCGTGACCCGGGACATCCATTCGTGTCCGTTGTGCACGCCGGCGCTGCGCGCGCCGTCGGTAACCCGGTCGGCGCGGCCGGAGAGGGCGATGACGACATCATGGTCCTGCGCGTAGCGTGATGGTGCGTCGGCTTCCGGCGTCGTTCCGGCGAGTGCGGCAAATTCGGCGGCATTGAGCCGCACGACCGCAGGCTGTCGGTCGACGAGCTCTTTGGCGAAACCGGCACGCGGCGGCGAGCGGTCGACAAACACCGGGTCGAGCACCCATGGCAACGCGGGCCCGGCGGTGTCGACGGCAATGCCGATGGCCGTGCGCCGCTCGGCGTCGCAAGTGCCGAGATTGACCAGAAGCGCATCGGCCCCGCGGACGAAGTCAGCGATTTCCTCCGGCGCGATGGTCATCGACGGGATGGCACCAACTGCGAGCAGCATGTTCGCGGTGAAGGCCTGCGCCACCGTATTGGTGATGCAATGCACGCGAGGGGCGCGCGCGCGGAGGCGTTCCAGAATGTCGGCTGTTATGGTCGGCAGTTCGCCGAGCATCTCTCCCTCCGCCGGCATGACCCGGATCAGGTTCGATGGGTTGGCATGACGCCTCTCAGCCCGGCACGACGAGTGCTGGGCACCCCATGAGATTGCAGGCAAATACGTAGTCCCGTGCGCCATGCGGCGCAAGCCTTGCCTCGGCCGGGGCTTTTTGCTGGATTAGCAGCAATATCCGGAGGCGCGAATGGTCCCCTTTTTCGTTCAGATCAAATGCCAGCTCGGCAAGTCCTACGACGTGGCAAACCGCCTGGCCGAAGCTGAGATCGCCTCCGAAATCTATTCGACGGCCGGCGAATTCGATCTGCTGGCGAAGTTCTATGTCGACAGCTCGACCGACATCGGTCACTTCGTCAACGAGCAGGTACAGACCATTCCCGGAATCCAGGACACGCGCACCATCATCACCTTCAAGGCGTTCCAAGGGTAACCGCGCCACCGGGCGTAGCCAGGGTCGGCGGTCGTCAATCAAAGCCGTTACGTCGCCGTCGGCGTGCCTTCGGCCGCACGCGCCAACCCAAGCTGACGCTCGCGCCAGATGACGTAAAGACCGGCGCCGGCGACGATGCCCGCGCCGACGAAGACCAGGATGGTCGGCACCTCACCGAAGAACCAGAAGCCGAGGATCAGCGCCCACAGCATCGAGCTGTAGTCGAACGGCGCCACCAGCGACGCCGTGGCGAAGCGGTAGCTCTCGGTGAGAAAGAGATGCGCGATACCGCCGAGGATCCCGAGCGACATCAGCATGCCGAGCTCCTTCCAGGTCGGGCTGTGCCAGTCGAACGGCAGCGTGACCAGGCTGACCAGTGCGCAGATCAGCGAGAAGTAGAACACGATCGACGATGTGCTCTCGCTCTGTGTCAACCGCCGGGTCTGGATCACGGTGCCGGCGTTGCAGAAAGCCGAACCGAAGGCCAGCAGTGCGCCGACGGCGCTGGCCTCGGTGGCGCCGGCATGACGGCCGACGTCGAGATGCGGCAGCAGCATGACAATGACCCCAACGAAGCCGACACCCACCGCCGACCAGCGATAGACGCGCACGCGTTCCTTGAGGACGACCGCGGCGAGCGCGACGGTGATCAAGGGCGAGGCGAAGGAGATCGCGGTGGCGTCGGCGAGCGGCAGCCGCGCAAGCGCCCCGAAATTACTGAACATACCGATGACGCTGAGCGTGCCACGGCCGAGCTGCCCGAGAGGCCGGCTGGTGCGCACCGCCGTCATCAGCTCGCCGCGCCAGGCGTAGATCAGCACCACCGGGATGATCGCGGAGGCGCTGCGGAAGAACACCAGCTGCCCGACCGGCACGATGTCGCCAAGATAGCGCACCTGCGCCGACATCACCGCAAACAGCAGCGCGGAGATGAGCTTGAAGAAGATGGCTTTGAGGAGATTACCGCGCACGATTGACTACACGGACCTCACGGCGAGCTCACGGGAGGTAACGACTTGAGATAGGTCGCCATCGCCGCGCGATCGGTCTCCGGCAGCTGCGAGGTCGAGCGCACGACCTCGGCCATGGCGCCGCCGACCGGATCGGAATCCGGCGTCGCGCCAGTTGTCAGCGTGTTGAAGAAATCTGCTTCCGTCCACTTCGCAAGCTTGGCCTGCGTGATGTTGGGCACGCCACCCTGCCCATCGGGAGATTTACCGCCGGCAAAGCGTTTGTCGGCGATCACGGCGCCGAGCCAATTGCGTGGCGAATGGCACTCTGCGCAGTGGCCCGGCCCGTTCACCAGATAAGCGCCGCGATTCCATTGCTGGGATTGGCGAGGATCGGGATGGAAGGGCTGGCCGTCGAGAAACATCAGCTTCCACACGCCGACGCCGCGGCGAATGTTGAATGGAAACGACAGCGCATGCGCGCGTGTACGCCCCGCCACCGGCGGCAGCGTCTTGAGATATGCGAACAGGTCGCGCAGGTCGTCGGTGCGCATGTGCTGATAGGAGGCATACGGAAACGCCGGATAGAAATGGCGGCCATCAGGCGATGTGCCCTTGGTCAGGGCTGTAATGAAATCCGCCTCGGTCCAGGCCCCGATGCCGTCGTTGAGGTCGGGCGAAATGTTCGGCGGATAGAACACCCCGAACTGCGAGTTGATCGGCGCTCCCCCGCCAAGCCGGCGCCTGTCGTCCTGCTTGGGCCGCGTGTGGCAGTCGACGCAGCCACCGGCATCGAACATCACCTTGCCATTGGCGAGATCGGGCACATGCGCCGCCAGCGCGCTGGCCGGAACCATTTCGGGGATCGTGAGAACCCACAAGCCGATCACGCCGGCGGCGACCGCAAGGGCGGCGGTAACAACAAGCTTTCCCCGCATGGATGCCGGCTTCCGCAGGTCGCGACGTCAAGGACAACAACACCAGCGCTCGCTTTAAATGCCGCTGCGAGTCTTGGCAAATAAGCACCGCATCGCGGCCGGGATAACTCGGCTCGAGGTTTGTTACAGCGTGTGGACCCGCCGCCCTTCCTCGATCGCCGCCCAGACTCGCTCCGGGGTCGCCGGCATGTCGACATGGCGGATGCGATAGGCGCGCCATAACGCATCGACGACCGCGTTGATCACCGCGGGACAGGATCCGATGGCGCCCGCCTCGCCCGCACCTTTGACGCCGAGCGGGTTGTTCTTGCACGGCACGTTGTGAGTCTCGAAGGTGAAGTTCGGCGAATCCGACGCGCGCGGCAGCGCATAGTCCATCAGCGTCGCGGTGACGAGTTGACCGGAGCCCTCATCGTAGACGGTGTTCTCGGTGAGCGCCTGGCCGATACCCTGCACCGCGCCGCCATGCACCTGGCCTGCGAGCAGCAGCGGATTGAGTGTGGCGCCGAAATCGTCGACCACGACGTAATTGACGATGGTCGTCGCACCCGTCCCGGGATCGATCTCGACCTCGGCGATATGCGTGCCATTCGGATAGGTCGGGTCGCCCGGCGTCCAGGCATTCTCGGCGGTGAGCTTGTCGGGTGTCGCCTCCGGACGCTTGGCAAGATCGGCGAACGAGATCACGCGGTCGGTGCCCGCGATGCGCACCTTGCCTTCGTCGATTTCCATGTCGGCGGCCGAGGCCTCGAGCGCATCGGCGCCGAGCTTCTTGAGATTGTCGGCGAGCTTCTTCACCGCGCCTTCGAGCGACGCACCGCCGGCGGGAATCGAGCTTGAGCCGCCGGTCCCCGCGCCGGTCGCGATCATGTCGGTATCGCCCTGCACCGTGTGCACCAACTCCGGCGGCAGGCCGAGTTGCTCCGCCACCAGCTGGGCATAGGCGGTGGCATGCCCCTGCCCGCTCGATTGCGAGCCGATGAGCACGGTGACGCCGCCATCCTTGTCGAGGCGCACCGTCGCCGTCTCCGGCCCGTTGCTGCCGCAGGCCTCGATATAGGTCGCGAGCCCGATGCCGCGCAACTTGCCGGCCTTCTTCGACACAGCCGCACGCGCCTTGAAACCGGCCCAGTCGGCGATCTCCTGCGCACGCGCCATATGCGCCGCGAAGTCGCCGGAGTCGTAGAGCTTCCCGGTTGCCGTCTTGTACGGCATCGCTTTCGGCTTGATGAAGTTGCGCTTGCGCAACGTATCCGGGGCCACATCGAGCTCGTGGGCGGCGACGTCGACGAGCCGCTCGATCACATAGGCGGCCTCGGGACGGCCAGCGCCGCGATAGGCATCAACCGGCACGGTGTGTGTGTAGGCGCCGCGCACGCGCACATGACAAACGGGAATGTCGTAGACGCCGGGCGACATGCCGGCCCCAAGCCAGGGAATGTAAGGCGCGTAGCAAGACAGATAGCCGCCCATGTCGGCGATCAGATCGATATCGAGCGCAAGGAAACGCCCTTTGGCATCAAGCGCCAGCGTCGCCGTGGTGATGTTGTCGCGGCCATGCGAGTCGCCGAGGAAGTGCTCGTTGCGCTCGGCAACCCATTTCACCGGTGCGCCGATGCGCTTCGCGGCAACGGCAGCGAGCGCATATTCGCGATACGGAAACAGCTTGGTGCCGAAGCCGCCGCCGACATCCGGCGTGATCACACGCATCTTCTCCGGCGGCAGCTTGAGCACCTCCCCGCCGATGATGTCGCGGATGATGTGGCTGCCCTGGCTGCCGAGCGTCAGCGTGATGCGGTCGCCTGCCTTGTCGTATTCGGCCACGACACCGCGGGTGTCCATATAATTGGTGACCAGCCGCTGGTTGATGACGCGCACGGAGACGGTGCGCTCAGCCTGCGCGAATGCGGCTTTGGTCGCCGTTGCGTCGCCGAGTGAAACGTCAAAGGCGAGGTTGCCGGGGATCTGCGGCCAGACCTGCACGGCTCCTTTTTCCAGCGCGGCAACGGCGCCGATCATGTGCGGGAGCGGGTCCCAGTCGATGACGATGGCTTCAGCCGCGTCCTTGGCCTGGGCCAGCGTATCGGCGACGACGAAGGCGACCATGTCGCCGACATGGCGAACCTCGTCGCGCGCCAGCACCGGATAATCGGGAATCTCGATGGCCACATCCGGGATCGTGCCCGGACACGGCATCGGGCCGAGCTCGGAGATGTCTGCGGCGGTCAGGATGAGCCGCACGCCAGGAAGCGTGCGTGCTTTTCCGGCATCCAGCGTAAATCGCGCATGCGCATGCGGGGAGCGCACGACGACGGCATGACGGCAGCCCGCGGGAAGAAAATCCGCGATGTAATGGCCGTCACCGCGCAGCAGCGGGCCGTCCTCCTTACGCTTGACCGATTGCCCGACACCGAACTTCATGCCTTGCCCTACTCAGCTGGTTGTTGCGGCGGCACGGGCGCCGCACCCGCACGGCGGCGTGCGGTATGGATCGCGATCCAGCGCGTCACCACATAGAAGACCGGCGTGAAAATCAAGCCGAAGGCGGTGACACCGATCATGCCGGAGAACACGGCTGTCCCGAGCGTCTGCCGCAGCTCGGCGCCGGCACCGACGGCCCAGACCAGCGGCGCCACGCCGAAGATGAAGGCGAACGAGGTCATCAGGATCGGCCGCAACCGCAGCCGGGCGGCCTCGACGGCAGCCGCGAAGCGATCGTGGTTGCGGTCCTCGATCTGCTTGGCGAACTCGACGATCAGGATCGCATTCTTGGCGGCCAAGCCGATCAGCACCACGAAGCCGACCTGGGTGAGGATGTTGTTGTCCTGCCCGCGCAAGATCACGCCGGAGATCGAGGCGACGAGACACATCGGAACGATGAGGATGACGGCGAGCGGCAGCGTCAGACTCTCGAACTGCGCCGCCAGCACCAGGAACACGAACACGACTCCAAGCACGAAGGCGAACAGCGCGGTGTTGCCGGCACGGATCTGCTGGAAGGCCAGCGTCGTCCACTCGTAGCTGAAGCCTTCGGGCAGCGTCTGCTGCGCCAAGCGCTCCATGATCTGGATGGCCTGGCCCTGCGAATACCCAGGCGCCGCGTTGCCATCGAGCTCGGCCGCTGGATAGAGATTATAGCGCGGCACCCGATACGGGCCGGCGATGTCGCGTACCGTGGTGAAAGCCCCAAGCGGGACGGTATCGCCGCTGGAGTTGCGCACCCGGATGTTGAGCACATCCTTGGTGTCCATGCGGTACTGGCCGTCGGCCTGTGCGGTGACGCGGAAGGTGCGGCCGAACAGGTTGAAGTCGTTCACATAGGCCGAGCCAAGGAAGACCTGCAGCGCATTGAACACGTCGGGCACATTGATGCCGAGCATTTGTGCCTTGACGCGGTCGATATCGAGATAGAGCTGCGGCGTCGAGTTTTCGAACAGCGAGAACACCTGGGCCACGCCCGGCGTCTGCGCGGCGCGGCCCATCATGGCGAAGGCCGCGCTCTGCAGCGCGCCGGCGCCGCGGCCGCCGCGGTCCTCGATCATCATGCGGAAACCGCCGGCATTGCCGATGCCGCGCACCGAAGGCGGCAGC
Source organism: Pseudolabrys sp. (assembly GCA_035651015.1). Classification (GTDB taxonomy): domain Bacteria; phylum Pseudomonadota; class Alphaproteobacteria; order Rhizobiales; family Xanthobacteraceae; genus Pseudolabrys. The sequence continues at coordinate 118,363 of DASRGN010000021.1, read as the reverse complement.
ACCACGACGACAAAGCCCTCCTGAATCGTCGAGGCCTGCCGGAACAGCTGGCCTTGGATCGCGGCCGCCGACTGGCGCGGATCCTTGGCGCGCTCCTCGAACGGCTTCAGCGCCAGAAACACCGCGCCGGCATTCGGCGCGTTGGTGAAGGTGGCACCGGAAAAGCCGACGATGTTCACCGCGCCGAGCACGCCCGGAATCTTCATCGCCATCTCGACGACCTTGCGGTTGACGTCGTCGGTGCGCGCGAGCGAGGAGCCCGGCGGCAGCTGGATCACGGCAATGAGATAGCCGGCATCGACCTGCGGGATGAAGCCGACCGGAGTCTTGCGGAATTCGTTGAGACCGAACCCGATGATCGCGGCGTAGGCGATCAGCATGATGACGGCGAGGCGCACCACGTGGCCGGCGAGCCAGCCATAGCCATGGGCAAGCTTGTCGAACGCCGTGTTGAAGCCGCGGAAGAACAGCCGGATCGGCCGTTCCCACCAGGTGTGCCGATGCGCCGGATCGTGCGGCTTGAGCAACAGCGCGCACAGCGCCGGTGAGAGCGTCAGCGACACGATGAGCGAGATCACCGTGGCACCGGCGATTGTCAAGGCGAACTGCCGGTAGAACTGGCCCGAGATGCCGGTGATGAACACCGAAGGCACGAACACGGCGCAGAGCACCAGCGCGATCGCGATCAACGCCCCGCCGACCTCGTCCATGCTCTTCACCGCCGCGTCGTGTGGCGTCAGCCCCCGCTCGATATTGCGCTCCACGTTCTCCACAACGACGATGGCGTCGTCGACGACGATTCCGACGGCGAGCACCAGCCCGAACAGCGACAGGTTGTTCAGCGTGAAGCCGAACAACGACATGAAGAAGAAGGTGCCGATCAGCGACACCGGGATGGCGACGAGCGGGATCACCGCGGCGCGCCAGGTCTGCAGGAACAGCACGACGACAAGCACGACCAGCAGGATCGCCTCGCCGATCGTCTCTTCCACGGCATCGACCGACTGCTGAATGAACTGTGTCGGATCGTAGATGATGGTGTACTGGATGCCCGGCGGAAAGCGCTTCGACAACTGCTCCATCGTCGTGCGGATCGACTGCGCGGTGGCGAGCGCATTCGACCCGGGCAACTGGAACACCGCCAGCGCCACTGCCGGATCGAGATTGAGGTAGGAATTCGACGAGTAGTCGAGCGCGGCAAGGTCGACGCGGGCAACGTCTTTCACCCGCACGATCGCCGTCGGCGTCTGCTTCACCACGATATTGGCGAACTCGTCCGGATCGGCGAGACGCCCGAGAGTCTGCACCGAGATCTGGAACGCGGTCTGCTTCTCCTGCGGCGGCTGGTTGAGCACGCCCGAGGCGACCTGCACGTTTTGTCCCTGCAGCGCCACGACCACGTCGTTCGCGGTCAGGCCGAGCGACTGCAAGCGATCCGGATCGAGCCAGATACGCATCGAGTAATCGCGACTGCCGAACACGGTGATCGAGCCGACGCCGTAGAGGCGTGTGAGCGCGTCCTTGATCTCGAGCGTCGCGTAGTTCGACATATAGAGCGTGTCACGCGACTTGTCGGGCGAATAGAGGTGCACGACCATCATCAGGTCGGGCGAGGCCTTTGCCACGGTGACGCCGATGTTGCGCACGTCGGCCGGCAGACGCGGCTGCGCGATGGCGACGCGGTTCTGCACCTGCACTTGCGCGATATCGAGATTGGTGCCGATGTCGAAGGTCACTGAGATCGAGAACCGCCCGTCGCCGGTCGAGTTCGACGACACGTAGAGCATGTTCTCGACGCCGTTGATCTGGTCCTCGATCGGAGAGACCACGGTCTGCGCCACGACGTCGGCACTGGCGCCCGGATACTGGCCGGTGACGTTGATCACGGGCGGTGCGATTTCAGGATATTGCGCGATCGGCAGGCGGAAGAAGGCGACGCCGCCGAGAATGATGAAGACGATGGAGACGACGGACGCGAAAATCGGCCGGTCGATGAAGAAGTGCGAAATCCGCATGACGTGCGGCCGTTATTTGGCGTTGGCTTGCGGATTGGTGGGCGCGCCGCCGGCGGGCTGCGCGCCCTTTTCCTGCGGCGTGACTTTCTGTCCGGCACGCGCGCGCATCAATCCCTCGACGATGACGCGGTCATCGGCGCCGATGCCGTCCCGGATCACGCGCAGGCCGTCAGCCTGCAGCGGGCCAAGCGTCACGTATTTCTGCGCGACCGTGTTGTCGGCGCCGACGACGAGCAGATATTTACGCACCTGCTCGGTGCCGATGGCGACTTCGGGGACGAGCAATGCCTGGTAAGGCAGCGAGCCCGGCACCTGCACGCGGGCGAACATGCCGGGCGTGAACAGGCTGTCGGGATTGGGGATCACCGCGCGCCCGCGGATCGTGCCGGTTGAGCGATCGATCACGTTGTCGACGAAATCCATCTGCCCTTTGTGCACGAAGCTCTTTTCATCGAGCAGCTTGAGCGCGACCGGAATGCCCTTGCCGCGGCTGGCTTCGTCGTTGCCCTTCGGCGCCATGCGCTCGTAGCGCAGGAACGAGCCTTCATCGAAGGTGAATTCGAAACGGATCGGGTCGCTGGAGACGATGGTGGCGAGCAGCGTCGTCCCGCCGCTGGTGCCCCCCGTGACCAGGTTGCCAACGGAAACCCGGCGATCGCCGATGCGGCCGGAGACCGGCGCGCGCAATTCGGTGAACTGGAGATCGAGCTGGGCCTGACGCACCGCTGCCTCGTTGGCGTTGACCGTTGCCTGCGCGCTGCGGTTGGCCTGGACGCGTTGGTCGTAGGTCTGCTCGGTGATGGTCTTGTCGTGCACCAGCTGCTGGCCACGGGCGAGGTCGGCTTCAGTGAAGGCCAGATTGGCGCGTGTCTGCGCCAGATTGGCACTCGCCTGGTCGAGCGTGTTCTGAAATGGGCGCTTGTCGATGGTGAACAGCAGATCGCCCTGCTTCACCAGCGCACCGTCCTGGAAATGAATCTTCTCGAGATAGCCCGAGACGCGCGCGCGCACCTCGACAGAGTCGATAGCGACGAAGCGGCCGACATATTCATCGTAGTCGGTTACGGTCCGCGCCGTGGGCTTGGCGACGGTAACGGCGGGTGGCGGCGGACCGCCGGCCTGTTTCTGCCCATCGCCGCAGGCGGCAAGGGCCAAGGCGAAGAACAGCGCGGCGCCGCCGCGTAATGCGCCGGCTAGCGGCAGTCCGTCGAAAGACAGTGAAACGTTCATAGAAATGCCTGGAAGGCCAACATGTTGCTATCGGAAGGTCGCAGCGATCCCCGCGTATCGCTTTGACCTAGCTATGTCCATTATCCCTCGGCAGCAATGATGCCGCACACAAAAAAGTTGCGGATGCAATCAGGTCGCGGCAATCATCAGTTTCATTGATCGATCGTGGCCGCGCGCGCGCGCCGACGATAGAGCGTCGCCAGCCATTCCCGCCCAAACAGGGCAACAATCATCGCCCCGTAGATCCCCGCCCCGATCGCCGCAAGAACACCGAGCGTCGTCTCATCGCGCAGCCGCGGCCAATGCGCAAACTGTTGCGACACAGGTGCGATGCATAGCCACAAGCCGATGGCGAGGACGAGGCCGGCGATCGCCAGATTAATGAGCGAACGCTTGAGCCGTGCGTCGATGCCGACGAGCCCGGCGCGCCAGCCGAAGAAGAATACCAGCCCAAGATTGATCCAGGCGCCGATCGTCGTGGCCAGCGCCAACCCGACCTGCGCCAACGGACCCATCAGCAGAATCTTGAACACGATGTTCACGGCGACAGCGGAGAGCGCTGCCTTCACCGGCGTCGCCGTGTCGCCGCGGGCCAGGAAGGTCGCCGTGGCAGTGCGGATCAGCACGAACGGCACCAGCCCGAGCGCATAGGCTGCAAGCGTCATCCCCGCCGCCGAGGCATCCGCCGCGGTGAAGGCGCCGCGCGTGAACAGCGCGCGCATGATCAGATCGGGGATGAGGAGAAACGCAACGACGCATGGGACCGAGAGCAGCAGCGTGAATTCGATGGCACGGTTCTGAGCCTGTTGCGCGCCCGCTTCATCGCCGCCGGCGATGCGCCGCGCCATTTCCGGCAGGATCACCGTGCCCGCAGCGATGCCGATGACGCCGATAGGTAGTTGGTTCAACCGATCGGCATAGTAGAGAGCCGAGAGCGCGCCGGCGGGCAGGAAGCTCGCGATGATGGTGTCGGCGAAGAGCGCGAGCTGCACGCCCATGGAGCCGACGGTCGCGGGCCCGAGCGCGGCGAAGAAGCGTTTGATATCGGGATCGAGCTCGGGTCGCCGCAGGCGCGGAAGGACCCCCGCGCGCCAGGCATCGTAGCCGACGAGGAGGAGCTCGAGCACACCGGCGATGAGCACGCCCCAGGCCGCAGCGTGCCCCGCTGTCGGAAAAATGAACGCAAGCGCCAGCGCGCCGATCATCGACAGATTGAGCAGGATCGGCGCGGCGGCAGCGGCCGCGAAGCGATGCAGCGCGTTGAGGATGCCGCCGCAGAGCGTGACCAGTGTGATCAGCAGCAGGTAAGGAAAGGTGATGCGCGTGAGCTCGCTTGCGAGCGCGAAGCGTCCGGGATCTTTGGCGAAGCCGGGAGCAAGCAAGGCGATCACCGCCGGTGTAAAGATGAGGGCCAGCGCCAGCAGCACGATCTGGGTCGCGAGCAGCAGCGTGAAGATGCGGTCAGCGAACAATTGTGCGCGCGCAGCGCCGTCCTGCTGGCGGATGCGCGCATAGGCCGGCACGAAGGCGGCATTAAAGGCGCCTTCGGCGAAGATGGCGCGGAAGTGATTGGGCAGCCGCAGCGCGACGAAAAATGCGTCGGCGACCGGACCGGCACCGAGCACCGCTGCCAGGATCACGTCTCGAGCAAAACCGGTCAGGCGCGACAGGAGCGTAAAGCCGCCGACGGTGAGGATGCGTTCAATCATCGATTTTCCGGCATTTGCCGGGCGGGATGCCGGGCAAAACGCGAGCTAGACCGCTTGCGACGATATGTTTAGTCAATAAGGCACGAATTGGCCCTAAGACGAATCTAAACCGAACATACAGCCGCACCGAGCGTTACCAAAGCCATGCCGATCATCCCCATTCTCCTCGCCGGTGGCGCCGGGACCCGATTATGGCCGGTCTCGCGCGACGCATTGCCGAAACAGTTCCTCCCGCTTATCGGGGACAAGTCGACCTATCAGGAGACGCTGCTGCGGGTGGCAGATCCTGCGATCTTCGCGCCGCCGATCGTCATCACCGGGCCGAATTTTCATTTCTTCGCACAGCGTCAGGCCGCGGATGTCGGCGTTGACGCGACGGTGGTCATCGAGCCGCTGCGGCGCGACTCCGGACCCGCGATCGCGGCGGCCGCGGCGGTCGCGAAACAGCGCGATCCCGATGCGGTGGTGTTGGCGCTCGCCGCCGATCACGTCATCCTCGATGTCGAGCCGTTCAAGCAGAGCTGCCGCGCCGGCGAGGCCGCGGCGCAAGCGGGCCGCATCGTCACCTTCGGCATCAAGCCGACCGAGCCGAAAACGAGCTACGGCTACATCCTGCCCGGCGCCGAAATCGGATCGACGGGCGTGCGCGCGGTGAAGGCCTTCGTCGAAAAGCCGGACGCGGCAACCGCAGCGAAATATGTCGCGGCGGACTATCTGTGGAATTCCGGCAACTTCCTGTTTCGCGCCGACGTGCTGCTCGACGAGCTCAAGCGGCTGCAGCCGGACATGGAAGCCGCGATCACCGCCGCGGTCGAGGGCATCTCCACCGATCTCGGCTTCTTGCGGTTACACCCGGAAGCCTTCGCACGCGCCCCGCAGAAATCGATCGACTATGCACTGATGGAGAAGACCGACCGCGCGGCGGTGGTCGAAGGCCGTTTCCGCTGGTCGGACATCGGCAGTTGGGACGCGATCTTCGACATCGCTCCACGTGACGCCGCCGGCAATGCCATGCAGGGTCAGGTCATCGCCGTCGATTCCAGCAACAGCGTCGTGCATAGCAATGACCGCCTCACCGCCGTGCTCGGTGTGAAAGACCTGGTCGTGGTGACGACGCCGGATGCCGTGCTGGTGCTGCCGCGCGAGCGCGCGCAGGAGGTTCGCGAGCTTGTCGGCAAGCTGCATGCGGCGAAGCGCAAGGAGGCGACCGATCATCGCCGTATGCATCGGCCCTGGGGCTATTACGAGTCGATCGACCTCGGCGAACGCTTCCAGGTCAAACGCATTGTCGTCATCCCGGGTGGCACGCTGTCACTGCAGAAGCATCAGCACCGCTCCGAGCACTGGATCGTGGTGCGCGGCACGGCCGAGGTGACGATCAACAAGGATGTGCGCGCCGTGCACGAGAACGAGTCGGTCTACATCCCGATCGGCAGCGTTCATCGCCTCGCCAACAAGGGCAAGATTCCGCTGGAGCTGATCGAGGTACAGACCGGCAGCTATCTCGGCGAAGACGACATCGTCCGCCTCGAGGATATCTACAGCCGGGGCTAGTTACGCCCGGCCAAGCGCACGGCGCGCCGCCCCGACGATGCGATCCTGCGTCGGCTCGTCGAGATAGGCGTGCATCGGCAGGCTGATCACTTCATCCGCCAGGCGCTCGGATACGGCGACCCCGCCCTGCCCCACCGGGAAATGCTTGTACGCGGTCTGCCGGTGCAGCGGGATCGGATAGTAGATCGCCGTCGGGATACCTTCGGCCTTCAGCGCCGCGGCGAATTTCTCACGCGCGCCCTTCGGCAGCCGCAGTGTGTACTGTGCCCAGACCGAGGTCATGCCCTCGGGCACCCTGGGCACGATGGCGACGTCGCCGAGCGCATCGTTGTAGCGCTTAGCGACCCGGTCGCGCGCCTCGATCTCATCGGGGAAGATCTTCAGCTTCTCGATCAGGATCGCGGCCTGCATGGTGTCGAGCCGGCCGGTGATGCCGATGCGCACATTGTCGTATTTGTCAGTGCCGTGACCGTGGACACGCAGCGACTTGATCACGGGAACGAGCGCGTCGTCGTCAGTGAACAGCGCGCCGCCGTCGCCGAAACAGCCCAGCGGCTTCGCCGGAAAGAAGCTCGTCGCGGTGATGGTTCCGATCGAGCCGAGCTTGCGGTTTTTATAGGTCGCGCCAAAGCTCTGCGCCGCATCGTCGAGCACGAACAGGCCTTCCGCCTTGGCGAATTCGACGATGGCATCGTAATCGGCCGGCAGACCGAACAGGTCGACGGGGATGATCCCTTTGGGCTTGAGACCGAGGCCTTTCGCGGTGGCGATGGCGCCGGACAGACCTTTGACGTCGATATTGAAGGTCTCCGGCACGACGTCGACGAAGACCGGCGTGGCGCCGAGCAGCGCCACCACTTCGGCAGTGGCGCAAAAGGTAAAGGACGGGCAGATCACCACATCGCCCGGGCCGACACCGAGCGCCATCAAGGAGAGCAGCAGCGCGTCGGTGCCGCTGGCACAGCTGATCGCGTGCTTGGCGCCGCAGAATTTCGCCAACTCTGTCTCGAGCGCGGCGACTTCCGGTCCAAGAATGAACTGGCAGTGCGCGAGCACACGCGCGAGCGCAGCGTCGATGTTCTTCTCGATGCGGCGGCGTTGCGCGGCAACGTCGATGAAAGGAATGGGCGCGGCAGCCGGACGGGTATGCTGGTTCATCGCAGACACAGTTGGAGGAAGATCAGCCGACCACGCGGCGCGGGCCCTTGCGCTCGGGCATTGCGGTCGGCGCGGTACGGCTCGCGAGGCAGCGGGTCGCGATCTCGAGGCTGGCGACGCCCTCCTCGCCGGTCACCGCAGGCGCACCGCCAGTACGCACGGCATTGACGAAGGCCATCAGCTCCGAGCGCAGCGGCTCGGCGTGACCGACGGAAAGGTGGCGCATCGAATAGCTGCCGTCGGGCTGGAAGCCGAAGCACTCGGTCACCTGCCGCGTGAGCAGGTCGCCCATTACGTATTTGCCGCGCGTCGCGACGGTGACGTTGCGCGCCTTGAACGGCGTCAGCCAGTTGGTGTTGATGTGCGCAAGCACCCCCGAAGCGGTGCGGAACTGCAGCAACGCTATATCCTCGCGCTCCGCTACCGCGCTCGAGAGCTGCGGCTGCACCTCGACGATGTCGGAATCGGTGAACCAGCGGATCAGATCGATGTCGTGCACGGCAAGGTCGATGACCACACCGACATTCGACATGCGCGGAGGGAACGGGCCGACGCGGGTGATGCCGATGGAGAGAATGTCCTCGCCACGGATGGCTTCCTTGATCGCCTCCACCGCCGGATTGAAGCGCTCGACATGGCCGACCATCAGCGTGAGCCCGGCGCGGCGCGCGGCGGCGATGATGTCGCGGCCCTCCTCGACCGAGGAGGCGATCGGCTTTTCCACCATGACGTGGACGCCGCGGGAGATGCACAGCAGCGCGATATCGTGATGCAGATGCGTCGGCGCGGCGATGGTCACCGCCTCGACACCGAGATCGATGAGCTCGGAGACTTCGGAGACGGCGGCGCAGCGCAGCGTGCGCGCGACGAAGTCCGCTTGCTTGCGGTCAGGATCGGCAACGCCGACGAGCTGCACGCCCGGAAGGCCGGCGAACACACGCGCATGATTGCTGCCCATGACGCCGACGCCGATGACGCCGACACGCAAGGGCTGCTCCGCGCTGCGGGTAACGCTTTGCACCATCATTCCCCCTCTGCCAGTTAGGCTTCACTAGCACGCTCGACCGGCCCTGGCGACCAAGACCGAACACAGAGGTGAACACGTTTTGATTCAATGCGTTACAGTGTCTTTTCCACAGCCCCGCGGGACTGTGGAAAACCCCGAACGACGGCCAGCGCCAGGCCGATGATCACGAAGCTGGTAAGGTAAATGCCGCCGCGATAGTCCTCGCCGAGCGGAATGAGCCTCAGCGCCCCGCAGGCCAGCACGGCGGCGAGCGCCCCGCCCCGCAGCCACATCGTGAATGCCGGCTTCGCCGCGACCGTCAGCAGCAGTACGAAAGCCGGCAGCAGCACGACGGTATGATAGGGCACCAGCCAGGTCGAAAGCGGCAGCGGCGCCATCAGCGCCACGCAGAGATCGGCGAGCCGGGCGCGCGTAGCGTCCTCTTTGCTCGTTGGCGCGGCGCGGCCGGCGGTGAGGAAATACGCGGCCACAAGCACCAGCCAACCGAGTTGCACCGCGCGCAACACCGTCGTCACCTCCGGTGCCGACGGATCGCGCGCGAGCAGCACGGCGACGGTGCGGATCAGCGTCGCCGGCCCTTGCGACTGCACCTGCGGCGGAACCGTGTGCTGAACCTGACCGTACCAGTCGATGAGCAGTTGCGGAAACGGCGCGACGCCGAAGACGACAATCGGCAGCGCCACGAAGATGAGCGCCGACACGACCATTGTTGCGACCGCGAGCGCAATCTCACGCCGCCACGCCAGGACGACCGGGATGAGCACGCTATAGAGCTTGAGGTTGAAGCTCAGCGCGAACAACAGCGCCGCGAGCCAGGTTCGGTGCGTCACTGCACCGAGCATGACCAACGCGAGATAAATCATGTTCGTGTTGTGGTTGCGGAAATCCCATCCGATCGGGCTCGCGGCGAACAGGCTCGCGATGAGCGCGATGAGCAAGGCTTCGCGGCGCATGCCGCCACCGCTCATCCGCAATGAGGCCCAGAGCACGGCGGCAAAGGCCAGGCCCTGCAGAGCGATCCATACCCCGAACGCTACCAGCCGCGGCAGCGCGTGCAGCAAAAGCAGCATCGCAGCGCCTGACGGCGCATAAGGCAGGACGCGGTTTGCCCAATCTCCGGTGACGGACGCCGGATAGCGACCGAACTCCTTGATTTCACCCGCGACAACCCACCAGATCTGAAAATCGACCTGACGGTCGACCACCGTGAATAGCGTGCCGAAACGAAAGCCGGTGAGAAAATACAGCGCAAAAACGACGAGGCCGGCGATGCAGCCGGCCTCGATCCAGCGCCACTGACGCATGAAATTATTCGGCAGCGCGCGAGGCCGGCATCGCCAGACGCAATCCAGCGGCAAGCGCATCCTCGCGGAATGCCTTCACCGCATCGAGTGAGATCGCGGCGCCCGATTTGGTGCCGAGCGCGGGGAGCTTCTTCAATACGTCGGCCGGCGCGGTGATGATGTGGCAGCCGAGTTGATCCGCTTCGACGACGTTGTAGACTTCGCGCGTCGAAGCCCAGATGATCTCGATATTTTTCGTCGCGCGCGCGCGGGCGATGGCGTCCTGCATGATCGGTCGATAGTCGATGCCGAAATCGGCGAGGCGTCCGGCGAACACCGACACGCAGGCCGGCGCGCCGCCCGCAAGCGCCTCAACGGCGCGCCCTACCTGCTCGGAGGTGAAGATCGCGGTCATGTTGATGTTGACGCCGTCACGCGAGAGCGAGCGCACCGCTTCGTAAAGCGGCTCGCCGCGCGTCGTCGTCACCGGCAGCTTGACGTACACGTTCTTGCCCCAGGACGCGATGACTCGGCCCTGCGCGACCATCTCGGCGATGTCGTCCGAGAACACTTCGAAGGAAATGTGCCGGTCCGGGACCGCGGCGACGAGGTCGCGGGCATAGGCCTCGTAGTCGGAGACGCCGGCCTTCTTCAACAGCGAGGGATTGGTGGTGAAGCCGGCAATCCACGGCTGCTTCGCCATCTCCACGATCTGCGCCTTGTCGGCGCCGTCGGTGAACAGCTTGACTTTAAGCTCGGACAATTTCGGCATGACGGGTGATCCTCGGCCGGCTTCTTTTCCGGTTTCACTTATCCATTCTCATCCGGGCGCAATCAAGCTATAGGGGCGCCGATCGCGCTGTTTTCCCCGATATCGGATGCCACGTTGCGCTGCGGCCGGCGGGACGGAACCGGTATCTGGAACTTGAGAAAGGCTTGAGCACGACAATGCGGCGCCTGTTTGCCCTCGCCATCAAGGCCGCCGTTTCGGCCGGGCTGCTCTATCTGGCGCTCGATTTCGTCAATCTGGCGACGCTTCGCGGCCGCCTCGGCGATATCAAGCCACTGTGGATTGCCGCGGGGCTCCTGGTGATCCTGATCCAGCTGGCGCTGACCTCGCTGCGTTGGCAGCGCATCGCGCTCACGAGCGGCGCGCCCCTGACCGCGCCTCGCGCACTGCTCTACATGCTGATCGGGATGTTCTTCAACCAGACGCTGCCCTCGACCGTGGGCGGCGATGCGGCGCGCGTCTGGCTGCTGGCGCGCCACAATAGCGGGCTCAAGCCGGCGCTTTATTCGGTGCTGATCGACCGCGGCGTCGGGCTGCTCTGGCTGGCGCTGATCGTGCTCGCCTGCCTGCCGTGGTCGCTCACCTTCATCAGCAATCCGGTCGGCCGCATCGCGCTCATCGCCATCGGCTCGGCCAGCATCGCCGGTGTCATCGGGCTGTTCGCCATCGATCGCATCGCGCGGCTGCTGATGCGTTGGCGGCTGACCCGGCATCTCGCCGAAGCCGCCTCGCTCGCCTGGACGGTGCTGGTGTCGCCGAAAGTGGGCCTGAGCATCGCCGCGCTGTCGATCGTTGGTCACGGCCTGACCGTGCTCACCGCCTGGTGTGCCGCACGCGCGGTTGGCTCGCCGCTCGAGCTGGTGCAGGCGCTGCTTCTGATCCTGCCCGTCGTGCTGATCGCGTCGGTGCCGATCTCGATCGCCGGCTGGGGCGTGCGCGAAGGCGTTATGGTCGCCGCGTTCGCCTATGCCGGCCTGCCGCAAAGCGACGGCCTGCTGGTGTCGCTGATCTTCGGCGCAGAGAGTTTTGCGATTGGGGTGATCGGCGGGCTCGCCTGGATTGCGAGCGGCGAGCGCATCAAGCCCGAGACCGCACCGGCTTGAGAAAGTCGGCTGTCAGAGCTTGTGGTAGTCGCGGAACCAGGCGATGAAACGCCCGATGCCGTCCGCGATCGGGGTCGACGGGCGGAAATCGACGTCGCGCATCAGATCGTCGACATTGGCGTAGGTCGCCGGCACGTCGCCCGGCTGCATCGGCAGCATTTCACGGATCGCCTTCTTGCCGATCGTTTCCTCGAGGATCCGTACCACTTCCGTCACCTCGACGGGATTGTTGTTGCCGATATTGTAGACACGCCACGGTGCGGTGCTGCGCGCCGGATCGGGATTTTGCGTCGAGTAGTCGGGATCTGGCGCCGCCGGCCGATCGACCAGGCGCACCACCGACTCGACTACGTCGTCGACGAAGGTGAAGTCGCGGCGCATATTGCCGTGGTTGAACAGCTTGATCGGTTTGCCCGCGAGGATGGCCGAGGCGAAGATCCACATCGCCATGTCCGGGCGGCCCCACGGGCCGTAGACGGTGAAGAAGCGCAGCCCCGTGGTCGGCAGCGCAAACAGATGGCTGTAGCTGTGCGCCATCAGCTCATTGGCCTTCTTGGTGGCGCCGTAGAGGCTCAGCGGATGGTCGACATTATCAGAGGTCGAGAACGGCATCTGCGAATTCGACCCGTAGACCGACGATGACGACGCGTAGAGCAGATGCTGGCAGCCGTTGTGACGGCAGCCCTCGAGGATGTTGGTGAAGCCCACGAGGTTTGAGTCGACGTAAGCGTGCGGGTCGACCAGCGAATAGCGCACGCCTGCCTGCGCCGCGAGATGCACGACGTGCGGGAATTTGTACTCGGCGAACAGCTTGGCCATGCCATCGCCGTCGGCAAGGTCGAGCTTGTGGAAACGGAAGCTGTTGATGCGCGTGAGCTCGGCGAGCCGCGCGTCCTTGAGCTTCGGATCGTAATAAGCGTTGAGATTGTCGATGCCGACGACCGCGCGACCCTGCGCCAGCAGGCGCTTCGCCACGTGGAAACCGATGAAGCCGGCGGCGCCGGTGACCAGGATCGGTGCGTCGCTCACAGCCGCCACAGCTCCACATCCTGCGGACAGGCGGCGCGATCGAGCCTGGCTTTGACATCGAGCACAACACCGCCCTCGCTCTTCATGAGCTTGCGGATGAGCTGCCAGCCGCCGTCGAGATAGTCGCGATGCGCCACCGCGAAGACCACGGCATCCGCCGGGCGCAGCTCGTCGAGCCGCTTCAGCGCGACGCCATATTCATGCTGCGTCTCTTCCGCCGAGGCGAGCGGATCGTGCACCTGCACCGTGACGCCGAAGCGTTCGAGCTCGCGCACGATGTCGACCACCTTGGTGTTGCGGATGTCGGGCACGTTCTCCTTGAAGGTCAAGCCGAGCACAGTGACCGTCGGCTTGCTGATGCCGCGGCGTGAGAGGAGCCGCGCGCATTCGCGCGCGACCCGCGGGCCCATGTCGTCGTTGATGCGGCGGCCGGCGAGGATGATCTCGGGATGATAGCCGGCCTTCTGCGCGCGATAAGTGAGATAGTATGGGTCGACGCCAATGCAGTGGCCGCCGACCAGGCCGGGGGTGAAATTGAGGAAGTTCCACTTGGTCGAGGCGGCGGCGAGCACGTCACCAGTATCGATGCCCATCTGATGGAAGATCGCCGAGAGCTCGTTCATGAACGCGATATTGAGATCGCGCTGCGTGTTTTCGATGACCTTCGCCGCCTCGGCGACGCGGATCGACGGCGCGCGATGGATGCCGGCCTTCACCACCGAGCCATAGACCGCAGCGACGATGTCGAGCGTCTTCGCGTCCTGACCGGAGACCACCTTCTTGATGGTCTCGAAGCGGTGCTCCTTGTCGCCGGGATTGATGCGCTCGGGCGAATAGCCGACGGTGAAATCACTGCCGCATGTGAGCTTTGACACCCGCTCCAGCACCGGCACGCAATCTTCTTCCACCGCGCCGGGATAGACCGTCGACTCGTAGACCACGATGTCGCCGCGCTTGAGCACGCCGCCCACGGTACGCGAGGCCGCGAGCATCGCGCCGAGATCGGGATTGCGCACGCTGTCGATCGGGGTCGGCACGGTGATGATGTGGAAATCGGCTTTGGCCAAGGCCGCCGGGTCGCTCTCATACACAAGCGAGGGATGCGCGAGATCGGCAGCCCCCACCTCCCGCGTGCGGTCGAGACCGGAGCGCAGCTCGGCGATGCGCTGGCGATCGATGTCGAAGCCGATCACCGGAATGCCCGCGCGAGCGAAGGCGACGGCCACCGGCAGCCCGACATAGCCGAGCCCGATCACCGAGATTTTGCGTCCGTGCGTCACGACGTCACCTGCCCACGATTCCGATCTTCACGCTGGCGATGGCGTATGGACCATCGGCTCCGCCGGGGCAACCGGATCGATGATCTTGCGCACCGGCCGCGTGCCGCCGTCGCGGATGCCGCGATAGAGGTTGAGATAGCGGCGCGTGCAGGCCGGCAGCGAGAACAGCGTCTCGACGCGCATCAGCGCCGCAGCGCCGAGGCGCGCGCGTAGCGGCGCATCCTCGTAGAGCCTGCCGATTGCTTCACCCAGCGCGCGCGGATCCTTGACCGGCACGAGCAGACCGCTCTCGTCATCGACGACGGCGTCGATATTGCCGCCGACGCGGGTCGCCACCACCGGAAGCGCATGCGCCATCTTTTCCAGGAGACTGTTGGAGAAGCCCTCCTCGTGCGAGGGCAGCACCGCCATGTCGGCGGCCTCGAGCGGCCGCTGCGCATCGAGCTGCTCGTCGAGCCAGAGGATGTTGTTGGCAAGGCCAAGCGTCTCCGCCTGCCGCTGCAGCACGGTGCCGGCGCCGGCATCGCGGCCGAGCAGGACCAACCGCCACGGGCCGCGCAGGCGGTCGCGGATCTGCGCAAGCGCCTGCAGGAGGTCGTCATGCCCCTTGTAGGCGAAGAGATTGGCGATCATGGCGATGACGAAGGCGTTGGCGGGAATGCCCAACGCACTGCGCGCCGCGCCGCGGCGCTCGTCCGTCATCGGCGGCGGGAGATCGATGCCGTTATGGATGAGGCCGATCTTATCGGGCGCATGGCACTCGTCGACAAGCTCCGCGGCGACCGCATTGGAATTGCCGAGTAACGCGCGCATCGATTTGTGGAAGTGCCGCTCGAGGCGCGCCAGCAGCGGATGATTGCGCTGGTAGAGCGCGAGCGATCGCCGGCTCGCGATCTTGATGACGTTCGAGATGCCGAGGCTCGCGGCTGCACCGACCAGATAACCTTCGGGCAGGAAGAAATGCACGATGTCCGGCTTGCTGCGGCGGATGTGCCGGCGCAGTGCGGCGCCGCCGATGAGGCTGCGCGCCAAGCGCGAGGCGGCAGTACTTCCACCGAACAGCGGCACGCCGCACGCCGTGAGCTTGCTCTCGAGGCGGCCGCCACGCGCCAGCACGAACACGGAGACATCGAGTCCTGCCGCGCGCAGCTCCGGAAGCACGCGCACGAGATGCATTTCGGCGCCGCCGATGTCGAGCCGCGGCACCACGATGAGGACATGCGGATCCACTTTAGCTCGCCCTCGCCGCCATGGCGCCATGCGCGCTCGCTGCCGCCCAGCGCCGCCGCCAGGCCTCGAACATCAGAATGGCCCACAGCGCATAGGCCCAGTTGCGGCCGCCCTCGACGTGATCCGACCACAGCTGACGGACCGCACGCACGTCGAGATAGCCGCCGCCGAGTTGCTGCGGATCGAGCAGGTCCTCCGCCCAGTCGCGCAGCGGACCGCGCAGCCAACTCGCCAGCGGCACACCGAAGCCCATCTTCGGACGATCGATCAGGTTGCGCGGCACGTAGCGGTCGAGCACGCGGCGCAGCAGCCACTTCGCCTCGCCGCCGCGCACCTTGAGATGCCGTGGCAGGGTCCAGGCAAATTCGACGACTCGATGGTCGAGCAGCGGTGGCCGCGCTTCAAGCGAAACGGCCATGGAGGCGCGATCGACCTTCTGCAGGATGTCGTCCGGCAGATAAGTGGCCGTATCGAAAAGCTGCATGCGCTCGAGGAAATTTTCCGGCCGCGCTTGTGCATGCCAATGCATGCGCAGCGGATGCTCGGCAGTGCCGCCCGTCAGAGCTGCGGGATCAAGAAATTGGCTGACGAGGCGCAGATAGACGGCATCGCCGTCGAGCAGCAGCACCTCGGCGAGCTTCTTCAGCTTGTCCGCCGGCTGCGCCGGCCGCAGATGTCGCGGCACCGCAGTAGCCAGCACATCGGCTGCGGCCTCCGGCACCGCTCGCAGCGCCGCGGCGACGCCGCGCCGCAAGGGCAGCGGCAGCCGCGTGATCTGCCGCAGCCGCCCGTCGGCGAGGCTATAGCGATTGTAGCCGCCGAAAAGCTCGTCGCCGCCATCGCCCGAGAGCGCGACGGTGACATGCGCGCGCGTCATCTTGGAGACGGCATAGGTCGGGATCTGCGAGGAATCGGCAAACGGCTCGTCATACATTTCGGCGAGCTGCGGCACGACGCCGAGCGCCTCTTGCGAGGTGACCATCAGCTCCTCGTGCACGCTGCCGAGGTGCTGCGCCACCGCCTTGGCATGCACCGACTCGTCGAAGCCGAAATCGGGAAAGCCGATGGAGAAGGTGCGCACTGGACCGCGGTCGGCGGCTTTCATCAGCGCGACGACGGTCGAGGAATCGATGCCGCCGGAAAGGAACGCGCCGAGCGGTACATCCGACATCATCTGCCCCGCCACCGCGTCGGCGAGGAGCGCGTGGAGCCTCTCCTCCGCCTCGGCGTCAGAGCCGGCAAACAGGTTCGCCTGCCCCGCCGCGGCGACGTCGTTGAGGTTCCAGTAGATGCGGCGCCGTGGCTCCTGGTCGGGCCCGAACGATACGACTTCCCCCGGCAGCACCTTGGCGACGCCGCGATAGATCGAGTGCGGCGCCGGCACATAGGCGAAGCGCAGGAAGCTCGCGACCGAGGCCGGATCGATGGCGAAGTCGAGCCCCGCCGCGCCGAACGCCTTGAGCTCGGAGGCGAAATAGACGCCGGTCGGCCTCTGTGCATAGAACAGCGGCTTGATGCCGAGCCGGTCGCGAATGAGATGCAGCGTCCGCGTCTCGCGATCCCATAGCGCGATCGCGAACATGCCGTTCATGTCCGCGAGCGTCGCGTCGAGCCCGCGCCGCGCAAACGATTCCAGGATGATCTCGGTGTCGGAGGTGCCGCGCCGCTTGATCGAGGCGAGTTGCGGATGCCTGGCGATCGCCTCCGCGTTATAGACCTCGCCGTTATACGAGATTACCCACCGCCCGTCCGCCGAATGCATCGGCTGCGCGCCGGTCGCGGTGAGGTCGACGATGGCGAGGCGACGATGCGCCAGCGCCACGCCGGCCGCCGGATCGCTCCACACGTCGGCGCCGTCCGGCCCGCGATAGGCGATGGCGTCAGACATCGCCCGCGCATGCATCGCCGGCATGGCGCCGCCGGCGAGGCTCGCGTCAATCAGTCCGGCAATGCCGCACATGGGTCAGGTATCAGCCGAGCATCCCGCGCTGGCGCAGGAAATGGATGATCTGGTCGGCGAGCATTTCCGGATTGTCCTTGCTCGCGGCAAGGGTCAGCTCCGGATTGAGCGGCGGCTCGTAGGGCGAGTCGATGCCGGTGAAATTGTGCAGATCGCCGCGCCGCGCCTTGCGGTAGAGGCCCTTGGGGTCGCGCTGCTCGCAAACGTCGAGCGGCGTGTCGACGAAGATCTCGATGAACTCGCCCTGCTGCAGGATGTCGCGCGCCATCTGCCGCTCAGCGCGGAACGGCGAGATGAAGGCGACGATGGTAATGAGCCCCGCATCGACGAACAGCTTGCCCACTTCGGCGACCCGGCGGATGTTCTCAACGCGGTCGGCCTCGGTGAAGCCGAGATCGTGGTTGAGGCCGTGGCGCACATTGTCGCCGTCGAGCAGGAAGGTGTGCTTACCGAGCGCGTGCAGCTTCTTTTCCAGAATGTTGGCAATGGTCGATTTGCCGGCGCCGGAGAGCCCGGTGAACCACAGCGCCGCCGGCTTCTGGTTCTTCTGCGCCGAGCGCGCGTCCTTGTTGACGTCGAACACCTGCCAGTACGTGTTTTCGGCACGATGCAGGCCGAAGCGGATCATGCCGGCGCCGACCGTCGCGTTGGTGAAACGGTCGATGAGGATGAAGCCGCCGGTCTCGCGATTGTCGTCATAGGGATCGAAGCTGATCGGTTCGAGCGTCGCGATATTGACGAAGGCGATCTCGTTGAGATGCAGATCCTTGGCGGCGAGATGCGAGAAATCGTCGATATCGACGCGGTATTTGAGTTCGGTCACCGTGGCGCCCGCGGTCTGCGCGCCGCATTTGAGCAGATAGGCGCGTCCCGGCAGCAACGACGCTTCCGCCATCCACACGAGATGCGCGGCGAAGGCGTCGGCGCGCTGCGGCAGCTTCTCCGGCGTGGCCAGCAGGTCGCCACGCGAGACATCGATCTCGTCAGCGAGCACCACCGTGACCGCATCCCCCTTGGAGGCGAGATCGAGGTCGCCATCCATGGTGACGATGCGCGTGACTTTCGAGCGCGCGCCCGAGCGCGGCACCACGATCTCGGTGCCGGGCCGCAACGTGCCCGAGGCCAGCGTACCGGCATAGCCGCGGAAGTCCGCATTGGGCCGGCTGACATATTGCACCGGCAGCCGCAACGGCCCTTCGCCGCCTGCTTCATCGACCTGCACGGTCTCCAGATGCTCAAGCAGCGTCGGGCCGCGATACCAGGACATGCGCGTGCTGCCGCGCACCACATTGTCGCCGAAGCGCGCGCAGGTCGGGATGGCGACGAGGCTGCGCAGCGAGAACGCCTTGGCGAACTCCGCGAAACCGTCGCGGATGGCGTTGAACTTGGGCTCGTCGAAGCCGATCAGATCCATCTTGTTGACGGCCAGCACAAAGTGCCGGATGCCGAGCAGCGCACAGAGATAGCCGTGGCGCCGCGTCTGCTCCAAGAGCCCCTTCTCCGCATCGACCAGCAGGATTGCGAGCTCCGAGGTCGAGGCCCCGGTCACCATGTTGCGGGTGTAGTGCTTATGGCCCGGCGTGTCGGCGACGATGAAGCGCCGGCGCGGCGTGCCGAAATAGCGATAGGCGACGTCGATGGTGATGCCCTGCTCGCGCTCGGCCTCGAGCCCGTCCATGAGCAGCGCGGCATCGAGGTCGTCGCCGGCGGTGCCGTGCTCCTTGGAGTCGCGGGCCAACGTGCGCATGTGATCCTCGAACACCAGCGACGCGTCGAGCAGCAGCCGCCCGATCAGCGTCGACTTGCCGTCGTCGACCGACCCGCAGGTAAGAAAGCGCAGCTCGTCGCGCGGCGGATGCGCCGCGTCGATCACGCTGGCGACGTCGCTCTTAGAAATAGCCTTCACGTTTTTTCTTTTCCATGGAATCGGATTGATCGTGGTCGATCAGCCGGCCGGCACGCTCAGAGGTGCGCACCGCTTGCATTTCGCGCACGATGTCGGCGACGTTCGCGGCGGGTGATTCGACGGCGCCGGTGAGCGGATAGCAGCCGAGCGTGCGGAAACGAACGTTGCGCGTGTGCGGCTTCTCGCCGGCTTCGAGCGGCAGACGCTCGTCGTCCACCATGATCAGGCTGCCGCCACGCTCGACCACCGGCCGCGGCGCCGCGAAGTAGAGCGGCACGACGGGGATGTTCTGGTGCGCGATGTAGCGCCATACGTCGAGCTCGGTCCAGTTGGACAGCGGGAACACGCGGATCGATTCACCTGCGGCGATGCGGGAGTTGTAGAGATGCCAGAGCTCGGGCCGCTGGTTCTTCGGATCCCAGACGTGGTTCGCCGAGCGGAACGAGAACACGCGCTCCTTGGCGCGGCTCCTCTCCTCGTCACGCCGCGCACCGCCGAAGGCGGCATCGAAGCCGTGCGCGGTCAGCGCCTGCTTCAGCGCCTCGGTCTTCATCACATGCGTGTAATGCGAGCCGTGACTGAACGGATTGACGCCCGCCGCCAGTCCTTCGCGGTTCGTGTACACGACCAGATCGAGCCCGAGCCGCGACGCGGTATCGTCGCGGAAGCGGATCATCGCGCGGAATTTCCAGGTGGTATCGACATGCAGCAGCGGGAACGGCGGCTTGCCCGGAAAGAACGCCTTGCGCGCGAGATGCAGCAGCACCGAGGAATCCTTGCCGATCGAATAGAGCAGCACCGGCTTGCGAAATTCCGCCGCAACCTCGCGGAAGATCGTGATCGCCTCCGCCTCGAGGCGGCGCAGGTCGACGGGCAGCGATGATTTCAAGGAGACGGCCTGGTTCATGACGGTCATTTAATTGGCGACACCGTATTGCTGCTTGATCCAGTCGCGATAGGCGCCGCTCTGGATCTTTCGCCACCAGCTTTCGTTCGCCAGATACCAGTCGACGGTGGCCATGAGCCCGTCGGCAAAGCGTGTCTGCGCGCGATAGCCGAGCTCGCTCGCAAGCTTGTCGGCGCAGATCGCGTAGCGGCGGTCATGGCCCGGCCGGTCCTTGACAAAGCTCATCAGCTCGCGGCAGCGCTGCCCGTTCGCCGCTGGGCAGTCGGGAAAGCGCGACGCCAACGCCTTGTCGGCGGCGAACCTGGCGTCGATGGCGTCGCAGAGCGTGCCGACGAGATCGATGTTCAGCATCTCGGCGCCGCCGCCGACATTGTAGGTCTCCCCGAGCGTCCCCTTCTCCAGGATCAGCGCGATCGCTTCGCAATGATCGTCGACATGCAGCCAGTCGCGCACGTTCTTGCCGTCGCCGTAGATCGGCAGCGTCTTGCCGGTGACGGCGTTGAGGATCATCAGTGGAATGAGCTTCTCGGGAAACTGGTACGGCCCGTAATTGTTGGAGCAATTACTGATGGTCACCGGCAAGCCATGAGTGTGCGCATAGGCGCGCACCAGGAAGTCGCTCGCAGCCTTGCTCGCTGCATAGGGCGAGCGCGGATCGTAGCGTGTCATTTCGGTGAAGGCGTCGTCGTCCGGCCCAAGCGAGCCGAACACCTCGTCGGTCGAGATGTGATGGAAGCGGCGCCCCTCGCTCGCACCTTTCCAGGCCTCCAAGGCTGCATCGAGCAGGATCTGCGTGCCCACTACATTGGTGCGCACGAAAGCTTCCGCGGAGATGATCGAGCGATCGACATGACTTTCCGCGGCGAAATGCACCACCGCGCTGAAGTCGTGCTCACGGAACAGGCGTTCGATCAGCGCAGCATCGCAAATATCGCCATGCACGAAGGTGAACGCCTTGTCGCCGGCGAGCGAGTCGAGATTGGCGCGATTGCCCGCGTAGGTGAGCGCATCGAGCACGACGATATGATCGTGCGGTCGCCGCCCTCGCCAATGCAGCACGAAATTCGCGCCGATGAATCCGGCGCCGCCGGTGATCAGAAGGTTCGCCATGAACTAACGCTGATGCGCTGCCCGTAAGAGCGACATGGTGCCGCCGATGCCCGTGCGGATGTCGCCGGAGAACACGAATCCTTTGTCGAGGAAGCGCTGCGGTGACACTTCATAGGAAAGCTGGTTCATGATCGGACTGTCGACGAAGGAAATTTCCAGATCGGGCACGAACTCGCGGATCGTTTCGGCGATGTCGCGCACGGTCGCGTTGAGCGTGAGCACGTTGTAGATGCGGCCATCGAACAAATTGTGCTCGATGATGAACGCAAAAGCACGCACTGCATCGCGCAAGTCAAGGTAGGGACGTTTCTGATCGTAGGCGGTGCGCCAGACAGAAAGCGGCTGTCGCATCACCGCCTGCCAGCAGAATTTATTCACTGCCGTGTGGAAGCGCATTCCGGGCGACGGGCCGAAGATCGTGCCGAACCGGCAGACGATCGCTTTCAATCCCCGCTTCTCGACCAGCGAGCGGACGAGGTTTTCTTCCTTGAGCTTGGTCTCGGCATAGGGACTTTGCGGCTTGAGATCGTCCGCAGCACAGTCCTCGGAAACCGTCGTGTCCTGCGTGCCATAGACGCTGGTCGAGGAGAGATGGATCAATCGCGCGCCAGTCTCGATGCAGGCCTCGGACACCTTGGCAGTCGCATTGTAGTTGTTCGCTTCGACGGCTGCGGCGTTGCCGGCGCTGCCCGCAGCGTCCGTCGTCGCCGCGAGATGCACCACCGCGTGCGCGTCCTCGAACAGCGGCCGCAGATCGGCCGACCGGACATCGGCCTCATGGAACCGATAACGTCCGATCGACGGCAGGTCGAACAGCGAAGCGAAACGCTGCGTGACCATGTTGTCGATGAGGACGAGTTCCGCATCCGGGAAACTGGTCGGCAAGGTGCGGATGAGCGAGGAGCCGATATGGCCGAGCGCTCCGGTGACGACGATTTTCATGATTGATGGCTTTTCCGAAAGGAGAGAAATTCGTTGTACTCGTGCAGATAATCGTCAGCTTCATAGAGGCGATCGCAGAGCACGGTCACGACCGATTTTGGTTCATGAAAGACGACCGTGTTCCAGATCGTCGGCGGCACCATGAGCGCCAGGTTGCCGCGATCGAGCGTGAAGCTTTTCTGCGCCTGACCGTCGTCGCAGGTCACCTCGACCCCGCCGCTGGCGCAGAGAAAGAATTGCGAGCACAGCTTGTGGGCGTGGTCGCCGCGCTTGGCGCCGACCGGCGCCCGCAGCATGAACATGCGCGCGATCGGAAACGGCACATGCACGGATGCCTCGGCGACCACGACCGAGCCGTCCTCACGGCTGTGCTCGGGCAGCGTCACCGTGCACACGTCGGCGAGAGAATGAAGGGGCATCCTGGCCTTCGTGCTCACTGCACCGCCACCGGCAAGGCGAGAGCACGGGCGAAATAGTCGCGAATGCCGGCCTTGAGATCGAAGCGCGGTCGCCACCCGGTCCGCTCACGCAGCAGGCGCGCATTGCCGACGAAATTGCGGCGCTCGATCGGCCGCAGATCGGCCGGCTCCGGCACGTGATGCAGCGCGATTTTGCATCCCGTCTGGCGTTCTGCTTCGGCGGTGACCAGGGCGAAGGCCTCGGCCAGGCTGTGCCCTGCCCCTGTCGCAATCACATAATGGCTGCCGTCGCACGCGGCCGGCGCCGCGATCACGTGGCAGAAGGCGTCGACGACGTCCTGCAGATGCGTGAAATCCCGCACATAGGCGCCGTCGCCATACACCGAGAGCGCTTCGCCATTGGCGGCGCGGCGCATCATGGCGTTGAGGATGCCGCGGTTGGAATTGATCGAGACGGTGCCGTAGCCGTAGACATTGGACAGGCGCAGGCTCGCGGCACGCAGGACGCCGCGCGCTGTCGCCTCGCGCAGGATGCGCTCGCAGGCGAGCTTGTGGCGGTCATAGACCGACGTCGGATCATCGGGCGTTTGCTCGTCGACCGGAATGCGCGGATTGATGCCGACGATGGTCACGGTAGAGGCGAAGGCGACGATGGGACGCGTCGCCGCCTTCTCCGCCGCGCGCACCAGGGCGCGCATCGGCTCGACATTGATGTTTTCGTCGCCCACCGGATCCGCTTCGGCCGCGCGCAGGTCGGTGCGCGAGGAGAGATGCACGACGGCGTCGGCGCCATCGAGAAGCGTGGCCCAGGACGCCTCGTCGCGCAGATCGGCAACCAGATTATCGATCAGGGCTCCGGATGGCACGACACGCGGCGCGTCCGGCGCGCGCGAGACGAGCCGCAGCGTGTGCCCCTCACCCGCCAGCCGGTTCGCAAGCGCGCTGCCGATATAGCCCCGCGCGCCGGTGATGACGATCGTGCTCACGCTTGCCGCTCAGCCAACCCGCGGAAGCCTCGACGCGTCGAGCTCGCGCAGCCGCGGATAGGAGGCATCGCGCGCGGAAACGACGGGCAGCTCGATCGGCCAGCGGATGCCGACTTCGGCATCGTTCCACAGCAGCCCGCCCTCGTCCGTGTGATCGTAAGTGCGGCTACATTTATAATGCAGGTCGGCGGTCTCGCTGAGCACGCAGAAGCCGTGGGCGAAGCCGGGTGCCATGTAAATCTGCCGCTGTGGACCTTTATCACTGAGCTCGACGCCGACCCAGCGCCCGAAGCTCGGCGAGGATCGGCGCAGATCGACTGCGACGTCGAAAATCCGCCCCTGCATCACGGTGACGATCTGCGCCTGTGGATGCTTCACCGTGAAATGCAGGCCGCGCAGCACGCCCTTGACCGAGCGCGAGTGGTTGTCCTGCACGAAGTCGTCGCGGATTCCAGCCTCGCGGTAACGCGGTGCCTGGAAATTCTCCAGGAAGAAGCCGCGCTCGTCGCGAAAGCAGCGTGGCTCGATGATGAGGACGCCGCTGAGTAGCGTTTCAATGACGCGCATATACATACTCGTCGCAGCCCGACCCGAACACGCCGGTCGAATAGGGCTGCACGTTACTGCGCACATGCGCGAAGCCAAGGCGCGTCATCACTTGCGCGACCTCGTCGGGCCGGATGGACTCGTAGGGGTAGCCCCCGAGCCAATCGCGTACGTCATGGACGTAACTCATGCCACGATTGCTGTGGTATTCCGCCATCGCCGCATTGAAATCGCGGCCGCTCAGGGCATAAGCGAGCCGCTTCGATGTGATATAGAGAGTGTTGGCGGTGTGCTGTGCGCGCGGCGATGCGCCGCAATACCAGCGCTTCTCCATCGCCCACAGCCAGCACAGCCGTGTCTTGCGATAAAGCGCCAAGACCAACTGCCCATTCGGCGCCACGAGGCGCGACGCGTTATCGATGGCCTGTCGCATCGCGCCCGTGTGATGCAGGACGCCCCAGGAATAGACGACGTCGAACTGACCGAGCTGGGACAGATAGCCGGAGTCGAGGACCGAGCCCTGCTCCACGCGCCACTGCGGATCACCGGGAGCGAAGGTTTCCTGCAAGGTCGCAGTGCATTTGACGGAAATCGGATCCTCATCGAACGAGTGAACACTGGCGCCAAGCCGCCGCGCCGCGAGCGAGCTCAAGCCACTGCCCGATCCGATGTCGATGAAACGCACACCATCGAGCCGCTCACGCCCGAGAAGCTGTTGCAGCGATTTTTCGACTTGCGAAATGCGATGATCGTCCACCTCGGCGAGAAAGCGTTTCCAGTTTTCACCGAAGGAGAAGCGTGGGCCGCTATCACACTGGATCGGCGCGGCTCCTCTTTTTGGCTCGATCACGATCGGGGCCTCGACCACGCGATCGATCTGCGCCGCGGGGCGATCGCCCTGCGGCGCGTGAATACTGAACACGGTGTTCAGGCCAGCCTCTTCGAGATTGATCTCCTCGACCAGCAGCCGTTGCGCAAAGTCGTATTTCGCTATTCGCGTGGGAGCCAGGGGATGCCGCGCGGCCTCGCTGAACCCGTGCCGCATCCAGTCGAGATTGTGCCGCAACGTCGTGTAGCGGATGCGCGAGAAGCCGACCCAGGCGCTGTCCCCCACCGGAAGGATGCCGCGGCACCAGCCGAGCGGCCGCTCGTCGAGTGCGCCCATGGTGTTCAAATCAAAGATCTGCTTATCGCCCGACGCGAGATCGAACCGCAGCACCAGGCCGTTGATCGCGGTGAAGTAGACCAGATTGCCGGCCACATGTCCGTCGTGGACGCCCTCGACGCCCAGATCGAACGGCGGACGGCCGTTTGCGTGACCGTCGAGCGGGATTGCGTCGTGCTGTTCGAAGCGCGTGACCCAGGGCTGGCCGTCGACGAAGAACACGAAATTCGGATGTGCGCGGTGCGGCTTGGTTGTCGGGACCTTGCGATAATCGGTCGTCTGCGCGAAGCGATCCCAAACCGATCCGCCGAGCACGCTGACGAGGCGAATGAGTTTCCCCTCCGGCGTCAGCTCGGCGACGGCGTCCAATCCGGTGACCGCGACGAACAGGCGGCCGTCGGGAGCTACTGTCACGTGATGCAGATCGTTGAAGCAAGGAAGCGAAATGACCTTGCGGATGGCGAATGACGGGAAATCGCAGATCAGAACTTCGGTCTGCGTGCACAGATAAGCGCGATCGCCGACGACGGTCGCCGCCTTGAAGACGATGGACGGCCTGTCGTCCGGGCAATGTTCGGGAGGCGACTGGTATTCGAGCGCGCGGGTAACCCGGTTGCCCTCGACGCCGACAACCACGCCCCTTTTGTAAAGCCGCCATTCCCTCGTCCAGTGCGGCGTCCCATGCTGCTCGGCGCCGACGACCCAAATCTTGTCAGACATTGGGGCCTCGACGCTGCAGGGCGAGAGGGGCCGCTGTCGCGGGCGCCGCTACGGAGGCGGGTATCAGCGCCGCCGCATGGCTCTCGAGGAAAGCTCGAAATGCCGTGCCGCTGACCGTATCCTCGATGTGCGCAAGCTCCGCACGAAGCGCCGTCAGGTAGTCATCCGCAGCGCCGTGCTGACGCAGCGTCGCAAACAGCGCGCGCCGCTCGCGTGACACCGAGTAACGCCGCCGTGTCTTTAACCACTCGAGCAGCGCTGGCACGCGCGCGCGCAGATGTCCACGCACCGTTCCGGACAAGCCGTAGTTCAGCCGCAGGAAATCGCGCAGCCACGGCTCGACGCGCTGACGCACGCGTTCGGCGATTTCGTTCTTGTCGCCCTTGTCGCTCTTCGACGCGACGTCTGAGATGCGCTCGATGATATTGGCGAAGTCGGTGGTGAAGCGATTACGCAACAGGTGATGCACCCAGTCCTTGGAGAAGGCGGAGCGCAGCGTCGTCCAATACTGACGGAAATAAGCGATGGTGGCGGCGTCCGAACGCGCCTTGCCCAGCGTCAGCGTGCGCATCGCGCAATACTTTTCATGCAGCTGCAGATCGCTCAGATCGAGCTCGACCACCTCGTCCCAGATCGTCTGCAGCGCCGGCGTGCGGAACACCGCATAATAGCTCCAGGAATTGCGCAGCCCCGATGCCAGACGCTCGGTCACCGACGAAGAGCCGATATCAATAGAGCGGTCGTAAGGCATGTAGCGGTAGCGCAGCTGATTGAGCGGCCCGAGCACGCCGCCCAACGAGCTTGGCGGCCGCCGATAGACCGCGAACCCGCCGATGCCGCCGCCGCAGCAGACATAGTCCGCGTTGGCATCGAGGAATTCCACGCTGGCGTCGAGGCCGGAGCGGACGAGAAAGTCGTCGTTGTCCGCGAGCATCACATAGGGCGTGTGCACCCGGCGCAGCGCGTCGGCCATCTTGCGGAAGTAGTCACCGAAACTCGCATCGTCCGGATAGCGGACATACTCGACGTCGAGATTGGGGAAGAGTTCGCGCGAGTTTTCGAGCAGGCTCGCCAGTCTCGCGTCGACCTGGCCATCGGCGATCACGAAACGATAGGGCAACTTCTCCCGGTTCGCGTGCCAGAGAAAGCGCAGCGTGAACAGCGGCCGCCCCTTGAGCGGCAGCACGATGGTCAGACGTGGCGTCATCGTTGCGAAGGTCAAGCCGAAAAATATCCGCGAATGGCCGCGATCACCTGGTCGGCCTCGGCATCGCTCAGCTCCGGATAGATCGGTAGGCTGAGGATGCGACCGACGAGCTTCTCGGTGACCGGCAGGCCGGCCTGGGGGACACGCACGCGCGTGTCATAACCCTTGTGCCGATGCGCGGGCACCGCATAGTGGATGGCCGAGCCGACGCCTTGCTTGGCAAGATGCGCCGCAAGGCCGTCGCGATCGTCGCAGCCCAGGACATAGAGGTGATAGACGTGCCCGGCGGCATTCGCTTCCGTGGGCAGCGTCAGCGGCAGGCCGGCAAGCCCGCGCCCGTAGCGCCGGGCGATCGCCGCGCGTCGCGCGTTGTCGTCGTCGAGATGCGGCAGCTTCACCCGCAGGATCGCCGCTTGCAGCGGATCGAGCCGCGAGTTGACTCCGACCTCCTCGGTCTCACGCGCGTCGTTCCACCCGTATTGGCGCAACCGCCGCACCCGAGCGGCCACGCCCGCCTCACGCGTCGTCACCATGCCGCCGTCGCCGATGGCGCCGAGGTTCTTCGTTGGATAGAAGCTGAAGCAGGCGACGTCACCAACGCTGCCGACCCGGCCCTCGCGATAGCGCGCCCCGGTTGCCTGCGCGCAGTCTTCGATGAGATGCAGCTTGTGCCGTTTCGCGATCGGTCCGATGGCGTCGAGATCGGCCGGCCGGCCGTAGAGATGCACGGCGATGATCGCCTTGGTGCGCGGACCGATCGCTTCCTCGAGGCGCGCCGGATCGATCGTATAGCTCGCCGCATCGATGTCGACCAGCACCGGCGTCGCGCCGGTGGCGACGATCGCCGCGACGGTGGCGAGTGCGGTGTGCGAAACGGTGACGACCTCGTCGCCCTCCCCGATGTCGAGGCCGCGCAGCGCGAGGATCAGCGCATCAGTCCCGCTGCCGACACCGACGGCATGCGCGACGCCGCAATAGTCGGCGAAGGCGCGCTCGAAGCTTTCGACCTCGCCACCCAGTACATAGGCGCCGCTGTCGAGGACGCGAGCGATCGCGGCCTGGATGTCCGCCTTGTGCGCGCGATACTGTGCGGCGGGCGACGCCCAGGGAATCGTGTGAGCGATCATGCGACCACCGTCACGTCGGGCACGTAAACGATCCAACGGCCACCGGCAGCGATGAAGGCCTGCTCCTTCTCGCGGATCTCGGTGGCGTGGTTCCAGGCGAACAACAGCGCATAGTCGGGATACGCGTTCGTGAAATCTGTATAGGGCCGCACCGGAATATGTGCGCCGGGTGAGAGCTTGCCCTGCTTGATCGGAGTGGTGTCGGAGATGAACTCGACGTGCTTCGGCGTAATGCCGCAATAGTTGGTCACGGTCGTGCTCTTCGACGTCGCGCCATAACCGACGACGCGCTTGCCGTCGGCGCGCAACTTCTCCAGCGTCTGCACCAGCAGGGTGCGCGAGTTCTCGCAATTGCGCTTGAACTGCAGATAGGTGTCGGCTTTGTCGAGACCCTGCGCGCGTTCCTTGGTGAGCTGCTCGGTCACGCGCGGCGCAGGCGGCCGGCTCCCCTTCGGCGCCAGCGTGTAGCGCATCGAGCCGCCATGGGTGATCTGCGGCGCGACATCGACGAGCTCGAGCCCATGCGGCGCGAAGGCACGCGCGATCGATGTCGCCGAGAAAATGAAAACGTGCTCGTCGTAGATCTGATCGTACGAGGTCTTGGCGATCATGTCGCCGAGATACGGATCCTCGAACATGAACACGCCGTTAGGCTTGAGCAGATGCGCGGCGCCCGCAGCAACTCCGGGAAGATCGGGGATGTGACACATAACATTGGCGGCCAGCATCACATCGGCGCGGCCGTACTCGGCGACGATCTCTTCGGCCAGCTGGCGATTGAAGAACTTGCTGATCGTGTTGATGCCTCGGCCGCGCGCGACGTCGGCGACGTTGACCGACGGCTCGACGCCGAGATGCCGCATGCCGCGCTCGTGGAAGTGCCGCAGCATGATGCCGTCATTACTGCCAAGCTCGACGACGAAGGGATCGTCACGTCCGGCGAGCACGTCCGCCATCACCGATTTGGCGAATCCCTCGAAGTGCATCTGCATGTAACGCGACGTGCTCGAATAGAACGCGTAATGCCCATGGAACATCTTGTCGGGCTGCGGCTGCTCGATGAGCTGGAACATGCTGCACTCGCTGCAGAATGCCGGAGCCAGCTCGAAGAAATATTCGTCTTTGATGTCCTCGGCGGCGAGGAAGCCGTTGGCAATCGGCATGCGGCCGAACGACATGAAGGCGGAAATCGGCGCGTCGCAGACGCGACAACGGCCGGACAGACTGTGCTGGGTGCTCGACATGGATTGCTCTGATTACGCGTTGGTCGTTGGCAGGCGGCGCAGATAGGCGCTGTAGTCGGCGTTGCCGATCGCGGCAGCGAGACGCTCGAGACCGGTCGCATCGATGTAGCCCATCCGATAGGCGATCTCTTCCGGACAACCAATCTTGAGCCCTTGCCGCTCCTCGATCGTGTAGATGAACTCGGACGCCTGCAGCAACGATTGATGCGTGCCGGCGTCGAACCAGGCGAAGCCGCGGCCGAGTTTCTCGGCGCTCAGGGTTCCCGCCTCGAGATAGACGCGATTGGCATCGGTGATCTCGAGCTCGCCGCGCGCCGAGGGCTTGAGCTTGTGCGCGACCTCGACGATCGATGCATCGTAGAAATAAAGGCCGGTGACTGCCCAGTTGGATTTCGGTTGCTTCGGCTTTTCCTCGATGCGGATGGGCCGGTTCTGCGCGTCCATGTCGAGCACGCCATAACGGCTCGGGTTGTTGACCCAGTGGCAGAACACGGTGGCACCGCGCTGGCGCGCCGCCGCGCGCTGCACCATGTCGCCGAGGCCGGCGCCGTAATAGACGTTGTCGCCGAGAACGAGGGCGCAACTCTGCCCGTCAATGAACTTCTCGCCGATGATGAACGCCTTGGCGATGCCGTCCGGCTCCGGCTGCACCGCGTAGGAGATGCTGATGCCCCATTGGCTGCCGTCGCCGAGCAACGCCTCGAAGCGCGGCACTTCCGGCTCGGCGGTGATGATGAGGATGTCGCGAATCCCCGCCAGCATCAGCGTGGTCAGCGGGTAGTAGATCATCGGCTTGTCGTAGATCGGCAACAGCTGCTTGGTGCTGACGATGGTCAGTGGCCACAGCCGCGTGCCGGCGCCGCCGGCCAGGATAATGCCTTTTGTCGTCATCGCCGGTTTCCGTTCAACTGGCGGCCGCCATCGGCGGGTTGCCGAGCGTCTGCGCCTCGACCAGCGCATGCAGCCGCGTGCGGCGGGCCATCAGCTCGTTCCAGGTGCCCACTTCGACCAGGCGGCCCTCGTCGAGCACGCCGATGCAGTCGGCGTCGCGCACGGTTGCGAGCCGATGCGCGATCATCACGACACCCATCAGCTTGCGCAGCTCGTCGATCGTGCGCAGCAGCTCGGCTTCGGATTCGCTGTCGAGGGCGCTCATCGGCTCGTCCATCAACAACAGCACGGGGTTGGCAAGGAGCGCGCGCGCAATGCCGAGTCGTTGACGCTGGCCGCCGGACAGCTTCACGCCCTGGTCGCCGATAATGGTATCGAAGCCGTGCGCGGAGGCCTTGATGAAATCGTATGCGTGCGCCCGCCGCGCGGCCAACTCGATCTCCGCCTCGCTGGCCGCGGCGTTGAGCAGCGTGAGATTGTCGCGGATCGATGCATGAAACAGCACCGTCTCCTGCGGCACATAGCCGATCGCCGAGCGCCATGCGCGCAGCGATGTCGTCGCAAGCGCATGTTCGCCGAGCCGGATCGAGCCTTGGCTCGGGTCGACCAGGCCGAGCAACGCATGCGCCAGCGTCGATTTGCCGGCGCCGGAGCGGCCGACAATGGCAAGCATGCCCGGTATCGGCAGCATCAGATCGATGCCATCGAGAACGACGCGCTCACCGAACCTCACCTGCAGGTGGTTGATGGCGAGCGTTGCCGGCGCGGCGACGTGCAGCGGCTCGCTGTACCCATCCTGCCGTTCCGCTTGTGCTTCGGCGGCTGACTGTAACGCATTGATGGCTTCGAGCGCGTGCACATTGGCATTGAGATAATGGACTTGCGCCTGTACCGCCGTGACGCGCGGGAACAGTCGCGCGAACAGCGCCAGCACGATGACGACATTCGCCGCCGAAAAGCTGCCGGTCCCCGCCAGCGCCAGAACGATCGCCAGTCCGATCAGTGCGAGATATTCGAGGACCGTGCGCACCGAGATCGGCATGACGCTGGCAAACGCATTGGCATCGCCGAGCTTCTCGACCAGCGGCTCCACTTGCGCGGTGGCCCGGTCGATACCGGCGCTGGCCTTGACGAATTTCGCGGCGGCGAACTGCTCGTCGAGCAGCGACTGCAATTGCGCATTGAGCGGCGCGAGCTTCTGGCCGACCGCATAGCTCTTACGATAGAGGCCGGTCATCGCTACGGAGGCGATTCCGGCAAAGGCGACGAGGCCGAGCGTCACCGGCCAGGCCACCAGGGCCGACAGGGCGATATAGATCGCCGAGATCACCGCGCTCGCCAACAGCGCCAGCGAAATCGTGAACGCGCGTCCCAGCCGTTCGCTCTCGGTGACAATGGCATTGGTCATCTCGCCAGCCTTGCGTTCGGCGATGAAGGTCCATTTCGCGCGCATGAAGGCACTGAACATTTCCAGCTGCCGTTGCGACTGGTAGACGCGCGCCAGCCGCACGGTCCACCAGTTGAGCGTAACCGAGAGCGCGAGCTGGATCGTGGCAACCGCGATGACCACGGCGAGAACTTCGCCGAGGCCTGTCGCGCCGATGAATGCCAGGCCCTTGTTGACCAGATTGATGGCGACACCTTGGGTGCCGGCGCTCGCCAGCCCGATGCGATCGAGCAGAGGCAGCAGCAAAACGACCGACGCGCTCTCGCTGATGCCGACCAGGGCCGTCCAGCCAATCAGCAGCGGAAAGCGCCAGCCCAGTCGGCGTGTCAGATCGTCGAAGAGCAGGCGATAGGCGGTCACAGGCGACCGGAGAGTTGGGAGAGCAGCTTGTCGGTTCGCATGTTGCTCGCGGCATAGATGCCGCGCAGCATGCGGATCTCATCGGACGACAGGATCGCGCCGCGACCGCCAGGCAGCAGCCGCGCGGCGATCGGCTTGAGCGTGTCTTTCATCGTGCGCGGCAACCGCTCGATGATTGGAAACAACCGCTGGATCCGCGCAATCTGCACGTTGGTTTCATTGTCCCGCCGATGCGGCAGCGATCGTTCGGAAATTCCAATGAAGGCGCACAGCTCGGCCATGAACCGCTGCGGTGCAGTCTCGAGATCCTCAACGCGCATGACGCGCAGCCGCGAAGCACCGAAGGTATCGGCATAGGCGCGAATGGTCTGATCGAAATGCCCCGCCTGCAGGTGCACGATGCCACTCGGAGTCGTGCAGTAGTCGGCGAAAGAGCGCTGCTTCGCCGGAAGCTGCGACATCACGTATTTGTAGGCCGACTGCAGCCAGTTGGCCTGTTCGCGGATCAGCAACAGCACCTTCACATCGGGATGCACTTTGTGAAGCCGCGCCGCTGCGACGCCCGGATCAACGACGATATCGTTCGTGACGCGATCCCAGCCGCCCGGGACATACAGCGCGCGCGACCAAGCCTCAGCCTTCCCGATGACGCAGACCGATTCGGCGACACTTTCCGCCCGGCTGACATGCACCTTGCCCGGATGCGGCTTGTCCACGATCGCGGCGGATTCGGGCGCGGCGGCAGAATACAGGAGGTCGGCCAAGGGGCCATGATCGGTCGTGACCTCGGGATGTTCGTTCAGGTATCGCTGCACGAAGGTCGAGGCGGCCTTCGGATAGCCGATATGCAGGACGTCCGCTCTGATTTGGGCGGCGATGGGGTCGGGCACGGCAGCGGGCTTCATGACGATGCGCCGTTCAGCTCTTCGGCAGCCGGTTCAGAAGACGGCGAATGCGATATGGCAGGAAGCCGAAGAGCTGGAATGAAATCCGCTCCTTGAGCCCGCGCAGAAATCGTTGACTTGTCTGAAACTCCCGCGGCGACCCGGCAAGGCTAAGCCCACGCCGCGCCAGCAGGCCGGGCGCATTGCGATTCCACTTGCCGCGCGAGACGATCTGATGCTGCTCGACAATGTCTTCCCAGAGCGCGTAGTGGCGCTCCTCGGTGACGAGATGCTCGAACTCCCAGACCGAACCCGGCAGGCGCAACAGCTCGCGCAGATAGTCGCGGCGCCAGATCGCGAACTCGACCGACGAATAATACGGCTCGGAGAACGACAGCGGACGCAACAGCTGGTCCTTGCTGAGCTTGCGGCGGACATACTCGACGACCCGACCCGGCAGAGTGCGCCAGACGCGCACCAGCCGGACATAGGCGATCTTCTCGCGCAGCATCCGCTCGGCGATAGCGTTGAGCTTTGCCGCGTCGATCGGCGACATGAAAAGCGTGTCTTCGACGAGCAGCAGCACGTATTCGATATTGGCGGGCAGCGCGTCGATCTGCTGGCCGAGCTCGCCGCGCCAGTCGGATTTGCTTTTTGCCGCAAGCGCCTTGAAGCCGTAGATGTCCGGATGCTGGCTGGTGAAGGAGACGAAGCGCGGCCAATCGCAACCACGCCAGATCGTATCCGAGCCCTGAAACACGATTTCGAAGATATCGTGCGCGCGATCGGAGCTGGCGACAAACACGCAGAATCGATCGGCGATGCTGCCGGCGTCGCGACGTTGCGCGGGCGCGGAGGCTTCAAGCAGTGACATGGCCCCTCCGCAGGGACGTGCGTGCACGGTCGATCACATAAAGCAGCAACGAGAACGGTAGCCCGGCAAGCACCAGCGCCTTGGCCCCCGCGCCATCGAGCGACGCAATCGCGCGCGGCAGCGGCTGCGATGCATAGAGCGCCATCACCGGCAGCATCAGCGCGGCTTTGATGAACGGCATCGGCGAATTGAGAAAGAATTCGAGATCATTGTTGAGCAGCCAGGTGTAGTAGTGCAGCCGCCCAGGCGCGCTCTCCCCGAAGCTTTTTCGGCCCGTCAGCGTCGCGCCGGTCTTGCTGTCATCCACGTGATAGATGCGAAACACCTCGTTGACGCAGCGGATCTTGTAGAGCTTGGCCACCTGCAGCCACACCGCGCCCTCGGGGGTGAAATTCGTATCGGCAATCTCCGGGAACGGAAAGCGCCGCAGGATGTCGGTCAACTCCGGACCCCACTTCTCGCCGCGGAGCCGATAGACATAGCGCTGCTC
The DNA here is from genome assembly GCA_035651015.1 of Pseudolabrys sp. GTDB lineage: Bacteria > Pseudomonadota > Alphaproteobacteria > Rhizobiales > Xanthobacteraceae > Pseudolabrys. The sequence goes on along the minus strand of DASRGN010000021.1, from coordinate 83,770 downwards.
GCGCAAGCTGATATCGAGCGGCTCGGACGGGTACCGATCGCCGACGATCTCACCGTTCTGGTCGCGGCAGAGGCCGGCGACGCCGGAAAACTGCGCGCGCCGCTCCGCCGGAATCGTGTTCCAATGATGCAGCATGCGTTCCAGCGCCGTGGGCACACAGGCATCGTCGGAATCGAACACCAGAAAGAACTGCCCGCGCGCCTCGCGGATCGCGCGGTTATGCGCGACGTGCTTGCCAGCATGCTGCTGCATCACGTAGCGGATCGGAAAATCGGCTCTGCGTTGCCATTGCTCGATCAGCGCCGCGGTGGCGTCGGTCGACCCGTCGTCCACGACCAGCCACTCGAAGTCGCGAAATGTTTGCGTGCACAGACTGTCGAAGACGCGATGGATCGTGTGCGCCCGGTTGTAGGTGGGCGTGAAGATCGTGAAGGTCGGCGTACCGGCCGCGGCCACTGCAGAACCCGTGCTCATGTGATGTTGTTTAGGCGCGCTACCGCAGTCCGGGTGAAACGTTCACCAGACACATTTGCGAAAAACTTGGAGGCGTATCCCCGCGGGACCGCGGGGACCCCATCATCAGGCCGCGACGACGCTCTCCGCATCGACCAGCACGCGGACCTTACGGCCGAGCAGATCGAGCAGGATCGCGACGCGGTCGCGGTCCGCCATGTCCTCATAGAGCCCGAGGCAATCGGAGAAGACGCCGTCGAGGACGCGCACTTTCTCTCCCGGGCGGAATTGTGGGCGGCGCTCGAGCTTGATCAGGCCGGCGGTGTCCTCGCGCTGCTTCAACAGCTCGACCACCTGCTCAGGGACCGGCGTCGGCGTATCGCCGGCGCAAACGAGGCGCGAAACGCCGACCGTCGAGTAGATCGAGCGCCAGCGCTGCGTATCCATGTCGATGGTGACGAACAGGTAGCGCGGAAACAGTGGCGCGCTGACGGTCTCGACCCGTCGGGCGTGGCGACGGCGCTTGAGATAACGCGGGAGGTAAGTGGCGAAGCCCTGCCGCTCGAGATGAGCGACCGCCTTTCGCTCGGCATTGGGCTGCGTCTGCACGACGTACCAGCGTTGATGGGGCGATGTCATTGTGCGGCCTCGCTACGTTCGACTTCAGCGCGTTTTTTCATGCGGATGCGCAACAGTTCGGGAATGAGCACACGCGCGTCGCCGAAACGGGCGACGGCGGCGGCACAGGTTTCGCGCGACGTGATGAGATCGGTGATCAGGACGGCGTCGAACGGCTTTTCGACGGCCTCGAAATCGGCAAACACCGGCAGGCCGATGAAATGGCCGTTGGGCGGATCGCGCTGCACGATGCCGGCGATCTCGACTCCCTGCTCCATCGCGCACAGCGCGGCGATTTCAGCGAGATCCGATTGTCCCACGAGGACGACCGCGCGCAGGCCGTTGTCCTTGGCGAGCTCGAACAGCCGCGAGCAGTCAGTTTTGGCCTGGCGGAAGAAGCCGAATGAATAGGACAGATATTCGACCGTGAGCCGCGACTTCTCGGCGAAGCCTTGCGGCGTCAGGTAATACGCATAGCGCCGTGCCGGCGCCTCGCGGACCTTGACCAGGCCCTTGGTGATGCACCGCTTGAGGTAAGCGTTGACGAGGCCCAGCGCGATGCCGAGTTCGGAAGCGAGAAGCCGCTGCGAATGCGCCCGCTCCTGCTCGACGGCATCGAGCAATCCGAGCATGATGCGGGAGCTTTCCGCGCTTTCTTCGCCCGGGCGACGCATGGACTGAACCCCCCGAAAATCGCCGGATTCCTACGTTGTTCATGCCGTGAACGTCAAGCTTAATGTTCAGGGCGTGAACGCAAATATTGCGGCGTCCTTAATCTGGAAAATCCTTTTAAGTCAATGGCTTGATTGATACAGCGCTTGGAAGCGCGTTTAGTCGACGAGTTCTGCAGTCCCGGGTGGCGAAATAGGCGCCGTGTTCTGCGCTTTCAGTCCCTGACGAACAGCAGGTTCGCCATATGCGGCACCTGATGTTCCGGGTCGTAGTTGTCGACGTTGTAGGCGAAATCGTCAGTCGCGCGCATGGCCAGCCGGTATCCATTCTCCTGCATGACGCGCTCGGCCTCTGGGAGGCTGATCACCCAATGCGGCAGGCAGACTGTGCCCTGCACCTGGGCGCGCACGAATGCACGCGGCGCGAATGGGCTGTGCACGATGAGGATGATCTGCGGTCTGTAACGGGTAAAGCGTACGAGCAGATCGAGCGGATCGGGCACGTAATGGATCGCGCTCCAGGCGTAGACGATGTCGAACTCCCCTTCGCTCGGCAGCGTTTCGGCAAAGGTGATCTGCGGGTCGTCCGGCCACAGCTTGCGTCCAGCTTCGCAGGTCGCCGGCACTTCGACGATCTGGTAGCGCAGCGCGGCCCCTGTCGTTTCCTTCACCAGCTGATAGTCGATGCCGCCGCTGCCGCCGAAGTCGAGGATCCGCAGCGGTTGCGTCCGCTTTGCCAGCATGCCGACGGCGACGGCCAGCAGCGCATGGCTGCGGCGGAGGATGACGAGGCCGGCGGCCTCTTCGCGCTTGAGCGACAACCCGGCCTTGGCAAAGGCTTCTGCGCTGGCCGCGGAGGGATAGCTCGCCGCGGCATCTTCGAAGCGCGCATACACACCCTGGAACGGTGGCCGACGCACGATGCCTTCACGGATTGCGCTCAACAGCATCGTGCGCAGTGAATATGGAAGTCGCTCGATCGCCCGGCTGACGAACCGATTGAGCGGCGCAATGGCAGCAAGCCTGGTGGTAATCGACATGGTTCCTCAACCGGCGCGACGGCCAACATATAGAGCGCGCTTTGCAAGGCCAATGGCGACTATTGCCAAGGAACTTGATGCTGAAGAGTTTTCGACTCCAGCCGGTGCCCGTTGTATGTCCCTCTGCACGTGGGGATCCTGACCAAGACACCATGACCGACGACCACCGCGCCGATGCGATTGCCTACCGCGCCGACGTTGACGGCTTGCGCGCGGTCGCGATCGTGCCGGTCGTTCTCTATCACGCGGGCCTTGCACCGTTCTCCGGCGGCTTTGTCGGCGTCGACGTGTTCTTCGTCATCTCCGGCTTTTTGATCACGTCATTCATCCTGGCGCAGATCAAGCGCGGCACGTTCTCGTTTCGTAATTTCTATCTGCGCCGCATTCGCCGCATCTTCCCAGCTCTGTTCGTGATGATGGCGGGAAGCGCGATCGTTGGCTGGTGCGTGATGACGCCTAACGATTTTCGTCTGTTGGGTGAAAGCATCTCGGCCACCGTACTGTTTGCCTCCAACGTCCTCTTTTGGCTGCACACCGGTTATTTCGCGGCGCCGCTTGAGGAGCATCCGCTGCTGCACACATGGTCACTCGGCGTGGAGGAGCAATTCTATCTCGGCTTCCCGATCCTGATGGTGCTGCTCTTCCGGTACATTCCGCGGCGCGCGATCGGCATCACGCTGGCACTCTGCATCGCGTCATTCGCACTCAATGTGCTGACCGTCGCTGACCATCCGCGCCTCGCCTTCTATCTGGCGCCCCCGCGCATCTGGGAGCTGTTTACCGGTGCGTTGCTGGCGATGGGCGCGCTGCCGCCCCCGCGAGACAAGCGCTGGAGTGAAGCGGGCGGCCTGCTCGGCGCCGCGATGATCGTTGTCGCGATCTTCGGCTTCTCGCCGAGCACGGCTTTTCCAGGGTTTGCCGCGCTGATGCCGACCATCGGCGCCGCCGCAATCATCTGGGCGGGATGCAATGCGGGCGGCATGGTGACGCGGATCCTGTCGCATCCCGCGCCGGTGCTCATCGGCAAGATTTCCTATTCGCTCTATCTCTGGCACTTCCCCCTGCTCGCCTTCGGCGCCTATGTGGCCATCGGAGGCGAGAGCCTCGGCGCCAAGCTCGCTTTGCTCGCACTTTCGGTGCTGCTCGCCTTCGTCTCCTGGCGCTATATCGAGCAGCCGGTGCGCAAAGGACGCTGGGTTTTCGGCGAACCGCAGATCGTGTTCCGCACTGCTGGCGTGGCCATTGTGCTGCTCGGCGGCTTCGGCCTCGCCGCGCACGTCACCGGCGGCTTCCCGGCCCGGCTCGGCAAGCCTGCTTTGCAGATCCTCGCGAGCGAAGACGATTACAACAGCGACCGGAGGAGCTGTCTCATTCTCGCAGAGCTCGGGAAACCGACGCTGCCCCCGAGCTGCAAATTCGGCGCGGCCGGTGCTGCGCCGGAATTTGCCGTCTGGGGTGACTCCCATGCCGAGAGCCTGCGCGCGGCTTTCGACGCCGCCGCGAACAAGGCTGGGCGCACCGGCGTCTTCTTCGGGACAGCTGGCTGTATTCCCGAACTCGGCGTCGACCGGCCGCACGGCGGATGTGACGGCGTGAACGAGCTCGTCGCGGATTATCTGGTTTCGACGGCTTCCATCCGCACGATCATTCTGTCGGGACGTTGGGGACTGTGGGCGGATGGCACAGCCTACAAAAACGAACCCGGAGCCGGCGCGCGTTTAGTTCTGACGACAGCATCCGGCGCTGTGATCGACAATCGCGCAGGCTTTTCGGCCGGCGTGGAACGTGCAGTCGCCAAGCTCAGAGCGGCCGGCAAGCAGGTCTGGCTGGTCGGTCCGATCCCGGAGATCGGCTACAACGTGCCGCGCTCGCTCTATCTCAATTCGCTCGGCGTGCTGCCCGCGGTCGACATCCGGCCGACCCGCGCGGAGTTCAATGCGCGGCAAAGCGCCGTGCTCCCACTGCTCGCGCGCCTCGCCGACCAATATCACGCGCATGTCGTCTGGCCGCACAGCGTGCTTTGCGATGATCGGCTTTGCCAGGTCGCGAAGGACGGCCGCCCGATTTACGTGGACGACCAGCACCTGACGCGCCCGGCCGCACTCTCCTTGTCGCCGCTGTTCGACCCGATCTTCACCGCGACGCCAACGAAGCCCTGACGCTCGCAGCAAAAAGGCCGCCACGCCGTGGCGGCCTCGTATGCACAGTCAGCGGTTCAGCAGCGCTTAGTACCCGCGATAAGGCTTGCACTGACCGTCCTGTACGGTCCAGCCCGGCGCGCAACCGTTGTAGGTGCGAAAACGGCCTTCACCGCGGTAGTAGCGCGGCCCTTCTTGGTAGTAGCCGCCGCCGTATGGCGGCGGTCCTGCGTAGCGCGGCGCGCAGCGGTAGCCGTTCCAATACATGCCGCGGCCGCAACCGTCGGCGGCCTGGGCAACGCTTCCGGTTGACAGCACCGCCGCCGCACCGAGAAGCAGGATTGCAATCGATCGCATGGTCAAACTCCAAATTCGTGTCGCCCGGATAATAGACATCCGCGAACGTGAACGCCGGCAGAATGGCTTTGTTCGCGTCGGTGCAGGAAGCGTGGAGCACGCCGGAGCGTGGTCCCCTGTGGAAAGCGTTAGCAAAGTCAGCGACATGTTGTTCTCTGTTTGTTCGTAGGTTACTGTGTCGCATCCCGTCCCGATCCAAGGGGCATCGGCCGTGTTCACTGATGCGGGGCGGGTGGCGATGGCCGGTCGAGCGCGGGTGAACATCCCGCGGGAGGCCGGCGGCCCAAGTCGCAACGATCCTGGCGCCGAGCGCTTCGGCGTTATGGGGGTGATCCGGAGCGCAAGCTCTCAGAGCCCCTTCAGCGGAGGTCACCAACGGTCATGCCTCCGGGGGTCCGCGAAGCAAGCCGTCACCCATCGCGCGCGGGAATGTCGGGTTCGACGAGACCTGCGGTTTACTGAGCTTGCAAGTGCCTTCGACCCGCAAGGATCGAAGGTCCGTGGATCTCGACGATCCCCGGCATCCCGCGCGCCCTTGGATTTCTTCATGCCGCGCCGCCGAGCGAGAGCGAGGGGGCCGGCGCGGCGAACCAAGAACGGCGCTGATTTCAAAAAATCGACGCCGTCGAAAGTGCGTAGCGTTGCCTTGCCGCCCCGGCTAGAAACGCAACGTCGAGAACGTAACCAACGCTCCGAACGCCACTGCGCGGTCGGCATCACAGTGCGGACGGACCGATCGTTTGATGGCGCGAAAGATCCTCTATCTCGTTTCCGAGGACTGGTACTTCCTCTCGCATCGTCTGCCCATGGCGCGCGCCGCGCATGCCGCGGGCTACGAGGTTCATGTAGCGACCCGTGTCGACAGCGACGGCGAAGCGATCGCGCGCGAAGGCTTCACCGTGCATCCGATCCGTTGGCGGCGCGGCAGCCTCAATCCGTTCCGCTTCCTCGCCGCGGTGCTGGAGACGCGACGGCTCTATCGTGCGCTTGCGCCCGATCTCGTGCACCACGTCGCGCTGGTGCCGAGCGTCGTCGGCTCGCTCGCCTCGCTCGGCCTGGCGATGCCCCGCCTCAATGCGCTCGCCGGCCTCGGCTTCGTGTTCACCTCGAAAACGGCGAAGGCGCTGTTGGCGCGGCATATCGCGCGGCCGGTGCTCGGCTGGCTGCTGCGGCGGCCGAAGAGCGCCGTGCTGGTGCAGAACCCCGACGATCGCGCCGCCATGCAGAGCCTCGGCGTGCCGGCGCGGCAGATCACACTCATTCCCGGCTCCGGCGTCGACGTCGACGTGCTCACGCCGCTGCCGGAGCCGCCCGGACCGTTCACCATCGGCTTTGTCGGCCGTCTGCTCGAGGACAAGGGCGTCCAGTCGCTGGTGCGCGCGCATGAAATCCTCGGCGAACGCGGCGTCGAGCTCCGCGCACTGCTCGCAGGCGATCCCGATCCCTCCAATCCTGCGTCGATCGCGCAAGACGTGCTCGAGCGCTGGCGCCTGCGCGCCAATCTCGTCCTGCTTGGTCATGTCGACGATGTGCGCACGGTTTGGGCGCAGGCGCACGTCGCCGTGCTCCCCTCGCGGCGCGAAGGCCTGCCGAAGAGCCTGCTCGAGGCCGCCGCCTGCGGCCGCGCGCTGATCGCGACCGACGTGCCCGGCTGCCGCGAGATCGCGCACCAGGGCGTCAACGGTCTCCTCGTGCCGGCCGACGATGCGCAGGCGTTGGCGGACGCCATCGCGGTCTTAATGACCGACCGCGCTCTGCGCGCGCGCTACGGTATCGCAGCGCGCGACATCGTCGTTCGCGAATTCTCCAGCGCCAGGATTGGCAGCGAGATCGTCGCGCTTTATGCGCGGCTGCTCGCCACGGCTCCCGCCTCTCCGCTCGCGCCGCAGAAGGTTTGATCGACATGATCGGCACAGATTCGCTGAGCGGTGCGGGCGGACCGGCGATCGCCGCCCTTGTCGTCGTCGCCGCGGCGGCGGCGATCAGCTTCGGCATTCTCGTCATCCTGCGCCCCATGCTGCAACGTCACGCACTGGCACACCCCAATGCGCGCTCTTCACACAAGGTGCCGACACCGCAGGGCGGTGGCATCGGCGTCGTCGTCGCTACGCTGCTCGTAGGCCTTGCAGCCTTCGCACTTTGGGCCAGCTTGGAGCTGGGTACCTTGTCTGTCGTGCTCAGCGCCGCCGTCCTTATCGCCGTCGTCGGCGGCCTCGATGACGTTTACACGATCCCGGTGCTGCCGCGCCTCGCCTTGCAAGCGGTCGCGATCGCGATCGTGCTCACCGCTCTGCCAAACGGTCTGCGCCTCCTGCCAATCCTTCCCGGATGGGCGGAGCGTGTTCTCCTGCTCATCGCACTGCTGTGGTTCGTCAACCTCGTGAATTTCATGGACGGGCTCGACTGGATCACCGTGGCGGAGATGGTTCCGGTCACCGCAGGCGTAGCCCTCATCGGCGCGCTTGGCGTGCTCTCCGGCGGTGAGACGATCATGGCGCTCGCGCTCTGCGGCGCGCTCGCGGGATTCGCGCCGCTCAATCGGCCGGTTGCGAAAATATTTCTCGGCGATGTCGGCAGCCTCGCCATCGGCCTCCTCGTCGGCTGGCTGCTGGCGTTGACGGCGTTGCGCGGTCATCTTGCCGCCGCCTTGCTGCTACCGCTCTATTATCTCGCTGACGCCAGCATCACGCTCCTGCGCCGCCTCGCGCGCGGCGAGCCGATCTGGCGGGCGCATCGCACGCATTTCTATCAGCGCGCGACCGAGCATGGCTGGAGCGTCCTGCAGATCGTCGGCCGGGTGTTCTTCGTCAACATCGTGCTCGCCGCGCTGGCCGTCGCCACGATCGTCTGGCCTGGCGTCGGCGCGCAACTCGGCGCCATGGTCGTCGGCACTGCTGTCGTCGCGGCGTTGCTCTATGCGCTGTCGCGTGATGCCAGGGCATGATCGACCGCTGCGATCACCTGCGTGGGGGACATTTCCTCGAGACAGCGGCTGTCGCTGTCCAGTCGGCGCTCGCAGCCTTCAAGCTGGCAGGGCAGGCACGGCAGGACGTTTTGGACGAGCCACACATTTCCGCGCTGCTGCACCGGTCCAGCGGCCTCCCACGGCCGCTCCAGGCCGCTCGCCGGCCACGGTCCCCAGAGCCTTGGATCGGTCGGGCCAAAGAGCGCGACCGTCGGGCAGCCCGCCGCCGCCGCGAGATGAGTGACCGACGTGTCGGGCCCGACAAACACCGCGGCGCCGCGCAGCAGGGCGGTCAGTGCGGGCCAGGACAGCCGTCCGTCGAGCCGTTGCACCGGCGACGCTGGCGCGCCCCACAGCGCATCGAGATAGTCCCGCTCGACCGCCGCCGGCCCGCCGGTCGCGACGACACGAAATCCGCGCCCAACCAATGCAGCGGCGAGCTTCCGCCAGCCCTCGATCGTCCACTGCTTGTAGCGGAACATCGGCGCGGCATGGATCACGGCATAGCGGCCACCGACGGCCGACACGGCATGCTGCTGCTGCGGAGCAGTCAGTTGCGGCACCGGCGTAATGCCGAGCGCCTCCGTCAACCGCAGGATCTCATTGACGCGATGCAGACCGTACTTGACCGGAATGCTGCGCGTGAGCATCGCTGCTTTGACGCGGCCGTTAAGGTTCTCCTCGACCGGCGCAACCGCGGTGCGCCCGGCGAGCCGGGTGAAATAGACCGGCCGGTCTCCGGCCTGGCTCGACACTGCGAGGTCGTATCGGCGCCACAGCGCGAGTGCGACCGCCGCGCTCTCATGCGCCGTCGGACGCTCGGGCATGGCGATGACGCGCGCGAGATCCGGATTGCCCTCGAGAATGCCGGCCGATCCGGCGAACACCAGCGCGTCGATCGTGGCGTCCGGCCAGGCGCGGCGAATACTGCGAATGAGCGGCGTTGTCAGCAACACGTCGCCGATGCGGCGCAGCGCGACGACCAGGATGCGCGGCCGCGCCGGGAGATCAAGGCGCGTCATCGAAGTTGGTCAGAGCTGATTTTATCGCCCGGCCCCGCCGATTGTGCCGAAGCCTTTCGCCGCACCACGCCGCCAACGATTCCAACACCGACGACATAAATCCAACCCTGCGAAAAATCGAAAAGATGCGAGTTGAGTATCGAACCAACGATGTTCTGGATGACGACGATGGACCCGATGAACGGTCCCAGGCCGTCGCCTCGAAACAGGAATACATGCGCGACCCACATCGCCCAGAGCACAATCATTCCGACAACGCCAAGCTGAATCCCGACGGCAAAAGTCTGATTGTGCGGATTTGTCGTGGCCGATCCGCTAGCCCCCGTGCGCCCTGCCGCCGATTGTTGGAAGAGGAGCGGGATAGAACCCGTTCCATGTCCGATCAACAGCGCGCTCGCGATGAACCCGACTGACTTCTTGTAAAACTCAAGACGCTCGCCCGATGAGTTCTGCGCTCCAGTGCTCCAATAGGCAGTGAGCTCCGACTCCACGGCAAAGACGCGCCAGCGGAGATATTGCGATGAGGCGAACGACGTGACCGCAATCACGACAGCAACAGCCAACAGCAAGAGGAAACCCCTCGTGTTGAATTTCTTCAAGCCAAGCACAAGAAGGAGCACGACCAGGTCGACAAGAGCGGTTCTGCTGAGCGCAACAAAAACGATGTTCACTAAGAACAGCGTGGCCAGCACCAAGCATGCCGATACTCGAAGCCAACGACCGGATCGATACTCATCGATTGCAAGGTACAGCAGTACAAAAATGCAAAGGACGAATTCCCCCGACTGCGTTGGACCACTCTTTACGGGAACGGCGAAATGCTCGGTGGTCAAGAACGCCGTCTGCGGAAACACGGCAAACGTATCGGACAGGACGAGCACAACGGCGCACGCTGCCAAGAAACCGACGAGAACGATGAGGCCGCGCCTCGAACGCCTGAATTGGACCAGCAGCAGCGGGACCGCGAGCAGCTTCATGAAGGAATCGAGCCCGTGCAGTCGATCCGACAGCGTTCCACTGGCCCAGAGCATTCCGGCAATGCCGAGAAGGACCAAAGCCACAGGAAGACCGCCGGCGGCCGTCATAAGCTCGGCGCGGACGTCCCGCCAATCGAGCGTGGGGATCAGCACGACGGCCCAGATGACGACGATAATGCTTGTTGCCGAAGTCGAGAGCGGCAGGGATGTTACGAGCGCAAAGGCAAGGCAATCAGCCGCACCCCTGAGCCTTTGCTGGTGCACGCCACGAACGATCGACATTTGCATCATCCGCCGGCTCCGGACGCGATGCGTGCTGCGTCGGCCGACAAGGATGACAGACCGACCTTCGCGCGAATCCGCCGGCCCTCGAGCAACTCCTCGAGCTTTCGCTCGTTTTCCGCAAGCTGAGAACGGTCCGCCTCTGGGTGCCAGAGATGAATAACACCGGTCGCAAAACTGCCGTCTCTGCGCCGGACCCCGGCGTGAAGCAGACGTACGATGATGTCGGAGTCCTCCTTGCCCCAGCCGCTGAAGCCAGCGTCGAATCCATCAACCGCATCAAAATCCCTGCGTGCGACTGCCAAATTGCACGAGCGGGCACCCTGCCAGACATTTGCGCGAAGAGACCGCACCGGTCCGAGCGGCAAGCGCACAAGCGCCGAAACGCGATTGACACCCGCGCGCGTCCGATATTTGAGCCAATCGACAGCGCTCCAAGTTTCCGGTGCCAACTGCTCGCGCAGGACGGCTTCAGTCAGCCAACGCGACAACAGGACGCGATTGCCGGTCACGAAGCAGCCAGACCGCGCCAGACGCCGATGCTCCGCAACAAAGTCGGGCCGCGCGATACAATCGCCGTCGAGGAATATGCAATAAGATCCGTACGAACTGAGAACCGCCCGATTGCGGATTTCCGCAGCACGAAACCCGCGATCTTCGTGCCACACATGCTCCAATCGAACGGGCAGTCGAGGCTTCCACGAATCAATGACGACCCGAGTCTGCGGACCCGAGCCATCGTCCGCGACGATCACCTCAAAATTCTTGTCGGTTTGACCCGACAACGAACGCAGGACCGCATCCAGCGCATCCTCGCGGCGATAAGTCGTCACGACTATGGAGATCAGGTCGCCAGACAAGAGTATCGCTCACCTTAAAATTGAGGACCGGCTGGATTTTGCAGAATGGTGCGAAGATCAGGCAACGTATACATATCCGGCCACTCGGCTTATGAACAGCAGTCACGGAGGCCGTAATGTGGGCTCTCCTCGAATGGCGCGCCGGTATTCTTGAGCAGGCAGAGAACGGGACATGGCATCGCAACGCGCCGTCTTCCTCGACCGCGATGGAGTGATCGTCGTTCCGGAGTTCCGCGACGGCCGCAGTTATGCGCCGAAAACGCTGGACAAGTTCAAGCTCTATCCGGACGCCAAACGCAATGTCGAGCGCCTCATGCAATCAGGGTTTTTGGTGGTGGTTGTGACCAATCAGCCGGACGTGGGCGCGGGCCTAATCCCGCGATCGACCGTCGAAACGATGCACGAGCAGCTGATGCAGGAACTGCAGGTTCACGCCATCAAATCGTGCACACACACACGGGCCGACAATTGTACGTGCCGCAAGCCAAGTCCGGGAATGCTCGTCGAGGCCGCAAACGATCTGGGCATCGATTTGGCCAAAAGTTTTATGGTCGGTGACCGCGATAGTGACGTCGCCGCTGGGAAGGCGGCTGGATGCACGACGATCTTCATCGACCTCGGCTATACCGGTGAGCCTTCGCCGGTCGATCCGGATTACAAGGTTCACGATTTGACTGAAGCAACCAATTGCATCCTTGGTCAGCCCTGATACGCGACCGCTCAATACAGACCTGTCCGTCTCCTTTGGCAATCGAAGGCCTTGGCACAAAATGTATGACGACGAGCATTGTCGCCGCCGCTATCGCGAGCTGATGGGCCAGCGGCCGGATCTTTTTACTAATCCGGCGGAGTGTCCGACGCAGGTCGTCGTCGATCCGATCGCGATCGCGGACGTGCAACGAGTGGTCGCGGCGCGACGCAAGGCCGAGGGCTATGACGCGCGTGACGTCCGCGTTGGGGTTCTTGCCGAGGATCACTATATCGGCGTCGTCATCCGCGATGCGGTGCGCTTTTCCGATGGTGAGCCTGGGCTGTACAATCGCGTCGTCGCCACTGGCGGCGTCGTCGCACTACCGATTCTAGGCGACGATCTCGCGCTCATTCGCATCTATCGCCATCCTCCGCGACGCTGGTTCCTCGAAGCTCCGCAAGGATTATTGGCACCCGGAACGGACGCGGCAAGGCAGGCGGCCCGCGAACTCGAGGAAGAAATGGGCGCCCAGGTCCGGCACATCACTCCGCTCGGCCATCTCTACACAAGCACCGCCCTGACCTCTGAACGATTGACGCTATTCGCCGCACAAATCGAGGGCACGGGAAAGCCGCAGCTGAGTGAGGGCATCGAGGCCATCGAACGAATCGCAAAGTCGGATATCGATCAATACATCGCCGATGGAACCATCTGTGACGGCCCGACGATCTCCGTAATTGCACGCGCGCGAATAAAGGGAATCTTGTAGGCCGGCTAATGTGATATTGCATCGCCGGGATTTTCGCTGCCATTCGCGGCTGTATAGCTCCGGTTCCGCCTATTGCGGAGTAGTAGGGGCTCCGGTCCTGACCCCGGTGAGCTGCGAATCGGTTAGCTACGACGATCGACCGCCGACGGCTGTTTCCACGCGTTGTCAAAATGAATCGCCCAGAGCCGACATCTCCGACTGTTTCGGTCATCATACCGGTGTTCAATCGCACGGAGCTGCTGCGACGCTCGCTGGCGTCGCTCGAGGCCCAGACGTTCCGGGATTTCGAAGTCATCGTCGTTGACGATGGCTCAGCCGACAACGTCGGTCTTGCGCTCGGAAACATGCCGTACGTCACGCTGATCAGACATGAGCACCAGCGCGGCGCCGCAGCGGCCCGCAATACCGGCGTACAGCATTCCAAATCGGCCTATATCGCGTTTCTCGACAGTGACGACGAATGGCTGCCGGACAAGCTCGAACGTCAGATCGATTTTATGAAGGGACGGCAGCCCGCACGCGACGTTTCCTGCACCGCCTATCTGCTGCAGCGGGCAGGCACCCTTCACGAGCGTCCGGTCAACACCAACTCACGTCTGCAGATCGATTTTTTGTGGGGCTGCACGATCAGCCCTGGAAGCACATTGATGGCGCAGCGGGCCGTCTATGATCGCGTTGGACCATTCGACGAACGATTGCGCCGCCTCGAAGACTGGGACTGGATGCTGCGTTGCAGCAGGCAGTATGACATTGATGTTCTGCCCGAGCCGCTCGTGCGGATCTTCGCCTCACCGCAAACAGCCGTCGGCGACGAGGTAGCAAACGCGCTGGCGCTGATGAGCAGCGAACGCGAAAAATACGGTATCACCTGGCGGCACCCCGGAAGCGTTCTCAAATTCCGGTCGACGATTTCGCTTGAGCGGGCTGCGCTGCATTATCGCCGCGGTGACACATGGGGCGCGCTGAAGTGCGGCTGCCTCTCGCTGCTCATTTATCCATTTCGAGATCGACTATTTTGGACGCGAATGCTCAATCACCTGCGCGACGTCCTGCAGGGCAAGCCGTTCAAATAGACCTATCTCCAGGCCGACATCCGCGAGCTCGACGCCTGCCGCAACGCGCGCCGTAGTCGCGGTGGGCTCAACGGCCGCAAGAATGACCAAGCGTAACGTCCGACGACACGGCGAATCAGTCGCGGGGTCACGTAGGCCCGTCCGGATCTGGATCGCAGCAGCCAGAACAATGTCCTGACGTGGTAATCCGGCAGCATGGCGGCTTCGCGCATCGCCGGCAGGACATCCGTATATTGGGGCGCGTCAAGGAGACCCATGATGCGCTGCACGAGCTCGCGCTTTTGACGGATATTGCGCAGCCCAACTGCCGAATACGAGTCGCCGCGAATGGTCACGTAGGTCAGCTGCTTGGGCGTATAGCACGCGCCGCCGCGCAACGCCGCGATCAGCGTGACAAACCAGTCGGAGAACCACTCGAGCTCCGCGCGATAGCCGCCCGCGGCGCGGAAATACGCCGCACGGTAGACGGCGGTGTTTGCCGATATGTGAAAAAAGTTGCGCGCAAATTGCGTGATCAGATCGGCGGGCGCGAAATATATCGGCTTCCCACTCAGATAGAGCGGGTAGAGGATCGCCTGATCGCTCTCGCGATAAAACTCCGAGGGGTCTGAGAAGCACAGGGCAGCCTTGGGATTCAGTATCAATTCAGCGACGCAGTCCTCGAAGAATTTCGGTTCGACAAAATCGTCGGCTCCGGCGATGTGAAGATATTCTCCTTTGGCCTGCGCAAAACCAACCTGGACAGCTTGGTTGATTCCATGATGCTCGGCCAGAGCAATCAGCCGGATGCGAGGATCGCGGCGCATATAGTCGGCGACGATGTCCTTGCTGGAGTCCGATGATGCATCATCGACGACGATGATCTCAAGCGCGGGCCTGCTCTGCGCGAGGAAAGCATCCAGCGCCTTATGAATGTAGTGGCCGTGATTCCGGTTGGGCAGAATGACCGAGACGAGTCCCGCGACCATTCCCGCTTCCGCGCCGTTCTCTTTGGCAGGTACGTTCACGTGATCCGATCATTCTCGTGCGCGATGGCGAGACCGCGTTCAAGCGGCGTGAACTGGAATTCTGGGAACGCCCTGTAGATTGCCGTAATGTCAAAGGATCGATGCGTGATCGGGCTTTGGCGCGGCATTCCTGCAATTTCGACCGGTTTCGCGAACAGGCCTCCAACCATTTTCGCAAGCTCGGCAAACGAAACCGAGCGGCCACTTGCCAGATTGAGCGTGCCGACGCTCCCGTGTCGGACAACCAGATCGGTCAGCGATACGACGTCGTCGATATAGATGTGATCGCGCGTCTCCTCCCCTTCGCCGAATAAGGTGATGCGCTTCTGCTTGTGGGCCATGCGCCGCAACCGGTTCGGGCCATATGAATTGTGCGTGTCGGCAGCCCCGTAGATGAGGGTCGGCCGCAGGATCGCCAAACTCTTGACCGGGCCCTGTTTGAGCATCAGCTCACGCGTGAGATGCATGGTCGCGTAGAGATCCTGCGCTTCAGCACAGCTTTCCTCGTTGATGAGCGCACTCGTGAAGGGGTAGACCGCATCAGAGCTGAAATAGATCACGTGCCGTATCGGTTTGCGCTCGAGCGCAGCGCAGACGTTCGCGCCCATCTGCAAGTTGGAGAGCAATGCAGGAACACCGCGCCCCTTGTCGGGCGTGATCGCCGATAGCAAGATCAACGTATCCTCGGAATCAAGCACGGCCGCCAGCCGATCGGCGGCGCCGTCGGCGGCTAGGTCGAAATCGGTTCGGCCAACCGCCAAGAACGGCGTACCGGAGCGCTCGCAATGCGCGATGAGCGATGCGCCGACAAATCCGCGCGCACCGACGATGACAATGCGGCGAGCCGCCTGCGGCTGTTGATCACGATGCGTCAGCACGAGTTCAAAATCCTAGTTTGACGTTGCACCAAGCACGACTTGCCTAAGCCCGGCGGCGGCGCACGCTTTGCGATCCAGACAGCAGAATGGATCAATCAGCAGCCTGCCGCGCATACGGCCGGCGATTGCGGCCGGGTCAAGCGTTTTGAATTCCGGCCAGGGAGTCATCACGACAACCGCGTCGCTATAACTGCAGGCATCGAGCGCGCTCGCGGCCCGCGACAAACGAGGATGCCAGGAGGATTCCGGCGTCACAACCGGGTCGTAGGCTGCAACCTCGAACGGCGTCAGCGCAGCCAGCAGCGCCATCGCGGGTGAATTTTTCGTCGAATGCGTGTTTTCCTTATAGGCAAGGCCGAGAAGCGTCAGCTTCGCAGCCTCCTTGGGAAGCGCCGCCGAATGAATGGCCCGCAACGTCCAATCGCGCCGGTAGCGGCTGTTTGCCCGCCACGCTCGAATCAATCCGACGTCGGTGCCATGGCCATCGCCGACCTGCCGGAGCGTCGCCAAGTCGCGTTCCAAGTTCCCGCCGGCAACACCCAGTCCAGGGGTGAGATATGCATATTGTCCGATCCGCCGGTCGAGCCGCAGTGCCGGAGCAATCTCGCTCCAATCCGCCCCGATTTTCTCGCAGACCTCGGCCAGCATGTTCGTCGTCGAGACCGAAGACACGAGAAACATATTGATCGCGATCTTGGCCAGCTCCGCACTTTCGTAGCGCATGGTGAGGATCGGGCATTCGAACGCTTCCAGGACCCGGCGATAAGCCGTCGGAAGTGGACGTGCTGGATCACTACAGCCGACCATGTAGCGCTCGGGATGCAACGCTCGCTCGATTGCGCGGCCGAAGATCAATGTCTCGACTTGGTAGAACGTCCGGCTGGCATCGCCGGGAATGCTGCGGCAGAAGCCCGGCGGTACTTGGCTGAGGATGATCAGACTGGCGCCCGGGCTGAGCGCCTCGCCAATGGTCGACAGTAGAGCGTGAATCGGAGCCAGATCGCTACCGCCTTCTGAATTCGTCGGAACGTCGACTGAGAGGTAAACAACATCGCAGCGAAACAGGGCCTTTGGATCAGCAGTGAAATGCAAGCGCCCTTTGTTTTTTGCCAGCAGTTCCGTGAGATCTGGCTCAGAGATGCGGGTGTCCCCGCGCCCGAGCTCGACAATCAACTGAACATCCGTATCAAAACCGACGACATCAAAGCCGCGCTCGGCCATGGCCACCGCCGAGTTGACTCCAAGATGCGTCATCCCGGCATAGCCGACGGTTGGCACGCTCATGGCGACACTCCGCCCGCCTGCGCGAGTTTCTCCAGGACGCCACTGATCCACAGGTCATTCGATATGTTGCTTCCGCCAGTTCGACACAGCGATTTGAAGTGCTCGTATTCCAGGGTCCAGGTAGGATCGGCCTGCACCAGCGTGATGTTCTCTTCTGGCGGCCGGCCGCTGGGCAAAACCCGTCGCCGAACAGTGAAGGTGCTTGGCCCCCACTTACATAGCGACGAGATGTGCGCACTTCCTCGCTCGGCAAAAACGTCCGCATAGAAATGATTTCGCCAGCTCAACAGAGTGATCTCACATTGCAGCAGCGGCCGTCCGCTTGCACCAAATGTCACATGGTCGAAGGCGAGATTCTCGAAGCAGCTTGCCGACCACAGAACGAACTCAGACCGGATGTCACCGAGCCAGAACTGCAGCGTATCAAGCAAATGCGAGCCGAGATCCGGAAGAACACCGGCATGCCGATCGCGCCACTCGGAATTGCGTACGAGGCGGGCGGTGCCATTCCCGTAAAACATCCGCAACGAATAGATTTCGCCCAGTTCGCCGGAGCGAATGAGCTCATGCATGCGTACAAAGTGCGGCTCAAAACGATGGTTGTACGCCGTGTAACAGGTAATCCCAGACTCCCGCACGAGCTTGGCCAAAGCGGCGAGCTCGGCACCCGACCTCGCGCTGGTGCCGAGCAGCGGCTTTTCAACCAGAAGCGATTTGCGGTTCTCCGCGAGATAGGTGATCAGTGCAATCTTCGGCTCGTCGGGAACACAGAGCAGCGCTGCGTCATAGCTCGATAGCGGCACGTCCTGGAGGCTTTTGAAATTCGCCTCCGGATGGACCGGGTCAACAGTCGCCACGACATCATCGCCGGCGACTGCGCGGCGTTTTTGGCCCTGGACGCCTAGACCGACGACGATCACGCGCAAGCGGGACATGGCGAGCTCAAGAAAAAATTGCTTGCCGTTCTACGCGATGGATTTTCGCCCGAACGTCTTCAACTCCCACTGGGATATTGCCGTCGAAACCGCATTCCCGGGCCGCCGCCATCGCGCCCAGCACTGAAGCAATCACACAATTGCCGGACGTTGCCATGACCAGAGTCGCGTACGCGAGGAGCGCATCGCCGGCACCGACGGCATCCACCACGTCATCGGCGAAACTATCGACGACAAAGAACGCGCGCACATCCTCATAGTCACGCGGCACGGCCCTATAGGTGATCAGACCCTTTTCGCCAAGCTTGAGGATAAGGGTTTTGCAGCGCGCCTCCTTGTACAGCTTGAGTGCCAGCGGCCGTACGACCGAGTCTTGATCGCCGAGCGCAAAGCGCGCTTCGCGCTCGTTGGGCGTCAGCAGGTCAAAGTCGGGAAAATCGAGGATATTTCCCCAGCGGCTTGCGACCTGGCTATCGGCAACTTTGAACGTTCCATTTGGGATTGCTTCGACCAAGCTCGGAATTGTTTGCGGATTGAAGATGCCGTGACGAAAGTCGCTGAAGACAATGGCGTCGCCGGGCGTCTCATGAACATGCTGGCGGACCTGCTCCAGGGCGCGACCGGCAATGCCGCGATTGTCGAGCGTATCGACCTTAAGCAGGCGATACCCGCCGGCGATAAAGGCATTCTTATTCGTCGTCGGCCGCGTGCCGTCGACAATGGCATTGACCTTGACGCCAGCCTTCTTCAGATCGGCCAACGCGAAATCCTTGAGCGGATCGTCCCCCAAGGTGGTCGTCAGCGTCACGTTGGCGCCGGCCGCACGCAAATGTTTGGCCACGATACCCGCGCCGCCGACATAGTCGATGCGCTCGTCATGGCGGACCGAGAACGTCGGTGTCTTCGTGTTGCCGCCGATCAGCGTCGTATACGTGTAGCTATCGATGATCGTATCGCCGACGACGTGGATGTTGACGCCCGCAAGCTTCTCGAGTGCCGCGGTGAGATCGCTGAACGTCAAACGCTCGGCTTCGAGCAGCATCAGCAGCTTCTCGGACGCGAGATCCGGCGGCTGGGTCTCGATGATCTTCGACGAAGAGAAGACGATATCACCTGGCGTAAAAATGAATTCACCGCCATAAGTCTCAAGAACGTCCATTTCCTCCTGAGTCCGCGGATCTACTCGGCCGTCCACATACTCGTATCCTTTGGCAAAGTAGTCAGGCTGCAGTGCCCGCAAATTCTCCAGCGGCTTCGGTTGCCGATCGATCACGACAAAGTCGACCATCTGCAGGGCAGCGAGGTTCAAAGCCCGCAGGCTGTCGGGAACATACGGCCGGAAATTCGCCTTGGTGATGTGTTCGTCGGCGGTCACGCTGACCACCAGAATGTCTGCCTTGCTCTTGGCGTACATCAGATGACGCACATGCCCGGGGTGCACGATATCGAAGGTCCCGTGGCACATGATCACTTTATTGGCGCGCGGGCGCGGGCCGAGAATAGCCGCCAATTCTGCGACCGCTTTGACCTTCGAACGAAGAGCTTCCTCGATCACGCCGTCGCCTCGTCGTTTGCGGCCAGAAATTTGAACCACGTCGAGGTGGCCGTCTTGATCGATACCGGATCCCACAGCGGCGCGTCGCGCCAATAGTCGATCTCCGCAAGGATACGCCGCACGCCCTCTTCAAAAGAGACTTCCGGTTTCCAGCCGAGGTCGCTCTGAATTTTTCCGATATCCGCCCACGTGCAATCAGGCTCTCCCGGGCGCTTCGGGATGTACGTCACCGTTCCGCCCAGCAACTCCACGAGCCGATTGACGGATTGGGGATTGCCCGCGCCGAGATTCCAGATCTCACCGGTCCGCCCGGTGTCCGCCGCCGCCCAGAATGCCCGAGCCACATCGGTAACATACAGAAAGTCCCGCCGCTGCGTGCCGTCGCCAACTACGGTAAACGGCGTACCGGCAAGCTTCTGGCGCAGAAATACACCGAACACGGCGCCATAAGCGCCTGACGTGCGCGAGCGGGTCCCATAGGCATTGAAGATGCGGATCGAGTTCACCGGCAGCTTGTAGACGCCGTGCCAATGCAAGACCGCCTGCTCGCCCTGGTACTTGCTCAGGGCGTAGGGATATTGCGGAGCGATGCGATGGCCCTCACCCGTGGGCGTCGACGCCAAGCCGTAACACGATGAGGATGCCGCATAGACGAATTTGGCAACGCCCTGCCCACCATTGGCCGCGCGCGCGCATTCGAGCATCGTCGCGGTGCCCTGGACATTCGTCGACATGTACTCGAGTGGCCGCTCGATCGATGGCACGATGTCGCCAATTCCGGCGAAATGAAACACGTAGCGAACGCCATCGAAGAACGTGTCGCCCGGGCTGAACTCGCGAATATCGGCGCGCCGGAAATCAACTGCACCGCCGCTCGCGTGCTTCTCAAGATTAGCTTCGCGTCCGCCCACCAGATTGTCGATGACCCTGACGGCGAAGCCGCGGTCGACCAGCAGATCGACCATGTGGCTGCCGATGAAGCCCGCTCCACCGGTCACAATGGCGATTGGCCGCGCGTTCATTTCGCCCCGAGCTTCTTCATCGTGCGGACGTTGTAATACCAGTCGTCATCGAAGCTGTTCGGCAGCAAGTGGTTGCGAAACGCCCGCGTCAGATCGCGGACCGCGTCTTCGATCGTCCGCTTTGGCCTGAAGCCGAGCACGCGACGAATCTTGTCAGAGTTCACGTGATACGAGCGATTGTCGTTGGACGGCGTCGTGACGATGTTGATCGGCGACCCGTCCGCAGCACCCTCCTCCACAACCTTCTTCACCGTCACCGCCAAGTCGGCGATCGAATGATTTTCAAATCCGATATTGAACACCTCACGGTGGATTTTCTCATGCGGAGCGTCGAGCATGAGCTCATATGCATCCACCATATCTTCGACGTGCAGATTTGGCCGCATCTGCTTGCCGCCGAACACCGTGATCGTGCCTTTATTCACGGCGTGGTTGGTCAAGATATTGACCGACAAATCCAATCGGGTCCGCGGACTGTAGCCGCAGATCGTCGCGGGACGGATCACCACGGTGGTGAAGTCATCCGAGTTGTATTTCCACAGCAGCGGCTCACAGAGACCCTTATATTTGTTATACAGTGTGAGCGGCACCAAAGGATGCTCTTCGGTGACATCGGGCGAGTCGCTTACGCCGTAGACCGAGCTCGACGATGCATAGACAAAGCGTTTGACGCCGGCGTTCTTGCAGGCGCGCACCATCGCCTCGAAGCAATCGTAATTGATCGTCTTGGAGAGATTTTCATCGAGCTCGAAGCTGGCGTCGTTGCTGATGCAGGCGAGGTGCAGGACGGCGTCATGCTCCGCCACGGCAGCGGAAAAGGCCTCGATATCGCGAATGTCCCCTCTGATGACACGCAGCTTGGGGTGGTTCGGAAACCGCGCACCGAAGAACAAGGTATCATAAACCGTGACTTGATGGCCGCGCGCCAACAGTCGCGGCGTCAGCACATGACCGACATAACCTGCACCACCGGTAACAAGAACACGTTCGAACAAAGCAACATCCCCCGCATTCAAATCGGCGCGGTCACGCCGTCTGGAGTTGTCTCTAACTTAGCGTCTCGGCACGCTGCCGGTCACAGGACCGCGCGACCCATCGGCATCGCAAATCGCTATTTCGCGAACACCGGCGTTTCTATTTTAAAGCCGGCTGCGCGCGCGTCGTTGTGGAACATTTTGACGGTTTCAAGGGAATAGGCGTCCTGATCCTTGCCAACCAGCGCAAGCTTGCGAAGAAGATCGTTGGTCACGGTGATAATGCCGCAACCGACGCTATCCGCCTGAAAGATGTTCAGCAGCTCGCGTGGACTGGCCCAGAGCAATTCCGCCTTCGGCCGCGGCTCCAGCAGTCGAACTGCCTCCGCCATCAGCGGCACGGGATCAATTCCACAGTCCGCAATGCGGCCGGCGAAAATCGACACGATCGCGGGCACGTCTGGATCGAGAGCGTCGACGATGTGGCGGACCTGCTCGAGCGTGAACACAGCGGTGACATTCACCTGCACGCCGCGTTCGCACAGCTTCCGCAGCAGCGGCCCGGTGAACTGGCCCTTGGTATTGGTGACCGGAATCTTAACGTTGACGTTGCGCCCCCATGACGCAATTTCGATGGCCTGCTGCTCCATCTCGTCGAACTCGTCGGCGAATACCTCGAAAGAAACCGGGCGGTCGGTGATGACGGCGAGAACCTTGCGGGCAAAGTCGGCGTAGTCCGTCACGCCGGCCGCTTTCATCAGAGTTGGATTTGTCGTGAAGCCGCGAATTGTCGGATTCGCATAAAGGACCTTCATGCCCTGAAGATCCGCACCGTCCGCAAAGATCTTAATCCTCAAGGACCTGGTATCCGGCACGATGTGGTTCTCCCCGTTCGCAGCCATCAATATCCTTCACCTCCGGATCGCGCAACATCAACCATAACGTGCGGTAAACCCGTCAGGTCGATTACAAGCATTTGGTTTTGTTGAGATTTATGAAGGTATCAATGGAGCCTCAGTTCTACCTTGGCGGCCGCGCTTTCCCCAGCGCAGTTGCAACGGCTTGCTCTCGGCCGCGCGCGCATATCGAGCGGATTACCATTTGGTCGCGCTGACCTGCAGGGTCGGATGCGAGACCAAGCAATGCCATATGACGGCCTGGAACGCCTCCGCGTGCGGCGTCACGCGCGAATCATGAGCGGTCGGAACCACGACGACAGCGTCGCCCTTCCGACCAACATAACCGCCGTCGCGGCCGACGATGCCGAGCACCTTAGCGCCACGTCGTTTTGCTTCATCAACCGCCGTCACGATGTTTGGACTGACGTTGCGCTCGAGATTTCCGCCACCAACCGAAAAGATCAGCACTGCATCCTGGGCGTCGAGTCGACTGACTTTGAGCCACTCGACGAACACCGTTGGCCAGCCCTCGTCGTTGGTCCGCGCGGTCAATTCGGAAACATTGTCAGTCGGCGCATAGGCTTCGATCCCGCAAAGCTTCCGAAAATCATTGACCGCATGGCCGCAGTTGGCAGCACTCCCGCCTACACCGAGAAGGAACAATCGCCCGCCGCGCTGGCGTAGAGCCGCAAGCTCGGCCGCAAGGCGCTCGATCGCGTCGACATCCAGGCGTTCGACGATCTGCTTCGTTTCAGAGAGGAATTTTGCGGCGTGAGACAAGATCGGCAGCCAGATCATCGCTGGAGGTCGAATTCCGGCGGACCATGCGCCAGAACATTCAGAGCTGCAAGTCTCGCGGTTGCTGCCTTGGCGATCGCCGGCAGTAATGGAACGAAGACCGTCGCGCCCCGCGGTACGTCATGGGGAGATAAGATCGGCCGCCGCTCATGTTCTTGACCGACCCGACTCGGGTCCTCATCCACAAAGAAATCCACTTTCGAGCGAAGCGCGCCAAAGAGCCAGGTTGCCGCAATTGCCGTGCCAAACAGGCCGAAACGCGCAGATCGACGCGCCACGTCGCTCGCGGCCTCGATCGTTTCACCTAGCCATTCGACCTGCGCTGCGAGCATTTGGATACCGCGCTCTGAAACATTTTCGCGTGGCGCTATGGCGCGCCCCATGCCATGCGAGGCCACAAGGGAAAGTTCCTTCCCGACCCAGTCGTCGGCGACGACAACATCCGATAAGCCGGCTCGTTTTGCGGCGTCGGACAGAACATCCCGATCAAAATGCGAGCGATGGTCCGCGACGATGAGATCGAACGTATTCACACGTGCATCGGGCACCTGCACGAAGAGGTATCCCGTCGGAGTTAGCTTCTCGCGCAATGCCGCGAGGCCGAGGACGGGATCCGGCATGTGCTCGAGCGCATGGCTGAGCACGATCAGATCGAAGCCGCCAGGCAAATCGCGCAGCTCGCCTGAATACAAGTGGCGAAAACCCGGAATCACCCTCAGCGCCGGCTCCGAGGCGTCGGAAATCTCGTGTCCGTAAAGTGCCCAGGAAGGCGCCGATTCGGAAAGGACGCGCAGGGTCGGTCCGTTGCCGCAACCCACGTCGAGCACCCTGCCCGGCTGATCAAAATTGCAATAGCGGCGAAGCCGGTCGAGTAAAACCTCGCTTCGGCGCCGCGCCACACCTTGGTCGGCGTCGAAGATCGCTTGCTCGGCATGTCCTTGAGCTTGCCGAAACATCTCGTAAGCGCCGTAAATTCGCGAGCAATCAGCCCGCCACTGCGTTGTATCCGGCTTCTGTACGGCGCCGCAGGCTCCGCAGATGCCGAGCTCGCCTCCCGCCGGAAAAGGACGGCAATCGGACGAGACCCTCGGCAATTTCTCAAAGGTGCGGACAAACTCGAGGGACGCTGAGCGGCATATCGAACAAGTTGGCGAACCACTGTGCAAAATCGAACTCAATTTTGCTCTCCGTCGCCTTCGGGTCTGGGCCTCAATCTAAGAGCGTCCAGTAATAGTCGCCGGTATAGCCGGCCTCGGCAAAGACCTCGAGCCAGCCCTGGGGATAGTCGTGAAACATCGCCGTAAGCACCCATTTTTCGAAGATCGCCCTTTCCTCTGGGGTGCGATAGGAATCGACCTGCACGAAGGTGCGGCCGCCGGAAACGCGCTGTAACTCTCGCAAAGCCACGACGCAGTCGGCGCGATCGAGATTATGGACCGTGTTGATCGAAATCACTGCCTCAAAACTCTGGTCCGGAAATGGAAGGTCTCGGGCATTGCCGAGATGCAATCGCCCGATCACTTCAGGCTCGCAGTGCATCAACGCATATCGCGAAATGTCGAGACCAAACGCCTCCAGCCCAGGACATACCGACATCAGGTCTTTAACAAGAAAGCCCTTGGCGCAGCCGACATCGAGAACGCGGTCGCCTGGTTTGAGGCCGAAGTGGCGGACGATCTCTTTGGCGACCGGGAGCCATCTGCCATCGTAACGGTAGCCTCCGTATCCATAGGTACGGGGCCCGTCAAAATAAGCTTCACCGTATTCCCGGGAGATCCGAATCCGTTCTTCAGTCTTGCCTTCTGCCCGAGCCGTTATGTCGCGCCGGGATTTCGGCAGCTTGGCGAGTAAATTGATTTCGCCCATGACACCTAGGCCGGCTCTAGAACCCGCCCGGATTGCAAGTCCATGCAATGTTTCGTTGTGTGCTGGCTCGAACCGAAAAGCCGCATTTCAGCATTCAAACGGATCCGATTCGATCGGTTGGGCACTGATTCGTGGACGAGCGTGTCACTGAAGATGATGATGTCGCCCGGCGACAACGGCTCGACAGGAATGGCCTTCGCGTCCCCCATGTCGATAGGCGGGATCCAGCCTTCGTGGGTGGCAGGTCGATCGGCTGCTATCGGCGCCAGCTCTCCGAGAACATGAGTCTTGGGGTAGACCGCCATCCCGCAGCACTCGGCGTCAATTTCGCAAAACGGCGTCCAAATAATGCAGAACTGCTTCATGTGGCGGTTGTAGCTTGTGTCTTGGTGTGTTGGCACGGCGGAGTAGGTCTGATTGGGCAGGATGTATCGTGCATTAATCGGCAAATGCGCAAACAAGGTCTGCGAACCCATAAGCTCACGAACAAACGCAAGGCGGCGCAATGCAATGGGTAACTGCTTCAATGGCTCGGAAAGCCGCACTTGCAGGGGAAAATGCCCAAGCAACAGATGGCGTTGATCCTTGCTCAACGACATCGACTCGTTAAACAGCTTGGCGATTGCTGGACCGCTTTCGGCCAGCGGTCGCGCAATGCCCAAGTCGCGCGCGAGGTTCTCTACGTCCACCAAGGTGACCCGCAGCAACTCCTGCACCGGCCTGACGAGTTCTTGCGGCAGGCAATTCTTGACGATCACAACGCCATATGTTGCGTAGGCTCCGGCGATATCCGAAGAGGGCGTGCTGACATCGAACTCGAAATCGCGCAGAACGGCCGACGACATTTGACCTCTCGAAGTGCGTGCGAATTGCCTCATGTGGTGGAACAATTCGCTGCAGGAATATAGATGATGACCTGGGCAGGACCAAGGCTGTTGATATGACGTATTCAGCCAGCCCCGAACGCGCGGACGACGTCCGTTTCGGCGGCGACCAGCAACTGCTCTCGCTGCAGCTTGTCCGCTCCGCGATCGCGAATCCGTGGCTGTGGGTCACGCTAAGCTGGCACGACATCGTCCAGAGCTATCGCCGTACGACGCTCGGTCCGCTTTGGATCACGATGAACATGCTCATCTTCGCAGCGGCAATGACAATCGTCTACAGCGCCATCTTCGGTGTGTCGCCCACCGAATATGGCGTGTTCGTCGTCACCAGCATGACGATCTGGTGGTGGATTCTCGGCATCTTAAACGAAGGAGGGACTACGTTCATCATCTATGGTCAGTTCATCCGCAGCATGCCCTGCGACAAGGCTGTCTTCGTCTGGGCGGCTGCGTTCAAGCAGATGATCATCCTCGCACATCACGCCGTGATCTATCTCCTGTTGATGGTCTTCGGCATGCTCAAGCCAAGTCTGTACATGCTGCTTGCAGTGCCGGCTGTGTTTGTCGTGTTCTTAATGACTGTGCCGATGATTGGGCTCCTCGCCATTCTTTGCGCGCGCTATCGCGACCTGCCACGACTCATCAGCAGCGCGACCGTCATCTTGATGATGATCACGCCGGTGTTTTGGCAGCCATCGATGCTAAGCGGCTGGCGAACGCTCTTGTATGAATTCAATCCACTCTACTATTTGATCGAGGTGCTTCGCCGGCCGATGTTGGGGGAACCGATCTCCGGCCTCACAGTTTCCGTGATCGTCTGTATGTTCGGCGCGATCTGGGCACTGGGCAGCGTCTTTTTTGGACGCTACCAGCGTTACATCGTTTTTTGGCTCTAGGTGCTGCATGCAAGCCCGAGTCTCGCTGCGTGACGTAAGCTTGAACATCCCGGTCTTCATGCCGGGTCAGCAGCGCTTTCTTCGGCCGTCGAATCTGCTGCCGAAGATCGGCGGACGCATCTCCTCGGAAAACGGCAAGATATCGGTCAATGCGCTTAAGAAGGTTACACTCGATTTGAACGAGCGAGAGAACCTTGCCCTCATCGGGCATAACGGCGCAGGAAAATCCACGCTACTGAAAGTGATCGCCGGCATCTACCCGCCGAGCACCGGGAAGGTAGATGTCGTCGGTTCAGTTGGATGTCTCTTAGAACTTGGGCTCGGCATGAGCGAGGATATGACAGGATTGGAATGCGTCCGGTATCGGGCGGCAGTGTTCGCGAACAATCTCAGCGATTGGCGACTGATCGCAGAGGAGATCGCAGAATTCACCGAGCTGGGCGACTATATGCAGATGCCCATCCGAACCTACTCCAGCGGCATGCGCGCGCGGCTCGCGGCAGCGCTGACCACTGCGTGGCCGCGAGATATCCTGATCATCGATGAAGGGATCGGCGCGGGAGACGCGGCCTTTCAATCCCGTTTTTCTGCCCGCCTGAATCGCTTTATGGAACAGGCTCGGCTGCTCATCATGGCTTCTCACGATCCTGGTCTCCTCGAGCTCTATTGCACCAGAGGCGCGGTGATGGAGCACGGAGAGATAAAGTTTCATGGAGACCTAGCTGATGCCTTGGCCTACTATGCCGCGAGCCATCAATAAGCGGCCGCGCTGGAGGCCCAATGAAAGAGCCGCTCGTCAGTATTCTTGTCACGACGTACAATCGATCGCACCTCCTGGGCCGCGCGATCGAGAGTGTGCTCGCGCAGGATTTTAAAGACTACGAGCTCGTTATCATCGACGACTGCTCGAGCGACAACACGCAGGACGTCATTCGCTCTTACCGTGACGATCGCATCATCAATATTCGCAACGACGAGAACGTTGGCAGCAAGCTCGGTGACAGAGCCCACAAGCGGCGCTTTGTCTATGAGTTGATGCGCGGACGATACTTTGCGAATTTCTGTGACGACGACTACTGGCTCAATGACAATCTGCTCTCACGCCAAGTCGCCGCCTTCGCGGCAAACAAGAACCTCGCGATGGTGCTGGGCGGGCAGTTGACCTATTTCCTAGATGAGACTTCGCCAATGCCGAAGCTCACCGCGGACAATCTCGGCGATTTCATCAACCTGGGCGACTATTCCTCGAAGGATCCCAATGCATTGTTCATGCGTCCGCCGCTTGACGCCGGGTTCATGACATCTGAGCGTTTTCTGCGCTTATTCGCCGAAGCGCCAGGTGCCTGCAACATCAATGGCGGCGCCGCGCTGATGTCGCGCGAGCACTACATCGAAGCCAAGGCGCTTCTCGATAAAACAGGATCACAGTGGCAGGCCGGCTACGAATATTTCCTTGGACCGGCGAGCTTTGGCGACGTCGTGTACCTCGAGTCCCCCGAGCTGGTGGTCGAAGCAAGGCCGCAGAACGCGAGTTTCCGGTGGACCCAGGTCGCGCACTATCAAGATGCAATCCTCAGCATCGATAACGCGTTTGCCGAGCCCCTGGTCGCGCAGAAGCTGAGCGCGCGCAGGGCCGCTCTTCTCGACATCAAGAAACGGACGATCGCAAATCTGACATTTGGATTTGTCCAGAATACATTGACGATCCGAAAGGGCCGGGGACTGAGCTTGTGCAGCGAAGAGAACATCAGATCGCCGGTCACGCTCACCCAGGCGGTGCCTGTGCTGGCGGCTCACCGCGTGGTACCGGACACCTCTTTGCTCATGCTGCTATTTTGGATCTCCCCCATAGGACACCTGTGGCAGCGATTGCAGCAATCCTTTGCTCAGTTTAGCGGACCGTCACGGTTTAAGGATTTTACCCTCGCTTCACTGAAATCCGCGCTGCGAACGCGGGTGTCTGAGCGAACCCTGCAACGATACCGGGCGCTTCGCGATCGCATCATGGACAACCAATGAGCATTGTTCGTTACGTCGACCGCATTCTGCCCACGCAGGATTTCGGCAGCCGCCTGTTTGACGGCAGCGGTTCAATGGAGGATCGGCTTTACGATGTCCTCACCGCTTTTTCCGCGCCGTTTTCGGCGGACGATCTCGAGCTTGACACTCCAGGTCACATCGGAATGGAGGAGATGACAACGCCGCCAAACCAACTCGCATTCTTCAACGCGCTGGTGAAGATATCTGGAGCGAACCGCATCCTGGAGATTGGCACCTTCATCGGAAAGACCGCAATGCGCCTGGCCCAAATGGTCGGAGATGGCGGCCATGTCACGACGATCGAAGCCGTCGACAGCTTCGCGGCGATGGCATCGAACAATTTTCAACGCAACGGATTTGCCGACAAGATCACCCTTCTGCGCGGAGACGCCGGTCCAGTGCTCGACCGGCTGCGAGGGAACACCTTCGATTTCATTTTCATCGATGGCAGTAAGCAGAACTATTTAGCTTTCGCCCTCAAAGCACTGAATTTGATTTCCCCGACGGGTGTGATCCTTGTCGACGACATTTTTTTTCATGGCGACGCACTCAATTCCACGCCATCGACCGACAAGGGACGCGGTTGCAAGGAAACGCTCGAATATTTTCGTAATTTCGACGGCTGCTCGAAAGCGGTGGTTCCCGCATGGAACGGCGCTCTGCTGCTGTTCGGTTTTCATAAGGCGGCTGAATGAAGATTTTGATAGCCACGGCGTGTTGGGGTGAGGACTATATTTCAACGCTGACGGATTTTTCGGTAGCGAGTCTGCTTTCCCCTGATAACGTCCCCAAACTCTCCCAAACCGACGAGATCATCTGGCAACTCATAGCACCACAAGCCGATCTCGCCGACTTCCGCTCACGCCCGGGCGCTAATCGCCTGCAACAATACTGCTCATTCGAAGAGATCAGTTTCGAAAGCCTCGGGCTCGATCCGCGCCGGATCCCACGCGGCATCAACAACGAAAAATACAGCTTCCTCAGCCAGCTGCAGAGCCATGCCATTCGCACGTCCACGGGGAAGGACGTCATTGTTTTCAACTACGCCGACTTTGTCTGGTGCGACGGATCATTGGCGAAGTGTATCGAACCCTTGAGGGATAAATCCAAGGACGCCATGCTGACCTTCTGCCTGCCGGTCGACGAATGGGCGGGCAAGCATGCTCTGCGCGACTTTCGTCGTCCTGATGCCGATGCGATCGTTTTGCCGTCGCGTGCGGGTGCGGCCTTGGCAATCGACAATCTGCATCGCGAAGCGCGGCTGCGCATCTGGGATAGTGAGGAATTTACCTCTGCGCCTTCCTACGTCCTCTGGCGAGTCGGCGATCAGGGATTGATCCTGCATGCTTACCATATGACCGTGCTGGCGCTGCGCGTCATGCCCAATGATCCAAGCTTCATTGGAGGAATCAAGGAAGGCTCGCTCGACGGCTACTACTCGGGAATTGTCGCGGAACGCTGGCCCTTCGCAATTGCCGACGACTCCGACGCGGTCCTCGTTTTTTCGCTCTACGACACGACCGTCGATTCGCGTGAGTCGACCGGACTGAGTCGCGAGGAGGTCCTTCGATGGACAGCAATCCAGGCATCGCCCTCACAACGGGAGTTGGTGCTCCATCCGATCTTGCTAAAGCGGCATTTCGACGATCCTGCCGCATGGTCGCAGGCGACCCGCGCATCAGCGGAAATCCTGCGACGTATCCACGACATAACTGATAGATTTTCCTCAATCGCAGTCGCGCAATTTGTTCAACGCCTGTTACCTCGCATTTACGCGCTTCTTGGCTCCGATGTCGGCCGCCTTCTCAAGCTGCTCGCCGGAAGGTCCTTGCGAAACCTCATCCGAGGGGTCGTGATCCGCGCGCATGTGCGCTCGGAATTGCGACTCGCCCCGGGGAAGTCTTTCAAGAACGCCCCTGCAGCCACAGCGCCAACTACTTGGAAAGGTCGAGAGCCCGTTGATCGAACCGATCAATGGTCAAGCGCGCAATGGATCAGCCTCTTTGCCAGCGGCCAGATCGAGGAGATCCTGAAAACATTTGATCCGATGCCGGAGGGCGTGATCATCATGCCCAGCATCTCCGTCTCTGGCGCGGCGGCCGCGCGGCTACGCGCCGCAAAATTCATCGAGGGACTAATTGGCAACATCAACGAGGACCAAACCATTGGAGCTGTCCTGCAGACGCGTGATCTCATGCTGTCACAGGCCATTCAGATCGAGCCGCAATGGCCGGAACTGTCGGATTGGAGAGCCGCAAACTCGTTCATGATTGGCCGATTTTCCGCCGCGACAGAAGACTTCAATACGGCGGAAGCGAAGCGACGCACGATGGCCTTGCACGCCAAGCTCGACCCAGACAAAGCGGTTTATCTGCCGCGGAGCTGTGCATTCAGCATCGGCCTAATGACGCATT
Organism: Pseudolabrys sp.; assembly: GCA_035651015.1. Classification (GTDB taxonomy): domain Bacteria; phylum Pseudomonadota; class Alphaproteobacteria; order Rhizobiales; family Xanthobacteraceae; genus Pseudolabrys. The sequence continues at coordinate 52,402 of DASRGN010000021.1, read as the reverse complement.
TCGATGGCTACGTGAAACACAAGATCCTCTCGGGAGACCAGCGGCCGTACCTGTTGCTGACGAACGCATCGAGCGTCGTCAATCCGGTTTTTCTCAGCTATTGGCGCGACCACATCGAGGTAGTTACGAATTCTGCGACCGTGGCCCGCTTGGAACAGGAGGAGCCCGCGCTCAGCCCCAACTGGAATTGGGTGCTTCCCGGCGGCGACGGACGAGTCGATCATATTCACAAGCGAATCGCTGCAGTACAACGGCAATGGGAGGCGGAGCAGCGCGATCCTCTTCTCACCCTCCGTGAATCGCAGCGGCAAGCACTCGACGAGCAGAAACGGCAATGGGGGATGTCAGAAGACGATTGGTTCGTCTGCCTGCATGTGCGAAGCGCGGGTTTCTACAAGGAATCGGAGGGAGGAGCTAACGCTTTCAGAAATACGCAAATCGAGGACTATTATCCGGCCATCGAAGCGATCGTCGCAGCCGGCGGCTGGGTCATCCGCATGGGCGACACAAGCATGCCTCAGTTGGCGCTGGATCGCCTACCGGCAGGGCGGGTGATCGATTATGCGTTGAGCGCTCAGAAATCGGCTTTGATGGATGTTGCTCTTTGTGCGTCTTGCCGATTCGTTATCGCGGCTCCCTCGGGTCTCGCCGGTGTTGCCTCATCATTCGGCCGCCCCTGCGTGCTGGTCAACTATCCAGTGCAAGTCGGACTGCCGTGGTTTCCACGCGACCGCTTCATCTTCAAGCGCCTGTACTCACCGACAAAGCAGAGAATGCTGACCCTTGACGAAATCTTCGGCTCGGGCATTCCCTACGCGATCACGCAACACATCTTGAATCGCGAGCAGGTCATCCCGGTGCCCAACGATCCGATCGACATTGCGCAGCTAGTCCGCGAGGCTCTTGAGGACCCGGGTGAGCATACGCAGCGTAAGGGCAAGGCCGTTGTCGTGCGTGACCGGTTGGCCGCTTTGAACCGACAATTCGACATCGGAATCTCAGGACTGCTCGGCGAGGGCTTTGCGGAGAAATACGCCTCCGAGCTTCTGGGCGATTAAAGGCCATGCAGCACCTTCGCCGCCTGCTGAGTGTTGCGCTGGGTGCGGTGCTTGCAAAAATTTCCGCACGCTTCCCCCGCATCCGCCAAGCCATTCTCAGGAACTCGGCCGGTCAATTGGGTATGCTGCTGGCTTTGCGTCGGTCAGAGGCTGATCCGGCGCGGTTCTATCGACTGCTTAATTTCATCTACAGCCAGGGCAACCCGAAAACATATTCGAAGATCGCCGATCGCGCGCAGCTTCTTCATGGTTTGATCGGAGGCACAGGGGTCCTCATGGCCCGCCTGCATCTCCTGAACCGCGCACAGCGATATGCAGAAGCCTTGCAAGCGATGGAGGAGGTGCGGAGTATCGCCGAGGACCACCCTCTCCTTACACCGGCCAGAATGGATGCGCTGTTTCATGAAGGCCGCAACGAGGAGGCGGCTGCCTTGATCGCCGGCACGACAGTGGACGCCCGCGTTCTTCGCGATACCGGAGTCCTTCTCGCCGGCGCCGTGGCCGCGACACTGTGCAAGCAAAACGACCTCACGATTGAGTGCTTTGGGCGCGTCTTTGATCTGCCGCCAGAAGCGCAAGGGAAAGCTCGCGCCGATGTCCGCAACACGGCAGTCTGGAACGAAGTCGCTCGGCGTGTAACCGCACTCATCGGACTCGACCTATTTGATGCGATTCAAGAGGGCGACGTCGGCGTACTGTTCCACAACATGCCGCACATTCTCGGGCATGCCTTGCATGAACCTTTCTTTGCATTGTCGTTGTTCAGGCAGGCGTACAAGACGGTCTACATCGTCGGCGATGACCTGGCATTTCATCAGCCGGGGCCGAAGGCCTGCATGGACATCGTCAATCAATATTGCCGTTACGTCCCGACCCGCGATCCGTTCTTTCATCAACTCGCCCACACCGATCTCGGGGGCCATGCACGAAATGCCTTGCATTTTCACGCGATGACGAACTGGACGCTCACGCGGGAAGTCGTGCTCCGGACGCGCGATCCGCACGACCCCTTTCGCCTGCATGACTGGTCGATGTCTCTCCCCGAGCGGTTTGTTGAGATTGCGTCGCGCTTCTGCGCCAAACACGGTATCGATCTGGAAAAGCCAATCGTCACACTCCACGCGCGCGACGACGCATTCCACGGCATAGCGCGCCAGAGCATACGCAACTCCCCGATTGCCAGCTTTGTCCCGGCGATCAATTGGCTCCTGCAAAAGGGCTGGCAGGTCATTCGACTCGGTGACCCTTATATGCCGCGCCTGGATGTGAACGATCGGGACTATTTCGAGATTCCTTACATGGAGGGATACGTCGCCGAGCTCGACGCGTTCTTCGTGAAGCGATCGCGATTTATGGTGGCATCAGCGTCGGGGCCCCTCGCCTACGCGATTGCGCTGCGAACGCCGGTGATCGTCGTGAATGCGATCCTCAACTACATGCATGCGACCGCCGCCACAGAGATGAATTGCCTCAAGCGATATAAGGAGATCAGCAGCAGCCGCGTGCTGCCGCTTGCGGAGGCTGTGGACCGCAACCTGTTCTCGACAATTCATCTACCCGAGCTCGAGCGCGCGGGATTTACGGTGGAGGAGTCCTCAGCCGAGGAGGTGCTTGCGGCAGTCGAGGACATGAACCGCTGGGTTGACAACCCCGCGCTCGGGCTGACGTCACGTCAACTCGGGTTTCGCGAAAAGATCAACGCAATTGCGGACGATTTGCTGAGTTCCGGCCAGGCGAGTCCCCCGCTTGCTGATTTTGTTGGTCAGTCGTTGCCATTCCTGCGGATTTCGCCCACAGTCGCGGAATTACGAAACGACTTTGCTTAAGCGAGTTGCTAGATCGGCGTGTCCGTCGAAGGGCGATGCGAAACAAATCCATCCTAGTTACAGGTGCAAGCTCTGGCATCGGGGCCGCATTGTCGAGCGCATTCGCGCATGATGGCCATCGTGTTTTCATTTGTGCGCGCCGCCGCGACAAGCTTGCCGAGGTCGCCGCACAAAGCCGGAATGTGAGCTATTTCGAATGCGACGTCGGCGTCGATGCCGATGTGAGGCATCTGTTTGAGCAGATTGGGGCCGCCGTTCCTTCACTCGATGTGGTTGTCCATTGCGCTGCCATATCAGGTCCGGTCGGCCTCACGCCAGACGTCGACGGCGGTGCTTGGTTGACGGCTCTACAGACGAATGTTTTCGGAGCGTTCCTGGTCGTCAAGCATGCAATTCCCTTGATGCGATCCGATGCTCGCCCGCGTGTAATCTTGCTTTCGGGCGGGGGTGCCTTCGACCCGATGCCCAATCTGAGCGCCTACGGTGTCTCCAAGGCGGCCATTGTTCGCTTTGCTGAAACACTCGCCGTCGAGCTTGCGCCGCGCAACATCGCGGTTAACGTCCTGGCGCCGGGATTTGTCGCCACTGAGATCTTTGATTCGATCGTTGCTGCAGGGCCGGAACGCGGCGGCGCACTCTATGATACGGTCCTCAAGCTTCTGAAGGAATGGAAGAGCGACGACCTGCAGGTGCCAATTGATTGCGCGCGCTTTCTCATTTCAGAGAAAGCACATTTGCTGACCGGAAAGACAATCAGCGCGCGCCACGATCCTTGGGATCGTCCGGAATTCCTGGCTCGCCTTCCGGAAATCGTCTCCTCCAAGCTCTTTACGACACAGCGCGTCAGCGGCGTTCAAGCCGAGGACGAGGCGCTCGCCGAAATAGGTTCTTCGATCATTGGTCGCAGCAATCCCTAGGAGCTATTCCGGCGCTTTGATTTCGGTCTGCAGGAAGTGCACCAGCCGCTGTATATTCTCTTCAATCCAAAATTGGCTACGACGCTCGCGAGCAATCTTCATTCGGCGGGGTAGATCGCAGACTTCGAGATACTTCCGCAGCGCGGCGAATTCCGAGAGCGAAATCGGTATCGTCGTATCAGATCCGAACACTTCTACGAGTCCGAGCTGATACCGAGGACAGACCATAGGGATGCCTGCGCCAGCAAACACAAAGGGCGCCGATCCGATACTCGATTGCCACAACACAGACGTCGCCTCGCGATAGAACACGTCTTCGAGCGCTACCACCGCCTTGAGCAGCGGCAGGTCGTCGGCGAGGATCAGCCCAAGATCGAATTCTTGCACAGTTTCAACAAGTTGCGCCTGATCGCGAATGATTGCATGCGGATGAAAGAACGGGCGTCGTTGCGGCGTCAGGCTTTGCTGGAATTCGGCGACAGCGGGACTGGCCGGGTTGCAGAAGTAATGGACATGCAAACCTTGATCGCAGATCGCCCGCACATGCGGCGCGAGAGAATTGCGCATGGCGTCCTGCGAGTCCGACAGAAAGGGAGATAACATGACAAGACGTAGACCAGCGTGGCTTTCCGAAGGCGGCGGCCGGCTCGGCCGGCTGCTATAACGGTAGAAATTCAATCGAGGCACGCTCAAAGACACCGCGCGCTCTAGGAAGTCTCCCATCGCCCGCGAGCTCGCGTTGAAAACAATCTTTGAAAACTGGCCTAGTCGATCTCGGTACAGTCGAGCGACAAGCGTATCTCCGGGTTCGATGTCCGGACCCCCATCGCGCGATGGGCCAATCGGCTGCAAGGCATCGTAAAGCAACGCGACGATCTCGCTCTCCATTGTCTTGCATTGGTTGCCCGCTGCCAGCATCGCTGCCGTCAGCAGATAGAGGACAATCGTTTTTTCGACGTCCCAGTTTGCACCGAGATAGCTATCCGCATTGACGAGAATGCTGCGCGCATTCGAGCACGAGAGCACGAAAACATGGCCGAGAAAATCGAGCACCCCGACGCCGTTGACGGGAATGTCTGTTGTATTCAGAAGCGCAGTTTCCTTCCCCCCGGTGTGGTCATGCAAGCAGACTGCAAACGTCGTCACGCCAGCACGGGTCAACTCTTGCGCGAGCGGCGCCCACGAAGTTGGGAACGCGACGGTCAGGAATATCGCGGCGGAGTCCGCGCCAGCCTCCTCGATCTCCCCGCAGAATTGCGCCGCGCGAAGGAGCGACGGCTCGTGCGCCTCGACAATCACCTCTGCCAGCCGCAAAAGCTGCTCTGCGTCCGCGCCTGCCAAGGCACGGGCCACTTGAGCCGTCAGAGAACCCTCGGATCCTGATTGGCTGTATGTCTCGATATGGAAAATCGAAGCGACACGCGGATCGTTGTGTGCAGCCTGGAACCGCGGTATGTGAGTGGCGATATACCAGTAAAGATAATCGAGAATGCGATCGGCGCTCTGTGGCTGTGCGCGCTCGATGACCAGTGACAAACGCGGGCCGAGATTGCTCAGAAAAGCGAAGACGACGTCGACTGCCACGCGCAGTATCGTGGGATCGGCACGCCTATCTTTCGCTGTAGGCGTTGCGCGCTGTCTCAACCATAGGCTCATGGACGACAACAGCTGAAACCGCTGTCCTTTCTCCGAAGTTGTTGTAATCTATGAATATTGCGAGTGGAAGGGACCGGGACTTCACGATATGGAGCAGTCGACCCGCTTCGATCAGACCGACGGCGCCAGAAAAAGCGTTTCCGACGCGGACATCGAAGCCCGAATCCAGGCACACTGCGAAAAGTACGGCATCGACAGCCTCACGGCCGTGAAGAATTTCGTCATTCTTACGCGCCGCCATGCCCTCAAGCGATTTCTCGCCCACGTCGAGTTCTTCAAAATGACCGTGGAATTGCCCGGCGACATTCTAGAACTCGGCGTCTTCCGCGGCATGGGCCTGTTCACGTGGGCCAATCTTCTCGAGTCCTACAGCATCGGCGACCGCACCAAGATCGTCTACGGTTTCGACAATTGGCGAGGTTTTATCTCACTCGCTAAGGAGGATGGCGCGGAGATTCCTGGATCGGGCAAGCAGGTCGGCGGTTTTGACGCGTCTTCCTATCTAGCCGAGTTGAAGGACGCTATCGCGCTCTTCGATTCCGATCGATTCATTCCGCAAAAGGCGCGGATCAAGCTGGTTGACGGCGACATCTGCGAAACCATACCCCGGTTTCTTGCTGACAATCCGGGGGTGAGATTTTCGCTCGTTCACTTCGATTGTGACCTCTATCGACCGACGAAAGTTGCGCTAGAAGGTGTCTGGAATCGCGTCGTCCGAGGTGGCGTCCTGCTATTTGACGAATACGCAATCAGTGACTGGCCGGGCGAAACGAGAGCCGTGGATGAATTCTTTGCTGATAAGCTTGGCGTCACGGTCAAGACGTTGAGCTGGACCAACACTCCTGCCGGCTACGTCATCAAGCCCTGACCGGGCGCCAGCGGCGGTCAGCTCGCAAGGAAATCGAGAAGACGGCGCACATTGCTCTCCATCCAGGCATTGTGGCGCTGCGTCTTGGCCACAGCCATTCGCCGCGGGAGGTCGCAGGTCTCCAGAGTTTGGCGAAGCCTGTCGAGATCGGTCGGCGCAATTGGCATGGCGATCTCCGGTCCGAAGATCTCAGGCAGGCTCTCCATGTATGGTGGACAGATAAATGGCAAGCCCGCGCCCGCGAGCACGAACGGAGCCGAAGGAGTGGTCGACTTCCGCATCAGCGCGATGGCCTCGCGGTAGAACGCATCGTGAAGGTCGTTGATCGAATGCAAGAAGGCGCTGTCGTCAGACAGGATCAAGCCGACATGATAGCACTGAACGCACTCGACGAGCTCGCGCTGATTTCGAATCACCTGATGCGGATGGAAGTACTCGCGATACGAGGAGCCGAGGCTCTCCTCGAATTCGAGTACGACCGGATTGTCCACATTACAAAAATAGTGCACATGAAGTTTCTGCTCGATAATGCCACGGACCACCGGAGCATATCGATTGCGCGTGTGATCGTCTGAATCGGAAAGGAAAGGCGCGAGAACGACGATGTGAATGTCTTCCGCATTCCGCCATTCGAGACGCGCAGAGTCGAGACGCGGCTTGCTCGAATAACGATAAAAATGTAGGCGCGGCTTGTTCAGGCGCATTTCACTTTCCAGAAAAGCACCCATCGCGGTCGAATTCGCATTGTAGATGATCGCGTCGCATTGCTGGAGGTGCTCGATAAAGAAGTCGCTCAATAAGAGTCGTGACGGATTCCGATCCAGGCGCTCTTCCGCCGCACACCGCACCGGCTGAACGGCGTCGTACTTGAAGGCCACGATTTTTCCATCCGCCGCTTTCCGCTCGCGGCCACGCGCCGCGAGCATGGCGCCAGCCAGCATGTACATCAGCAACGTCCTTTCGGGATCCCAGGCGGCATGGTAGTAGCCGTCCGTATTCACCAGGATCGAAGCGCCGGATGGATTTCCGAGCAGCACGAGATGCCCGAGAAGATCGAGGACGTGCGCGGAATGAACCGGGATTTCGCGCGTGTTAAGGACACCGGTTTCCGTCGAACACGAGTAGTCGTAGAGGCAGACCGCGTAGCTTCTCACGCCGCTCTCTGTCAGCGTCATCGCCAATGGCGCCCAGGACGTCGGGAAACCCACGGTGAGAAAGACAACGACCTGGCCTTTGGTCGCGGCGGCCGTGAACTCGCGGCAGAGTTCCCGCGCCTTTGCAATCGAGTTCGGGTGAAGATCCACAATTGCTTCCGCAAGCTTCTTCAACTCGCTGTCGGGCATGTGTGCAAGTGCCTGCATCACCTTTGCAGTCGGGCGCAAGATCGGCGCCGCCTCGGCCGGCGGTGCAGGACCCGGGAGCCGTTCTATGCCAAGGAGGACCAGGAAGCTGTGCAAACGATCGAGCACGCCGCGCACTGCACAACCCTGCCAGGCGGCAATGGTTTGCAAGCTGCCGTGCAATGCATCCCTGAGCCGGACCGCACGTTCCACGAATGGAAGACGGGCCTTCAGGAGCCGCCAGGCATAGGATGCCACGCGCATGTAGAGATGCCGTGGCGGCTTTTCGATGTGATTGGTCGGGATGCGGAGATCGGGGTGAACGCGCGGATCATTGTGGGCGTGGAGGAAGAATTCGACATGGCTGCAGAGATGACAATAGAGTTGATGAAAAATCCGCTCCACTGCTTCGGGTTCGGCGCGTGCCTCGACGGCGCGCAGGCTGGCGGCGAGATGCCGCAGGAACGCCAAAACGACAAGGCTCCCGTCGTGGCGCACACTCTCGGCTTGGTCGCTGCCAGACATCACGTCATCCGTGGAGATCGACACGAACCGCAACAGCCTCTGCTGCGATTGCCATTATTGCAGCTTGAAGAGCGGTGCCGCGCGGGAAATTTGCAGTTTCAACACGCAAATTCAGCGGTGTAGGACAACCCGTGTATTCCGAACAAGACGCGCCCAGCCCGTCGATGGACTCAGATCAACCAGTCATGTGGATGCGTAATCGCCTGGTTCGCGACCGGCTGGCTCGCGATCGGCTGCTCATGCAAGCCGATGACGCCGTCGCCGTTGAGATCTTGCTGAAATGTCGTTTCCAATGATTGAAGGGTCGAGTTTGCCCCATCGACGGGGCCGACAATGCCGGTGGTGTAGTTACCATTGTTGTCGGTTTGCCAAACCACATATTGAGTGCCGCTCTTCCAGGCAACGTCGTAACCGGTCGAGGTCTTCTCCGCGCCAATCGGTGACCATGCGCCGAATTGGCCGGCCACGACGTCGCTGCCACTGAACTTCAAGGACGGTCCGGCGCCAGATTGATAGAAATAATAGTGGTTGTTGGACTCCACCAGGCTGGTGACGCCGAAGCTCTCAATTACTGTCTGGCTGCCCCCCGATGGCGCACTACCTCCGGCTGGCGCGGGACCGATCGTCCCATCGCCATTCAAATCTTGTTGGAAGGTTGTCTCCAGCGATTGCAACGTCGAATTCGAGCCGTCTACCGGACCGACGATACCGGTCGTGTAGTTGCCATTGCTGTCGGTTTGCCAGATCACATACTGGCTGCCGCTCTGCCAGGCGACGTCGTAGCCGGTCGACGTCTGTTCAGCGCCGATCGGCGACCAACTCCCGAATTCTCCGCTCACGACATCGGCTCCGTTGAATTTGAAGGACGGACCTGCGCCGGAGTGAAAGAAATAATAATGATTGTTGGCTTCCACGAGGCTGGTGGTGCCGTGACTCTCGATCACCGTCTGACTTCCTGCTGGTGGCGTGCTGCCTCCCGACGACGTAACGCCGATCGTCCCATCGCCATTGAGATCTTGTTGGAACGTTGTCTCCAGCGATTGCAACGTCGAATTCGTGCCGTCCACCGGACCGACGATACCCGTCGTGTAATTGCCGTTGCTGTCCGTTTGCCAAACTACGTACTGACCGCCGCTTTGCCAGGCGACGTCGTAGCCGGTCGATGTCTGCTCCGCGCCGATTGGCGCCCAAGCGCCGAACTGGCCGGTCACGACATCGGCTCCGTTGAACTTGAACGAAGGTCCGACGCCGTTGTGGTAGAAATAGTAGTGGTTGCTGGACTCTACGAGACTGGTGACGCCGGCGCTCTCGATCACGGTCATCGGACCCGGAACGCCGATGATGCTGTCCCCGTTCAAGTCCTGGTGAAAGACCGTCGATTCCAGATTCTCCAATCCCGGGTCGGAGCCGGTCACCGGGCCGAGCAAGCCAGTCGTGTAGTTGCCGTTGATGTCGGTGGCCCAGACCACGTACTGATCGATCCCGTTCCCTTTCCAGGCAACGTCGTAGCCGCTGGCGGTATGCTCGGCGGCGATCGGAGTCCACGCGCCGAACTGGCCTGCGACGATGTCGCTTCCATTGAACTTGAATGAGGGACTCGAGCCGGAATCGAGGAAATAATAATGGCTGCCCGCCTGCACCAGCGTCGTGGACCCGGACGCTTCGATCGTGGCGAGCGGAGCCTCAAAGACGCCGAGAAAGTCGCTGGCGGAAAGTGTGATGTTGCCGCTCAGATCGATCGCGAAGTCCGCAACATGGTCACCGCTCGTATCGCCTTGCACAACAGTCACGTTGTGCGTGCTGTCATAATAATAGTCGAGGGCACCTACGGGACCCGTGAGCGCGGCCGTACCCAAAAAGGTGAAAGTATCGGTCGATAGCGTGCTGGAATTTGCATCGAGCCCGCTGAGGTCGATAACATCCGTGCCGCTGACGAAGTCGGTAATAAGATTGTGCTGCCCACTCGCCGCAGTGACGTCGCCGGTTTTGAAAACAAATTTATCGGCGCCGCTTCCGCCAGTGAGCACGTCCCGGCCACTGCCCGCGACCAGTCGGTCGCTGCCTGCACCGCCAAGTAACGTATCTGCTCCCGCGCCTGCAATGAGCGTACATCCCGTATCGCTCGCGATCAGCGTATCGTTGCCGCTGCCGGCAATCGCAGTCGTAATGATCGTTGTGCTGGAAATGCCGATGTTGTGAACCAGTCCGCCGATCGACGAGAAGCTCCCAGGATGGAGATCGATTGTCTGAGCGACAGAGTAGCCCGAGCAATCGAGCGTGTTGTTGCCGCCGGAGTTGTAAATCGTCAGCGCCGGCGCTTGGGTGTACTGGCTGAAATCGAAAATGCTTCCGGCGGTGGAATGGAAGCCGTAAACTGTATTGCCTGGTTGTGTTGACGCAGCGCCATACACCGATTGTACGGCATAGATATCAGCCATTTGTGGCGTGACGACGTACCGATATGAGCCTCCGTTATAATTCGGCTCGCTGAAATACGACATCACGGAGTACTGCCACGTGTCGTCGGCATACAATGCATTAGCGCTGTAAGTCGCGCTGCCGTTGTAAGGCCCTTGATGCCCGAGCCCTAATGCGTGACCAATTTCGTGGATATAAGTCTGATAGGCGTAGCTATCGATGCCAGTCTTTCCATCGTTCGCTCCGCCGTCTGTTGTGACCCAATCGGCACTGATGTCGACAGTGGCCGAACTCATAATGCCCGAGCCGTTGTAGTTATCCGTCTCGTATGCAGTCAGCGAGCCGTTGTGGTTGAAGGTGATGTTCGCCGAACCGGCCGTCTGCACGAATGTGAGGTTCGCGATGCCGTGCCAGGCATTTAATGCCGACTGCGCGAGAAGCTGCTCCGCGCTCGTCAGCCCACTGATGTTGTAGCTGATGGTCGAGATCGACCAATGGTGGGCTATCGTATTGTTGTAGGTCCAGAAGCCGTTGAGCAGGTAATCCGCCAACTGCGCGACGGTAGCGACGGGCTTTGCCGCACCCCCACTCGAGCCGACGCTGTAGCCCAGCGCGTTCATCTCGGTCACGTCGGCCTGGGAGACCGAGTTCACCGTTCCCGACGAGCTGAACGCCAAGAAGGAATCGTTGCCGGCGCTGTTCGCCCAATCACCCAGGTCGCCACCTGAGTTGGTATTGAAATTCTTCAGCGACGTCGCGCCGCCGTCCACCGAGAAATAATTGCTTGTGGCACCGGTGTAGGTGTGAACGCCCGTCGAGGTGTAGTGATACAAGTCCAGCAGACTATAGCTGTGCGCAGTCCCGCCCACAGTGGCGTTGAACAGGTCGATCCTGCCCATGACTTCCGTGAACTCATGTGCGACCACGCCGGCGAAATCATATTGGCCCGTCGATACCCCATTGCTGTTGTCGTAGTCGAAGATGTTGGCGCTGCTGCTGAAGCCTACATAGCCGTCGATATTGCCGCTCGCACCCGCGAGCCCTAAGGCCTTTGCCTCGGCGGTGCTGAGCCACATGGAACCGGGTGCGCTCGACGGCAGATTCGCCGCGGCGCCTGAATCGATGCTCGCAAGGGCGGTCTTGATCGATGAATAGCTGACAGGCGTCAACACAGTGCTGCTCTCGCCGAGCGCGCTCGATCCCAGCGTCGAGCCATCGACCTCTCCGTAGCCGACCTGGATGTTCACCGTCAGCGGCGCGCTGATCAGACTTTCGAGATACTGCACCTCTGACGCAATCGCCGTCTTGAATTGCGCCGGCGCGCTAGAGGCGCTGGCGTCGTAGGTGACGTTAATGACAAAAGGCGATGCAGCAGTGGTGGCGGCGGCAAGTGGAAAGGAATCGTCGCTTCTTTCGGAGCCGATCGCCGTCAAAATCGCCGGAGCGGGTGCGCCCGGAAGCTCGGCTGTCGAACTGGCGCCGTGAATGCTGTCCGTGGTGCGCGTGCTTTCGGAGTTGACAAGAGCGATCGCAGCGATCGGGACCGCTCCCGAGATTTGCTGGAGCTCCGTGGCATGGCGCAGCCCGGCCGAATCTCCGACGGGCGCCTGGACGTCGACAAAGCTTACTGTCGTGTCGTCCAGTCTTTCAGAGTTCCCCCACTCCAGCTCGCCCGCGCTCGCACCTTCCATTCCCGGTTCCAGGTGGGAATTGGCAGCGTCGGCCGACGACGCGCCGAATTGGGCGCCTATTGTGTCGGACGCGGCGCTGGGGCTGCCAACCGAGACGTCGGCAACGCTCAGCCGCTCTTCCGCCCCGGTCCCCAGGCTCGCTGAATCATCATCAAGAATCTGCAAGCCATTGGCTTGGTCTGTGATTTCCCAGAGCGATGTCGACACGCGTTCAGACCCGCTGGCCCAGATTCAGGCCGTTCGTTCGTCCCTGAGCCCCCCGCATTTCACGTGGTCGACCAAAGAGCGGCTCGATGAATGAATGTGGAGTGACGGTAAATTCCGGCACGAGTAAGACGACGCACTAAAATTATACCACGAAGGGTAGGAAAACTACCGTTCCTTCCCTCACAGAATGGTGCGAATTTTACGCAACATTTACAACTGTAAAAGGTGCCTGCGAATCGCCGATGTTTGGACTGCGCCTCGGAGCCGCAACTCCAGTTACGTGCTGCTTGGATTGGTCCGACCGGCCGCCTAAACCCCGCAGCTCCCGGGGCTCACCGCGCCGCATCAAAGATCGGAAAGCACGGTCCGTCTATCAAAGCGCCAGGTTCCGCTTTCAGCTGCCGCGTGAACATCGCTTGCTTACCAGGACCCGGCGCATACCGCGTCGGCTCGGTCCAGAATCGGAAGCAGATGCCCCTGCGCTGTCGGTTCCTCGAACGGTTCGGCGGGCTTGCGTGCCAAGCATTCGCGTCGAAGAACACGCCGTCGCCGGGATTCATCGGAAGCATCTCGGTTTCATATCCGGCCTTTTCGGGATCAGCGAGTTCTTGTTCCAAGGAACCGGCCATCGGCTTGCCCGTCTTGACATCGACGGGCACCACGCTCCGGTGCCGGTGACTTCCCTTTGCAAAGCGTAACGCCCCGGTCTCGTCATCACACACGTCGAGCGCGATCCAGATCGAGATGCTGTTCCCCGGATCGGTGGGATAATACGACTGATCGTTGTGCCAAGCGAATTGCTCTCCGATGCCGGCAGGCTTCTGGAAGATCACGCATTCGAAGAGCTGCAGGAATTCGGTATCGGCCAGCGTGCGGCAGGACTCGTGCAGGGCGCCCGTCGCCAATGCATGAATCGTGCGCGACTCAGAGAGGCGGAAGATGCTGCGGCGGCCGTCCGGACGATGCCGCCAGCACCAGATCGCCGGGCTGTCGAACGGAATCGTTTCTTGCAGCGGGCGGTCGAACAGGTCGGTCACCTCGGCGATCAACGCCTTCAGCGCGTCCGGTAGCAATAGACCCCTGGCCAGCAGATAACCATCGCGCTGGTATTTAGGCCTGTCAGCAGAGACAGCAGCGCGACAGGTTTGTTCGGCTTCCAGAGAAGACTTGGAACCCAGTGCCGTTTTCTGCAGCATCATCATCCGCGCGAAATTTCAGACCGCAGCAAGTCTAGGGGTAGGCTCGCCCCTTGTCCATTGATCCCGGGTGATAGCAAAAAATGCGAAACACCATCGCAGCCTCGTGACCGAGATGCTTTTGATCCTCAGGGCGCTCATATTCAGCGAGCAGTGCTCGTGATGGCCGGCGCTGCCGCCGTCGTCGCTACAGGCTTGAGCCCGAGCTTGGTGAAAGTCATCGACCTCACCTCTGCCGACAGCCCCTTCAACTCATCGGCCGGAGGCAGCACACCGATCGCCATCAAGATGACCACGAAGAACATCGCCACGCCGCCGCGAAGTAGCCACCGAGTCCCGTATCCGACAAGGCAGGAACCCAAAACACCGAAGGCAATCAACGCCGCAGTCCAGAATGGCAAATTGAAATAGAGCATCGACCCAAACACGATGATCGCGTTCCAACCAATCCTAGCCAGGTCGCGGTCCGACATCATCCATCCCCCGATGCTGAAGTTACTTGTTTACAGAATACGGTCGCTTCCCGTCTGGGCAACGTCACCATGTCCACAGCCGCCTTGAAGTACCCAGACGCGACGCCCGACACGGCAAATTGTCACGTTCTTATTTTGTTCGAATGAACGAGGCAAGCCGTTTCGATCTAAGGGGTGTTAGCGGTTTATCTGCGCCCAGCGAACCGAGGTCTGATACCGATCGGCCACCGAAGCCGAGAGCCCCGCGCCGGGCGCCCGGACGCTCCAGATTTTCGTAAGAACTCCACGCTGAACAGTCAAACTTGCACGACGAACCGCGGCATTACGAAAAGCACGAGTACAAAAGAATGCAGCACCACCAAACATGAGAGAAACGATTGCATCGGCGCGCTCGCCCGAGAACAGCCGTCGCATAGACACTCGCGGAAAGATGAGGTAGTGCTGCCAGCAGACCGGGCGCGCGGCCCACGCGCTCGTCATCCCTGAACCTTATCAGCAGCAACGGAAATCCCGCCAAGTGAGCACTCCGCCCGCCTCGCGTGTATCCGATCAGAAGTTCCCGGCCGAGCGCCTGATCGAGCTCTACCGCAAGATGCTGCGCATCCGGCTGGTCGAGGAGGCCATCGCCGAACATTATGCCGAAGGCGAGATGCGCTGCCCCGTCCATCTGTCTGTCGGGCAGGAGGCGGCCGCGGTCGGCGTGTGCGAGGCGCTTGGAGTTACCGACAAGGTCTACAGCACGCATCGCTGTCACGCGCACTATCTTGCCAAGGGCGGCGACCTCAAGCGCATGTTTGCTGAAATCTGCGGCAAGGCTGCAGGCTGCATCGGCGGCCGCGGCGGCTCCATGCATCTGATGGACCGCGACAAGGGAATGATGGCCAGCATACCGATTGTGTCGAGCTCGATCCCGGTTGCCGTTGGCAGCGCTTTGGCCGACAAACGCATACGCAATGGCAAGGTCACCGTCGCTTTTTTTGGCGATGCTTCCATCGAAGAAGGCGTCTTTCATGAGAGCGCCAACTTCGCCTCGCTGCATGCGCTGCCTGTCGTCTTCGTCTGTGAAAACAACCTCTATTCGGTCTACACGCCACTACGACAGCGCCAGCCTGAACGCCCGCTCACCGACGTCGCGCTCGCCCATGCCATAACCGCCTTGCACGGCGACGGAAACGACATTGAGGAAACGCTCGGCCTAGCCACGGCCGCCGTGAAGCGGGCGCGCGATGGGCAGGGACCGACATTCCTGCTGCTCGACACCTATCGTTGGCGGGAGCATTGCGGGCCTAATTTCGACAACCACATCGGTTATCGCAGCGAGAGCGAATACAAGGAATGGGAGACGCGCTGTCCTTTGCGCGGACTGCGCGCTCGGATCGGCGATGCTCTCACCGCGCCCCGCGAGCAGTCGATGGTCGCCGAGCTCACCGCCGAGATCGAGGAGGCCCGCGCCTTTGCGCGCGCCACTCCGCTGCCCGATGTCAGCGAAGCGAGCCTGCACGTCTACGTATGAGCGCCCAGGTCCAGCAAAAAGAGCGCATCATCACGCTTGCCGACGCGATCCGCGAAGGCATTGCGGAGGCCTTCGCGCGCGACGACTCCACGTTTCTCTTCGCGCAGGGCGTCGCCGATCCGTCGTCGATGTGGGGCACCTTGAAGGGTATCGGCAACCGCTTCGGCGAAGACCGCGTGATCGAAATGCCAGTTGCGGAGAATGGCGCGGTGGGCATCGCCATCGGCGCCGCGCTCAACGGCCAGCGGCCGGTGATCAGCTTCCACCGCGTCGAATTCGCATTGTTGGCGCTGGAGCAGATCGTCAACAACGCGGCCAAGTCTCACTACATCAGCAACGGCCAGCACAGGGTGCCGCTGGTGATCCGCATGGTCATCGGTCGCGGCTGGGGCCAGGGACCGGAGCACTCGCAGAGCCTGGAGCCGATTTTCTCGTATTTCCCGGGACTGAAGGTCGTGATGCCCGCCTTCGCCGCGGACGCGAAGGGAATGCTGATCGCAGCGATCGAGGACGACAACCCGGTGCTCTTCATCGAGCATCGGTTCCTGCATTACTCGACCGGGCACGTTCCCGAAGGTTATTTCAAGCATGAGCTCGACGGCCCGCGCGCGATCCGCGAGGGCGATGACGTCACGATCGTTGCGACGTCGCACGCTGTCCTTGAAGCCATGCGCGCCGCCGATGTGTTGCGCGGCATCGGCTGCACCGTCGAGGTGCTCGACATGCGCGTGCTGCGCCCCCTGAACACCGCACCGATCCTGCAATCTGTGCGCAAGACCGGCCGCATCATCACTATGGATACGGGCTTCGTGCGCTACGGAATCGGCGCCGAATTGATCGCAAGCGTCATCGGCGAAGCGTTCGACGCGCTCAAAGCTGCACCGGTCAGGCTTGGTCTGCCGGACCATCCGACCCCTAGCTCACGTGGGTTGATTCCGGGATTTTACCCTGACGCACCGCGCGTGGTGCGTGAGATCGCCAAGATGCTGCAGCTGGACGAGGCCAAGGTCGCCGGCGCGCTGAAACTGCTCGAGGAACAGCGCAATAATCTCCCGCTCGACGTGCCCGATCCTTTCTTCAAGGGACCTTTCTAAGCGCGTGATCGACCTTCCTCCGTTTCAACCGAGCCTTTGATGCACGTCCGTTATTCACCGCTGGCGCAGCAGTTCGAGCAGGTCGACATCGTCTTCGACGAGCTTCGCGATCTCGTCAAAAGCGGCGACTTCACTCTGGGAAAGACGGTGACCGAATTCGAGCAGCTATTCGCGAAGACGCTCGGCGTAAAGCATGCGATCGGCGTCGGGTCCGGGACCGATGCGATCAAGATTCCGCTACGCGCGTTGGGCATCGGCCCCGGCGATGAGGTCGTTACCGCTGCCAATACATTTTACGCCACAGTCGGCGCGATCGCCGAGCTCGGCGCTAGACCGGTCTTTGTGGACTGCAACGACACCTTCTGCCTCGATCCCGATCAGTTGGAGCGGGCGATAACGCCGCGAACCAAGGCTTTGGTTCCGGTCCACCTGACCGGCGACATCGCCGACATGTCGCGCATCATGCAGATCGCCGAGAAGCACCGGTTGCCGGTCGTCGAAGATGGCTGTCAAAGCTTGATGGGCGAGCGCAACGGCAAGCGCGTCGGCACTTGGGGCGTGGCCACGGCTTTCTCCATGCACCCGCTAAAGATCATCAACGTCTGGGGCGATGCGGGCATCATCGTCACCAACGATGACGAGATGAATCGGAAATTGCGACTGCTGCGTAACCACGGACTGCGCAACAGGGACGAGATGGAAATCCTCGGCTACAATTCCCGACTGGATTCACTGCAAGCCGTCGTGGGCAAGTGGATTGTCCGGCAAATTGGCGACATCGTCGCCAGGCGAATTGAAAACGCGGCTTATTATGACGCGGGATTCCGCAAAATTCCGCAGATCAAAGTGCCGCAGCGGCGCGGCGAAACAAAGAACGTTTATCTGCTCTACGTGCTGTTCGCGCAAGACCGAGACGCCCTGCTGCGTCACTGCATCGAGCGCGGCGTCGAAGCCAAGATCCACTACCCTATTCCGCTGCATCTACAGGACGCGTTGCGCCATCTCGGCTACAAGCCCGGTGACTTCCCGGTCGCTGAGCGCCACTGCCGCGAGACGATCAGCTTGCCGGTCGACCAGCATTTGACTCGCGCCGAGCAGGACTACGTGATCGCCACCATCAGGGATTTCTACGCCGGAAAGTAACAATGAATATCAAAGTCCCCTTCATCGATCTCAAGCAGCGCTTCCAGGAAGAAAAGGAGGAGTTGCTGGCCTGCGTCGAGCGTGCGCTCTCGCTCGGGCACCTGGTGATGACGCCGGAGGTCGCAGAATTCGAAAAGCGGATCGTTGAATACACCGGCGCCAAGCACTGCGTGAGCTGCGGCAACGGCACGGACGCGTTGATGCTCGCCATGTGGGCGCTCGGCATCGGCAAGGGTGACGAGGTGATCACCACGCCGATCTCCTTCGTCGCTTCGACCGGATCGATCGCTCATGTCGGCGCTACCCCGATCTATGCCGACGTGCGCGATGATCAGAACATCGACCCGCGACAGATCGAAAAGAAAATTACGCCACGCACCAAGGCGATCCTGCCGGTGCACTGGTGCGGCCGCGTCGCCGACATGGACGCGATCCTGGCCATCGCCAAGAAGCACAAGCTCCGGGTGATCGAAGACGCGGCGCAAACCATGGGTGCCTTCTACAAAGGCAAGCACGGCGGCACCTTCGGTGACGTCGGCACCTTCTCCGCGCATCCGCTCAAGAACCTCAACGCCATCGGTGACGGCGGCTTCCTCGTCACCGACAACGACGAGGTGGCGCAAAAAATCCGACTGTACCGCAATCACGGCCTGCAAGACCGCGACACTTGCGTGATGTACGGTGTGAATTCGCGGCTCGACGTGGTCAGCGCCGAGGTGCTGAAGTTCCGCATGACCCGCCTCGCCTCCGTGCTTGAGCGCCGACGCCGCAACGTCGGGCTCTACATGGACAAGATCCGCGCCAGGCAGGTCTACATTCCGCCCGTTCAGCCGCACGAGCAGCACTCTTACGTGATGTTCATCGTGCAGGCCGACAACCGCGATGCGCTCAAGGCGCATCTGGCGAGCAAAGGCGTCGAAAGCCTGGTCTATTACGGCACGCCACTGCATCTGCACCCGGCGGCGCAGCGGCTCGGCTACAAACGCGGCGACTTCCCGGTCGGCGAACGGCAAGCCGATCGCGTATTGGCGCTCCCGCACCACCAGCATCTCACACCCGAGCAAATCGGCTACGCCGCCGACGCGGTCAATGAGTTCTATGGCGCCTGAGGCGCAGAGATGAGAGGGCCAATTCTGGTCGTTGCACCTCATGCCTTGGATGAGGTCCTTGGCTGCGGCGGGACGATCGCGGCGCACGCCGCCGCCGGAGATCCCGTTTACTGTTTCATTCTTTGTGGCGACGGGACCGGCATTGACTCGAAGCGGCGCGAGGCGGCGCACGCAGCCGCAGCGCTACTCGGGAGCGAGCCTCCACAATTCGGCGGATTCCCGGAAAACAGGAGTGACACGGTTGCGCTCGGCACGATCGTATCACTCATCGAGGATGTCGTTCGCCGGGTAAAGCCGCGTACTGTGTATGTCAGTCACGGCGGCAATCTGAACGTCGATCATCAGACCGCGTCACGGGCAACGGCAACGGCTCTGCGCCCCGTACCTGGCGGAGCAGTTTCTCGATTTTTCAGCTATGAAATCGCATCGAGCACAGACTGGGCACCGCCCGGTTTCGGTGCACCATTTTTGCCGACACATTTCGTCGATATAAGCCGGACGCTCGATAAAAAACTGCAGGCGCTCAAGAGCTACGAATTCGATATGCGGCCCGCGCCACACGCCCGCTCGATGATCTCGATCGAGCGATTGGCTGGAGTCCGCGGCAACAGTGTCGGCGTGCTCGCCGCGGAGGCGTTCATGGTTCTACGCTCGATCACGACGATCAGGTAGCGGCAAAGCCTGTCGGAACGACTTCCGCCCGCCCACACCTTCAAGGAAACTTAAACAACTGCGCTTAGCCTTGTTCGGGAAACAAGGGTACGCCCGTGGCTAACGAATTCGTACTGCCGTACGAGCCTGGTTATGTCGCGCACCGGGAAGCCCAGAAGCGGCGCGAGGAAATTCGCGAATGGTTGCGGTGTCGGGAAATTCGCCACCAGCGCCCAGCAGCCGCACAGCCGGTGCGTGAGCCTGAGTCGGCTTGAAACTGCCGAGTGCCTCGATTTTGAATCGTGGCAAATAAATTCTTCCGCCCGCCGGGTTGACCGCTGGACTGCGTTGCCAAATGCCCCCCTCACCGCTCCCGAAACGTCCTCGCAATCTGCTCGTTCAGCGGCTTGAGTAAATATTGCAGCGGTGTGCGGGCGTAGGTCGCGATGAAAGCCTCTGCCGGCATCCCGGGAACGAGCTTGAAACTGGCGAGCCGACGGATCTCCTCGTCAGACAGGGACACCCGCACCGCGTAATAAGGCTGGCTCGGCTGCCCGGCCGCTGGCGGATCACGGGTCAGATCGGGGGACACACGGGTCAGCTCCCCGATGAGCACCGGCATGGTGCGCTGGTTACCCGCCATCACCCGGATCGACGCCTTGGCGCCGACCGTAAGCTGGTCAATATCCTGAGGCGCGACCTTGGCCTCGACAACGAGCTGGTCGGCACGTGGTACGATTTGCATGATCGTCTCGCCCGGCGAAATCACACCACCGACCGTGTGCACCGACAGCTGCAGCACCGTGCCTGTCTGCGGCGCGCGAATGTCGACGCGTTTGAGCTGATCTTGAGCGGCAGTGCGCCGCTCCTTGAGCTCCGCGATCTTGCCTTGTGCCTCACGCAGGTCCTTGAGCACCTCGGTCCGGAAGTCCTGGCCAACCTGGATAATTTGCAGCTCGGTCTCACTGATCTTGCCGCGAGCGCGCGCGATTTCGGCGATGAATTGCCCGTGCTCGCCATCGAGCCGCGCCTTGTCGCGCTGCAGTGCGGTCATGCGCGTAATGGAAACCAAGTTCTTCTGCCAAAGATCGGTGACGCCGGCGAGCTCCTTGTCGATGAGCCCGATCTCCTCCTCCTTGCCCGATTGCTGGGCGGATAGGCCCTTGATCTCTTCATTGCTCTGGGTGATGCGCTCACGCAATTGCGCGCGCTGGCCTTCGCGCGCGCCTCGGCGCGACTCGAAAAGCTTCTCCTCGCCGGCCATGGCGCTCGCCGGGCCGGATTCATTGCTGCGCTTGGTCAGGTCGTCGGGAAACGTGATTTCATCGGCGCCGTCGCGCTCAGCTTTGAGCCTGGCCTCGCGCGCGAGCAGCTCGTCGAGCTGTGTCTGCACCACGCCGAGAGTAGCGCGCGTCATCGTATCGTCCAGCCGGATCAGAACCTGCCCTTCCTCGACGGCGTCGCCCTCGTGAACGAAGATTTCGCCGACGACACCGCCGGTCGGATGCTGCACCTTCTTAACACTGGATTCGACAACCACCGATCCAGGCGCGATCACAGCGCCAGCAAGCTCGCTCGTCGAAGCCCAAACACCGAAGCCTCCGAACAGCAGCACGAACAATGCCAGCCCGATTAGGTTAAGCCGCCGGATAGCACGGCGCGGATCATCATCGGCCGGCTGCATTGGGATCCTCCTTGACGACACGAAGCGGGGATGCCGGCAGTGGCTGCGGACGCGGTACAACCTTGCGCAAGACATCGTCGCGCGCGCCAAAAGCCTGCTGCGTGCCATTGATCAACAACAAAACCTTGTCGCAAGCCGCCAACAGCGACGGACGATGCGCGACCAGGATGACCAGCGCGCCACGTTCCTTGGCTCCACGGATCGCATTTTGCAACGCGATCTCGCCCTCGTTGTCGAGATTGGAGCTCGGTTCGTCCAGCACCAGCATGAAAGGATCGCCATAGAGTGCGCGCGCAAGTGCCACGCGTTGTCGCTGTCCCGCCGAAAGCACCGCTCCCCCCTCCCCGATGTGGGTGTCGTAGCCCTTGGAGAGATGCAGGATGAGATCATGAGCACCCGCCGCTCGCGAGGCTGCCAAAACATGCTCGCTGTCGACGCTCTCAGCCATCCGCGCGATGTTCTCAGCGATCGTGCCGTCGAATAATTCGACGCCCTGTGACACGAAACCGATATGTCGCCCCAGCGCCTCGCGACCCCATTGGGCGTGAGTGGCGCCGTCGATGCGCACGGAACCTTGCATCGGCGGCCAGATGCCGACGAGCGCACGCACAAGGGAAGTCTTTCCGGCGCCACTCGGACCGATCAAGCCCAACGCTTCGCCTGCGGCAAGCTCGAATTGTATCTGCTTGAGGACCAGGCTTTGTGCCCCCGGCGGCGCTACCGCGATGTTGTCCACTTGCAGGCGATGCGTCGGCTTCGGCAGCGCAGTGCCGACTTGTGCCCGCGGAAGGCGTGTCAACGTTTCCGATAGCCGCCGCACACTTTGCCGCGCAGCAACGAAGCCGCGCCAGTTGGCGATCGCGACCTCGATCGGTGCTAGCGCCCGTCCCATCATGATCGAAGCAGCTATCATCGAGCCCGAGGTGAGCTCCTGTCGAATCACCAGATACGCCCCGATGCCGAGCATTGAGGATTGCAGCAACAGGCGGACTGCCTTGGAAATACTGCCGTACAGGCTGACGACATCGGCGGCGCGACCGACGGCCGCGAGATAGCGATTGTTCAGCCCGACCCATCGCGCATTCAGCGCGCGGTCCATGCCCATGGCGACGACCGTCTCGCTGTTGCGTCGATCGGCTTCCGCGACCGCCGCGCGCACCGAGGTCTGCAGCGTCAGATCATGTGATGGAACGCGGCTCGCGCGCTCCGTCAGCACCGTGAAGATGAAAAGGAGCAACGCGCCACCAAGCGCCGCAACGCCAAGCCAGGGATGAATCAGGAAGCAGAGAGCGAGAAAGATCGGCACCCACGGCATGTCAACAATGGCCACCGGCCCGGTGCTGGTGAGAAAACCACGAATCTGGTCGAGATCGCGGATCGGCTGCTGCGCCTCGCCGGAATTGCGGCTGGCGATGGCTATCTGAATAATTGCCGCATGCACCGAGGCACCCAGCCGTCGGTCGATCAGAGCGCCGGTCCGATTGACCAGACGCGTACGGATCAGGTCGAAAGCAGCCTGGAAGGTGTAGGCCAATACGAGCGCCAACGATAGTGCAACAAGCGTCGGCGCGCTTCGGCTGGACAGGACGCGATCATAGATTTGCAGCATGTAGAGCGGGCCGGCGAGCATCAATACGTTCACCGCGGCCGAGAACAGTGCCACTGTCCAGAATGCCTGCCGACATTCGGCCAACGCCGCCCCGAGTTCAGGGGGAGTGGTCTTTCCCAGGGGTCTCACGCTCGGATTTCTCCGTTGTCCGCCATCGAAGAGGGCACCTCCGGATAATGCGGCCGCGCGCAATCTCGCATATTACGCCGGAAAATCAGACATTTCTGGCTCTTAGATTCGCGATATAAGGAAAAATCGTGACCGACTGTTCCCGGCCGGCCCGGCCGTATGTGCCGTTCTGGTTGAGCCAGCCTTTGGATTTCCGGGCCAAATAGGAAACCGAAGACAAAACAGCCGAGCACGCGGTAATCTTCATCGGCATCCATCGATGTTGAGTGGGATCCATGTCGCTCACCAAGACGCTTCTTGCGGTCGCAGCGGTAGTCGCACTCCAAACCGGTCACGCGATTGCACAATCCGTCTTGCCACCTCCGAACCTGCCACTACTGACGCCACCGAATGAGCCGCCCCCCGATTATCGCGCAATCATCCGCCGCAGCGCCGGCGGCCTGTTCGTCAGTGAGACCCGCGCGGGACCTATCGAGATCGCGGACGGCGTCGTTCCATTTCAAACAAGCACCGAAGGCTGGGTGTGGAAGGCCTGTATTCGAGTGAACCTGAATGGCCAGCCGCTGAATTACGCGATCTTCATCCGCCGCGGCGCAGTCGTCGATCTCAGAGGTGGCGTCGTCGGCGATCAGTGCATCAACGCGGTTTTTTCACACGCTCCTGGGACCGGAATGAAGGGAAATCATAACCGTTATCCTCAGTGACAAAAAGCGCAATAAGCTGCTTTCCGGCATCACGTGGGGACCTTGCGGATGGATCAGGCACAATCGATACCGGCTGCGCCCCGCGAGACGCGCGCTTCCCCAACAGGCAGTTCTCCGATCCTCTCGATCATCGTCCCGACGTTCAACGAGATCGCCAACATCCCGCTGCTGATCGAGCGTCTGCACGCGGCACTCGGCGATATCGCCTGGGAAGTGATCTTCGTCGACGATAATTCGCCAGACGGCAGCGTGAAGCTGCTTCGCGAATACGGCGCACGCGACCCGCGCATTCGCTGCATCCGCCGCATCGGCCGCCGCGGTCTGGCCGGCGCCTGCATCGAAGGAATGCTGGCGAGCAGCGCTCCCTATCTCGCGGTCATGGACGCCGACCTGCAACATGAGGAAAGCCTACTGGCCGAGATGCTCGCGATCCTGCAGCGCGGCGAAGCCGACATCGTCGTCGGCAGCCGCTATGCCGGACAAGACACCCCGCCGCATGGCCTGTCGCAGGAACGTCTCGCCGGGAGCCGTCTTGCCAACCGCCTGGCACGCGGCCTGCTCGGGCTCGACCTCAAGGATCCGATGAGCGGCTTCTTCATGATCGGGCGCGGGATCTTCGAGGAGGTCGCGCCGCGCCTCTCAGGACAGGGGTTCAAGATTCTCGCCGATATCCTCGCTTCGTCACCGCCGCATGTATGCGTGCGTGAGCTCCCATACGCGTTCCGCGCCCGATTGCATGGCGACAGCAAGCTCGACAGCCGCGTCGTCCTCGACTTCGCCGGGCTCATCGTCGCCAAGGCGACGCGCGATGCAGTGCCCGTTCGTTTCGTTGGCTTTCTGCTGGTTGGCGCCACCGGCATCCTTGTGCATCTGCTGGTGCTCACCGGCGCGACCGAAGGCCTCGCTTTGCCCTTCGTCGCGGCGCAGACGCTGGGGACCATCGTGAGCATCGCCAGCAATTTCTGGCTCAACAACGCCCTGACCTATCGCGATCAGCGGCTGGTCGGGCTCGCTGCCGTGAAAGGCTTGCTGGTGTTCTACGTGATCTGCGCCGTCGGTGCGATCAGCAATATCGGGGTGGCAACCTGGCTTTATTCGAACCAGCCGAAATGGTGGGTCGCCGGACTGCTCGGGTCGGTTGTCGGAGCGACCTGGAACTACGCGGTGTCCAGCGTTTATGTTTGGCGCGCCCCGATCGCGTGATCGGCCGCACCCGACCGCGAGCGAACGGGTGACCGGGCCACCGGAGTTTTGATGCCGCGCCTGCACCCGCAACCAACCGCGCAATCGTTCGACGGTCTCGCCGCAAAGGTGGGAACGCTCGTGTTGACGGCGCTCACCTTGCTCTACCTGGCTTGGCCGCTCTGGCGCGCCCAGTTCCCGATCCAGATCGATGTCAATGAGGGCTGGAATGCGTATCTCGCCGACGCCGCTTTCGGTCCGCAGCCGCTCTATCCCCCGCCTGCGGCGCTGACCGGCAACAACTATCCGCCGCTGTCGTTCTATCTGCTCGGCGGCCTGCAGCGGCTCGGTGTCGACGCACTCTATCTCGGGCGTCTGTTCTCGATTGCGGCGACCTTCGGCCTCGGCGCCGCCGTGTGGCGGCTGATGCGGATCCTCGGCGCGGGACAGTTCGGCGCCCTCGTCGCGGCACTTTGGCTGCTTGCCACCTTCGCCCGCTTCTACGACGGTTATGTCGGCATCAACGATCCACACCTGCTCGGGCTGGCGATCATGACCGGCGCCTTTGCTTGGTTCGTTGCCCGCGAGCGATCCGGCCGCGCCGTGGAGCCGGCGGTCTGGCTCATGGTCCTCGCCGGCTTCATCAAGCACACGCTCATCGCGATTCCGGCAACCGCACTGCTGCTGTTATTGATGCACGATTGGCGGCGTGGCTTGCGAGCGCTGATCGCCGGTGCGATCGCGGGCGCGGCCGGACTGGTCCTGTGCTGGTTGGCCTACGGGCCGGACTTCTTCGCCGACCTGCTGCAGCCGCGTCCGCTGAACATCATTTGGAGCCTCAACGCCATTGGCCGCCTGCAATGGATCCTGCCGGCGCTGGCAATCGGTTGTTGCTGGGCCTGGCTCGAGCGCTCCACACAGGCGGCGCAGGTCTTCGCAACGTTCGCTGCCGTCGCGATGCTCGCCTACCTCTTCCAGAAAATGGGCGACGGCGTTGCCGACAATGCCGCATTCGATCTCGCCATCGCAGCCGCCATCGGGCTCGGCATGGCCGTCGAACGGCTACCGGAAACGCCGCTTGGCCAACGCATGGCGCCCGAAACCATACGGTGGGTCATCTTTGCGATCATTCTTGTGCGATTGCTGGCGTCGAGCCGCATCGACCCTTATGCGCTGCCGCTCAGCGAAGCTTTCCGGGCGACGGTCGCCGGCCATGCGCAGGTCGCGCGCGAGGAGGCCAAGCGTGTGGCCGCCCTCCCGGGCAAGGTCTATTGCAGCGTCGCCATCGTCTGCCGGATGGCGGGCAAGGCGTTCGTGGTTGACGGCTTCAAGCAGGAAATCCTGATCGCGCTGAACAAGCAGTCCCGCGGAGAGTTCTACGATCGCCTGGGGCGCAATGGGATCCGGGCCGAAACGATTGATCTGCGAGCCAGCATCGAAAGCATCCGGCGCTAGCCACGAAGGCCGGCCGCCTGCGTCACGGCTTTTGCCGCTGGGCCACCCACGCCTTCATGTAACGATAGTAGCTGCCCTGCGCATTGGCGATCGCCAGCAGAAATCCCTCGCGCCCGTCCAGAAAACCAAGCTGCAGAATGTAAGTGCGCAGGAACGTCCAGGCGCCGTGCAGCGGCCCGCTCACGAACCACACACGCCGCCCCGATTTGACCAGCATCTGCGCGCCCGCGGTCGAATAGCGGTCCATGCGCGAGAGCGCATCTTCGAGCTTGCGCACCGGGAAATGCAGCAGCGGCTCGGAGAGCCTCGCGGTAGCACCATCGCAAACGAGCCGCTCGTGGACGATGTCGTCGCTGAACCGCGCGCCGCCGCGGCGAAACAGCCGCAGGACGTGATCCGGCCACCAGCCGGAATGCCGCATCGCGCGCCCGCAGAAGCTCGACAATCGCGACATCGCGTAGGCATCGACCTGCGGCGTGGCGATTGCCGCACGGATCTCGGCGGCGAGCGCCGGCGTGACGCGCTCGTCGGCATCGATCGACAGCACCCAGTCGCCGGTCGCCTGCGACAGCGCGAAATTCTTCTGCGCGCCAAATCCAGTGAACGGGCTCGCCGCCACGCGCGCACCCTTACCTTGGGCGATGGCCGCGGTGTCGTCGCCGCCGCAGCCGTCGACGACGACGATACGCTCGTCGCAGAACGCGACGCTGTCGAGGCATTCGGCGATATTCCGGGCCTCGTCCTTGGCGATGATGATGGCGGAGAGCCGCGGCACGTGTCCCCTCACCGTTGCCCGTTGGACAGACCGCGCCGGCGATCACGCAGCCGGCGCTTCGCTTCGCGCAGCATGCGGAACGGCAGCGCCAGATAATACTTGCGCAGAATCTGCCAGCGGCCCAGGGCGCCGAGCGGCGCGGCCACTTCGCGCGGCACATACCAGCCGTTCAGGCCAGTGCGGCGGATCAAGCGATAGCCGTGCGCCTGCATGAACCGATGCTTGCTGAGGTCGACCACGTGGTCTTCGAGAAGAATCAGGCGCGGTTTCCAGCAGGCAAAGTCAAAGCCGCCCAGCACGTCGATCTCATGCCCTTCGACATCGATCGAGAGAAAATCGAGCGGGCGCGGCGCCTGCGCTTCAGCGAGCACGTCATCGAGCGTACGCACCGGCACGTCGATCGCAGACGCGGCTTTCACCCCGGTCACGGCGAGATCCGCATCGAAGGATGAAAACGCGCCGGCGACGTAGAGGCGCATGCTGCGCCCGGCCTGCTCCGGGCGTGAGCATGCCACCGCAAAGACCTTGGCGCGTCGTTCCCGCCGCAAAGTCTCGGCGAGATCGGGCTGCGGCTCGATGAGCACCCCGATCCAGCCGGCCTGCTCCAGATGCCAGCTCTGCGATTCCTTGCGCGGCTCGTTGGCGCCGACCTCGACGAAGTACCCCGGACGCGCTCCGAAAAATTCGCGAACCATCCGCTCCTCGTCCTGTGGAAGAAAAATCGCGCGCGACAAATCGTCAGCTCGCCTTGGGCGAGCGGCTGCGCTCGACCATGCTGGTGGTCGACTGACCGGGGACGAGCTCGATGAGGATTACCTCGCCGCCCTCCGCTTCGACGATATCGTGACCAACCACCTCGTCGTGTTTGTAGTCGCCGCCCTTGACCAGCACCTTCGGGCGAACACGCTCGAGCAGCTTGCGCGGCGTGTCCTCGTCGAAGACGACGACCAAGTCTACCGCCTCGAGTGCCGCAAGCACCTCGGCGCGCGCGTGCACGTCCTGCACGGGACGGTCGGCGCCCTTGAGACGTTTCACCGAGGCGTCACCGTTGAGCCCGACGATCAGGCGGTCGCAGGCGGCGCGCGCACCCGCCAGCACCTTGATGTGGCCGGGATGCAGAAGATCGAAGCAGCCATTGGTGAAGCCGACGCGCAGTCCGGCGTGCTTCCATTCGGCGAGACGTTCGTCGAGCAGCGACCAGTCGAAGATGATCTTTTCCTCGGGCGCGAGCGATGCCGAGGGTAGGATGCGGGCGCGCAGCTCGGCCACGCTCACCGTCGCCGTTCCAGGCTTGCCGACCACGACGGCAGCTGCGGCATTGGCGGCGCGCATCGCGGCCTCAAAATCCGCATGCATCGCCAGCATGGTGCCGAGCACCGCGACCACGGTGTCGCCGGCGCCGGAGACGTCGCGCACGCGCACCGGATAGGCCGGCACATGCACGGGCTCGGCCTCGCCGACAACGAGCGTCATGCCGTCTTCGCTCCGCGTCGCCAGCACGGCCTTCGCGTCGACGGTGTGGCAAAGCTCGCGTGCGGCGGCGACGATGCCGGCCTCGGTTTCGGTTTCGTGGCGCGTCGCCTGGCCAAGCTCCTGGCGGTTCGGCGTGATCAGCGTGGCGCCACGATAGATGCTGTAGTCCTTGCCCTTCGGGTCAACGATGACCGGCTTGCCCAGCTTGATTGCGGCGTCGATCACGACGCGGATCACCCGCGGGGTGAGCACGCCTTTGGCGTAATCCGATAGCACCACCGCGCCGACCTTGGGCAGTGCTTGCAGCGCGCGTTCGATGATCGCCTGCTCGCATGCGGTGTTGGCCGGCTTCGCCTGCTCCCAGTCGGCGCGCAACAGATGCGTGGAAAAATGCTCGGAGACGAAACGCACCTTGCGCGTCGTCGGCCGGCTGATGTCGGTGACCAGCCGCGCTTCGATGCGCGGCTCGGCGGAGAGCGCCGTGGCGATGGTGCGCGCCGCCTCGTCCTCACCGACAATGCCGACGAAGACGCAGCGCGCGCCGAGCGCGACGATGTTGCGTGCCACATTCCCGGCGCCGCCGACGATGAGCTCACTGCGCTTGACCGCGATGACCGGCGCTGGCGCCTCCGGCGAGATGCGCGAGACGTCGCCATAGACGAAATCGTCGAGCATCAAGTCGCCGATGCACAGCACCGTTTGCTGGGCGAGCGCCGAGAGCTGTCTATCGAAATCGAACATCGGTCACCGGTAGCGGTCGTCGCGGTCGAGGAACTGCGTCACATAGCGCCGCACCGCCTCTTCGAGCGGCGTGAAGCCGGTGTTATAGCCGGCGCGGCGCAGGTTCTCGACCTCGCTTTGCGTGAAATACTGGTAGCTGTCGCGGATCGCCTCGGGCATCCCGATATATTCGATCTTCGGCGTGCGGCCGAGCGCCGTGAACATGGCGCTGATCATGTCGCGGAAGCTGCGCGCCTCTCCGGTTCCGACATTGAAGATGCCACTCACCTTCGGCGTATCGAGCAGCCAGCGCACCACGCTCACCGCGTCGTCGACATAGATGAAGTCGCGGCGCTGATCTCCATCCTCGATGCCCGCGCGATGCGACTTGAACAGGCGGACCGGCTCACCGGCTTTGGCGAGATCGAAGACTTTCGACAGCACGCTCGCCATGGCGCCCTTGTGATACTCGTTGGGCCCATAGACGTTGAAGAACTTCAAGCCGGCCCATTGCGGCGGCAGCGGCTGCTTGCGTGAGCGCCGTTCGACCAGCGCAACGTCGAAGAGGTGCTTGCTCCAGCCATAGAGATTCATCGGGCGCAGCCGGCGCAGGCCGGCCGGCGACCAGTCGTCGGCAAAGCCTGCCTCACCATCCCCATAGGTCGCGGCCGAGGAGGCATAGATGAACGGTGTGCGCGTCGCGGTGCACCAGTCGAGCAGCCGTAGCGACAGGCGGAAGTTATTCTCCATCACCGCATCGCCGTCGCTGGCGGTGGTGTCGGAGATCGCGCCCATGTGGATGACGGCTTCGAGCTTGCGCTCCTCAAGCCAGCGGCCGAGGTCGGCCGGCGCCACCATGTCGGCAACCTGCCGCTTGGCCAGGTTGCGCCACTTGCCCTCGCTGCCGAGCCAATCGCTGATGGCGATGTCGCTGCGGCCGGCCTCGTTGAGGCTCGCCACGACGTTCGACCCGATGAATCCGGCCCCGCCGGTCACCAACAGCATTCTGTGCCTTTGCCGCCCTTAGCCAGTGCCCGGGGAGAGCTTTGCCTCACTCCATGGCCCTAAAGCAACCAAACCCAGCGAATAGCCCTAACCCGCCGGGAAACGGCTATGATCGGTACCTGGACAGGGTGTGCAGCGACGCGGTATCGCCTCACCAGATCGTCTTAATGGAAAGAATGAACTAATATCCATAATAACTGAATAGATGAATCATATTTCATTACATGGAATGAATCTGAACGAGGATGGTGCCGGCGAGCAGCCAGTGCTGTTGATCCCCTACGTCTGGATCGGCGACTTCGTGCGCTGCCATTCGGTGGTGACGCTCTTGCGCGCACAGGCTCCGGACCGGCCGGTCGACGTGCTGTCCTCGACGCTCTGCGCTCCCCTCGCCGATTACATGCCCGGCGTGCGCAAGACGATCATCTGCGACCTGCCCCGCCGCCGCCTCGGGCTGCGGCAGCAGAAGGCGCTCGCCGATCGCCTGCGCGCCGAAGGCTATGCGCGGGCGCTGGTGATGCCGCGCAAATGGAAGGCGGCGCTGGCGCCGTTTCTCGCCGGCATCCCGGAGCGGGTCGGCTTTGTCGGTGAGGCGCGCTTCGGGCTCGTCAACGATCTGCGCTGGGGCGAATTCAAGCTGCCGCGCATGATCGACCGTTGCGGCGCGCTGGCGCTGCCGAAGGATGCCGCCCTGCCCCCGGATTGGCCGAAGCCCGAGCTCGTGGTCGGAGCCAGCGAGGTCGCCGCCTGGCGCACGCAGAACGGGCTCGATGGCGGGCGGCCGGCCGTCGCCGTCTGCCCGGGCGCCGTTGGCCCCAGCAAGCGCTGGCCGGCGGCCTCTTATGCCGAGGTCGCGCGTCGTCTCGCCGCCGACGGCATTGCCGTGTGGGTGCTCGGCGGTCCGAGCGAGGACGCGCTGGCGCAGGAAGTCGCGGCGGCCGCCGGCCCACTCGGCCGCAATCTCACCGGCAACGACCTGCGCAATGCCATCCTCGCGCTCAAGGGCGCGCAAGCCGCGATCTCCAACGACTCCGGCCTGATGCATGTGGCCGCGGCGCTGGGTACGCCCACTGTCGGCATCTTCGGGCCGACGAGCCCCTGGCACTGGGCACCGCTCAACCCGCTGGCCGCCACCATCGAAACGCTGACCGACATCTCCTGCCGTCCCTGCCACAAGCCGACCTGTCGCATGGGCCATCATCGCTGCATGCGCGACATCGGTCCCGAGCGTGTGCTTGAAGCGGCGCGGCAGGCCTTCGCCGTCGCCGCGGCGCGGGCATGAGCGCGATGACGGCGACACCTCGACCGGCGGTCTTTCTCGACCGCGATGGCGTGCTCAATTACGACGACGGCTATATCGGCACGCGCGAGCGCTTCCGCTGGATGTCCGGCGCCGCAGCTGCGGTGCGCAAGCTCAACGGCGCCGGCTACCTGGTCTTCATTGCGTCGAACCAGTCCGGCGTCGCCCGTGGCCATTACACCGAGGCCGATCTCGGCGCGCTCGATACCTGGATGCGCCAGGAGCTTGCGGCACAGGGCGCGCGGATCGACGACGTGCGCTACTGCCCGTTTCATCCCAAGGGACAAGTCGAGGCCTATCGCCGCGTCTCCGATTGGCGCAAGCCGGCGCCCGGTATGCTGCTCGATCTGCTGCGCGCCTGGCCGGTCGTGCGCGAGGAGAGTTTCCTCATCGGCGATCAGCCGCGGGATCTCGAAGCCGCCAAAGCGGCCGGGATCGCTGGCTATCTGTTCAAGGGTGGCGACCTCGCAACCTTTGTCGACGACTGCCTTGCCGCGGAAGCCAAGCGCCACGTTACCTGACCGCCGCAATACGCTCGATTGCCGCGCGCACGGTGTCGACGGATGGCGCTCCCGATTTGTTGCCGACCACGAACATCGGACCGGCGCCGATCGGCCCGGTCAGTCCGGGCTCACTGCCGCAAAAGATAGCGACCAGCGGCACACCGAACGCGGCCGCAAGGTGCATGAGCCCTGTATCGACGCCGACGACCAACGTCGCGCCGGCGATGAGGCGGGCAACACCATCAATCGGCTGTAACGGCGGCACCTGCGCGCCGGGGATTGCGGCGGCGATGCGCTCGCTGCGCGCGCGTTCGATTGCGTTGCCGGCCGGAAGCACAATGCGAAACCCCGCATCGGCGAGCGACCGTCCGATGTCGATCCAGCGCTGCTCCGGCCATTCCTTCTCCGGCCGCGCCGTCGCATGCAGGAGCACCGCCGTGCGTTCGCCGGCAGCGGCAAAGCGGCTGCGATCGAGGCCGTAATCGGGTGCACCGTCGATCGTGTAACCAAGCGCCGAGCCGGTGAGCGTGCGATTACGCTCGATGGCGTGCAGATCGCGCCTGACGGCATGACGCTTGTCGTAGAACGATGCGGCAAACGGCTCGCGGATACTCGCGCGATCGTAGCCGTGGCGCGGCCCACGGGCACAGCGCGCGATCAGCGCCGAACGCAGCAGCCCTTGGGTATCGACGACGTCGTCATAGCCATGCGCGCGCAGGCCCCGAAGACTGGTAGCGATGTCGCGCCACGTGGAGGGCGCCAGCAAGGACCGCCGCCAGCGCCGCGATGCCACCGCGATCACCTCGCTCACGGCCGGATGCAGCCGGACAAGCGGCGCGAAAGCCTCCTCGACAACCCAGGAAAACCGCGCGTCAGGGAGGCGACGACGGGCTTCGGTCAGCGCAGGCATGTGATGGATCACATCGCCGAGCGACGAGGTCTTGATGAACAGAATCTCGCGCATTCGCCCGATTGCATACACGAACTGTTAGGCATGCGCACCATAACGGCGCCGCTCCGGTATCGCATAAAGGAGCCGTTATCCCGCCGCGCGCTAATCCTCTCGCGATGCCTGCAATATGGGGATTGCGACCATGACCGTTCTGGTCACCGGGGGCGCCGGCTATATCGGCAGCCATATGGTGCACGCGCTGGCCGACCGCGGCGAGCGCGTCGTCGTGCTCGACAATCTGTCGACCGGTTTTCGCAAGGCGATCCCCGATTCGGTGCCGCTTTATGTCGGCGATGCGGGCGACCAGGCATTGGCTGGATCATTGCTGCGCAAATATTCGGTGCGCGCGGTCATTCACTTCGCCGGCTCGATCGTGGTGCCGGAGTCGGTTGCCAACCCGCTGAAATACTATCTCAACAACACCGGAAACTCGCGTTCGCTGATCGCGGCCGCTGTCGAAGCCGGCGTCGAGAACTTCATCTTCTCCTCAACCGCGGCGGTCTATGGCAACCCGGCGAGCGTTCCGGTTTCCGAGGATGCGCCGACCGCGCCGGTCTCGCCCTATGGCTGGTCGAAGCTGATGACCGAAGTCATGTTGCGCGATACCGGTCATGCGCACGGATTGCGCGCGGTCGTGCTGCGTTACTTCAATGTCGCCGGCGCCGATCCGAAACTGCGCACCGGACAGTCGACGCCGCAGGCGACGCATCTCATCAAGCTCGCGGCGCAGACTGCGCTCGGCCTGCGGCCGCAGTTGCAGCTCTTCGGCACCGACTATCCGACGCGCGACGGCACCTGCATCCGCGACTACATCCATGTGAGCGATCTTGCCCGCGCGCATTGCGCGGCGCTCGACTACCTGCGCAGCGGCGGATCGAGCGCCACCTTCAATTGCGGTTACGGCCACGGTTTCACGGTGCGCGAAGTGATCGACGCGATCGAGCGCGTCAGCGGCCGCACACTCACGGTCGAGGTCTGCGGCCGCCGCGACGGCGACCCGATGAGCCTCGTCGCTGATGTGCGTCACATCCGCTCGACGCTCGACTGGACGCCTGCCTATGACGATCTCGACACAATCGTCGCCCACGCGCTCGCCTGGGAACTGCGGCTGGCGAGCGGCGACGGCCCCAAAACCGCCGAGAGCAGCACTGCAGCTGCCTGATAGTTCAGTGGGTTACGGCCTTTTCCCTTGAAAAACGCGGCCAACGCGGGCAAGGAGACGCCCGTCGGGCCGCGTCGCGCGGCCGCGGGTCCCTGCAACAACAGGCCGGAATGACCGATCCGATCTCAGGCGCTTCTGAAGCGAACTACCGTCCGCGTGTGCTGATCCGCCGGCTGCTGACCGAACAGGGTCTCGCGCAGTGGAAGCGCTATGTCGTTGCCTTCATGTTCATGGGCGTCGCCGCAGGCTGCACCGCCTTCAGCGCCTATCTGATCGGCGACGTCATCAACCAGACCTATGTGAACAAAGATCTGCATGCGGTGCTGCTGATCGGCGGCCTCACCATCGTCCTGTTCTCCGGCAAAGGCATCGCCACTTACTGGCAATCGGTGATCCTGTCGCGCATCGGCAACAGCATCGTTGCCGGCAATCAGCGGCGCCTGTTCAACAAGCTGCTGAGCGAAAATCTTGCCTTCTATTCCGACCGCTCGTCATCTGAATTCATTGCGCGCCTTGTCGCCGGCGCCAATTCGGCAACGCAGGTGCTCAATCTGCTGATCACCTCGATCGGCCGCGATCTGCTGTCGCTGATCGGGTTGATCTCGGTGATGGTGATCCAGGAGCCGGTGCTCTCGTTCTTCAGCTTCTTCGTGGCACCGCCGGCGTTCATTGTCCTGCGCAAGCTGGTGCGGCGCATCTACGCCATCGCCCGCAGCCAGTTCCACGGCAGCGCCTCGATCATCGAGACCATGCAGGAGACGCTGCAGGGCATCCGGATCGTCAAGGCGTTCACGCTTGAAGAGGCCATGCGCGCGCGGCTCGATGCCAGCGTCGCCGCGGTCGAATACGAGGCCAACAAGATGGCGCGTGTCTCCAATCGCGCGAGCCCGCTGATGGAGTCGCTTGGCGGCGGTGCCATCGCCATTGCCATCATGTATGGCGGCTACCGCGTCATCAACACGGGCGCGACGCCAGGGCAGTTCTTCTCCTTCATCACCGCCTTCCTGCTCGCTTACGAGCCGGCGAAACGGCTTGCGCGGCTCAACATCGAGCTCAATAGCGCGCTGGTCGGGGTGCGGCTCCTGTTCGAGATCATCGACAGCCCGCCGAGCGAGCCGAACGACGACGACAAGCCGGCGCTGGCGCTGACCTCCTCGCGTGTCGAGTTCAGCGACGTGAATTTTGCCTATCGTGCCGGCGAGCCGGTGCTGCGCGGCATGTCGTTCATCGCCGAGCCGGGCAAGATGACGGCGCTGGTCGGCCCCTCGGGCGGCGGCAAATCGACGCTGTTCAATTTGATCCTGCGTTTCTACGAGTTCGAGCACGGCGCCGTCACGATCGACGGCCAGGATGTGCGCTCGGTCTCACGCGCCTCGCTGCGCCGGCAGATCGCCTATGTCGGCCAGGACGTATTCCTGTTCCGCGGCAGCGTGCGCGAGAACATCGCTTTCGGACGGCCCGGCGCGACGGAGGAGGAGATCGTCGCAGCGGCCAAAGCCGCCTATGCGCATGACTTCATCAGCGCGTTCCCCCGCGGCTATGACACGCCGGTCGGCGAGCACGGCCTGCAGCTCTCCGGTGGGCAGCGCCAGCGCATTTCCATCGCGCGCGCGCTAATCAAGAACGCACAGATCATCCTGCTCGACGAGGCCACTGCGTCGCTCGATTCTGAATCCGAGCGGCTGGTGCGCGAGGCCATCGAGCATCTCTGCGCCGGGCGTACCACGCTGGTCATCGCGCATCGCCTGCACACGGTCTCGCATGCCGACCGCATCCATGTGATCGAGAGCGGCCGCGTGGTCGAGTCCGGCCGCCACGACGAGCTGTTGCGCAAAGGCGGGCGCTACGCCTCGTTCTATCGCCTGCAGCTGCAGGATCAGGAAGAGCCGGCGGTCGTGGCAAGCGTGGGCTGAGTGCGCCCTCGCCCCGTTGAACTCGCTCGCGATATCTGGCAAAGCCTTGCCCGCCGGCTCACGCCGCAAATGACTTCTCGTTTTCCCAGCAAAAACAACGATCAGGACCATGAGCGCCGACTACGTCATTCCGCCGCCGCCGCAGGCCGCTATCGCGGTCGCCGGCTCCTCGAAACTCTTTCCCGTGCGGCGGATCTGGTGCGTCGGCCGCAACTACATCGAGCACATCCGCGAGATGGGGCAGGACGAGCGCGCACCGCCGTTCTTCTTCGCCAAGCCGGCTGACGCCCTGGTCGCGGACGGCGGGACGGTTCCTTATCCATCGCTGACCAAGGACATGCATCACGAGGTCGAGCTCGTGGTCGCGCTCAAGAGCGGCGGTCGCAACATCCCGGTCGCCAAAGCCAATGATTGCATCTACGGCTACGCGGTCGGCATCGACCTCACCCGCCGCGACCTGCAGATCGCCTCGCGTGATGTGAAGCGTCCCTGGGAGGTCGGCAAGGCATTCGATCATTCGGCGCCGTGCGGCCCGCTGAAGCCCGCAAGCGAGATCGGCCACCCGACCAAGGGCCGCATCATGCTCAAGGTCAATGGCCAGGTGCGTCAGGATGGCGACCTCAACCAGATGATCTGGAATATCCCGGAGACGATCTCCAAGCTCTCCGAGATGGTCGAGCTCGCGGCCGGCGACATCATCATGACCGGCACGCCCTCGGGCGTCGCCGCCACGGTCGCCGGCGATAAGATCGAATGCGAGGCCGAGGGCATCGGCAAGCTCTCGGTGAGCATCGGCCAGCCGCTGAAATAGTTTTTTCCCGGTCGGAAGACATCGAACGCCTGCGCAATCCACCGCGCGGGCGTTTTCATCTGACGCAATCGTGAGGGGATAACGCGGTATCGCCTCGTTGCCACCCGATTCCGAGCTTTTACGGCTGTGATTAGAACCAGACGGAACCGGACGCGGCACTCGCTGTTAACGGCCCGGTAACCAGTGTGACCAGACACTCGACGTCGCCGGAATTGCGATAGCGGCGAGGGTGTCAGCCGATGCGACAGGCCACGTATACGGATCCGCCCCTCATGATGCTCCCGCTCCACGATTCCCCGCCGCTCGCGGGTCTCGCACCGCCGCAAGGTTCGGTTGATCTCGCCCGCACCATGGCCGACCG
Organism: Pseudolabrys sp.; assembly: GCA_035651015.1. Taxonomy (GTDB): domain Bacteria; phylum Pseudomonadota; class Alphaproteobacteria; order Rhizobiales; family Xanthobacteraceae; genus Pseudolabrys. The sequence continues at coordinate 14,979 of DASRGN010000021.1, read as the reverse complement.
GATCATGTGCTTTCATCCGGCGACTGATGCCGAAGCGCTCAAGCTCTTACGCGCGAGCTTCCCGAATTCACCGCTGAGCCTGCGCGTGTTCGCGCTGAGCTTCCTCAGCCGCCACCAGCGCGCCGAACGGCTATAAGCCCAGAGCCGTCATAAACCGAGGTAGGCCTGGCGGACGCGATCGTCCGCCAGCAGGGCTTCGCCACTGCCCGACAAGGTCACGCGGCCGTTTTCCAGCACATAAGCGCGACTCGCGAGCTTCAGCGAGACCGCAACGTTCTGCTCGACCAGCACACAGGTCAGCCCCTCGCGGTTGAGCTCGCGCACGGTTTGCAAAACCGCTTGCACCACCGCCGGCGCAAGGCCCAGCGACGGCTCATCGAACATCACCAGATCTGGCGCGCCCATCAGGCAGCGGCCGATTGCCAGCATCTGCTGCTCGCCGCCCGACAATGTGCCGGCCGCCTGCCCATGCCGCTCCGCCAGCACGGGAAAATAGGCGAAGACACGCTCCAGGTTCGCGGCACGATGCGCGCGCGCCCGCGGCAGCATCGCCCCCATGGCCAGGTTCTCCGCGACCGTGAGCGTCGGAAACACCTGACGGCCCTCCGCCACCTGACCGATGCCGAGATCGCAGACGCGGTGACTCGGCCAGCCGGCGATATCCGTGTCGCGGTAGAGGATCTGCCCGCGCGCCGGCCGATGCATGCCGGCAATGGTGCGGATCAGTGACGTTTTGCCCGCACCATTGGCGCCGACAATAGCGACGATTTCGCCCTGACCGATCGCGAGCGTCACGCCGTCGAGCGCCTGCGCGTCGCCATGAAAGACATCGAGGTCGGCGACCCGTAGCATCATGCGAGCGCCTCGGCGCCGAGATAAGAGGAGATCACCGCCGGATCGCGCACCACGGTCTCCGGTGCGCCCTGCGCGATCGCAGCGCCGTGATGCAGGACCACGATCTGGCTGGCGAGTGCCATGACCGCGCGCATCACGTGTTCGATGAGCAGGATGGTCAGTCCGGTCTCACGATTGAGCTCGCGCAGGATCGATACGATGCGATCGGTCTCGGTCGGACGCAGACCGGCCATGACTTCGTCGAGCAACAGGAGCTTCGGATCGGTGGCAAGCGCGCGTGCGACTTCGAGGCGTTTGCGGTCGGGCAGCGTCAGTGCCGCCGCACGCTGCGTGCGCTTGTCGTAAAGGTCGAGCCGGCGCAGCACGGTGTGCGCGTGTTCGCGGGCTTCGCCGACATGCCCCCGATGCAGCAGCGCGCCGACGATCACATTATCCTCGACGCTCAGTGCCGGAAACGGCCGCACAATCTGGAAGGTGCGACCGACGCCGCGCTGACAGATCTGCTCCGGCATCAGGCCGTCGATCCGCTCGCCGGCGAAAACGATGCTGCCGGCATCCGGCGCGAAGGCCCCGGCGATGAGATTGAATAGGGTCGTCTTGCCGGCGCCATTCGGCCCGATGACCGCGAAGATAGAGCCTTGCGGCACATCGAAGCTCACCTGATCGACGGCCAGCAGACCGCGGAAACGCTTGCTGACAGCCTTAACCTCAAGGAGCGGTGTGCTCATGAACGCACCGTCAAGCCGAGCCGGCGCGCCAACCACGGCCAAATGCCGTCAGGCAGGGCAACCATCACCAGCAGCAGACAGATGCCGTAGAACACCTGTTTGGCTCCCGGCACATCGAAGCCGAGCGCAGAGAGGATGCCGCTCACCGTCTCGCCGAGGCCGGTGAGCACGGCCGCGCCGAGAATCGGGCCGAACAGCGTGCCGACGCCGCCAATGATCGGGCCGAGAATGAGCTCGATCGAGCGCGCGATGTGAAACACCTGTTCCGGGAACAGGTTGTTGTAGAAGAACGCATAAAACACGCCGGCGAACGATGTCAGTCCCGCAGAGATCGTCACCGCGAGCATCTTGTAGCGGAACGTGTTGATGCCGAGCGAGCGCGCGGCGCGCTCGTCCTCGCGGATCGCCAGCCAGAAATAGCCGACGCGGCTGCGCAGCAGCACATGGCAGAAGATGAAGATGAACACCGTGGCGGCGAGGATGACGTAATAGAACATCGCCGGATGACCGCGCAGCCGCCACAGATCATTGTGGGCATATTGCGAGACCGGAAGAAAGAAGCCTGCCGAGGCCCCGACCCAGCCGAGATGATCGAAGCCGATGCGTGCGAATTCGGCGAAGGCGATGGTCAGGATTGCGAAGTAGACGCCGGAAACGCCGAAGCGAAAGGCGAGGAATCCGATGACCGCGCCGATCAGCATGGCCAAGGGTGCGGCCAGCAGCAGGCCGATCCACGGCCCGATGCCGAAGTGGATGAACAGCGCAGCGCTCGCATAGGCACCGAGACCAACAAACAAGGCGTGGCCGAGCGAGAGCTGGCCGGCAAAGCCCATCATGATGTTCCAGGCCTGCCCGGCATAGGCGAAGTAGAGAATGAGAATGAGGACGGTGAGCAGATAGTCGTTCACCACCGCCGGCGCGATGATGAGCGCGGCGAGCAGCACGACGAGGACTGCCAGGATGCGCCGCGGCACGCCAGCGACGAGTCGCGCGATCATGCGAGCGACCGCCCAAGCAATCCCTGCGGCCGGAACAGCAGCACCAGGGCAAGAATGGCGAACGCGAACATACTCTTCGCCGATGGCGTGAAGAGCAGCCCCGCCATCGCTTCAGTGACGCCGATCAGCACGCCGCCGAGCAGCGCGCCCGGCATCGAGCCGAGGCCGCCGGTGATGACGATGACAAAGGCCAGCAGCGTATAGGTCGGCCCAAGCGCCGGCGTGACGTCGACGATCAGCACCAGCATCGCGCCGGCCGCGCCGACGCAGGCCGCGCCGAGTCCAAAGGTCACGGCGTAGAGATGTTTCACATTGAGACCGACGACCAGCGCGCCGGTGTAGTTGTCCGCGCAGGCGCGAATCGCCGTGCCCCACGGCGTGAACCGGAAAAATGCGAACAACGCCGTGGTGACGACGACCGCGGCGACCGCGGCATAAAGCTTTGTGGCATCGACGAGCAGCGGGCCCAGCGCAAAACTGTCGTAGGCGTAGGAGGTCGAGACGTTGCGGGCGTCGGGACCAAAGATGATCAGCAGCACATTGACGATGATGATGGCGACCGCGACCAGCAGCAGGAATTGACTGTGCTCGGCGCGAGTGACGAACGGATTGATCAGCCCGGCCTGTAAGACATAACCAAACACGAACAGCACGCCGGCGATTGGAATCATCATCACCAGTGGGTCGAGGCCGAGCGCGGAGAACAGCACCACGGCGATATACATGGCGAGCGTCATCATCTCGCCATGGGCGAAATTGACGACGCGTACGACGCCGAAGACGACGGACAGGCCGAGCGCCATCAGCCCATAGACGAGGCCGGTCAGCAGCCCGCCGACAGCGACGTTGAGGTAGATCTCCGCCGGCACGGGCTCGGGCTCCGCGAAGGAGCTTCACGCGCGCTTGTCGTACGGAGGCATCGGCCACACCGGCGTCGCATTCGTCGCACCCTTCGGTGCGACGATCACGGTCTTGCCGCCGCGGTTCTGGATCGCCGAGTTCTTCAGCTTGTCGTTCTGGCCCTTGGCGTTGAACTGAATGCCCGGCCCGCTGCTGACATTGTCCTTGATGTCGGTCTTGCGGATGGCGTCAGCGAGGGCCTTGGGGTCGGTCGAGCCGGCGCGCTTATAGGCGTCGGCCGCGACCAGCAGCGCCTCGAACGTATACACGTGGTTGGTGTTCATGTTGACGCCCGGATGCGCTTTGGCGAGGGCAGCTTCCAGCGCCTTCGACAGCTTCTTGTTGGGATCGAACCAGGGCACGAAGGTGAGCGGCCCGTCCGCGAGCTTGCCCAACGTCTTGAGATACTGATCTTCGTACCAACCGGGACCCATGCTCATGACGGCCGCCGGGGTCCAGCGCTGCTTCACCATCTCGCGCGTGAGCAGGATGGCATCATTGAGGCGGCTCACCACCAGCAATGAATCGGCGCCGGTCGCCTTCGCCTTGGCGATCTCCACCGAGAGGTCGCGCGCCGTCGGATCGTAGGCGATGGTGTCGGCAACCGTGTAAGGCATATTGAACTTGGGCATGACCGCGCCGATGCCCTTTTGCATCGCGGTGCCGAAGGTGTCGTTCACGTGCAGGAACACCACTGATTTCGGCGCTGCCTTCACCAGCTCGAACACTTCCTCCTGGTTGGCGAAAGCGTCGCCCAAAATCATTCCCGCGGTCGGGAAATTGCGGAATACGAACTTGTAGCCCTGCTCGGTGATGTCCGGGGCGGCGGCGATATTGATGACGTAGGGAATACCCTTCTGCTCGGCGACCTGCGCGATTGCCGTGCTCTGGCCAGAATCAAAGGCGCCGACCAGAAGCTGCGCGCCTTCGTTGATCAGCTTCTCGGCGCGGGCACGGGCGATCTCCACGTTGGTCTCGGTATCGGCATTGATGATCTGCAGCTGCGGCATGCCGAGGTCCTTGAGCAGCCCGGCGGCGACGTCGACGCCGCGCTGGCAGTCCTGGCCAATGCCGGCTTGCGCGCCCGAGCGCGGCAGCAGGACGCCGACTTTGAGCGCCGCGCCCTGGGCGCGAAGCAGCGACGGCGCGGCGACCAGCACCGTCGCGGCCGCGGCTCCTTTGCCGAAGCTGCGGCGGGTGAGACTGGTGCGGGCGGAATGCGTCGGCGTGCGGCGGGTCATTTGTGTCCTCCCTCTCTCTCTGACGGCGGCGATTGTTATTGTCGCGCTCTTGCCCAGGATGCAATGCCGCCGGTATTGTTGACAAGTGCAACATTCGCCCCAGGCGCCCGAAGGGCGCGAGCCTGAAGGCCTAAGAACCTTGTCCGACCGTAAGCTCGCGCGCAAATCCCCTGTCCCGGTGGCCGCACCGGCGCGCCGCAATGGCGGCAAGGACTTGGCGCTGGGCTCGCTGAATGAACATCTCGGCTATTTTGCGCGGCGGCTGCAAGTCTGGATCTTTCAGGACTTCATCCGCACCCTGGCACCGGTCCAGATCCGCCCGGCGCAGTTTTCCGTGCTGGTGGTGATCGGCGCCAATCCCGGGCTCTCCCAGGCGGATTTGTCACAGGCTCTGGCCATCGAGCGCGCACGGCTGGTGCGGCTCCTCGACCGGCTGGAGCGCCGCGGGCTGACCGAGCGCCGCCCCTCGCCGCGTGACCGGCGCTCGCACGCTCTGTTCCTCACCCGCGAGGGGCAGAAGCTGCTCAAGCGCGCCGAGGGCCTCGCCGCGGCGCATGAGACCAAGCTGGTCGCCAGGCTTGGCGTCACCCGGCATGCACAAATACTAGCTACGCTGCGCGACTTCAGCCGCGATCTGCGCGATTGATCTTAGCTCGCCAACAGCCGTTCGACCGCGGCCGCGATCCGCAACAGGCGATGGTCGTGGCCATTGCGCGCCACGAGCATCAACCCCGCCGGCAGCCCGCTCTCGCGCGGCAAGGGCAGCGATACCGCGCAGAGATCGAAGAAGTTCACGATCGAGGTGTTGCGCAACAGCATCGCGTTTTTGCGTCCGAAATTCTCGGGCGTGGCGACTTCTTCCATGGTCGGCGCGACGATCGGCGTCGTCGGCATGACCAGCGCGTCGAGGTCGACGAGCCGCGCGTCCATGGCGCGGATGAGCTCGCCACGGGCGCTGAGCATGTCGATATAGTCGGTCGCGAGAATCTTGGCCGCGCGCTCGAGGCGAGTGCGGATGTTCGGGTCGAGGTCGGCGCCGCGGCGCATGAAGCGGTCGCGATGCACAGCAAAGGCCTCGGGCGGAACGATGCCACCTTTGCTGTTCGCCTCGAGCATGCGCTCGAGCAGCGACAGCTTTTCTCCCGTCACCCGTGCGCCGGCCTTCTCCAGACGATCGAGCGCCTGCGGAAAGCGCTTGCCGACGGTTTCATCGAGACCCTCGACCGGCATGCCCTGGGCAATGCCCAAACGCAGTCCCGCGAGCGCCGTTGGCTCGATGGGCTCAGGCGTCTCACCCGCCATGACAGCGTCCGCCAGGGCGCAGTCAGCGACGCTCCGCGCTATCGGGCCGATCGAGTCGAGCGTCGACGACAGCGGAAAGGCGCCGACGGTCGGGACGCGGTACTTGCTCGGCTTCCACCCGACGATGCCGCATAGCGCCGCGGGAATGCGGGTCGAGCCGCCGGTGTCGCTGCCGATTGCGATCTCGCACATGTCGTCGGCAACCGCGACCGCGCCGCCCGAGGTTGAGCCGCCGGGAATGCGCGTGCGGTCAGCGGGAATTCCCGGCGTGCCATAGTGCGGATTGGCGCCGATTCCGGAGAAGGCGAACTCGGTCATGTTGGTCTTGGCTACGATCACCGCGCCGGCGGCGCGCAGCCGCTGCACGACGGGCGCATCCTCTCCGGCCGGCTTGCCTTCTTCGGCAACAACCCTCGAGCCGGCGCGCGTCACCTCGCCGCCGACGTCGAACAGGTCCTTGATGGTGAGGATCGCGCCATCGAGCGGCCCGAGTGAAATGCCGTTGCGCCTGCGCGCATCCGAGGCCTCCGCTGCAGCAAACGCCGCATCGCGATAGATCGTGAGGCAGGCGCGCGCACCCTCGCCCTTCGGGTCATCAATGCGCGTCAGCGCGTGTTCGAGGCGCTCGCGCGCGGACGGTCGTGACATTTAGAAAAATCCCCGGGGTAAGTTGATCGCAGGTCGCATTGTCGTCGAGTGCCAGCGCCATGTCGAGGAACCCGAACGATGATGTTGCGTTATGCGTCCACGAAGGAAATCGATTGCTTCCCGTGCGCCTTATGGGGGCTGCAGGGAACGGGACGGCTCTTGCAGCCGTCCCGTTTTTTTGTTTGGGGTTAGTTCGCGCCGAGACCGCCCTTCCGCTCGACGAAAGCGGCGATCTCCTCGACGCCCTGCCCGCTGCGCAGATTGGTGAAGACGAAAGGTCGCGCGGCGCGCATGCGCTTGGCATCGCGCTCCATCACCTCCAGCGATGCGCCGACATAGGGCGCAAGGTCAACCTTGTTGATCACCAGAAGGTCGGAACGCGTGATCCCCGGACCGCCCTTCGAGGGGATCTTGTCGCCGGCGGCGACATCGATCACGTAGATTGTCAGATCGGCCAGCTCCGGCGAGAAGGTGGCAGCGAGATTGTCGCCACCGGATTCGATCAGCACCAAGTCGAGATCGGGGAACTTCTGCCGCATCTCGGCGACTGCCGCGAGATTGATCGATGCGTCCTCGCGTATTGCGGTGTGCGGACAGCCCCCCGTCTCGACGCCGGCAATGCGCTCGGGCGCGAGCGCGCCGGAACGCACCAGGTATTCCGCGTCCCACTTGGTGTAGATGTCGTTGGTGATCGCCGCGATCTCGTAGCGCGTGCGCAGCGACTTGCACAGCGCATCCATCAGCGCAGTCTTGCCCGAGCCGACCGGGCCGCCGACACCGACGCGCAAGGGGCCGTGGGGATTCTTCATTCTCAACTCCTGAACAGACGCGTGTACTGCGTCTCATGGCGCATCGAGGCGATGTCGGCGCGGATCGTGGCGCTGCCGAGATCGTCGAGCGACGCAGCGAGCGCGCGCTGTGCGGTCGACGCGACGACCTCCTCCAGCGCCACCAGCACGCGCTGCCCGTCGCTCTGGCCGAGCGGAATGAGGCGCACACCTGCGGAAATCAGATTGGCGGTGACAGCATGCAGGAAAGCATGCAGCGCCGGCTCGACCGCGATGCTGTGCCCCGCCGCAGCTGTCGCGACGGCCACCGGATAGGCGATTGGGCCATCCCAAACCGCACGCAGCGCATCCAACGGCGCCGTCGGCCAAGCGGATTGCGTTGTCTCGACAAACGCCCTGCCCTGCGCGGTCGTCTCCAGATGCCGCTCCTTAGACGGCGTGAAGGCCGCGGCAAGCTCTGCGATCTCGCGCAGGCGCGGGTGATCGGCCTCAGTCGCGGCGCGATGCGCGTGAACGAAAAAGACCGCATCGCAGAAGCCGCTGCCGGCGCCAATCACCACGGCCAGCCAACCCCGGAGAGTTTCGGCATCCTTGATATCGCCGGCTTCGACCGCCCATTCGATGCCGCCGGAATAGGAGAACGCGCCGACCGGATAGCTCGGCGACAGCCAGGCCATGAGCCGATAGAGCGCGGACGGTTCGTCGCCCTTAGTGCCCATGGTCGTGCCCATGTGCGCCCGGCTCCGGATCGAACGCCGCCTCGAGCGTCGTGAGCTTTGCGCCAAGGCCGCGCAGCATGTCCTCGAGCACGTGATCGCGACGGATGCGGATGCGCTCGCCGGCGATCTGCACGTCGGTGTGGCGATTGCCGAGATGCCAGGCGAGCCGCACCGTATCGAGCGCGCTGCCGGCAGAAATCTCGATCAGCGCCTCCGGCGCACCGGCGACCAAAACCATCGTGCCGTCATCGAGCGCCAGTCCGTCGCCATCGCGCAGCATCACCGGCTTGGCGAGGTCGAGCAGAAATCTACTGCCGCTCTGCCCCTGCAGCGCGATACGTCGCCGCTGTCGATCGCCGGCGTCGAGCACCACACGATCGCCGGCCGTCGCTGCGTCCCAGCTGCCCGCGTTCTTGATCGCGACCACGCGACGCATGCGCGCTCAGAACAGGAAATAGCGCTGCGCCATCGGCAGCACTTCGGCGGGCGCGCAGGTCAGCAGCTCGCCATCCGCCCGCACCTCATAGGTCTCCGGATCGACCTCGATGTCCGGCGTGGCGCTGTTGTGGATCATGCTCTTCTTCGAGATGTCGCGCGTGTGCTCGACGGCGACGAGCGTCTTCTCGACGCCGAGCTTGTCGCCGAGCCGGGCCTTCACCGCCGCCTTGGAGACGAACACCAGCGAGCTCGCGGTGAGCGCCTTGCCGAAGGCCCCGAACATCGGCCGGTAGTGCACCGGCTGCGGCGTCGGGATCGACGCGTTGGGATCGCCCATCTGCGCGGCGACGATCGAGCCGCCTTTAATGATCATGTCCGGCTTTACGCCGAAAAATGCCGGCGACCACAGCACCAGATCGGCAAGCTTGCCCTTCTCCACCGAGCCGATGTGCTTCGACACGCCGTGCGCGATCGCAGGGTTGATGGTGTATTTCGCGATATAGCGCTTGGCACGAACATTGTCGTTGTCGCCTTTCTCCTCGCGCAGGCGGCCGCGCTGCTTCTTCATCTTGTCCGCGGTCTGCCAGGTGCGGATGATGACTTCGCCGAGCCGGCCCATGGCTTGCGAGTCCGACGACATCATCGATAGCGCACCGATGTCGTGAAGGATGTCTTCGGCGGCGATCGTCTCTTTGCGGATGCGGCTTTCGGCGAAGGCGAGGTCCTCGGCGATCGAGGGATCGAGATGGTGGCACACCATCAGCATGTCGAGATGCTCGTCGATGGTGTTGCGCGTGAACGGCCGTGTCGGATTGGTCGAGGACGGCAGCACGTTTTTCAGGCCCGCCACCTTGATGATGTCGGGTGCATGCCCGCCGCCGGCGCCTTCGGTGTGGAAAGCGTGGATGGTTCGGCCCTTGAACGCCTTGATGGTGTCCTCGACGAAGCCCGACTCGTTGAGCGTGTCGGTGTGGATCATCACCTGCACGTCGTAGTCGTCGGCGACGCTGAGGCAATTGTCGATCGCCGCCGGCGTGGTGCCCCAGTCTTCGTGCAGCTTCAGCGAACAGGCACCGCCCTTGATCATCTCCTCGAGCGCCGCCGGCCGCGACGCATTGCCCTTGCCGGCGAAACCGAGATTGACGGGGAATGCGTCTGCCGCCTGGATCATGCGGCCGAGATGCCAAGGGCCGGGCGTGCAGGTCGTCGCATTGGTGCCGGCCGCAGGACCCGTGCCGCCGCCGAGCATCGAGGTGACGCCCGACATCAGCGCTTCGTCGACCTGCTGCGGGCAGATGAAATGGATGTGCGTGTCGAAGCCACCGGCGGTGAGGATCTTGCCCTCACCGGCGATGATCTCGGTGCCGGGCCCGATGACGATTGTCACGTTCGGCTGGATGTCGGGATTGCCGGCCTTGCCGATCGCGGCGATGCGGCCTTCCTTCAAGCCGACATCGGCTTTGACGACGCCCCAGTGATCGAGAATGAGCGCGTTGGTGATGACCGTGTCGACGGCGCCCTGCTTGTTGGTGATCTGGCTTTGTCCCATGCCGTCGCGGATCACCTTGCCGCCGCCGAACTTCACTTCCTCGCCATAAGTTGTGAAATCTTTTTCGACTTCGATGATGAGATCGGTGTCGGCGAGACGCACGCGATCGCCGGTCGTCGGCCCGAACATGTCCGCATAAACAGCGCGTTTCATCGTGATCGGCATCGCGTCACCTGCTTCGGCTTGCGGGAGCAATCCCCAGTGTTATCAACAGCAGCATGTAACTCATTGTTTTTCTTGCATTACATCGGCCCGGGCGTAATCTCATTCGCAGATCAAACGCGCCGGCTTCGGTCGAAACGGTTGATCGCCAGACCGGGTCGGTCTGAGTGCAGGGTGCGCAAGCGCTCCGCCGCTCGAAACGGTCCGATCCTGGCTCTTGTAGCGGGTACCAGGGCAGCGGGTTCACGCCCGTCGTCACGGCAACAGCCGAGAGCTTGAGACGGGTGGGCGCGAGTCCGCCCGTCGTGGCTTTTGTGGACCCACTGCAAGCACACGCTCACAGCTTCCCCATCACGTCGGCACGAAATCCATAGATCGTGCGCTTGCCCGCAAGCGAGACGAGCGGCACCTCGCGCGTCTGTCCGGGCTCGAAGCGCACCGCCGTGCCGGCGGCAATGTCGAGGCGCATGCCGCGCGCTTTCTTGCGGTCGAATTTCAGCGCCGGATTGGTCTCGAAGAAATGATAGTGCGAACCGACCTGGATCGGTCGATCGCCGGTGTTAGAGACGGTGAGCGTCACCGTTTTGCGGCCGGCATTGAGCGTAATCTCGCCGTCCTTGATGAAGAGCTCGCCAGGGATCATGGCATCACCTCTGTCGAAACTTGAGAAAGGCAATCGCCGCGAGCCCGATGATCAGGGCCGCGACGCCGACGACATTGGCATCGAGCAGCAAGCTGCCGCCGTGCGGATGCGTATGCGGCATGAATGATTCGTGGGCGGACGCCGACGTGGCGAACGAAGCAAGCAGGAAGGCGGAGAGCAGTTTCATGATGAGACCTCAGCGGATCGGATTGTGCACGGTGACGAGCTTGGTGCCGTCGGGAAACGTAGCTTCGACCTGAATGTCGTGGATCATCTCCGGAATGCCGGACATCACCTGCGCGCGGGTGAGCACCTGCGCGCCTGTCTGCATGAGGTCGGCGACGCTCTTGCCGTCGCGCGCCCCCTCGAGGATGAAGTCGGTGATCAGCGCCACCGCCTCGGGGTGATTGAGCTTGACGCCGCGCTCCAAGCGCCGGCGCGCCACCATCGCCGCCATGGCGATGAGCAGTTTGTCCTTTTCACGCGGAGTGAGATTCATCGCGCACCTTCAATTGAGCCAGAGCCGCGGCAGAGCAATCTTCAAGGCCGCAAGGATCATGATCAGGTCGTGCCGCAGCGCGGCGCCATCCTTGGCGCACAGTCGGACCAGCGCCAGTCCGTTCCACGCCGAAATGCCGACCTCGCCGAGAAAATTTTCGGTGAGTGCGCGCAGCGCCTCGACCTGCGCATCGTCGGCTGGCGAGATGACGACGGTCGCGATTGCCGCAGCGCCGCCACCGATCGCAGCCTCAGTGAGCTGCTCGGCGATGCCGCCGTTGAGCCGCAGCGTCTCCGCGAAAATCAGCCGGCCGTCGCGGCGCAGGCGCCAGCGATCGGTGAGCAGCCCCCGCACCATGGTCTCGCCCATGGCGGCGCGCCCGAACACGACCGCCTCGGCCAGTACGAGCGATGCACCGCCAGCGAGATCGATATCGATACGGCGTGCCAATCGCGCCGCGTTGAACAGGATGGTCTCCTGCGGCAGCCAGGCGAGCCGGCTGCCGGCACCAAGATCGAACCGAACCGAGAGGGCCGCGTCCGGTCCGTGCGTGCGATAAATCTTCTCTGCCGCGGCCGTGCCGGCGACAAGCTGCGTACCCTCGCCGAGCGTCAGGTCGATGTCGAAGCGGTCACCGCCGGCGATGCCGCCTGCGGTATTGACCAGGACCGCCTCGAGCGCATCCGGCATCGCATTGGGAAAGCGCACCCGTAGCGAGCCCTCCTCGCGCAGCGCGCCCAGACGGCTGCGTCCGTCATGACGGCCAACGCTAAGCGACACGCGGCCAATGGCGCGATTGGCGGCAAAAACCGTTTCCTGCAATGCCGCGCGCGTCACGCTCGCCCCGCTCGAAGGTCAGATCGCCAACGCCCGCTTGAGCGCCGCCTCGTCCATGCTGGCACGGTCGCAGGAATAGACAAGAGCGCCGCGGTCCATCACCGCAAAATGGTCGCCGAGCTCGCGGGCGAAGTCGAGATATTGCTCGACCAGGACGATGGCGATCTGGCCGAGCGAGCGCAGGTAGCTGATGGCCCGGCCGATATCCTTGATGATCGAGGGCTGGATGCCTTCGGTCGGCTCGTCGAGCAAGAGGAGCCGCGGCCGCATCACCAGGGCCCGGCCGATTGCGAGTTGTTGCTGTTGGCCACCGGACAGATCGCCCCCGCGCCGCCGGAGCATGCTCTGCAACACCGGGAATAGCGAGAAGACGTCATCGGGAATGCTGCGCTGGTCGCGCCGCAGCGGCGCAAAGCCAGTCTCCAGGTTCTCCTCCACCGTGAGCAGCGGGAAGATCTCGCGGCCCTGCGGCACATAGGCAATGCCGCGGCGCGCGCGCTCGACGGTCGCCAGCCGCGTGATGTCGTGGCTCTCCCAGACGACACTGCCGGCGCTGACCGGATGCTGGCCGACCAGCGCGCGCAGGAGGCTCGTCTTGCCGACACCGTTGCGCCCGAGCACGCAGGTGACCTTGCCCGGCTCGGCCGAAAGCGACACCGCGCGTAGCGCTTGCGCGGCGCCATAGTGCAAGTCGATGTTTTGCACCTCGAGCATGCTCAACGCCCCAGATAGACTTCGATCACACGCTCGTTCGACGATACCTGGTCGATCGAGCCCTCGGCGAGCACCGAGCCTTCATGCAGCACCGTGACCTTCACGCCGAGCTCACGCACGAAGGCCATGTCATGCTCGACGACGACCACGGTCTTTTCGCGGTTGATCTCCTTGAGCAGCTCCGCCGTCTGCCGTGTCTCCGCGTCGGTCATGCCGGCGACCGGCTCGTCGACCAGCATGAGCTTCGGCTCCTGCGCGAGCAGCATGCCGATCTCCAACCACTGCTTCTGTCCATGCGACAGGCTGCCGGCGACGCGGCTCCGCATCGCTTTCAGACGGATCACGTCGAGGATGCGGTTGATCCGCGTCTGCTGTTCGGCACTGTCGCGCCACCACAGCGTCGAGCGCACCTTGCGGTCGTTCTTCAAGGCGAGCTGCAGATTGTCCTCGACCGTGTGCATCTCGAACACGGTCGGCTTCTGGAACTTGCGACCGATGCCGAGCTCGGCGATTTCGGTCTCATCGAGCTTGGAGAGATCGTGGCTGCCGGCGAAGAAGACCTCGCCGTCGTCGGGCCGCGTCTTGCCGGTGACCACATCCATCATCGTGGTCTTGCCGGCGCCGTTCGGGCCGATGATGGCGCGCATCTCGCCGGGCTCGATCATGAACGAGAGATTGTTCAGCGCGCGGAAACCGTCGAAGGACACCGTGATGCCGTCGAGATAGAGCTGAGCGGATGTGGTGCGTTGATCCATCGTCCTACTCCGCGGCATGCGGCGTCGGCTCGGCCGCGACCGCTTTCTTTTCGCTGCGCTGCGCTCGCAAATGATCGAGTGTCCCGACGATGCCGCGCGGCAGGAACAGCGTCACCGCGATGAACAGTCCGCCGAGTGCGAACAGCCAGTACGGCGCGAGCGCGCCGGTGGTGAAGGTGGTCTTGGCATAGTTCACGACAAGGGCGCCGAGCACGGCGCCGGTGAGCGTGCCGCGGCCGCCGACCGCGACCCAGATCACCGCTTCGATGGAATTCGCCGGGGCAAATTCGCTGGGATTGATGATGCCGACCTGCGGGACGTAGAGCGCACCAGCAACGCCGGCCATGCAGGCCGACAGCGTCCACACGAACAACTTGTAGGATTCGACGCGGTAACCAAGGAAGCGCGTGCGCGCCTCGGCATCACGGATGGCGATCAATACCTTACCGAATTTCGAAGTGACGACGGCGCGGCAAAGCAAAAAGCCGATCGCCAGCGCCAGACAGGAGATCACGAACAGTGCCGAGCGCGTGCCTGCCGCCTGCACATTGAAGCCAAGAATGTCCTTGAAATCGGTCAGCCCGTTATTGCCGCCGAAGCCGAAATTGTTGCGGAAGAAGCCGAGCATCAGCGCGAAAGTCATCGCCTGGGTGATGATCGAGAGATAGACGCCGGTGACGCGGCTCCTGAAGGCGAACCAGCCGAACACGAAGGCGAGCAGGCCTGGCACCAGCAGGATCATCAGCAGCGCGTAGGCGAAGTGATTGAAGCCGTACCAATAGACCGGCAGCTCCGGCCAGTTCAGGAACACCATGAAGTCCGGCAGGATCGGATTGGCATAGACCCCGCGCGTGCCGATCTGCCGCATCAGATACATGCCCATGGCGTAGCCGCCGAGCGCGAAGAAGGCGCCGTGACCGAGCGAGAGGATGCCGCAATAGCCCCAGATCAGATCGATCGACAACGCAAGCAACGCATAGCAGGCGTATTTGCCGAACAGCGCCACCAGGTAGGTCGGCAGGTGCAACGCGGACGACGGCGGCACGGCGAGATTGAGAGCAGGCACGAGTACCGCGAGCGCAGCAATCATCACCACGAAGGCCACCGCGCCACGATCGAGCGAGCGAATGAGGAAGTGCGAACTCATCGTCAGGCTTCCACCGCCCGGCCCTTGAGCGCGAACATGCCTCGCGGCCGTTTCTG
>DASRGN010000020.1:0-100349 GCA_035651015.1 Pseudolabrys sp. | reverse complement strand
CGGCACGCCAAAGCATCCGCGCGATCTGCTCGATCATCCCTGCATTCGCGTCCGCTTCTCCAGCGGCGGGATGCTCGACTGGGAGTTCGAGAAGGCCGGCCGCGTGGTCAAGGTATCGCCGCCCGCCAAGCTGATCGTGATCATCCGGCGCCTGCGATGCGCGCGGCGCGCGACGGCACAGGATTCTGGCTGACCTTCAGGGACTATGTGAGTGAAGCGATCGCCGCGGGTGAACTGCTCAGCGTGCTCGACGACTGGTGCCCGCCGTTTCCCGGACCGTTCCTGTATTATCCGAGCCGGCGCCAGCCGCCGCCCGCGCTCGCGGCGTTCGTGGCGTTCGTCGCCGAGTGGAGGAAGCGCGAGCGGAAGAGGTGAGGCGGCTACAGCATGCTCGGCAGCACGCGATCCGGCGGCTTGTGGTTGTCGAGGAAGGTGCGGATGTTGATGATCACCTTCTCGCCCATTTCGACGCGGCCCTCGATCGTGGCCGAGCCCATATGCGGCAGCAGCGAGACCTTGCCTTGCTTGGCGAGCCGCACCAGCTTCGGATTGACCGCGGGCTCGTTCTCGTAGACGTCGAGCCCGGCGCCGCCGATCTCGCCGGTCTCGATCAGCTTGACCAGCGTGTCCTCGTCGATCACCTCGCCGCGCGCGGTATTGACGATATAGGCCTCTTTGCGGATCAGCTTCAGCCGCCGCGCCGACAGCAGGTGGAACGTCGCCGGCGTATGTGGGCAGTTGACGGAGATGATGTCCATCCGCGCCAGCATCTGGTCGAGGCTCTCCCAATAGGTGGCGCCCAACTCTTCGGCGATCACCGGCGCGACCGGGCGGCGGTTGTGATAATGGATCTGCAGGCCGAAGGCCCGCGCGCGCCGCGCCACCGCCTGGCCGATGCGGCCCATGCCGATGATGCCGAGGCGTTTGCCGCCGATGCGATGGCCCAGCATCCAGGTCGGCGACCAGCCGGGCCAGTGCTTGCCTTCATGCAGGATCGAGGTGCCCTCGACCAGCCGGCGCGGCACCGCAAGGATCAGCGCCATGGTCATGTCGGCGGTGTCCTCGGTCAGCACCTTCGGCGTGTTGGTGACGGTGATGCCGCGCGCATGCGCGGCCGTGACGTCGATATTGTCGACGCCATTGCCGAAATTGGCGATCATCTTGAGCTTGCAGTCGGGCTGCTTGAGCAGGTCCTCGGTGATCTCGTCGGTCACCGTGGGCACCAGTATGTCGGCGGTGCGCACGGCCTCGGCAATCTGCGCCTCGTCCATCGGCGTATCGTCGAGGTTGAGCCTGGCGTCGAACAATTCGCGCATGCGCGTCTCGATCGAGTCCGGCAGCTTGCGGGTGACGACGACGAGAGGCTTTTTCTTAACCGACATGTCCTGCTCTCATGAGGCCGTTCAGACCTCATTAACCCGGGTATTCGAAACTGCCGGTTGCGCGAAATTCGGCGTTTCCGTGGGTTCCCGACCGCTTCCTCTGGACCTCGCCAACGGCTTTACGCGCGTCTTGGTTGGCGTTTCGTCCTCTCTAGCAGAAGGCCACGCCAAGACAAGAACTCCGGCGATACTCTGGGCTTGGTAGGGCCAGGGACGAACGGGGCGGGGGATTTTGGGGATCAGGCGCAAGCTTGAGCGATGTCCGGCTTTGGTGTTGGGACGCGCTGGCAGGAGACGGGTTGATGGCGTTGCGGCGTATATGTTCGATCGCGATCCTTGCAGGCGCTCTTCTCGGCGCCTCGGTCTCGACAGGCGTCGCTGCGAAAGACGTGCTCACGACCTCGGGGCTGCCGATCCCGCGCTATGTCAGCCTGAAGTCCGATCATGTGAATGTCCGCGCCGGTCCCACCAAGGACAATGACGTGGCCTGGGTCTACACCCGCTCCGGTTTGCCGGTGGAGATCACCGCCGAATTCGAGAACTGGCGGCGCGTGCGCGATTCCGAAGGCGCCGAGGGGTGGGTCTATCACTCGCTGCTGTCGGGCCGGCGCACCGCGGTCGTGACCATGAAGAACAAGGACGATCTGGCTGCGGTCTATGATCGCGCCGATGTCACGGGCTCGGTGACGGCGAAGCTGCAGGCCGGCGTGGTCGCGAACGTGAAGAAGTGCGATGAGCACTGGTGCCACGTCTTTGGCCAGGGTTTTGACGGCTGGATCGAGCAGCAGCGGCTGTGGGGCGTCTACGCCGACGAGAAGGTGGAATAACGCTCGTCGTTGCCGGGCTTGACCCGGCAATCCATCCACTTCGCAAAATGTCTTCTCAAGAATGATGGATGCGCGGGTCAAGCCCGCGCATGACGATCATAATTCGCGGTGATCAGCGCTTCTTGCGCAGGCGCACGACCATGTCGACGCGGGCGATCTCGTAGCCCTCAGGCACCTCGGGCATCTTCGAGAGCATCAGATGCGGGTCGGGAATATCGACCAGCTCGTGGTTGTTCTCGAGATAGAAGTGATGATGCGCGGTGACGTTGGTGTCGAAATAGGTCTTGGTGCCGTCGACGGAAACCTGGCGGAGCAGGCCGGCGTCGGTGAGCTGGTTGAGCGTGTTGTAGACGGTCGCAAGCGACACCGGCACCTTGGCGAGCGTCGCTTCTTCGTAGAGCATTTCAGCGGTGAGGTGGCGCGCGCCCTTGCCGAACAACAGCCAGCCGAGAGCCATGCGTTGCCGGGTGGGACGAAGGCCCGCGGCCTGCAGCATTTCGTTGACGTCATGCCACGGGCAGCCGGTCAAGGCCGGTTGCCGGCCCGCATGCGAGCTTGCAGAACGGTTCGTCTCGTCGCCCTCGGCGGAGCGATTGTCGTTGGGTTCCAGTACTGGCACGCGCGTTTAGTCCTGACTAATCTCTCGAAATATATGGAGGAAATCGGGCAGATGCAAGTTTCTCGCAACTAGAACGGCCCTAAACAGGTCAGCTATGTCCTCTCGATGCGGCGATTTACCTCCAGCCGGAACTTTGCCGCCCCCGGTGCCTATGTTAGAGGAGCGCCCGGACCCGGTTAACCGATTTCGGCATGGCGGGGGCCTGCCGAGTGTCCTCACCTCAGGAATTCGCGCCGATCCACGGTAATCCGGCGCGTGTCCCAAGCGGAACGGGTCCGTTTCGCTTAAAATCCACGCTACCGTAAATTGTAGAGAGGCTGCCTACTATGCTGGAACGGCGCAGCGGTTACGAATATGAGGATTTGCTGGCCTGCGGCCGAGGCGAGCTGTTCGGCCCGGGCAATGCACAATTGCCGCTGCCGCCGATGCTGATGTTCGACCGCATCAGCGAAATCAGCGAGAGCGGCGGGGAACATGGCAAGGGCCACGTGCGTGCCGAGCTCGACGTCAAGCCGGACCTCTGGTTCTTCGGCTGCCACTTCAAGGGTGATCCGGTGATGCCGGGCTGCCTCGGCCTCGACGCGCTTTGGCAGATGCTCGGATTCTTCCTCGGCTGGACCGGCGGCGAGGGCCGCGGTCGCGCGCTGGGCTTGGGCGAGTTGAAGTTCGGCGGCCAGGTGATGCCGAACGTGCGCAAGATTGTGTACAACGTCGACATCAAGCGCGTGATGCGTCTAAAGCTCTGGCTTGGCATTGCCGACGGCTGGCTTTCGGCCGATGGCGAGATTATCTATCGCGCCAAGGACCTGAGGGTCGGGCTGTTCAAGCAGGGCACCGCGCCGGCTTGAACGAAAGCACCGCGCAGGCGCACATAAAGAGACAAGGTAAGGCGAGGCGAACATGAGGCGGGTTGTCATCACGGGGATGGGCATTGTCTCGTCCATCGGAAACAACACCCAGGAAGTGCTGTCGAGCCTGCATGAGGCGAAGTCCGGCATTTCCTTCGCCGAGAAGCAAAAGGAGCTGGGTTTCCGTTCCCAGGTTTACGGTTCGCCCACCGTCAACGCCGCCGAGATGATCGATCGCCGTGCGATGCGTTTCCTCGGCGAGGGCGCCGCGTGGAACCACATCGCCATGGAGCAGGCGATCCAGGATTCCGGCCTCGAGGCTTCGGACATTTCCAACGTCCGCACCGGCATCATCATGGGCTCGGGCGGACCGTCGGCGCGCACCATCGTGGAGGCCGCCGACATCACCCGCACCAAGGGTCCGAAGCGCGTCGGTCCGTTCGCGGTGCCGAAGGCGATGTCGTCGACGGCCTCGGCCACGCTTGCGACCTGGTTCAAGATCAAGGGCGTCAACTATTCGATCTCGTCGGCCTGCGCGACGTCGAACCACTGCATCGGCAATGCCTATGAGACGATCCAGATCGGCAAGCAGGACGTGATCTTCGCCGGCGGCTGCGAGGAGCTCGACTGGTCGCTGTCGGTGCTGTTCGACGCCATGGGCGCGTTGTCGTCGAAATACAACGACACGCCCGCCACCGCCTCGCGGCCCTATGACATCAGCCGCGACGGCTTCGTCATCGCCGGCGGCGCCGGCGTGGTGGTGCTGGAAGAGCTGGAGCATGCGAAAGCGCGCGGTGCGCGCATCTATGCCGAGATCGTCGGTTATGGCGCGACCTCGGACGGCTACGACATGGTCGCCCCCTCGGGCGAGGGCGCCGAGCGCTGCATGCGCATGGCGATGTCGACCGTGAACGGCAAGGTCGACTACATCAATCCGCACGCCACCTCGACGCCGGCCGGCGATCCGCCCGAGATCGAGGCGATCCGCAAGGTGTTCGGTGTCGGCGACAAGTGTCCGCCGATCTCCGCGACCAAGGCGCTGACCGGTCACTCGCTCGGCGCCACCGGCGTGCAGGAGGCGATCTACTCGCTGCTGATGATGAACAACGGTTTCATCTGCGAGAGTGCCCACATCACCGAGCTCGATCCGGTGTTCGCCGACATGCCGATCGTGCGCAAGCGAATCGACAATGCGAAGCTCGGCACGGTGTTGTCGAATTCCTTCGGTTTCGGCGGCACCAACGCCACGCTGGTGTTCAAGCGGCTGGATGCGTGAAGGTCCGGATCATCCCGTGAGTATGGAGTGTTGACGGCGATGCAGGACCTGATGAAGGGCAAGCGCGGGTTGATCATGGGCATCGCCAATGATCACTCGATCGCCTGGGGCATCGCGAGAGCGCTCGCCGCGCAAGGCGCCGAGATGGCTTTCACCTACCAGGGCGAGGCGTTGGGCAAGCGGGTGCGGCCGCTCGCGGACCAGCTCGGGGTCAAACAGGTGCTGCCCTGCGACGTCGAGGATCTCACAAGCGTCGATTCCGTCTTCGGCGCATTGAAGAAAGAATGGGGCGGACTCGATTTTCTGGTTCACGCCATCGCTTTCGCCGACAAGAGCGAGCTGAAGGGCCGCTATGCCGACACGTCGCGCGAGAATTTTTCGCGCACTATGCTGGTGTCATGCTTCTCCTTCACCGAACTTGCGAAACGCGCGGCCGACTTGATGCCGGCGACGGGCGGCTCGATGATCACGCTGACCTTCGGCGGTTCGATGCGCGTGATGCCGAACTACAATGTGATGGGCGTTGCGAAAGCGGCGCTGGAAGCCTCGGTGCGTTATCTCGCCTCCGATTTCGGTCCGCGCGGCATCCGGGTCAATTCGATTTCAGCGGGTCCGGTGCGCACGCTCGCGGGCTCCGGCATCGGCGATGCGCGCGCGATGTTCGCATTCCAGCAAAAACATTCGCCGCTCGGGCGCGGCGTCACGCTCGATGAGCTCGGCGGCTCGGCGCTGTACCTGCTGTCGGATCTCTCCGGCGGCGTCACCGGCGAGATTCACTACGTCGATTCCGGCTATAACGCCATCCTGATGCCGCGGCCGGAAGAGTTGAAGAACGACAACGGCTAGTTAGCCGGCGGCGATCTTCTCGGCGCGCTGGAACGCGGGCCGCGCCATGCAGCGCGCGATATAGGCGTCGAACGACGGCCGCGACGGCACCATCCTGAACAGCCGCACCGAAAAATTCAGCGCCGCGCCGATCGCGATGTCGGCGGCGGAGAAATTCTCGCCGAGGATCCACGGGCCCCTGGCGAGCGCGGCATCGAGCACGTCGAACACGCGGGTGGATTCGCCCCAACCGGCCGCGACCGGGTTCATCTCGATCTTGGTCGCGATCTGCACCATCGCGGGCTCGATGCAGCCCGGCGCGAAGAACAGCCAGTACAGATATTTCGCGCGCAGGGGATCGCCGAGCGGCGGCGCAAGCTTCGCGTCCGGATAGCGTTCGGCGACATAGGCGCAGATCGCCGCGGCTTCGGCCAGCGTCGCTTCGCCGTCTTTCAGCGCCGGCACCTTGCCCATTGGATTGATCGCGAGATAGTCCGGCTTCTTCTGCGCGCCGGTGGAGATATCCGTCAGCACGCGCTCATAGGGCTGGCCGGTCTCTTCCATCAGCCAGAGTGCGCTGAATGACCGCGTCCGCGGCGACCAATAGAGTTGCATCATGTTGTCTCTCACCTCACGACAGAATTGCCTTCTGGGGGAAGCTATCGTCGTGCTTTGTCGAATTGATGTCGTGCGGTTCACTCGCGCTTGAGGTAATCGGTCAGCAACTGGTCAACCCCAGCCGCCACCAGCGCGCGGGTTCTTTCGCGCAAGACGGCGCTGCCCGCTACGGACGATGGAGGATCGGGAAATTCCGAGTTGTCGAGTCTGTTGAGCGGGTCCTCGGTGATTCGCAGGCCTCGGGCCAGTCTTTCGCCGAAGTTGCCCCATGATCGACGGACTTCCTCGTAGGTCGTGCCATCGAGCATCTTGATGGTAAAAACTGCGAACAAGTGCGAATGCCGCAGGATCGATCCCACTCCCTGATTGTAGGCGCCGATCCCGTCTAGCTCCATATGGGTGTTAGGCAGCTCGCCTTTGAAGCGGACCGCTACGAGGTAGCGGTTGCAGTGCGTATTCGCCGTGATGCCTCGGACGATGGCCGGCAGACCCTCCGCAGGGTCAGGCAAGAACCGGGCTTTGGGATTGAAATAGGGCTCGAACGCGCCCTTGGGATAGGCAATCCTGTGGATGGTCGGATCGTCGCCCGTCGCGGCGCGCACGCGTGACATTACGAGATCGTCGAGGCCCCAATCAATCGGCACCAAGGTCTTGTCGTTCGCAAAGACGGTGACGCCAAACTTCTGCACGGAGAATCGGTCGCCGATCGCGGAGATCACGCCAATGCTGCACGGACCGTTTTCGGCAGCAACGGATGGCGTCCCGGCCTGTTTAGGTTTCGCGGTAGGCTTCTTCTTGGCGACGGTCTTGGCGGGTCCGGTCGGTGTAGGGGAAGCCGGGGTTGGGACGGGCGCTTGTGCCGAGGCGGCTGTAACGAGAAACGACAGAAAGCAAGCGAGAATAACGCGCGTCATGATATCCGGGTCGATAGCGGTGTTACGTTTCCTTAGTTCACGCGGAGCGCAACTGCAAGCTGCACGAACGCCGAAAAACTACGGCTTTTCGGCGCGATTCCAGCGATAATATTTCATCATGAACCCATTCGCCGGCTCGATCGCTTCCTTCTCGAACACGAAGCCCTCGCGCTCATACCAGCGCCAGGCCTTCTCGTTCTCGCGCACGCAGCGCAGCCAGATTTCGTCGGGCAATTGCGTTCGCGTGAACGCAAGCAGCTGGCGGCCGACCGAACGCCCCTGATATTCGGGCGCGACGAACAGCATGTCCAGATAGCGCTTCGGGAGGTGCAACGCGAGCATGGCGGCGAGCGTGCCGTTGTCGTCGGCGACATAGAGGCTCCAGCCGTCCGCGATCTCCTTGCGGACGCGGGCGCGCAGGTTGGCGAGCAGGAAATTGCTGGCCTCATCGAGGCCGGTGGAGACCCAGCTCTCCATCCAGACGCGGGCGACCTCGTCATATTCCTCCGCGCGGGCGGGACGGATGACGGGCTCTCGCATCGAGGTGACCCTCAGCTTCGCCGGCCGCGCGATGCGATGGCCACGTTCCGCCCTCGCGTCTTGCCTGCCGAAAGGCAAACCGCTTCGGAGATCTGGTGCAGTTGCCGCGCCAGCGGGCTGGTCCTGCGCCAAACCATGCCGATGGTGCGCGAGGGCTGCGGATTGCGAAAGCGCGCGACGGTGACCTGCGCCGAGCGCGTCTCCACCGCGACCGCCATTTCCGGGATCAGGGTGACGCCGATGCCGGCGCCGACCATTTGCACCAGCGTCGAGAGCGAGCTCGCGTCCAGTACCTCGCGCGGCGGCGATGCTTGCATGTTGCAGAACGACAGCGCCTGATCGCGGAAGCAGTGCCCTTCTTCCAGCAAGAGCAGCCGCATGTCTCGTAGCATTTCCCGGCTTGGCACCGGCGTTCCCTCGGCTTCGCCCGGCCGCACCAGCAGGAAATTCTCCGTGAACAGGGCGACCTCGGTCAGCGATGGCTCGGAGACCGGCAGCGCCACGATGGCGGTATCGAGCCGCCCCTCCGCGACCTCCTTGATCAGTCGCGGCGTCAGCGTCTCGCGCACGTGAATGTCGAGCTCGGGGTGCAGCCGCGCGAGATTCTCGATGACTTTCGGCAAGAGATACGGCGCGATGGTCGGGATCATGCCGACGCGCAGCCGGCCCGCGAGCCGGTCCTGCGTTGCGCGGGCGAAATCGCCGAGCTCGTCGACCGAGCGCAGGATATCGCGGACGCGCTGCAGCAGCTCCTCGCCGAATGTGGTGAGCGCAACCTGCCGCGCGCTGCGATCGAGCAACGCCCCGCCGAGCGCCTGCTCCATTTCCTTGATCTGCATCGACAGCGCCGGCTGCGAGACCGCGCAGGCTTCCGCCGCGCGCCCGAAATGGCCGTGGCGCGCCAGCGCATCGAAATAGCGGAGCTGTCGCAGCGTCACGTTTATCATCAGATAATCCTATCGCTACGATCAACAAAGTCAACTTTACCTGATGGAATGGAGCGCGTAGGTTTGCAGGCAGTTCGCCCTAAGGAGCGGAACTCCCAAACCACAAGAGGAGACGATCATGGATGACCAAGCCAAGTGCCCGTTCCCGGGCGCGAAACGCGCGCACTCGAACCGCGACTGGTGGCCGGACTCGCTGGACGTTTCTGTGCTCCACCGCAATTCCAGTCTGTCCGATCCGATGGGCAAGGCGTTCGACTACGCCAGGGAGTTCAAGACGCTCGACCTCGGCGCCGTGGTCAAGGACTTGCGCGCGCTGATGACCAGTTCGCAGGAATGGTGGCCGGCTGACTTCGGTCACTATGGCGGGTTGATGATCCGCATGGCCTGGCACAGCGCGGGTACGTATCGCATCACGGACGGCCGCGGCGGCGCCGGCGCAGGTCAGCAGCGTTTTGCGCCGCTCAACAGCTGGCCGGACAACGCCAACCTCGACAAGGCGCGCCGCCTGCTCTGGCCGATCAAGCAGAAATATGGCCGCAAGCTCTCATGGGCCGACCTGATGATCCTCGCCGGCAACGTCGCGCTGGAATCGATGGGCTTCAAGACGTTCGGTTTTGCCGGCGGCCGTCCCGACGTCTGGGAGCCGGAAGAATTGTACTGGGGTCCCGAGGGCACGTGGCTGGGCGATGAGCGCTACAGCGGTGAACGCCAGCTCGCCGAGCCGCTCGGCGCCGTGCAGATGGGACTCATCTACGTCAATCCAGCAGGACCGAACGGCAATCCCGATCCGGTCGCGGCGGCCAAGGATATCCGCGAAACCTTCTTCCGCATGGCGATGAACGACGAGGAAACCGTAGCCCTGATTGCCGGCGGGCATTCGTTCGGCAAGGCGCATGGCGCCGGCGACCCGTCACTGGTCGGGGCCGATCCGGAAGCCGGCGCGCTCGAGGATCAAGGCCTTGGCTGGAAGAGCAAGCATGGCACCGGCATCGGCGCCGATACCATCACCGGCGGTCCGGAGGTCACCTGGACCCAGACGCCGACCAAGTGGAGCAATCACTTCTTCAAGAACCTGTTCGAGAACGAATGGGAACTCACCAAGAGCCCGGCCGGTGTGCCGCAATGGAAAGCGAAAAATGCGCAAGCCGATATTCCGGATGCGCACGACCCGTCGAAGAAGCACCTGCCGACCATGCTGACCACCGACCTGTCGTTGCGCCTGGATCCGGCCTACGAGAAGATCTCGCGGCGCTTCTTTGAGAATCCAAACGAGTTCGCCGACGCCTTCGCGCGGGCCTGGTTCAAGCTCACCCATCGCGACATGGGTCCGCGTGCGCGCTACCTCGGCCCGCTGGTGCCGAAGGAGGTGCTGATCTGGCAGGACCCGGTTCCCGCGGTCAATCACGCGCTGATCAACGACAGGGATGCCGCGGCGTTGAAGGACAAGTTGCTCTCGGGCCTGTCGGTCCAACAGCTGGTCTCGACCGCCTGGGCCTCGGCCTCGACCTTCCGCGGCTCGGACAAGCGCGGCGGTGCCAACGGCGCGCGTATTCGGCTCAGCCCTCAGAAGGACTGGGAGGTGAACAATCCGCCTGAGCTCGCAAAAGTGCTGAAGAAGCTCGAGGCGATCCAGGCCGATTTCAACAAATCCGCCAAGGGCGGCAAGAAAGTCTCGCTTGCCGACCTCATCGTGCTCGGCGGCTGCGCCGCGGTCGAGAAGGCCGCGAAAGCGGCCGGCGTCGACGTCAAGGTGCCGTTCACGCCCGGCCGCATGGACGCCTCGCAGGAGCAGACGGACGTCGAGTCCTTTGCACCGCTCGAACCGCGTGCCGATGGCTTCCGCAACTACGTCAGCAGCAAGAAGCATCAGTTCATGAAGCCCGAGGAAGCCCTGGTCGACCGCGCGCAACTGCTCCGGCTGACGGGACCGGAAATGACGGTGCTGGTCGGCGGACTGCGGGTGCTTGGCGCAAATGCCGGCGGGTCGAAGCATGGTGTGTTTGCCAAGAAGACCGGCGTGCTCAGCAACGAGTTCTTCGTCAATCTTCTCAGCATGAGCACGGAGTGGAAGGCGGCGGGCGACAATTTATATGAGGGGCATGACCGCAAGACCAAGGCGGCCAAGTGGACCGCGACCCGCGTCGACCTGATCTTCGGCTCGCACTCGCAGCTGCGTGCCTTCGCCGAGGTTTATGCCTGCGCGGACTCGAAAGAGAAATTCGCAAAGGACTTTGTCTCGGCCTGGACCAAGGTGATGAACGCCGACCGATTCGACATCGCAGCGTGACAACGCTTGCACGGACAAACAAAAAGGGCGGCCGCGAGGCCGCCCTTCGTGTTTGGTGGATGGGTGAAGCTTACTCGCCGGCGGCTTCGCGTACCGCAGGCGCCTCAGCCTTCTTGCCTTCGAGATCCTCGCCGGTCTGCTGGTCGACCGCCTTCATCGACAGCCGCGTCTTGCCGCGGTCGTCGAAGCCGAGCAGCTTGACCTTGACCTTGTCGCCTTCCTTGACGACGTCCGAGGTCTTCTGCACGCGGTTGGCCGCAAGCTGGCTGATATGGACGAGACCGTCCTTGGCGCCGAAGAAGTTCACGAAGGCGCCGAACTCCATCACCTTGACCACGGTGCCCTCGTAGATCTGGCCGACCTCGGGCTCCGAGGTGATCGACTTGATCCACTTGATGGCGGCCTTCATGGCCTCGCCGTCGTTGGAGGCGACCTTCACCGTGCCGTCGTCCTCGATGTTGATCTTGGCGCCGGTCTTCTCGACGATCTCGCGGATCACCTTGCCGCCGGTGCCGATCACTTCGCGGATCTTGTCGGTCGGGATCTTGAACATCTCGATGCGCGGCGCATGCTCGCCGAGCTCGGCGCGGGCGGTATTGAGCGCCTTCGCCATCTCGCCGAGGATGTGCAGGCGGCCGTCCTTGGCCTGGCCAAGGGCGACCTTCATGATCTCCTCGGTGATGCCGGCGATCTTGATGTCCATCTGCAGCGAGGTGACGCCGAGCTCGGTGCCGGCCACCTTGAAGTCCATATCGCCGAGATGGTCCTCGTCGCCGAGGATGTCGGACAGCACTGCGTACCGCTTGTCCTCGAGGATCAGGCCCATGGCGATGCCCGCGGTCGGCCGCTTCAGCGGCACGCCGGCGTCCATCAAAGCGAGCGAAGCGCCGCACACCGTCGCCATCGATGACGAGCCGTTCGACTCCGTGATCTCGGAGACGAGACGGATGGTGTAGGGGAACTCGTGCGGCAGCGGCAGCATCGGATGGATCGCGCGCCAGGCGAGCTTGCCGTGGCCGATTTCGCGGCGGCCGGGCGCGCCCATGCGGCCGGTTTCACCGACAGAGTAGGGCGGGAAGTTGTAGTGCAGCAGAAATGTCTCTTTGTACGTGCCCTGCAGCGCGTCGATGAACTGCTCGTCCTCGGACGTGCCGAGCGTGGCGACGACCAGCGCCTGCGTCTCGCCGCGGGTGAACAGCGCCGAGCCATGGGTGCGCGGCAGCACGCCGACTTCCGCCACGATCTGCCGCACGGTCTTTAGGTCGCGGCCATCGATGCGCTTTGACGTGTCGAGAATGTTCCAGCGGACGATCTTGGCCTCCAGCTCCTTGAGCACGCCGGCGACCGCCGGCTTGTCGTGCTTCGGTTCGGCGCCTTCCGGGAAGAAGTGCTCCATCACCTTCTTCTTGACGGCGGCGACGGCGTCCTGACGATCCTGCTTTTTCACGATCGAATACGCGGCGCGCAGGTCCTTCTCGGCAAAGTCGAGGATTTCCTTTTCCAACGCCTTGGTGTCGGTCGCCGCGATTTCGCGCGGCTCTTTCGCGGCCTTTTCGGCAAGCTGGATGATGGCCTCGATCACCGGCTGCATGTGGCGGTGGCCGAACATCACGGCGCCGAGCATGATTTCCTCGGAGAGCTCTTTCGCTTCCGATTCCACCATCATCACGGCGTCGGCCGTACCGGCGATGACGAGGTCGAGTTGACTTTCCTTCATCTCGTCGAGCGTCGGATTGAGCACGTATTCGTTATCGACGAAGCCGACGCGGGCGCCGCCGATCGGGCCCATGAACGGCGCGCCGGAAAGCGTCAGCGCGGCGGACGCCGCCACCATGGCGACGATGTCGGGATCGTTCTCCTGATCATGCGACAGCACGGTGCAGGTCACCTGCGTGTCGCAGCGCCAGCCGTCGGCAAACAACGGACGGATCGGCCGGTCGATCAAGCGCGAGGTGAGCGTGTCCTTTTCGGTCGGCCCGCGTTCGCGCTTGAAATAGCCGCCGGGAATGCGGCCGGCCGCGTAATATTTTTCCGTGTAGTTGACGGTGAGCGGAAGAAAATCGATGCCTTCCTTCGGCTCCTTGGCCGCCACGACCGCGCAGAGAACGGTGGTTTCGCCGTAGGTGGCGAGAACTGCGCCGTCGGCCTGGCGCGCTACTTTACCCGTCTCGAGAGTGAGCTTACGCCCACCCCAATCGAGTTCAACTCGATGGATATTGAACATTGCAGGTGTCTTTCATGGTTTCCGGTCGGGCCCGAGAGCCATGAGCAAGACGGCAAGAGGCTGTAGTGCGCGGACATCTTCCGTCCTGCAACAGCGTCTGGCGATCCTGCCATGGCCTCCGAACCTGACCTTTATGAAACGGATGACCTTTCATCCGCTTCCGAATGCGGCGGCGACCCTTCGCCGCCGAAATGACGAACGCTCTATGCGCTCGTCTGCGAACGCGCGGGATTTGCCCCGCGCGAAAGTCAACAAATCAACGACGGATCCCGAGCTTGTCGATCAGCGTCGTGTAGCGCTTCTCGTCAGTGCGCCGGAGGTAATCCAGCAGTTGACGCCGCTGCGACACGAGCTTGAGCAACCCACGCCGCGAATGGTTGTCCTTGACGTGGTTTTTGAAATGCTCGGTGAGATTGTTGATGCGTTCGGACAGGATCGCCACTTGCACTTCAGGCGAACCAGTATCTCCGGACTTGGTGGCATACGTCTTGATGACTTCGGCCTTGCGGCCGGTGGTAACCGACATCGGTCACATTTCCTTTCGTGCGCCGGCGCTGCCAACGAGCCCGGCGAGGTTGAACACGCGCTTGGGGACGATCTCGCCGCGGTCGACTTCGGCAAGGGCGATCAATTCGCCCGAGACCGTGACATAAACCGTGCCGCGGAAAATCGGAGCGTCCCGTCCGCGCAATAAAGCGGCTTGGCCGCGTTGCAGCCTTGCCGCGTCTGCCCGGCTAACGGCCAGCGCCGGGATGTCGTCCAGCGCGGTCTCGACGGGCATGAGCGCGTCGGCGAGGCTAGCCTCGCCGGCCGCGGCTCTATGGCACAAAGACTCCAGTTGTTCCAGCAAAATCATGGTGTTCTCGGCAAACGGGCCGACCGAGACCCGGCGCAGCGCGCTGACGTGGCCGAGGCAGCCCAGCGCACGGCCCATATCGCGGGCCAGCGAGCGGACATAGGTTCCTTTGCCGCAAATGGCGGTGAAAATCGCATGATCCGGGCCGGGAAGCTCGGTTAACGCCAAGCCGTGGATGTCGACAGGCCGGGCGGCAAGCTCCACCTCCTCGCCGTCCCGGGCGAGGTCATAGGCCCGCTCGCCGTCGATCTTGATGGCGGAAAAGCGCGGCGGCACCTGCTCGATGGTGCCAGTGAAGTTCGGAAGCAGCGCCTGGATCTCCTCGACGGTCGGCCGTGCGTCGCTGGTGCCGGACAGGCGCCCTTCGGCGTCATCGGTATCCCGTTCTTCGCCCCAGCGCACGGTGAAGCGGTAGGTCTTGCGCCCGTCCATCACGAAGGGGACGGTCTTGGTGGCCTCTCCGAGCGCGATCGGCAGGCAGCCCGAGGCCAGCGGATCGAGCGTTCCGGCGTGCCCGGCGCGCTTTGCCGAGAACAGCCGCTTGATCACGCTCACTGCGTGGGTCGAGGTCATGCCGACCGGCTTGTCGAGCACGACCCAGCCGTGCACGTCGCGCTTGTCGCGTTTGAACTGCTGGCGCTTGCCTTCTGCTTGTGGCGCCGCTTCGGGCAGCGCGGTCGGCGCACCGCCCGCCGGACGATCGATCTTATTCATCGTCGCCCTCGTCATGCGCGAGGTCGCGCGCCACTTGCGGCGAGCGGAGCAGCCGGTCGATACGGTCGGCTTCGTCGAAACGCTCGTCCGCGCGGAAGCGGATGTCGGGAGCGAATTTCAGGTTGATGCGATGCGCGATCTCAGCGCGCATGAATTTCTTGTTACGCTCGAGCGCACTCACCACCTCGTTCACGTCGCGCCCGCCCATCGGCATCACATAGATCGTGGCGAGCCGCAGGTCGGCGGTCATGCGCACTTCCGGGATGGTGATGAGATGGCCTTCGATCACCGGGTCGTGCACGTCGCCGCGCATAAGCATTTCGGCGACCGCGTGGCGCACGAGCTCACCGACGCGCAGTTGCCGTTGCGAAGCGCCGGCGCCGCTGTCGCGATGGGATTTGTGTCGCATCATTATCCAAGTTCTGCGTTACGGCCGGCATCGCGCCGGCCGTCTCGCTCTAGTCACATTGGAAAAATAGGTGGGCGAATTCAGCGCAGCGTGAGGTTTGGACTCACAGACTGCGTTGGATCGATTCCACCCGATAGCATTCGATGACGTCGCCCTGGCGCATGTCCTGGTAGTTCTCGAAGGCCATGCCGCATTCCATGCCGGCGCCAACTTCCTTCACGTCGTCCTTGAAACGTTTGAGCTGCGAAAGCTTGCCCTCGTGGATCACCACGTTGTCGCGGATCAGGCGCACATTGGCGCCGCGTTCCACGGTGCCGTCGGTGACGCGGCAGCCGGCGATATTGCCGACCTTGGAGACCTTGAAGATCTCCAGGATCTGCGCGTTGCCGAGCATGGTCTCGCGTAGCGTCGGCGCCAGCAGGCCCGACATCGCCTGTTTCACGTCGTCCACGAGGTCGTAGATGATGTTGTAGTAGCGGATTTCGATACCCGAACGCTCCGCCGCTTCGCGCGCTTCCTTATGCGCGCGCACATTGAAGGCGATGATCGGCGTGTTGGACGCTTCCGCCAGTGTCACGTCGGATTCGGTAATGCCGCCGACGCCGGCATGCAGCACGCGCGCGGCGACCTCGTCAGTGCCGAGCTTGTCGAGCGCGCCGACAATGGCTTCGAGCGAGCCCTGCACGTCCGCCTTGATCACCAGCGGGAATTCCTTGCGGCCCGAGGTCTTGAGCTGCGACATCATCTGCTCGAGCGAGCCGCGCATGCCGCTCGCGCGGACCGCCTGCTTCTCGCGCTTCTGCCGCGCGCGATAGTCGGTGACCTCGCGGGCTCGCGCCTCGCTGTCGACGACCGCCAAGCGATCGCCGGCCTCCGGTGTGCCGGAGAAGCCGAGCACCTCGACCGGGGTTGAAGGTCCGGCGGTGGCGACGCCTTCGCCGGCGTCGGAGACGAGCGCGCGCACGCGGCCCCACTCAGCGCCGGCGACGACGATGTCGCCGGAATGCAGGGTGCCGCGCTGCACCAGCACGGTCGCCACCGGCCCGCGGCCACGGTCGAGCTTGGCTTCGATTACCGTGCCTTCGGCCGGTCGCCGCGGATTGGCCTTGAGATCGAGGATTTCCGCCTGCAGGCCGATCATTTCCAGCAGACGATCGAGATTGGTCTTCTTGGTCGCCGAGACCTCGACGTCGACCACTTCGCCGCCGAGCGATTCGACCTGGATCTCGTGCTGCAGCAGCTCGGTGCGCACGCGCTCCGGCTTGGCGTCGGGCTTGTCGATCTTGTTGATGGCGACGATGATCGGAACCTTCGCCGCCTTGGCGTGATGGATCGCTTCGACGGTCTGCGGCATCACGCCGTCATCGGCGGCGACCACCAGCACGACGATGTCGGTAACCTTGGCGCCGCGGGCGCGCATCGCGGTGAACGCCGCGTGGCCCGGCGTGTCGATGAAGGTGATGGTGGTGCCTGACGGCGACTTCACTTGATAGGCGCCGATATGCTGGGTGATACCGCCAGCTTCGCCTTCGGCGACGCGCGCCTGACGAATGGCATCGAGCAGCGATGTCTTGCCGTGGTCGACGTGACCCATCACAGTGACGATCGGCGCGCGCGGCGCGAGATCGGCCGGATCGTCGGCAACGTCGAACAGACCCTCCTCGACGTCGGATTCCGCCACGCGGCGTACCGTGTGACCCATTTCCTCGGCAATGAGCTGCGCGGTGTCGGCGTCGATCACGTCGGTGATCGTCAGCATCTGCCCCTGCTTCATGAGCAGCTTGATCACGTCGACGCCGCGCTCGGACATGCGGCTGGCGAGATCCTGGATGCTGATCGCCTCCGGGATCGTCACCTCGCGGACCAGCTTCTCCTTGGTCTCGCCGGAGGCCTGGCCCTTCAGGCGCTGAGTGCGGCGGCGGAACGACGCTACCGAACGCTCGCGTTGTTCGTCGGCACGAAACGCGGTGATGACGGTGAGGCGCCCGCGCTGCTTCTCGGCGCCCGGACGCGGCGCGGCGGCTGGCCGCGCGGTTGCGGGACGTGCGGCGCCGCCGCCACGGCGCGGACGCGGCGCTTCTTCCTCTTCGGCTTCGAGCACGCGGCGGCCAGCCGGCGCGGCCGTCGTACGCTTGCTCTCGTCTTCGCCGAAGCGCTTTTTGGCGACCTCGTCGGCCTTGCGTTTGGTTTGTTCGTCGTGGCGGCGGCGCTCTTCCTCGTCGCGTTTGCGCACGTCCGCAGCTTCGCGCTCGGTGCGCTCGGTCGCTTCGCGGCTGGCGCGGCGGCGCGCCTCTTCCTCGGCGACCTTGCGCTCTTCGACCTCGCGCACGCGCGCGTCGGCGAGCGCGCTGGCGCGCGCGGCACGTTCATCTTCGGTCAGCGTGCGCAGCACGACGCCGGACTTCGGCGCCGGCGCGGCCGGTGTCGGAGCCGGCGTGGCGGCGGGTGCCGCGGCCTTGCCGGCGGGTGCGGGCGCAGCGGCGGGGCGCTTTTTGGCGACCTCGGCCGGCGCGGGCGCCGGCGCGGCTTCGCCGATGACGCGACGCTTCACCTTCTCGACGACGACCTGCTTGCTGCGGCCATGGCTGAAGCTCTGGCGCACGGTCCCCTGCTCGACGCGGGGCTTGAGCGTCAGCGTTTTCGAGCCGACGCTCAGTTTCTTGTCGCCAGGGGTCTTCGATTCACTCATTCCTGTTCCAGTCCTCGGGCGCTATCCGGCCCTGCGTTTTCGCCCGACCTGCCATCTCACCGTGATCAGGTGCGGAAGCGCTCATAGCGCAGGGCGCGGGCGAGAAAAGTCTCGCTCGCGGACCCGGCAAGCAGGGCAGCATGTACCACATTTAGGCGGCCCAATGCCAAATCCAATTGGGCCGAGGTGAAACCGCCGACGATTTCGACCCGGCCCTCGGGCAAGGGCGATTGCCGGCGCAAAGCCGCGTCAATCTTGCGTTTTCCATCGGCTGCCCCGTCGGCAGCGTGCAGCAGGCCTACGAGCTTTTCGCTGCCCAGGGCCGCCTCGACCTTGCTGAACCCGGTGACCACCAGGGAGGCCTTGCCGGCAATCGCCAGCGCATCGAGGGCTGCGCGCGCCAGGAGCTCGCCGGTCTGTTCCACCAGCTCGGTTCCGACGCGGACCTCCTTCTTGAAGCCGCGGGAGAACAGGTTGCGCTTGATCGCCTCGCGCAGCGCGTCCTGCGTCGCCGTGATCCAGAGGCCGCGGCCTGGGAGCTTGCGCCGGACGTCGGGAACCACCTTGCCGTCGGGGCCGACGACAAAACGGACCATCTCGCCGGTCGGCTTTTGCGTCCGCGTCAGCGCGCAGGTGCGCTCGCTGGCGGCCCCCTTCGGGCCGCCGTCGAGATCCTCGCTGTGGGGGCGCGCCAGCATCCTATGGTTCGCCGTGTCCTCACCTCACGCCTGCGTCTCGGCAGCAGCCTCCGCTTCGGCCGCTTCCGCTTCCGGCGGCGGCGCCAGCTCGGCCTCGGTCACCCAGCCGGCCTTCAGCCGGGCCTGCATGATCAATGCCTCGCAGTCCTCGCGGGTGATGTCGAAGCCGTCGAGAATGCCCGGCTCGCGCTTGGACTCGCCATCCTTGCGCTCGGTCCAACCGGCAAGATCGTCGGTGGCGCAGCCGGCGAGATCCTCCACGGTCTTGATGCCGTTCTCGCCGAAGGCGACCAGCATCTTGGTGGTGACGCCGGGCACGTCCTTGACCGCATCCTCGACGCCGAGCTCCTTGCGCTTGGCGTCGAGCTCGGCTTCCTGCCGCTCGATATATTCGCGGGCGCGCGCCTGCAGCTCTCCCGCGGTCTCCTCGTCGAAGCCTTCGATGCCGGCCACTTCCTTCGGATCGACCAGAGCGAGCTCTTCGATCGAGCCGAAGCCTTCGGACGCCAGCAGCTGCGCGACCACTTCGTCGACATTGAGCGCTTCGACGAAGGTACGCGTGCGGTTCTCGAACTCGGCCTGGCGGCGCTCGGATTCTTCCTGCTCGGTGAGGATGTCGATGTCCCAGCCGGTGAGCTGCGACGCCAGCCGCACGTTCTGGCCGCGGCGTCCGATCGCCAGCGAGAGTTGCTGGTCCGGAACCACGACCTCGATGCGCTCGCGGTCTTCGTCGAGCACCACCTTGGCGACTTCCGCCGGCGCCAGCGCGTTGACCACGAAGGTGGCGATGTCCGGCGACCAGGGAATGATGTCGATCTTCTCGCCCTGCAGCTCGTTCACCACAGCCTGCACGCGCGAGCCGCGCATGCCGACGCAGGCGCCGACCGGATCGACTGAGGAATCGCGCGAAATCACGGCGATCTTGGCGCGCGATCCCGGATCGCGGGCGACCGCCTTTACCTCGACGATGCCGTCATAGATTTCGGGCACTTCCTGCGCGAATAGCTTGGAGGTGAACTGCGGATGCGTGCGCGAGAGGAAGATCTGCGGGCCGCGCGGCTCGCGGCGCACGTCGTAAATATAGGCGCGGATGCGGTCGCCATTGCGGAACACTTCGCGCGGCAGCAATTCGTCGCGGCGCACGATAGCTTCACCGCGGCCGAGGTCGACGACCACGTTGCCGTATTCGACGCGCTTCACGATGCCGTTGACGATGTCGCCGATGCGGTCCTTGTACTCGGCATATTGCCGGTCACGCTCGGCCTCGCGCACCTTCTGCACGATCACCTGCTTCGCAGACTGCGCGGCGATGCGGCCGTATTCGAGCGGCGGCAGCGGATCGGCGATGGTGTCGCCGACCTGCGCGGCCGGGTGACGGCGGCGGGCGTCCTCGATGGTGATCTGGTTCGACGGGTTCTCGACCGTGTCGACCACCAGCATGTGGCGGGTCAGTCGCAGATCGCCGGTCTTGCCGTCGATCTCGGCATGCACGTCGGTCTCCGCGCCATAGCGCGAGCGTGCCGCCTTGGCGATGGCATCTTCCATCGCGGTGATGACGATGCTGCGGTCGATTGCCTTCTCGCGGGCCACCGCGTCGGCGATCTGCAACAGTTCGAGCCGGTTGGCGCTGACGGCCATCGGTCAATCTCCTTGGTTGTGTGCGGCGTGCTTCAAGCGTTCGGCATGCCGTTGTTGTCTTGCGTGCTTCTTCGCCGCCTTGGCTTCGCGCTCGGCAGCCTTGCCGCGCCGCAGCGCTTCCGTCACCAGTGCGTCGGTGAGAACGAGCTTGGCCTCGCTCATCTCCTCCATGGGAATGAGCACCTCGGCCTCCTCGCCTTCTTGCGCGTCACTGCGGCGGATTCGTGCCGCATCGTCTTCGGTGCCGACCAGCGTTCCGCGAAACCGGCGTCGGCCGGTGATGGAAACGTTGGTTTCCACTTTCACCTCATGTCCGAGGTGACGCTCGAAGTCCGAGCGGCGCACCAGGGGCCGGTCGATGCCGGGCGACGAGATTTCCAGCCGGTAGGCGCGCTCGATCGGATCGGCGGCATCGAGCACCGGCGAAAGCGTGCGCGACACCGTCTCGCAGTCCTCGACCGTCATCGAGCCGTCCGGCCGCTCCGCCATGATCTGCACGGTGCAGCCGTCGAGGCCGGAAATACGCACGCGCACCAGCCGGTAGCCGATGCTCGAAAGCACCGGCTCGGCGATGGCGGCGACACGCGCGGCAAGCCCCGGCTCAGCAATGAGCCGCGGTTCGGCGCCCGGATCGATGTCGTCTTGCGGTTGAATCCCGGTCATTTTTGGTAACAAAAAAGAGCGGGTCCCGGAGGGCCCACTCTCACAATCTCGATCGGAACATCCGACCGTTATGAGGTGTCTTTAACAGACATCAGCAATATAGCCCGTTTCTCGGCCCTGGCAAGGTCGAGACAGTTAAAAACGGCTAACCCTTCATTCAGAATCTGCCCGTAAATTCGCGCAAAACGGTGCCTTTTTAAGGTGCCGAACCACACTTGCAGGTTTCGCATGGGCGCGCCCGCCTCGTTGCTTCCGGAGCTCGAAGACGTCGTCCAGAACGGCTCCCCGGCGCGCCGTGCGGAGACGCTGCGCCGCATCACCAACCTGTTCCTCGATGGCGCGCCCGGCTTCAACGACGACCACGTGGCGCTGTTCGACGACGTCATCGGCTGCCTGATCGAGCAGATCGAAGCCAAGGCGCTGGCCGAGCTCGCCCGCCGTATGGCTCCGGTGAGCAATGCGCCTGCGGGCGTGGTGCGCAAGCTCGCCACCAGCGACGACATCAGCGTCGCGGAGCCGGTGCTACGAGAGGCCAATCTCGAAGATCCCGATTTGCTCTATATCGCCGAGACCAAGAGCCAGGCACATTTGCTTGCGCTGTCGACGCGGCTTGGCATCAGCGAGACGATCAGCGACGTCCTGGTTCGCCGTGGCGACAAGCAAGTGGTGCACAGCGTCGCCACCAACCAGCAGGCCAAGCTCTCGGAGAATGCCTTCACCGAGCTGGTCAAGCGCGCCGAGCGCGACGACCTGCTCGCGGAAAAGGTCGGACAGCGCACCGACATCCCGCCGCGTCTGTTCCGCCAGTTGCTGATGCAGGCGACCGAGGTGGTGCAGCATCGTCTGCTGGCTTCGGCGCGGCCGGAGACGCAGGCCGAGATCAAGCGGGTGCTCACCAAAGTGGTCGGGGAGGTC
The DNA here is from genome assembly GCA_035651015.1 of Pseudolabrys sp. Classification (GTDB taxonomy): domain Bacteria; phylum Pseudomonadota; class Alphaproteobacteria; order Rhizobiales; family Xanthobacteraceae; genus Pseudolabrys. Next base: position 78,460 of record DASRGN010000020.1, on the reverse strand, counting down.
GGCGCCAAAGCGGCGCCGCGCAATTATGCAGCCGCGCTGGCGACCGTGCGCGCCTTGCATCGAGAGGGCAAGCTCAGCGAAGTCGAGCTTGCCGCCTATGCCAATGCGGGAAAATACGAAGAGACCATCGCCGCGCTGGCGACGCTGTGCTCGGTGCCCGTCGACGTCGTCGATCGGCTGATCACGGGCGAGCGGCCCGATCCGGTGCTCATCCTCGGTCGCGCCGCCGGCTTCGGCTGGCCGACGGTCAAGGCAATCATCACCGCGCGCCCGGATGGCGCCACGCAGCAGTTCCTCGACGCGGCGCTGGAAAATTTCGAGCGCCTCACCGCGCCGACAGCACAGCGCGTGGTGCGCTTCTGGCAGGTGCGTCAGGGCACCGAATAACGCCGCGCGTTCAGCGCTTGCGAAAAATCAGATAATTCGGGGCGCGGCCTTCGCGCATCGCTTTGGCTTCGTAGCGCGTCTGCACGAAGCCGCTCCAGGGCAGCCGCCAATCGTCGGCGCGCTCCGCCGTCCAGATGAAATCGTGCGAGCGCTGGACGCGCGCGAGCACCCACGCCGCGTAGTCGGCGATATCGGTCGCGAAACGCAATTCGCCGCCCGGACGCAGAATGCGCGCGAGCGCAGATAAGCTTTCGTCCTGGATGAAGCGCCGCTTCCAATGCCGGCGCTTCGGCCATGGATCTGGATAAAGCAGGTCGATGCGCGCGAGTGACGCCGGCGGCAGCCAGGCGATGAGATGCGCGGCATCGCCGAAGTGCAGACGGATGTTGTCGAGCTTGTGCGTCTCGATCGCGGCGAGCGCCTTGGCCATGGCATTGACAAAAGGCTCGCAGCCGATGAAGCCGGTGTCCGGGCTCGCTTGCGCCTGCGCGAGCAGATGCTCCCCGCCGCCGAACCCGATCTCCAGGCGCAGCTCACCGACCTTGCCGGGAAACAAAGTGTGGAGATCGCTGGGCGCGGCGCGCGTCAGATCGATGCGTAGCCGCGGCAGCAGCGTTTCGAAGAGTGCCGCCTGTCGCGGCCGCAGCGGGTGACCTTTGCGGCGGCCGAAAAAGGCACGCTGCGGATCGCCTTGCTGATCTGGCGTTGTCTTCATAGGGCCTAGAATAGCGAATGCCCCGCCTGAGCCCAGGCGGGGCATCGCATCGAAAAGACCGCTGATTGCGGACCTTAGCGGGCGGCGCGGCGGATCGCGTCGGCGAGGTCGGTGCGCTCCCAGGAGAAGCCGCCATCCTTGTCCGGCGCGCGGCCGAAATGCCCGTAGGACGCCGTGCGGCGATAGATCGGCCGGTTGAGCTTGAGCGTGCGCCGGATGTTGGTCGGGGTGAGCCGGAACAGCTCCGGGAGAAGCTTCTCAAGCTTGCTCTCGGCGACCTTGCCAGTGCCGTGCGTGTCGACGAGAAGCGACATCGGGTCGGCAACGCCGATCGCGTAGGCGATCTGGATGGTGCAGCGCTCGGCGACGCCGGAGGCGACCACGTTCTTCGCGAGATAGCGTGCCGCATAAGCGGCTGAGCGATCAACCTTGGTCGGGTCCTTGCCGGAGAAGGCGCCGCCGCCGTGGGGCGCGTAGCCGCCATAAGTGTCGACGATGATCTTGCGGCCGGTGAGACCGCAGTCGCCGTCAGGACCGCCGACGACGAAGTTGCCGGTCGGGTTGACCAGGAAGTCCGACGGCTTCTTCGGCATCCAGCCTTCCGGCAGCGCTGAGCTCACTGCGTCGCCGATCAGCTCCTTGATCAGGCCCGGCGTATACTTCTTGCCGTTGCGGCTCTTCGGATTGTGCTGCGTCGAGACCACGACCTTGGTGCAGCCGACCGGCTTGCCGTTGACGTATTTCACCGTCACCTGACTCTTGGAGTCGGGCTGCAGATCGAACAGCTGCTTGTTGCGTCGCTTCTCCGACAGCACCTTCAGGATCTTGTGCGCGAAGTAGATCGGGGCCGGCATGTACGAGCCCTTCTCGTACACTTCGCTCTCGGTGCAGGCGAAGCCGAACATCATGCCCTGATCGCCGGCGCCTTCTTCCTCGCCGGATTTCTTCTTCTTAGCATCGACGCCCATGGCGATGTCCGGCGATTGGCCGTGCAGCAGCACCTCGACATCGGCGCCCTGGTAGGAGAAGCCGTCCTGGTCGTAGCCGATGTCTTTCACCACGCCGCGCGCGATCTCGGTGATCAACTCGCGATCGACCACGGAGCGGTCAGCATATTTGCGGAACAGTTGGCCGCGGCCTTCGCCGGCGATGACGATCTTGTTGGTGGTGGCTAGCGTCTCGCAGCCGAGCCGCGTGTTCACCAAACTGTCATCGGCGATGCCGAGCTTGACGTCCTGCTCGATGAAGGCGTCGAGCACGGCGTCGGAAATCTGGTCGCAGACTTTGTCCGGATGACCTTCGGACACCGACTCGCTGGTGAACAAAAAATTCGTATGCACGCGGAACTCCCTCCCGTGGAGCGGCGCATCCCCGCGCCATATCGGCGTGTTCTTGCAGCGTCACCCGGGAAGGTCAAGATGCGGGCGAGATGGGCAAATCGCCCAAAAGAAGATGGGATCAGTTGGGCTGGAAATATAGTGAACGTCGCAATCGAGGGAGGAAAGTCAGAAGACTAGTTGTCTTCGGCGACTTGCTCGACGAGATCGACGATGCGCCGGCGCAACTTCGCGTTCTTGATCCGCATGAAGGCCTTGGTTAATGCGAGACCGTCGGAGGTGGCGAGGAAGTCCGACACGTAAGCAGGCGATGGCGCCTCGCTGAGACCTTCCGTGACCTGTCCGGGAAGATGCGGCGCGCCTTCGAAAAAGAACGACACCGGGACCTGCAGGATCTGCGAGATCTGCTGCAGCCGGCTGGCGCCGATCCGGTTGGTGCCTTTTTCGTATTTCTGCACTTGCTGAAAGGTCAGGCCGAGTGCGTCCCCGAGCTTCTCCTGGCTCATGCCAAGCATCATGCGCCGCATGCGCACACGCGATCCCACATGCTTGTCGATGGGGTTGGGCGCCTTCTTGGCCATAAATATCTCCTATGACTCCTCAATGTCACGTAATGTTCACATTTGTAGGACAATAGCAATTGGTGATTGTGAAACTCTCGGGAACAAGCCGCAAGAATAGTAAAACCAAAGGCCAGTTTTCCCCAGTTTTTACAGCAATTTAATGCCGTCCTGGCGGCCCTCGAAAGGTCGGTTGCAGGACCCTCCCGGCGTCTGCTCCGCTCAGGAACCTTACGACTTTCGGCGAAGTCGCGCCCGCCCAACAACGCCAAAACTCACAACTAGAAATAGCAGCAGCGGCGTATCCCCAATCCGCGCATAAACCGTCGGCAAAAGCGCGCGCGGCAAGCCTGCGTCGAGCACGCCTTCGACGCCGAGCGGCAACGATTTCACCACGCGGCCGAGCGGATCGACCACGGCCGAGATGCCGGTGTTAGCCGCGCGCACCAGCGGCAATCCCTCTTCGATCGCACGCAAGCGGGCCTGCTGGAAATGTTGATACGGCCCCGAGCTGATGCCGAACCATCCATCATTGGTCAGGTTGAGCATCCAGCCGGGACGCTCGGCGCTCGGCAGCACCGCGCCGGGGAAGATGATCTCGTAACAGAGCAGCGGAACGAAAGGCGGCGCCTTCGGCACGCTCATGAGCCGTCGGCGATCGCCCGGGATGAATCCGCCGGGTAGCTTGGTGAGCTGCATCAGCCCGAGCCGCTCGAGGAAATTCTGCAGCGGCAGATATTCGCCGAACGGCACCAGATGCACCTTGTCGTAAATGCCGAGGATCGAGCCGTCATGGTCGATGGCGTAGATGGAATTGTAGGCGCGCTTGACGCCCGCATTCGGCGTCATTTCCGGCGCGCGTATGGCGCCGGTGATCAGCACCGTGTTCGGCTGCAGCAGTCGCTCGATCTGCCCCATCGCTTCGGCTTCGCGGGTGAGGAAGAACGGGAACGCCGATTCCGGCCAGATCAGATGCGTCACGTCGTGGACGCCGTTCGACTGCGGAGCGGTCGGGCGATCGGAAAGACGCAGGTAGCGCGCCATTACGTCGTGCCGGGCGTTGTAGTTGAATTTCTCGTCCTGCTGCAGGTTGGGCTGCATGATGCGCAGCTTGACGCCCGCGACATAGCTCGTCGGATTGCCGGCGAGCCGCAGTGCCCCGAACACGGCAAACGCGATCAGCACGAGCACGGCGGCGGCGGGAACGCGCCAGGCTTGCCGTGTCACCATCGGATCGTCGGCCAGCACCGCCGGCGAGGCGAAGACAGCAATCGCAACAAACGTCAGCCCCCAGATGCCGATCAGGGATGCGCTCTGCGCCATGACCAACGGCTGCGTCAGCGCATAGCCGAACAGGTTCCAGGGAAATCCGCTGAGCACATGGCCGCGCAGCCATTCGGCGATGGTCAGCGCGGCTGCGAGCGCGAGAAGACGCGCCGCGCCACGGATCCAGAACAGCCGCGCCGCGCCGACGCCGAGGGCGGTGAAGACGGCGAGCCCGGCCGGCAGCAAGGTGACGGCAAAGGGCAGCAGCCAGCCGAAGGTCTGCGCGTCGACCAGGAACGCCTCGCCGACCCAATAGAGTCCGGCGAGGAAATAGCCGAAGCCGAAGCACCAGCCGATGCCCGCTGCCGTGAGCGCGCCGTTCCAGCGGGCGGCGACGGCACCGTCGACCAGCCACACGAGCGCGGGAAAGGTGAGAAACAAGATCGGCCAGGCATTGATCGGCGCCAGCGCCAGCGCTGATGCCGCGCCGGCGACAAAGGCCATGGATGTGCGGCGCAGGCCCCAGGCGAGGACGAAGGAATGGGCGAGGCTCTTCGGTGTCACGGGCGGCCGGCGGCTTTGGAGGTGCTTTTACCTGCGGCATCCACGTCCTTGCGCGGCTCCTCGGCGGGCGTGGCGCCAGCCGTCGCTGGCACGCCATCGGCGTCGCGCCGCTTCGACTCGCGGCTGCGCGCGCGCCGATCCTTCAGACGATAAATCCGCAGGCGCTTGACGCGGCGCGGATCGGCGTCGAGCACCTCGATCTCGAAGGAATCCGGACCGGGAAACAGCTCGCCGCGCACCGGCACGCGGCCTGCCTTGGTCATCAGGTACCCGCCGATGGTGTCGACGTCCTCGGCGGCGTCACCAACATTGAAGTCGACGCCGACGACGCGGATGACCTCTTCGAGGCTGGCGCGCGCGTCGGCGACAAAGGAGTCGTCGTTCTGCCGTGCGATATCGGGCGCCTTATCCTCGTCGTGCTCGTCTTCGATCTCGCCGACGATCTGCTCGACGACGTCCTCGATGGAGATGAGCCCGTCGGTGCCGCCATATTCGTCGATGACGAGCGCGAGATGGATGCGCGTCGCCTGCATCTTCGCCAGCAGGTCGATGAGCCGCATCGACGGCGGCACGAACAGGATTTCGCGCACGATCTTGGTCGACGACAGTGGCAGCGACAGATCGACGGCCTTGAGATCGAGGTTCGCCGGCAGCGGCTTCTTGCGCTTGGCGTTGGCTTCCGGGGAGACCGCCGCGCGCGCGGTCATGAAGGCGATGAGATCGCGGATGTGCACCATGCCGATCGGATCGTCGAGCGTGTCGTTGTAGGCGACGAGGCGCGAGTGACCGGCATTCTCGAACACACGCACGAGCTCGCCCAACGAAATATCCTGCTGCACGGCGATGATGTCGGCACGCGGCACCATGACGTCGTCCACGCGACGCTCGCGCAGCCCAAGGATGTTCTTGAGCATCGCGCTTTCTTCCGGCGAGAAGCCGGATTCGCCATGCAGACCGGCTTCGAGCACGTCCTTGAGATCGGCGCGAATTGAGCCCGGCTTCCAGCCGAACAGTGCACGCAGCGCGCGGCCTATCCAGGTCTCACCGTTGCCATTGCGGGCAACCTGGCTCGGAAGTGGCACCGGCACTGGCAGGTTGCGCGGCTCGTAACTGCCGCCGCCGCCGGAATCGCCGGAACCTGAGTCGGGAGGAAACATTGCTTAGTGGCCGCTGACTTCGTGCGCGCGATAAGGGTCGGGAATCTCAAGCCGCGCCAGGATCGTCCGTTCGAGCGCTTCCATGGTCTCGGCGTCCGAGTCGGTCTCGTGATCGTATCCGATGAGATGCAGAAAGCCATGCACCGTGAGGTGAGCCAGATGATGCAGGAAAGGCTTTGATTCCTCGGATGATTCGCGCGCCAATGTTTCGTAGGCGATGACGATGTCGCCAAACGGGCGCAAGGCGCCCGGTTGTGCGGGAGCCGTCGTTGGAAACGACAGCACATTGGTCGGCTTGTCCATGCCGCGCCAGTCGCGATTGAGCGTGCGGATGCCGGCATCATCGATGAGCAGCACGCTCACTTCCCCGGCGCCGACCGCGATCTCTGTCGCCGCCGCGGTCACGGCTTCGTGCACGCAGGCCGATGCCTTCGGTTCGCGATCCCAGAGCGGCGATTGGATGAGGATGTCGACACTCGGCGCCGCGGCCCCGGTCGTCCTCGTCGATCTGCTCATTCCTTGCGCTCGCGCGCCGGCGCTTTGTTGTCGTAGGCGTCGACGATGCGCGCGACGAGCTCATGGCGGATCACGTCCGCGGCGGTGAATTTTGCGACACCGATGCCTTCGACCTTGGCAAGAAGGGAGACCGCCTCGGCAAGGCCCGACGTCTGCCCATGCGGAAGATCGACCTGGCTGGGATCGCCGGTGACGATCATCCGGCTGTTCTCGCCGAGGCGCGTCAGGAACATCTTCATCTGCATCGACGTGGTGTTCTGCGCCTCATCGAGGATGATCGCGGCGTTCGACAAGGTGCGGCCGCGCATGAAGGCGAGCGGCGCGATTTCGATCTCGCCGCCCTGCAGCGCGCGCTCGACGATGCGCGCATCCATCAGGTCGTAGAGCGCGTCGTAGATCGGCCGCAAATAGGGATCGACTTTCTCGCGCATGTCGCCGGGCAGAAAGCCAAGTCGCTCGCCGGCTTCGACCGCCGGGCGCGACAGGATGATGCGGTCGACTTCCTTGCGCTCGAACAGCTGGATCGCATAAGCGACGGCGAGCCAGGTTTTGCCGGTACCCGCCGGACCGGTCCCAAACACCAGCGCGTGACGGCGCAGCGCGCGAATATAGGAATCCTGTGCGGCGGTGCGCGCGCGCACCGGGCGCTTGCGCAGATTGATCTCCTCGAAATTCGCGCGCGGCGCGTCCGACTCGTAGTCGAACAGCGAGCCTTGCGCGACGGCGAGACGGATCGCGCCTTCGACGTCGCCCGGCGCGAGATCCTGCCCGCGCTTGATCTGCTCGTAGAGCCCTTCGAGCACGCGTCGGGCTTGCTCGCAGCCTGCGCGCGAACCCTCGATATTGACCTGATTGCCGCGCGAGTCGGCGACGACGCCGAGCCGGCGTTCGATCAAGGCCAGGTTCTGTCCGTATTGACCGAAGAGCGTTGAGGCGAGCCGATTATCGTCAAAAGCGAGCAAGATTTGTGTGGTCGCAGTGTCCTCGGCCGTAGCGGCAGAGGGGATGACGGTGTCGGGTGTTCGCAACGGCTCAGCCTCCTGCGGTTGCCTCAAGAGCTCTCGAATGACGCGCCTCTCCGGCCAATTCGCCGAAAAGGCTATTGGAGCCGACTTCGGTAATGATGACGGGCACGACCTCCCCGATCAGCGAAGCAGGCGCCATGATTTGCACCGGCTGCAAATATGGGGACCTGCCGACCAGCTGGCCAGGGAGCCGGCCCGGCTTCTCCAGAAGAATGTCGAAGCGGCGGCCGCGGCATTGCGCGTTTAATTGCGCATAACGCCGGTTGATGGCGGCCTGCAGCCGCTGCAGTCGCTCAGATTTCTCCTCTGTCGCGATCTGGGTCGACATCTCGGCAGCTGGCGTGCCCGGTCGCGGCGAGTACATGAAGGAGAAGGCGCTGGCGAAGCCGACCTCCTCGATGAGCGAAAGCGATTGGCGGAAGTCTTCTTCGCTCTCGCCCGGAAAGCCGACGATGAAATCCGACGAGAAGGCGAGGTCCGGACGCGCGGCGCGCAGCTTCTCGATGATGGCGATGTAGTCAGCGCGCGTATGCCGCCGGTTCATCGCCTCGAGAATGCGATCGGAACCGGATTGCACAGGCAGATGCAACTGCGGCATCAGCGCCGGCAAGTCGCCGTGTGCGGCAATGAGCCGGTCGTCCATGTCGCGAGGATGGCTCGTCGTGTAGCGCAGGCGTGCGACGCCCGGCACCTTGGCGATGCGATAAAGGAGGTCGGCGAGGCTCGCGGTGCGTCCTTGCGCGTCGATGCCGTGATAGGCATTCACATTCTGCCCGATGAGTGTGACCTCGCGAACGCCGGCGTCGGCAAGCTGCGCGACCTCGTCAACGACGCGCTCGACCGGGCGCGAGATTTCCGCGCCACGCGTATACGGCACGACGCAGAAGGTGCAGAACTTGTCGCAGCCTTCCTGGATGGTGACAAACGCCGAGATGCCGCGCCGCCTGATCGTCTCGCGCTGCGGCGCCGTGAGCTTGTCGAACTTGTCCTCGACCGGAAATTCTGTGTCGACCAGGCGCTCGCCGTCTGCGGCTCGCGCGAGCAATTCGGGAAGGCGATGGTAATTCTGCGAGCCGACGACGACGTCGACCGCCGGCGCTCGACGCATGATCTCCTCGCCTTCCGCCTGCGCAACGCAGCCGGCGACCGCGATCAGCACGCGGCGGCCTTCGCTCGCCGCCGTCTGCTTGAGCACACGGATGCGGCCGAGCTCGGAATAGACCTTCTCCGCTGCCTTCTCGCGGATATGGCAGGTATTGAGGATGACGACATCGGCGTCCTCCGGCTGCGTCGTCTCCACATAGCCTTCGGGCGCCAGCGTGTCCGCCATACGATTCGAATCGTAGACGTTCATCTGACAGCCGTATGACTTGACGTGCAGCTTGCGCGGTCGGTTCATGCCTGTGGCGGCAACATAAGCGCCTGATCTGACTTACTTATTCGGTCCGGCACTGTGGCTCTGCCGATGCTCCGTCTTAGCGGCTTTCCCGACAAAAATAAATGCCGCTCATTCCGCCGGCTGGGCGGCGGGAACCGCACGGCTGCGCAAGGTCGCGGCGGTGAGCCGGCGCACCGTCATCTCCAGCATGCGCGTGACATTCTTGCGGTCGGAACTGCCGTCGGCGGGAATCGGCTCGCCGAAGGTCACCACCACATCGACGGCGCCGCGCTCGAGGAAGGTCTTGAGATGTGGCGTCAAATCAAGATCGCCGTACCAGGCGACGACCGGCCGGTGCTGCCGGCCCATCGGCAACCCCTGCACCGAGGTGTAGCAGATCGACACTGGCTGGATCATCACCCGGTCGCCGATGTCGGCGTGTGCGCAGGCGTCGCGCAGCGCTCCGATCAGCGCGGAGCGAAAGGGCAGCACACGATTGCCGTCGCTCGAGGTCCCTTCGGCGAACAGCACGACTGGAATGCGCGCCGCGAGCCGCTCCACCATGTCGGCGATGGCGGCGCCCGTCTGATGCCGCCGCGTGCGGTCGACGAACACCGTGTGCAGCAGCTCGGCGCTGATGCCGACGATCGGCCAGTCGCGCACCTCGCGCTTGGAGACGAAGGCGACCGAGGTAATCGAGCCGAGTGCCAGAATGTCTGCCCAGGATTGATGGTTGGAGACCATCAACACCGGGTGCTCGGTGATCGGCACGCCGATGACGCGCACGCGCAGGCCGAGCACGCGGCATAGCGCCTTGTAGTAGACCACCGCGATCGTGCCGCGGCCGGGCAGGCGCAGTCGCGCAAACGCCCATTGCGCCGCAATGAGCAGCGGCGTCATGGAAAAGAAGTAGCTGGCGACGAAGATCGAGCGCAGCATCAACTACGAGTCTTTTCGTCGTTGAGCGGCACGGCGTAGAGCTCGAGCCGATGATCTACCAGACGGTATCCGAGCCTGCGCGCCACCTCGGCCTGCAGCCGCTCGATCTCTTCCGATTGGAACTCGATCACCTCGCCGCTGCGCAGGTTGATGAGGTGGTCATGATGGGTCTCGCGCATCTGCTCGTAGCGGGCGCGGCCCTCGCGGAAATCATGGCGCTCGATGATGCCTGCATCCTCGAACAGCCTCACGGTCCGATAGACGGTGGAGATGGAGATGCGGTCGTCGACGGCGGCGCAGCGCCGGTAGAGCTCCTCGACGTCCGGATGGTCGTCGGCAGCCGCAAGCACGCGCGCGATCACGCGCCGCTGCTCGGTCATGCGCATGCCCTTCGCCGCGCAAAGGGCCTCGATATTGCTGCTGCCTGTGGTCGCCAAAACCGCTCTCCGCAGGCCGTTTCCTAGCATATCGGAGCACATGAAAAAGGGCCTACTCCGACAAATCCCGGCGCAAAACCAAGGCGGTGGCGCCGGTCGGGCTGCCTTCGCCGTAATAATTCGCCCGGCGGCCCACTTCGCGAAATCCGGCGCGGGCATAGAGCCGCGTCGCCGGGTCGTTGCTCTCGCCGACCTCAAGGAACACCGCGCGCGCGCCGAGGCCCGCGAGCCGCCGCAAATGCAGATTGAGCAGGCTGCGGGCAAGCCCGCGCCCGCGCCAGGAGGCGGCGGTCGCCACCGAGAGGATCTCTGCTTCGTCGCTGATGAGGCGTGAGAGAATGAAACCGACGAGCTTGCGTCCGGTGGTGGCGCGATGCGCCACGACATGGCGATCGATGAGCAGCATCTCGATCTCCTGCTCGCTCCAGCCGCGACGGAATGATCGCGCATGCAGGTTCGCGATCGCGGCCGCGTCGCGTGGGGATGCTTCCGCGAGCGCTGGCGCGGCGCGCGGGATCAGGCGGGCGAGAAAGCCGATCATCGCCGCGGCAGCTGCGCTGCGTCCTGTGGCTGCGCGTCGGGTGCGCGCAGGTAGAGCGGCTTCGGCGGCGCGCCGGTCTCCGCAGCCGCGGCGCCGAGCCGCGCCACCCAGTCGATCTCTGGAGCGCGGCTTTCGTCGACGAGCGAGGGCGGCGCTTCCATCTCCGGCCACGCGGCGGCAAGCATCTTGGCGCCGGTGCCGGCGAGCCGCGGCTTGCCGCTCGCAGCGACCCGCAGCGCGTCGCGCAACGAGGCGATCCGCGGTGCCACCAGCGTGCGGCCGCCCGGTCCGAAGACCTGCAGATAGACGTGGTCGTGCCGCGCATCGATGGCGGCGACCACAGGCAGCGTGTCGTCGGCGGCGATATGCGGCGCGGCGAAGGCAGCAAGCGTGGACAGGCCGACGGCCGGCTTGCCGGCGGCGAGCGCAATGCCGCGCGCGGCTGCAATGCCGACGCGCAAGCCGGTGAAGCTTCCGGGGCCGACGGTGACCGCGACCCGATGCAAGTCGGTGAAGGCGAGCTTGGCCTGATCGAGGACGCGGGCGACGAGCGGCATCAGCCCTTCCGCGTGTCCCCGGACCATGGGGATGGATTCACGCGCAATGATCTCGGCGCGGACGGTGTCGAGCACCGCCGCCGAGCAGGCCTCAAGCGCCGTATCGATAGCAAGGACGCGCATCGCCTTTGGATCCCGGACGGCAATATCTACCACCGTCATGGCCGGACTTGTTCCGGCCATCCACGTCTTTCTTTCCCGGGCCCGAAGAGATTGTCGCGATCGCGCAGCTTACATCGGCCGGACTTCGACCACGTCCGGGACGAAGTGGCGCAACAGGTTCTGGATGCCGTGTTTGAGGGTCGCCGTCGAGGAGGGGCAGCCGGAGCACGAGCCCTTCATGTCGAGATAGACGATGCCTTCCTTGTAGCCGCGGAAGGTGATGTCGCCGCCGTCATTGGCAACAGCCGGGCGCACGCGGGTCTCGATCAGCTCCTTGATGGTGGCCACGGTCTCGGCGTCGGCCGCGTCAAAGAATTCGTCGGCGCCCGCTTGCTGGGCCTCGCCGGCGAGCAGCGGCGCACCCGACATGAAATGCTCCATGATGGCGCCGAGGATCGCGGGCTTGAGCTGATGCCACTCGCCATCCGATTTGCTCACGGTGATGAAGTCGGTGGCGAAGAACACGCCGCTGACATTGGGAATCTCGAACAGCCGTAGCGCCAGCGGCGAGGCGGCCGCGGTCTCCTTGTTGGGCATGTCGAGCGTGCCGCTCTCGAGCACGGGGCGGCCGGGGAGGAATTTCAGCGTCGCCGGGTTGGGCGTCGCTTCGGTCTGGATGAACATGGGCCTTCTCTCCTCATGCGGGTTCAAGGCCCGCTGGTGGATAGGGCTTAAATGGGCCTTTTGGGCCCCAGGGTCAACGGCGGGGTCCGTGACGATTACGCCATCGCGTCGAGGTCTTCGTCGTTCAAATGGCCGGGCACGATGGCCACGGGAATCGGGAAGGTTCCCGCCGTCTTGCCGAGGCTGGTGACCAGCGGTCCGGGGCCTTCCTTGGCGGTGCCGGCGGCGAGCACGAGGATGGCGATGTCGTCGTCCTCCTCGATCAGCTTGGCGATCTCTTCTGCCGGATCGCCCTCACGCAGGACCCGCTCCGGCGTGATGCCGGCAGCGCCATTGGCGCGGTTGGCATATTTCTCCAGCGATACGCTCGCCGCCTCATGCGCCTCGGCCTTCATGATGTCGGCGACGCCGAGCCACTGCTGATTGCGGCCTTCGGTTTCGATCACGCGCAGCATCACCATGCTCGACTTGGTGCGGGCCGCGCGCATCGCTGCCCAATAGACCGCGCGATCGCATTCCTCGGTGTCGTCGATGACCACGAGATATTTGCGCTTGTGTCCAGCCTCGGAGCTGCGTCGCCTGCGGCTCATTCCTTGGTTCCCCATTCAGCCGATCAATGGTGGCATGGCGAGTGCCGCGACCACAAGCGGGGGCAGACGCGCGGGAAATGGTGGTATTTCCTGGTATTGGGCCGTGCCTACGCGCGCACGAAGCCGACGATATCCTTGACGGCCTTCATCGTCTCGCTGGCAATCGCGCGGGCGCGCTGCGAACCGTCGGCGAGCACCGCATCAATGTAAGCGGGATCCTGCACGAGGCGTTTCATCTCGCCGCCGATCGGCCCGAGCTTCTGCACAGCGAGATCGACCAGCGCCGCCTTGAAGGTCGAGAACTGTCCCCCGCCGAATTCTTTCAGCACGTCGCCTTTGCCGACGCCGGCGAGCGCCGCATAGATGCCGACGAGATTGTCAGCCTCCGGCCGAGGCTCCAGGCCTTTCTCCTCGCCGGGCAATGGCTCCGGGTCGGTCTTCGCCTTGCGGATCTTCTGGGCGATGGCATCGGCATCGTCGGTGAGATTGATGCGCGAATAGTCCGACGGGTCCGACTTCGACATTTTCTTCGAGCCGTCGCGCAGCGACATCACTCGGGTCGCAGCGCCCTGGATCAGCGGCTCCGGCTGCGGGAAGAAGACGTCGCCGAAACCGTGCGAAGCGATCGAGGCGGAGAAATCGTTGTTGAATTTCTGCGCGATGTCGCGCGAGAGCTCGACGTGCTGCTTCTGGTCCTCGCCGACCGGCACATGCGTCGCGCGATACACCAGAATGTCGGCCGCCATCAGACTCGGATAGACAAAAAGACCAACCGAGGCGTTCTCGCGATCCTTGCCCGTTTTCTCCTTGAACTGCGTCATGCGGTTGAGCCAGCCCATGCGGGCGACGCAGTTGAATACCCAGGCGAGCTCCGCGTGCTCGGCCACCTGGCTTTGATTGAACACGATGTTCTTTTTCGGATCGATGCCGCAGGCGAGGAAGGCCGCCGTCACTTCTCGGATCGTGCGCGTCAATTCCGGCGGGTCCTGCCACACCGTGATGGCGTGCAGGTCGACGACGCAATAGATGCAGTCGTAGCGCTCCTGCAGGGCGACGAACTTGGTGATCGCGCCGAGATAGTTGCCGAGGTGCAGGTTGCCGGTCGGCTGCACGCCGGAAAACACCAGCTCCTTGAACGCCATTTCGCCGATCCCTTTCGCTTGCTGCGGCCACATGCCACGAGCGCGCGCCGTGGCGCAAGGGCTTCAGAACCGTGCCCGGGTCGCCGCGAGGAGCGTGGAAATGCGCGCAACGCCAAGGACCTGCAGAGATCCCAGGTAACAGCCGAGCCCGAACAGAACGAGCGCGGCAAGTGCGGCGATCCGCCCGATGCCAACGTGCGCCGCGACAGGCAGTGCGTGACAAACGAGCGCGGTGATCACGCCCATGGCAAGCGTCGCCAGCACAATGCGCGGCAGGCGGTAAAGCGCCTGCGCGTCGAGCCGCAGCCAGCGCCGGCGCAAAAGCACGAGACCGAGCGTGCCGGCGCCAACCCAGCCCGAGACGGCGATTGCTGCGGCGACGCCGACATGCCCAAAGGTCGGGAACAGCAAGATGGCGCCGACCACGGACGTCGCGAGCCCGCACAGCGCGGCGAACATCGGAGTGCGCGTGTCCTCGTGGGCGAAAGAGACGGCGCCGAACACCTTTTCCAGCACGTGGCCGGGAAGCCCGGCGCAAATGGCGGCTAGTGCCGCGGCGACAGCAGCGGTGTCGCGCGGTCCGAACGCCCCGCGCTCGAACAGGCCGCCGGAGATCAATTCAGCGAGGACCGCGAAGCCGACCGCCGCCGGCAGCGCGACGCCGCAGGCGATCTCGAACGCGCGCGACTGCATGGCGGCGAATTCGCTGTCGCTACCGGCACGCACGCTCGCAGCGATGCGCGGCACCATCACCGAGGCGATGGCGACCGAAGCGACGCCGAGCGGCAACTCGTAGAGGCGGTTCGCGTAGTAGAGCCACGACACACCTGCTTGCGAGGAGGACGCCACCATGGCGCCGGCCATGAACTTGAGCTGCGGGATGCCGCCGGCGATCACGCCCGGCAAGGCCTTGGCGAAAAACCGCCTCACCTCCGGCGAGTGGCTCCAGCGCGGCCGTCGCGGCGGCGCGACGTCGAGTTGCAGCACGGCTCCGCCGACGAGCAACAACTGTGCGAGACCTCCGATGGCGATGGCCAGTGCGAACGCGGCGCCGGCCCACGGCATGCCGCGTCCGCCCGAAACAGCGACCACTGCCACCGTGACGAGCAGCACAGCATTGAAGACGACGATGCCGTAGACGGCCGCGGCGACGTGACCTTCGGCGTTGAGCACGGCGGCGCCGACGCAGACCAGGCCGACCAGCGCCACATAGGGAATCGACAGCCGGGTGAACTCGATCGCCAATGCGAAACGTGGTTCGTCCAGAGTGAATCCGGGCGCAACGAGATGCACGACCGTGGGCGTGAAGACGAGGCAGAGGAGCGCCAACGCGCCGAGCACCGTGAGCATGGCACCAAGCACGCTTTCGCCGAAAAGCCGCGTGCCGCCCGCCCCGCGCTCCTCACGGACGCGCAGCCACATCGGCACGAAAGCCGCATTGATGGCGCCTTCGGCGAGCAGGCGGCGGAACAGGTTGGGGATTTGCAGCGCGGCGAAATAGGCGTCCGATAAGACGCCGGCGCCGAGTAGCGCGGCGATGCCGACATCGCGGCAGAAGCCAAGCAGGCGGGAGAGCAGCGTCGCCGTGCCGACAGTGGTGAGGTCGCGACCGAGCGACATTTGGTCCGAGGAGTCCGTCGTGGTGGGCGTTTGCCCGCGCAGTTTAGCGGGCGACGATAGCTCGCGTCATCTGCGTTGCCTCGTGGCGCACGACCGTTATAGTGCGCCGTTTTTGCGGGGCCCTGCATGAGCGAAATTCGTTACGACGTCACCGGCATCGGTAACGCCATCGTGGATGTCATCGCGCGCGCCGAGGATGACTTCCTCGTCGCCCATGGCATGCACAAAGGCGCCATGGCCCTGATCGACGAGGCGCGCGCCAAAGGCATTTACGAGGCCATGGGGCCGGCGACCGAGATTTCGGGCGGCTCGGCGGCCAACACCATCGTCGGCGCGGCGAGCCTGGGGGCGCGCGCAGCCTTCATCGGCAAGGTGAAGGATGACGAGCTTGGCCGCAGCTTCGGCCATGATATCCGCGCCGCCGGCGTCGCCTTCTCGACGCAGCCGGCCGCGGCGGGCCCGGCGACCGCGCGGTCCTTCATCATGGTCACGCCCGACGGCGAGCGCACCATGAACACTTATCTCGGCGCGGCGCAGGACCTGCACCCGAACGACATCGACGCGGGGGTCATCGCCGCGTCCGCGATCACCTATCTGGAAGGCTATTTGTGGGATCCGCCGCACGCCAAGCAGGCGTTCCTCAAGGCGGCGAAAATTGCGCACGAGGCCAAGCGGAAGGTGGCGCTGACGCTGTCGGACGCATTTTGCGTCGACCGTTACCGTGCCGAGTTCCTCGACCTCATTCGCAACGGCACCGTCGATCTCTTGTTCGCCAATGAGCGCGAGCTGCACAGCCTCTATCAGACCGGAGATTTCGACACCGCGCTCGTGACGCTGCGCAAGGACACGCGGCTCGCCGTCATCACTCGCAGCGAGAAAGGCTGTGTGGTCGTCGCCGGGGAAAAGACCGAAGCGGTGCCGGCGGCGCCGATTGAGAAGGTGGTGGATGCGACCGGAGCCGGCGATTTATTCGCCGCCGGCTTTTTGGTCGGGCACGCGCGCGGTCTCGATCACCGCACCGCGGCGCGACTTGGGGCACTGGCGGCGGCCGAGATCATCCAGCACATCGGCGCACGCCCGGAGACCTCGTTGAAAGCGCTTGCCGATGCAAGCGGCATCCGCCTCAACGGACCGCCGGAAAGCCGCGGCTTTATCTCCTGAACGAGGCGGGTGGCCGCCTGACTGGTAACCAATCGGTAACCAAACATGGTTACCGATTGGTGAACACCAATTCGGGAGTCGCCCCCAATGGCCAAGCGCAAAGACAATAAGGACAACCAAGCGAAGCCGGACCAGGCAGCGAGCGTCGAGCCCGCGGCGAACGGTACGCCGGATAAAAAGACGGCGTTGCCGCAGCTCGATCTGCTCAACGTCGAATCTCCGCCCACGGCGCCCGCGCCTGCGGTGGCCACATCGGACACAAGCGAGCCGGTTGCGGCGAAAGTCGAAACCGCAAAATCGCGCAAGGATCGCGCTGCGGCGAGTGCGACCGAGGCGCCGACCGCCACCGCGCTGGTGCCGCTCGCGATGGTCGCGGAAGATGCGACGCAGACGACACGACGCCCCTTGCGCGCCAAACGCTTTGCGCTGCTGGCCGCTTCCGTCGCCGCCTCAGCGGCACTTGGCGGCCTTGCCGGCGCGCTCACCGTCGGCACGTTCACGACCGCGCCGGCGCGCTCCGATGCGCCTGCGCTGGAAGAGCGCGTTGCCATGCAGAAGACGCTCGCGCATCTTGCGAGCGAGCTGGCGGCGGTAAAGGTCAATCTCGACACGGCCAATAAGCTCTCGGCCACGCAGTTCGGCAGGGTGAACGAGCGGCTCGATCGCAGCGAGCGCGCACAGGCCGATCCTGCGCAGCGCCTCGCCAAGATCAGCGAAGCGCTGGATCGTCTTGAGCACCGTGCGGCGCTCGCCACGCCGACGCCGGAGACGACGGGTTCAATCGCGCCGCCGCGCACGCCGGTGGCGGCAACCGCGAGCGTTGAAGCCAAGGATCAGACCAAGCCCATCGTGGACGGCTGGTCGATCCGCGACGCACGCAACGGACAGGTATTGGTGCAGAGCCGATCCGGCATCTACGAAGTGGTGCCGGGAGCGGATCTGCCAGGGCTCGGCAAAGTCGAGACGATCAAACGCCAGGATGGCCGCTGGATCGTTGTAACCCAGAAGGGGCTGATTACGGCGAGGGTTACGCCGCCACGCCCGCGTCCGGGATATTTTCTCGACGATTTCTAGTAGTTTTGCGGGCGAGAGGACGGGAAGCGGCGCCGTTGCGGCGCCGCTTTCTTTTTTGGCACCCGGCCTTTCAGAGGAGTTGAGCGCAAAGCGCAGTGGTGAAGCCGCGCAAAGCATGTAACATCAGTGTCGTCTTGGTCAGCTTGTGCGACACCGATGTTGCGGCTGCTGTCACTCTCTTGGCTGTTGTTTCTCGTGCCAGTACCGGCGCTCGCGCAAGGCGTGGCTCCGCCGCCGGCCAAGCCGGCGCAGAATGAAAGCTGCCCGGGTCTTGTCGCGTCGCGTGCGCCGCACGCCGTTCCGGCGGCGTTCAATCTCGCGGCGCTGCAATCCGATCAAGTGCGGCTCACTTATGTGGGCCATTCCACCTTCCTGATCGAAAGCCCGCATCTGGTCCGCATTGCGACCGATTACAACGATTACGTCCGTGCGCCGGTCGTGCCCGACATCGCGACCATGAATCACGCGCATTCGACGCATTACACGGATGGTCCGGATCCGAGGATCAAATACGTGTTGCGTGGCTGGGCGGAAGAATACGGCAAGCCGGTGCGTCACGATGTGCAGGTCGACGATGTTCATGTGCGCAATGTGCCGACCAATATCCGCGACTATGCCGGCGGCACCGAGCGCCACGGCAATTCCATCTTCGTTTTTGAGGTCGGCAGTCTGTGCATCGCGCATCTCGGGCACCTGCACCACACACTCAACCAGCAGCAGCTCGACGAAATCGGCCGCGTCGATGTGGTGTTGGTGCCGGTCGACGGCAGCTACACGCTGGACCTCGACGGCATGGTCGAGGTGCTCAAGGCGCTG
This sequence comes from Pseudolabrys sp., assembly GCA_035651015.1. Classification (GTDB taxonomy): domain Bacteria; phylum Pseudomonadota; class Alphaproteobacteria; order Rhizobiales; family Xanthobacteraceae; genus Pseudolabrys. Next base: position 59,892 of record DASRGN010000020.1, on the reverse strand, counting down.
AAGGCCCCGCTGATGGTGCCCATGCACTTTTTCAGCCGCTTCACGCTCGATCGTTTTCTTGCACGCATCGGGCAGGAATGGGACGTGGAGTTCAGCGAGACACCGTCGGTCGTGCTGTCGCGCAGCACATTGCCCGGCAAGCCCAAGGTTTTGGTGCTGCCCGGTCACTAGACGATGTGTGTTTTTGGTCAAGTTTTGTGCGTTTGTGGCCAATTCTCCGCGGGTTCATCTACGGACTCACGGGAAAGTCAGTGGAAATCCGGAACCATTCGTTGTTGATCGCGTTTGTTGCCCGCGGCTTGGTCTAAGACGGGTGGGTATCCCAGAATCATTTCGCACACTTTCACGCGGGACGAATTGTCATGACTTCATCGTGGAGCAGTTGGCGGCACTTTCCTCAGGTTCAGGGTCTCGATCCGATCGAGGCTCCGGCGGGGCCGGGCGTCTATGAGGTGCGTCACACCCTGACCGGGCGCGCGATCGCCTTCGGCTACTCGGCCAATGTCGCGCGCTCTTTGCGTGAGTTGAAGATCGATGGTGCCAGCGGTTGGAGCCGCCTGTTTCGCCGCGAAGTGCATCCGGTGCGTACCAGCGATCTCGAATACCGCATCTGTGCCACGCAGACACGCTCCGAGGCCAAGACCGCGGCACAGCGGTTGATGGGCTTGCGCCAGACCTATTGGCGTCGACGGCAGATGTTCAATTGGGCGGGCAGCAGCCCGGCCTGAGACCTGTTGCGTCGCGTCTGTGCGTGACCGGCTGTGGCGCCTGCGGGCGCCACAACCATTTTGGAGTCCTCGATTGCGGGGATTCGACATCGCCGGGGCATGGAATAAGCTTCGCAGCCAACGACAGACAACTGCGAGCGCGCCATGCTGAGCCAGGAACAGAACGATCACATCACCCGCGTCGGACCCGGCACGCCGGCCGGCACCTTGTTGCGGCGCTATTGGCAGCCCGCGGCGCTGGTTGACGAGCTCTCCGGACCTCGCCCGGTGAAGCCGGTGCGATTGCTCGGTGAAGATCTTGTGATCTTTAGGGACGAGAAGGGCCGCTACGGGCTCGTCGGCCGTAGCTGTCCGCATCGCGGCACCGACCTCGCCTTCGGCCGCCTGGAGGGCGGCGGATTGCGCTGCGCCTTTCACGGCTGGCTGTTCGATGTCGACGGCAGATGCCTGGAGACGCCGGCCGAGCCCGAGGGCAGCAATCTCTGCGCCAATATTCGCCAGAAAGCCTATCCTGTGGTGGAGAAGAGCGGGATCCTGTTCGCCTATATGGGCCCCGGCGCGTCGCCGGAATTTCCACAGTTCGACTGCTTCGTCGCGCCGAGCTCACACACCTTCGCGTTCAAAGGGATGATCGACTGCAACTGGCTGCAGTCGCTCGAGGTCGGCATCGATCCGGCACACACGTCGTTCCTGCACCGCTTCTTCAACGACGAGGACCCGGCGCAGGGTTACGGTCGCATGTTCCGCGACCACACCAAGGATGCCGACATGCCGATGACCCAGATCATGCGCGAGTTTCCGCGCCCGCGCATCGAGGTCGAGCCGACCGACTACGGGATGCGCATCGCGACGCTGCGCCAGATCAGCGACAACAGCATGCATGTGCGGGTCACCAATCTGGTGTTTCCGAACGCCTTCATGATTCCGATGAGCCGGGAGATGACGATCGCGCAGTGGCACGTGCCGATCGATGACGTGAAGCACTACTGGTACGCGATCTTCACCAGTTTCGGCTCGCCGGTGAACAAGGACGAGATGCGCCGCCAGCGCCTCGAGCTTTACGAGCTCCCGGATTACGTGCCGCGCCGGAACAAGAGCAACGACTACGGTTTCGATCCGCACGAGCAGGAGCACGAGACCTATACCGGCATGGGCACCGACATCAATGTGCACGACCAATGGGCCTGCGAGTCCATGGGCGAGATCCAGGACCGCACGCGCGAGCATCTCGGTCAGTCGGACAAGGCCATCACGGCTTATCGCCGCGTGCTGCGCCAGGCCATCGAGCAGGCAGGCAAGGGCGAGCGACCGTTCATGGCGCTCGATCGAACGGAAGCTGCCGCCGTCACCGGTCCCGCTTGCGTCGACGGCATCGGTCCCGCCGACGACTGGCAGGGCTATTGGCAGAAGACGCATCAGGCGCGGCGCAAGTCGACGCCCTGGATGGGCGCACACTGAAAGCGAGCACTGGCGCCGATGTCCTCGCGCAAGAAGAGATCGTCGGCGCTGAGCTTCGTCGAGCGGCACTCGCTGTGGACTGACGCGCAGTCCGAAACCGCACGTGCGGTCGAGGCGGCGATCAAGCGGCACAAGCTCGAAGTGGTGCGCTTCTCCTTCGCCGATCAGCACGGTGTGCTGCGCGGCAAGACGTTGCTCGCCAGCGAAACGCCGCGCGCGCTACGCGCGGGCGTCAGCATGACGACGACGCTGCTCGCGAAGGACACCTCGCATCGCAGCGTGTTTCCGGTGTTCACCGCGGGCGGCGGCTTCGGCATGCCGGAAATGGAGGGTGGCGCCGACTTCGTCATGGTGCCGGATCCGACGAGCTTCCGCGTGCTGCCCTGGGCGGAGAAGACCGGTTGGCTCCTTTGCGACATCTATTTCAGCAACGGCAAGCCGGTGCCGTTTTCGACGCGGCGGCTCTATGCGGAAGCGCTGAACGAGCTCGGCAAGGCCGGCTTCGATTTCCTCGCTGGGCTCGAGGTCGAGCTGCATCTTTTCCGCATCGACAATCCACGGCTCGCCCCCGCCGATGCGACATGGCCGCCGCAAGCCCCCGAGGTGAGCTTGATCTCGCAGGGCTACCAGTATCTCACCGAGACGCGCTTCGATCAGATGGAGCCGGTACTCCAAGCGCTGCGCCGCGGCATCGTCGCGCTGGGCCTGCCGCTGCGCTCGGTCGAGGTGGAGCTCGGCCCGAGCCAATGCGAGTTCACCTTCGGCCCGCAGCTCGGGCTCGCCGCCGCCGACACCATGGTGCTGTTTCGCGCGGCGATGAAGCAGATGGCGCGGCGGGCGGGCCTGCTCGCGAGCTTCATGTGCCGGCCGCGGCTTCCGCACGTGATGTCGAGCGGCTGGCACCTGCATCAGTCGCTGATCGAGCGCAAATCCGGCGACAACGCTTTCGCCGCCGAGCACGGTGGCCTTCTTTCTGCGCTTGGTCGCGGATACCTCGCGGGCCTGCTCGATCACGCGGCGGCGTCGACCGCTTTCGCGACGCCCACCGTCAACGGCTACAAGCGCTACCGTGCCTATTCGCTGGCCCCCGACCGCGCCATTTGGGCGCGCGACAATCGCGGCGTGATGATCCGGGTGCTTGGGCAGCCAGGCGACGCGGCGACGCATCTGGAGAACCGCGTCGGCGAGCCGGCGGCCAATCCATACCTCTATATGGCATCGCAGATTTATGCCGGGCTCGATGGCATCGCGTGCAAGCTCGAGCCGCCTCCATCGGCGGACACGCCCTACGAGGTCGAGGCGGCGAAGCTGCCGATCTCACTGGAGCACGCGCTTGCGGCGCTGCGCGTGGACCGCTGCTTCCGCAAACGGTTCGGCAGCTTCGTCGACTATTACGCGCGCATCAAGGATGCGGAGATCGCCCGCTTCCGCAAGGAAGCCGGTGCTGAGGCCGATACTGCCGAGGTCACGGCCTGGGAGCAGAACGAATATCTCGATCTGTTCTGACAAGACGCCCGGAACCGGCGGCGCCGGTTGGCGATTGGTGCAGTGCTGACCATCCGACATTCACGGGAGCCTGCGATGCTGCGCTGGGCCGTCATTTTTCTCATCATTGCCTTGATCGCCGGGGTGTTCGGCTTCACCGACGTCGAGGTGGCGTCCGCCGGCATCGCCAAAGTGCTGTTCGGCATCTTCCTCGTCGGCTTCCTGCTGATCGTGGTGTTTGGCATGGCGCTTGGGAGCCGCATCAGCTCCTGAGGCCGGCGATTCCCGTGTTCCGACAAATGCTTGAGTCCTAGGGCCGCGCCTGCATCGCGGGCGCTGCTCCGCTGGCTGGATTCCCGCAGCCACAACCGGACGTCGTGCTCCGGTGCAGTGTCGTGGCCCGAATGCGACAGTTTTGACGATTTCTCTGTGAAACTAAATTCAATGTCTTGCGTTTGATGCCGCGGGTTCCGCTAAAATCCGCCGCTCTATTACTTCTATTTTGCTGCATCATCTTTGGCTGGAGATGACCCCATGCGTTTTGTCCTGTCGCTCGTCCTCTTCTCCTGTCTTCTCGTCCTCGGCATCGCCACGAGTAAGCCCGCAAGCGCCGGCGAGTACTACTACGACGGCGGCTATCGGCCGTCTTACGACCGCTCTTACTCCCACTCGAGCTGTTGCTATCGCCGCATCGTCCGCTACGAGCGGGTCTACAATCCGTATCGAAGCAGCTACTACGGCGGCTATTACCGGCCGCGCTATTCGAGCTACTACGGCGGCTACTACGACCGCCCGCGCTACTATTCGAGCTACTACGCGCGCCCGCGCTACTACGATGAGCCGCGCTACTATCGGCCGCGCTATTACGAGAGCTACATCCCGCCGCGCCGCCACTACTACGATGACGAAGGCTATGTCGGCTCCTATGCCGCTGCCTACACCACCGGCGGCGGCGACTGCGTCGGCCACCGCGTGAAAGTGTGGGACGAAAGCGGTATCGGCTGGCGCTGGGGCTGGTCCCGCGGCTGCTGATCTCGACCGTCAGGTCTTGGCGAAGAATAGAACGTCCGGCGCGCGAGCGCCGGGCGTCTAGACGTCTACGCTCGCAGCGAGCGCGTGCTCCTGGATGAACTGCCGGCGTGGCTCGACCAGGTCGCCCATCAGCTCCGCGAAGACGTTGTCGACCTCTTCGCCGTCCTTGATCTTCACCTGCAGCAACGAGCGGACATTGTTGTCGAGTGTGGTTTCCCAGAGCTGCTCTGGGTTCATCTCACCGAGACCCTTGTAGCGCTGCAGCGTGATGCCCTTGCGCCCGGTACCTGTGAGCGCCTCGAACAGCCCGACCGGGCCATGGATCGGCGTGTCTTCGCCTTTCCTTCGCAGCATCGCCGGCGGCGTCGGTCGCGGGTAGACGGCCTGCAGAGATGGCGCGAACTCGTCGAGCTTGCGCGCATCGGCGGAGCCGAGCAGCGCCTGGTCGATCATCGCTGCCTCCCGGACGCCGCGCACCGTGCGCTCGAACAGGAAACCCTCGCCCTCGACGAAGGAGCCAGTCCAGCCGCGCTCGGTTTCCTCGGCGATGGCATCGAGTCGCTTGGCGATGTAGGCCGCGGCTTGGGCCGCGGCATCGGGATTGCTGGTCACGTCGGGCCGCAGCACCCCGGCGATCGCCGCCTGCTCTATGACGCGGCGGTTGTAGCGGCTGTGCAGGCCGTTGAGGATGGCGCGGATCGAGCGCGCTTCCTCGACCAGCTTGCGCAGGTCCTCGCCGGCGCGCTCCTCGCCATTGGCGAGCTTGAGCACCGCCTCATCGAGGCCGCTCTGGATCAGATAGTCCTCCAGCGCGCGCTCGTCCTTGATGTACTGCTCGGACTTGCCGCGCGCCACTTTGTACAGCGGCGGCTGCGCGATGAAGATGTGGCCGCGATCGATGATCTCGCGCATCTGCCGGTAGAAGAACGTGAGCAGCAGCGTGCGGATGTGGGAACCGTCCACGTCCGCGTCGGTCATGATGATGATCTTGTGATAGCGCAGCTTCTCGGCGTTGAACTCGTCGCTGATGCCGGTGCCGAGCGCGGTGATCAGCGTGCCGATCTCCTGGCTCGAGAGCATCTTGTCCATGCGCGCGCGCTCGACATTGAGTATCTTGCCGCGCAACGGCAGGACAGCCTGGAATTCGCGATTGCGGCCCTGCTTGGCGGAGCCGCCGGCGCTGTCGCCCTCGACGATGAACAGCTCGGATTTTGACGGATCGCGTTCCTGGCAGTCGGCGAGCTTGCCGGGGAGCGAGGAGACGTCGAGCGCGCCCTTGCGCCGTGTCAGCTCGCGCGCCTTGCGCGCGGCTTCGCGCGCAGCGGCCGCCTCGACCACCTTGCCGACGACGACCTTGGCCTCGGCCGGATGCACCTCGAACCAGGCGTTGAGCGCATCATTGATGATGCCCTCGACCACCGGGCGCACCTCGGATGAAACGAGCTTGTCCTTGGTCTGCGAGGAGAACTTCGGGTCCGGCACCTTCACCGAGAGCACGGCGGTCAGCCCTTCGCGGCAATCGTCGCCGGTGAGCGTGACCTTTTCCTTGCGGGCGATGCCGCCACTCTCCGCATAGGTGGTCACCTGGCGGGTGAGCGCGCCGCGGAAACCGGCGAGATGCGTGCCGCCGTCGCGCTGCGGGATGTTGTTGGTGAAGCAGAGCACGCTCTCGTGGTAACCGTCGTTCCACCACAACGCCGCTTCCACCGTGATGCCTTCGCGCTCGCCCTTGACCATGATCGGCGCGGGCACCAGCGAGGTCTTGTTGCGGTCGAGATATTTGACGAAGGCTTCGACGCCGCCCTCATAGCGCATCTCCTCGCGCTTCTCGACGGCGTGGCGCATGTCGGAGAGCACGATGGTGACGCCGGAGTTGAGGAACGCGAGCTCGCGCAGCCGGTGCTCCAGCGTAGCGAAGTCGTATTCCGTCATCGAGAAGGTCTTCGGCGAGGCGAGGAAGCTCACCTCGGTGCCGCGCTTGCCGTCGGCATCGCCGACGACCTTGAGCGGCGCCACGGTCTCGCCGTCGCGGAATTCGATGAAATGCTCCTTGCCGTCGCGCCAGATCGTGAGCTTGAGCCAGCTCGACAGCGCATTGACGACGGACACGCCGACGCCGTGCAGGCCGCCGGAGACCTTGTAGGAATTCTGGTCGAATTTTCCGCCGGCATGCAGCTGGGTCATGATGACCTCGGCCGCGGAGACGCCTTCGCCCTTGTGGATGTCGGTCGGGATGCCGCGGCCGTTGTCGCGCACGGTCACCGAGCCGTCGGGATTGAGCGTCGCCGTCACTTCGGTGGCGTGGCCGGCGAGCGCCTCGTCGATGGCGTTGTCGACGACCTCATAGACCATGTGATGCAGGCCGGAGCCGTCGTCGGTATCTCCGATATACATGCCCGGCCGCTTGCGCACGGCGTCGAGGCCTTTGAGGACCTTGATCGACTCGGCACCATAATCGGAGGGAAGCGGCGGCAGTTTTTGAGCGGGCTCGGCCATCGAGAGACCTTCGAATCAGAGACTGAAATTGCGCTGAATCGTGCACGTGGTGTGACACGATTTGGGGGTGTCGTACAGAGTAAAGTGACCGCTGCTAATATGTTGATCCACAATGCAATTTTAAAGGGGCGCTGGAGGAAAAATCGCCCCTGAAAACGGCCGCCAAGAAGCCGTGTTTGGCGCTCCCGATTCGTCGCTCAGTCAGCGCCGCGGACGTGCTTGATCGCTTATCAGCAGGTGATGAAAGCCGCCGTCATAGTCCGGCACCGGCTTGCTGAAGCCGGCGAGCGCGCCGGCCCAGATCTCGACACGCGCGATGTCAGCTTGCAGGCGCTCCACCGCCACGCGTAATTCACGCGCGGCCTTCTCTGCCGCTGCCGTGTCGTTCGCGGTCCAATCGCGGGGCATGGTCGGTTCCATCGCCATGTGAACAAACAGTCATGTCGCCTTTCCAACACTAAAGGCGAGAGCCCCCTGGTTGTTCCGATTTTGTGGTGCTCACGTCTTCTCGACGGAACTCGCAGATCGCCGTTCAATCTTGCCGGGACGCACGTCGAACATTTGCGCGCGTACGGCAATGTCGGCAAACGCCGCCGGATCGGCGCCCGTCATGAACACCTGCGCGCCGAGCGCCGCGAGCGCGTCATACAAGGCCGCGCGGCGATCGGGATCGAGATGCGCGACGACCTCATCAAGCAGCAGCAGTGGCGCGGTGCCGGTCATCTCCGTGATCAGTCCGGCATGGGCGAGCATGAGGCGGATGAGCAGCGCCTTCTGCTCGCCGGTCGAGGCGTCCGCTGCGGCGATGCCCTTGCCGGCATGGCGCACGACGAGATCGCTCAAATGCGGGCCATCGAGCGTGCGACCGGCGGCGGCATCGCGCGCGCGATTATCCTTGAGCACGGCGCGATAGCGGTCCTCGATGACCAGCGCCGCATGCTCCGGCAGCATGCGCTCCATCCAGCCGTCGAGTGCAATCTCCGCCGCAGGAAATGGGATGTCGTCCGCGGCGCCGGCCGCGAGCGCGGACGCGAGCCGGCGCACGGTCTCGGCGCGCGCGGCGGCGACCGCTACCGCGAGCTCGGCGGTTTCGTGCTCGACGGCGTCGAGCCAATGTGCATCGCTCACCCCGTTCTCCAGGAGGCGATTGCGTGAGCGCAGCGAGCGCTCGAGCGCGGCGACGCGGCTCGCATGCTCGGCATCGACCGCGAGCACCAGGCGATCGAGAAAGCGGCGGCGCTCGGAGGCAGGACCGTTGAACAAGGTGTCCATCGCCGGAATGAGCCAGATCACGCGCAGATGGTCGGCAAAAGCGGTCGCCGAGCCGACCGGCTCGCGATCGATGCGGCATTGCCGGCTCGGCGTGGCATCATCGTCGACCAGCGCGGCAATGCCGGTGCCGAGCGTGGCGAGGCCGAGCATCCCTTCGACCTCGGCCGACACGGCCCAGGAGCCGTCGCCCTCGCTGAAGGCGACTTCTTCCAGTGTGGCACGGCGCAGACCGCGGCCTGGCGCCAAGAAGGAGATCGCTTCGATGAGATTGGTCTTGCCGGCGCCGTTGGGGCCGGTGAGCACCACCGGGCCGGGGCCGTCGAGCGCGATCGCCGCCGCGGGATAGCTGCGGAAATTCGTCAGGCTGAGGCGGCGGATCTGTGCAGCGGGCATCTGGAGCGGAGTACCGACCGTGTCAAAGGATTCGGTCCGTCATTGCCGGGTCTTGACCCGGCAATCCATCAGTCTTCCTGAAGCTCGATGGATGCGCGGGTCAAGCCCGCGCATGACAGCGTACGGACTCGACGCAGCTACACCCGCATCGGCATCAGCACATAGAGCGCGCCCTTGGCGTCCTTGTCCTGAATGAGCGTCGGCGAGCCGGGATCGGCGAGCTTGAGCACGGCGACCTCGCCTTCGATTTGTGCGGCGATGTCGAGCAGGTAGCGCGAGTTGAAGCCGATATCGAGCGCATCCGATTCGTATTGCACTTCGAGCTCCTCGGTGGCGCTGCCGGAATCCGGATTGGTCACCGAGAGCACCAGCTTCCCGCCGGAGAGCGCGAGCTTCACGGCGCGGCCGCGCTCGCTGGACACCGTCGACACGCGGTCGACGGCGGCCTCGAACTCCTTCTTGTCGACGACAAGCTCCTTGTCGTTGGCCGCTGGAATGACCCGGCCGTAATCCGGAAAGGTGCCGTCGATCAGCTTGGAGGTGAGCACCACGTCGCCCAGCGTGAAGCGGATCTTGCCGGTGGACAGCTCGATGCCGATCTCGGCTTCGCTGTCCTCGATCAGCCGCTGCACCTCGCCGACCGTCTTGCGCGGCACGATGATGCCCGGCATCCCTGCGGCGCCCTGTGGCAACGGCAGCTCGACCTGGGCAAGCCGGTGGCCGTCAGTGGCCACTGCGCGCAGGGTCGCATTCTTGTTGTTGCCGGCGGCGTGCAGATAGATGCCGTTGAGATAGTAGCGCGTCTCCTCGGTGGAGATGGCGAACTGCGTCTTGTCGATGAGCCGTTTGAGCTCCACGGCGCCGAGCTTGAAAGTGTGGCTCATCTCGCCCGCCGCGAGGTCAGGAAAGTCGCTTTCCGGCAGCGTCTGCAGGGTGAAGCGCGAGCGCCCGGCGCGGATCGCCAGCACCGCGCGGTCGCCGGAGGCCTCCAGCACGATCTGCGAGCCCTCGGGAAGCTTGCGCACGATCTCATAGAACATGTGCGCTGGCACCGTGGTCGAGCCGCCCGGCGAGACCTCGGCGGCGATCGCCTCATTGATCTCCAGGTCGAGGTCCGTGGCCTTGAGGGAGAGCTTCGAGCGCTCGGCGCGAATGAGCACATTGGCCAGGATGGGGATCGTGTTGCGACGCTCGACCACGCGGTGCACGTGGCCCAGGGACTTCAACAACTCGGCGCGCTCGACCGTGACTTTCATGGGGCCCACTGTGGCGCCGGAAGGCGCAAATAAGGGCGGCCGCTCGCCGGAGGGCGGGGCCAGAGCCGGCAAAAGTGACAAGGCGGCACGGATTCCGCAAGGGTGGCGGGATACGACGGTGCCGATTTTCCCCGGCCTTTCCGTACCCTGGGCGGGGGGCGCCCGGCGAACGTTGGCGCGCCCACAAAGGGCGCGCCGGTTCCGGGGTGCGAGCCCCTAATCCTGTAGCTGGCGCTTGAGGATCTCGATCTCTTCCGCAAGCGCAGTGTCGTTGCCGACCAGGCCTTCGATCTTGCGCACGGCGTGCAGAACGGTGGTGTGGTCGCGGCCGCCGAAGCGGCGCCCGATCTCCGGCAGCGAGCGCAGCGTCAGGGTCTTCGCCAGATACATGGCGACCTGGCGTGGCCGCACGACATTGGCGGTACGGCGCGAGGAAAGGAGGTCGGAGCGGCTGACATTGTATTGCCGGGCCACCACGCGCTGGATGTCTTCGATCTTCACCCGCCGCGGCTCTTGCGGACGGATCAAGTCGCGCACCTCGCGCTCGGCCATCTCCATGGTCACCGCGTGGCCGGTAAGCTTGTTGTGCGCGAGCAGGCGGTTCACCGAGCCTTCGAGATCGCGCCCATTATGAGTGACGGTCTTGGCGATGTATTGCAGCACCGGCAGCGGCACGTCGAAGCCCGGATGGTGCACGCGGGCGGCGGCGACGCGCGAGCGCAGGATGTCGAGCCGCAGGTCCTCGCCGAGCGATCCCATCTCCACCACCAGGCCGCCGGCGAGCCGCGAGCGCACGCGCTCGTCGAGACTTTCGAGGTCCGCGGGCGGGCGGTCGGACGCGATCACCACCTGCCGGCCGGCATCAATCAGCGCATTGAGCGTGTGGCAGAACTCGGCCTGCGTATTCTTCCCCTGCAAGAACTGCAGGTCATCGATCACCAATACTCCGATACCGCGGAGTGCTTCCTTGAAGGCAAGCGCGGTCTGGGTGCGCAGCGCCGAGACGAAGCCGTACATGAATTTCTCGGCCGTGAGATAGAGCACCTTGCGCTCGCCGAGCGCATTGCCGGCCCAGGTGATGGCCTGCAGCAGATGCGTCTTGCCCAGCCCAACGCCAGCATGGATGTAGAGCGGGTTGAACATCACCGTGTCGCCGCGCTTGGCGGCGGCGACCTGCTTGGCGGCTGCCTGGGCGAGTGTGTTCGAGCGCCCGACGATGAAGGTGTCGAAGGTCAGGCGCGGATCGAGTGGCGATCCGCCGAGCGCTTCATGCACGCCGGCGTCGCCGCCGAGCACCGGCCGGCCGTGATGGCCGTTAAGCTTCACGGCGCTGCCGTTGAGGTGCTCTTCCTCGAGTTTCGGCTTGGTCACCGTCGAGCGCACGATCGCGGAGCGCACGGTGAGCTCGATGCGCCCGATCGAGGACTCTTCAGCCTGCCAGCAGGTCAGCACGCGCTCGGCGTAATGCGATTGGATCCAGCTCTTGAGGAAGCGGGTCGGTACCGAAAGGCGCACGGTATCCTGGTCGACAGCCTCCAGGTCCATGCGGGCGAACCAGCTGGAGTATACGTCGTCGCCGACCTCGGCGCGCAGACGTCCCTTAACCCGTGCCCAGCGATCCTGCTCGTTTGCTGCCATTTCTGTCTTCTCTATCCGGTCTATTGGTTGAAGCTGACGCGGTTCACACAAGGGCGACAAAACATCGCCGCCCGACGCAACAGGACGCAACATCACTCGCTGCTAAAGACGATGCCGTCGTGGGGTCATTGAGAACGGAGCAAGGCGCTCCGTGGCTTTGCACCGTCGCGGGAGAGAGGTTACGCCCGGCGGTGCATCGGCGGCGCCCCAAGGGCGCCTGTGGTGAAAGTCGGTCTAGAACAGGACCGGCTGAAGACTTTTGACTCGCAATATCCGCTCAAAAAAACAACTGCATCTGCCCAGCCAATAATGTCGGGCATTCGCACCGACATTGCCCCAGCATTTTTCATTTGATCCTGCCCCCCGACATGCGGTCTGGCGCCGCTGTCTGTTGTATTCTCGACTCTTAGCTCGCACGACAGCCGGTCGTCGCTCCGGCTCTCGAACTCGCGCACCCTCTCTCCCGTTTTCAGTCTCGCGGCGCACACGGACGCTGGCGAGTGGCAACATGCAGCCGTTCTCATCCCGCGATGAGTGTGGTCGGCGGACCGTTCGTGGAGGCGCCGTGTCAGCAGCGCGTCTTAAGAAAAAGCATATGGCATCTACGCTCGCAATGCTTTTTCACGTTGCGTGATGCTGTGCAGCGTCGTGCGTGCGCGTCGAGCAGGCGACAATGATTTTTTTAACGCTTTGATCCAGCGCGCGGAATCTCTCGCGAGAAGGATCAACATTGATGCACGCAAACCGCTGAAATTTGCGCGGCCGCGGTGACCGCGGTTTTGCGCGCGTTATTGAGTTTTTGAGGTGCTCGCGTGTGTATCCAGCTTAAGTCTTTCTTGCGGCGATTCTTTTTATGACCAAAAAGTAAGGGTAGCCCGTGTTAATATAGCAGTGCGCGCACGACGTTTCCGTCGTCGCGGCAAAATCCTGTCCAGCGCAAAATGAAGATCGCATACGCAAGTGAAGAGCGCGTGACGGATTTGCAACAACGCGCGCGGCGCGAAAAAGATTTGCGGGCAAATCGCGCGATCGTTGCCTTAGATCAAAAAATCAATTGAGCAAATTTGCAAGCAAAAAGCCCAGCGTCTTGCGCTGGGCTTTTGTATTCCAGATTTCGCTTTCCGGAGCGTCGCGTGCGCCAGCGGACTACTTGCCGAGCTTGGCAACCTGGTGCGCGAGCCGCGAAACTTTTCGGCTGGCATTGTTCTTGTGCACGACGCCGAACTGCGCCGCGCGCATGATCACCGGCTCCGCCGCCTTCAGCGCGGCGGCTGCCGCGGTGCGATCGCCGGAAGCGATCGCTTCTTCGACTTTGCGGACCGACGTGCGCAGGCGCGAACGGCGACCCTGGTTGACCGCGGTGCGGCGCGCGATCTTGCGCGTAGCTTTCTTTGCCGACGTCGTATTAGCCATGAGCCTCTCTCGGGGGCAGTGTCGGCGGTCAGGGACCCGGTGGTCCGGGACCTTGTCCGACAATCAGCCGTTTAAATAATGAGGGCGGCGAGAGCCTCGCCGCCAGTGGCGAGGCTTATAGAGACCCCCTTTTGCCCCGTCAACGGGCCGCAGTTCAGGCAACACGCTTGGCCCGCACCGCATCGTGCCCGGCAACGACCGCGGCGCGGTCGGCGGCAGAGAACGGGGCCAGCGGCGGCTTCATGCGGGAGAGTTCCGCATCGCCATGGATATGGGCGAGCAGGGCCTTGATGCCGCTGACCAGCGGCTTGCCGTCGAATAGCTTGCGGATCGTCACGGCGGCGTCGAGCGCAGCTTTGTCACCCTGCCGCCAGGCGCGCGCGCACAGGTCGGCATTGAGATTGGCGGTGGCCGAGATGCATCCGGCGAAAGTCCCATCGCGCGCCTCGAGCAGCGCTGCTTCCGTCGAGGGGAACACGGCGAAGTCGCGCGAGATGGCCGCCGCCGAGCGGGCATAGGTCATGTCGCCTGATGAATCCTTCAACCCGACGATGCGCGAGCCGTGCGCCTTCAGCAGACGCTCGATCAGGGCGATATGCCAGGGCAATCCGGACTGCGCGGGGAAATGATAGAGATAGATCGGGATCGGCTTCGCCGTTGTGGCGCCGACGATCGCGTCGATATAGGCGACGAGCCCGTCATCCGGCACGCCTTTGTAATAGAACGGCGGCAACACCAGCGCGCCGGCAAAGCCGAGCTCGGCGGCGTGCCGCGTCAACGCGATGGCATCGCTCACCGCTGCGGCGCCGGTGCCGACCATCAGGCGGTCGAGCGGCAGCCCCTCCTGCTTGTAGGCACTCATCAAGCCCTGGCGCTCGTTGAGCGAGAATGACGTTGCCTCGCCCGTCGTGCCGAGCACGTTGAGACCATCGCAGCCGTTGTCGAGCAGGAAACGGGCGAGCGACAGCGCGCGCTTGACGTCCGGTGCGCCATCCTTGCTGACCGGCGTGGCGATGGCGGCGATGACGCCGGAGAGGGGCTTAGCGCTCATGATCGGGTCTCCGTGAATGTGACAAGTCAGCCGCTGATATTGAACGCAGCGAGAGCGGCCATGTTGACGAGCTGGGCATCCTTGGCGCCGAGCTGGACGATCTGCACCGGCCGGTCGAGGCCGACCAGGAGCGGCCCGATGACGGTCGCACCGCCGAGCTCCTGCAGGAGCTTGGTCGAGATCGAGGCCGAGTGGAAAGCCGGCATGACCAGTACGTTGGCCGGACCGGACAGCCGGCAGAACGGGTAGGCGGCCATCAGCGCCGGATCGAGCGCGACGTCGGCTGCCATTTCGCCGTCATATTCGAAGTCGACGCGGCGATGGTCGAGGATGCGCACCGCCTCCTGCACCCGTGCCGAGCGCTCGCCCGGGGGATGTCCGAAGGTGGAGAAGGCCAGGAGCGCGAGCCGCGGCTCATAGCCGAGCCGGCGCGCGACGCCGGCGGCCTCGACCGCAATGTCGGCGAGGTCCTCGGCGCCGGGCATCTCGGTGACCGCCGTATCGGCGACCAGCACGGTGCGGCCGCGCGTGATCACCAGCGAAACGCCGATCTCGCGATGCCCGGGCTTGGTGTCGATGCAGCGGCGCACGTCTTCCAGCGCCACCGAGAAGTTGCGGGTGACCCCGGTGACCATGGCATCGGCGTCGCCAAGCGCCACCATGCAGGCGGCGAAGTGGTTGCGGTCCTGGTTCACCAGCCGCTGGCAGTCGCGAATGAGAAAGCCGCGACGCTGCAGCCGCTCATAGAGGTAATTGGTGTAGGACGCGTTGCGCGTGGAGAGCCGCGCGTTGATCACCTCGATGCCCTCGCCGAGCTCGATGCCGGCCTCGAGCGCCGTCGCGCGCACGCGGTCCTCGCGCCCGACCAGGAGCGCGGTGCCGAGCCCCTGGTTGACAAAGCTCGTGGCGGCACGGATCACCTGCTCCTCTTCGCCCTCGGCGAACACCACCCGCTTCGGCGCGCGGCGCAGCCGCGTGTAGACCTGCTGCAGCACGCTTGCCGCCGGATCGCGTCGCGAGCGCAGCACTTCGCGATAGCCGTCCATGTCGACGATCGGCTTGCGCGCCACGCCGGTGTCCATCGCCGCCTTGGCGACGGCGGGCGGCACGGAGGAGATCAGCCGCGGGTCGAACGGCACCGGGATGATGTAGTCGGGCCCGTATTTCGGCCGCGCGCCATAGGCCGCGGCAACTTCGTCGGGCACGTCTTCGCGCGCGAGCTCGGCGAGCGCGCGGGCGGCGGCGATCTTCATCTCCATATTGATGGTGGTGGCGCGCACGTCGAGCGCGCCACGGAAGATATAGGGGAAGCCGAGCACATTATTGATCTGGTTGGGGTAGTCCGAGCGTCCGGTGGCCATGATGGCATCGTCGCGCACCTCGGCCACTTCCTCCACCGTGATCTCCGGATCGGGATTGGCCATGGCGAAGATGATGGGCTTCTCCGCCATCGACTTCACCATCTCCTTGGTGACCGCGCCTTTCACCGAGACGCCGAAGAACACGTCGGCACCCTCCAGCGCATCGGCCAGCGAGCGCGCTTTGGTCTTGACAGCGAAGCCCGACTTCCACTGGTTCATGCCCTCCTTGCGACCCTCGTAGATGACGCCCTTGGTGTCGCAGAGGAGCAGATTCTCCGGGCGGAAGCCGATGGCGCGCAAGAGCTCGAGGCAGGCGATGCCGGCGGCGCCGGCACCGTTGCAGACGAGCTTGGTTTGCTTGATGTCGCGCCCGGTGAGATCGAGCGCATTGAACAAACCGGCAGCGGCGATGATCGCGGTTCCGTGCTGGTCGTCGTGGAACACCGGAATGTCGAGCAGCTCGCGCAGTCGTTGCTCGATGATGAAGCACTCCGGCGCCTTGATGTCCTCGAGATTGATGCCGCCCCAGCCTTTGCCGAGCAGCTTCACGCAGTTGATGATCTCGTCGGGATCTTCGGAGGAAACTTCGAGGTCGATGGAATCGATGTCGGCGAAGCGCTTGAACAGCACCGCCTTGCCTTCCATCACCGGCTTGGCCGCCAGCGCGCCGCGATTGCCGAGGCCGAGAATGGCGGTCCCGTTGGTGATGACGGCGACGAAATTGCCCTTGGTGGTGAGGTCGTAGGCCCGGCCTTCATCTTCCGCGATCGCCAGCACCGGCACCGCGACGCCCGGAGAATAAGCGAGCGAAAGGTCGCGCTGCGTGGCCATCGGCTTGGTGGCGATGACCTCGAGCTTTCCCGGACGGCCGCGGCTATGGAACAGCAGCGCTTCCTGATCGGTGAAAGTCGGCCTAGAGGCGCGCTTGCGGCCGGACGCGGGTTTATCGGGCATTGGTACTCCTACTGTGCCGGGACGCCGCGGGAACCAATGGGTCGCTCCGCCGGAGCCTTCCGGGGTGCCCCCGGAAGTCGGGGAACCTACGGAAACTGAGCCCTTAGCTCAAGGGAAGGCCTGCTAAGGGTCCGATTGCGAAGTTCGCTAGGATTCACGGAGCTTTCGCCGCGAATGTCGAGCTTGCAGCATTGGGTTGAACCGCAGCGCGGAGGGTATTAAGTGATGGCAGGGCGCCGCTCGAGCACTGCTTCTCCATGATCCGTTTTCTGTTGCGATTTCTCGGCCTTTTGTCGCTGGCGATAGCGTTCATCCTTGTCATCTATGACGGGACCAAATCGATCGCCGGCAATGCCGTGTTCATCACCAAGCTCGGGGACCTGTGGAACAACATCCACGCGTCGAGCCTGCAGCTTCTACAGACAAGCATTGAACGTCATGCCGACCCGCTGCTCTGGCAGTTCGTTGTGCAGCCCGTGTTGCAGCAGCCGTCCTGGCTGGTGTTGGCCATTCTCGGTATCGTGCTCATCCTGCTCGGGCGCAAGAAGAAGCCGCTGATCGGTTACGCCCGCTGAGATTTCCTTTCCGCTGACGTGACAATGACGCCGGCGTGAAGACGGCGGTATTTGCGCTGGCCTGCTCGTGACGTGCGCGGGCTGTGATTGCGACTTATATTTCGGCCATCAGGAGGAGCGAACATGTTCATGTTCAAGAAATCCATTGGCATGCCGAGCAAGGCCGAGGCGCTGCCGGGTCGCGCCAATCCTATTCCCACGGCGGAGGCGAATTTCGTCAACGGTCATGCGTTGAAAGGGCCTTATCCGGAGGGTTCGCAAAAGGCCATGTTCGGCCTCGGCTGCTTCTGGGGTGCTGAGCGCAAATTCTGGGAGCTCGGCGACGGCGTCTTTGTCACTGCGGTCGGCTATGCCGGCGGCCACACGCCAAACCCGACCTATGAGGAAGTGTGTAGTGGCCGCACCGGCCACAACGAGGTGGTGCTGGTCGTCTACGATCCTGCGAAAACTTCCTACGAGACGCTGCTCAAGACGTTCTGGGAGAGTCACGATCCGACTCAAGGCATGCGCCAGGGCAACGACATCGGCACGCAATATCGCTCCGGCATCTACACCTTTACGCCGGCGCAGAAGGTCGCGGCGGAAGCATCGAAGGCGATGTACGCCAAGGAGCTGCAAGCGAAAGGCTACCCTGCGGTCTCCACCGAAGTGCGCGAGGCGCCCGAGTTCTATTTCGCCGAGGATTATCACCAGCAGTATCTGGCAAAAAATCCGTACGGCTATTGTGGGCTCGGCGGAACCGGCGTGTCCTGTCCGATCGGCACCGGCGTCGCCGCACACTAACAACCGACGAAACCTGATGATTGCCGAAGGCGCGGCTGTAGCCCAGCTGCGCCTTCACGCTTTATTAACCATACAAGGCGCTAATCAGGCTCGGGATTTTTATCTCCAGGCCTGGATGACCCTTTGATACGGACGGCCCGCGCTTTCATTGTCGTCGCCGCGATGCTTGCGGGTGCGGGCTGTGCCCGGCAGCCGCAGCAGTATGTCATGATCGATCCGGCGACCGGTCAGCAGCTCGGCGTCGTCAATGCTCAGCCGCAATATGCGCAGCCGGCATATGCTCAGCCGCAATACGCGCAAGCGGCGGTCCCGCAGCAGCCGCAATACGCGCAGCAGCCTTATGGGCAGCCGCAATACACACATCCGAGCGCCGCGCAGCCGCAATATGTGCAACAACAGTATGCACAACAATATGTGACGCCGGCGCCGCAGCCGGCAGCACCGCGCCAGGCGCAAGCTGATCGCCCGCGTGGTCTGTTCACGAGTGGCACTTTCTCGCAACCGCGGACCTATGCCGCGACGCCCGGCACCGGCGGTCCCTATGTCGCCGCTCCGAATGCATACGCTTCGGCGCCGGCAACGGCCGTCGAACCTTACACGCTCGACGCCGGTGACAAGCTGCGCGTCATGGTCTTCGGCCAGGAAGGCATCACCAATACCTATCTGGTCGATGCCGGCGGCAACGTGACGCTGCCGCTGATCGGCACCGTGCCGGCGCGCGGCATGACCACGCAGCAACTGGCGCAGGACATCACCGAGCGGCTCAAGCACGGCTATGTGCGCGAGCCGCATGTCAGCGTCGAGGTGGAAGTGGCGCGGCCGTTCTTCATCCTCGGCGAGGTGACGACGCCGGGCCAATATCCCTATGTGGCCAACATGACGGTGGAGACCGCGATCGCGATTGCCGGCGGCTTCGGCCCGCGCGCCTCGAAGAGCAAGGTGCAGCTCACGCGCAATATGCCGGGGCAGCAGGTCCGCGGCGACGTGCCGCTGAATTATCCGCTGCGCCCCGGCGACACCATCGTCGTCAAGGAGCGCTGGTTCTAGCCAGAACGAACTATTTCATCGTTCGCTTGAGAAATTCGAGCGTGCGATTCCACGCGAGGTCGGCTGCCTCCCTGCGGTAGCTCGGGCGATCCTCATTGGCGAAGGCGTGCGGCGCGCCCGGATAGACGTGGACTTCCGCCTGCGGCTGCTTCTGCTTGATCACCTCGATGTCGCTCACCGGGATCGAGGTATCCTGGTCGCCGAAATGCAGCTGTACCGGGCATTTCGGCTTCTCGTCGGCGAATTTGACGATGGCGCCGCCGTAATAGCCGACGCCGGCCTTGAGTCCCTCCAGCCGGCAGGCGGAGAGGAAGGCGACGCTGCCACCGAGGCAGAAGCCGACCACGGCCGTTGGACCCACCGATTTGAGGTCAGCGTGCGCGGCGGCGACGTCCGCCATCAGCCAATCCCAGTTGAGCTTGCCGATGAAGCTGCGCGCATGCGCGACTTCGTCCGGCGTATAGCCGCTGTCGAAATTGCGCTCGAAGCGGTCGAACACCGCCGGCGCCACTGCCGCATAGCCTTGCGCCGCAAAAGCGTCGCACACGGCGCGGATGCTGCGATTGACCCCGAAAATCTCCTGCACCACGACGATGCCGCCCTTCGCCGCGCCGCTCGGATCGGCGCGATAGGCCCCGAGCGTGTGATGGTCGGTGGTGGTGAGTGAAAACTGCTTGCCCAAATTCGCCTCCTCACAAAAACACGGTCGCCCGCGGACACCTTAGCGCATCAGGATTTGACGCCAAAGCTGTCGGCCAACAGCGCGTAGCTGCGCTTGCGCGCCGCGTGGTCGAAGATCATGCTGGTCACCATCAGCTCGTCCGCTTGCGTCGCTTCGATCAACGCCGCGAGTCGCGATTGCACTGTGGTCGGACTGCCGACACAGAGCCGCGTGCGGTTCTGCGCGATGCGCGCCCGGTCCTCGGCCGTATAGGCATATGCCGCGGCCTCCTCGGGCGAGGCGAGCGGCAGATATTCGCCTTTGGCGCGCCGCGCGAAATGCAGGTCGACGGTGGTCGCCAGCCGCTCGGCCTCGGCGTCGCTGTCGGCGCAGATCACGTGCGTCGCCAGGATCGCATAGGGCGCAGTGCGCCATCCTGAGGGTTGGAACCGCGCGCGGTAGTCGCCCATGGCTGCTGCGGCATCATGGTTGGCGAAATGATGCGCGAAGGCGAAGCCGGCGCCGATCTGCGCCGCGAGCTGTGCGCTGTAGTCGCTCGATCCGAGAAGCCAGATCGGCGGCAGCGGGACGTCGGCTGGCATTGCGTGGATTTTGTGAAATGGATGGCCGGCTGGAAACTGGCGCGACTCCAGAAGCACCAGCTCCTGAAAGCGCTCGAGGAAGTCGTCGTCCTCGCTGATCCCCTGCCGCCGCCGCAGCGCGTAAGATGTGACCGGATCGGTGCCGGGCGCGCGGCCGAGCCCAAGATCGATGCGGCCGGGATAAAGCGCTTCCAGCACCTTGAAGCGTTCCGCCACCATCAGCGGCGCGTGGTTGGGGAGCATCACGCCGCCGGAGCCGACACGGATGCGGCTCGTGCGCGCGCAGATCTGCCCGATCATGATCTCCGGCGCTGAGCTCGCGATCGCCGGCAGATTGTGGTGCTCGGCAACCCAGTAGCGGGTGAAGCCGAGCGCATCGGCATGCGCAGCAAGATCGAGCGTGTTGGCAAGCGCCGCAGCGCCAGTGGCGCCGGCGCTAACAGGCGAGAGGTCGAGGACGGAGACGGGAAGCATCAACCTTTAAGGCGTCAGCACCACGAAGTCGGTGTCGCTGCCGGTTTCGTCGCTCAAGGCGTTGTCGGACACGATCAGCGAGGCGCCGGGCGTGAGCAGCTGGTCGATGCGCGAGCGGGCATCCTGCGGGATGTCGATGCGGTCGAGCGCGGCCGCGGCGCTTGGCATCGGCGGCGGCTCGAGCCGCGGCGCATCCTTGGCGTCATGGCGACGATGATGACTGGTGCGCTCCGGCGGCGCGGCATTACGCGGACTGCTGCTCGGGATCGACAGCGCCGACCACTGCATGGTCTTGCCGTCGTCGCTCAATCCCGTGGCGGTGAACACGTGCGTGCCGATCGGCTTGTCGGGATCGGCGATCGTGATCGGCATTTCGAACAGCGGATCGAAGCCCTGGCGCACATAGAGCTTGCCCTGCTTGCGGCTGATGAACACCGACACCTTGCCCTTGTGCTTCGGCGCAGCTTCGGGTGCCGGCTTCGGCGGCTCGGGCGCCTGCGGCACCGTAACCGATGAGGTAATGTCGCTCTGCGAGCCATCGCTCGGCTTCACCGAGGCCACCATTTCGACCGGCAGTGATGCCATCGGGGCCGGCTTCGGCTCCTCCGGCGGCTGCGGCTGGAATAGCGCCGCGTGCGTGATCGCGACCGGCGCCGGCTCGTTGCGCGCGACGATGACGCGTGCGCCGGTCTTGGTCATGGCGTAGAGGCGCACTGCGAATTCGCGCGGCAGGCGGATGCAGCCGTGCGAAGCCGGATAGCCGGGCAGCATGCCGGCATGCAGCGCCACGCCGGACCAGGTGATCCGTTGCATGAACGGCATCGGCGCCGCGCTGTAGAGATTGGACTCGTGGTAATATTGCTTCTGGATCACCGTGAACACGCCGAGCGGCGTCGGGTGGCCGGGCACGCCGGTGGACACCGGAGCATGCGCGATCTCGGTCTCGCGGTCGAACACGGTGACGCGCTGACGCGCGATCGAGACCACGATGGTCAATGGACCCTTCGGCGCCGGCTGCTTTTGCGCCTCGCGGTGGACCGCGCCGCGCTCGCGCGTACTGTCATGGCTGCGCGGCCGATCGACCTCGGAGGACTCGGGGTAGCTGCGCGGCGAAGAGTAGTCGTTGTTTCGTGGGTAGTAGTGCGGCCTGAAAAAGTCGAAAAAGCCCTGTGCAATTGCACCCGTGGGAAGCAACGCAACGCCGACCGTCACAATAATGGGCGCACGCAGCGCCCATCGTTTCGCACTTGTTCTCAACCGCGCCCCCCGAACCGGATTGGCAATTGCTCTATTATCACACATTCGCGACGTCGCGCCTTCCGGCCGCTTCCATCATTACGCAAGGGGATAGCCGAATCACTGCAATTTCAAGTGAACGCCGTTTTGCGGTTATACTAACGCGCGACAGTCCAGGGAGTTCGCGATGGCATCCGTGACCGAATGGAAAGTGCCCGCCTCGGTGCAGCCGAAACCCGAAGATTATGGCTACGACCTCGAACGGGCGCTCTCTGCGGTGGTCGGCTTGCATGCCACAATTCCGTCGGATGCGTTCACCGCCGAGACACTGGGCACCGAGCGCGCCGGTAACGGCGTGATGATCGATCAAGGCCTAGTTCTCACCGTCGGCTATCTCATCACCGAGGCGGAGACGGTGTGGATCCATTATGGCGAAGGCCGCGTCGCGCCCGGCCACGTACTCGGCTTTGATCAGGAGACCGGCTTCGGCCTGGTGCAGGCGCTGGCGCGCCTCGATCTGCCGGTGCTGCCGATCGGCAATTCCGCGACCGCCTCGGTCGGCGAGCGCGTCGTGCTCGGCGGCGTCGGCGGCCGCACGCGCTCGGTGGCGGCGCGCATTGCCGCGCGGCAGGAATTCGCCGGCTATTGGGAATACGTGCTCGACGAAGCGATCTTCACCTTCCCCGCGCATCCGAATTGGGGCGGCACGGCGCTGATCGGCGCGACCGGCGAGCTTCTCGGTCTCGGTTCGCTGCAGCTCGAGCGCGTGCGCGAGGGCCGCAACGAGCATCTCAACATGGTGATCCCCATCGATCTGCTCAAACCGGTCCTCGACGACCTGCGCAAATTCGGCCGCGTCAATCATGCGGTGCGGCCATGGCTCGGCGTCTATTCCACGGAAGTGGAGGACAAGGTGGTGGTGGTCGGGCTCGCCAGCAAAGGGCCGGCCGCAAAGGCCGATCTGCGTACCGGCGATGTTATTCTCTCCGTCGCCGGCACTACGGTCACCTCGCTCGCCGATCTTTATCGTCGCGTCTGGGCGCTCGGCGAGGCAGGCGTCGACGTGCCGCTCATGATTTATCGCGAAGGTTCGAGCTTCGAGGTCACCGTGAAGTCGAGCGATCGGACCAAATTCCTGAAAGCCCCGCGCATCCATTGATCGAGCTCTGGCTGCGATCTCGCAGCGACCGGATCAGTGTGCGCGGGGATGCCTCATATTTCTGGGTTCGCACGGGCGCATGGTTGCCGAAGCGTAAACACCTGCCGGTGCCGATGAGACAAAGTTGAGTGGTCAGCAACACCAAAAGGCAGGCGGGCGGCAGTAGGGTCGCGCCGTCATGCATGATGTCCTTCCGCCGCCGATGTCGCTGAAAGTCCTGCGTCACCTGATCGCGGGACTGACCATTCTCGTGGTCGACGACAACTCACACATGCGCAAGATCACGCGCACGATGCTCACCAATCTCGGCGCCAAGTCGGTGTTCGAAGCGTCGGACGGAATTTCCGCGCTGGACACGATACGCTCGGCCGATCCGGATGTGATGGTGATGGATTGGGAGATGCCGGGACTGTCGGGCCCTGACGTCCTGCGCATCATCCGCTCGCCGGAGGTCTCGCCGAAGCCGGCGCTGCCGGTCATCGTGTTGACCCCGTTTCCACAGCGGCGCTGCGTCACCGAGGCAATCCAGCTCGGCGCCCATGAATTCCTGGTGAAGCCGACCTCGCCGAAGGCGCTGCACGACCGGCTGATCTCGATCATCGCCAAGCCGCGGCCGATGGTGCGGCTCGGTCAATATTACGTTCCGCTGCCGCGCGATCCGCTGGTGCGCAGGACGCTGCTCGGGCGCAGCGCCGCCTAACCTTCTTCGATCGCGTCGACGCGATTGGGATAGAAGGCGAGGTGCCCGGCGATTTCGCGCACTGCCGGATGTGGTGTCACGTAGCTCCACACCGCGTTCTCCGCGTGGTGACCGCCGACATTCAGCGAGAAATACGAGGCGTCGCCCTTGTACGGGCAATGCGTCGCGTGACTGGTCGGTGTGAACAGACCCATCTCGGCATCCTCGCGCGGGATGTACAGCACCGCGGGATAGCTTGCCTCCTTGAGCGTCAGCGCGCGCGTCGTGTCGGCAATGACACGTCCACCGAAGGTCACGCGCACCCGCTTGGGGTTGCGCGTGATGGTGATCGGATGGTCGGGGCCGGGTTGTTTCATCGCTGCTTGTGCCATGGAGCCTCCTTTACATTGAGGCATCGCTCAGGCCGCGGCGACCAATACGCTCGCTCTCGCCAGCGCGGCGTCGACGGCCTTCTTCGCCGCTTCGGGACCGAAGACCACGCCCTCAATCTCGATGACCTCGACGTCGGTGATGCCCAGGAAGCCCAACATATGTCTGAGATAGGGCTCCTGGAAGTCGATCGCCTTCATCGGCGCCTGGGAATAGATGCCGCCGCGCGACTCCACGATATAGGCCTTCTTGCCGGTCACAAGCCCTTGCGGTTTGCCTTCGGCGGTATAGCGGAAGGTCCTGCCGGCGCGCGCGATGTGATCGATCCAGCTCTTGAGCGTCGAGGTGAGGCCGAAATTGATCATCGCCGAGGCGATGACGATGGTATCGGCGGCGAGCACCTCGTCGATCAGCGCGTCGGATTGGGTCAGCGCCGCGCGCTGTCCGGTGCTGCGGGCATCCGCCGGTGCGCCCAGCCCGGAGACGAAGTGCGTCCCGATATGCGGCGGCGGCTCGGCGGCGAGGTCACGCACGGTGACCCGCGCGTCCGGATCCTTGGCTTGCAGTTGTCTCACCAGGTCTTTGGCGACCTGTGTCGAGTACGAGGCATCGCCCCGCGGGCTCGACAGGACGAGAAGGATATTGCTCATGATGCTGCTCCTGCGCTGCAGTTCTCTCCCCAGAAGGAATTGCCTGGTAACATTGTCCCCTCTGGTAACATTTGATAACCAGCCCTACATTGGAGACTGCGAGCGCTCGCGCAAGGAGGCACATCGATGACACCAAGGCACATGCCTGAGCACGAGGATTGCCGTGCGCTCGGCGAGATTCTGGCGCGGGTCGGCGACAAATGGAGCGTGTTCGTGGTCGGCCTGCTGTCGAAAGGTCCGATGCGCTTCAATGAGATCCGTCGCTCGGTCAACGGCATCTCACAGCGCATGCTCACGCTCACCCTGCGCGGGCTCGAGCGCGACGGGCTGCTCACCCGCACCGTCTATCCGACCATTCCGCCGAAAGTCGAATACGAGCTCACCGAGCTCGGCACCACGCTGATCAAAACGCTCAATTCACTGGCGGACTGGGCGCGCATCAATCGCAAAGCCGTGGAGTCGGCGCGCACGCGCTTCGATCGCGGCTGCGTCGAAAGCGGCAAGAAGCCGCTGCGCGGACGCCGCGAGGGCAAGCGCGCGCCGCGAAGCGAAACGCTGCGCGCTTAAGAGTGCCTTGATGGGAAGCAGCCATGCGCCTCCCGAAGAACTGGGCGCGCCAGGCAAGGGTTAGCGTCGCATGGTCGACCTGACATTCACGCGCAGCCGCCATAGGGAGCTTGGCGGAACCGCGGCCATCGTCGCCGTTGCGACGATGGTCAGCGTCATGTTTATGGGCTCGACGCTGCTCACGCCGCTGTACGTCATCTATCGCCACGCTTTCGGCTTCTCCCAGATCACATTGACGCTTGTTTATGCGACCTACGTCGTCGGTAATCTCCTCGCGCTGCTTGTCTTCGGGCGCCTCTCCGATGAAGTCGGCCGCCGCCGTGCGACAATGCCGGCGATCGGCGTCGCCGTTATCGGCACGCTGATGTTCCTGCTGGCGCAGGGAACCGCGGCACTGTTCGCCGGCCGCGCGCTGAGCGGCCTCGGTATCGGCGTTGCCGCCGGCACCGGCACCGCCTGGCTCGCCGAGCTCGTCGGCAGCGAGGACAAGACGCGCGCCACGGTGATCGCCACCGGCTCGAATTTCTTCGGCATCGCCATCGGCCCGCTGCTCGCCGGGGTGCTTGCGCAATACGCGCCCTGGCCACTGCACCTGTCGTTCATCGTCTATCTCGTGCTGCTGCTCGTCAGCGCGGCGCTGGTGTTGCGCACGCGCGAGACTGTCACGCACCCCGCCGTCGGCCTCGCTGATCTGTCACTGCGGCCGCGACTCGGCGTGCCACGCGCCATCCGCGCGCAATTCGTCGCGCCGGCGATCACCGGCTTTGGCGCCATGGCGCTGGTCGGCTTCTACGCGGCGCTGGCGCCGAGCATCCTCGCCAATGAGCTGCACAACACCAACCACGCGGTCGCCGGCGCGCTGGTGTTCGAGCTCGCCATCGTCGTCTCCATCGTGATCGTGCTGACGCAAAAGCTTGCCAGCCGCGCCGCCATGCTGTGGTCGCTGGCTTTGATGATCCCAAGTGCCGCGCTCGTCGTTGCCGCGCAGCTTCTGGCGTCGATGCCGGTGATGCTCGCCGCCACCGCGCTGTGCGGCATTGCCGCGGCGCTTGGCTACCGCGGTAGCCTGCAGGTGGTGAACCAGATTGCGCCGGCAGAGCGACGCGCCGAGGTGGTCTCGACCTATTTTGTCTGCGGCTTTTCCGGCAACGCGTTGCCGGTGATCGGTGTCGGCGTGCTGTCGACATTCGCGAGCGCCGGTATCGCCAGCGCAGCGTTCGCGGTGATGATTGTTGCATTCGCCGGCGTGGCGCTGATCTTCGGTGCCAAATACACCGACTGAGCGTCGGCCATGAGCGCGCCTAGCGGAGCTTCCGCAGCGCCCGGCCCTTATGCAAGGCGACGTGATCGGTCTTGTCACTCTTGATTTCGTATTGCGGCTCTTCGCGACTGGCGTGGTGCATGTAGCCTTTGTATTTCACATCCTTCCGGTGCACGCGGACGATGCGGCCGCTGACCCGGCCGGCTTCCGAATTCCATGCGACGTGATCCCCGACCTTGAGGGCACGACGGCGCGACGTTGAGGATTTCGCAGCGGCCATGGTGTTGTCTAACCGCCTTGCGGTCCATGCGTTCCCCGTCTCACCAATGCCTCTTCCGCCGGTTCCAGGCGTAGAGCAGATCGGCGAAGCGGTCATAGACAAAGCGCGTGATTGGGCGGATCACCGGTGCGCCGAGCAATCGCCCGAGCCAGGCATCGCCTGGCGTGCGCAGCCAGATGGCGATCGCGCAGTCGGCGCCGACGTAGAGCGTGCCTTGGGCATCGACCGCATGCAGGCGGCGGCGCACGTCTTCAAGATCGGCGTTGAAGCGCGACAGCGCGTCGGGCTCGAGATTGATGTCGCGGAACGCAATGGCGCCGCTGCGCGCGGCGGCGACCAGTCGATTGCGCTGCCAGTCGATGCCGGCGTTACACACCGGGCATTTCGTGTTGTACCAGACCGTGAGCTTCGGTCGTGCGGGCGCGTCGATCATCGGCGATCCGGCGATGCGCGTTGAGCGCGGCGGCTCCTCATTAGCACGCGCGTGGAATAGCGAGGCGCGGCCGTAAGCTCGCGTCCTCGTCTGCCTTGATGCAGCGGCCCTCACGACAACGGTGTCTTTTCGTAAGCGCATGATATTGCTGCAAAACTTATTATTGATAATATTATTGACAGACGAGCTTTGCCCGCCGACATTGCCATCATGTCGCTTGAGCCTTCGACCCAAGAGAATGAACGACGCGTGCCCGCCGGCGACGCCCGACGCAGCGAGAGTGCGGTCACCGCGATTGTCGCGCGGCTCGAAGAGGACATCGTTCTCGGCCGCCTGCATCCGCGCGAGCGGTTGATCGAAGACGCGTTGATCGCGCGCTTTGCGGCCAAGCGTCACGCCGTACGCGAAGCCCTGTCGCGGCTCGAACGTATGGGCCTCGTCGAGCGGCAGCCCAATCGCGGCGCCGCGGTGCGCGCGCTCACGCCGCGCGAAGTGGAAGAGATCTATGCGGTGCGCGAAATCCTCGAAGGTGCTGCCGCGCAGCTGATCGCCGCCCGCGCAACGCCGGCGCTCATCGACGAGTTTGCGTCCGCCCAACGCGCGCATGATGCGGCCGCAGCGGCCAAGGACACCGACACCGCGTTCCGCGCCAATATCGCGTTTCATCGCGCATTTTTTGCTGCCTGCGGGAATGCCGAGCTGGCGCAGGCCATCGATCACTTCGCACAGAAGGCGCATGGGGTGCGCTCCTTCGGCCTGAGCCTGCCCGGCTACCTCGAGCAGGCGCGCGACGAGCACCGGGCCATGATCGAGGCCTTGCGTGCGCGCGACGGCGAAAACCTCGCAAGTCTGTGCCGCGAGCACATCCGCACGGCGAAGCTCGCCTACATCGAAGCCTATCAGCGGCGTTTTCGCGACGACGCATCGTCGCCACGGGACTGACTTTACCCGCCTTGTACAGGAGTTGAGATTGCAATTATCCGAAGACCGTATCGTCCCCGATCCGCAGAGCCTGCCGATAGCGGCACGCGTCGATGTCCTCGTCTGCGGCGGCGGCGTTGCCGGCATCGCGGCCGCCGTGTCGGCGGCGCGCCAAGGCGCGAAAACGCTCTTGATCGAGCGCGCCGGATTTCTCGGCGGCACTGCGACCGGATCGGCCATGGGCCTGATCGTCATACCGGCGAACGAGCTGGTCGGGTTTCCGCGTGAATTCTTCACACGCCTGGCGAACGACCAGGGCGCGGGGCTCGGCGACGTCGTGCCGTGGGATATCGAGGCCTACAAGCTCACCGCCATGGACATGGTGCTCGAGGCGGGCGCTGACGTGCTGCTTTACACCTGGGTGTCGGAGCCGATCCTGCGCGACGGCAAGCTCGATGGCGTCATCATCGACAATAAATCCGGACGCCAGGCGATCCTTGCCAAGGTGGTCATCGATGCGACCGGCGACGGCGACGTCGCTGCGCGCGCCGGCGTTCCCTTCATCAAGGGACGCGAAGAGGATGGGGCGATGCGGCCGACGACGGTGATGGGGCGCATCGGCAATGTCGATCTGCCGCGCTTCAAGGCCTATATCGACACGCATCCGGGGGATTTCTCGCAAGACGACGGGCGCCGCGTGGTCGATCTCGAGCAGGGGATCGTGCGCATCGACGGCTTTTTCTCGATCGTCGAGCAGGCCAAGCGCTCCGGCTTGATGGACGCGCAGGCGCCGATCAACTACCTGCGCTTTTCCGGCGTCAACGGTCCCGAGCATCGCGATCGCGCGGTGCTCATCTGCAACAGCACCCGAATTTATAATGTCGATGGCACCAATGCCGCCGACGTCACCCGCGCGGAGGTCGAGGGCCGCCGCCAGCTGCGCGACGTGGTCCGGGTCTGCCGCGCGCTGCTGCCGGGCTTCGAGCACAGTTTTCTTGTCGACACCTCGGCCTATCTCGGCGTGCGTGAGACCCGCCGGATCAAGGGCCGATATACGCTGACCTACGACGATCTCGCCAAGGGCCGCCGCTTCGAGGATTCCGTGGCGGTCATGACGTCCGTCGACTACGGCACCGCCGAGATCCATGGCCCGGATTTCGCGCATGAAGGTTCCGCCAGCGACGAGTGGGCACGCAAGCTGTCGCTCAAATTGATGCGTTTCGAATTTCCCCTGCGCTGCATGCTCACGCAGGAGATCGGCAACCTGCTGGTGGCCGGACGCTGCGCCTCGATGACGCATGAGGTCGACAAGTTCGCGCGCAACCAGGCGCCGATCGCTCAGCAAGGCCAGGCGGCAGGCGTCTGCGCCGCGGCGATGGCCGCGCGCGACTGGAACCATCCCCCGGTCGAGACCGTGCGCGCGTTGCTGGAAGAGGGCGGCGTCCCGGTCAGCATTCCGGCGGGCGAGGCGCACACGCGTTTGGAAAAGCGCTCGGCCGCGGTGGCTTGAGCGCACATCGAAAAGCGACGCCGGTCGCGCCGCACAAAAACAACAAGGAGAGGATCATGGCTTTGCGAACTCTGTCGCGGTGCATCCGCGCCCTCCTCATCGGCGGCATCGTTGGATGGGCGACGATCGCACAGGCCGCCAGCTATCCGGACCGGCCGATCCATTTGATCGTCGGCTTCCCGCCCGGCGGCATCAACGACATCGTCGCGCGGCTCATCGGGCAGAAGCTCTCCGAGAGCTTGGGCAAACCGGTGGTCGTGGAGAACCGCGCCGGTGCCGGCGGCACGATCGGCGCCGACGTCGTCGCCAAGGCGGCGCCCGACGGATACACGCTGCTGCTCGGCTCGGTCAGCAATCTCGCCATGGCGCCGAGCCAGTACAAAAGCCTCCCCTACGATCCGAACAAGAGCTTCGCGCCGATCGCTCGGGTCGCCGCATCGCCGAACATTCTGGTGGTGAACCCGTCCTTCCCGGTGCATACGGTCAAGGACCTGATTGCGCTCGCCAAGGCCAAGCCCGGCACCATCAACTATGCCTCTGCCGGCAACGGCACCTCGAACCACCTCACCGTGGAAATGCTCAAGGTCATGGCCGGCATCGATCTCGTGCATGTGCCGTATCGTGGCGACAGCCCCGGCATCGCCGCCGTGCTGGCCAATGACGTGCCGATGATGTTTCCGACGCTGCCGGTCGCGCTGCCGTTCATCAAGTCGGGGCAACTGCGCGCCGTCGCGGTGTCGAGCCCGCAACGCTCGACCCTGATCCCCGACGTGCCCACCGTCGCCGAGTCCGGCGGCCTGCCGGAATTCGCCGTCAGCATCTGGGTCGGCGTTCTCGCGCCGGCCGGGACGCCAAAGGAGATCGTCGATCGCCTGAGCAGCGAGATCCGCAAGGCCGTGCAATCGGACGACATTCGTGAAAAGCTCAAGGCCCAGGGTGCGGAGCCCGCGCCGAGCACGCCGGAGGAATTCGCAGCCTATCTCGCGGCCGAGACCGAGAAATGGTCGAAAGTCGCCAAGGCGGCGCACATCACTCCGCAATGATCTAAGAGAAACGATCTAAGAGAGCGCAATGACGACGCAGGCGAAGATCGGCATCACCATGGGCGATCCCGCCGGCGTCGGGGCCGAGATCATCTGCCGCGCGCTGGCGGAATTGCCGCACAGCGAACGCGCGTCGGCATGCATCTTCGGCACTCTGCGCGTGCTCGAGCGGGCGAACAAGCTCGCCGGCACCGGCCTGTCCTTCGCGGCCAATGGAGCAGCGCAGGTCGGCGCGGTCCCGGTGGTCGATGTCGCGCCGCCGCAAGCGCAGCCGGTTGCCGACGGCGCCGTGAGCGCTGCCGCGGGCGCCTGCAGCTACGCCTATATCGAGCGCGCGGCGAAAGCGGCGCTCGCCGGCGATATCGATGTGATCGTCACCGCGCCGATCAACAAGGAGGCGCTGCACGCGGCCGGACACGACTTCGCCGGACACACCGAATTGCTCGCGCATCTCACCGGCGTCAAATCCTCGTTCATGCTGCTTGCCTCCGAGAAACTGTCGACCATCCACGTCTCGACGCATGTCTCGCTCGCCGGCGCGATCGCGCGCGCCACGACCGAACGCGAGCTCGAGACCATCAAGGTCGGCCATGCCTTCATGCAGCGGCTTGGCCTCGCCACGCCGCGCATCGCAGTTGCCGGCCTCAATCCGCACAGCGGCGAGAACGGCCTGTTCGGCACCGACGAGCCGGAGCGCATCGTGCCGGCGATCGAAGCGGCGCGCCGCGCCGGCATCGATGTCCGCGGCCCCATCCCCGGCGACACGGTGTTCCTGCGTGCGGTCAACGGCGAGTTCGATTTGGTCGTCGCGCAATATCACGACCAGGGTCACATCCCGTTGAAGCTCATCGCCTTCGACACCACGATCAATGTCAGTCTGGGGCTGCCGATCCTGCGTGTCTCCGTCGATCACGGCACCGCATTCGATATCGCCTGGAAGGGCATCGCCCGCCACGCCAATATGAGCGCGACCATCGCCTATGCACGCCGGATCGCTGCGCAACGGCCAACGGCCTGATGCGTGCTCAAGGTCGCGATCATCGCCGATGACCTGACTGGCGCGATGGATACCGCCGGGCCGTTCGCCGCCGCGGGGTTGAAGACGCTGGTGCGCTTCGACGCCGATTATGTCACCGCGGATTTGCCGTCCGATCTCGACATCCTGTGCTGCACCACGCAGACGCGTCATTTCGCGGCGGATGCCGCGGCCGCGCGCGTTGCCGACGCTCTTCGCGCGCTCAGCGACACGGGTCCGAAGCTGCTGCTGAAGAAGGTCGACACGACGCTGCGCGGTAACATCGCGGCGGAGATCGCGGCGGCCATGCACGCGAGCGGGCGCCGGCATCTGTTGATCGCGCCGGCGGCCCCCGCGCAGGGCCGCATCATGCGTAACGGCGAAGTCTTTGTGCACGGCATTCCACTGCGAGAGAGCGACGCCGCGCGCGACGCGCGCTCGCCGGCGGCATCGCTGCCGCTGGCGGAGCTGTTGCGAGGCGGCATTGCCGGCCTGACGACACGCATCCTGTCTCGCGACGCTTCACTGACGCTCACGGCAGAGGGCGGACCGCAGGCCTATCTGGCTGATGCGCAGACCGACGCCGATCTCGACCGTGTCGCGGAATTCGCGCTGCGCCACAGCGGCGACATCCTTCTGGTCGGCGCCACCGGCATCGGTGCGGCACTCGCGCGCCACATGGGTGGCCACACCGATGCGCCGCTCGATCTGTCGCCCGTCGGCAAGCGCGGTCGCGTCATGTTTGTCATCGGCTCGCGAACGGCGGTGACCGCGGGACAACTCGCGCGCTTGCGGGCGGCGGGTGCCGCGGAGGTCGTTGTCCCGATCAAGCGGGATGCCGGCGATCCGCTCACGATTCCTCCGCTCACGGTATCGACGCCGCTGATCCTGCGGCCGGAAGCCGCCGGCCAAGTTCGTGCGGACGATGCCGCGCGGGTCCTCGCGCAGGCAGCCGTCTCGCTAATCGGTCCACTCGACGTGTGCAGCCTGGTGCTCAGCGGTGGCGACACGGCCGCGGCGGTGTTCAGCGCGCTCGGCGTTCGCGAATGCATGTTGCTCGGCGAGATCATGCCGGGCATCCCGGTCGGCTGCCTCGCCGGTGCGCAGCGATCGTTGTGCGCGGTCACTAAATCGGGCGGCTATGGCGATGCCGATACGCTGCTGCGGATTGCCGAAGGTCTCGAGGCTGCACTGCCGCGCAGTCAGTCGATTTTGTAAAAAATTGGGCTACTCTCGATGATCGCATGATCGATCGATGCGACGGCGACCGTGCATGGGGGACCAGGATGGGTATATCGAATCCACTCGAATCGACGATTGGCATTCTGCACTTGATTGATGAGGTCCGCGCCAAAATGGCGGGCACGAGGCTAGCGCGCTTGCCATGGCGTCCCGCTTCTCCCGACGCAGCTGACGAGCTTGCGGCTTTTGCGCGGGAAGCTCTGGACCGGTGTGACGACGTCACCGAAGCCATAATCGTTGTGACGGTGGCAGCAATGGCGACGGCGCAAGGCCTCAGTACCATTGATCCCGCTTAGCAACGACGCAGATAGCCGTGAAAGATGGCGCGCCCGAGACGATTCGAACGTCCGACCTTTGCCTTCGGAGGGCAACGCTCTATCCAGCTGAGCTACGGGCGCGTTGCCGTCTAGATAGACCAACCGCGGCGAAGCGGCAACGGCGGCGATTGACGACTTACCTCGCGGATTTGAGGTGGTCGATGAAGGCGCGCAGCTTGGGCAGCACTTGCCGCTTGCCGGGATGATAGAGGAACACGCCGGGGATCGTGGCGGCGAAAGCCTTGAGCACGGGCTCGAGCTTGCCGTCGGCGATCGCGGCTCTGGCCACCGGTGCAGGCGTCTGCACCAGACCGACGCCCTTCTCCGCCGCGCCGAGCAGCGTCGGCAGGTCCTGCGCGATCAGCGGGCCTGAGACGAGCGCCTCGATCGTCTTGTTGCCGTCGGCGAAGCGCCAGGGGGCGATGGCGCCGTTGGTCTGCCGCATGCGCAGGCAGGCGTGCTGCCGCAAATCCTCGATGCGCTTCGGCCGGCCACGCTGCGCGAAATAGTCGGGACTGCCGACGACCGCGAAGGAGGAGGGCGGCGTCAGCCGCACAGCGACCATATCGGGTGCGATGAACTGGCCGAGGCGGATGCCGGCGTCGAATCCGCCGGCCGCGAGGTCGACGAGCTCGGGGCTCGCCGCGATCTCGAGCTCGATTTCCGGATAGGCTTGGCAGAACGACGCGAAAATCGGCTCGAGCAGCAGCGGCACGATGGCGCGCGGAACCGCCACGCGTAAGAGCCCGGCCGGCCGGCGGCCGAGATCGCGCGCCACCTCGCCCGCGGCAATGAGCTCCTCGAACGCCGGCCCGGCACGGTCGAGGAAGCGCTGGCCGGCTTCGGTCAGCCCGACGCTGCGCGTCGTGCGGGTGAACAGCGCCGCGCCGACGCGCGCTTCGAGAGCGCGCACGGCCTGGCTTACCGCGGACGGCGTCACGCCAAGATCGGCCGACGCGCGGCGGAAGCTGCGGCGCCGGGCGACCGCGAGGAAGGCCTCGACGCCCTCCAGCGCGCCTTTTCTGACTGTGTAGTTTTGCTTCATAGCCCGTAGAGATTATCGCGGATAGTCGAATGATGGAAGCGCGCATACACAGACGTCCACGAGGTCGCAGTGACCAAACCAAACGAGGTGGACCGATGAAATTCATGATCCCGCTTCTCGTCGCAGCGCTTCCGGCAGCGGCCGCTGCGCAATCGCCGTCAGGGCCGGCGCCATCTGCCCCGACGCAGCCCAAGACCACCGACGTACTGGTCATTCTGACCGCCAAGCAGGGCGTCACCCGCGAGCAGATCATGGCCGTCATGCCGTCAGAGGTTCGCGAGACAGTGAAGCTCTATCTCGCGGGAAAAATCCGCCAGTGGTTTTCGCGCGGCGACGGCAAAGGCGCCGTCTTCTTAATCGACGCGAAGACTGCGGATGAGGCGCAGGCCATCGTCGAAGCGC
This sequence comes from Pseudolabrys sp., assembly GCA_035651015.1. Classification (GTDB taxonomy): domain Bacteria; phylum Pseudomonadota; class Alphaproteobacteria; order Rhizobiales; family Xanthobacteraceae; genus Pseudolabrys. Next base: position 25,063 of record DASRGN010000020.1, on the reverse strand, counting down.
TACCGCTCTCCAGCCAACATTTGGTGGATCACGAATACATCCCCGTCGGGCCTCTGATGCCGTTGATGGGATTGCTGGGCGCAGCAGCGCCGAAGTGATCGGAGGGTCGAATGTCGCCGGAAACTCTGTTTCGCATTCATCTCGTCCTCGGTTACGTCGCCTGGCTCTTGGCCTTCAGCGCCTACATCTGGCCGAAGCTCAAAGCCATGGACCGCGTCGAAGCGCATCGCGCCATCGCCACGCTGCACAGCTTCCGCTTCTTCGGGCTTGTGTTCATTCTTCCCGGCCTCGTCGGCAATCTGCCGCCGGGCTTCACCACCTTCGCCGCCTATGGCGATTTCGCGACCGGCGGGCTGGCGATGCTGGCCGTGCTCACGGTGCGGATACGCCCGCTGTTCTGGGCGTTCGTCGTCGCCTTCAATCTGGTGGGGATCGTCGACCTGATCGTTGATTACTACGACGCCACAGTGCTCAACGTTCCCGCGATCGCGGGCGAATTCGGCTCCACCTACGCGATCCCGATCATTTACGTGCCGATCCTGATGATCACACACGTCGTCGCGCTGTACTGGCTGGCTCGTCCACAAAGCCGCATGGCGACAGCGTAGGAGAGTGCTCATGCGCGACACGACGTTGTCCCGACGCGACATTCTCCTGGCTGGAGGCGCGCTCACCGTCGCTGCGGCGTTCGCGGCGCCACACAAGGCCGTGGCCGCCGAGCCTGATCCAAACGCGACATCCTGGGTCGATCCGGCGATGCCGGAGGTGACGCATCGGATGATCGAGACGAACGGGATCCGCCTGCACGTCGTCGAGCAGGGCGAAGGCCCGCTCGTCATCCTCGCGCATGGTTTTCCCGAGTGCTGGTATTCCTGGCGGCATCAGTTGCCCGCGCTGGCGAAAGCCGGCTTCCGCGTCGTCGCCCCCGACTTGCGCGGCTATGGGCGAAGCGATCGTCCGGACGAGGTCGAGCAATACACCGTGCTGCATGATATAGGCGACATGGTTGGTCTCGTCGATGCTGTAGGCGCCAAGCAGGCGGTGATCGCCGGCCACGACATCGGTGCCACCATTGCCTGGCAAGGCGCGCTGCTGCGGCCCGACATCTTCAAGGGCGCGATCGCGCTCAGCCCGCCATTCCGCCCGCGCGCATTCGGCGGCATGGTGCCGCCGACCACAGTGATGCCGCGCAACGACAACGCGGTGTTCTACCAGCTTTTCCTGCAGACCCCCGAGGCCGAGGCCGCGCTCGGGCGCGACCTGCGGCGCACGTTCCGTTCCCAGTTCTACTCGCTCTCGGGCGATTCCGCCGGCGGAGGATTTCCTGGCGGGATGGTGCCGCGCAAAGGTGGCGCTTTGGTCAATCCGGCATCCTTGCCGGCCTGGATCACGGAAGCCGACATCGACGTCTATGTCGCAGAATTCACCCGCAGCGGCTGGCGCGGTCCTTTGAGCTGGTGGCGCAACATCGATCGCAGCTGGGAGCTCATGGCCGCCTTCGCTGGCGCATCGGTCAGCGTCCCAGCGCTCTACATCGCCGGTGAGCGCGACATGGTTGTGGCATCGTTTCGAGAGGCCATCGCCAAGCAGTCGGCCTTCGTTCCCAAGCTGCGGCCGCCCGTCATGCTGCCGGGCTGCGGCCACTGGACCCAGCAGGAACGCGCGGGCGAGGTCAGCACGGCGATGATCGATTTCCTGCGCAGCTTGTAGGAGAGCCCGCGCCGAAGGCAGAATGCCGCCCCATAACCCAGGAAACCGGGAGGGCAGCGATGCCGGCGGCAGCTTCACGCATCGTCCTCGTCACCGGCGCCGCTGGCGGCATCGGCTCGGCGATCACCGGCGCGCTCGTTGCTGCCGGTCATCGCGTCGGCGCGGTCGATCGCGATCAGATGGCGCTCGACAAGCTCGTCGCCGAGAATTCCGATGTGCATCCGATCGTCGGCGACCTCGCGCAGGAGGCTGACTGCACACGCGCGGTTGCCGAATGCGTGCAGCATTTCGGCCATGTCGACGCGGTGATCAACAATGCCGGCATCGGCATGAGCTCGATCCGCCCCGACGCCGAGGCGCGACATCCCCGCATCGCCGAGCTCTCCGCTGAAATCTGGGATCGCTTCTACGCGATCAATGTGCGCGGCCACATTCTCATCACGCGCGCGGCGCTGCCGCACATGCAGGCAAAAAAGTGGGGCCGCATCGTCAACAACACGACGAGCTTCATCACCATGCTGCGCGTTCTCCCGTATGGCGCGATGAAGTCGACGCTGGAATCGATCTCCGCCGTTTGGGCGAAAGAGCTTGAGGGCAGCGGCATCACCGTCAATGTGCTCATTCCCGGCGGACCGACGGACACGCCGTTCATTTCCGATGCCGCCGGTTGGCCGCGCGACAAGATGCTGCGGCCCGCGATCATGGGGCCCCCGGCCGCGTGGCTGATCTCCGACGAGGCCGCCGCATTTACCGGGCAGCGCATCATCGCCGCGCGCTGGGACTTAAGCCTGCGGGCCTCCGAAGCCGCGCAGCGATCGAGCCGCGCCATTGGCTGGCCGGAACTCACCACCGACGCCGTATGGTTGCAGGGAAGCAGATAGAGCCCGCGGATAGAGTCTTGCCCGTCCCGCGGACCGTCTATAATGAGCGCCAAGCATTTTTCAGGAGACCGTCATGTCGCAGGCAGCCGAGCAGCGCGGAAAGAAGCCGCCGACCATGCTCAAGGACACCGCCTTCCAGTGGGAGGATCCGCTTGGGCTCGAGGGCGAGCTCAGCGAAGAGGAGCGCATGGTGCGCGACACCGCGCGCGGCTATGCGCAGGACAAGCTGATGCCGCGCATCCTCACCGCCTATCGCGACGAGCGCTTCGATCCGGAGATGTTTCCGGAGATGGGCGGCCTCGGGCTCCTTGGCCCCACGATCCCCGAGGAATACGGCGGCGCCGGCCTCGGCTATGTGGCCTACGGCCTCATTTCGCGTGAGCTCGAGCGCGTCGATTCAGGCTATCGCTCGACCATGTCCGTGCAGTCGTCGCTGGTGATGTATCCGATCTACGCCTACGGCACGGAAGCGCAGCGGCGTAAATATCTGCCCAAGCTCGCGAGCGGCGAGATGATCGGCTGCTTCGGCCTCACCGAGCCCGACCACGGCTCCGATCCGGGCTCGATGGCGACGCGCGCCGAGAAGGTCGACGGCGGCTATAAGCTCACCGGCGCCAAGACCTGGATCAGCAACGCGCCGCTCGCGCATGTCGCGGTGATCTGGGCGAAGCTCGACGGCGTCATCCGCGGCTTCCTGGTCGAGCGCGGCACCAAGGGTTTCTCCACGCCGAAGATCGAGGGCAAGCTGTCGCTGCGCGCCTCGGTCACCGGCGAGGTCGTGCTCGATGGCGCCGTGATCCCGGAAGAAAATCTGCTGCCCAATGCCAAGGGCCTCGCCGGCCCGTTCGGCTGCCTCAACAATGCCCGCTACGGCATCGCCTGGGGCGCGATGGGTGCCGCCGAGTTCTGCTGGCATCGGGCGCGTGCCTATGTGCTCGAAAGGAAGCAGTTCAACCGGCCGCTCGCCGCCAATCAGCTGGTGCAGAAGAAGCTCGCCGACATGCAGACCGAGATCGCGCTCGGTTTGCAAGGCGCGCTGCGGCTCGGCCGCATGCTCGAGGCCGGGCAGGCGGCGCCGCCGTCGATTTCACTGATGAAGCGCAACAACTGCGGCAAGGCGCTCGACATCGCGCGCGTGGCGCGTGACATGCACGGCGGCAACGGCATCGCCGATGAGTATCACGTGATGCGCGTGCTCTCGAATCTGGAGACGGTCAACACCTACGAGGGCACGCACGACATCCACGCGCTGATCCTCGGCCGCGCGCAGACGGGGATCCAGGCGTTTTTCTAGATCGAGATCACTCGGGAAGGCTGCTTCTCTTTCTTACCCTCCCCCGCGAAGCGATGGGGAGGGTCGACGCGCGTAGCGCGTCGGGGTGGGGGGCTCCTGAGGAGTCCAAAAAAATCCCCCACCCCCGACCCCTCCCCGCCGGTCGCCAATCGCGCTGGCGAGCCGGAGGCGAGTGGCCAGCGCGATCAATATTGGACTCAGCCGCGCCGGACACTCGCTTCGCTCGTCGGCGCGGCGTGCTCGCGGGGGGAGGGGAGAGATGACGCTCTACGTTCGCTACAACGAAATCCTTGCCGCTTCCGTTTCGCGGGCCAATTCGACCACGCGCCTGGTCATTGCCGAATCCGCCTGCGTCAGCGGGTCGAGCACCGTGAAGTGGTTGGTGCCGGCGATCTCTTCGTAGCGCGTGTCGATCTCGTCCTGTCGCCAGGCTTCGGCGATGGTTTTGCTTTGCCGCAGAAACTCCGATGACTCCAGCGCCCCGACGACGGCATCGAGCGTGCGCCCGGCATCGACATCCCAGTAGAGCGGCGAGAGCTTGTGCGCGCTCTCCGGCGTGAGCTTGAGATCGACATTCACCGAGATGCTCGCGAGCGGCATCAGATCGAACACGCCGGAGATGGCGTAGGCCGCGGGCACCAGGTCCTCGGGCACGTCGGGCGCCAGCATCTTCCAGTCCGTCGCCAGCATGCAGGCGGCGAGATGCCCGCCGGCGGAGTGGCCGATCACGGTGATGCGCTGGTTGAAGCGCTGCCAGAGCAGCAGGCAGGCGGTGCGGATCTGCTCGATGATGTCGCCGATGCCGCAGGTCGGACAGAGATCATAGCCGGCGACCGCGACGTTGATGCCATGTGCATTGGCGCCGCGCGCCATCTGGCTGAAAGACTGCGGCTCGAGCGAGCGCCACCAGCCGCCATGCACAAACAGCGCCAGCGGCGGCTTGTCGCCGGTCGGTTTCAACGGTGGGAATAGGTCAATGGTGTTGCGCGTGCTCGGCCCGTATTTCAGCCCGATGGTCGCCGCACCGGCGCGCGCCTCGCGATAGGCGGCACCCTCCGCCGCCCAGCGGGCGAAGATCTGCTGATGCTCCGGCACCCGCGCGCGGTTGTTGTACTCGACTTCGTAATCGATCGTGGGCATGCGTCTCCCCGCTTTTTTGTGACCTTAGCAAAGGCTTGTCCCGCGAAGGAACATTGTTTCGCCGCGCGCCGCGCGATATCTGTCAAACCATGCAGGTCAACGGCAAGCCCACGCGCAGCATCTGGCTCGAAAGTGACGGTTGGTCGGTGGGTATCATCGATCAGACGGTGCTGCCGCATCGGTTCGTCACCGCGCGGCTCACCACGCTGGACGAAGCCGTGCGCGCCATCGCCACCATGCAGGTGCGCGGCGCGCCGCTGATCGGCGCCACCGCCGCCTATGGATTCTGCCTGGCGTTGCGCGCCGATGCCTCCGATGAGGGGCTCGAGCGCGCTTATGCCGCGCTCCTCGCCGCACGGCCGACGGCGGTCAATCTGCGCTGGGCGCTCGATGAGATGCTGGCGGTCGTGCGCAACCGCGAGCGCGGTGAGCGCCTCGCCGCCGCCTATCGCCGCGCCGCAGAGATCAGCGAGGGCGACATCGCGGTCAATCAGGCGCTCGGCCGCCATGGCCGGCCGCTGATCGAAGCCTTCGTTCGCGAAAAGAAACCGGGTGAGCCGGTGCAGGTGCTCACCCATTGCAATGCCGGCTGGCTCGCCGCGGTCGATTGGGGTACGGCGCTGGCGCCAGTTTATGCTGCGCACGAGGCCGGCATCGCGCTGCATGTGTTCGCCGACGAGACGCGGCCGCGCAACCAGGGCGCCTCGCTCACCGCCTGGGAGCTCGGCGCGCACGGCGTGCCGCACACGGTCATTGCCGACAACACCGGCGGCCACTTGATGCAGCATGGCATGATCGATCTCGTCATCGTCGGCACCGATCGTGTCGCGGCGAATGGCGACGTCTGCAACAAGATCGGCACGTATCTCAAAGCGCTGGCGGCGCGCGACAATGCCGTGCCGTTCTATGTGGCGGCGCCATCGTCGAGCATCGATTTCAAGCTGGCTGACGGCGGTGGCATTCCCATCGAGCAGCGCGGCGCCGAGGAGGTCGCGACCATGAGCGGGCGCACCGCCGACGGCCGCATCGAGACCGTGCGCGTGGTGCCCGACGGCTCTCCCGTCGCCAACTACGCCTTCGACGTGACGCCCGCGCGGCTGGTGACGGGGCTGATCACTGAGCGCGGCGTGCTCACCGCCGATCGCGCGGCGCTGGCCGCCGCATTCCCCGAACGCATCGCCGACGCACGCAAGGTGGCATCGTGAGTCTGCCGCTGCGCGAGCTCCCGATCGATGGCCGGCAGTCGGAGACCGCGCTCGCCATCGCGCGCGGCACGTCGCGGCTTCTCGCCGCGCACGGCTTCTGCGTGGTCAGCGAATTGCCGCTTGCCTCCGGCCGCCGCGCCGACCTCGTGGCATTGGGCGGTGCCGGCGACGTCTGGATCGTGGAGATCAAGTCATCGGTCGCCGACTTCCGCGCCGACCAGAAATGGGTGGACTACCGCCTGCATTGCGACCGGCTGTTCTTCGCCACGACGGTTGACGTGCCCTGCGAGATCTTTCCTGCGGATACCGGGCTCATCGTCGCCGACGCCTTTGGCGCCGAATTCAGATGCGAGGCCCCGGAGCACCGCCTTCCGGCGCCGACTCGAAAGGCCATGATGCTCGCCTTCGCCCGCGCCGCCGCCCGCCGGTTGCAAATTTTGGCTGATCCGACAGGGCCTTATGAGGCAGAACGTTGAGTGATGGGTGTGGTTAACCAAGGCCTAACGGAAATGCGCGATTGTTCCACCAATTCGGGTGGTGGGGCGCATGGCACAACCAAACGCGGCAGAGGGGGCGGGTAGCACGGCGCTGCGCCCACATCAGAGCGTGGCCTGGCGCATGATCCTGCCGGTGCCGATTTGTGTCGCGCTCGCCATCGGGCTCGTCTGGTTCACGATGCCGCGCGTCGTTGCCGATATGGCGGTGCACGACGCCACTGTCACCAATCAGGAGATCGTCGGACAGTTCAAGACGATCCGCGGCTACTACTCCGAATTCATCGTCAACAAGGTGCTGAAGGATCCTGCGTTCAGCGCTTCGCACGATCACAAGGGCAAGGACCATGTGATCCCGGTGCCGGCGACGTTTACGCATGATCTCAGCGCGCTCCTCGCCAATCGCGGCATCTCCATGTCGCTCTACAGCCATTATCCGTTCCCTGGCCGCAAGGATCGTCAGCTCGACGAATTCCAGGAAGCGGCGCTGAGCTATCTCGTCGCCAATCCGAAGGAAGTGTTCTCTCGCGCCGAGACGCGCGATGGCAAGCAGGTGGTGCGCGTCGCCATGGCCGACACCATGTCGGCTCAATCCTGCATCAGCTGCCACAACTCCGATCCGGAATCCCCGAAGCGCGACTGGAAGCTCGGCGACGTGCGCGGTGTGATGGAGGTGGACTCCATCATCGATCCGCAGCTCGCCCACGCTTCGACGCTCAGCCAATATGTCGTCGGCGCCGCAGGCGCGATCGGCCTCATCCTCATGGCGCTGACGCTCTTCGTCACGCGCGGCGTCACCCGCTCGCTCGGCGGCATGGTTGGCGCGATGAAGCAGCTCGCTGCCGGGCAATTCGACGTCGTGCTCCCCGGCCTCGGCCGCAAGGACGAAGTCGGCGCCATGGCGCATGCGGTGGAGCTGTTCAAGGTCAAGGCGATCGAGCGCGCGCGCCGCGAGGCCGACGAAGAGGAAGCCAAGGAGCGCGCGGCTGACGAAGCGCGCAAGGCCGAGATGCGGCAAATCGCCGACGGCTTCGAGCATGCGGTCGGCAGCATCGTCATCGCCGTGTCCTCGGCCTCGGTCGAGCTCGAGGCTGCCGCGGGTACGCTGGCGCACAATGCCGAGACCACGGAGAAAATGTCGGCTGCGGTCGCGCACGCTTCGGAAGAGGCCTCCACCAACGTCGAATCCGTCTCCGCCGGCGCGCAAGAGCTGGAGACCTCGGTCAGCGAAGTCAGCCGCCGCGCCACGGAATCGAGCCAGATCGCGGGCGAGGCGGTACGTCAGGCCGAGCGCACCGACGCGCGTATCGCGGCGCTGTCGGATGCGGCAGCGCGCATCGGCGACGTGGTCAAGCTGATCACAGCGATCGCGGAGCAGACCAATCTCCTCGCGCTCAACGCCACCATCGAGGCGGCGCGTGCCGGCGAGGCCGGTCGCGGCTTCGCCGTGGTCGCCGCCGAGGTGAAGACCTTGGCGACCCAGACCGCCAAGGCGACCGACGAGATCGGCGCGCAGATCACCGAGATGCAGAACGCGACCCGCGACTCCGTCGCGGCGATCAAGGAGATCGGCGCCACCATCGCCCGCATTTCCGAGATTGCGGTCGCCATCGCCGCCGCCGTCGAGGAGCAGAGCGCCACCACCGGCGAGATCGCGCGCAATCTCGGCAATGCCAGCGCGAGCACCTTGCGCGTCGCCTCGACCATCAGCGACGTCAGCCGTGCCGCCACCGAGACCGGCACGGCTTCGAGCCACGTTCTCGGCTCGGCGCGCATGCTCGCCAACGAAGGCAGCAAGCTCAAGCTCGAGGTCGATCGCTTCCTGGAAATGGTCCGCGCGGCTTAGCTGCCTTGCGGCAAATACCTGCCTTCACCCTCATGGTGAGGAGACCGCGAAGCGGTCGTCTCGAACCATGAGGCCGAGGAGCCGCGCTATCTCACATGAAGACGCCGCCATCCTTCGAGACGCGGCGCTGCGCGCCGCTCCTCAGGATGAGGGCTGAGAATGCGGAAGCGCCACTTACCGCGGCGCGCGCTTTGCCAGAATCCGCTGCAGTGTGCGGCGGTGCATGTTGAGCCGGCGCGCGGTTTCCGAAACATTGCGGCCGCACAGCTCGTAGATACGCTGGATGTGCTCCCAGCGCACGCGGTCGGCCGACATCGGATTAGCAGGCGGTTCCACCTTGCGATGGTCGACGGTGAGCAGCGCCGCGACGACATCGTCGGCGTCCGCCGGCTTCGCCAGATAATCGACAGCGCCGAGCTTGATCGCGTTCACCGCGGTGGCGATGTTGCCGTAGCCGGTGAGGATGACGCCGCGTGCTTCCGGACGCCGGCGCTTGAGCGCGGCGATGACGTCGAGGCCGGTGCCGTCGGCGAGCCGCATGTCGACCACGGCGAAGGCCGGGTTGATCTGCTCCACTTGCGTAAGACCCTCGGCCACCGTCTCCACCGCGGTCACCTCGAAGCCGCGCGCCTCGAGCGCCTTGGCGAGACGCTGCAGGAAGGATTTGTCGTCTTCGACGATGAGCAAAGTCCGCTCGCTCGGAAGCGAACCGAGGCTTGGCGCCATCGCGTCGCTGACACTGATGTCCACGGTCTTGCGTCCTTCTTGTTGTTGCTTTTTGTCGCACCCATACTAGCCCTGTTTATGGGCTTTTTACACTAGGAAAAGTACATTGGATTACAAAGATTTAACCTGCGAGCGGAGTAGCGTGCTCGAAATCGGCACGGCTCCAATGCACCCGGATCACCGCACCGTAGTCCGGAAAGGCGCGGTTGCGTAGCGATAATGTCGCACCCGAGCGCTCCAGCAGCGTCTTGGCGATGAAGAAGCCGAGGCCAAGCCCGCCGGCCTCCGTGTCGACGTCCGCATCCGTGGTCGCGTCGCGGCGCCGGCTGGTCACATAGGGCTCGCCGATGCGGTCCATGATTTCGGGCGCGAAGCCCGGACCGTCGTCGGTGATGGTCACCGCCACATCGTCCTCGCTCCAGTCGGTGCCGACGACGACGTGGGCGCGGGCGAAGTCCACGGCGTTCTCCAGGAGATTGCCGAGCCCGTAGAGGATCGCCGGATTGCGCGCGCCGACCGGCTCGCCGTCACGCTTGCCGGGAACGTCGATGTCGACGCCGAAATTGCGATGCGGCGCCACCACTTCCTCGATCAGCGTCGACAGCGGCATGCGGTCGAATGGCTCGCCGCTGGCGGACAGCTCGGCGATCTTGGCGAGGATGTCGCGACAGCGCTTGGTCTGCTCGCGTAAAAGCTTCACGTCTTCGGCATGCGGAGAATCCGGAGCGATCGCGCGCTCCAATTCCTTGGCGACGAGGGTGATGGTGGAGAGCGGCGTGCCGAGCTCGTGCGCGGCTGCGGCGGCGAGCCCGTCAAGTTGCGAGAGATGCTGCTCGCGCGCCAGCACTAGCTCGGTCGCCGCCAGCGCGTCGGTGAGCTGGCGCGCTTCCTCGGTGATCTGCCACGCGTAGACGCCGATATAGCCGATGGCAAGCAGGATCGAGAGCCAGACACCGGCCATGTAGATCGGCGGCAGCTCCAGCGGGTCCTCGCTGTCCCAGGGCAGCGGATAATGCATGAAAACCAGCACGGTGGCGCAGGCGACGGCGAGCGCCCCGAGCATCAGCGTGAAGCGCGGCGGCAGCGCGGTCGCGGAAATCAGCACCGGCCCGAGGAACAGAAAGGCGAACGGGTTCTGCAGCCCGCCGGTGAGGAACAAGAGCACCGCGAGCTGCACGATGTCGAAGGCGAGCATCCAGGCGGCGCGATCGGGTTCGAGCCGCCGCGTGAGATGAAAGCGCAGCCGCAGCCCGACATTGAGCAGCGCCGACAGCGAAATGACGGCGAGACAGGCCCAGATCGGCAGCTCGAAATCGAGCGCGAAGTGCACGCCGATGACGGCCGTGGTCTGGCCGATGACCGCGAGCCAGCGCAGCCGCACCAGCGTGTCGAGGCGCACATTGCGGCGCGGATGCGGGTCGTCGCTGAGCCCGAGTGTGGACATGGCGCTATTTTAGTGGGCGATCTGCGCGGGTCCAAACGGCCCTTGCGTGGGTGCGACGATAGGCTCACATCTGCGGAACTGCCGGATTGCCCAATGGACAGCGTGACTGCCACCCCCGCCATCGCCATCGATCGCCTGGTCAAGGTCTACAGGACCACGACCGCCGTCGACGGCATTTCCTTTGCGCTCGCGCCCGGCTCGATGACAGCGCTGCTCGGCGGCAATGGCGCCGGCAAGACCACGACCATCGCCACGATCATGGGCCTGGTGACGCCGACCTCCGGCGAGGTGCGGGTGCTCGGCGCACACATGCCGCGGCAGCGCTATCGTGTGCTGCAGCGGATGAATTTCGAAAGCCCCTATGTCGATATGCCGATGCGGCTCACCGTGCGGCAGAACCTCACTGTGTTCGCGCAGCTCTATGGCGTGGCCGGTGTCGCGGAGCGCATCGCCGAGCTCGCCGCCGATCTCGATCTCACCGATCTCCTTGACCGGCCGACCGGCAAGCTCTCCGCCGGCCAGAAGACGCGCGTGTCGCTGGCGAAGTCGCTGCTCAACCATCCGGAGGTGCTGCTGCTCGACGAGCCGACCGCTTCGCTCGATCCCGACACGGCGGACTGGGTGCGCGGCCGCCTGGAGGCGTATCGCCGCGCGCGCGGCGCCACGGTCCTGCTCGCCTCACACAACATGGTCGAGGTCGAGCGGCTGTGCGAGCGCGTCATCATCATGAAGAAGGGCCGCATCGAGGACGATGACACGCCGGCGCGGCTGCTTGATCGCTATGGGCGCCACACGCTCGAGGAAGTGTTTCTCGATGTGGCCCGTGGGCGCGCGCATGTGAGTGAGGCCGCGCAATGACCGGCGAGCTCTCGGCGCATCGCGTCGGCGCCATGGTGCGGCGCTATTGGTATCTGTTGCGCTCGTCCTGGCCACGCATCCTCGATCTCATCTACTGGCCGACGGTGCAGATGCTGATGTGGGGCTTTCTGCAGCTTTATATCGGCGCCAATTCCGGCTTCTTCGCGCGCGCCGGCGGCACCTTCATCGGCGCGGTGTTGCTCTGGGACATCCTGTTTCGCGGCCAGCTCGGCTTCTCGATCTCGTTCCTCGAGGAGATGTGGGCGCGCAACCTCGGCAACATCATGATGTCGCCGCTGCGGCCGGTCGAGTTCGTCGCCGCGCTGATGATCATGAGCCTCATTCGCCTCGCCATCGGCATGGTGCCGGTGACGCTGCTCGCCATCGCCTTCTTCGGCTTCAATCTGTGGTCGCTCGGTTTCGCGCTCGCGGCGTTCTTCGCCAATCTCATTCTCACCAGCTGGGCGGTCGGCATCTTTGTGTCCGGCCTGGTGCTGCGCAACGGCATGGGCGCCGAGAGCCTCGCCTGGACCATCATGTTCCTGCTGCTGCCGCTCACCTGCGTCTACTACCCGGTGGCCGTGCTGCCGCACTGGCTGCAGTGGGTAGCGTGGGTGTTGCCGCCGACTTATGTGTTCGAAGGCATGCGCGCGCTGCTCATCGAGCATGTCTTCCGCAGTGACCTGATGCTGCAGGCGCTGGCGTTGAACATAGTGCTCTTCGCAGCCGCAGCGGGGGCGTTCCTGTGGCTGCTCGACAGCGCCCGGCGGCAGGGCTCGCTGATGCAAACCGGAGAATAGCATCTAAATGATTGAATTTGCTGTAAGTCTTGGCATCGTAAACAGACGTGAATAAGTTTGTGGCAGATTGACCTCGTGACCAAAAGACGACAGGATGCTGCAGTGCAGCAGGGGCGGGGGCCCGAACCCATGGCTATTGGTGAATTTGACGGGGCGGCCGCGCTTCCCGCCGCTGACGGTCTCATTGTCAGCTCGCCGCTCTACTGGTTCTACGAAATGAGCCACGCGGCGCTCAATCCATCCCGCGCCTTCGCCGATGCCACGCGCCTGTTCTTCCGCAATCCGGCCAATCCGCTCGCGCACACGACCTACGGCAAGTCGATGGCCGCCGCGGCGGAGCTGTTCGAGCGCTCGACGCGCCGCTACCGACGGCCCGATTGGAACATCCATTCGACCACTGTGGGCGGTGAGCAGGTGGGCGTGCACCTGGCCACCGTGTGGGAGCGGCCGTTCTGCAAGCTCATCCATTTCGAGCGCGCGCTCACACATGCGCCGCGCCGTCCGCAGCCGAAGCTGCTCATCGTTGCGCCGATGTCGGGACATTATCCGACGCTGTTGCGCGGCACGGTCGAGACCTTCCTGCCCAATCACGAGGTCTACATCACCGACTGGGCCGACGCGCGCATGGTGCCGGTGTCGGCCGGCCGCTTCGATCTCGACGATTACATCGACTACGTCATCTCCATGCTGCATGCGCTCGGCGGCGACGTGCATGTCATCGCCGTGTGCCAGCCTTCGGTGCCGGTGATGGCGGCGGTCGCGCGCATGGAGGCGGAGGACGATCCCTACGTGCCGCATTCCATGGTGCTGATGGGCGGTCCGATCGACACGCGCATCAACTCCAACTCGGTCAATCGTCTCGCACAGGAGCGCGGCATCGACTGGTTCCGCCACAACGTCATCACCAAGGTGCCGTTCCCGCATCCCGGCTTCATGCGCGACGTCTATCCGGGCTTCCTGCAGCTGCACGGCTTCATGAGCATGAATCTCGACCGCCATCTCGAGGCGCATCGCGATCTGTTCCTCAATCTGGTGAAGGGCGACGGCGATTCCGCGCAGAAGCATCGCGAGTTCTATGACGAATATCTCGCGGTGATGGATCTCTCCGCCGAGTTCTACCTGCAGACCGTCGATACCGTGTTCATCCGCCACGCGCTGCCCAAGGGGCAGATGACGCATCGCGGCCGCGCCGTCGATCCCTCGCGCATCCGCCATGTCGCGCTGATGACCGTCGAGGGCGAGAAGGACGACATCTCCAGCGTCGGCCAGACCGACGCCGCGCATGTGCTGTGCCCGAACATCCCGGCCGACAAGAAAGTGCATTACATGCAGCAGGGTGTCGGCCATTACGGCGTGTTCAACGGCTCGCGCTTCCGCGCCGAGATCGCGCCGCGCATCGCCGACTTCGCGCTCAGCAACAATGCGCCGCGGCGCCGCGGCAACGGCCACGACAAGCAGGCCGCCGAGTAGCACCTGCCATAACGGCGCTTCGGTATCACCGGAGCATTGACGCGGACTTGCGCCGGCCTACAATCCGCAGTCACCACTGATTCCAAAAACACTTGCCGCAACAGCGTGCGAACTTCCGGTTCGGACTGTGAGCGGCGCGCGTGGGGGACAACAGCCATGTCTTTGCGCGCTTTGCTGTATCGCCGGTCGAGCGAGCCGCAGACCATTTCCGTCATTTTCGAGCGCGAGGTCTATGCGGTGCGGTTGCGCCGCCACCGCCAGGCACGCCGCTACACGCTGCGCATCAATACGCCGACCCGCGAGGTCGTGCTCACCATGCCGCCGCGCGGCAGCATCCGCGAGGCCAAGGTCTTTGCGCAAAAGCACGGCGCCTGGATCGCCGCGCGGCTCGGCCGCCTGCCCGAAGCGCTGCCGTTTGCCGACGGCGTCATCGTGCCGCTGCGTGGCCTCGAGCATCGCGTCGAGCATCGCCGCGGCGCCCGCGGCACGGTGTGGGTCGAGGCCGGTGAGGATGGCGCGCAGCTCATCTGCGTCGCCGGTAACGCGCCGCACATCAACCGCCGCGTCACCGATTTCCTCAAGCGCGAGGCGCGGCGCGATCTTGAAGTGGCGAGCCGGCGCTATGCGCAGATGCTCAAGGTGCGCATCGCGCGCATCTCGGTGCGCGACCAGGCGAGCCGCTGGGGTTCATGCTCGACCGCGGGCGTGCTGTCTTATTCCTGGCGGCTGATCATGGCGCCGCCCTTCGTGCTCGACTATCTCGCCGCGCACGAGGTCGCGCATCTGGTCGAGATGAACCACTCGCCGCGCTTCTGGCGCATCCTCGATCGCATTGCGCCTGATCTCGGCCGCGCCAAGACCTGGCTCGACACCTATGGCGCTGACCTGCACCGCTATGGCGCGGTGACCAAGCCCGGCGCCGCCGCCGCGCCGCTATCCTTCGCGCACGAGTTCTAGGAGCTGCTCAACGATTTCGGCGTCGTCCCCCGCGAAGGCGGGGGACCCAGTACTCCGCAGCATCGCAATAAATCCGCGATGCCGGCGATTACTGGATGCCCCGCTTTCGCCGCGCCGCCGAGCGAAGCGAGGGGCCGGCGCGGCCACTAAAGGCTGCTCGCGCTGGCTGCTCGCCTTCGGCTCGCCAGCGCGAGCGGGGCATGACGACGGAGAGGTCACGGTAACCCAGCAGCAATACAGCCATACGTCGAAACGCTTGCCCCGCGCCGCGCGCCGTGGTCCTTGCGCGCATGCTTCGTCCCGGAACCTTTGCGCTCACCGCGCTGCTGGCGCTGCTCACCGGCATCGGTCCGTTTTCGGTCGACATGTATCTGCCGTCGCTGCCCGACATCGAGCACGGGCTCGGCGCCACGGCCGCGCAGGTGCAACTCACCATCTCCTCTTATCTGGTCGGCTTTGCGGTCGGCGGGATCCTCTATGGCCCGGTGTCCGATCGGTATGGGCGCAAGCCAGTGCTGCTCGCGGCGATGACGCTGTTCGGTCTCGCCAGCATTGCCTGCCTGCTCTCGACTTCGATCGAGATGCTGATCGTGGCGCGTGCGCTGCAGTCGCTCGGCGGCTGCGGTGCCGTCGTCATCGCCCGCGCCGTGGTGCGCGACCTCTATTCCGGGGCGCAGGCCGGCCGCGAGCTCTCGCGCATCGGCGCGGTAATGGCGCTCGCGCCGGTCGTGGCGCCGCTGCTCGGCGGCGTGCTGCAGACCGCGTTCGGCTGGCGCGCGAATTTCGTCGTGCTGGTTCTCTTCGCGCTTGTTGCGCTCGGCGCGGTGAGCTTTCTGCTGCCGGAGACGCTGCGCAAGCAGCCGGACGAGCCGTTCTCATTGGCCGCGATGGCGCGCTCCTACGGCGTCGTCGGGCGCAGCGCTTATTTCCTCGCGCATATGGGGCTCTCGGCGCTGAGCTTTGCCGGCCTGTTCGCCTGGATCTCGGTGTCGGCTTTCGTGCTGCAGAATCTCTACGGCCTGCCGCCCGCGCTGTTCGCCATTGCCTTCGCCATCGGCTCCGGCGGCTACCTCGTCGGCACCTGGATCGCGGCGAAGATGGTCACCCGGCTCGGCCTTGCCCGCATGCTCGGCGTCGGCAGCCTGACGCAAGCGGTCGGTGGCATCGCCATGGTGCTCGGCCTCGCGCTCGGGCTGCACTGGCTGTTCGCGCTGGTGCTGCCGATGGCGATCTATCTTGCCGGCATGGGCATGGTGCTGCCGCAGTCGGCGGCGGGCGCGCTCACGCCGTTTCCCCAGCGCGCCGGCGCGGCGTCCTCGCTGCTTGGTCTGGTGCAACAGAGCACCGCGGCGATCTGCGGCGCCATCGTCGGCGCGCTGCTTGGCCATAGCGCCTGGCCAATGGTCGCGGGCGTTGCGCTCGCCGGCGGCGCGACGCTCATCTTGTGGATCGCCTCGCGCGGCGTGCGCGCGAAGCCGGTACCAGAGCGGTGATGAAACGCTCCGTCCGAGGGCCGGACGTGATTTGACGCTAGTACCCCAATGGGGTACTATGGCATATGCGCGGACGGCCCGTCTCGGTCATTGAACTTGCCGGATATCGACGACGCGCCGGCGAATTGCTCACGTCTGAAGAACAAGATGCAGTGATCGATCTCATTGCGTATGAGCCAACCTGCGGCGATGTCATACCAGGGACGGGTGGACTGCGGAAAGTTCGTATTGGTCGCGGCGGTGTTGGCAAGCGAGGAGGCGCGCGCGTCGTCTACTACTTTCACAATCCGGATCATCCGATTTTGCTGCTCGCACTTTATGCAAAGAACGACAAAGGCGATCTGACCGCCGCAGAAAAAAGACAACTTGCCGTGCTGGTAAAGGAGGTCATGAGACAATGGCAAAGAAAATAGAACCGCGTCTGGCTGATGATATCCGCGCCAGCCTGCACGAAGCCCTCGATCATGCAAAGGGCAAGCGGACCAAGGCCGTTGTGCATCAGATCATGCCGCGTCAAACCGATGCGCGCGAGGCGCGCGCAAAACTGGGACTGTCGCAACGTGAATTTGCCGCGCTGATTGGCACCGGTATTGGAACAGTGCGCAAATGGGAGCTTGGCACACGTCGTCCTTCCGGCGCGGCGCGCACGCTCATCGAAGTGATCAAGACCGAGCCCAAGGCTGTGCGTCGCGCCCTGGCCAAGGGTTTGCTGGCTTCCTGACGCCGGGAGCTAATTCGCGATCGTCCCCCAGTTCGCCGCCAGGTGCTCGGCGCCGCGCAGCGCTACGGCGTCAAGCGTATAGGTCGGGTTCGCCGCGCCTTCGGTCGGAAACAGTCCGGCGCCGCCGATCCACAGATTGGCGATCTCGTGGCTCTGCCCGTAGCTGTTGGCGACCGAATTGTTCGCCGCCGTGCCCATAATGGTGCCGCCGGTCATGTGGATGGTCGGGATCACCGGCCGCGCCGGCCAGGCTTCCTTGGCGCCGGCGGCCTTCGCGGCGGCGACGCCTTCCTCGAGGATCGCATTCCACAGCGCGATCACGTCCGGCCCGTAGCTGTGGGTGACCTTCGGGAGCGGCATGCCGAAGTCATCCTTCTCGCTCGCGAGCTCGACGCGGTTCTCGATGTCCGGCATCTCCTCGCCGAAGCCTTGCACGCGGGTGAGCCCGGGCTTGGCGCGCTTCATGAACGCCGCGAGCTCGGGCCCGAACAGATCGCCGCGCGCATTGGCGAAGCCGGCGAGGTCGCTCGTCTTCAACGCCAGGCCCGCCACCCAGAACGTCGATCCGAAGGCGTCTTTGTGGCTCGTCTTCGGATGCTTGTCGTAGGACATGAACTGCGCGCCGGTGATGCCCATGTGACTCTGCACGTCCTCGTCGAAGATCGCCCAGGTGGCGCCGGCGAAATGCGTCATCACATAGTTGCCGACGAGCCCGCTGGCATTCGACAAGCCTTTCGGATGCTTGTCGGTCGCCGAGTTGAGGAGGAGCCGCGGGTTCGACACCGCCGCGCCGGCGAGGATGACGACGCTCGCCTCCTGCACCTGCTTCTCTCTCTTCTCGTCGTAATATTCGACGCCCGTGGCTTTCGTGCCGGCGGCGTTGGTGAGGATGCGCGTCGTCGTGCAGAACGGCCGCACCGTGGCGCCGGCTTTGCGCGCCTCGGCGAGATAGGTCACCTGCGGATTGGCCAGCGCGCCGATCGGGCAGCCGACATGGCACCAGCCGTCATAGATGCAGGCCGGACGTCCGTTGTAGTCGGTGGAGTTGATGGCGACGGGCGCCGGCACCATGCGGATGCCGATCTGTTCGAAACCCTTCAGCCACACTTGGCCATGGCGGAAGCTCTTGAGCGGCGGCATCGGATAGGCCTCGCCCTTCGGCCGCCAGATCTCTTCGGCCTTGTCATCGCCGGAGACGCCGACGTCGCGCGCCACCTTGTCGTAATAGGGCGAGAGGTCGTCATAGGAGATCGGCCAGTCGAGCCCGCGGCCGTATTGGCTCTTCACCTTGAAGTCGGAAGGCAGCAGCCGCGGGAAATTCGCGAAATAGTGCAGCGCCGCGCCGCCGGTGCCATGGCCGAAATTGAAGCCGTAGCCGACCGGGTTCTTGCCCTGGAGCACCACCTGGGCGGTCGTCGGCTTGATGCGGCGGCCCCAGATGTCGGAGGAGATGAGATCACCGAGCTGCCAGTCGGGTCCCTGCTCCAACAACACGACTTTCTTGCCGGCTTTGGCGAGCACGGCGGCGAAGATCGAGCCGGACATGCCGGCTCCGACGATGGCGACGTCGACTTTTTCTGGCGCAACCATGGGTCACCACCTCTTCTCAGGCGCGATATGCGCCATGTACGGAATGCCGAGGCCTTCGTAGCCCGCCATGGTGCCGTAGACGACGTCGATGGCGTCGCCGCGCATCACTGCATAGACGTAAGGCGGCGGCGGTCCCTGCCAGCCTTCGAGCTTGTTGGTGCGCAGCTTCTCGATGAGGTCATGCTGCTCATTGGCGGCGAGCGCGGCGAAATTCTTGCCGGTCTGCGCCTGGCAGGCCTTCTCGAGCGCGCCGAGGCAGACGCGATAGAAATTCGCGTAAGGCGGGCGCACATTCATCACGCGCGCGATCAGCAGCGCATTGTCCGCCGGTCCGGAGATCTGCGCGTCGACATAATGCGCGACGCCGGCTTCGCGCGCGCCCGGCACCAGCGTTTCGCCGAGCGCTTCAAGCGTCGCCACTTGCTCGGGGGTCAGCGTCTTGAACGCGGCGCCTTGCGCGCGCGCTTCGCGCGCGGTGAGCAACACGTCGACGCCGCCGACCGAAAACGCCAGCGCGCCCATCGCCGCGCCTTGCATAAAGGCGCGCCGTTCCATTGGCAGCATGATTGGCTTCCTCCCTGACCCGGTCTGATCGCTAGGTCTTGGGCGGAAGCGTCTGCTTTGGGCGAAGCGTCGTCAAGACGCTCTGCCGTCATGGCCGGGCTTGACCCGGCCATCCATCTAAATTGTCACGAAGAAAGATGGATGCGCGGGCCTACGCCCGCCGAAGGGTGTTGTGGCAATCCGTTGGTTCAACTGCTTCGGCCCGCAGGCGGGTCGAGCCCGCGCATGACGAGATTGTGCAGGTGTCCCGGCACCCGCGGCCAGCTACTTCGTCTCGGCCTTCGCCGATGCGGTCTTGTCCAGCGCGGCGCGCACGCCTTGCGCCAGCTTCACCGCATCGTCATTGGCCCAGAAGTGGACGAAGAACATGTGCGGCTGCTCATTCAACATATGCGTGTGGATCGCCGTCACCTCGATCCCGTTCCCTCGCAGCGTGCGGATCAGCGGATTGACCTCGCTGCCGAGCACGATGAAGTCGCCGGTGATCGCCGCCTTGCCGCCGCCCGTCGGCTGGAAGTTGATGCCATGCGCTACTCCCATGGAGGTGGGAATGGTCATGCCGCCCGCCGTGATCGGATCGCTCCGGCGCACCGAGAACGCATAGACGCCGCCATTGGCCTTGCCTTTGACCCCCATGATGCTGTCGAGCTTGCCGGTGTCGAGGTCGACGGCCTGTTGCGCCGGGGCGGCGCCTGTCGTCGGCGCCGAAAATGGCGTCTTGCTCTCGCCGAGCGCGGCGCGGATCGCGGTCGCGAGCTTCACCGCGTCGCCATGGCCTTCGACATGCATGTAGAATGTCTCAGGGTTGGCGCGCAGCAGATGATTGTGCACGGCGGTGACGTCGATGCCGCTGGTGAGCAGCTTGGCCATCACCGGATTGACCTCGCTCTCCGTGAGCACCAGGTCGCCCATCACCATGGTGTCCTGCAGGCGCGGCGTGAAGGCGAGCCAGCCGCCGAGCGCCAGCGCCGGCTTGATCTTGACGCCATCGAGGGTGACGCTGAGGTCGGAGCGCGGGAAACCGTATTTGTGCACGCCGTCCGCCTGCAGGGCACCGGTCTTGCCGAGCGCGGCATCGACCTTGCTCCAGTCCTCATTCTGTGCCCGCGCCGATGTGGCGAGGAGCGCGGTGAGGGCAGCGACAGCGAACATCCGGGCGTGAGTCATCGGAGGCCTCCTTGCGGCGTTGCGCGCGCAGCAAGGCGATGACGGTGTGCGAGTAGGGGAAGCCTTTCGCCCATGCGCAATCGCCTCGGCAAACGCGAGTGTTGCGCAGTGCTTGGACGGCCTGTCCGTCTGAAGGGGAGACTGCGTTTCCCCTAAGTCACAGGCCGAAAAGTCGAAAGCGGACGGAAAGTTCCGCTCTCGCTGCATGGCCCGTCCGTTGCGGTACTCGAATAGAGGAGAGCGCCATGATCGAGCACGGCACCCCGCGCGGTCGCAAGCGCGCAGAGGCGCGGATCACCGTCCGGCATTCCGAGGTCGAGCCCTACGATCAGACCGCCGGCTCGACGCTGATGGAGATCCGTCTGGACGAAACGTTCAGCGGCGACATCGAGGGCGAGTCACCGGTTCGCGCCTTGCAGGTGCTGCGCGACGATCGTTCCGCGAGCTTGGTCAGTCTGCAACGCTTTCGCGGCACACTGGGCGGACGCCGCGGCACGTTCGTGCTGCAAGGGCAGGAGATCGTCGAGCACGGCATGATCAATGCGACGTGGTTCGTCGTTCCCGGATCGGGGACGGACGAGCTTTCTGGCCTGCGCGGTGAGGGCGGCTTTGCCGGCGAATTCGGCAAAGGATCAAAGGGAACGCTGGATTACTGGTTCGAATAAGGCGCGCGATGCTTTGCGCGGCTCATGACGCCAGCGCTTTGAGGCGGCGCGTGTCGTCGGCCGCTTCCGCCAGGATCCAAGCCCGGAATGCCGCGATCTTCGGAATGCTCGATGCCGCCTTGGGGCAGACGATCCAGTAGGTGTTGGCCACCTTGAGCGACACCTCGACCGGCCGGATGAGGCGGCCGTGGATCAGGTCCCAGGCGGCAAGGGCGGTGCGCGCGAGCGCGATGCCCTGCCCGTCGATCGCCGCATCGATCAGCATGCTGGCGCGGTTCAATACCGGGCCGGGGCCGACGGCGGCCTTCACGCCCGCGGCTTCGAAGAGACGCGTCCAGTTCCTCGCGTCCTCGAGACGCAGCAGCGGAAACTTGAGAAGGTCCGCCGCCTTGGTGATGCGGTTTCCTCCGGCGACGAGCTTGGGGCTGCACACCGGAAACAGCCGCTCCGCGTAAAGCCGCTGCACGTCGAGCTCCGGCCAGTGGCCGTCGCCATGCCGGATGGCGATATCGACGTCGTCGCGCGCGAAATCGGCATAATGCGTCGCCGCCGATACGCGCAGATCCACGCCGGGATGCTTTTCGGCAAAACTGCCCAGCCGGTTGACCAGCCACTTTGCCGCGAAGTCGGGTGATGTGCTCACTGTCAGCGCGCCGCTCTCCTGCCGCTGCACCAGGCGTTCGGTACCGGCGGCGATGCGATCCAGCGCATCGCGGATGACGGACAGGTAGTCGCGGCCCGCGGCGGTGAGAAACAGCCGTTGCCGCTCACGCCGGAACAGCTTGAGCCCGAGCGTGTCCTCCAGGGCTTTCACCTGATGGCTGACGGCGCCCTGCGTGACGTTGAGCTCCGCCGCGGCGCGCGTGAAGCTTTCGCTGCGGGCGGCAGCCTCGAAAGCCTTCAGGCCGTTCAGCGATGGGAGGCGGCGCGCCATTGGAAAATCATGAGAAAACCTAATCAATAATATCGCATGCTAGCCTTTTGTACCAACATTCTGGCGAGCGATCATAAGTCTTCCTCATGATCGGCCGAGAAAAGATGCTCTGCGGCTCATGCCCCACGTCTCCATGGTGCCGGTCAAGTTGGTCGAGCGTTCAACCTTAGCTGTGTAATGGCGACGCCGGAGATCGTGAGCAACCCACCGAAAATCAACTTTGGGGTGATATGGTCGCCAAGGAACAACACGCTCGAAATCAAGGCGAACACCGGAAGCAGCAGGCCGAATGGTGCGACGCGGCCCATGGAGCAGCGGGCGATCAGCCAGAACCAAAGGCCAAACCCGACAATTCCTCCGATGAAAATCGTGTAGGCGAGTGCCAGCCAACCGCGTCCGTCCGCTGCGATGAGGCTCCCCATTTGCCGATGTTCAAGAAGCAACGACATCAACATGACCTGCGGCACCGTGAGCAGCGACGACCACCCCATCAACATCAAAGGGTCAAAAGGGCCATAGCGTTTCGTCAAGATGTTGGACATCGCGAACGCGAAGGCCGCCCCGACCACAAGCAGCAACGGAAGCGCGTTTGCTGACAGGCCAGGCCCCGCGGCCAACACGACCACCCCGACGAATGCCAGCAGCACTCCGGCGGATGTCGTTAGAGACGGCCTCTCCGCGAGCAGCGGCCAAGCCAACAGGACGGTGAAGGGCGTGGCGAGTTGATATGCGACGGCAGACATGCTTCCCGAGCCGAGCCCAAGGCCGACATAGAAGAGCCCGAAGTTCAGTCCGCCAAGAAAAACCGAGATAGCTGCGATAGGGCCGAACTGTTGACGCGCAGGCCTTCTAACAAACGGAATAAGCAGCAGCGCGATGGCCAGGAAGCGGAGGACGAGGAAGAAGAGAGGCGGAAACTCCATAACGCCGACTTTGATGGCCACGAACTGATAGCCCCAGAGCAGCGGGACAGCTACCGCGCACGCGATCTGAATGAGAGACATGGACGGTCTCTCGACGATTTCTATCCTGTGGCCCCGCCTCGTCGGCTGCGATAGGTCCGGGTCTTTTCGCGATTTCCGCAGAGCTCGGAGGAGCACCAGCGGCGGTTGCTCGGTTTCGAACGGTCGTAGAAGATCCAACGGCACTCGTCCGAGTCGCAGGTCTTGAGCCGTTCCAACCTGCCGTCATCCGAAAGCCGCACGAGTTCGACCAGCACTTGGCCGAGTCCGCTCGTCGCCCGGCCCGCCACCGGTCGAAGACCAGGCGCTCGATCGGCCGCTACTGCGAGCTCCAGGGGAAAGCCGCCCGCCGAAGTAACAAGCGAGCCCATAGCTGATGAGCGGGCCCGCCGCGGCGCAGCGATGAAGGCCCGCAGCGCTTCTCGAAGCCGCAGGGCTTCGCGATGCTCCGCCTTGGAGACGTTGACACCGCCTTCGAGCAAGCCGCGCGTGCGAAGCCATTCCCGCAACTGCGCGGGCGTAGCGAGCTCATCGCTCGGATCGTGCGCGGCGCCCCTCTCCACGAACCGTCTCACGTCGAGCGAATTCACGAAGTCGTAGAGCAACGCGAGATCGCTCGGGATGCCGAATTTTTTCGATAGTCTCACGGACACCAGCATAGAGACTTTGCCGGTTGACGCAACCAAACACTAGCAATAATCTTTAGCTAGTGTTAAGGCCGCAGTCGGCTTGCACAGGGGATCCTCATGAACAGCGACGGCTCCCGCAGCGAACCCACCTTGAAATACGTGCGTGCCAATGGAGTGCGGTTTGCCTACCTCGAACAGGGGAGCGGGCCTCTTGTCATGTTCATGCACGGCTTTCCCGACAATGCCTGGTCGTATCGAAAGCAGTTGCAGGTCTTCGCGGATGCGGGATATCGCGCGGTCTCGCCGTTCTTGCGCGGCTATGCGCCGAGCGAGATTCCTACGGACGGGATTTTCGATCCCATTGCGCTGGGCAAGGATCTCGAAGCGCTCATCGCGGCGCTGAGCGAGGACGGGCAGGCATGTGTCGTTGGCATGGATTGGGGCGGCACGTCGACCTTTCAGGTGCTGGCCACGGCGCCATCGGCGATCAAGGCCGCCGTAGTCATGAACACCGCGCACCCGATCGCAATTTTGACCAACAGGAAGGATCCAGAATTCATTCGATCCATCTTCCATGTCTTTTTTTTCCAAATGCCTGGCGCCGACTCGCTGGTCAATATCGAGGGACTGCCTTTCGTCGATTATCTTTGGAAGCTGTGGTCGCCTACATTCAAGAATGATGCGCATCTCCGTTCGATCAAGGAGACGCTCAGCTCTCCCGGTACCATGACGGCAGCGCTCAAATACTATGGAGGTCTGAGCGATGCGGTACGCATGGGCCGGCTGCCGACGAATGAGATGCATACGCCGACGCTGACGATTTACGGCAGCACCGATCCGACGGCGAGATACTCGGTGGCGATTAAGCCGCTCTTCAAGGGGCCGTACAGGAATATCATCCTCTCCGACGTCGGGCATTTCCCTCATCTCGAACGTGAGATCGAAGTCACCGCCCTGATCATGGACTGGTTGAAGGCAAACGCCCCCAACTGAAAGCAGGGCGGCGTTGGCCGCACGTCGCGACGTTTCACAGCCGTTCCAAGAAAGTCGATAGCCACGGAGCAAAGCCATGACCACCCGACACGCCGCCTGCAGCTGCGGACAACTCCATCTTACGATTGAGGGCGAACCGACGCGCATCTCCATGTGCCACTGCCTGGAGTGCCAGCGCCGCACGGGTGCCGTGATCAGCAACCAAGCGCGCTTCCGCCGCGAGCAGGTCACTTTCGCCGGTCAAGCCGCGGCGTGGAAGCGGAAAGCCGAAAGTGGGAATGCGCTGACCTTTCACTTCTGTCCGACATGCGGGTCCACGGTCTACTGGGAGGGCGAAGGCTTTCCTGAACACGTCGCCGTAGCC
This sequence comes from Pseudolabrys sp., assembly GCA_035651015.1. Lineage (GTDB taxonomy): Bacteria > Pseudomonadota > Alphaproteobacteria > Rhizobiales > Xanthobacteraceae > Pseudolabrys. The sequence goes on along the minus strand of DASRGN010000020.1, from coordinate 156 downwards.
ATCGGCAACTTCGCCGATCCGAATTTCCCAGCGCCGACGATTGCGGTATGGGAGGAGTCACGCCACCCCTGGGTCGCCTTGCCACCCGACACGCCAGCGAAGCGCGTGGCAAAGCATGGCTGACCAGCAGCGATACTCGCCCCCCCCCCCCCCCCC
>DASRGN010000019.1:0-190839 GCA_035651015.1 Pseudolabrys sp. | reverse complement strand
TACGGATCCTTCGCCCCTCGCGGAACGAAGGCAGATGGGTAGTCAAACCGCAGGTCTCGTCGGATCGAGATATCCCGCGCGCGATGGGTTACGGCTTGCTTCGCGGACCCCCGGAGGCATGACCATTGGTGACCTCCGCTGCGGGGCTGCAGGAGATTTCGCTCCCCACACCACTCATAACGCCGAAGCGCTCGGCGCCAGGATCTTCGCGACTTGGGCCGCCGAATGGATTGGGTGTTCGTCTGAAACCCACCCGTCATCCGGCCATCGCATCCCGCCCCGCGACTGTAGACGTTTGATCAGGCGCCCCTTGGACTTGGAGCGGGATAAATGTGGTTATAGGCGTCAGTTGCGAGAGGAAAAAGCGGTTTTTGGAGTTGCCAACATCATACTCCCGATATTCACAGCCACTCGCAACGCGATGCAAAAAGGGCACGCCACCGGCGTGCCCTGAAGGATGACGTGAGCAAGACGTGCGCCGTTACTTCTTCCGCGGCGGGATCTGGATGAGCTCGCTGAGCTGCTCCTTGGTCAGCGGCTGGTCCAGGAACTTGAGCTTCACCGCATCCTTCACCGCGCCGTCGAGATCGGCCATGGTGTCGGTCTGCAGCGCAGATTTCGGATGGAATTTCCCGATCGTTTCCTTGAGCAGCGCCTCGTCATCGAACTTGATCTTCTTCGCATACATCGAGATCGCCTTCGGATCGGAATACATCCAGTCAACCGACTCGCGATAGGCGTCGACGAAACGCATGATCGCGTCGTGCTTCTCCTTCAACGCATTGGCGTTGACGATGATCACGCGCACGGTCTGTCCGCGCAGCGACGGCAGGTCGCTGCCATGGGCGATGATGCGGATCTTGCCAGCCTTGACCTCGCGCACGCCGAATGGCGGCGCCGCCCAGCCGATGTCAATCTGGCCCGACATCACCTGCGTCAGCGTCGCCGGCGGGCCGCCGGTCGCGGTCGGCTTCGCCTTGGTGCCGAGCTCCTGCACGAAGCCGACGACGATATTGTTGGAGCTCGAGCCGGATGTCGAATACGCGATGGTGTTGCTCGAGGTCGCGTCCTTCAGGCTCTTGATCGGCGAATCCGCCTTCACGTACCAGAACAGGTCGCCGGTGCCGGTGAAGGCCGGCAGCAGGATGCGCAGCGGCGCGCCATGCGCAAAGGCGCGCATCACGCCGGCGACGCCGACGCCGGCGCCCAGGTCTGCACTGCCGGCGATCACCGGCTGCATGGTTTCGCCCGCGCCCGAGGTGCCGACATTTTCCAGCACCAGACCATGCTTTTTGAAGATGCCGGCATCCTGGCCGAGCGTCGGCGCCTGATTTTCCCAATTGTTGATCTGGCCGATCGCAACCTTGAGCTGATCCTCGGCCTGCGCGGCGCCGACGAGCACCAACGGCGCAATCAGCGCCAATGCGCGCATCGTCGTGTGAAAACGTGGCATCGGGTGTGTCCTCCTCACAGGTTTCTTCGTGTTGTCGCCCAACGCATTGAATGCCGGGCGCCGGTAAGAGGCAAGGCTCAAACCTTCCGGCTCTGCCGCCGACTCCGACCGCGCTCAGGTGAAATATTCATCGGGCGAAAACGCCACCACGATCACCCTCATTTCGGCGCGTCGCCTTCGCGTTTCTCACCCTGCGGCTGAATGCAGGCGATTGCACCCGGCTGGCAGGTAATCCCGATATTCGAACAGACAGCCTCGCCCTCGGCGTTGCGCGTGCAGGTCCGACAGCCGTCGGTCCATGACAGGCAGGCCGGGTTCTGCTTGCCGAAATTGAAGACGTGAACGTCCGTCGTCGGTTGCCCGGGCGCGGCCGGCTTGTCTTGCGCAACCGTCGGATCGCAGGCCAGCAGGCCGGCAATGGTGAGCAGCAGAGCGGCGAAGACTACCCGCATGGCAGCCTTCACACGCGCCTCACAGCTGCGCTTCGGCGGCGAAGTCGCCGTCAATCTTGGCAGTGAACAGCCTGGGATAAAGCTTGTGGAAGTCGGCAATGATCGTGTCGTAAGGCACATCGGCGAAATCGCCGCGATAGCGCAGATACTCCATATGCCGCTGTCCCTGCGGGTCGAAGGCCTGGAACAGCGAGTCGGTGACGCCGTCGAAATCGAGCGGCGGCAGCCCAATCTTGCGGCACAGCGCTGCATCGAAAGCGGGCGTCGATTTCACCCAGCGACCGTCGATCTTGAGATCGGTGTAGGAGTGCCAGCAGAACGTATCGGTCTGCATCAAATCGTGCATGCGCTTCGACGTCATGTGATTGCGCACGTCCGCATAACCGACGCGCGCCGAGATGCCGACGGCACGTGCACAGGCTGCGAGCAGCGCCGCCTTGCCGACGCAGAAGCCGCGGCGCGCGGCCAGCACGCCGGAGGCGCGGAAATTTTCCGCATTGTTGAAATCGATATAGGGGTCGTAGCGGATCTCGTCGCGCACCGCGCCGTAAAGCGCGAGCGCCTTATCGCGCTCGCTGTTCGCCCCGCGCGTCGCGTGGCGCGCAAAGGCCATGACCGCCGGATGCGCGGAATCCACGTAGCGCGCGGAGGCGAGATAGTCTTTTTCAGCCGTGGCGAGCATACAAGTCCCTGAATTTCCCCTGGAACCAGCCGAGCGGGCGTTCCCAGACATTCGCCCCTCAATAATCATGCCGCGGCGAGCCTGCCAAGCGCCCCGGCGGGTACGCTGTTTGAGATAGGGCGAATGCCTTACGGTTGATGGAAACGCGCCTAATCCATGATTTGACCATCTGTAGCCTATAGGCTACAATAGCAACGAACTCCCATGATCGAGGTGCGCCAGACGGACGAGTTCGCGCGCTGGCTTCGCCGCCTTCGAGATGCCAATGCTGCTGCGAGAATCGTCGGCCGGATTCGCCGGATGCAGCAAGGCAATCCTGGCGACGCCAAGAGTGTCGGCAGGGGCGTGATGGAAATGCGGATCGATTATGGGCCGGGTTATCGTGTCTACTACGCTCGCCGCGGCGCTGCGATCGTGCTGTTGCTGTGTGGCGGCGACAAGGGAACCCAGGCGTCGGATATCAAGCGTGCGCATGAATTGGCGGAGAGGTAGCGATGCCCAAGACCACTAGATTTGACGCTGTCGACTACCTCGATAGCGAGGAACGCCAACTCGCCTATATCACGGCTGCGCTGGAGGCCGGAGACGCCGATTTCGTTCGCGACGCCCTCGGCCTTGTCGCGCGTGCGCGCGGCATGAGCGAGATTGCGAAAAGCGCCGGATTGAATCGAGAGAGCTTGTACAAAGCGCTTGGTGAAAGCGGCAATCCTGAATTCGGTACCGTCATGCGCATTGTGCGTGCTTTGGGCCTGACGCTGACCGCCCGCCCAGTCCAGACGTCACGCAAATCACGAAAACGTCGTGCGGCTTAGGCATTGGAGGCAGGTTACAGTCCCAGCGCCTGCCGCCAATCTCGTCCCGCTTTCGTATCAACCAGGCGCGCCGGATCGACACTCTCCTCCCCCGGCACCCGGATGCGCTTGAACTTCATCACATCGGCATCGAGCGGCTTGGTGGCATCGAGGCCCATCTTGGCGCCGACGCCATTGTGCGTCGACGGATCGAGCTTGGAGCCTTGGCTCTGCGGCACGATGACAAGGTCGCGATCGGCCTGGAAGCGCGTCGCCACCGCCCACTCCACCTCCGCCGGATTGTGGATGTCGACGTCCTCGTCGACGACGATGACGTGCTTGACGTCGTAGTGCCCGGCGAATGCGCCCAGCATCACGTTCTTCGCCTCGCCTTCCTGGCGCTTGGCGATCTGCACATACAGGTGATAGCGGCAAACCCCGCCGCGGGCGAGATGCACGTCGCGCACATTGGGGAAACTCCTCCGCAGATGCGCGAGCAGCGTCGCCTCGCGCGGAATGGCGCCCAGCAATAAGTGTTCAAGCCCGCCGCCGACAATGGTGTGGAACAGCGGCTGCCTGCGCATGGTCAGCGCCGTGACCTCGATCACGTGCCGCTTGGCCGGTTCGCCATAATATTGCGGAAACTCGCCGAATGGACCCTCAAGCTCGCGCACCTTCGGAAGCAACCGGCCCTCGACGACGATCTCGGCGTCCGCCGGCACGCGCAGCTCGCTGCTCACGCATTTGACGACCGGCAGCGGGGCGCCATGCAGCGCGCCGGCGATGGTGAGCTCGTCGAAATCGATCGGCGCGATCGCCTGCGAGGCGAGCAGCGTCAACGGATCAGCACCGATGACGATGGCGACATCGAGCGCCAGACCCTCGCGCTCGGCCATCTCGTAGAACGCATTGGTGTGGCGCGGCAGCAGCAGCGCACCGAGCCGGTTCGGTCCGCTGAGCTGCAGACGGTGCAGGGAGACGTTCTGCACCCCTGTCTTCGGGTTGCGCGCGATGCACAGGCCCGCGGTGATGTAGGGCCCGTTGTCGTGCTCATTGTGCACCGGCAATGGCAGCTGCTTCCCGAGATCGACCTCGCGATGCACGATCTCCTGCACCGGCGCGCTCTTCACCTCGCGCCAGGGCAGCGGATTGAGCGCCGCATGCTGGAAGCGCGCGAGCACGTCACCCACCTCGACGCCCATGGCATCGGCGATCCAGCCGCGATCGGAGACGAGGCCGGAGACGACCGGGATCGGATGCCCGCCGGGATGCGGGAACAGTGTCGCCTGCTGCCCGTCAAAGCGCTTGGCGATGGCGGCAAGCTCGAACTTGAGCGCCACGTTGGGCTTGATCACCGCCAGCCGGTCCCGCGCGGCGAGATGATCGAGCCAGTCGCGCAGGCTCCTCACCGGCGCCGGCGCATTGCTGCCCGCGCGAGCGCTCACGGAAGGATCGGGTTCGGTCGTGGCCATGGCGATATCCTGTCGCGGAATGCGTTAGTCGGTTTTGCGGGCTTTCTCCAGGCCGGGCCGCATGCGCCGTCTCGCCCTTTTGCGCGGCTCTGGTTTTGCGTAAAACTGCGCCCATGTCCAAAGCGCTCCGCATCGCCCATGGCGCCTTCGGCCGTGTCGCACTGCTCGACATGGACCGTTCGCTGGTGCGCCATGCGCATCCGCATTGCCATGTGTTGATCAAGGCGGACGGCGCCGACACGCAATTCTGCGTCGGCGACGCGCTGGTGCCGCTCACCGAGACGCAGGCGGTGCTGATCAACACCTGGGAGCCGCACGCCTATGTGCACGACCGCAACCGGCCGCGCACCATCATCCTCGCGCTCTATATCGAGCCGGACTGGCTGAAGACCTTCCGCCCGAACTGGGCGGCGAGCGGCGCCGCCGATTTCTTCGAGCGGCCTGCCGGCGAGGTGTCGCCGCGCATCCGCAAGCTCGCCATGGACCTCGCCGCGGTGATGCTCGCCGATCCCGCAGCCAATTCCACGCAAGAGCAGCTCCTCTCGGACCTGATGATCGCGGTGATCGAGCGTTTCACGCCGTGGCGCACGCTGGCGCCCGGTCCGCAGACCATCGAGCCGCGCAGCGAGCGTTTCGACTGGCGCATCCGCCGCGCCGTCACGCTGATCCGCACCGCGCCGCAGATCGCGCATGACGTCAACGCGCTGGCCAAGGAAGCGGGCCTGTCGCGCGCGCATTTCTTCCGCCTGTTTGAGCGCTCGACGCGGATGACACCGCATGTCTATCTCAATCTCCTGCGCATGGAGCTCGCGGTGTCCTCGGTGGTCGACAGCGCCGACAGCCTCGCCGCTGTGAGCGAGACCCTCGGCTTCCAGGCGCCGAGCCATTTCACCCGCTTCTTCCGCGATCATGCCGGCGTCAATCCTAGCGAGTTCCGCCAAGTGGCGCGCATGGGTGCGCACGCGCCGCAGTGAATAAAGAGACTTTTCGGTAAGGGGCCCGGCCTCGGGCTCTCGCCGCCCGCTTGTGGACATGGCAGCGTGAGGCGAACTGCGCCTCGGGCGCGCCGCGCCGCCGAGCGCAGCGAGGGTCCGGCGCGGCGAACCTAAGAGTCGGAAACCCTTATCCATGGCGGAAACGACCACAACGTGGTGCGGCCAGTCGATCGAGCGGGTCGAGGACGCCGCGCTGCTCACCGGCCGCGGCCGCTACATGGACGACCTCGGCGTCAAGCCGGGGACGCTCCATGCCGCCATCCTGCGCTCGCCGCATGCACATGCGCGCCTCGCCGCGATCCGCACCGAGGCGGCGCGCGGCGCCCGCGGGGTCGCCGCAGTGCTCACGGGCAAAGACGTCACCGCGTTGTCGATGCCGCTCGCCGCCGGGGTCAAGGCGCCGATCGAATGCTGGCCGATCGCCACTGATCGCGTGCGCTATGTCGGCGAGCCGGTCGCCGTCATCGTCGCGCAGAGCCGCTATCTCGCCGAAGATGCGCTGGAGCTGATCGAGGTCGACTACGAGCCACTGCCGGCGACGGTCGATCCGGTGGCGGCGCTCGAAGCCGGCGCGCCCGTGCTGCACGACGGTTTGCGCGGCAATCTCGCCAGCGAGCGACATTTTCGCTACGGCGATCCGGAACGCGCCTTCGCCGAAGCCGCGCATCGCGTGCGCGTGAGCATCCGCTATCCGCGCAACTCCTGCACGCCGATCGAGACCTATGGCGTCGTCGCCGAATACGACGCGGCCGAGGACGCCTATGACGTCACCGCGAACTTCATGGGGCCGTTCAGCCTGCATGCGGTGATGGCGCGCGCGCTGAAGGTCCCCGGCAACCGCTTCCGCCTGCGCACGCCGCCCGATTCCGGCGGCAGCTTCGGCGTCAAGCAGGGCGTGTTTCCGATCATCGTGCTGATGAGCGTCGCGTCGCGGGCCTGCGGGCGTCCGGTGAAATGGATCGAGGACCGCCTCGAGCATCTCACCGCCTCGGTGTCGGCGACCAATCGCGTGACCACGCTCGAAGCCGCCGTCGATGTCGACGGCCGCGTGCGCGCGCTCGCCTGGGATCAGCTCGAGGACGTCGGCGCGCATATCCGCGCGCCGGAGCCGGCCACGCTCTATCGCATGCACGGCAATCTCACCGGCGCCTACGACATTCGCCACGTGTCGGTGCGCAATCGCGTGGTGCTCACCAACAAGACGCCGACGGGGCTGAACCGCGGCTTCGGCGGCCCGCAGGTCTATTACGCGCTGGAGCGGCTGATGCAGCGCATCGCCATCACGCTCAAGCTCGATCCGATCGAGGTGATCCGGCGCAATCTCATTCGATCAGGCGGCTTCCCCTATCGCACTGCCTCGGGCGCGCTGCTCGACTCCGGCGATTACGTGAAAGCCTTCGAGGCAGCGCTCGCCGACGGCGGCATGGCCGAGCTGCGCGAACGCCAGAAAACGGCGCGCGCACATGGCCGCGTCTATGGCGTGGGCTTAACCGCCGCCGTCGAGCCGAGCGTCTCCAATATGGGCTACATCACCACGGTGCTCACGCCCGAGGAGCGGCGCAAGGCCGGGCCCAAGAACGGCGCGCAAGCAACCGCGACGGTCTCACTCGACCCGCTCGGCGGCGTCACCGTGAATGTGGCGTCGACCCCGCAGGGTCAGGGCCATCGCACCGTGCTGGCGCAGATCGTCGCCGACGCGCTCGGCCTCAAGCCATCCGACATCCGCGTCGTCGCCGATTTCGACACCGCGCGCGATGCCTGGTCGATCGCCTCAGGCAACTATTCCAGCCGGTTCGCGGCCGCTGTGGGCGGTGCCGCGCATCTCGCGGCGACGCGCATCAAGGCGAAGCTGCAGAAATCCGCGGCGTCGCAGCTCAATGTCCCGGCGGGCGAGGTCGAGTTCGTTGGCGGCAAGGCGCGCGCCCGTGGCAATCTCGACAACGCGGTGCCGTTCTCGCGGCTTGCCGCAGCGAGCCACTGGTCACCGGCGCTGGTCGCGGAGGAGAACCAGGCACTGCGCGAGACCGCGTTCTGGTCGCCGCCCGAGCTCACCGCGCCGACCGAAGCCGACGAGATCAATTCATCGCTCTGCCACGGTTTCATCTTCGACTTCTGCGGTGTCGAGGTCGACCGCGTCACCGGTGCGGTGCGCGTCGACAAATACGTCACCATGCATGACTGCGGCCGCATCCTGCATCCGGGCATGGTCGCGGGGCAGGTCACCGGCGGCTTCGCGCATGCGCTCGGTGCGGCGCTGTACGAGGAATATGCCTACGACGCCGACGGCAATTTCCTCACCGGCACCTTCGCCGACTATCTAGTGCCGACGGCGATGGAGGTGCCGGCACCGGTGATCCTGCACCTGGAGACCCCCTCGCCGTTCACGCCGCTTGGGACCAAGGGCGTCGGCGAAGGCAATTGCATGAGCACGCCGGTGTGCATCGCCAATGCGGTCGCCGATGCGCTCGGCGTCGAGGCGATCGACCTTCCGTTGACGCCAGCGAAGCTCGCGGCGATCCTGCATGGTCCCGAACGCGCGCCGGCGCCCACCGGCGCGACGCCGATTGCCTTGCCGGCGACTGCGCGCGCACTGCATGGACGCGGCGAGACGATGCTGCAAGCCGCACCGCAGGCGGTCTGGGCCATGCTGCTCGATCCCAATACGCTCGCGGCGATCATTCCCGGCTGTCACGGCGTCCAAAAGCTTTCCGACACGAATTTCCGCACCGAAGTGACGCTCGGCGTCGGACCGGTGAGCGGCCGCTACAAGGCCGAGATCACACTCAGCGACCTCGACCCGCCGCATGCAGTGACGCTCTCGGGCATCGTCACCGGCGCGCTCGGCGACGGCCGCGGCAGCGGGCTCATCACGCTGACGCCGATCGAGGCGGGCGGCACGCGGCTTACCTATGACTATGACGCGGCGATCGGCGGCAAGGTCGCTTCCATCGCGGGACGGTTGCTCGACGGCGCAGCGAAGCTGGTGATCAAGCAGTTCTTCACGGCGCTGGCGCGCCAGATCGGCGGCGCGCGCAAGCGCGGTTTGTTCGCGCGGCTGTTCGGAGGCGGCCCGTGAAGCCCGCCCCGTTCGATTACCTACGCGCGGCTTCGCTTGCCGAAGCGCAGGAGGCACTCGCCGAGCACGGCGACGACGCGCGCGTCATCGCCGGCGGCCAGACGCTGGTGCCGATGCTGTCGATGCGGCTGGCGCGGCCGAAGGTGCTGGTCGACATCATGCACCTGCCGGAGCTGCAACGTATCGAGACAAGCGGTGACACGATCCGCATCGGCGCCGGCGTGCGCCAGGCTGCGCTACTGGCCTGGCCACAGCTTGCAAAGACGCAGCCGCTGCTCGCCGCCGCTTTGCCCTGGGTCGGTCACGCGCAGACAAGGAGCCGCGGCACGGTCTGCGGCTCGGTCGCGCATGCCGATCCGAGCGCGGAAATCCCGCTGGTGCTGGTCGCCCTCGGCGGCGGCATCGAGCTTGCGTCCGCGCGCGGACGACGCCGCGTTCCGGTGGAGGAGTTTTTCACCGGCCTGATGTCGACCGACAAGCGCAGCGACGAGATGATCGAGGCCGTGAGCTTTCCGGCACTGCGGCGCGGCCAGGGCACAGCGTTTCGTGAGTTCGGCCGCCGCCACGGCGATTTCGCCATCGTTGCCTGCGCCGCTGTCGCCTCCGCAAGCGTCACGACGCTCACCGTCGGCGGCGTCGCCGATCGGCCGCAGCGGCGCGATCTCGGCACGCTCCACGGCAGCGCGCTCGACGACGCGCTCGATGCCTTCGCCTGGTCGCTCGAGGCGCGCGACGATTTGCACGCCACCGCGAGCTACCGCCGCGAGCTCGTACGCCGCATCGCCCGCACCGTGGTCGAGGAGGCGCGCGCATGCCGCAGCTGAGCGCAGAGGCGCGTCATCGTGTGCGTCTCACCGTCAACGGCCGCAGCGTCGAGGCGGAGGCGGAGCCGCGGCTGCTGCTCACCGATTTCCTGCGCCACGAGCTTGGTCTCACCGGCACGCATGTGGGCTGCGAGCACGGCGTCTGCGGCGCCTGCACCGTCGAGATCGACGGCGTGCCCGCGCGGGCCTGCCTCACCTTCGCGGTGCAGGCCGACGGCGCCAGCATCCGCACCGTCGAAGGGCTGGCGCCGGAGCCGGGCCGGCTCTCGGTGCTGCAGGAGGCGTTCCGTCGTCATCACGCCCTGCAATGCGGCTTCTGCACCGCCGGCATCCTGATGTCGCTCGACAGCTACCTCGAGAAACATCCGCAGCCGAGCGAAGCCGAGCTGCGCGATTTCCTCAGCGGTCACCTGTGCCGCTGCACCGGTTATGTGCCGATCGTCGCCGCGGCGCTCGATGCCGCGCAAAAACTAAGGGAGGCAAACTCTCATGCTTGATCTCGGTAATACATTCATCAACAGCGTCGAGCGCGATCCGGGCGCGCTGGCCATCGTCGACGGCACCACGCGGCTCACTTACGCGCAGTGGTACAAGCACATCTCGGCGCTGGTCGTGGCCTTCGACGAGCTCGGGTTCCGGCCCGGCGACCATCTCGTCACCATCCTGCAGAATCGCTGGGAGGCGGCGACGATCCATTGGGCATGCCAGTTTGCCGGCATCGTCATCACGCCGATCAACTGGCGCGCCAAAGCCGACGAGATCGACTATTACGTCGAGAACGCCGAAGCCAAGGCGATCGTGTTCGAGAGCATATCCGCGGATGGCGTGCGCAGTTCCCGCCGTGCCGCCGGGATTCTCCGCATCGCCCTTGACGACACGCTCGGCGACGAAAGCCGCTTTGCCGCGCTGATCGCGCGCGAGGCTCCAGCGGCCATGCCGCGGGTCGGCGCCGAGGCCTGGTCGGTGATGCTCTATACGTCGGGCACCACGGCGCTGCCCAAGGGCGTACCGCGCCGCCAGCACGCCGAACGCGCTGCGGCGCTCGCCCATGTGGCGCAGAACATGTACGCCAATGGCGAGCGCACGCTCGGCGTCATGCCGCTCTATCACACCATGGGCGTGCGCTCATTGCTGGCCATGTCGCTGATCGGCGGCGTCTTCGTTTGCCTCGCGCGTTTCGAACCGCGGCGCGCGCTCGACCTCATCGCCGGCGAGCGCATCACTAACCTCTACCTGGTGCCGACGCTTTATCATGACCTCCTCCATCACGAGCGCTTCGCGGCCACCGATGTGAGCTCGGTGCGCAAGCTCGGCTTCGCCGGCGCCTCGATGACCGACGGGCTGCTCAAGGAATTGAGCGTGGCGTTCAAGCCGGAGCTGTTCGTCAATCACTACGGCTCCTCCGAGATCTACACCTTCACCATCGACCAGGACGCGCCGAAGAAGCCCGGCTCCGCCGGCCGCGCCGGCATCAATCAGCGGGTCCGCGTGGTGAAGCTCGGCGCCGCCTCCCCTGACGATATCACCGCCACCGGCGAGGAAGGCGAAGTGATCGCACTGCTGCTCGGCGATGAATCCTTCGAAGGCTATTGGCGGCGGCCGGAGGCGGACGCCAAGGCAATCCGTCACGGCTGGTACTTCACTGGCGACACCGGTTATCTCGACAAGGACGGCGACCTCTTCGTCACCGGCCGCGTCGACGACATGATCATCACCGGCGGCGAGAACGTGTCTCCGGTCGAGATCGAAAGCTGCCTGTCGCTGCATCCCGCGGTCTCCGAGGTCGCCGTGGTCGGCCTGCCCGACGAGCGCTGGGGCAAGATCATCGCAGCCTTCATTCAACGGCGCAGCGTGGTCAGCGCCGAAGAGCTCGATGCGTTCTGCCGTACCTCCGGGCTCGCCAATTTCAAACGCCCGCGCCGCTACGTGTTCGTTCAAGAGATCCCGCGCTCGCCGGTCGGCAAGCTGTTGCGCAGGAAGCTCACCGCCGGCGAATTCGTCGGCGAAGACCAATCCCATTCACAAGGAACCGCAGCATGACCGTCATGAGTTTCCCCGATCCCCGCCTTGCGGCGCTCAACGGCTTTTCCGTGGAGCTCAACGAGGGCAAGCAACGCGCGGACATCATCCTCAACCGCCCCCCGCTCAATGTGATCGAGATGCCGCAGCGCGACCAGCTGCGCCTGGTTTTCGAGGCGCTCGACGAGGACCCCCGCGTGCGCGTCATCGTGCTGCGCGCGATCGGCGAGCACTTCTCGAGCGGCGGCAACATCAAAGGCTTCATGGAAGCCTCGCCCGAGCATGTCTCCAAGCTCGCCTGGAACATCGCCGCGCCGGCTCGCTGCGCGAAACCGGTGATCGTCGCCAATCGCGGCTACTGCTTCGGCGTCGGCTTCGAGATCTCCCTCGCCTGCGACTTCCGCATTGTCTCGGAGACCTGCCAATACGCGCTGCCGGAGCAGAAGCTCGGGCAGATTCCCGGTTCCGGCGGCTCGGCGCGGCTGCAGAAGATCGTCGGCATCACGCGCACCAAGGATATTGTGATGCGCTCGAAGCGCATTCCCGGAAAGCAGGCGCTCGACTGGGGCATCGCCACCGAATGCGTCGCCGACGAGAAGCTCGAAGCGGCAACCGACGCGCTGGTCGACGAGCTCCTCACCTTCTCGCCGATCGCGCAGCGCACAGCGAAGAAGCTGCTCAACGACACCGAGGATTCGACACTGGCGATCGCCATCGAGCTCGAAGGTCATTGCTACAGCCGGCTGCGGCAATCGGAAGACTTCCGTGAAGGCGTCGAAGCCTTCCATGCCAAGCGCCCGGCTAAATTCCAAGGACGCTAAGAAGAAACATTCGGAGGATCTCAATGCGTACAACAAGAATCGCGACACTGCTGGCGATCGCGCTCTGCGCTCTGTGGACCGCCGCAGCCAGCGCCGACGACTATCCGACGCGACCGATCCAGGTGATCGTGCCGTTCGCCGGCGGCAGCGCCAGCGACGTCGTCACCCGCATTTTGCTCAACAAGATGCAGGAGAGCATCGGCCAGAGCTTCGTGGTCGACAATCGGCCTGGGGCCGGCGGCAACATCGGCACCGCGCTCGCGGCCAAGGCAACGCCCGACGGCTACACGCTGGTGATGAGCACGTCCGGCCCGCTCGCCGCCAATGTCACGCTGTTCAAGTCGCTCGGCTACGACCCGCAGAAGGATTTCGCGCCGATCTCGCTGTTCGCCGAGCTGCCCAACATCATCGTCATCAATGCCAAGCTGCCGCCAAAGACGCTCACCGAGCTCGTCGCCTATGCCAAGGCGCATCCGAAAGAGCTCAATTACGGTTCGGTCGGCGTCGGCTCCTCGCAGCATCTCGCCGGCGTCTATTTCGAGCAGGTGACCGGCGTGCAGATCACGCATGTGCCCTATCGCAACATCGCGCAATACACGCCCGACTTCATCGCCGGACAGGTGCCGCTCGGCTTCCAGTTCCTCCCAAACATTGTCGGCCTGATGCATTCCGGCGACGCGCGCGTGCTGGCGGTGACCAGCAACAGGCGCATGACCGCACTGCCCGACGTGCCGACCGCCGCGGAAGCCGGCGTGAAGGATTATGTGACCGGCGGCTGGCTGTCGCTGCTGGCGCCGGCGGGCACGCCGAAGCCGATCATCGATAAGCTCTACGCGGCATTGAAGACGGCGATCAACGATCCGGACGTGCGCAAGCGCTTCGTCGACCAAGGCGCTGAGCCGGTCGCGCCCGGCCCCGAGGCGCTGCAACAGTTCATCGTCTCGGAGACCAGCAAGTGGCGCGGCATCATCCAGAAGGCCGGCATTCCGCCGATGTGATGAGCGGACGACGCAGGCGATGACGATCGAAGATCGCGTACTGATTGCCGGAGCGGGCCCGGTTGGGCTCGCAGCGGCCGCGAGCCTCGCGCATCGCGGCGTCCCGGTGACCGTGTTTGAGGCTGGCGCCGACCTGAGCACGGAGTCGCGCGCCTCGACGTTCCACCCGCCGACGCTCGACATGCTCGAGGAGATTGGCGCGGCGAAACCACTGATCGCGCAGGGGCTGGTCGCGCCGCGGTTTCAGTATCGCTCGAAACAAGGCCGGCTGGCGCAGTTCGATTTTTCCGTCATCGCCGATGCCACGAAGCATCCGTTTCGCCTGCAATGCGAGCAGTCGAAGCTCACGCGCATTCTTCACGCGCAGCTCGCGCAGATGTCGAATGCGGAGATCGTGTTCTCCCGCGCATTGCGCGCGGTCGGGCAGGACGCCGACAGCGTGACCGTGACACTCGATCACGACGGCCGCGAGGAGAGGCGCACCGCGCGTTGGTTGATCGGCGCCGATGGCGCGCGCAGCGACACGCGGCGCTCACTCGGCGTCGCCTTCGAGGGCTTCACCTGGCCCGAGCGCTTCCTCGTGGTCTCGACGCCATTTGACTTCAAGGCGGTAATGCACGACCTCGACTCGGTGAGCTATGTCGCCGATCCGCAGCGCTGGCATTTCCTGCTGCAGATCCCAGCCTTGTGGCGCGTGATGTTCCCGATCGCGGCGGAGGAAAGCGACGAGCTCGCGTTGTCACCGGACTTCGCGCAATCGCTGATGGCCGGCATCGTGCCCGGCATCACGGATTACGAGATCGCGCATGTCACGCTCTATCGCGTGCATCAACGTGTGGCCGCGACGTTCCGATCCGGCCGCGCCTTCCTCATCGGCGATGCCGCGCACCTCAATAATCCGCTGGGCGGCATGGGCATGAATGGTGGCATCCACGACGCGATGAATCTCACCACGCGGCTCGCCGACGTCTGGCATCGGAGCAGGTCCGAGAGCGAGCTCGACCGCTTCGACCGGCAGCGCCGGCTGATCACCAAGGAGCACATCGAGAACCAGTCGATCCAGAACAAGAAGAACCTGGAGTCGGCGGGAGATGAATTCAGAGAGCGGCTCGCCGCCATTGCGGCCGACCGGCAGCGGACCCACGATTACCTGATCGGCGTCTCGATGATCGGCAGCCTGCGGCGGGCGGAACAATTGGGTTGAGATTGACCTTTTCGGAATACATCGGAGAAACGCATATGAAAAAGAGCGGCCCGCACAAGAGCAAGTCTCCCTCTCAACTGATCGACGCGCGGATCAAGGAGCTGGGCGACTGGCGCGGCCAGACGCTGGCGAGGGTCCGCGCCTTGATCAAGGAGGCCGATCCGGACGTCGTCGAGGAATGGAAGTGGCGCGGCGTGCCGGTGTGGGAGCACGACGGGATCATCTGCACCGGCGAGACCTACAAGGCCGTCGTGAAGCTGACGTTTCTCAAAGGCGCGGCGCTGAAGGACCCCGCGGGCCTGTTCAACTCCAGCCTCGAGGGCAACGCCAGGCGCGCCATCGACATCCGCGAGGACGAAAAGATCAACGAGAAGGCGCTGAAGACACTCATCCGCGCCGCCGTGACCCTGAAGACCTCCAAAGCCGCGAGCTAAGGGGCCTAAAAAAATTCGGCAGGCGGTGTCGAAACGGCGGCCCCTCAAACGTCATTGTCGAGAGACACGAAGGAGCCCAGCCATGAACGACCCGATCCTCCCGCCGATCGAGGCCCCCGAGGGCCTGATCAAGAAGCTCGCCTACTACTTTACCCGTCGGCAGTTCGGCAAAGTGCCGACGCCAATCAAGGTGCATTCCGCGCGCTTGCCGGCCGGCTTCGGCCTGTTCTACGGCAAGATCAGCAAGCTCGACGAGAAACTGACGCTGCCGCGGGAGCTCGTCTTCCTCATCCGCGAGCAGATCGCGCATCTCAATGTCTGCGAGTTCTGCATGGACATCGGACGCTTTTTCGTGGTGAAGGCCTCGATGAACGAGGCCAAGTTCGACGCGCTCGGGCAATACGCGACCAGCCCGCTCTTCACCGAAGCGGAGCGCGCCGCACTCGACTATGTCACCGAGCTCACGCGCGACAAGAAGATCACCGACGAGACCGTCGCGCGGCTCAAGCGCCACTACTCCGAGCGCGAGATCTGCGAGATCGTCTGGCTCGTCGCCAGCGAGCACGTCTACAACATGACCAATATCGGTCTGAACATTCACTCCGACATGCTGTGCGACATCAGCAAGCGCAAGCAGAGTTTGGCGGCATAGACGCTTTCGAAGTGTAGACAGCGAACGGGACGCCCGACGGCGCCCCGCTTGCTTTAGAACACCACCAGCGCCGCGCGGAGTGCCAAAATCATCAGCACCAGCGATGCGATCATGAAGATCGCAAAGCGGACGAGAATGACGTTCACCGTCGCCTGCACCAGGCTGTGCACGACGCGCAGCGCCACATAAGCCCAAGCGAGCGCAAGGTTGAGCCCACTACCCTGCCCGGCGAGCGCGAGCGTCAGCGCCACCGCATAGAACAGCGTCGGCTGCTCCATCAGGTGATTGTAGTTGTCGGCCTTCCAGCGCACCGGCGGCGGGATCTGCGCCTGGAAATCCTCGGGCGGCCGATGCGGGTCGAGCACGATGTTGTAGCGTGAGATCGCCGGGATCCGCGTGGCGTAGAGCCAGGCCATCATCACGAACGACCAGAGCACCAGCGCGATGATCGGCGCCAGGATCGGACTTGGCATGCTCCCCTCCCTGAATTCGCGGCGCACGCATGCGCAAATTTCGCTCGTCGTAACGCGCTTTCCCGTTGTTCTTGCGGCATCGTGAAACCTGCGCGCATCGCCACCGCCGCGCACCCTATCGCATCGCGGGGCGACCGTTTATGCTCGCGGTACGGAATTGACCTTTTATGCTGCTACCCTTTCCCCGCCCGATCAACGCCTTTGCTGCCTGGCTCGAGCAGACGCCAGTGAGCGAAGCCATCGCTTCACATTCGTGGGTGGTGCCGACGGTGCAATCGGTGCACATCCTGGGAATCGCCACCGTTGCCACTTCGGCGCTGATCCTCGATCTGCGCCTGCTGGGCGTCTACGGCGCTGACCAGTCGCTCAAAAGCGTCGCCGCGCGCTTCCTGCCGTTTCTCTGGTGGTCGCTGCTCGTGCTGCTGCTCAGCGGCACGATCATGATCGTCGGCGAACCACCGCGCTCGCTGCGCAATTCGGCGTTCCAGCTCAAGATGCTGCTGCTCATCGCCGCCATTGCCGTCACGTTCGTCTGTCAGCGTCGCATCCGCAACAATGCGGCGCCGACCGATCGCGACATGATGGACATCGTCCTTGCGGTGGTTTCGATGGCGCTGTGGGTCGGCATCATTTTTGCCGGCCGCTGGATCGCGTATTTCACTTAAGTAAAGCACCGCCGGGCATCGCAGCAATGAACTTCACGGCGCTCTTCCAACGGCTGCAGGATACCGCAATCGGCACCGCGATCCGCGAGAATGATGTGTATTTCCCGTGGATCGAATCGGTGCACGTACTGGCGATCGTGCTGGTGGTCGGCACGATCTTCATCGTCGACCTGCGCCTCCTCGGACTCGCCTCCACCAACCGCCCGGTACAACGTCTGATGCGCGACGTGCTGCCGATCACCTGGACATGCTTCGCCGTGGCCGCCGTGACCGGAAGCTTGCTGTTCTCGGCGCGCGCGGTCGACTACACGCAGAATTTTTTCTTCCTGGGAAAGATGGTGCTGCTGCTGCTCGCGGCCTTCAACATGATCGTCTTCCATGTCGTCGGAACACGAAACATCGCGCAGTGGGATGCGTTGGAGACGACGCCATTCGCGGCAAAGTTCGCCGGAGGTGTCTCGTTGACGATCTGGGTTGCGGTGGTCGCCTTCGGCCGCTGGATCGGCTTCACATTGCCGTAACGGCACGGTAGCTTTTTGTTTTACGACCGCGTCGATCGTCCAATTGCTTGGGAGGATGTCGTGCGTTTGCTGTTTATTTCGCCTTTACTCCTTGCTTGCGCGCTGTTGACCGCCGCCAACGCGCAGCAACCGCCGAAAAAGCCGCCGACCGTGATCAATCCGCCGCCAACCGCGCAGGACTGGGCGAACCTCGCCAACCTACCGGACTGGACCGGCGTGTGGAATCCCAAGGTCACCGACCAGGACAAGCAGGCGAAAAGCAATCCGCCGCCCTGGAACGAGAAGGTCGCCAAGGAGGTGCAGAAGATGTGGGACGAGGAAAAGGCCGGACGGCCGCGCCTCATCTTCTACGGCTGCTTCCCGGAAGCGCATCCGTCATGGATGCTGGTCACCCACAATGCGATGGAGGTGCTGTTCACGCCCGGCCGCGTGACCATGCTCGGCGAATCCGACGGCAACCGCCTGCGCCGCATCTATACCGACGGCCGCGGCCATCCGGAGATTTCCGATCCGAGCTTCCACGGCCATTCGATCGGCCATTGGGAAGGCGACACGCTCGTCGTCGATACCGTCGACATCCTGCCGCAGGCGCCGCTCGCCATTACCGAGGCCGTCGGCATCCCGAACGACGGCGACATGCACGTGGTCGAGCGCATCCATCTCGATCCCGCCAACAAGGACATCCTGGTCGACGACCTGGAAATTACCGCGCCGAAGATCCTGACCGGACCGTGGAAAACATCGCGCTACTTCTTCCGTCAGCGCGCGCGCAAATACGACATCGTCGAGGGCGTGTGCACGACCGGCGACTTCCGCGAAGGCGTCGACGACAACGGGCACCAAGCCTTCATCCCCATCGAGAAGACGATCTGGGGCAACATCGTCGCCCCGAAGAAATAATCAACACAGGCAATCGGAAAGATTCATGACACGCACATTCAAACTGTTCAGCGCGGTCATCGGCCTCGGACTTGCCGCCGGCATCGCTTCGGTGTCGGCGCATCACTCGACGACGATGTTCGACCATTCCAAGACCATGACCATCACCGGCTCGGTGGTGGAACTGCGCTGGGTCAATCCGCATGTCAGCCTCTCGATCGACGGCGTGGTCAAAGAGCGCGAGTCGGAAGGCCAGCAGGTCTGGGTGATGGAGATGACGAGCCCCGGCAATCTGGTGCGCGCCGGCGGCTGGCGCCGCAACGCGGTGAAGCCGGGCGACAAGGTCGAGGTGCAGTTCTCGCCGCTGCGCGAGGAGGACCACCGCGGCGGGGCGCTGAAGAAGCTCACCGTTGCCGCGACCGGCGAGGTGTTCACCGCGAATCTGCGCGCCCAGGAAATGCCTGGTCTCGAATAATCCGTGCACGTGCAATCGATCAAAAACCTGCGCGGCACCCTCGCCGCACTTGTCTTGTGCGCGCTCACAGGCGCGCCGGCCGCGCTCGGGCAGGCGCAGACCACGCCGCCGGCGACGGACACGATCATCGCCCGCAAGGTGCTGATGAACGCCGTCGACCGCAACATGGACGAGATCGAGACCATGCTGGCGCCAGGCGGCAAGCTCGAATCCGCCGACGCGCGCGAGCATTCCGATGCGATTTCTGTGCTGCTGCAGGCGCTCCCGCATCTGTTTCCGCCGGCGACCAATGTGTGGAAGCCCGGCGTCGAGCGCGATCCGGCGACCGACACCTATGCCTCGCCGGAGCTGTGGGACAATTTCGCCGATTTCTACACGCGCGCGAACGCCGCCTCGAAGATCGCACTCGACGCCAGCCTGGCGAAACGCGCCGACGAATACCGGGCGCTCATCGGGCAGCTGCGGGCGGCCTGCAACGGCTGCCACGCGAAGTATCAGAAGACGGAGTAGCGTTGGGACACGCTCGCCCCCAACACGGGCGTCATCGCCCGCGAAGGCCGCGCCGCGGAGCGAAGCGAGGGTCCGGCGCGGCGATACTATAATGCTCGCGCTGGCCGCTCGCCTTCGGCTCGCCAGCGCGAGGGGCGATCCAGTAATCACTGCAGCCTCGTCGTGTACTGGATGCCCCGCCTGCGCGGGGCATGACGGTCGAGAACGCGGCCGCGCCTGCGCCTACCGCCTGCGCGATTTTTTCGCCGGCTTCTTCGCCGCCGCCTTGCGCGGCGCGCTCTTTCCCTTCGCCGGCATCAGCCCGGCGCGCTCGAGACGCACGCACCAATATTCCCACGCCCGCGACTGTCCCGTGGTCTTGGCACTGATCGAGCCGGCCTCACGCACCTCGCCCTGGCTCAAGGGCCCCATGGTGCCGGCGGCCGCCGCACGGATCTGATATTCGGCATTGCGCGCGGAATAATAGGTGCGGAAGGTGACGTCGCGGATGCTCGCGCCGGCCGCGGTGACACCGTGGCGGCGCATCAGCACCAGATTGTGCTTGCCCATCGCACGGGCGAGCGAGGCGCCCTCCTCCGGCTTTACCACCAGGAGATTGGTGTCACCGAATTCATCGCGCTGATCCCAGAACGGCGGTCGATGTCCGCCGACGGCGCCGAGATGAAACACCGGCTCGTAGTCGATACCGTCGATGACCAGCGGCATGAAGGCCGGCGCGTGATGATGGCAGACGGCGACCACGTCAGGCCGCGCCTTGTAGATCTCACCGTGGATCACGCGCTCGGAATATTGCGGCAGATCGGTCGCACGCACCGCCTTGGAGTCGAGGTCGTATTCGATGAAGTCGTCGGGCGACACGAGCTCCGGCGCGCGCGAGCGCGAGAGCAGGTAACGGTTCGGATCGCTCGGATGCCGGGCGCTGACATGGCCGAAGGCATCGAGCATGCCTTCGTGGGCCAGAATGCGATTGGCGAGCGCGAGCTCGAAACGGAATTCGGCAAGATTGTCGGCCACGGCGTTCCTCGTCTTATTAAAAATGCGGCTGTTCCTGCCGCCGCCGTGCCTATCCGACATCGCGAACGCCAAGTCCAGAGGCCGGCGTCACATCTAGCCCGGATTGACCAGTGGCCAGTTGTCATATGATATGATGGCTAGCGAACCCGGTGCCCTCGTGACCGCTGAACCCTTGTCCGCCGATCTTCCCGCTTCGCCGCCGTCCCGGCTCAGCGCATTCGAGGATGTGCTTATCCGCACCCTCGACGGCCTCGCCACGGCGCTCGTCGTCGCCGCGCTGATCGGCGAACTCGTGCTGGTGCTGGCCAACGTCGTCGCCCGCAGCCAGTTCAACACCTCCTTTCTCTGGTCGGACGAAGCGGCGCGGCTGGCGCTTTCGATCCTCGCTTTCATCGGCGGTCCGCTCGCCTATCGGCGCGGCGGGCACGCCTTCGTGCGCGTCGTCGTCGATCTGATGCCGCAGCGCGCCACCAAGAGCTGCCTGGCGCTCGCCGACATCGTCGTCCTGTTCATCGCCGTGGTGACCGGCATCGCCTCGCTCGAGTTCCTCGCCTCGAGCTGGGTCGAGCGCACCCCCGTGCTGCAGCTCCCCGCGGGCTTGATGACGCTGCCGCTCACCGCCGGGATGGTGCTGCTCGCGGTCTATGCCGCCGCCAACCTCATCCACCAGCACGGCCGCATCAGCTGGCAGGTCGGCTTCGCCTTCGTCGTGGCACTCGCAGGCGCGGCCTTCACCCGCGACGACTGGCTGCCGCTCCTCGGCAACGACGCCGCGATCATCGCCACACTCATCCTGTTCTTCGCCGCGATCCTGGTCGGCGTGCCGGTCGGCTTCGTGCTGCTGCTCTCGACCGCAGCTTATCTCTGGGCCACCGGCGCCGCCTCGATGGTGGTGCTGCCGCAGACCATGGTGAACGGCACCGGCAATTTCATCCTGCTGGCGATCCCGTTCTTCATCCTCGCCGGGCTGATCATGGAGCGCGGCGGCATCAGCCTGCGGCTGGTGCGCTTCATCCAGACCCTTGTCGGGCATCTGCGCGGCGGCTTGCTGCAAGTGACCGTGCTCAGCATGTACATCGTCTCCGGGCTGTCGGGCTCGAAGCCCGCCGACGTCGCCGCGGTCGGCACGGTGATGCGCGATCAGCTGCGCGCGCGCCACGGCGCACCGGAAGGCGCCGCGGTGCTCGCAGCCTGCGCCATCATGGGCGAGACGGTACCGCCCTCGATCGCCATGCTGATCGTCGGCTCGATCACCAGCGTCTCGGTCGCCGGTATGTTCATCGGCGGGCTCATCCCGGCCGCGGTGATGGCGCTGTGCCTGATGCTGCTCATTTATGTACGCGCGCGGCGCTCCGGCGCGGAGCCCTCCCCGCGTCCCCCGCTGCCGGTGATCCTGCGCGCCGGCGCCGGCGCGTTCCTGCCGCTCCTGATGCCGGGCATGCTGCTCGCCGGCATCCTGCTCGGCATCGCCACGCCGACCGAGGTCGCGGCCTTTGCCGTCATCTATGGGCTCATTCTTTCCGCCGGCATCTATCGCGAGCTCGACTGGAAGCGCTTCATGCAAACGGTGATCGACACCGCGGCGCTGACGGGCGTGCTCCTCTTCATCTTCGCCGCATCGTCCGGCTTCTCCTGGACGCTCACCGTCGCCTATCTGCCGCAGCGGCTGGTCGACCTGCTGCACTCGTTTGGCGCCTCGACCGCGATCTTCATGCTCGGCTCGATCGTGCTGCTCATCGTCGTCGGCGTGCTGCTCGAGGGCCTGCCCTCGCTCAACGTGCTGGCGCCGCTGCTCATCCCTATTGCCGGCAAGCTCGGCGTCAGCGGCCTGCACTATGCGCTGGTGCTGATCATCGCCATGGGCGTCGGCGGCTTCATGCCGCTCGCCGGAGTCGGCTTCTATGTGTGCTGCGCCGTCATGCAATGCGACATCGAGCAGGCCTCGCGCGCAATGCTGCCCTATCTGGTGGTCGTGCTTGTCGGCCTCGTCATCGTCGCCTTCGTGCCGTGGTTCGCGCTCGCGCTGCCGCATGCTTTCGGATTTCTCGGATAACAACTGCAGACAAGGGACAGGGGAGGAAGCAATGGATCGCAGAAGACTGCTGAAGACCGGGCTCGGCGCCAGCGCGCTGGTGTTGGCCAAGCCTTACGTATCGCACGGTGCCGCGCAGCTCACACTGCGCTGGGCGCACTTCGCGCCCGAAGATCATCCGGCACACATCGCCGCCAAGCAGTTCGCTGCGAACGTCGAAAAGCGGACCAACGGCGCGATCTGGATCAACATCTTCCCCAACAACGTACTCGGCGGCCCGCCGGAGCAGGCACAGCAGATCAAGCTCGGCACCATCGACATGGGCCTGCCGACGCAGGGACAGCTCGACAAATATGAGCCCGCTTTCGCCGCCGTCATCCTGCCCTTCGTGTTCGACGGACCCGAGCACGTTTATCGCGTGCTCGACGGCCCAGCGATGACCTGGCTCGCGCCGCTCGCGGAGAAGCAGGGCTTCGTGCTGCTGCACAATTGGGAATACGGCTTCCGCAATGTCACCAACAGCGTGCGGCCGATCAACACGCCCGACGACGTCAAAGGCCTGAAGCTGCGCACGCCACCGGAAATCCAGATCCAGGCCTCGATGGAGGCGCTCGGCGCCACCGTGCAGGCGATCGCCTTCCCGGAGCTTTATCTGGCGCTGTCGCAGAAGGTCGTCGACGGCGAGGAGAACCCGATCCCGGTGATCTATTTCAGCAAGTTCTACGAAGTGCAGAAACACCTCGCGGTGACGCGCCACATCTATAACAACATGATCCACACTGTCGGCGTGAACACCTGGAAGAAGCTCACTCCCGAACAGCAGGCGATCTTCCGCGAGGAAAGCGCGTCGTCCGCCGCGCTGATGCGCAAGCTGATCAATGACAGCGAGGCCGACTTGCTGGGCAAGATCGCCGCCGCCGGCGTGCAGGTGACCAAGCCCGATCTGGCGCCGTTCCGCGCCAAGATGGAGCCGGCCTACAAGCGCATCGCCGGCTACGCAGGCGAAGCCAATGTGAAGAAGTTCCAGGAGCTCGTCGAACAGGGACGACGCAAGGCGTAGCGCGGACATGTCCGACGTGAACAATGCCGCCGCGGGGCGGCTCGATGCCTATCGGGCGATGTTCAGCCTGAAAGGCAAGACCGCGCTCGTGCTTGGCGCGGCCTCCGGCATCGGGCGCGCCGCGGCGGAAGCCGTGGCCGCGCTCGGCGCCACCGTCATTTGCGCCGACAAGAACCAGGCCGGCGTCGAGGAAACCGCACGCGGCATCGGCTCCAACGATTGGCATGTCGTCGACGCCGGCCGCAGCGACGAGATCGACGCGCTGGCGACATCGATCATGGGCCGGCATGCGCGGCTCGACATCGCGGTGACCACGCCTGCGGTGCATGTGCGCAAGCTGATGCTCGACTACACCGACGAGGAATATGACCGCGTCGCCGAGCTCAATCTGCGCGGCACGTTCTATTTCCTGCGTGCTTTCGGCCGCATCATGGTCAAGCGTGGCGGCGGCAGCCTGATCGCGAGCTCGTCGGTGCGCGCCACCACGCTCGAGCCGGGACTTGCGATTTACGGCGCCACCAAGGCCGGCATCATCCAGATGGTGCGCGGCCTCGCTTCCGAGGTCGGCCCGCATGGTGTGCGCGTCAACGCCATCGTGCCCTCGATCGTGGAGACGCCGCTGGTGGCCGCGCTCAAGGCGCGGCCGGAGATCTGGGATGCGCTTGCCTCACATACGGTGTTCAATCGCTGGAGCACGCCGAGCGAAGTCGGCGCGGCCATCGCCTTCCTCGCCTCCGATGCGGCGAGCTACGTCACCGGGACCGCGCTCCTCGTCGACGGCGGTTGGACTGCGATCGACGGAAAGCCGACGGGCTTGACGAAAACGCATCCAACGTCAGGGGGCGCTTGACCGGGACGCTCTGGCGCCGGAGGCGAAGCGTACATACATAATGAGTGTGCGTAGCGGCATTTCACCCACGCCGCGCGAGGAGAGCGAATGTCCCTGGATTCCAAAGACGCCGAGCTGCGCGCGGAAAGCGCTTTCAAGCGCAAGGAGCAGCAACAGCGCGACGGCAAATTAGCCATGGCCGAATATGAAGCGGCCACGGTGGCCATGCGCGAAAAGACCGCACGCTTGCGCAAGCTTCGCGAAGCCAAAGAGGCAAGCGAGCAAGAAGCGTCCAAGGCCGCAAAGCGCAATAAGTAATTGGACGGCCGCTCGCTTGAATGTGCAACGTCAGACAGGCGTGCTCAGTCTGCGCGCGCCAGCTGATGTTCTTCCGCAATCCGCTCGAAGCTTTCCGCCGCGCTTTTGATCCGGTAGGAGATTTTGTTGTCGTTCTCGATCGGCAACTGGCGCACGATCTTGTAGGTGCCGCGCGCACCCGGCGTCCCGAAACGCGCGTTATAGTAGACTTCCGAGCCGATCGAATATCGATGCGTCATGGCGTGCGACCTCCATGCGAGTCGCGGAACTCGTCGAACGATCCGAGCGCGCAGCGATCTGATGCGAAAACGCCCGGCACAATGACCGGGCGTTGACGCGAAGCGAAGTCCGAAGCCCGGATTACGCGTTCTGCAGATTGCCCGCTGCCTGTTTGCCGCGCTCGGTCACGATGTCATAGGAGACGCGCTGACCTTCGTGGAGCGTCGACATGCCGGCGCGCTCGACCGCGCTGATATGCACGAACACGTCGCGCGAACCGTCGCTCGGCGTGATGAATCCGAAGCCCTTTTGCGTGTTGAAGAACTTCACAGTTCCGATAGCCATCTGGCCTTCCTCTAGCTCTGATAACGCTGCTTGCGTTTGAGATGCGCCCGGGCGGATATCGCCTGGACGATCGAAACAACCGAGTTTTGGGGTGTCTTGTTAAGCAGCCAAGACGCGGCAGCGCAGCAAGGCAAAACCAAAGAAACGTGGTTTCAACGGGCCGCGTGTACACGATTTGGTCCATGCGGTCAAAGCAAGACTGCGTGAGGCCTGGTTCCGATCACTTGTCGTCAAATGCTGATCGGTACAGCCGATTCACCGCCGGGTGCAGCCGGAAACTTTCAGCGACTGCTGCCGATGCCGGCTTGCTCCGACAGAAGCCGCAAACGCACATCGGTTTCCATAAAGTTCTCTGCCACGGCACGTGCCGCGCCGTCGGGATCGGCGCGCTCGATGGCGGCGATCAAGCCATCGTGGAAATGCAGCATGCTGCGCAACGGTCCGAGCGCCAGTACCGAATTGACATAGCGCGGGAATGCCGCCTCCAGCCCCTTATAGGCCTCGATGAAGAACTGGTTTTGCGAAGCCTGCACGATCGAGAAATGGAAGACGTAGTCGCATTGGGCGAATTCCGTGGCGCTGTCGCGCTCAACCGCCAGCTCGCACTCGCGCCACGCGTCCTTGATGCGTGAGAGCGCCTCGGCCGTGCGCCGCTGCGCGGCGAGCCGCGCCGCCGGCCCTTCGATGGCGCGGCGGAATTCGTAGAGGTTCTTCAGGTCCTGCGGCGTCTGTGGATCCTGCAGATGTCCATGCGGCAGGCCGCGGTCGACCACGAAGGTGCCGAGCCCGCTCTTCGCCTCGACGATGCCGAGATGGCCGAGCACGCGCAGCGCCTCCCGCACCGTGGAGCGCCCGACACCAAGCTGACGCCCGAGTTCCTGCTCGGAGGGGAGCTTGGTCCCTGGGGCCCAGGCTTTTTCGCTGAGCATGGTCCGCATCACCCCGATCACCTCGTCCACAAGTGAGGTACGGGAGACCCGAGGCAACGGCTTTTTCAGGTGCATTTCCATAGAGTTGGCAGAACGATCGAGCCTCCGGCGTGATTCCTGCCCTCTCTTTAATGAGCGAACCCCCTTCCCGGCAAGGCCCTAGGCGACAATCAGGTTGTCAGACAGCCTGATATGTGTTTGGCTTCCATTCGAAGCTGAGCGCTGCCGTCGGTGTCGAGTGGGGTCGCGGATGAAGATCACGGCTGTGCGGGCAACGCCGGTGAACATCCCGTTGGAGGTGCCGTTCCTGTTCGCGGTCGGCACCTACCCCGGCGACACCAAAGTCGTGATCGAGGTCGAGACTGATGCCGGCATCGTCGGTCTCGGCGAGGCGCCCTCCCCGGAATGCGCTCCGGTGATCAATCAGGTGCTTGGACCGGCACTCGAAGGCTTCGATCCATTCGACCTGCAGGCCTGCGAGCGCGCCTGCGTGCCTGACATCCAGGTGATGCCGAACACCGACGACAGCACGGTGTTTCGCTGCTTCGGCGGCATCGAGATCGCGCTGTGGGACATTCGCGGCAAGGCCTTCGGCCTGCCGCTTTACATGCTGCTCGGCGGCGCATTCCGCAAAGCGATCCCCTTCGCCGAATACTTCGCTTTCCGGCAAAGGCGCGGCGACATCGGCGGCGAGCGTAACGCCGACGACATCGCCGACTACTGCGCGCGAATGAAGGACAAGCACGGCTCGACCTTCTTCGAAGGCAAGCTGCAACTCGGCGATCCCGACCTCGAAATCCGCTCGGTGCGCGCGATCCGCAAGGCGATCGGCGAGGACTGCCTGCTGCGCCTCGACGGCAATATGTCGTGGTCGCTGCCGACGGCCCGGCGCATCCTTGCTGAGATCGAGCCGTGCAATATCCGCAACTACGAAGATCCGGTGGCCAGCGCCGAGGATATGGCGAAGCTGCGCCAGCACAGTGCGATCTCGTTTTCTACCCACACGGTCGATCTGCCGCGGGCCGTACGGCTCGGCGTTCCGGATTTCTTCGTCACCAATCTGTCGGTGCTCGGCGGGATTGCGCGCGCGACACGCTTCATCGCCGCCTGCGAGAAGATGGGCGTCGGCTTCTGGACATTCAGTGGCGAGACCGGCATCGGCATCGCGGCCTATCTGCATCTGATCGCGGCGACGCCGTGGATTCGTGAGCCGGGCCAATGCATCCTGCATTGGCAGACCGACGACGTCATCGAGGATGGGCCGTTCTGCCCCAAGCACAACGTCGTCGCGGTGCCGGAAGGACCCGGCCTTGGCGTCACGCTGTCGCCATCGCGGCTGAAGCGCTGCCACGAGCGCTTCCTCGCCGAGGGTCCCTACAACTACTTCCGCGACCCAGACGCGCCGCGCCAATACCGGCGCCTGCCAATGCATTGATCGAACCGCACAACAACAAGCAGGGAGGAAACTACAATGGCCACGCTTAACGATTTCTGGTCGCGCGTGTTCACCTTCGTCGCAACGCCAACGAAAGACGATGGCGACACGATCGATCATGCGCGCTTGTTCGACACCATCGACTACCAGATCGAGAATGGCGTCGATGGGGTCTGCCTGTTCGGCAGCACCGGAGGCAACGGCTCCTTCAGCCCCGAGGAAATGAAAGCTGCGACCACAGCTGCGGTAAAGCACATCAACGGCCGCATTTCCGTCATCGTCGGCACCGGCGCCCGCACGACCGCGGAATGCATCGCACTCTCGCAACATGCGCAGGACGCCGGCGCCGAAGGCATCATGGTCCTGCCGGTCTCGTATTGGCCGCTGACGCCGGACGAAGTCTTCGCGCATTACGAGCAGGTCGCCGCGGCGGTAAAACTGCCGATCTGCGTCTACAACAACCCCTGGACCACCGGCGTCGACATGAAGCCGGATTTCCTGGCGCGGCTCGCCGGACTCGACAATGTCACCTGCGTCAAGGAAAGCACCGGCGACCTTTCACGCATCACCGCCATCCGCCTGCTCACCAAGGACGCAGTGACGCTGATCGCCGGCTGGGAATCCACGAGCCTGCAGGCGTTCATGGCCGGCGCCACCGGCTGGGCACCGGTGTGCACCAATTTCGTGCCGCAGCTCGCCATGGATTTCTTCGACGCCGCGGTCCGCAAGCGCGATGCGACACGCGCCGGAATGCTGTGGGATCAACTCTTCCCGCTGTGCGAATTCATCTGCGCGAAGTCGCATATTCGGGTGGCCCATACCGGCCTCGATCTCGTGGAACGTCCGGTCGGTCCGCCGCGGCGTCCGCTGCGCATGCTCGGCGCCGCCGACCGCACCGCCTTGCAGGGGATCCTGCAGCAGCTCGGCGCCCAGATCGGCACCGCGCCGCAGCGGCGCGCAGCGAGCGCGTGAGGAGGGCCCGATGAAGCGCTTCATCATCACCGCCGGCGTCGTTCTGCTGCTCGCGCCGTTCGCGACTCATCCCGCGCTGGCGCAAAGCAAGACCATCACCATCGGCGTGCTCGAGGATCAGTCCGGCGTCTATGCCGACGCCACCGGCGCCGGCTCGGTGCTGGCGACGCAGATGGCGGTCGAGGATTCCGGCCTGGAGAAGAAGGGCTGGAAGATCAACGTGATTTCTGCCGACCACCAGAACAAGGCCGATCTCGCCGCGAACATCGCGCGCAAATGGTTCGACGTGGAGAAGGCCGACGTGATCGTCGGGCTCGGCAACTCCAGCGTCGCGCTCGCCGTGCATCAGATCGCCCGCGACATGAACAAGGTCGCGGTCGTCACCAGCGGCGCCACCTCCGACCTCACCGGCAAGGCCTGCTCGCCGAACACGGTGCACTGGACCTACGACACCTACGCGCTGGCCAAGAGCACCGGCACGGCAATGACCAAGAATGCCGGCGATACCTGGTTCTTCATCGCTGCCGACTACGCCTTCGGGGCGGCGCTGCAGCGCGACACCACCGCGGCCGTGGAAAAGGCCGGCGGCAAGGTGCTCGGCGGCGTTCGTCATCCGCTGAACTCGTCGGACTTTTCGTCCTACCTGCTGCAGGCGCAGACCTCCGGCGCAAAGGTCGTCGGCTTTGCCAATGCCGGCGCCGACGCCACCAATTCGATCAAGCAGGCGGCCGAGTTCGGCATGGCGAAGTCGAAGCAGAAGCTCGCCGCTCTCTTGATGTTCTTGCCCGATGTGCGCGCGCTCGGACTGCCGGTGGCGCAAGGTCTCAACCTGACCGAGACCTTTTACTGGGACCTCAATGAGGCGACACGCGCATTCTCGGGGCGCTTCGCCGCGCGCATGAAGAACGGCGCGGTGCCGACCATGCCGCAGGCCGGCACTTATGCCGGCACGCTGCATTATCTTAAGGCCGCGGCGGCGCTCAATGGCGACGTCGCCGACGGCGCCAAGGTCGTGGCGAAGATGAAGGAGATCCCGAAAGACGACCCGTTGTTCGGCAAAGGCCGTATCCGCGTCGACGGCCGCGCCATCCATCCGGTCTATCTGTTCCAGGTGAAATCACCCGCCGAATCGAAGGGGCCATGGGACCTCTACAAGCTCGTCGCCACTGTGCCCGGCGACGAAGGTTTCCGCCCACTCGCCGAAGGCGGTTGCCCGCTGGTCAAATAAGCGTCACGCGAACGATGCCGCTGCTGTCCCCGCAGCGGCATACGCGCATTTGGCGACACGGCGCGGCAATTTCTGTCCCGGAATGCGAGCGGCGGTGCTTGACAGGATGCCGCGTTTCGCGACGCTGGCCGCATGGGAGGCAGCGCGCAGATCGCCGTCAGCGGCGTCAGCCATCTTTACCGTCCGCCGCGCGGCAAACCGGTGCTGGCGCTCGATGATGTATCGATCGACGTGCGGCCGCGCGAATTCCTCGCACTGCTCGGACCATCCGGCTGCGGCAAGTCGACGCTGCTTTATCTCATCGGCGGCTTCCTGCCGACGGAAACCGGCACGATCCTCGTCGACAGCAAGCCAGTCGCCGGACCGGGTCCCGACCGCGGCATCGTGTTCCAGCACTTCGCGCTGTTTCCGTGGAAGACCGTCCGCGGCAACATTCTCTACGGCCTCGAGCGCGCCGGCATGCCATTGAGGGAGCGCGAGCAGCGCGCCAATGATTTCATCAAGCTCGTCGGCCTCGCCGGCTTCGAGGACAGCTATCCCTCGCAGCTCTCCGGCGGCATGAAGCAGCGTACCGCGATCGCGCGCACGCTGGCGATCGATCCGCAAATCCTGCTCATGGACGAGCCGTTCGGCGCGCTCGACGCGCAGACGCGCCACCTGATGCAGAGCGAGCTCCTCAATATTTGGCAGCGCTCGCCGAAAACCGTGATCTTTGTCACCCATGACGTGCAGGAGGCGGTGTATCTCGCCGATCGCATCGCCGTGATGTCGGCGCGGCCGGGCCGGATCAAGAGCATCGTCGACAACAAATTCGACAAGGCCGATCCGGAGCTGTTCAAGAGCAAGGCCTTCGTCGAGCGCGTCGACGAGATCTGGGGCCTGGTGCGCGACGAGGCGATCAAGGCGCAGCAGGCAGGGCTGTGATGACGTACAGCCATGCCACATGCACAGCGTCATGCCCCGCGCAGGCGGGGCATCCAGTAGACACGGGCGCTGCTCAAAAATTGCAAGATTGGCGAATACTGGATCGCCCGCCTTCGCGGGCGATGACGCCGAGTTTGCGGCGGCATCGATGAAATCCGCCTTCACCCGCTATCTGCCGCTACTCATCCTCGCGATCGCCTGGGAGCTGATCTCGCGGCTCGGCATCGTGTCGAGCCTCGCCTTGCCGCCGCTCTCTCACGTCATCGTCGCCTGGCTCGATCTGCTCAAGGACGGCGACCTGCTCGTCAACACCGGCGCCTCGCTCTATCGCGGCGGCGCGGGGCTCGCGCTCGCCGTCGTCATCGGCGCGTTGCTCGGCGTGTTCATGGCCTGGTGGCGGCCGGTGAACGCCCTGATCGGTCCGCTGGTCGAAATCTTTTATCCGATGCCGAAATCGGCGCTCATTCCGGTAACGGTGATCTGGCTCGGTTTCGGCGACGGCTCGAAGATCCTGCTTATTTTTCTCGGCTGCATGCTGCCGGTGACGCTTGGCGCCTTCAACGGCGCGCGCTCGAGCGACCGCACGCTGGTGTGGTCGGCGCGCAGCATGGGCGCGGGCCAGCTACGCATGCTGTGGGACGTGGTGGTGCCGAGCGCGCTGCCAGAGCTGCTCAACGGCATCCGCACCGCGCTCGCCTTGAGCTTCATCCTGCTGGTGAGCTCGGAGCTGATCGTCGCGCGCAAGGGGCTCGGCTATCTGATCGGCTATCTCGGCGCCGACGGCGACTATGACTCGATGTTCGCCGTGGTGCTCACCGTCGCCTTTCTCGGCTTCGCCGCCGACCGGCTCTATCAATTGCTGATGCAACGGATGCTGCGATGGCGCGACTAGGGCCGACACCGCGGCGGCTTTCCGCCGACCTGATGTGGACGCTGGCGCGGCCGATTTCGCTCATTGTCCTCGCCGCAGCGTGGGAGCTTGCCGCGCGCAGCGGCTCGGTGACCCCCTTTGTGCTGCCCTCGCTGTCGTCTGTGGTGGAGCGCATCTGGCATGACGCCACGACCGGCGATCTCGCCATCAATGCGGGCTTAAGCCTGTACCGCGCCTTCCTCGGCTTTCTCATCGCCGGCTCCGGTGGCGTCCTGCTCGGCCTGCTCATGACGCGCGTCGCCCCGGTGCGCTGGTTCTTCGACCCGCTCGTCTCCATCGGCTTCCCGATGCCGAAGATCGCGTTTCTGCCTGTCGTCGTGCTCTGGCTCGGGCTCTACGACGTCTCGAAGATTTCCATGGTGGTGTTCGACGCCATTTTCCCGGTGATCACCGCCACCATTATCGGTGTCAAAGGCGTCGAGCGCGAGCTCATTTGGTCGGCGCGCAATATGGGCGCCGGCGAGCGCGAGATGCTGTGGCAGGTCGTGCTGCCGGCGGCGCTGCCGCAGATCATGACCGGGCTGCAGGTCGCGTTGCCCTTATCACTCATCGTCGCCATCGTCACCGAGATGCTGATGGGCGGCTACGGCCTTGGTGGCGCCATGATGACGGCTTCGCGCTTCGCCGACTCCCGTGGCGTGTTCGCCGGCATCGTTGAGATTGCCATCGTCGGTTACGTGCTGGTGAAGGCCATGGCGGTGATCCGTCGTCGCCTGCTCATCTGGCACCCAGAGGCGCTCGATCCGAGCACGGCATAAACCGGCCGATCGTTGGCCTTCAAACTTTCGTATCGCATAGCGGGGCGGAACGCTTGCCAAGGGAGCGGCGCCCCTCGACAATGCCGGCAACAACAAAGACGCCGCGCAGAACCGGCGAACAATCTGGGAGGACATCATGCGTCCAGTGAAGCTTGCTTTCATCGGCGTTTTTGCGCTCGCTCTCGGCGCTTCCGCCGCCAATGCCGAGCCCGTGAAAATCCGCATGTCGTGGGTGGCGCCGGTCGCCAACTGGGCCTCGATCTGGCTCGAGAAGAAAGATTTGGCCAAGCACCTCGGCACCTCGTACACGGTCGAGGCGGTGCGCTTCGCCGGAACGCCGCCGATGGTGACGGCGATCGCGAACAACGAGCTGGAAGTTTCCAACCTCGCTTATTCGACGCTGGCGATCGCGATCAAGAATGCCGGCATGGATGATCTGCGCGTGATCGCCGGCGAGTTCCGCGATGGCGAACCCGGTTATTACAGCCAAGAATATTTCGTCGCCAAAGACGGCCCGGTCAAAGACATCAAAGACATGAAGGGCAAGGTCGTTGCCACCAATGCGGTCGGCAGCGCGGTCGATGTCGCGACGCGCGCGATGCTGCACAAGTTCGGCCTCGAGGACAAACGCGACTACACAGTGGTGGAGACGCCCTTCCCGACCATGCGCGCCATGCTCGGCGAGAAGAAAGTCGATCTGGTGCCTGGCGTGCTGCCGTTCTCACTCGATCCCGAATTGCGCAAGCTCGGCACCGTGCTGTTCGATCAGGCGCAGGCGATCGGCAAGACGGAAATGATCGTCTGGGTCGCGCACAAGTCCTTCATCGACAAGAATCGCGCGGCGCTGGTCGACTTCATGGAAGACACGCTGCGCATCGTGCACTGGTATCTCGACCCAGCGAACCACGATGCGGTGATGCAGATTGCATCCAAGATCACGAAGGCGCCGCCCGAGCGGTTTGGCTGGGTGTTCACCAAAAAGGACAACTACCGCGATCCCGACATGAAGGTCGACGTCGCCACGCTGCAGAAAAACGTCGATATGACCAAAGACTTAGGCTTCGTGAAAGAGTCCTTCGACGTCAAGAAACACACCGACCTGAGCCTCGTCGAGGAAGCCGCTAAGCGGCTGAAATAGCCAGCTTTTTCCAGCGTTCATGCGACGAACGCCCGGCTGTCCCGACAGCCGGGCGTTGTGACATTTCGGCCATGGGATGCAGGTTTGGCCAAAAGACCGTTAACCAAGGTATTTACAATTCTAACTAAACGGTAAAAGCTCAGGTGCTGGCTGAGTTTAGATGGTTAACCGGGGCGTACCATGACAAACCTACGTGCTGCTGTACTGCTTGCCCTCGGGCTTGGAGTGGCAGGCATTCTACCGACGCCAGCATCCGCTGGCTCGTACTTCGACACTGTCTGTAATTGCCGGCGGCCAGAGAGTGAATTCAACTCCCGCCGGGTCGTCCACGAAGCCCCGCGGGTCCTCTTTCACACCCGCGTGGTGAACACCGAACGCGTCGTGCCGCGCGAACATCTGATCCAGGAAAATCGCCTGGTCGTGCATGTTCGTCCGGTGATCAACAAGGAAGTGATCGTTCATCGCGAGAACGTTCTCGTGAAGAACATCATTCTCCACAAGTTGAACACGACGAATAAGTTCGTCGAAGAAGCGCGCAACGTGGTCGAGCACCGCAACGAGCGGGGCTCGGTTCGCGAGATCACCGAGCACCGCGAGGTGCGCGGCGTGAACTGTAATTGCGGCTTCACTGGCGAGAGATCCGTTCACGTCAGCTCCTATCGCGACTGACGGACAGCCTACGCTACGCGAGAGCTGCCCCGCGGGCGACCGCGGGGCAGTTTCATTTTGCAGACATCGAGGGACTCTCAGGCGAACAGGCGCTCCAGCTTGTCGAGTGCGCCGCTCCAGCCGTAACTGTGCTGGTCGCGCGCCGCCTCGTCGAAGAACTGCTCGTGCAGCAAGGTGAGGATGGTGCCCTCGCCGTCCGCTTTGAGGGTTATCGTGAGCGGCGATTCCCGCTCCGGCATGGTCCGCCAGCCCCAGGTCATCACCAGCTTTTCGTTGGCCACAGCCTCGCGATAGACGCCACGCACGTCATGCTCCTCGCCGTCGGGCGATCGGAACACCATGCGAAAGCGGCCGCCCTGGCGCACATCGGTCTGCGCGCTCAGCATTTCTGCCTGCGGCGGCCCGAACCAGCGCATCAGCTGCTGCGGCTCGGTCCATGCCGCGTAGACCGTCTGCGGCGGCGCGTCGAGCCGGCGTTTGAGGGTGAGGCTTGGCTTCGCGAGCATGCTTGCGTCTCCGGCATAGCATTGTTGGTGCTTCATTTCTGCACAAATGAACCGGGCGAACCCGTCCTTTCGCGCCTGACGCGATTGCCTATAGAATGCGAGCGCGGGGAACGATGCCATGGCACCAGAGCCCGTCCTGCACGATGGGCCGACGCCTGCCGAAATTCGCAGGCAGGTCGAGCGCATGGCCGCGAGCACTGTGTTCGCGAACTCGCCGCAACTGGTCGCCTTTCTGCGCTTCATCGTCGAAGCCGTGCTACATGGCCGCGGCGAGCGCCTGAAAGGCTATGTCATCGGCGTCGAAGTGCTGCGCCGTGACACGGACTTCGACCCGCAGATCGATCCGATCGTGCGCGTTGAGGCGACACGGCTCCGCCGCGCGCTCGAGCGTTATTACGCCGGGCCGGGCGCCGGCGACCCCATCATCATCGATCTGCCGCGCGGCGGCTATGCACCACAGATTTCGCAGCGCGAGCCGGGCCTGCGGGCGCGCAACGAGGATGCATCGGAGCTCGCGGTCATTTCCGGCACCGCTCCGGTCGCCCGTCCGGCGATCAGTGGTTTGCCGACGCTGCGGGTCGCGCCCTTCGTCGTCCTCGGCACGCCTGACACGCGCGCGCTCGCTGCCGAGCGGCTGAGCGGCAGGCTCGCCGAAGCCTTCAGCCTGTTCGACGCGATCAACGTCGTCGCCGGCGCCATGCCGGCAACCGGGCGCGCCGATTACCGGCTCGACGGCGTCGTCGAATACCGTGGCGGCGAGACGGTCGACCTGCGCTTCAAGCTGATCGACGAGCGCGACACCACCATCGTCTGGTCGAAGGTGTTCGAGCGGCTCGATTGCCGCGGCAACCGCGACGTGGAGCAGCGCGTGATCCTCGAGCTGGCCTCGACCCTGATCGAGCCGTTCGGCATCATCTGGGCGCAAGAGCGCGCGCGTCAGCTGTCCGGTACGCCGGGCGATCCGCGCTATCGCGCCATTATCGAGGCCGATGATGCGTTCCGTGCGTACGATCGCGCCGGACACGAACACGCTAGGGCGACGCTCGAGCAGCTCACCGCCGAAGACCCGAGCTTCGCCATCGGCTTCACCTATCTCGGTGCGGTCTACTGCCGCGAATACATGTTCGGCTACGCCGAGCGGGAGAATGACACGCCGGCGCTGGACCGGGCGCTGCGTGCCGCGCGGCGCGGGATCGAGCTCAGCCCGCAGTGCTCGCGCTGCTATCACATTCTCTTCATGGTGCTGTTCTTCCGCCGCGAGCTCGACGCCGCCTTTGGCGCCGCCGAGCGCGCCATCGCGCTCAATCCCTATGACATGATCATCCTGGCCGAATATGGCGGCCGCCTGATCTGCTGCGGCGAGGTCGACAAAGGCATGACGATCCTCGAGCGCGCGGGAGCGTCCGGCGCGCTGCGCCCGGCGTGGGAGCACTTCTATCTGTTCATGGGCTACTATCAGCGACACGACGTGGCGCATGCACGACTGCAAGGCGCCTATTGGGCAAGCGGCGCCGACGGCTTAACCGGTGTCGCGCAGGTCCTGCTGGCCGTCATCGAAGGCGATCCCGCGCGGGCGCGGCAGGAATATGCCGCGCTGATCGAGCAGCGGCCGCGCTGGCGCGATATCCGTCGTGAGCTCAACCGGTTTTTCCCCACACCCAAGGTCGCCGACGCGCTCGCTGCCGATCTCGCGGCCGCCGGGCTCCCGGTCGATCCGGCGCAACAGCGACAGTGACAAACATTTGATAGTGTTGAGTATTTCGTAAATCGTTTGCGCGCGAATAGCAGTAAATTTCTTCAAAGCCAGCGACACTCATCTTATTTCGGCGTGAGGCGGCAGCCGGGGGCAGCAATGAGCTTTTTGGGATTGGCGATGTCTGACGGTGAATTCGATCGGGCCCTGACGCAGGGGGAGAGCGATCAAGGTCATACCAATGCCGAGCGTACCGCGCTGACCATCCGCACGGTCTCGCGGATGTTTCATGTGTCGCCATTGCGGCTGCGCTTCTACGAATGGCGTGGCCTCATTCGGCGCGCCCGCCGTGGCCGCACTTATGCCTATAGCTGGATCGATTGCGAGCGCGTGGCGCTGATTACCAAGGCGCGCAAGGTCGGCCTCGGTCTGCGGCACATCGAGCCGGTGATCCGCGCCATGGATACGAGCGCGCCGCGTGGCGACACCGAGAGCGGCCGCGAGCGTTGCGCCGCGCTAATCCAGCTGCTCGACACGCAGCAGCGGATCTACGGCGACGCCCTTTCGGAGCTGCGCCGCATCGAGCGCGAATTGGTCTCGCGCAGCAAACCCGCTCTGCGCTAATCGGGATTGATCGCGCGCAGAGGTTGTCAAATTAAGAATTAAGGCGCGGTTTTCCGTGGCTTTGCGTCACCGTTATTAACCATAATTCTAAGCAGAGGCGCAGCGTGCTCGCCGCGCGCTTGCTCCGCGCCGATCGGAGCGCAAACAATATACCCGACATAAGGCTCGCCCTGTGGGCATCGGATCGGGGGATCCGGCACCACAACAGCATCAGAGCCGTTCGGGGGAATGCAGGGTCATGACGCGCCGCGGCCGTCACAAGCAGATCCTTACAGCGCTGATTGCAGCCGCGACATTATGGTCGCTCTGCGGTCCCGCGGCTGCCGTCAATGACGGCAAGCGCGAGCGTTTCCTCAACAACGAGCCGATGGAGCCGATCGCGCGCAGCCGCACCGACGAAGCGCAAGCGGCAAGCCAGGTGCCCGGCGCCGCGGCCGTGCTGCTCGAGGCGCTACGCTGGCGCGGCCGCACCGCCAAGCAGATCGGCCTGCCCAGCCAACTCTGGTGCGCCGACTTCATGAATTTCGTGCTCAAGCGCGCCGGCAGCAAAGGCACGCAATCGCGCGCCGCACGCTCCTTCCTCAAATACGGCCGCATTCTCGACGGCCCGCGCGTCGGCGCCATCGCGGTGCTTTACCGTCACGGCGCCAATAACGGCCATGTCGGCGTCGTGCGCGGCACCGACGGCAATGGCAATCCGATCATCGTGTCCGGCAATCACGGTAACATGGTGATGCAGTCGGTTTATCCGAAGGCGCGCGTGCTCGCCTATGTGATGCCGCCCGATTACGTGCTGCAGGACATGGCTTCGGCCGCTTCCGGTACGCCCGGCGTCGCCGCGCGCTGATCTTTCGCGACCTGTACTCACGCACCATCGTCGTGCCGCGCGCTCTTCATGGCGCGACAACGCGTGAACGCCTCACACAATCGTGACACCGTCTGGTCTCTTTTTCGGCGTCTCGCAGCGCAGAGATGCGGCGTTGACGCGTTTGCAGACGGGCTCGCGACCAAGAGATCATGTACGCAAGTTTATTGAATTATTTCGACCTGCCCATCCTGCACGCGATCAACGGCTTCTGCGGAGAGAGCTGGATCCGCGACCGCCTCATCAGCCATCTGGCGCTCGATTTCAAATGGGCGGTGCCGCTGTGTTTGTTCTGGATGCTCTGGTTCCAGCCGGCCGAAGACCAGCTCGCGCGACGTCAACGGTTGCTGGTCATCATCGCAGCGGTGCTGCTCTCGCTCGTCGTCAATCGGACAATCTCCGTGCTGATGCCGTTCCGTGTGCGGCCGATGGAAACATCTGATATCGGCTATCACATGCCGCTGTTCCAGGATCGCTTCCATTTCACCGACTTCGAGCCGTGGAGCAGCTTCCCCAGCGACCAGGCCACCTTTTTCTTCGCCTTTGCCGCAGGATTCTGGCTGCTGTCGCGGCCGCTCGGCATCGTGATGGCCGCCTACAGCACGCTGATCGTGCTCTCGCGCATCTATCTGGGAACCCATTTCCCGAGCGACATCCTGACCGGAACGCTGCTCGGCATTGCAGTGATGCTCGTGCTCGACCGCGAGTGGGTGCGCAACGCCACTATTCCGCTCCTCGCTCTGGAGAAGGCCAAACCCGCCTATTTCAACACCGCACTGTTCTTCGTTCTGCTCGAGATGGGCACAGGCTTCATGAACGTCCGCGACATCGGTCGCTCGTTCTTCCATCTGTTGCGTGCGCACCACGGGGCCTAGGTGAGAAATCCAGGTTAAGATTTCACGGCTCTGTCAAACGACCGTAATTAACGGCTACGCAAAATCACCTAACGCCAGCGTTAAAGTTAATCCGGCAATTGTCGCACGCTTTGCTTCCTACGCTCGTGCTTCCGTCTAAATTCTCTGGCGGCAATCGCAACATGCGAAGATTGCGAGCCGAGTGCGAGGGATAGGCGTTGAGTAAGGCTGTGCAGTGGCTCATTGGGGGTGCCACGCTGTCGGCGGCGCTGCTGCTTGCAGTCGTCGACGCGTCGGCGCAGACGATCGAGCAACAGAATCTGTGCGAGGGAAAGAACGGCGCCTCGCGCGACACCATCATCGCGAGCTGCACCGCGGTCATCCAGGCTCAGAAGCCCGCGAAGCTGCCGAAGTCGGCGGCCTATGCCAATCGCGGCGCCGCATATCGCGAGAAGGGCGATGCCGAGCACGCCATCGCCGACCTCGATCAGGCCATCCAGCTCAATACCCACAACGCCGCCGCGTTCTACAATCGCGGCGAGACGTTCCGCACCCGCGGTGATCTCGATCACGCCACTCAGGATATCGAGCAAGCCACCAAGCTCGACCCGAAGAACGCCGTCTACTTCAATTCGCTGAGCCACATCTACTACGACCAGCGCAGCTACGATAAAGCCATCGCCGCGCTCAACCAGGCGATCAAGCTCAACCCGAATTTCGGCTTGGCGCTGTTCAATCGCGGCATGGCCTATCGCGCCAAGGGCGAGCCCGACCGCGCCATCCCCGACTACGACCGCGCCATCAAGCTCAATCCGTCGGATTCGATCGCCTATCACAGCCGCGGCCTCGCCTATCGCGATATCCACGACTACGAGCACGCCATCCAGGACTTCGATCAGGCGATCAAGCTCAACGGCGAGTACATTCTCGCGATCAACGATCGCGGCATCGCCTATGCCGCCAAGGGCGAGACCGGACGCGCGATCGAGGATTTCGACCAGGCGATCCTGATGGATCCAAAGGACGCCTTTGCCTACAACAACCGCGGTCTCGCCTATAAGGGTCGCGGCGAGTTCGACCGCGCCATCAAGGATTTCGATCAGGCCATCGACCTCAACGGCAATTACGTCCTCGCCTATTACAATCGCGGCACTACCTACTATGCCAAGCGCGATTACGACCGCGCCATCAAGAACTACGATCAGGCGATCCGGCTCGATTCCGGCTACGCGCTCGCCTATTACGACCGTGGGGTCTCCTTTTATGAGAAGCACGACTACGATCGCGCGCTCGCCGACCTCAGCCAGGCCATCAAGCTCGATCCCAAGGATTCGCTGTCTTATTATAATCGCGGCGTCACCTACAGCGCGCGCGGCGACAGCGCGCGCGCCATCGAGGATTTCGACCACGCGCTCGCGATCGATCCGAAGAACGCACTCGCCTATTACAATCGCGGCCTCGCGTTTCGCGAAAAGGGCGATGACGACCGCGCCATCTCCGACTTCAGCCAGGCGATCCGCTTCGACCCCAAGCATGCCGGCGCTTTGTACAATCGCGGCAAGGCCTATCGTAGCAAAGGCGACACCGAGCGCGCGCTCGCGGATTTCGACGCTTCGATCCGCCTTGACGCCAACAATGCGGGCGCCTTCTTCGAGCGCGGCAACGCGCTCTATGACCGGCGCGATTACGACCGCGCCATCCAGGACCTGAACCAGGCGATCAACATCCGCCCCGACTATACCCTCGCCTTCAATGTGCGCGGCCTCGCCTACCGGGCAAAGGGCGACAATGACCGCGCCATCGCCGATTTCGACCAGGCGATCCGCATCGACCCGAAATTCGCCGACGCGCTCAACAATCGCGGCGCCGCTTATGAGGGCAAGCGCGACTTCGACCGCGCGGTGGCCGATTTCGATCGCGCGATCCAGAGCAATCCGAACTATGCGCCGGCCTATTACAGCCGCGGCCTCGCGCAGAACAACCGGCGCGACTACGCGAAGGCGATCGAGGATTTCAACCACGCCATCAAGCTCGATCCCAAGCACGCGCTCGCCTACAACGCCCGCGGCATCGCCTATCGCAACCAGGGCGACCCCGCACGCGCCGCCACCGATTTCGATCAGGCCATCAAGCTCAATCCGAGCTTGCCGGCGGCCTACTACAATCGCGGCATGGCGGCTTATGACCGCCACGATTACGAGCACGCCGTGGCCGACCTGAGTCAGGCGGTCCGTCTCGATCCGCGCGACGAGCAGTCGGTGCACGATCGTGGCCTCGCCTATCGGCAGCGCCACGACTATGACCGCGCCATTGCCGATTTCGACCAGGCCATCCGCCTCGATCCGAAGTTCACCGCCGCCTATAACGACCGCGGAGTCGCTTATGCGGCCAAGGGCGACACCGATCGCGCGATCAAGGATTTCGACGCCGCGATCAAGCTGCAGCCGAATTTCGCGCCAGCATTCACCGAGCGTGGCAATGCGCAGGCGGCAAAGGGACGCGTCGACCGCGCGCTCGCCGACTACGGCGAGGCGATCCGGCTCAACCCGCGCTATGACATGGTCTACTACAGCCGCGCCATGCTCTATCGCGGCAAGGGCGACAATGCCCGCGCGCTCGCCGACCTCGATCAGGCGATCAAGGTCAATCCGGACTACACCACCGCGCTCTATACCCGCGGCAGCATGTATCAGGCCAAGGGTGAGCTTGATCGCGCGATCGCCGACTACGATCAGGCGATCAAGACCTATCCGACGTTCGAAAATGCGCTCAACAGCCGCGGTATCGCCTATCGCGCCAAAGGCGATCTCACGCGCGCCATCGCGGACTTCAGCGAAGCGATCAAGGCCAATCCGAACTTCAGCGCCGCCCTCTTCAATCGCGGCGACGCCCTCGAGGCGACCGGCGAACACGACCGCGCCATCAAGGACCTCGATCTCACGCTCAAGCTTAATCCCAGCCAGCCGGTCGCATTCGATGATCGCGGGCAGGCCTTGAGCGCCAAAGGCGATTTCGATCGCGCCATCGCCGACTTCAGTCAGGCATTGCGGCTCAACCAGAATTTCGCCGCAGCCTACAGCCACCGCGGCCTCGCTTATCGCAACAAGGGCAACGTCGATCTCGCAATCGCCGACTTCAATCAGGCTCTGCGGCTCGAGCCCAACATGGCGGTCGCATACTACAATCGTGGCAACGCGCTCGCGGACCGCAAGGATTACGATCGCGCCATTGCCGACCTCACTCAGGCGATCAAGCTCACGCCGAATAATGTGCGCGCCTATTACGATCGTGGCGTCGCTTACGGCGCCAAAGGCGACAGCGAGCACGCGATTGCCGACTTCAATGAGGCCATCAAGCTTGATCCGAACGACGCGGTGGCGCTCAACAACCGCGGCTTCGTCTACCGCACGCATGGCGACCTGGATCGCGCCGTCGCCGATTTCGATAAGGCGATCAAGCTCAAGCCGGATTACGAAATTGCCTATTACAATCGCGGCAACGCCTACTACGACAAACACGATTTCGAGCGCGCCATCGCCGATTTCAACCAGGTGCTCAAAATCAATGCCAAGGACGCCTTCGCGCTGCACGATCGCGGCGTCGCCTATTACGACAAGCGCGACTACGAGCACGCGATTTCCGATTTCGAACAGACCATCAAGGTCAATCCGCACTATGCGGTGACCAGCCGGGGCGCGGATGCGCGCAACCAGCGCGGCTTCGATCGCGGCGTGAGCGAAGCCAATGCGCAGATCCGGATCAGTCCGGATTTCGCCTTGGCTTACAGCGATCGCGGCGTCGCATTTGCCAGCAAGGGTGATGTCGACCATGCGATCGCCGATTTCGATCAGGCGATCAAGCTCAACCCGAATTTCGCCTTTGCCTATTACCAGCGCGGCAGCGCCTTCTATCAGAAGCGCGATTACGAGCACGCCATCCAGAACTTCGATCAGGCGACCCGCCTCGACCCGAAGGATGGCGCCGCCTTTTACGACCGCGGCGTCGCCTATTATGAGCGCCAGGATTACGACCGCGCGGCCGCCGATTTCGACCAGGCGGTGCGCATCGACCCGAAGAACGCACTGGCCTATTACAACCGCGGCATTGCCTTCAACGAGAAGCGTGACTACGACCGTGCCATCGCGGATTTCGACCAGGCACTCAAGATCAACCCGAAGATCGCGCTCGCCTATCACAACCGCGGCAATGCCTATACCGCCAAGCGCGACTACGACCACGCCATCGCCGACTTGAACCAGGCGATCAAGCTCAACGGCAGCGATGCCGTGGCTTATAACGATCGCGGCGTCGCCTTCGGCTCCAAGGGCGACCTTGACCGCGCCATTGCCGACTTCGATCAGGCCGTCGCGCAGGATCCGCGCTACGCCCCGGCGTGGAGCAATCGCGCAGTCGCGCAGGCAGCGAAGGGCGATTTCGATCGCGCCATCGCCGACTACGATCAGGCAATCAAGATCAATCCCAACTACGTGACGGCTTTGTACAACCGCGCCAATGCCTTTTACGAGAAGCGCGATTTCGAGCACGCGATCGCCGATTTCGATAAGGTGGTCAAGCTCACGCCGTCGGACGTCGCCGCGTACAACAACCGCGCCAATGCGCTCGCGAACCGCCGCGACTTCGATCGCGCGATCAGTGATCTGACGCAGGCGCTGCGCATCAATCCGAACTACGCGCTCGCCTACAACGACCGCGGCGTCGCCTATGGCGCCAAGGGCGATTTCGACCGTGCCGTCGCCGATTTCGATCAGGCGATCCGGCTCGATCCGCGCAGCAGCTATGCGTTCTACAATCGCGGCCTGGCGTTCCGCGATAAAGGCGACGTCGACCGCGCGATCCAGAATTTCGCGGAGGCGGTGAAGCTCAATCCCGGCTACGCTGTCGCGCTCTATAACCGCGGCAGCGCGTACGAGTACAAGCGTGACTACGATCACGCCATCGCCGACTTCAACGAGGCGCTGAAGCTCATCCCGAACTATACGGCGGCGCTCTATGATCGCGCGCTGTCCTACGCCGCCAAGGGCGACCTCGACCGCGCCATCGCGGATTTCGATCAGACCTTGAAGCTCGAGCCGAAGAACGCGCTGGCGCTCTACAATCGCGGCGTGGCCTACCGCAACAAGGGCGACGGCGAGCGCGCTATCGCCGATTTCGGCGCGGCGGCCGGGCTCGATGGCCGGCTGGCCCAGGCATTCTACAATCGCGGCAACGCTTATTACGAGAAGCGCGACTACGATCGCGCCATTGCCGACTTCAGCGAGGCCATTCGCGTCAACGCAAACTACGATCTCGCCTTCTACAATCGCGGTCTCGCCTATCGCGACAAGGGCGATTTCGACCGCGCGATTTCGGATTTCGGCCAGGCCTTGCGCATCGAGCCGAAGAACGCCTTTGCCTTCAAGAATCGCGGCGTCGCCTACCGCAACAAGGGCGACCTCGACCGCGCGATCGCCGATTTCGATCAGGCCATCCGTCTCGATCCCAAGCTTGCC
Source organism: Pseudolabrys sp. (assembly GCA_035651015.1). Classification (GTDB taxonomy): domain Bacteria; phylum Pseudomonadota; class Alphaproteobacteria; order Rhizobiales; family Xanthobacteraceae; genus Pseudolabrys. Next base: position 146,590 of record DASRGN010000019.1, on the reverse strand, counting down.
GCGGCGCATAGCGAGCGCGGCATCGCCGTCGGGCAAAAGGGCGATGTCGACCGCGCGATTGCCGATTTCGATCAGGCTATCCGCATCGACGCGAAAAGCGCCGTCGCCTACAACAATCGCGGCTTTGCCTGGCGCAACAAAGGAGATCTCGACCGCGCCATTGCCGACTTCAATGAAGCGCTGAAGCTCGTGCCCGACTACGCGGTGGCGCGTTTCAACCGAGGCAACGCATATTTCGAGAAGCGCGACTACGACCACGCCATTGCCGATTTCAATGAGGCATTGCGCATCGATCCGGCTTACGCGATCGCCTATAACAGCCGCGGCCTTGCCTATGACGCCAAGCGCGATTACGACCACGCGATCCAGGACTTCGGCCAGGCCATCCGGCTCGATCCGAAAAATGCGCTCGCCTACAACAATCGTGGCTTCGCCTACCGCAACAAGGGCGACTACGACCACGCCATCGCCGACTACGACCAGGCGGTGAAGATCAACGCCAATTACGCGCTGACGCTCTATAACCGCGGCATCGCCTACTACGACAAGCACGACTACGATCGCGCGGTCGCCGACATCAACCAGGCGATCAAGATCAATCCGAACTTCGCCAACGCCTTCAACGATCGCGGCATCGCCTACTACGACAAGCGCGACTACGATCGCACGATCTACGAATACGACCAGATGGCCAAAGCCGCGCCGACCTATGCCGTGAGCTTCAACGGCCGTGGCGGTGCCTACGAGAACAAGCGCGAGCCGGACCGCGTGATCCAGGAAGCGAGCCCGGCGATCCGCAATCCGACCAACACCTTCGCGTCGGCGCCCGCGCTGCCGGGTAATCTCTAGACGCCGCTGCCCGATAGGAACTCGCGCTTGATGGTGCGCAAGATGATCGCGACATCGAGCCGCAGCGACCAGGTCTCGATGTAGTCGAGATCGTGATCGATGCGCGCGAGCGCAGCCGGAGCCTCCCCGGTGCTGCCCCGGCAGCCATTGACCTGCGCGAGCCCGGTGATCCCGGGGCGCACGCTGTGGCGCTGGAAATAATAGGGAATGAGGTCCTCATAGAGGAACTCGGCAGCAAGCATGCCCGGCACATGCGGCCGCGGACCCACCAGCGACATGTCGCCGCGAATCACGTTGAAGAGCTGCGGCAGCTCGTCCAGGCTGGTCTTGCGCAGGAGGCGTCCGACGCGCGTCACCCGCTGGTCGCCGGCCTGCGTCTGCGTCACACCGCTTGCATCGGCGAGATGCGTATACATGGTGCGGAACTTGTAGATCTTGAACAGCCGGCTACTGGCGCCATAACGATACTGGCGAAACAGCACAGGCCCTCGCGACGTTGTCTTGATCGCGATCGCGATGGCGATGAGCAACGGAGCGAAGAACAGCAGCAGCGTGCCGGCGCCGATCAGGTCAAAGACGCGCTTTAGCGACGAGCGCGCAGGATCGCCTGGGCGGACCAATCGCCTTCGCGATATGCCACTGCGATGGCTGCGGACGCGGGAATGATCGGAAGATCGATATTGCGGAAGAGCGGGGCATTGACCGCTCCAGAGCACCTGCGTGTCGTCTCGATCGAACATCGTCGAGAGTGCCATAAACTTACTCCCTCATTCGCGAAGGTATTCTTCGTTCTCCAAGCTGTCGCACGGACCTGCGCGGCGCGCTAACGTCGCGCATCTCATTTTGATCCTCCCCTTGAGTCCTCCCCCTCATTTTGCTGCTGTGCGCAGAGGCGCGCCCAGCGATCTCGCACTCCTGCGAAATGCTAGAAGATGTTTTGGTGATTGTGCGGCAGAAGTGCGATCGCGCACGGCGTATTTCTCCGCCTGCCCGCACGACGCTGATACCTCAATCATGCGGAAGTCGTTGACGACAAATGCGTAGAGCGTGACGCATACCGCTACGCAGGCGCGTTGCGATTTTCAGGACGCTGCATTGCAGTTCAATCAAGCATACCCCGCATAATACCGGTGCCGCCGCATCGATGCGAAGATGCAATGAAGCTGACACAGTTCTGCAAGAAAGCGACGCACCGACAGATGCGCTCGCCGGCGATTGCGGGTACAATGCCGGCACACAAGAACAATAAGAAGCTCGCTATCGCGGTGACGAGGGAGCGCTCATCGTGCACATTCCGACGGTGCACATCGTGTACAAACGCGTGCTGATGCTGCAGCCGCCACGGCTGCGGCTGCTTTCGGCCAACGCGCAGAGCCCTATGGCGGCGCGCACGACTTTCCGCTCCCGTCGCTGGTTGCGGGCCTGCCTGTTGCTGGCGAACATCGCCTGTTGGATTTCCTTCATCTTTTTCATTCGCGCGCTGATCGCGTGATTGTGTCTGCAAGCATACGCTTCATCCTGAAAACCGCCGCGCAACAGAAAAATTCCAGCGCATAAATATTGTGGAGCCGATCGGAACGATTTGCTTCGTCCTGATTTGTCACCTCCGGGGTCCTTCGGCGATTTCCATCGCGCTTACCTTTCAGTTCCCATCAACACTGCCGGCTGTGAGAGTGATCATGTTGCGCATCGAGTGCTTGATCGTGTCTGGATTGGCCCTCATGACCTTGTCCGGCTGCATGGTCGCCGCGGGTCAGGAAGCGTCGCTGCCGCCGGAGACGGTGCTGCCGTCGCAAACTCGCGGAAGCGCTTACCTCCTCGGGCCATCCGATCGGGTGCGCGTCAAGGTCTACAATGAGCCGGATATTACCGGCGAATACGAAGTCTCGCGCAACGGCATCGTGTCGATCCCGTTGGCCGGCGATATCCGCGCAGCCGGACAGACCACCCGACAACTCGAGCAAAGCATTCGCGCACGTCTCGCCAAGGGCGTGATCACCGACCCGCGCGTCAATGTCGAGGTTGCGATCTATGCGCCGTTCTACATCCAAGGCGAAGTAAAGCGCGCCGGCGAATATCCGTATCGTCCCGGCTTGACCGTCAACGATGCGGTCGCGCTCGCCGGCGGCTACAGTTATCGCGCCAACGAACAGAAAGTGTTCCTGCAGCGCGCCGGAGCTCGCGAGGTGACCGTGGTCTATCCGACCGACGCACCCATCGCGGTTCTTCCTGGCGACAATATCCGCATTCCCGAACGCTACTTCTGACCTGGCGTGCAACGCGGCCGGTACTGGAGTGTCGCGTCGATGATCGCGCTCGCGAGCAGCGTCCACAATTTGCGCAGCGCTTCATGCTGCAGTGAAGGAACAACGTTGCCCTCCGATGATTTGAACGAACCAAGCAGCTCCGACACTGCGTGCTTCCGGGCCGATCGCCATGGCTGATGGAAGCAACGATCGCGGCGGCGTCGCGGGACGTCGGATTCTTGGAGTGATCGCAAATGGAACGGCGGCGTGTCTGCTCGCCGCGGGGATGATTCTGTTTGCTGCTTCGGAGACGCGCGCTCAGGTCACATCGTGGCCGATATTGGAAGTCGATCCGCCTTGGAATGCACAGCAAGTGTTCGCGCCCGTTCCACTTCCTGACCTGACGGACCCCGACATCCGTGAGGAATTACCACCGGAGGACCAGCCGATGCGTAAGCGTCACTGGCCGGAATACGATCCTGTCGGCATCCGCTACGGCTCGTGGATGTTCACACCGTCGTTGACGGTGAGCCCGTACTACGACAGCAACGTCTTCTCCTCGAACGTCAACAAGCGCAGCGACTTCGTCACCGGCGTCAATCCCAATCTGCACGCGCAGACATTGTGGGAACGGCACGGTATCGACCTGCAATTCGACTCGAAATCGCTGTTCTACGCGCAGAACCCGGGTCTCAATCAAACCGACGCCACGTTCAAAGGAGCCGCGCATTACGACATCAGTCGCTCGACGTCGATCCTCACCTCCTGGCAGATCGCGCATCTCAACGAGGGCGTGGGAACGCTGAGCTCACCCTCAGGCGCCGTCGCGCCGACGCCGTACAACCTGTTCTCCGGCGACGTCACCGTACGGCAGGAATTCAATCGGCTGACCGCTTCAGGCGGCGCGCGGGTGGATTCCTACCAATGGGGCACGACGCACGCACAGGACGGATCGACCATCGACCAGAGCAATCGCGACGGCCAGATCTATGCCGGTCATTCGCGGCTCGACTATGCGGTGTCGCCGAAGCTCGACATTTTCAGCGCCGTCGAGATCAACCGACGCGACATCCGCGGCAATCCGGGTCAGCCGTTTGGTTCTGATGGATACCGCGTCTGGTCCGGCTCGGTGGTCGAGCTCACGCATCTGATTACCGGCGAATTCGCGCTCGGCTATGCCGGCCAGCATTTCGACAGTCCGCTCAATCCCAACATCCAGGGCGCGATCTATCGAGCGATCCTGCGCTGGTCGCCGACGCGGCGGATCGAAGTCAACTTCACGACCGAACGCATGGTGACGCAGACTGCCGATACCAGCGTGCAGTCCTTGTACGCAACGCTCTACAAGCTCGGCACCGACTACGAGCTGCGCCGTAACATGATCCTGTCACTTTCGGGCACGTTCGAGGACGATCGTTTTCAACAAGGCGATGCGCGTCATGACAATGTCTACGCGGCAGATGCGGCGCTCAAATACGCGCTGAATCCATTCGCCTCAATTTCGCTGTGGTATCGGTACATCCATCGAGCCAGCAGCTTGCCGCTCACCGGTTATGACAGACAGCAGGTTGGCATCGATGTTAAGGCGCAATTCTGAGCTCGCGCTCCCGCTCGAACCCGAAGGACCCGCGGTCCGCTTGGACCCGGCGAGCGGCGTCGATCTGCGCGAGATGGTGCGCATCCTGCGCCGGCGCTGGCGTCCGATTGTCGCGACACCGGTGCTGCTGATGACGCTCGCGCTCCTCGCCATCATGATCTTGCCGGCGCGCTATTCCGGCGTCGCCACCGTGCTCATCGATCCGCATCGAAGCAGCGTCGCCGATCAGAACCAGGGTCAGCAGCCGCCGTCGAATTTCGCAACCGACGACGCCACGATCGAAAGCCAGGTGCTGCTCGTCCAGTCGCTCGCGGTACTCCAGCACGTGGTCGACAAGCTCGACCTCACCCACGATGAGGAGTTCGCGCCGCATCCAGGTCTGCTCGATCCGATCCGCGCTCTGTTCGCGACCCACACGCCGGCGCCCGGCGCCAGCAAGGAAGACATCGCGCGGATGCGATCGACGGAGATCCTGCAGACGCGCACCAAGGTCACACGCCAGGCGACGACGTTCCTGGTCGACATTGCTGTCAGCTCGGAATCGCCGAAAAAGGCGGCCGCCATCGCCAATGCGATTGCCGACGCCTATTTCGAAGACCAGGTCCACGCCAAATACGACGCGGTGAAGACCGCCGCCGACTGGCTCAACAGCGAGATCAAGCGGCTGGAAGGCCGCGTCGTCGCCTCCGACAAGGCGGTCGAGGATTTTCGCGCCGCCAATAATCTGACGGTGTCGCAGGGCGTGACCGTCAACGACCAGCAGATCACCGATCTCAACAACAAGCTGGTTGAGGCTCGCGTCGAGTCCGCCGCGACCAAGGCGAAATACGATCAGGTGCAGCAGATTTCGCAGCGCGGCGGCGATCCTGGCTCGATCGGCGAGGCACTGCAGTCCGACGTGATCGCGCGATTGCGCACGCAATATGCGGAGATCGCCAAAAACGAAGCGGATTTGCGTGCCAAATATGGGCCGCAGCACCCGAGCGTTCCGGCGGTACATGCGCAGCTCCGCGACACGCAGCGGCTGATCAATCAAGAGGTCCAGCGCATTCTCGACAACACGCGGCACGACTACGAAGTGGCGCGCTCGCGCGAGGCCTCGCTGCAGAAGAGCCTTGACGATCTCAAAGGGATTTCAACGCGCTCAGGCCAGGCGCAGGTGCAGCTACGCGAGCTGCAGCGCCAAGCCGACGCCAACCGCTCGCTCTATGAGAGCTTCCTTGCCCGCTACAAAGAAACCAGCGCCCAGGAGAACCTGGAGCTGCCGGAATCGCGCATCGTCACCCGCGCGCAAGTGCCAATCCGGCCGTCTTTTCCCAAGCCGATGCTGATGTTCGGGCTCGCCCTTCTCGCCGGCCTTGGAATCGGATGCTTCCTCGCCTTTCTGCGCGACTTTCTCGATCGCCGCATCAAGACCACCGAGCAGGCCGAGGAGCTTTCCCGCCTGCCCACCATCGCCGCCATCCCGCTCATCGGTTCGCGCGAGCTCGCTCGGCGCGCCAAGCAGGGGCGCTGGGCGCTCGGCCACTATGATCCGGAGACCGTGTCGCTGCTGCCGCCACCATTGCAGCCGCCGATCATGCGCTATGCCATCGAGGAACCGACGTCGATCTTCGCCGAAGCGGTGCGCTCGATCAGGCTCGCCGTGCAGCGCACCGCCCGCATGCAACCCCTCAAGACGATCATGGTCACGTCCGCGATCGACGGCGAAGCCAAGACCACCACCGCCTGCAATCTCGCGCTTTCGCTGTCGATCCTCGGCGCCCGTACCTTGCTGGTCGATGCCGACATGCGCAATCCGGAGTTGACCCGCTCGCTCTGTCCGCGCGCGCAAGTCGGATTGTTTGAGGTCGCCATCGGGCAGGTGCCGATCGAACAGGCGATCATGGTGGAGCGGGCCAGCAGCCTCGCGGTGCTGCCCTGCTCGCCGCCGGAAAGCAGCGCGGCGCTGACCGAGTTCGTCTCTTCCGAGGTCATGCGCGCCGCGCTCGACCGGCTGCGCGGCATGTTCGACGTCATCATCGTCGACGCCCCGCCCGTTGTCCCGCTGATCGATGCCCGCGCGCTCGCCGAGCATGCCGATCGCATCATTCTGACCATCGCCTGGGATCGCACGCCGCAGGACGTCGTGGCGCAGGCGCTGGAGCTGCTGGCGCCGGTGTACGATCGGATGCTGGGAACGGTGCTCACGCGCGTCGATATGCGCAGGCTGCGCCACTACGACTATTACCGCAGCTCCGCCTATCTGCGGCCCTATGCCTATGGACACGCGCCGGCCCAGGAGGCCGCCGAGTGACGGCGCGCGCACAGTGGGCGCACGCACATCCGCTGATCGGCAGGCCTGTCGCCCCACGGCGGGCAGCCTCTGCTTCGGCGCGCCTGAATATCGACGGGCTGATCACCGCGCTGCTTCTGCTCGCGACCGTGCTCATGTGCACGGTGTCCTCGTCGCTCCTTGGCGTGCTCAAGATCCACTACGCGACGCTCGGCGGCGCGGCCTACGAGAAGCTGCATCCCGCGACCTACGTTCTCATTCTCACCTTCATGCTCAGCCTGTTCCGCAACGGCGATCCGATCGCGGAGATCGATCGCTTTTTTGGCCGCGCCAATCTGATTCTCATCTATTTGATCTGCACGCTCGCTTTGCTGGCGCAGTCGCTGGCGCAACAGCGGCCGTTTGCGGTGATCATGGACACCTTCCTGCTGCCGCTGCTGTTCGCCGTCATCGCCTGGCGAACGCCACCGCGGCAACGCTGGGCGCTGGTCTGGGCGGTCCACGCAACCGTCTTCATCAATGTGTGCCTGGCCTATTACGAGTACTTTTCCGGCCACCGCATCGTTCCGCTGATGCTCGGCGACAACGTCATGATGGGCGAGTGGCGTGCGACAGCGCTGCTTGGGCATCCGCTGGCGGCCTCGAGCTTCATCGGCGCCTATATCATTGCGTTGATGCTGCGCCCGAGCCTGATCCCCTGGCCGGCTCTGCGCTTTCCGTTCATCCTGTTCTGCCTCGGCTCGCTCGCCTGCTTCGGCGGCCGAACCGCCATGATCCTTGTTGCGCTGACCATCGTCGGCCTCGGCATCGTCCGTGGGTTCGGGCTGCTGCGCGGGGAGCGCGTTTCGCTGCCGGTGATCCTCATCGCCTTCGTCGCCGTGTTCACGATCCTCGCCCTCGTCCTCGTCGCCTTCGACTCTGGGCTGTTCGACAAGGCCATGCTGCGGTTTTCGTCCGACAAAGGCAGCGCCGCCACCCGCCTCGCCAGCCTCAAGCTGCTCGGCTTCTTCGGATGGAGCGAGCTCATCCTAGGACCAGACCCGGCACGCGCCCGTTCGCTGCAGTCGCTGATGGGATTGGACCTTGGTATCGAAAACTTCTGGGTGTCGAGCATCGTCCAGTTCGGCATCGCTTCGACTGCGCTCATCACGCTCGGCCTTGGCTGCTTCTTCGCCGAAGTGCTGCGCCGCTCGCATCCCGCGGCCTGGGCCCTGGTCCTGTTCATCGTCGTGGTCGCCGCGAGTTCCGTCAGCTTTTCGTCGAAGAATACCTACCTCGCACAATACGTCGCGCTCATCGCCATTCTTTTGCCGCGCGCCAAGACTGAAACGGCAGGCTCGCACGTTCGGCCGATGCGCGCCGGACACATCCGGCTTCCTGCCCGTTGACGTCCAGACACACTGCGGCACCCATGATGCGGATCTATGTCGATCATACCCATCTTGGCCGGCGCGTGACCGGGCTCGAGCGCATCACGCAAGAGCTGTTCTCAGCCGAAGCACTGGCGCCACTACCGATCCAGCCGCTCACCGCGCACGGCGCAGCACAAATGCTAATGATGCAAAGCATCGGATTACCGTTATGCTTGCTGCGCGCACGCGGTGCTGTCCTGCTCTGTCCCGGGTTTCCGCCGAGCCCGTTGCTCTGGCCGTTGCGCGCGCGCGTGCTGCCCTACATCCACGACGTATTCCTGCTTTCGCGCCGCGCCAATCTCAATCTGCGCGCCAAGCTCTACATGGCGGAGCCGTTTCGCCTCGCGGTGCGAAGCTACCCGCATTTCCTCGCCAATTCGGAGGATACACGCCGCAAGCTTGCGCCCTTGTGTCGCGCAGACGCCAGCATCACGCTCTACCGCCCGCAGGTCCGCAACGTATTTGCGCTCGACGCCGGCGTGCGCGATGCGCGACCGGATGCCGCGCCCTTTCGCCTGGTGGCGCTCGGCACTGTCGAACCGCGCAAGAACTTCGTCGCTGCGGCGGAAATCGTCGGTGCGCTGCGCGCGAATGGCGTCGACGCGCGGCTCGATGTCGTCGGCCGCCGCGGCTGGGGCGACGACTGGCAGGCGCTGAGCCGTTTGCCGCATGTCACATTGCATGGCTATCAGCCGGAAGCGCGCGTGCGCGCGCTCCTCAACGCTGCCGATGCGTTCATCTGCACCTCGCGCGAAGAGGGTCTTGGCCTGCCGCTCCTCGAGGCGCAATTCGGCGGCTTGCCGATCATCGCTCCGGACCAGGCGATTTTTCGCGAGGTCCTCGACCGCTCCGGATTGTTCGCCGATCCGGCGCAGCCGGCAGCAGCAGCGGCGACCATCGCCGGCGCGCTCAATAGACCCGGATGGCGCGCCGCGCATCGGCACGGCGCCGAACGTAACCTCGGCCGGTGGAACGCGCTCGCGGCCGCCGATCGCGAGGCGGTCATCGCGCTGATCCGAGAGTTGGCCCGGGATCCTGCAAGGCTAAATCTCGATGCGCGACGGAGACAGGCCGCATGAGTGTCGTCAGCGAAATCCCGTCGCCGCGCCCTGCCCCTGCCGCCGTCAGCGTGCGCCCCATCGATCGCGACCGCAGCATCGATACCATGCGCGGCATCGCCATCTTGATGGTGATCGGCATCCATGCCCTGCACGCGCAAGCCTTCGGATCGCTGGCAATACTGGCCGACGCCGCGTTTCGTCCCTGCGTTCCGATCTTCCTGTTCGCTTCGGGGTATCTGACCGCACGCTCCGGGCACGTGTCTTTGGGCAGGCGGATCAAGGCCGTGCTGCCGCCTTACATCGTCGCCTTCGTCACCGCTTACATCTACATGGCACTGCATAATCCGGCGATGGACCATCGTGCGCTGGTCACGGTCGCGCGCTTCGGCTTCGCTTATGTCTTCGTCTATTATTATGTCTTCGTTTATCTCGGATGCACGGTCGCCCTCTGGGCTGTCTTCCGGCTCGGGCACACGGAAAACTCGGACAAAGCGGCGCTGGTCGCGCTGCTCCTCGCCGCGATTGTCGTCGGGCTGACGGCTGGTGCGTATCTCGATCCGCTGCTCGCCCGTTTCCACGTGCCGGACAACATCATCGAAGAAGCGCGGCTGCGTGATATTCCTTTCTGGTTCACATTCACGGCGGCCGGAGCTCTGGTCGGCCTGTGGAACGGCCGTTCCTTTCTCACACATCACATGCACCTATTGCTGCCGCTGGCCCTCGCCGCCTATGCGGCTTATGCGCTGGTCAGACTGTTCGGCATCGGAGACGCCGCCGCTTACGATTCGGCGGCGTTCTTCCTCTTCGCGACGACGCTCTGCCTCGCCTTATTGGGCCTGCATCTCGACAGCGCGGCACTCGCTGCGCTGGGCTCTGGGAGTTATTTCATTTATCTGTGGCACATCTTCATCGTTCTGATCATCCGCGATCATACTGAACTGCAATCTACCGGGGGCGCCGCCAATTTCGTGACCGTCTACGCAGTCACGCTGTTCATAACCGCTGCGCTCCTCTTCGCCATCCGCCGCCTCGACATGCCTTTGCTCACGCGCTGGAGCGGGGCCTGACATGCTGCTGCGGCACACCCTGCTCTATCTGCCGGCGCAGATCGTCGGACCGCTGTTCCAGCTGGTCGCGGTCATCGTCTGGACGCACATCATCGACGAGCACGCGCTCGGCGTCGTCACGCTGGTGACCGCGATCCATGAGCTGCTACAGACGGCATTCCTAGCCTGGTGGTCGCAATACACGCTGCGCTTTGTCAGCCGCTTTACCAGCGAGGAAGACAAGACCCGCTTTCGCCGCACGGAGAATGCGGTGCTGCTCGGCTCCATCGTGCTTCAGGGCGTTCTGGCCGTCACGATCCTCATCCTCGCCATCGACGCCGATGCCAATCCCGCGCTCATCATGGCGACCGTCGGCTATGTGATCTCGCGCTCGCTCAATCTGTATATCGGTGAACGTGCGCGCGCCGCGCATGCGATCGGCGTCTACTCGGTGCAGCAGATCACCGGGCCGATGCTCGGCCTTGGGCTCGGCTACCTGATGATCGAAGCCTTCGGCCAGGGACCGGAATGGCCGCTCGCGGGTTATGCGCTGGCGCAGTTCGGCGCCGTGGCACTAGTGCTGCCGCTGATCCGGTTGACTCACGGCATCGGGCCGATCGACCCGTCCATTCGCCGCCAGGCTCTGGCCTATGGCGTTCCGCTCATCGCCGGCAACGCTCTGACGTGGGCTGCGTTGAATGCGTCGCGCTTTGTCACCGGCGGCATGCTCGGCGTGGCTTCCGCCGGTTTGTTCGCCGTCGGCTATGGCCTCGGCCAGCGTGCCGCGACCGTTCCCGCGATGCTGGTCACCGCTGCGGCCTTTCCGATTGCGGTGAGGCATATGGAGCGCGGCGGCAGCCGTATCGCCATGCGCCAACTCGCCGACAACGGCGCGCTGCTCGCCGGCATCCTGCTGCCGTCCGTCGTCGGCGTGTTCATGCTGCGCGGCGAGATCGTGCGCCTGCTTATCGCCGGCCCGTTCCAGGCCGCGACGCTCGCGATCCTTCCGCTTGCCGTACTCGCCGGCGCCATTCGCAATTTCCGTGCGCATTTCGGCGATCAGGTATTCCTGCTGCACGATCGCACCCGTATCTGGCTTCTGGTGGTCGGTGTCGACGGCGGCCTCACCGTGCTGTTCAGCGCGGTGTGCACGGCGCTGTGGGGTCTGGTCGGCGCCGCAGCCGCGACCGTAGCAGCGACCATCGTCGCCGCCGTCGTGAGCTTCAGCATCGGCTGGAAGGAATTCAGTCTGCAGTTGCCTTGGGCGCATCTCGCGCGCATCGGCTTCGCCACCATGGCGATGACCGTGGTGCTGCAGCTGATTGCCCGCGCGGGAGGCGGCTATCTCGATCTCGCGCTGAACGTGCTCGCCGGCGCGCTGACTTACTTCGCGACGCTTGCTGCCCTCTACGCGCCGAAACTCGTCGATTATCTGCGCCTGCAGGAAAAACGCGTCTAGAGCGGGATCGCTTTCATTGAACCGCTATCCCGCTCTAGATTTTCGTTGGCGCGTGATCTTTTCCAAAAAACTGGTGCCCACTTTTCGGGATCACGGCGCTAAGCCCTGCGTGTGCCCTCGATCGCACGGGCGATGGCATACCAGAAGGGCTTGCGCTGCATGCGATCATCATAAGGCAGCGGACGCGGCAGCCGCGTCGCCGCTGGATTCTGCCGCCGCGCCGCGTCGGTATAGAACGAATAGTTGTCAGCAAGCTCCCAGGTGATGATCGCCTTGACCGCCGGGACTTGCAGAACGGTGTTGAGATATTTCTCCGCCGTCTGCGCGACCATCGCATCGCGCGCGCTAACATCGTCGGGGAAGGTGTCATCGCGCACGTCGAATTCGGTGAGATAGATGTCGACCCCGGTGTCCGCGATGGCGTGCACGAATTCGAGGAAACGCGTCGGATCGTGCGGATAACGCGGCTGCAAATGGCTCTGCAGCCCGACCACATCGAGCTTGACGCCGGACTGCTTCAACTCGCGCACGAGCTGCAGCATGCCTTGGCGCACCGCATGCCCGAGCTCGTCGTCGCGTTCGGTCTGCGCCTCGTTGAGCACGAATTTGGTTTTGCGATCGACGCCCGCCGCACGCTCGAAGGCGCGGCGGATATATGCAGGCCCGAAAGCCTCGTACCACGGCCCCCTCCGGAAGCCGCCTGGCGCCTTGTGGCCTGGCCAAAAGGGCTCGTTGACGATATCCCACGACTGCAGCTTGCCCGCATACCGGGCCACCACCTCTTCGATATAGCCGTCGAAAAATTTCTGCCGCTCGGGAACACTCATCGCCTTGATCCAGGCCGGGACCCATTCGTTCCAGATCAAGCAGTGCCCACGCATCGCCATGCCGTTCTGACGCGCGAACTGCAGCAAGCGGTCGGCACTTTCATACCGCTTCGGTCCGGGCTGTGGCGCGATGCTACCGATCTTCAAAGCCACGTCCGTCGTGATCACTTTCGCTTGCGATACATAAAGCGAACGATAGGCGGGATCGGTGTCGATCACCGATGCGGCCGCGGCACCGAACATCAAGCCGTGTCGCGACGCCAGCGCGCCCAGGCTTTGCTCATTCGCCGCAAGTGCGCGCGGTATTTGCGTGACAACGCACGCGTTACAGACCACGCGCAGTGCGTTTCGCCGCGAAATTTTCGGAACCATGAGACGCTCTCGGCTTTGTGAAAGCGCAGCCACTGTTGCGTCGCAATATCGCGATTTCGTGGCGGCGTTCATCGATACGCCACGCCCATGCATCGGCTCTTGAGTTCCCGATGCCCAATCAATTTGCACTCCAACGGCGGAGGACAGTGTTCATGCAGGACTTGCGACGAGCGCAATTCGCCATCGAAGGCATTCGCATCAACATCGCATCGGCCCCTCACGCAGTGTCATCGATTATTGCGACGCTGCGGAACAACGAAAGCTTCTGTGTGAACACGCTCAATCTCGATCACGTCGTCAAGCTGCGGCAAGATTCCAAGTTCCGCGACGCCTATCGACGCGCGCGGTTCGTCACCGCCGACGGCTTTCCTATCGTCGTCATGGCGCGCAGTGCCGGCATACCGATCGCACGCACCGCCGGATCCGACTTGGTCGAACCGCTCTGCGCCGAAGCCGCGCGGCGGCAGCTCCCGGTGTTTCTGTTTGGGACAAGTGAGGGCGCACTGGCCGTCAGCGCAAAACATCTGCGAGAACGTCATCCCGGACTGAACATCGCCGACCGTCTGGCGCCCTCGTCCGACTTCGATCCAGAATCGACTGAGGCGGACGCCGCCATCGAGCGGCTGCGCCACTCCGGAGCGCGGCTCTGTTTGCTTGCGCTCGGCGCGCCCAAGCAGGAGATTTTCGCCGCCCGCTGTCTCGATCGGCTTAGCGGCGCCGCGCTGGTCTGCATTGGCGCCGGGCTTGATTTCATCGCCGGCACGCAAACGCGGGCGCCGAAGCTGGCGCAGAATTCCGGCCTCGAATGGCTGTGGCGGCTCGCGTGCAGCCCGCGGCGACTGGCGCCGCGCTATGCGCGCTGCCTCGCCGTGGTGCCGCCGCTCGTCGCGCACACGCTGCCGCAGATTGTGTCCGCCCGCGTCGGACGCGCCGCATGAGGAACCCATCCGTGAGTGTTGGTGCGGACCGTTATCCGGTCTGCCTCATCCATCCCTTCGATCCGCGCGGCACCAAGGTCGGCGGCCTCGAGACCTATATCCGCGATTTCATCACCTTCCATCCGAGAGAGTTCGACCTGCTGTTGATCGGTGTCGACTCGCAAGGCGACCTGGCGCTCGGCGAAGTCCAGCGCGTCGCCTTCCGCGGCCGCAATTTCGCGTTCCTGCCGATCCTGCATTATCCGGACGATAAGGCGCGTGAGGCCGCCCGCAAGGTCCGTGATTCGATCACCGCGCAGTTCTTCGCCGCCCTGGTCCGTCACCTTCCGCAGATCGCGCGCCTGATCCGCCGACACCGCTTCTCGATCGATCTGCGAAGGGTCGAGTTCTCCTGGCTGCCTGCAATGTTACGCGCACCGTTCGTGCAGATGCTGCATGGCGAGGGTACGCCGAATCTGCCCATGGACTCGCTGCTCCGCAAATACTCCTTTGTTCACGGCATCGGCGAGCGCTTCGCCATGGCGCAGAGCGAGAACGTGCTCTGCGTCAATCCGTTCATCACCGAGCGGCTGAAGGCCACCTACCCGAAGCATGCCGACAAGATCGACACGCTGTGGACTTGGGTGAATACGCAGATTTTCACGCCGCAACCGTTCCCACGCGCCGCCGGAAACTTCCGCATTGTGTTCGCCGGCCGGCTCGACGAGTTCAAAGACCCGCCGTTGATGTTCCGCACCATCGCGCGGCTGCGAGCGCTGACGGATGGCGCGGTCGAATTCCACTATATCGGCACCAGCTCGCCGCATCGCTTCCCCGAATTCGCGGCCATCGAGGATGTGAGCGTCCTGCATGGATTTCTCGACGCCACGAGCATGGCGACCGTGATCGCGCAGATGCATGCGGGCATACTCACCTCCGGCTTTGAGGGTATGCCGCGCTGCGTGCTCGAGACGCTGGCGGTCGGCCGTCCGGTCGTCGCCGTGCATCTGCCACAGCTCGAATCGGTGATCCGCAACGGCGAAAGCGGCTATCTCGTGCACCGCGATCCACGGCCCGAGCTCCTCGCCGACGACTTGGCGCACCGATTCCTCGACATCCGCGCGGCGATTGCGGACCACAGCCTTGATCCTGAGGCGGTCGCGCGTCATATCGGCTCCTTCACGCCGCATGTTCAGCTCGCCCGCGTATTCAGGCTGCATCGCGACATCCAGGACGCGCGGCGCGATCGGGCACCGCCGCATCGTCTCGTCGCCGCGCCGGAGCACGATGCATGAATATCCTCATTCTCGCCGGCGAGTTTCCGCCGGCCACCGGCGGCATCGCGACCTACGCTTGCGAGATGGCAAGAGCGGCGACGCAGCTCGGCGCCCAGGTGCGCGTCGTCGCCCCGGACTATTTCGACGCGGACATCACCCTTTGTGATCGTCCGCTGCCGTTCACCGTCACTCGGTTTTCCGGCGGCTTGCATGCTATGCGCCACGCCCCGGCCAAGATCCGGCTCGCCCGGCACGCCGTCGCCCAGGATCACTACGACATCGTGCACGCGGCCGATTGGCCGTTCTTCATCCCGCTGGCGCTATCGCGCGGACGAACTGACGGCCGCTTGCTTCTCACGGTACACGGCACCGAGATCAACGAGATGCAAACCCGCGCCAAACGCCTCGCCGTGCATCTCGCCGGCGTATTCTCATCGCGGACCGCGGTCGTCGCCAACAGCGCCTTTACCGGGGAGTTGCTGCGCTCGCAGTTCCGGCTTCCGCAACATCAGGTTCGTCCCGTTCCGCTCGGCGTTTCCGATTTCTGGTTCGGCTCCGCGGCCGACGGAAATGCAACGCGCCGCGCGCTCGATATCACGCCCGAGCGCGTCGTCATGGTGACCGTCGCGCGTCTGACGCGGCGCAAGGGACATCTCGCGACCGTGGCGGCGCTGGCAAACCTGACGGAACGTCTGCGGCGCCGCGTAACCTGGCTGGTAATCGGCCCGGACGGCGAAGCCGACTACGTGCAAACGTTGCATGCGGCAATCGACGCCGCCGGGTGCGACATCCGGTTGATGGGCCCGCAGACCAACGAGCGGATCCGGGAGATCTACAATGCCGCAGACTTCTTCGTCCTGACCGGAATGTGGGATCCATCGGGCCGCGTCGAGGGTTTTGGGCTCGTCTATCTCGAAGCCGGCGCCGCCGGCCTTCCCTCTGTCGCCACCAAGGTCGGCGGTGTCGCCGAGGCAGTGCTGGCGGACAAAAGCGGCATCCTGGTCGAGCCCTGGCCGGTCGCGATCGCGCAAGGTCTGGCGCGGATGATCGAAGACCATAGTCTGCGCGCGCGGCTCAAGGCCGGCGCGCTGGCGCACGCGCACACGCTGTCGTGGGAACGTTGCGCATCGCAGACCTACGGCGTGCCAATGCCGCCGGCCCGGGACCTCAGAGGCACTCGTCATGACGTGCTGCCGATCGCGATCTAGAAGCAACATCAAGATCGCGATCTGGCTTACCGCGGTGTTCGTTCTTGCCGCGACGGCGCCCGCGTGCGCGGAGAGCTGCACGCAAAGCCGCGAATACATCCTCACATCCTCGCCAGGTGAGCTTCCCGAGAAGCCACAGAGCTACCAGGACCTGTTCAAGACGTGCATGGAGACGCTCTCGATTGCCAATGTGAAAGATGCATTCCTGCTCATCGACGGCGGCATCGGCGTGATCCCAAAGCACAATGACATCAGCGCCACGGCGAACATCCTGTCGGAGTTCTGCCAGGCTTTCCCTGCGCGCACCCTGCGGTTCCTTACCCCGAAGGAGCAGCTGCGCGTCAAGAACATCGCGCTCAAGGTCAAGATCTCGTCCACGAGCGCGACACCGTGCAAGAAGATCATGGGCAACGACTCTTGAAGCCGCAGGCAACGAAACTGGACATGAAACATCCCGGAATGCTCACCCTCGCCCAAACGGCAAAGAATTTCGTGCAGGACACTTTTCCTTCGCTGTGGCTGCAATGGCATCTGGCGTATCGGCCGCGAACGGCGGAGGCCGAGCTCGCTTTGCTCGACCGGCTGGTGCATCCGGGCGATGTGACCGTCGACATCGGGGCCAATCTCGGACTCTACACCCGCGAGCTGGCGCGCCTGTCGCGCAAAGTGCATGCCTTCGAGCCATCGCCACAGATGGCCAACCTGCTGCGCCGCACGTCGGCCGCGCATGTGACCGTTCATGAAATGGCTTTGTCCGACCGGGCTGGCCGCGCCGAGCTCCTTATTCCGCGCAGCCAGAACCGGCTGATCCACAGCCTTGCCTCGCTGGAGCGGCACGCGGAGGCGCATGCCGAGGAGGTCGCGGCGCAACCAGTTCCGATGAGCAAGCTCGATGCCGTCATCGATGAAGACATCAGCTTCGTGAAGATCGACATCGAGGGCCACGAGATCAGCGTGCTCAATGGCGCGCGTAACACGCTGGCGATCAGCCAGCCGGTATTTCTTGTTGAAGCCGAGGAACGCCATCGCTCCGGCGCGACGCATCACGTCATGCGTTTTTTCCACGAGCAGGGATACCGCGGCTATTTCCTGGCCGACGGCAAGGTGCTCAGTGCCGAAGCCTTCGACCCGCACGCGCTGCAGAACCCGGATGCGCTGCTTCCCGACGGTCAGCGCAAGGAAGGTCGCGTCTACGTCAACAATTTCTTCTTTTTCCCGGCCGCACAGGACGGCATCGCCATCCTCAAGGGTTGAACGTCGCGGAGCATCGTTCTTCGCAGCGCGGCCGAGCAACGTCATGATGGCGGGTCCATCAGGCTCACATGCGCGGCAACCACGCGCCAACCTTCCGGGCAGCGCACCCAGGTTTGCATCTGTCGTCCTATTTTTCCCGGCGCGGACGGCCGCTGATAGAGCGTTGCGGCGACGGCGAAGTCGCGGCCGTAGGTGGTGATCACGGTCTTCTGCAAGGTGCGGCCGAGACCGACCGGCACTCGCGCCGCGCGGAATGCCCTGATCTCGGAATAGCCGTAAAGCGTTTCGTTGACGCCGTAACGCACCGTCCGCGGATCGTCGCGAAACAACGCATCGAGCGTAGCGACGTCATTGCTCACCAGCGCCTTCTCGTAACGCTCGAAGGCCTCACGCACCTCGGCGACGACCTCCGGCAGATCGATTTCCATGTCTCGCTCCCTTTACAGCTTTGGCCGCGTCGCGGCGCGGCATGCTTCGCACTTTCGACACGGCGTCGATTTTTTCGAAATCAGCGCCGTTGACAGAGACCAAGGGCGCGCGGGATGTCCGTGATCCGCCGGGATCTACGGGCCTTCGCTCCGTCTGCGAAGGCGCCCTCGCTCCGTCGAAGCGAAGGCAGTGTGTCGTGCCGCAGGTCTCGTCAGAGACGAACATCCCGCGCGCGATGGGTTACGGCTTGTTTCGCGGACCCCCGGAGGCAAGACCATTGGTGACCTCCGCTGAAGGGGCTCTGAGAGCTTGCGCTCCGGATCACCCCCATAACGCCGAAGCCTTCGGCGCCAGGACCTTCGCGACTTGGGCCGCCGGTCTCCTTCGGGAATGCCACCCGCTCTCAACCGGCCATCGCCACCCTCCTCGCATCAGTTGCACGGCCGATGCCCCTTGGAACGGGAAGGGATAAACACCGTTATAGGCGCTTCGTGTGAGAAGGAAAGAGCGCGCGCCGATTTTTTGCAGTTGCCAACATGATGCCAACAGGTTGCTCACGATTTCCACAATCTCTTCAATCGTCATTGGCTGACGCGTGATGGTTGACCATCGGTGAACGTGGACAGGATTCCGACAACCTACATTGATACCGCCCGCTAATGATCGGAATGGTTTGGCGGTGCAATTTCCGCGGATGTCGCATAGGTACGCGCGCCATTGGGACGGGACCTATGGATTGCCGATTGAATGGATTACGACGCGATCGACGCCCAGATCAAAGCGTGGGCCGACCGACACGGACTGACCCTCTTCACCGTCTCCGGCGGCCACAACGCCCGCGGTGCACATCTATCGAGTAAGAGCGGCGAGTCGTTCCGCATCTGGATTGATCCGCCGTCCTTGGCGCTGGTCTATGTACACGCCGGATGTCTCGACGGGCGCCGAGAGAACGAGCTGCCGCGCAGCTGGTCGGCGCGTCTACACGATCTCGAAGCGACACTCGACGAGGCGCTGCGCACGGTGATCGAGTGGATGTTGCCGTCGGAGCGGCATGATCCCGCGACGGTTCGCGAAGTCTGACGTCGCGGCAAAATATTAGGCGAGGACGTCGACCTTCACCGAGGCGAGATCGGACAGGGTGACGGGCGGCGGTGGACCTGCATCGGAGCCCGCAAGTGAGCCGCCGAGAACAATCGCAGGCTGACCGTCGTAGCCGGATGCTTGATTCGACTGACTGGAGGGATCACCGGGCGAGCGCACGGGCGCGGTCGCCTCTTTCGCCTGCTTGGCGGCTTCGAGCTCGTGCTTTTTCTTGTCTTCGGCGGCCGCCTGCTTCGCCCAATCGACGTCGAAGCAGTTGCGGCATACGGTGCCGTTGATACTCACCGACATACGCAAGACGCCCCCGTCCGGGAGCATTAGGGGCCTTCTGGGTAAACGAGTCGTAAATCAGGGGCTCACAGCTGTGTGACGACATCGAGTGAGCTATAGGAGCTCTACAAAATCATCGACGCTAAGACCTGCTTGCCGGATGATCGAGCGCAGCGTGCCGGGCTTAAGGTCGCGCGCCGAGTGAACCGGGACGGTCACTGTGCGCGTCGGATCGCCTGGAAAGATCAGCACATGGTGGCTGCCGGCGACACGGTCGACGACAAATCCAGCCTTCCGCAAGGCACGCAGAACATCCTTGCCACTGGCGACAGGGAGCCGCGCGCCGCCCATGGTCAGGCGGCGACGGTCACGCGCCGAATTTCAGGATGTGCATCTGCCGGGATTAGCAGACCGTTATCGCGCCGGTATTCGACGATCGCTCGGATCGCTTCTTCGGCATTGGCAAGGGCTTCCTGCTCGGAGTCACCCTCGGTGACGACTTCGGGCAGGGCCGGTACGAGCACCGTAAAGCCGCCGCCTTCCTGCGGCTCGAGAACGACGGAAAAACTGTAGTTCTCCGGCACGGCCTTGCTCCACCGAACATTGCGAGAATGCCGCATCCTAACAAATCGACCTAGGGGGTCAATGAACCGGATTTTCTTCCGCGCAGCCGCTGACCTCCACATCGTTGCCGTCGCGGCATAAGCTGCCGCTTATTGCCTTTTTCTTCATCCCCGGGTTCAGTTGATCAGCGCGTGGACCGGATTGGCCAAGGATGACCCTGGAGCAGTTGCGCATCTTCGTTGCGGTCGCTGAGCACGAGCATGTCACCCGTGCGGCCGCCGAGATCAATCTGACCCAATCAGCGACCAGCGCGGCCATCGCCGCACTGGAGGCGCGCTACGCCAGCAAGCTCTTCAACCGCATTGGGCGACGCATCGAGCTGACGCAGGCCGGGCGGCTGTTTCTTGTCGAAGCGAGAGCCGTTCTCGCGCGCGCCGCCGCGGCTGAAAACGTGCTCGCCGATATCGCAGGCCTCAAGCGCGGGTCGCTGCGGCTCGCGGCCAGCCAGACCGTCGGCAATTACTGGTTGCCCCCGCTGATGCATCGCTATCGCGCCGATCACCCCGGCATCGCGCTCGCCGTGAACATCGGCAATACGGAAGCGGTGTCGGCGTGGGTGCGCGAAGGCGTCGCCGATCTGGGCTTTGTCGAAGGCCCCGTCGACGATCCGGCGCTATCCGTAACTCCTGTCGCCGAGGACGAACTGATCCTGGTCGTCAGCCCGGCGCTGGCCCGGCAGAAGCGCCACGCCGTTTCGGCGGCGGATCTCAAGGCGATGCCGTGGGTCTTCCGCGAGCCCGGATCAGCGACACGCGCGCTGTTCGAGCAGGCCATTGCGAAAGCCGGGCTTGCCATGCCGGATATCGAGGTGGTCCTTGAATTGCCCTCGAACGAAGCGGTTCGCGCCGCGGTGGCTGCCGGCGCCGGTGCTGCAGTTCTCTCGAAGCTCGTCGTCACAGCGTCGATCAAGGCCGGCTCTCTGATCGCCCTCGATTTTGTTCTGCCGAAGCGACGGTTCTTTGCCCTGCACCACAAGGATCGGTCCATCACGCAAGCCGAGCGCGAGCTGTTCAAGCTGATCGAGACCCGTCCGCAAGGCGGCACTCGCCGGCCGACAGGCTCCTCCCGCACGAAGCGGCGCTGATCGCGGACTGCGCCTGACCGGTCGCGGTCGCCAGAAATGACCTCGCCTAATCGATCCAATCGATTTGAATAAGCAGAATAATTCATTGGTATGATGATTGGCCCGGAGAATATCCTGGTCACAAAAGACAGGCGTCGTAATGCGAATCGGCTGGGATCGCCCGGTTTGGAAGCTGTTTTTTCTGCGCCTGGGGGCCGCCCGGGTGTGGGAGCGTTGCCGTGCCTTGCTACGCTCCGGCGGGGGCTACCGCCCGGAGCGACATTATATGCGCGGGCCCGGCCCGAAGAGCCTGAGCCGGCACTCGTCCTCCGCCGGCGATCAAGGGGCCTGAATCGGACTTCATCGGGGTGTCACTCATGTTCACCAGCAATCCGTTCGCCGAGCTTTCGGCGTCCGTGCCGCCCGTCGTCATGCAGACCTATGTCGTGGTCATGGCGATCCTGGTCGTGGCCGGTACGCTGTTCGACGTCATTCACAAACGTAGCGCGAAGTACTTTTTCGACAATTGGCGTCAGTCCAGGAAGAAGGGCAAGCAAGACGTCGGCGGTGGGGAGATGATCTCGATCGCCGTGCAGACCGCAGTCGTCGACGTCATGCTGTCGGGCGAGTTCTGCAATGCGCGGCGTCGCCTCGCGCACCTGCTCGGCATGTATGGCTTCGTGATCTACGTCGTCACCACGGCGATCATGGTGTTCTGCTATCCGACGCCAGCCACCGCAACGCCACCCGCGCTCGCGACGCTCTGGTACATCGGCGCGCTGATGGTCTGCCTCGGCGGCTATTGGTTCTGGTTTTTCATTCGGGTCGACGTCGCCGCGGAAGGCAATTCGCCGTTCCGCCTGGTACGGGCCGACCTGTTCGTCGTCACGCTGACGCTCGGCACGACACTTGGTCTGATCTGGGCCTGGCTGCAAAGCGCGGGCCACACGGGATGGGCCACCCTGTTCCTCGCACTCTATCTCATCGACACGACGGTGCTGTTCGGGTCGGTGCCGTGGTCGAAGTTCTCGCACATGTTCTTCAAGCCGGCGGCGGCTCTCGAGAAGCGAATGTCGAAGGCCAATGGCTCGGCGCAGAACCTGCCGACGCTGACGCGCGACGATCTCGAGCAGCAGCAACGACACTCCATGGAGCTGTTGCGCAACGCGCCGATGCACATGGGCCTTGGCATCAAGCGCGAAGCGCCACGCCATTATTAGAAGACGATCGGCAAAAATCTATTCGAACGGATTAGGGAGCCGGACTCATGCCAACCTTCGTCTACATGACAAGGTGCGACGGATGCGGACACTGCGTCGACATCTGTCCCTCCGACATCATGCACATCGATGAGACCTATCGGCGGGCTTACAACATCGAGCCCAACATGTGCTGGGAGTGCTACTCCTGCGTGAAGGCGTGCCCGCAGCATGCGATCGATGTGCGCGGATATGCGGATTTCGCTCCGCTCGGCCATAGCGTTCGCGTCGTGCGCGACGAAGAGAAAGGCACGATCGCCTGGAAGATCAAATATCGCAACGGCACGGAAAAGAACTTCCTGTCGCCGATCACCACCAAGCCCTGGGGCACCGCGATTCCCAAGCTCGCCGACGCTCCGGCGCCGACGAAGGAGATGCGTGACAGCCAGCTCCTTTACAACGAGCCGAAGTGGATCCGCATGGATGACGGCAATTTGCGCACGCTTCAGGACGCCGGTCTCAAGCTGAAGAAAGGCGTGTATTACTGATGGCGTACAAAACAATCATCGAAGACGGGATCGATATCCTCGTCGTCGGTTCGGGCCTCGGCGGCAGCGGCGCAGCCTGGGAGGCCCGATTTTGGGGACAGAACAAAAAGATCGTCATTGCCGAGAAGGCCAATATCGATCGCTCCGGTGCGGTCGCCCAGGGCCTCTACGCCATCAACTGCTACATGGGCACGCGGTGGGGCGAGAATAATCCGGAGGACCATGTCCGCTATGCGCGCATCGACCTGATGGGTCTGGTGCGTGAGGATCTTCTCTTCGACATGGCGCGCCACGTCGACTCCACGGTGCACCAGTTCGAGGAGTGGGGCCTGCCCATCATGAAGGACCCGAAAACGGGTCGCTATCTGCGTGAAGGGCGATGGCAGATCATGATCCACGGGGAGTCCTACAAGCCGATCGTGGCCGAGGCCGCCAAGAAGTCCGCCGACAAGGTGTTCAACCGCATCTGCGTCACCCACCTCTTGATGGATGACGGCAAGGAAAACCGCGTGGCCGGTGCGGTCGGCTTCAATGTGCGCACGGGCAACTACCACGTCTTCAAGTCGAAGACCGTGATCTGCGGCGCGGGCGGCGCCTCCAACATCTTCAAGCCGCGTTCGGTGGGCGAAGGATCCGGCCGTACGTGGTATGCCCCGTGGTCGTCGGCATCCGCCTACGGGCTGATGATCGAAGCCGGCGCCAAGATGACGCAGATGGAAAACCGCATCGTGCTGGCGCGGTTCAAGGACGGTTATGGCCCCGTCGGCGCCTACTTCCTGCACCTGAAGACCTATACGCAAAATTGCCTGGGCGAAGAATATGAATCCAAGTGGTTCCCCGCGCTCCAGCAAATGGTCGGCAAGGAATATCTGGATCCGGAAGCGTCGCACTTGACGCATCGGCCGATCCCGACCTGCCTGCGCAATCATTGCATCATCAGTGAAGTGAACGCCGGCCGCGGCCCCATTCACATGGTGACCATGAAGGCCTTCCAGGATCCGCATCTGGAAGAGGTCGGCTGGGAAAACTTCCTCGGCATGACCATCGGCCAGGCCGTCCTCTGGGCGGCGACCGACGTCGACCCCAAGAACGAGAACCCGGAGCTTACGACGTCCGAGCCCTATGTCATGGGCTCGCACGCGACGTGCTCGGGCGCCTGGTGCTCGGGTCCCGAGGACGTCTCTCCGCCCGAGTACTTCTGGGGCTACAACCGCATGACCACGATCGAAGGCCTGTTCGGCGCTGGCGACGCGGTCGGCGGCACGCCGCATGCCTTCTCGTCCGGCTCATTCACCGAGGGCCGTCTCGCCGCGAAGGCCGCCTGCAAATATATCGACGACGGCAAGGGCGAAGGCATCGTCGTCTCCGACGAGCAGATCAACCGCCGCAGACAAGAGATCTACAAGCCGCTGGAGCACTATAAGCTCTACCGCAATGAGATCGTCGCCGGCGACGTGAACCCGCACTACATCAATCCCAAGCAGGGCCTCGATCGCCTGCAGAAGCTGATGGACGAGTATTGCGGCGGCGTCACGGTCAGCTACATGACCAACGACAAGCTTCTGAACATCGCGCTCAAGAAGCTCAAGGTCATGGAGGAGGATCTCGAGAGCCTGGCGGCCAAGGATATTCACGAGCTGCTGCGCGCGTGGGAGCTCAAGCACCGGCATCGCGCCGCGGAATGCGTGACCCAGCACACTCTTTTCCGCAAGGAGACCCGCTGGCCGGGCTACTACTACCGCGGCGACGCCATGAAGGTGGACGACGAAAACTGGCACGTGCTGACGGTGTCGCGCCGCGATCCGAAGACCGGCGAATACACCATGGAAAAGGCACCCTGTTATCACCTGGTTTCCGACAAAGAGTAGCCGGCATGTCGCTCGTTGATCTTGTGCGCTCTGCAACGGTCTCTGAGACTGACGGAGAACCGCGCGTGAACATCCTTGAAAAAACCGACGAGGAGATACGCGCCATCGCCGAGCCGCTTTGGCGCGATCTCCTCAAACATTCGAACGAGGGGCAGTACGGAGAGTTCGTCAAGAATTTCTCTGCGGCCATGGCGCTTGCCATGGACCAGGTCACGGTCGGTCACCAGTTCGCCAACAGCGAGCTCGCGAGAAACCTCTCCGAACACTTCGACTATCTCGGCATCATCCGCCGCGGCGAGCATGTGACGGTTCTCTACCGGCAGCGGAGCACCAAAAGGCTGGGCGAATGGCTTGGCCGGCTCGTCCTCGGCTTCGAGCATGGCGAAGTCAAAATTTTCGGTGCCTCCATCTTCTGAACAAATGGTTCGGATTCGGCATGAGTGAGACCATCCAGGACGGAAAATTCGTCGAGCTCACCTACAAGGTGACCGACAAGAAATCCGGCCATGTGCTCACCAGGGTCGAATTTCCGTTGGGCTATGTTCACGGGCACAATGAAATCCTGGCGCCTTCCGTGCACCGGGAGCTTGAGGGCAAGGCCGCGGGCGACGTCATCGAGGTGCCGATCGACGGCAACCGGATTTTCGGTGCCAGAGACGAGTCGCTGGTGTTCACCGATCACATCGAGAACGTTCCCGAGGAGTATCGCCAGCTCGGCACCTCGATCCTGATGGAAAATGACAAGGGCCAGACCCGCAGCTTTCTGGTGACACGGATCGACGACGAGACGCTGACGGTCGACGGCAACAACCCGCTCTGCGGCAGAGAGGTCGTATTCACACTCGAGATCCTGACGGTGCGCGACGCAACCGATGAAGAGACCATGGCGGGCGGCGCGATCACCGCGAAGCCGGACATCGATCCTGCCCGCACGAGACCGATTTGAATTTCACGGCAAGAGGTGACTGATGAGCGAGCAAAAGCCCACCCCGACCAAGGTTCCTGACGGCCATGCGCGTTATGTGACAACGCGGCAGAAGCAGCCGAACGAAAAAGGCTTCGTCGGGTACGAAACCATCTGGGAGCCGTTCCAGAAGGAAGCTGAATACAAGACCCCGAAGCGGCCGTAAGCCGCCATGCCGAAGCTTGTCCCCCCGCACGGCTCGGAATCCGTCAAGCCGCTCCTGCTGCCGGAAACGGAGCGGGGCGAGGAGCGCAAGCGCGCGCAGAAGCTGAAAAAAATTCCGCTCGACTCGCGCGCCGTGTCCGACGTGTTCATGCTGGCGATGGGCGCCTACACGCCGCTCGATGGCTTCATGGGGCACGCCGACTGGCGCGGCTCGTGCGTCGACATGAAGCTCAGCAACGGGCTGTTCTGGCCGATCCCGATCACGCTGCCCGCCAGCAAAGATGTTGCCGGCGGCATCCGTGACGAAGAAGAGGTCGCGCTCGTCGACAGCGAAAGCGGCGAAATTCTCGCCATCATGCAGGTTCGCGAGAAGTACGCGATCGACAAGCAGCTCGAAGCCGAGCACGTCTATCGCACCACCGACCCGAAGCACCCGGGCGTCGCGAAAGTGCTGGCACAGGGCGAGGTCAATCTCGCCGGCCGCGTCATGGTGCTGAGCGAAGGCGAGTACCCCAGCAAATACCCCGATCTCTATATACGGCCGGCGCAGGCGCGCGCCATGTTTCTCGAGCGCGGGTGGTCGAACGTCACGGCCTTCCAGACGCGAAATCCCATGCACCGCAGCCACGAGCATCTGGTGAAGATCGCCGTGGAAGTCTCAGACGGCGTCTTCATTCACCAGGTGCTTGGGAAGCTGAAGGAAGGCGACATCCCCGCCGAGGTCCGCACCCGCGCGATCCAGGCAATGATCGACAATTATTTCCGCCCGGGAACGGTCATTCAGGCGGGCTACCCGATCGAAATGCGCTATGCCGGCCCGCGCGAGGCGCTGCTGCATGCGCTCATTCGCCAGAATTTCGGCTGCTCGTATCTGGTCGTCGGACGCGACCATGCCGGCGTCGGCAGCTACTACGGCCCGTTCGATTCACACCATATCTTCGATCAGCTGTGGCCTGGCGCGCTGTTGACCAAGCCGCTGAAGATCGACGTCACGTTCTACTGCCGCAAGTGCTACGGCATGGCGACGGCAAAGACGTGCCCGCACGATCCGAAGGAACATATTTCCATCTCCGGCACCAAGCAGCGTGAAATGCTCTCGACCAATGCCGAGATCCCGCTCGAATTCAGCCGGCCGGAGGTGGTGGCTATCCTCAGGGAGTATTACGCGGGTCTGCGGAAAGCCTCATGATCATCGCGCAGATCTCCGATACGCATCTCGCGCTCGATACGCCCGACACCGATCAAAGAATAAGCGATTTCGAGCGTACGGTTGCCGACATCAACGCGCTCGATCCGCTTCCCGATGTGATCGTTCACACCGGCGACATCGTGCATAACGGGCGCGCCGACGAATACGCGCAAGCGGTGGCGATCCTCGGCAAGGCGCGCGCGCCGGTCTATGTGATTCCGGGCAACAAGGACGACCGCGCGAACTTGCGCGCGGCCTTTGCACCGCGCGGATATCTGGCGCCGGGTGGTGCCGGCTTCATTGACTACGCGATCGAGGACCATGCGGTCCGATTGATCGGCGTGGATACCTTGAACGCGGGGAGCAACAAGGGCGATTTTTGTGCTGAGCGCGCGCGGCGCCTGATCGAGCTGATCGATGCCGAGCCGACCAAGCCGATTGCGGTTTTTGCGCATCATCCGCCATTCATGGTTCCGGTCGGGCCCGACCCGCTCAACTTCGAAACGCCGGAGATGATGGAGCGGCTGCGCAGAGCCTTGCAGCATTCCGGGCGGGTGGTCGGCGTTTTCAGCGGGCATGTTCATCGCCCCTCCGAAGGCGACGTCGAGGGCATCCCGGCGATCGTCGTGCCTTGCATCGCGACGACGCTGCGCAAAGGCGAATATCCGGCTCACATGAAGAGCCGCCCGGTCTATTACCTCCACCGGTACGATCCGGCCTGGGGCGTTACCACGGAAGCGCGAATTGTCGGGACGCGGTCGTCGGTCGCCTCGATCCGGTCTGACGCGGCCTGAACTAACCCGCGGCGCTCAGTGCCGGCTTGCGCAGGCCGACGCGCACGGCGTCGGCGATTTGTGCGGGCGTGTCGACGACGGTGACGCCGGCCGCCTCGAGCGCCTTGCGTTTGCCCGCGTAGCTGCCGGCATTGCCGGTCACGATGGCGCCGGCATGTCCCATCTTCTTGCCGGGCGGTGATGCGGCGCCGGCGATGAAGGCCACAACTGGCTTGCGCATCGTGCGCGCGTAGTCGGCCGCCTCCTCTTCCATGGCGCCGCCGATCTCGCCGACCAGCACGACAGCATCGGTGCCGGAATCGTTGTCGAGCGCTTCCAGCGCGTCACGCGAGGTGGCACCGATCATCGGATCGCCGCCGATGCCGAGAAAGGCCGACTGCCCCAAGCCGGCGCGGGTGAGGTTGAGACAGATGAGCGTGCCGAGGCTGCCGCTGCGTGAGATCACGCCGACACGGCCGGGCGCGAACACGCTGGGCACGAAGGCCGGCATGATGCCGACGAAGCATTCGCCGGGCGTGACCAGACCCGCCGTGTTGGGGCCAACGATGCGCATGCCGGTTTTTTCCGCCGCGGCGTGGATCGCCATCACGTCCTGCGCCGGGATGTGCTCGGTGAGGACGACGAGGAGCTTGATGCCCGCCTGGGCGGCGGAGACCGCGGCATCGCGCGCCATCGGCGGCGGGATGAACATGACGCCAACGTCGGCGCCGACGGCTTTCGCCGCATCGGCCGGCGTGGCGAAGATCGGCACGCCGCAATGGGTCTCACCGGCGCGCTTGGGATTGACGCCGCCGACGACATTGGTGCCGTAGGCGATCATCTTCTCGGTCCAGAACGTCCCCTGCTTGCCGGTGATGCCGAGGACGATGACGCGGTCTTTTTTGCGAACGATCATTGCGCGGCCTCGACCGCCGCCTTCACGGCGTCTTCCATGAAATCATAGGGCTCGATGCCGAGCCGCTCGCGCACCAGCGCAACCGCCTCGTCCTCGCCGGTGCCGTGGATGGAGAAGAAGACGGGCACCTTGGGCTTGAGCTCTTTCCAGGCCTTGACCACACCGTCGGCCATCACGTCGGTGCGCGCAAAGGCGCCGCAGAAATTGATCACCAGGCTCTTCACGCCCGGATTGGAGAGAACGAGGTCGAGCGCCACCGCGGATTTGGTGTACGCCTCGCCGCCGATCTCGAGAAAGTTCGCCGGCCGGCCGCCGAAATGGCGGATCACGTCCATGGTGGTCATGGTCAGCCCGGCACCGTTCGCCAGCACACCGACATTGCCTTCGAGCTCGATGAATTTGAGCCCGTGCTCGGCGCCGCGGCGCTCCAGTGTCGTCATCGGTGCCGGCGCGGCCTTGGCGGCCAGCGCCTCCTGGCGATAGGCGGAGGAATCGTCGAGAACGAATTTGCAGTCGAGCGCGACGACGCGGCCGTCGGCGAGCTGCGCCAGCGGATTGATCTCGAGGAGCTCGGCGTCGGTCTTGCGGAAGGCCGTATAGAGCTTGGCGAGCACGTCGGCGATGCGCGTCTCGACGGCGCCGAGGCCGAGACCCTTGAGCATGCCGGCGATATCGGCCGCATGCACACCGGCATCGACGTCGACGAGGAGGCGGCGGATGGCATCGGGCTTCGCCGCGGCGACCTCCTCGATGTCCATGCCGCCTTCGGTGGAGAACAGAATGAGCGGCTTGCGCGCCTTGATGTCGTGCAGCACCGCCGCATAGAACTCGCGCTCGATCTTGCCCTGCTCCTCGATCAGCAGCCGCTCGACGACATAATCGCCGATGGTCATGCCCAGGATCTTTGCGGCAACGCGCTCGGCCTCCTCCGGCGTGCTGGCGAGCTTGATGCCGCCGGCCTTGCCGCGCTTGCCGGTCGCGACCTGCGCCTTGACCACGCAAGGGCCGATCGCCTTCGCCGCCGCGGCGGCCTCTTTCGCGCTCGTGCAGAAGATGCCGCGCGGCACGACGATGCCCGCGGGCGCCAACACCAGCGACTTGGCGGCGTATTCCTCGAAATTCATGATTTGCCCCACGCTCGGCCCTCATCCTGAGGAGCGTCGCGTAGCGACGCGTCTCGAAGGATGGCCGCATGAACAGGGGCCTCATGATTCGAGACGCATCGCTTCGCGATGCTCCTCACCATGAGGAGAAAGGTCAGCGGAAACATGCGCATCACTTCCCGTATTTCATCCAATAGGGCCCGAACAACGCCTCTTCACTCGGCTTGTCCTCGGGGATGGTGGTGACGAGGTGCGTGATGTTGAGGAAGTTCATGTAGTTGAGATTGTCGGTGATGCTGTTGCCACCCCAGGTGCCACAGCCCATCGACAGCGTGAAGTTGAGCCCGTTGTCGAAGCCACCGCCATTGCCGAAGGTGTGCGCCTGGTTGACGAGCACGCGCACCACGTCGGAGCGCTCGGCGAGCTTGCGCGCGCGACTCATGTCCTTGGTGTGCAGGCCGACGGAATGGCCGCGGCCCTGATGCGCGAGAATGGCATTGGCCTGGGCCATCGCGGCATCGAAATCGCGGGCGCGATAGACCGTGAGCACGAGCGCGAGCTTCTCCCCGGAGAACGGGAAGTCGCGACCGATACCGGTCTCCTCCACCATGAAGAACTTTTTAGCTTCAGCCGCCGCCGGCAGGCCGCAGCCGCGAGCGAAGACGTCGGCATCGCGCGCGATCAGCGTGCGCGAGAGCTTGCCGTCTGGCCACAGCGCGGCCTGGATCTTCGCCTTCTCCGTCGGCGACGCCATATAGCCGCCGGCACGCTCCAGCGCCGCAATGGCCTTGTCGTAGACCGCATCGACGATGACGACGGAGTTTTCCGAGGAGCATGACGTCGAATTGTCGAAGATCTTCGACGCGCAGATTTTTCGCGCGGCATCATCGAGATCGGCGGTCTCGTCGATGATCACCGGCACATTCCCGGTGCCGACCCCGATCGCCGGGGTGCCGCTCGAATAGGCACGGCGCACATTGTCCTGCGAGCCGGTGGCGACGACGAGGTCCGCCGCCTTCATCAGGGCTTCGGTCATGTCCTTCGAGGCTGGCGGCGGCAGGATCTGCACCAAGTCTTCGGGCAGGCCGATCTTCTTGAGCTCGGCGCGCATATAGTCGACGGTCCGCCCCGTGGTCTTCATGCCGGCGGGCGAGGACGCGATGATGATGGCGTTGCGGCCTTTGATCGCCATCATCGCCTTGTTCACCGGCGTGGCGCCGGGATTGGTCGACGGCGTGATCGCGGCGACGAGGCCGACCGGCTTCGCATATTTCACGATGCCGCGCTTCGGGTCCTCCTCGATGATGCCGACCGATTTGACGCGCAGAAGGTCACGCAGCGTGCCGAACGTTTTGCGCTGCTTCTTGATGATCTTGTCGGGCACATTGCCGAGCTTGGTGTCGGCGACCGCGAGCTCGGCAAGCTCCTTGGCGTGCGCGGGATTGTAGAGCGCCCAGGCCAGCGCGGTGACCGCCTCGTCAACACGCCCCTGATCGGCGCCGGCGAAGATCGCCATGGCCGCGCGGGCACGGCGGACGAGCTCGTCGACCACCGTGTTGGACGCCGCCGCCGGTTTTACTGCGACAGTCATTCTCGTTTCTCCGTTAGGCCACCTGCTGCGGGCGCATGTCCTCGCGCTTGATGCCGGCGACGGCCACCGGTTTCTTCATGGCGTCGCGGCGGAACGGCTCGCCCAGCTCCTGGTTGAGAATCACCTCGATGAAAGTGGTGATGCCTTTTTTCTGCGCCTCGCAAGACTCACGCAGCGCGTCGGTGAGCTGTTGCTGCGTGCGTGCGACGACGCCCTTGAGGCCGCAGCCTTCCGCCACCTTGGCGTAGGAGAGATGCGGATCGAGCTCGGTGCCGACGAAGTTGTTGTCGTACCAGAGGATCGAGTTGCGCTTCTCCGCGCCCCACTGATAGTTGCGGAACACCACCATGGTGATGCCGGGATATTCCTCGCGGCCGATCGAGCTCATCTCGCTCATGGAGATGCCGAAGGCGCCGTCGCCGGCAAACCCGACGACCGGCGTGTTCGGATTGCCGATCTTGGCGCCGATGATCGCCGGGAAGCCGTAGCCGCACGGACCGAACAGGCCGGGCGCCAAATATTTGCGGCCCTGCTCGAACGTCGGATAGGCGTTGCCGACGGCGCAGTTGTTGCCGATGTCGCTGGAGATGATGGCGTCCTTCGGCAGGCCTGCCTGGATCGCGCGCCAGGCTTGGCGCGGCGACATGCGGTCGGCGTCGCGCTTGCGCGCGTCGGCGTTCCAGGTCGTGCCCGGATCGTCCTCCTCGTGATCCATGCTGGAGAGCGTCTGCAGCCAGCGCGACTTGGTGGTGTGGATCAGCGCCTTGCGCTCCTCGCGGCCCGCATTGCCGGCCGATGGCGAGAGTTTCTCGAGGATCGCCTTGGCGACGAGCTTGGCGTCGCCGCAAATGCCGACGGCAACCGGCTTGGTCAGGCCGATGCGGTCGGCATTGATGTCGACCTGGATGATCTTGGCATCCTTCGGCCAGTAATCGATGCCGTAGCCAGGCAGCGTCGAGAACGGATTGAGCCGCGTGCCCAAGGCGAGCACGACGTCGGCCTTGGCGACAAGCTCCATCGCCGCTTTCGAGCCGTTGTAGCCGAGCGGCCCGACGGCGAGCGGGTGGCTGCCCGGGAAGCTGTCATTGTGCTGGTAGTTGTTGCACACCGGCGCGGAGAGCTTTTCCGCGAGCGCCGCGCATTCGGGAATGGCATTGCCAAGCACGACACCGGCGCCGGAGAGGATCACCGGGAATTTCGCGCTGGAGAGAAGCTTCGCCGCCTCGGCGATCGCCTCGGCGCCGCCAGCCGGGCGCTCGAAGTCGACGATCGCCGGCAGGTTGATGTCGATGACCTGCGTCCAGAAATCGCGCGGGATGTTGATCTGCGCCGGCGCGGAAAGCCGCCTGGCCTTGGTGATGACGCGGTTGAGCACCTCCGCCGTGCGCGCGGGATCGCGCACCTCTTCCTGGTAGCAGACCATGTCGCGGAACAGCGCCATCTGCTCGACTTCCTGGAAGCCGCCCTGCCCGATGGTGCGGTTCGCCGCCTGCGGCGTCACCAGCAGCATCGGCGTGTGGTTCCAATATGCTGTCTTGATGCAGGTGACGAAATTGGTGATGCCGGGACCGTTCTGCGCGATCACCATGCCGATCTTGCCGGTGGTGCGCGTGTAGCCGTCGCACATGTAGCCGCCATTGCACTCATGCGCCACGTCCCAGAAGGTGATCCCCGCCTTGGGGAACAGGTCCGAGATCGGCATGAACGCCGAGCCGATGATGCCGAAGACATGCTCGATGCCGTGCATCTGCAGCACTTTCACGAAGGCTTCTTCCGTCGTCATTTTCATTGCTTAACCCTCTTCGATCTCACGCTGATCCTGGACCATGGCCAGGATGTCGCCCGCTTGCGTGGGCGACACGGATTGGACATCTGGTGTCTCAGGTCTTGTCTTGAAAGATTTCGGCAAGCTCGCTTGCCGCGCGGCGCAGCGCCGGCAGATGCTTGCGTGCATTCTGCACGTCCATGCGCGCCTGCGGCGCCTGGATGGCGAGCGCGGCGAGCATCTCTCCGTTCTGCCCAAGGATGGGCACCGCGGCGCAGACAACGCCGGTCAGGAACTCCTCACGGTCGAACGACACCTGCTCGGAGCGGATCGCCCGCAGTTCCTCCTCGAGCTGGCTTTTGTCGGTGAGCGTGCGCTCGGTGAAGCGCGCGAGCTCGATGCTCTGCAAGAGCCGGCGCCGGCGCGCCGCCGGAGTGAGCGCGAGGAACAGCTTGCCGATGGCACTGCAATGCAGCGGCACGCGCGAGCCGGAGGCGAAATGCAGACGCAGCGGCCAGTGCTCGGCCTCGACGCGGTCGAGATAAACGACCTCACCATTGACCAGGGTGCCGATGTTGCAGGTCTCGTTGACGGTGTGCACCAACCGCTGCAGCACCACATGCGGCGTCGCGTTCTGCATCGAGGACGACAGCGCGCCGAAGGCGAGATTGGTGAGGCGCGCGCCGACCACCAGACGCTTGCGCCCGACTTCCCGCGACAGATAGCCCTGCGTGATGAACCAGTCGACCAGCCGGTAGGCGGTCGCCTTCGGCAGCTTCAGTGCGCTGATGATGTCCAGCACGTCGACCGGCGTGCGCGAGGACGCCACGTGCTCGAGGATGGCGAACGAGCGCGCGGTGGCGCCGAGCTTCTGCGCCCGATGTCCGGAAGGCTTGGCGGCGCGCGTCGCTGTCGGCTTCAGATCGGCGCCATTACGATGCGCCGTGGCGGAGGCCGGCGTCGCCAGTCTTGCTTGTCCGAGATTGCTACGCATGGGTCACCCGATTGGCTTGCGCGCGACGGCGCGCTTTCAGCAGTTCTTGAAGCAGCGGATAGCAAAGTGCCAGGAACGAACCGATCATCAGCGGGCCGCTAATCGGTCCGGTAAAAAATACCGTCCAGTCGTTGTTGCTTGAGATCATGCTGCGCATGAACGAGGTTTCGCCGATCGGGCCGAGAATGGCGCCAAGCACCATCGGCGAAAGCGGGAAGCGGAATTTCTCAAACAGATAGCCAAGCACGCCGAAGATCAGGATCATCCAGACATCGGACATGCTGTTCCTATTGGCGTAGGCGCCGACCAGGCAGAACAGCACCACGATCGCCGAGAGCACGCCCTGCGGAATGGTGAGCACTTTCACCACCACGCGGATCCAGAGGAAGCCGAGCAGGCACATGCCGATGACGCTGGCGAACATCGAGGCAAGGATTGTGTAGACCATCACCGTCGTGCCCGGGCTCTCCAGGAGCATCGGGCCGGGCTGCACGCCGTGCAGGAGGAAGGCCGCGAGGATCACGGCGGTGGCGCCGCTGCCGGGAAGCCCGAGGATGAGCAGCGGGATCATGTGGCCGGCGACCGAGGCGGTGGCGCCGATCTGCGGCGCGACGATGCCTTCCGGCACGCCGGTGCCAAGCAGCTCCTTGCGCTTGCCGTATTGCTTTTCGATTCCGTAGGAGATGAAGGCGGTGATCGTGGCACCGGCACCAGGCACGATGCCGAGCACCGTGCCGAGGATGGTTGAGCGGATGAGGGTGATGCGGATGGCGATGAGCTCGCGCCAGGTGGGGAATTGCGTGCCGACCTTCTGCGATGTGTCCTGCGGCTGCTCGATGCGCAGCCCCTGCCCGATCCGCGTCAGCACCTCGCCAAGCCCGTACATCCCGACCAGCACCTCGACGAGTTCGACGCCGTCACGCAGGATCGGCACGTTGAAGGTGAAGCGCTCGGTACCGTAGATGGCGTCGATGCCGACGGTGGCGACGAGCAGCCCGACGCACAGGCTGATCAGCGAATTGACCATCGACTTGCCGGCGAGCGCCACCACCGTGGTGAGCCCGAAGAACACGGCGGCGAAATAATCCGGCGAATCGAACTTGAGCGCGACCTCGCTCATCGGCCCAGCCAGCGCGACCATCACCGCCGAGGAGACGAGGCCGCCGATCAGCGCCGCGACCAGCGCCCAGCCGAGCGCCTTCGCCGGCTGCCCACGCCGCGCCATGGTGTAGCCGTCCCACAGCATCGGCACGTCCATCGGCTCGCCGGGAATGCGATAAAGGATCGCGGAGAAGCAGCCGGCATAAGTTCCGGCGAAGTAGATCGCGGTGAGCAGGATGACCGAGGGTTCGATCTGCATGCGGTAGGTGAAGGGCAAAGCCAGCACCACCCCCATGACCAGACCGAGCCCAGGCATGATCGAGACCGCCATGCCGACCACGAGGCCGACGAACAGCATCAGCAGATTGAACGGCTGGAAAATCTCGAGAAAGCCATGGAAGAGGTGAATGAGCGTCATCGCCGCCTCACCGAACGCCGATCAGCGCCATCAGCGCGTAGGAGACGTCGTTGAACGGCGTGATGCCGAGCGGCAATGCCACATAGACGACGCGCATGAACAGGAACAGGAAGGCGAAGGAGAAGACGACGCTCATCACCGCGGCGGGCACGAGCCGCCGGAAATGGCCGAGCAGCATCAGCGCGAAGCAGAGCAGCGCGGTGGCGATGAAGAAGCCGAGGATCGGAAGCAGCAGCAGATAAGCGAAGACGGCGCCGATCGCGAGCCAGACGAGGCCGGGGTAGATTTCCGGCGGCTGGATCAACGCGGCGTCGTCATTCGCCTCCGGCGCGGCTTCCGGCGGCTCCGGCCGCAAGACATTGCCGACGAACCCCCACAGCGCCGCCAGAAGCATCAACCCGAGCACGAGCTTCGGCCAGGCGCCGGGACCGATGCGGCTCTCGACCTCCTCGAACTCGAAATTGCTGGCGCTGTAATAAAGATAGATGCCGGCGGCGAGCACCACCGCATAGGGAAGCGCGGCGCGCAGGCGCCGCACCGCAGCGCTGGTGGTTGCTACGCTCACTTGCCCGCTGCCGCCTCCGCGCGGAATTTTTTCGCCTCCGCGAGCCAGCCGTCCATGAAGGCACGTGCCTTGTCCGCCGGCACGAAGCTGTCCGGATCGGCATATTGCTGCTCGAGATAGGCTTTGAACTCGGCGGTCTGTGCGACCTTGGCGAGCTCGTCGGAGAGAAGCTTCACCGTCTTGGGGTCGGTGCCGGCTTTGACCACGATGGCGCGGAACTGCGGCAGCGTGACATCGAGCCCGAGCTCCTTCGACACCGGCACGTCCTTGAATTTCGCAATGTTGAGGCGGTGCGGATAGAAGAAGATCAGCGGACGGATCTTGCCGCCGTCGAAATAGCTGCGCACGTCGCCGGTCTGCTCATAGAGCACGTCCGCATTGCCGCCGAGGATCGAGGTGTAGCGCAGCTCCGGCGCGGCGTAAGGAATGGCATCGAGCTTGAGCCCCTTGGCCTTTTTCACATAGGTGGTGGTGATGTCGTCGGCGCTGCCGAAGCCGAGCACCGCAACCTTGAGCGCGCGCTCCTTCGCGGTCTTTACCAGATCGTCCCAGGTCTTCATCGGGCTGTTACTGTTGACCCAGTAGCCGGACGGCTGCTGGATCATCACCGCCAACGGGATGACGTCGTCGGACGAGAACGCCGGCTTGGCGCCGGCAAGCAGCGCATAGGTGTCGCCGATGAGGATCGCCATCGAATAGCCATCGGCCGGCGCGGTGATGAGCTTGGTCATGCCGGTGGCGCCAGTGGCGCCGGGCACATTGATCACCGGCACCGAGACGCCGAGATCTTCCGACATGATCTTGCCGGCAGTGCGCGCGAGCAGATCGGCGCCGCCGCCTGGACCCCAGGGCACGATGAAATTGATCGGATGATCGGGATAGCCGGCCGCGCGCGACGGCGCGGTCCCGAGCACGGCCGCCGTGGCGACCGCGATTGCATAAGCGGAAGTCCGCCAGATGTGACGCATGTTTTGATCCTCCCGGACGAAGCGAAGCGGTGCGTTGGCGCACCTGCGAAGTCTCATTTTTTGAGACTGATTATCTCACTACGATAGCAGAGACCGTTTGCGCGGCAACGAAAAAGCCGCCCGATCCCGCGCATTGGGATCAGGGGTGCCATTCCTGCATGGAATGCGGAGTTCCGAAAAGCCGGCCGGGCTCACCCGGCTCGTTGGTCCAGCGGCACGTAAGGACGCAATTCCGGCCCGTTATAAAGCGTGAGCGGGCGGATCAGGATGTTGTTGTCGAGCTGCTCCAGCACCTGCACCGACCAGCCGGGCACGCGGCCGATGGCGAAGATCGGCACGAACAGATCGCGCTTGATGCCGAGCAGGTGGTAGACGACGCCGGAATAGAAATCGACATTCACATTCACGCCGTGGCGCGCATAAGGCGCCATCGCCGCCACCACCGCCTGAAGGATTTCGTACCACTTCGGCTGCCCCATCTCCTTGGATAGCCGCTCGACGCCGGCGCGCATGTGG
This sequence comes from Pseudolabrys sp., assembly GCA_035651015.1. Taxonomy (GTDB): domain Bacteria; phylum Pseudomonadota; class Alphaproteobacteria; order Rhizobiales; family Xanthobacteraceae; genus Pseudolabrys. Next base: position 108,660 of record DASRGN010000019.1, on the reverse strand, counting down.
CGCGCGCGCGGATCCTCGGCACGATAGACGCGATGCCCGAAGCCCGTGATGGCGATGCCAGCCTTGCGCTTTTCGCGGACGTAGTCCGCCGCGCGAGATGAATCGCCGATCTCCTCCGCCATCTTCATCACGTCCTCCGCGGCGCCGCCATGGGCGGGACCGGAGAGCGCCGCGATGGCCGCGGTGATCGCCGCGTGCAGATTGGCTTCGGTGCCGATGACGACGCGCGCGGTGAACGAGGAGGCGTTAGAACCGTGCTCGGCATGGAGGATGAGATCGCGGTCGATGAGCTGCTCGGCATCCTTGCTCGGCTTCTCGCCCTTGAGCATCCACAGCAGATTCGCGGCATGGCCGAGCTCGGCGCTGGCGGCGACCGGCTCCTTGCCCTCGCGAATGCGCGAATGCGCGGCGACGATCATCGGCACCTGCGAGGTCAGGCGCACGGCCTTGCGCAGCGTCGCTTCGCGCGAATTGTCGGACGTCTCCGGATCGAAGCCTGCAAGCGCTGACGTCGCGGTGCGCAGCACGTCCATCGGATGCGCGTCCTTGAGCGCGCGGATGACGTCGACGACCGTCGGCGGCAGCTTGCGCGCGGCCTTGAGCGTGGCGTCGAACTCCTTGAGCTGCGCCTTGCTCGGCAATTCGCCATGCAGCAGCAGCCAGCCGGTCTCCTCGAAGGACGAGTGCTCGGCGAGGTCGTGGATCGAGTAGCCGCGATAGCGCAGGTCGCCGGCTTTGCCGTCGATGAAGGTGCACGGCGAGCGATCGAAGTAGACGCCCTTCAGTCCGCGCTGAATCTTGATCGCTTCGGCTGTTTCGGTCATTGATTGAACCCGGCTGAATGTTTTCTCACTTGGCGAGACGTATGGAATTGCTCGACGGCATTTTTGATATCGCACGGCGGCGCAAACGCAAGGTGGTGCTCCCGGAGGGTGAGGACGCACGCGTCGCCGCCGCCGCGGTTCGCCTGCAAAAAGAGGGGTTGGCGACGCCGATCATTCTCGGCACGCATGACTCCGTTGCACGCGCGGCGGCCGAAGCCAAAGTCTCAGTGAACAATATCGAGATCGTCGACCCGAAGACCGACGCGCGCGCAAAGGCCTACGGCGCACGCTGCGCCGCCGGGCGCGAGAATATGAGCGAGGCGATGGGTGTGCGGCTCATCGGCAAGCCGCTCTATTTCGCCGGCATGATGGTGAGCGCCGGCGATGCCGACGCGATGGTCGCCGGCGCCGCCAATCCGACGCGCCGGGTGATCGAGGCCGGGCTGATGACCGTCGGGCTGGCGAAAGGCATCACGCTCCCCTCCAGCTATTTCCTGATACTCGTCCCGGACTTCCTCAAGGCCGGCCCGCGCGCCTTCGTGTTCGCCGACTGCGCGGTGAATGCGGACCCCGGCGCCGCGGAGCTTGCCGACATCGCCATCGCCTCGAGCCGCAGTGCCGCAGCGCTCCTTAAGGAGCCGGTGAAGGTGGCGATGCTGTCGTTCTCCACCAAAGGCAGCGCGCAGCATGCGCGCGTCGACAAAGTGCGCGAGGCGCTGGCTTTGGTGAAGCAGCGCGAACCGTCGCTCGCGATCGACGGCGAGCTGCAGGCGGATGCGGCGCTCGTTCCCGTGGTTGCAGCGAAGAAAGTGAAAGACGCCAGCGCCGTCGCCGGCCACGCCAATGTACTGATCTTCCCCGACCTCGATTCCGGCAATATCGCCTACAAGCTCACGCAGTGGATGGGCGGCGCAACCGCGATCGGGCCGTTCCTGCAGGGCTTCGCCAAGCCGATCAGCGATCTCTCGCGCGGGGCCAGCGTCGAGGACATCGTGACGACGTGCGCGGTGGTGCTGGCAAGCGATTAGCCACATACTCCGCGGCCACGCCCGCGAAAGCGGGCATCCAGTACACCGTGATGGCGCGATTTCAATTCAGCCTTGAGGCCACGGGATACTGGGTCCCCCGGTCAAGCCGGGGGACGACGCCGAAAGTGCTGCTGCGCTTGTTGCTCTAAAACCGCGGCCTGAATCCCATCGCGGTCTTCTCGACATAGCCGGCGAACGGCGCGCCGACATGACCGGCGAAGATCAGCGCCTGCTTGGCGGCGCAGTCCTCCAGCACCATGCGACGGCTCGCGCGCGCCTGCTCGGCGTCCGAGTTCTTCGGGAAATTCCACTGCGGGTAATAGACCTGCAGCAGATGGTGGAATACGTCGCCGATGAAGGCGCCGCGCTGGCCTTTGCTTTCGATGCGGAACACGAAATGTCCAGGCGAGTGTCCACCGGCCTCGATGATGTCGATGTGCTCGTTGAGCCGGTGCGGGCCTTCGACAAGATCGGCGCGTCCGGCCTCGACGATCGGAATGACCGCTTCGCGGAAGGTGCCGAGCTCGGCCGGGCCTTCCTTCGGATCGGCGTCCATCTTGTGGAAATAGTCGAAGTCCTTCTTGGAGAACACGTAACGCGCATTCGGGAAGGTCGGCACCCAGCGACCATTGTCGAGCCGCGTGTTCCAGCCGACATGATCGTGATGCAGATGCGTGCACATCACCATGTCGATGTCCTCGGGTTTAACGCCGGCTGAGGCGAGCCGCTCTATATAGGGCACGTTGAGGTGATGCCACCACGGCCGGCCTGGCTTGTCCTTGTTGTTGCCGCAGCAGCAATCGATGAGGATCGTCCGGCCGCCGAGGCGCAGGATCCAGCTGTGCACGCTGAGCTTGATCAGCCCGGTGTCGGCCTCATAGTGGTTGGGCGCCAGCCAGTGCGCGTGCTCGGCGACGACGCTCTCCTTCGCCTCGGGAAAGATCTGCGTCAGCGGATAGCAGGCGCCGTAGGTTTCCTCGACGCGTGTGATGCTGGCATCGCCGACTTTGAATGTGCTCACGCGCACTCTCCTTGCTACTTGGGCAGGAAATCGTTGGTGAAGGTCGAGGGAAAATCGACCGCGTCGGGCCCTTTCGGCTGCAGATAGGCGAAGGTGGCACGCGCCTGCTGCTCGCTCATCTTTCCGTTGGCGACCCAAATCTGGCTCACCGTCTTGTAGGCCTCGGCGTTGGTCTCCGGCGACATGGTCGGGTATTCCTTGGCCATCATCGCCACGCCACGCTTGGGATCGTTCTTGAGGATCGCCATCGCCTCGGCAAACACCTTAGCGACCTTGCGCAGCAGCTCCGGCTTCTCCTTGAGATTGTCCGGATGCGTCGCCAGCACCATGAACAGGATGTCGCGGAATTCCGGGATCTCTCCGCTCATCATGTTGAGATAGATCTTGCCCGTGCCGGCCTGCTGCACCAGCACGCCCGCGGGCTCGAAGGGCAGCGCCGCGTCGATCAAGCCGCGCTGGAACGCGGCAACATAAGACGGCGCCTCGGCGCCGAGATAAACGCCGGAGATGTCGCCGGGCAGCGTCAGTCCGTATTTCTTGGCGAGCACGCCGAGCATCTTCTCGCCGGAGCCGCCGGCTGACGGCATGGCAACGCGCGCGCCCTTGAGCCGTTTGATCTTCTCCTCGATGGAGAGCTTCTCGGATCCTGCGATCAGCTTGTCGCTGGCGATGAGGTTGTTCACCGGACGGTTGGCGATGTTGAAAAAAGCGACGATGCGCTTCCCTTGCACCGCGGAGGTGAGGATGTGCTCGTAGCTGAGCACCGACACATCGGCCTGCTTGGTCAGCACCGACTGCAGAGCGAGTGCGCCACCCTGCACGAAGGAAATCTGCGGCTCGAGCCCGTATTTCTCGAACAGCTTCTCCTGCTGCGCGACATAGAGCGCGCCGGAATAATAGCCGTGGCCGATATTGGTGATCTTCACCGGCTCGGCTTTGGCGGCGGTAATGCCGGCCAATGCGGCAACTGCAATAAGGGCCAGGATTCTCATCGCGTGTTCCTCCACTCTTGCTGTTCTTGTCACCGGCTGACCATGCGCCAGTGTTCGATCCGATGTTGCACCAGTTCGACGATAAAATTAAGGGCTACCGCGATGACCGCGATCACCAGCAGCACGGCGAAAACCCCGGCCGTGTCGAACTGCGCGCCGGAGAATTGCACCAGGTAGCCCAGCCCGCGATTGGCAGCGATCATCTCGCCGAGCACGGCGCCGATCAGCGCATACGGCACGGAGATCTTCAGCCCCGCGAACACCCAGGACATCGCCGAGGGGACGATCACCTTGACGATCACTTGCACGCGCGTCGCGCGCATCAGTCGCGCCGCGTCGATCAGGTCCTGATCGACCTCGCGCACACCGGCATAGGTGTTGAGGAAGACGAGGAACAGCACGAGCACCGCAGCGAGCGCGATCTTGGATTCGATGCCAAGCCCGAACCACAAGACGAACAGCGGCGCCAGCGCCACCTTGGGCAATGCATTGAGCGCGTTGAGATAGGGATTGAGCAACCGCGCGGCAATCGCCGAAATGCCGAGCCAGACGCCGAGCACGGCGCCGATGACCGAGCCGATGATGAAACCCATCGCCGTGGCGTACAGCGTCGCACCGATATGTACGAAGATCGAGCCGTCGGCGATCCAACCGTAAAGCCTGCGCGCCACCTCGATCGGATTGGAGATGAAGAAGTTGTCGATGAGCCGCCCCGACACGCCCTGCCAGAGCAGCAGAACGGCGATGCCGAGCACCGCTTGCGCGAGCGCCATGGCAAGCCCGCTGACCTCCGCGGGCGCGCGTACAGGCGCCTCTTCGAGCGTGGCGTCCGGCGCCGGTTGCGATTGCGGCGCGGTCATACCCGCTCCTCGTGATATTCGAGGCGCAGGCGCTCCCACAGGGCGTCATAGTGCTCCTTGAATACGCTGCTGAAGCGCACATTGAGCACGTCGCGTGGACGCGGGATGTCGATACGCTGCTCCAGCGCCAGCGTGGCGGGCCGATTGGTGCAGACCAGCACGCGATCGGCGAGCGTCACCGCCTCCATCAGATCGTGCGTCACCAGCACCACGGTCTGCTGGTTCTCCGCGGCAAGGCGCAGGAGCAGATCGTGCATGGCGAGCTTCAACTGCGCATCAAGAGCGGCGAACGGCTCATCGAGCAGCGCCGTCTCCGCCCCGTAGAGCAGCATGCGGGCCAGACAGGCGCGCTTGCGCATGCCGCCGGAGAGCTCGTGCGGGAATCGCGCCTCGAAGCCCTGCAGCCCAACATGCTTGATCACCGCATCGGCGCGTTCGCCACGCCCGGCTTTGTCGACGCCGGAAAGCTCCAGCGGAAAGCCGACATTGTCACGCACCGTGCGCCAAGGCAGCAGATTATCCTTCTGCGTCATGTAGCCGACATCGGTATTGACGCCGGTGACCGCCCCGCCCTTGTAGAACACCTGCCCGCGTGTCGGAGCGTAAAGCCCGGCGATCATGTTGAGCAGGGTCGACTTGCCGCAACCGCTCGGCCCGATCACCGCGACGATCTCGTGGCGCGCGATGGTGAGGCTGATGTCGCGCACGGCATTCACCACCGCGTCGCGGCGGTAGAAGCTTTTCGAGACGTGGCGGATCTCGATCATGTCCAGAGCTCAAACGATCATGCGCTGGTGTCCACCGTCGACGTCGATATTGGCGCCGCAGATGAATTCGGCGCGTTTCGAGGCGAGAAATGCGACCGCATTGGCAATATCCTCGGCGTCACCCCAGCGGCCGAGCGGCACCTCGGCGCCCCATTTCGACTGCTGCTGCTCGAGACTGCGACCGAGATGCACCTCGTCATAAAGCGTGAGCCCGTGGGTGAGTGGGCTCTGGATGCGGCTCGGGCACACGGCGTTGACCAGGATCTTGTGCGGGCCAAACTCGTCCGACAGCGATTTGACGAAGGCGTGCTGCGCGGCGTTGACGATGTTCGAGGCGATGACGTTCGCCTGCGGCACCTTCCCGGCCTGGCCGATGATGACGATGAAGCGTCCACCCCCGCGAGCACGCATATGCGGCGCAGCATGCCGCGCCAGCTCCCAGGCGCCGAGCACCTTGGTCTGGAAGTGGCGCAGGAGATCGTCGGCGGAGACCTCGTGGATGCGGCCGGGCAAATGTGTGCCGGCATTGCTGACGATGATGTCGATGCCCCGGAAGGCGCTGGTGACATCGCCGATCAGCGCCGCGACATCGCGCGGCTTGCAGACATCGGCGATGAACCCCTCGACCTCGATGCCACTGAGCTTCGCCAGCGCCTCATTGAGCCGAGGGTGATCGCGTCCGCAGATGGCGATGCGGGCGCCCTCCTCGCCGAGCCGCCGCGCCACGGCGAGCCCGATGCCGCTGGTACCGCCAGTGATCAACGCCGTTTTGCCGTTCAACCCGAGATCCATGGTGCCTACCCGAACATGTATCGGTGATAGCCGCCGTCGATGCTCACCGACGAGCCGGTGACGAAATCGGCGCAATCCGACACTACGAAGGCGACGAGATCGGCGACCTCGTCCGGCCGGCCGGTGCGGCCGAGCGGATTGGCGCGCGTGAAGCCCGCCGCGGCGGTCGCGCGATCGACGCCGCGCTCGCGCATTTCCTTTTCGATCAACGAAGCAAGCAGCTCCGACTCGATATATTGCGGGCACACGGCGTTGACGCGGATGTTGTCGCGCGCAACCGCGTCGGCAATCGATTTGGTCATGGCCATGACCGCCGCATTGGTGACACCGGAGGGAAACCGATCGGGGTGCGGGTGCCGCGCCGCCTGACCGACGATGTTGACAATGCGGCCGTCGCGCTGCTGCTTCATCATCGGCAGCACCGCCTTGATCATGGAAAAGAAGCCGAACACCTTATCGCGCAGCTGTCGCTCGAGAATGTCGAGCGTGGTGCTCTCCACCGTGCCGCGCAGATGCGTGCCGGCGCTGTTCACCAGAATGTCGATGCGACCGAAGGCCTCCAGCGCGCCGGCTGCGAAGCGCTGCACCGCGGCCTCGTCGGCCAGGTCCGTGGGCATGCCAAGCACGCGCTTTCCACCTTGTGAAAGTTCGTCCACGGCCGCCGCGAGACGCGCGCCATCGCGGGCGCAAATCGCCACCGCGCAGCCTTCATCGCTCAGCACCTGAGCAATGGCTTTACCGATGCCACGCGACCCGCCGGTAACGAGCGCGACCTTGTCCCGCAGACCGAGATTCATCCGCCTCCTCGCAGTTCTTATTGCTTTATTGGGGGCAAATACTCTATGGGCGGGTCTGAAGCGTCAAGCAAAGAGGATCGGGGAGGATCTCGACATGGATCTCGGCATCAAGGGGCGACGCGCCATCGTCACCGGCGGCTCGAGTGGCATCGGCTTCGAGACTGCGCGGCAGTTTCTGGAGGAAGGCGTGCGCGTGCTGATCAGCGGGCGCAACAAGGACAAGCTCGAGAAGGCGCGCGAGGATCTCGCCAAACGCACCGGCGGCGAGGTCCATGCGATCGTCGCCGACATGACCAAGGAAGCCGATATCAAGCGTCTCGTCGACACCGCAAAAGAGAAGCTCGGCGGCGTCGACATCCTGATCAACAATGCCGGGCAGATGTATTCGGGCCGCTTCGCCGTGATCGACGACAATGAGATGAAGACGCAGCTCGAAACCAAGCTGTTCGGCTTCCTGCGCGCGATCCGCCTCGTCTATCCGATGATGAAGGCGCAGAAATGGGGCCGCATCGTCAACACCATCGGCGGCGCCGGCAAGGAGCCCGATCCATACATGTTCGGCAGCGGCATGACCAACAGCGCGCTGCTCAATCTCACCAAGTCGCTGTCGACCGAGTTCGGTGAGGACAATGTGCTGGTCAATGCCATCTGTCCGGGCTGGGTGGCGACCGATCTCTGGGTGCGCAACACCGAAGGGCTGAAGAAGGAGCTCAACGTCACCAGCGAAGCCGAAGCGCGCAAGCTCGCGGCGAAGAAGAACTCGCTCGGCCGCATGGGCAAGCCGGAAGAGCTCGCCAACGCCACCGTATTCCTGTGCTCGGAGCGCGCGAGCTACATCACCGGCGTGTCGCTCAATCTCGACGGCGGACGGCTGAAGGGGCTGTGGTAAGAAATGAGTGAGTAGTAAGTAGCTATTCGCTATCCGCTCCACTGCGGAACACCGTTGCCGGCAGCTCATCCCAGAACGTCGCGATGCTGCCGAAATGCTTGCGCATCAGATCGGCGGACAGCGCCGCATCGCCGGCGAGGATCGCCTTGGCGAGGTCGCGGTGCTCGCGGTTCGAAGAGGCGATCACCTGCGGCCTGAGCATGCTGCTCATCTGGTAAAATGTGAGTTGTGAACGCAGCTGGTGACCCAGAATCGCAAGCTGCGTGTTCCCGCTGGCGTCGGCGATCGCGAGATGGAAGTCCTTGTTCTCGTCGAAATAGGTCGACGGCTTGTCGTGCGACGCCTCGGTCCAGATCGGAGCGATCGCCGCCTCGAATTTGGCACGCACGCCGGGGCTGTCGATATTCTTCGCTGCCAGTTCGGCAGCGAGCACCTCGAGCGCGGCGCGGATCTCGAACAGTTCGCGCGTTTCCTGCTGCGACAGCCGCCGCACCAGCGCGCCGCGATTGGGAATGCTTTCGATCAGGCCCTCGGCGGTGAGGCGGCGAAACGCTTCGCGCAGCGGGCCGCGGCTGACGCCGAGCTCGCGGGTCAGATCGGCCTCGATCAGCCGTTGACCGGGGGCATAGCGACCATAGCGAATGCCCTCACGCAGCTCGGAAATCAGATGCGCGACGGTGTTGCCACGGCTGCGTGCTGCTCCGCCGAGATGCTCGCCGTTCCCGTTGGTGTCCTCTCGCACAATCGTTTGCATAGCCTCAACTGCACGCATTGACAATAATGCCGGGCATTCTTGCCCTACAGACCTTCACCCAAGGCGCGCTCCACCTGCGCCCTGGGGCCCGATTTTTGCGCTGTTTTGGCTTACTTCTTGGCGGGAATGGCGCCCATCTCCTTGAGCACCTCGTTCGCTGCCTTGAACGCATCGAGGCCAGCGGGAATACCGCAATAGATGGTGGCGTGGAGCAGCACCTCACGGATCTCGTCGACAGTGACGCCGTTGTTGACCGCGCCCCGCACATGCAGCTTCACCTCCGGCGTGCGGTTGAGCGCCGTGAGCATGGCGAGATTGATCATGCTGCGCGTCTTGCGGTCGAGCCCGGGCCGCGACCAGGCGTAACCCCAGCACCATTCGGTGGTGATGTGCTGGAAGGTCATGGTGAAGTCGTTGGCGTTCTTGACCGAGTTGTCGACATAGTCGGCGCCGAGCACCTCGCGGCGCAGCGCAAGACCTTTGTTCCAGAGATCGCCGATGGTTTCGTTGGCAGCGTCAGCCATTGTCAGCTCCTTGGTTGGATCATTCACGATTGTTTGGGATCAACATCGAGTCGCGCGACCCAGCCCTCAAGACCCGCGCGCGCGGCGGGATAACGTTCGAGCACCAGCGGATCGTGGCCGGGCACGATGTGCTGGCGTGACGACGCGAGCTTCTTCAGTTTCGCATAGCCGTCGAGCACCTCGCCGATATTATAAGTGATCGGAAACACGCGCCCGCTCTCCATATGCGCGTAGAGATGCGTGGCGTCCGAAGCGAGCACCACTGGCCCGCGCTTGGTGTTCACGCGCACACTCTGCAGACCCTTGGAGTGACCGCCGATCCGGTGCACGGTGATTCCGGGCGCGACCTCCTCGTCGCCCTCATGGAAAGCAACGCGGCCCTCGAACACCTTGCGCACCATGGCAACGACATCGTCGCATTCGAACGGCATCTTCAGGTGCGCGTGGCACATGCAGCGGCCGGTGGCATAAGCCATCTCGCCATCCTGCAGGTGATAGCGCGCGTGCGGGAACAAGTCATAGTTGCCGGTGTGGTCATAGTGCAGATGCGTGACGATGACATTCTCGACCTTGTCGGCATCGATGCCGATCGCCTTGAGCCCCTCGCCCACCGGCTTGATGATATTGCGCTGGCGCTTCGCGGCGATAGTCGCATCGAAACCGGTGTCGACGATGATCGGCCCGCCGGGCCCGACGATCGCCCAGACGAAGAAGTCGATCGGGCCAGGAACATCGTGTGGATCCCCGCCGATGAAATTGTCCGCCATCTTGCGTTCGTGACGGCCGTACTTGATCGCATAGACCTCATACACGGCATCAGCACTCATGGCGGGTCCTCAATTGCCTTTGGCGATATCCGCTTCGGGGAAAAACAAATCCGACAATGACGCCGGCTGCAGCTTCAACGTGCCGATGTCGTGCATGAAGGTCGCATATTTCATGACGTTCTGCGGCACCGTGGTGTATTGCACCTCCGGATCATCGAGCATGGCGACGAGCTCATCGACGCTGTAACCCTTGCCGCCGAGCGCCTCGAGCAGCACCTGTGCCGCGTTGCGCTTGTCGGCTTTGATCATCTGCATCGCTTCCTTGAGGGCCGCGACGAAAGCGGCATAAGCCTTCGGGTTGGCGTCATGGAATTTCACCGTGGTGGAGATCATCGTGAAGGTGGTGTCGCCGCCCATGACGCTGTTGGTGTTCATGATGGTGCGGACCGCCGGATCGTGACGCTCGCGCTGGTGGAACGGCTGTGAGGCGTAATGCGCCTTGATTGCCTCATTGCCAGAGAGGATCGCGATGGCGGCATCCGGATGTGTCATCGAGACCGTGTAGGGATCGAAGCGGAAGGTCTCCGCCGGGCCGTATTTGGCGCGCGCATACATCTGCATCACGATCGAGGGGATCGACACCTTCACCGCGGTGAGCGCGATCTTGTCGCCCTCGCGCAGATCATCGACGGATTTGAGATAATCGGTGCGGGTATTGAGATACATCGGCATGGTGCTCATCGCCGCTGCGCCTTTGACCGCGCCCTTGCTGCGATCCCACAGCGTCAAGAACGACGGCGGGCCGGCGGAGATGAAATCCGCGGAGCCGGAGAGCAGCGCCTCGTTCATCACTGCCGGACCGCCGATATTCGCCCAGTTCACCGTAAGCTTCAGGCCAGCTGCCGCCGCATGCTTCTCGACCAGCTGGTACTTCTGCATCATATGCAGCGGCAAAAAGCCGAAGCCACCGGCACCGAGAGGGACTTTCAATTCGCTGACTTCTGCGCGGGCGTTCCCCGCAAGGCCGAGCGCGATCGCCAGCGCAATGACCGCAATGCCTCTCCTCATGCTCTCCTCCCCTTCCCTGCGGACGTTCTGATCGATCCGCTTGGTGTGACGCGTGCTCTACTTGCCTTTGCCCTTCACCTCGACGCCGACCCATTTCTCCACGGTGCGCACGATCTGAGTGAGATCGGCATCGGTGCCCTCGCTGGCGCGGGTGAGCGTCAGCAATTGCTTGACCGCATTGCCGACAAGCATCGGCACGCCGAGCCCATCCGCGGTTTCCACGCAGAGCCGCACGTCCTTGAGCATCAGCTCATTGGCAAAACCGAAGTCGAAGCGGCGCGGCAGCACGCAGCGCGGAAATTTGTCTTCGGTTGCCGTGTTGCGGCCGCTCGAGGCGTTGATCACCGCAATCATGGTGTCGGCGTCGAGCCCGGCCTTGGCGCCCATCACCAGCGCTTCCGAGGTCATGCACATGGCTGCCGCGGAGAGCACGTTGTTGACGAGCTTCATGGTCTGGCCCATGCCCGGCTTCTCGCCGATCCAGAAGAATTTGCCGATGACGTCGACGACCGGCTTGAGCGTGTCGGCGAGCGGGCGCGGACAGGCGAGCATCACCGCCACCGTGCCCTTCTCCGCGCCGGAGGGGCCGCCGCTTACCGGGGCGTCGACGGCGGTGATGCCCTTCTTGGCCAACGCCGCCGCCACCTCGGCCGCGACACGCGGACCCGTGGTCGACAGGTCGACGAAAGTCTTGGCCTTGCTGCCGGCGATGACGCCGTTCTCGCCGAGCGCCACCGTCTTGACGATGTCCGGGGTGGGCAGGCTGACCAGCACGGTTTCGACTTTCGAGGCGACATCGGCCGGCGATGCGGCGCGCTTGGCGCCGCGCTGCTCGAGCCGTTTGAGCGCCGTCTCGTTGATGTCATAAATCGTCAGCGCATAACCGGCTTCCAAAAGCCGTCCGGCCATATGCATACCCATGCGGCCGACGCCGATGAAACCAAGTTCTTTGTTGCTCATGGAAACTCCTGGGAGAGGCAGCGCGACAGGGGTGGCGTCCCGCCGGACAGGTCCAGAATAGCTTAGCAGGCTCAGGCGCCTAATCGGCAAGCGCCTCCCGCGCACAGCAGCCCCGCAGGCGTATCCCAAGAGGAACGCCCACTCCCGGTGGAACGTTGACCAACCGGTCAATTCGCAACCACAGAATCCCAATGTCTGCCGAGGCCGAGCTCGAAATCAAGCGCCGACCGCGCACCGGCGATGCGCATTCTCCCCCTCTGTCACCGGGCGAGGCATCGTCGCACGCGGCGACGGCGGAGCGCAGGGAAAACGAGCCGCGGCCGGATGCGCCGCAAGCCAAGGATCAGCAACGGTCCGGCGGTAATACTCCCGGACGCTTCGCCTCCGCGTCACGCACGCCGCGTGCGCATCCCTATCTGACCATCGCCGGCGCAGTGGCGATTGCGGCAACCATCGTCGGCGGCATTGCCTGGTGGCTTTATGCGCGCAATTTCCAGTCCACCGATGACGCCTTCATCGACACGCGCGTAGTCCCGATCAGCGCGCAGGTGAGCAGTGCGATCACCGCCGTCCTTGTCACCGACAACCAGCTGGTCGACGCTGGAGCGCCGCTCATGCGTCTCGACGAACGCGACTATCGCGCGCAGGCCGCGCAGGCCCAGGCGCAGATCGATCAGGCGCAGGCCAATATCAAGAACCTGGCCGCGCAGATCGAGGCGCAGCAGCCGCGCGTCGATCAGGCACAACGACAGGTGACCGCGGCCGAGGCGGCCCTCAAATTCGCGCAGGACGAGGACACACGCTCGCGCGATCTGCTGGCGCGCGGCGCCGGTACCGTGCAGCAGGCGCAGCAGAACGCTTCGAATTTGCGCCAGCGCCAGGCCGATCACGACGGCGCGCAGGCCAATCTGGTCGCTGCGCAAAAGCAGATCGATGTGCTCAAGACCCAGCAGCAGGTCGCCGATGCTCAGCTCGAGCAGGCGCGCGCCGCGCACGATCAGGCGCAAGCCAATCTGTCGCGCACGCTGATCACCGCGCCGGTCACCGGCCGCGCCACCAAGATCACTGCGGCGGTCGGCGCCTATGCGCAGGTCGGCCAGGCGCTGATGATGTTCGTACCGCGCGATGTCTGGGTGACCGCGAACTTCAAGGAAAGCCAGCTCGACCGCATGCGCCCGGGTCAGCACGTTTCAATCACGGTCGACGCTTATCCCGGACGCAGCTTCGACGGTCACGTCGATAGCCTGCAGGCCGGAAGCGGCGCGGCTTTCAGCCTACTGCCACCGGAAAACGCCGCCGGCAACTACGTGAAGGTGGTGCAGCGCGTGCCGGTGAAGATCGTCTTCGACCGTCCGCCGGATGTCTATCTCGGCCCCGGCATGTCGGTGGTGCCGACGGTGAAGCTGCAATGAGTGACGCACAGGGCGGCCGCGACAATCCCTTGCCGCGCTCCGCGGCCGGCCACAGAAATCCCTGGCTCATTGCCGTCGTCGTCTCGATCGCGACCTTCATGCTGGTGCTCGACACCTCGATCGCCAACGTGGCACTGCGGAACATCGCCGGCGGGCTTGCCGCGGGTGTCGACGAGAGCACCTGGGTGGTGACCACATATCTCGTCGCCAATGCGGTGATCCTGCCGGCGAGCGGCTGGCTCTCTGGCGTCATCGGGCGCAAGCGTTTCTATATGCTCTGTGTCGCCGGCTTCACTGCGAGCTCGCTCCTTTGCGGGCTCGCCACGAGCCTGCCGATGCTCATTGTGTTTCGCGTGATCCAAGGACTGAGCGGGGGCGGCATGGCGCCGAGCGAGCAGGCGATCCTGGCCGATACCTTCCCGCAGGAGAAACGCCCGCAAGCCTTCGCGCTCTATGCGCTCGCCGTGGTGGTCGCGCCGACCATCGGGCCGACGCTCGGCGGCTGGATCACCGACAATTATTCCTGGCGCTGGATCTTCTTCATCAACGTGCCGGTCGGCATCATGTCGGTTCTGCTCGTGCATTGGCTGCTGGTCGAGCCGGACGTGCTCGAACGCGAGCGCAAGGAGCGGCTGAAGGGCGGTCTGAACATCGACTATGTCGGCTTTCTGCTGTCAGCGCTGATGCTCGGTGCGCTCGAGATCGTGCTCGACAAAGGCCAACGCGAGGATTGGTTTCAATCGAACTTCATCATCAGCTTCACGGCGATCTCGGTCGTCTCGGCGGCGATCTTTTTTCCCTGGGAGCTGTCCCGGAAAGATCCGATCGTCGAGGTGCGCCTCCTGGCGCAGCGCCAGTTCGGCATCTCCTTCCTGGTGATGCTCGCTGTCGGCATCATCATTTTCGGCACCACGCAGATCCTGCCGCAGCTGATGCAGACGACGTTCGGCTACACCGCAATGCTGTCGGGCCTGGCGCTGATGCCAGGCGGCCTGGTGCTGGTGATCCTCTCACCGATCTCCGGACAGGTTTCGAGCCGCGTGCAGCCGAAATATCTGATCTTCGGCGCTTTCGTCGCCGTCGTGCTGGCGATGTGGCACATGACCTCGCTCACCGCAGAGGCCGATTTCGGCTACTTCGCCTGGGCGCGCGTCTGGCAGATGCTGGGCATGCCGTTCCTCTTCATTCCCATCACAGCGGCGTCCTACGCGGGCCTGCGGCCGGAGCAGACCGGCCAGGCCTCGGCGTTGATCAATGTGGCGCGCAACCTTGGCGGCAGCATCGGCGTCTCGATGGCGAACACCGTGCTGGCGCAGCGCTCGCAGGTGCACCAAGCGCGGCTGGTCGAGCATGTGGTACCGACGTCACCCGCCTATCAGACAACCCTGCATGGCGCGACGAGCCATTTCGTTCAACAGGGCGCTTCCGTTGTCGACGCGCAGAAGCAAGCGCTCGGGCTTATCGGCCAAACCATCGAGCAGCAGTCGACCATCCTCGCCTATATCGACGTGTTTCGCGATTTCGCCCTGTTCGCGCTGGTCATGGTCGCCATCGCGCTCTGGCTGCGGCCCGTCCCGCTTGGACAGGCTGCGCCCGCCCACTAGAGCCATCTGGCCTTAGCGCAAAAACTCGATCAGGCGATCGGCGGCGATCGCGATCTGCTCCGGGCTGCGCGCGAAGCACAGCCGGACATAACCTTCGCCGCCTGGACCGAAAGCACTGCCTGGCGCAAGCCCGAGCTGCGCCTTGTCGATCAGACGAAAAGCAAGATCGCGGCTGTTGGTCTCGCCGGCGATCGCAAAGAACAGGTAGAAGGCGCCGGGCGGGACGGCAAAACGGCAGCGGCCGGTGCGCGCGAGGGCTTCGCAGATGATATCGCGGCTCTGCCGCGCCCGCGCGATCTGATGCGCGACGAAGTCCTCGCCGCGATCGAGTGCGACCACGGCGGCGCGCTGCATGAACTGCGCGACGCCCGAGGTCGAATATTGCACCAGATTCTCGATCACCTGGCCGAGCGAAGGATGCGCGCCGATCCAGCCGATACGCCAGCCGGTCATTGCCCAATTTTTGGAGAAGGTGTTGACGAAGAGGATGCGGTCCTCGGGCTGCATGACGTCATAGAACGACGGCGCCCGCGGGGCCTTCGCCATACCAATAACGCGAATAAGTCTCATCGGCGATGATCCAGAGCCCGTGCTGGCGGGCCAACGCCAGCAGCGTCAAAACCTCCTCGCGCGTCGCTGTCCAGCCGGTCGGATTTGACGGCGAGACAATGACGAGCGCGGGTGCGCGTTGTGATCGCAGCCGCAAGCCGGTCCAGGTCGAGGCTCCAGCCCTGATTGCCGAGCGTCATCGGCAGCGAGACCGGCTGTGCGCCGATGACGCCGGTCGCCGCAGCGGCGTTCGGCCAGGCCGGCGTCGGGATGACGACCTCATCGCCCGCGCCGGCGGTCATCGCCAGCGCAATCTGGATGGCCTGCATGCCGGAGCCGGCGACGTAGAACTCCTCGGGCGCAAATTCGCGTCCGTAGTGGCGGCTGTGGTAGCGCGCCAACGCCTCGCGCAGCTGCGGCAAGCCGCGTTGCCAGGTGTAGAAGGTTTCTCCCGTCGCAAGCGCCCGCGCGGCCTCGGCGCTGATGAAATCGGGGGTCGGCAGATCGCCCTCGCCCGCCCACAGCGGCATGACGCCCGGACGCGTACGCCCATAGCTGAAGACCTCGACGATGCCGCTTTCCGGAGCGTCACGGGCCTCACGCCGCAGCGCGTCGAACAGCGCCGCCGGATGGTCAGGCGCCGTCATGCGCTCACTTGGTTCCGTAGGCGCGGTCGCCGGCATCGCCGAGGCCGGGCACGATGAAGGCCTCATCGTTCAGACCTTCGTCGATCGCCGCGGTCCAGATCGGCACATCGGGATGAATGCCGCGCATGCGCTCGATTCCCTCTGGCGCACAGACCAGGCAAACGAGTCGGATGTCCTTGCCGCCGCGCTCCTTCAAACGATCGACGGCGGCGACCGCTGTGTTGGCCGTGGCCAGCACCGGCACCACCACAATCACCAGCCGCTCGGCGATGTCGTGTGGCGCCTTGAAATAATATTCAACCGCAACCATCGTTTTCGGCTCACGATAGAGCCCGATATGCGCGACATGCGCCGCGGGGACGAGATCGAGCATGCCCTCGGCGAAGGTCATACCGGCGCGCAGCACCGGCGCGAAGACGAGCTTCTTGCCGGCGATCTGGCGACCGGTCGTGTGCGCCAAGGGTGTCTCGACCTCGACATCATGCAGCGGAAGATCGCGCGTGACCTCGTAGCAGAGCAGCATGCCGAGCTCTTTGAGCAGCTCGCGAAACGACTTCACCGACGTCGTCTTGTCGCGAATGAGCGTCAGCTTGTGCTGAACCAGCGGATGATCGACGACCGTGACGCCTTCCATAAGCTTATCTCCTCAAAACACCGTGCCGTCGCTGATGATTTTCAGCGGCGGCGACGCATCAGCGCGACGCTCGCGCGCAAGACGGCGGCCCGCGGCCCAGGTGCCGCCTTCCAGAACCTTGGCGAGCGGCAGCGACGTGGCATCCATGCCGAGCCGCGTGCGCAAAGCCTTGGCCAATTCGTCGAGCAGCGCGACGGTAAGCGCACGCCACTCGACGACGAGCGGCGAGCCGACATCATGCGCCTGCATCGCCTGCGCCGGATCGCGCAACACGAGCACGCCGCCATCGACGAACAAGCCGCCATTGCGATATTCGGCCAATCCGGTGAGCCCGTCGATGTCGGTAACCGCAAAGCCCGCACGCTGCAGCGGCTCGATCAGAGAGTATGCCAGCCACTGTGACAGCTTGTGCAAAGGCACGAGTTCACTGGTCGCGTCCGCTGTCACCATCGAAGGATGCCGCCAGCAATCGCCAAGCGGCACGCCGCCGAGCGTCAGCCGCGACGGCCAGATCGGGCCGAGATGGCGCAAGAGCTCAGCAAGGATCGTCGGCGCCGCGATGCGGCGATCCTGCGCGAGCGAAGCGAGATGATCGAAGAGCCCGCCCGGCCGCGGGGTATCGACGCCACCGAAGACACCTGGGCGTGTCGCGACGACCTCGCCGAGCCGGCGCAAGAGATCGGCGCGGCCATCGAGACCGACAAGCGGATTGCCCGCCGTCACCTGGAAGGCGCGGGCGATATCGGCGGCGGTCAGCTTGCGCAGCGCCTCAGCATCGGCCCGCAAGCGATCCTGCGCCTGCGTGGAAAAGGCACCGTCGGCAAACATCGCCAGACTGGCGATGCCGAGCCCCTCCGAGCGGCCGACGTCGCGTCCCGTCGCCGGATCGCGGTAACGCCATTGCGCTCCCGCGCCGGCATCGAGAAACACGCTGACGATGGCGAGATCGAATTCGGCCCGCGCGCGTGCTGCTGCGTCCGGCCACGACGCCTGATTGGCGATCGCCTGCCAGCGGTCCTCGCTGGCGAGGACGAAATGCCGCCAGCGGGAATGGAACGGCACGTCGAGCGTCGAATAGGCTTCGCGCGTCACCGCGAGAACGAGATCGACCGCCGGCGGCAATCGACCAAGGTCGACGCGGAAGTTCGGCAGCTTGTCGTCGAGACCGAGGCTCAGAAGACGGTGTGCGCGCGTGCGGACGGCTTCAGCGGATAGCAGAGAGAATGCAGCGGCCGTCTCGGGTGTCACCACGGTGATCCACGTACGCGATCAATACTTGTCGAGCGCACGGCCGACCGACTTGGACAGATCGTCGGCTTTGGGCGGCTCGGGCGTGTAATAGCCCGCGGCCTTCTTCGCGGCGAGCTCGACATGGGCATCGGCGGGCACGAGCTCGTCCGGAATCGGAACGCGCTCGACGATATCGACGCCTTGCGCCACGAGCGCATCGTGCTTCATGTCGCTCATGGAAATGAAGCGATCGATGCGCTTGAGCCCCATCCAATGGATGACGTCGGGCATCAGCTGCTGGAAGCGCGCATCCTGCACACCGGCGACGCATTCGGTGCGCTCGAAATAGGCCGCAGCGGCGTCACCACCCTCCTGCCGCTTGCGCGCATTGTAGACGAGGAACTTGGTGACCTCGCCGAGCGCGCGGCCTTCCTTGCGGTTGTAGACGATGATGCCGAGACCGCCCTGCTGCGCCTGACGCGCGCACTCCTCGATGCCATGGATGAGATAAGGCCGGCAGGTGCAGATGTCGGAGCCGAACACGTCGGAGCCGTTGCACTCGTCGTGCACGCGGCAGGTGATCTGCGTCCTCGGGTCGTCGAGCTTGGTGACGTCGCCCATCATGTAGACGGTGGTGCCGCCGATCGGCGGCAGGAACACCTGCATATCGAGCCGCGTCACCAGCTCCGGATACATGCCGCCGGTCTGCTCGAACAGCGCGCGGCGCAAGCCCATTTCCGATGTGCCGAAACGCTCGGCGATGCCCGGCAGATACCAGACCGGATCGACCGCGATCTTGACCACGGAGATCCCGCCGCTCTCGTGCACCACATCGCCGTCGACCTTCAGGCGCTTCGCCTTCACCGCGTCCTGCATCTCGGGCAGGTCGAGGCGCGCGCGGGTGATCGCGATGGTCGGACGGATGTCGAGGCCTTCGCCAATCTCGGTGGCGAAATTCTCCGCTACGAGATGTCCCCAGGGGTCGAGCGACACGATGGTCTTTGGCTCTTTCCATTGCGCGAATGGGCCGATCTTTGCCGCCGGGAACGTGTTGGTCAGATCCGGGCGGCGGATCGGATCGAGCGCGCCGGCGGAAACAGCGAGCGCGCGATAGACCGCATAGGAGCCGCCATGGCTGCCGATGACATTGCGGTCGCTTGGGCGTGACACCGTGCCGATGATCGGGCCGCGCTCGCGCGCAGTCGGGGCGCCCCAGTGGATCGGGAAGCGCGGCTTCTCGCCCGGCGTCGGATGTGAGGTGAGCCGGATGTGATCGGTGCGGTTGGCGCGTGTCATTGTCTTGGCCTTGAAAAAAGCAGAACGGCCCGCCGTTACGACGGGCCACTACGGACAACTGGTTGTTCGATTTGAAGTAATATAGCTATCGAACCGGCTCGAGACAATGGCGCTAAGCCATTGCCTGGCCGTTAACTTTTACATGTGCTCACGCGTCGAACATGGCCAAAGTCGTGCCCGATCGCTCGAATCCCCAGCGTCCGCCTGACGCCGTGCCGCTGCTGCAGGCCCTTGGCATCACCAAGCAATACGGAAGCTTACTGGCCAATGACGGGATCGACCTCGACCTGTGGCCGCACGAGATCCACGCCCTGCTCGGCGAGAACGGCGCCGGCAAGTCAACGCTGGTCAAAACGATCTATGGGCTCATCGAGCCGACTCGGGGCGAGCTTCGTTTCATGGGCGAAACGATTGCGCTCGCCGGACCAGCGCAGGCGCGCGCGCTCGGCATCGGCGTGGTGTTCCAGCAGTTCTCGTTGTTCGAGAACCTGACCGTCGCCGAAAATGTCGCGCTTGGACTGACGGCACGCGAAAACTTTGCCGCCCTGTCGGCGCGCGTCGCTGAGGTCTCGCGCGAATACGGATTGCCGCTCGATCCCAAGCGTGAGGTGTGGCGGCTCTCGGTCGGCGAACGCCAGCGCATCGAGATCGTGCGTGCGCTGATGCAAGATCCGAAACTGCTGATCCTCGACGAGCCCACCGCCGTGCTCACGCCGCAAGAAGTCGATCAGCTCTTCCTCACACTGCGGCGGTTGCGCGATGAAGGGCGCGCCATCCTCTACATCAGCCACAAACTCGACGAAGTGAAGCGGCTGTCCGACATTGCAACGATCCTCCGTGCCGGAAAAAAGGTCGCGACCTGCGATCCGCGGCAGGAGACCGCCCGCTCGCTGGCGCGCATGATGGTTGGCACCGACATCAAAGACGTGAAGCCTGTCGCGATCGCAGCCGGCGCGCCGCGACTCGTGGTACGCAACCTCTCGATGCCGCCCGACGACCCGCATGGCGTTATGCTGCGGAACATTTCACTCGAGGTTCGCGGCGGCGAAATCGTCGGCATCGCCGGCGTTGCCGGCAACGGCCAGGACGAATTGTTCACGGCATTGTCCGGTGAACGCCTCGCGGACGAGGCAGGCGCCGTGGTCATCGACGGGCGCACGGCCGGCCATTTTTCCGTCACGCAGCGCAGGCGGCTGGGCGCGGCCTTCGTTCCGGAGGAACGGCTCGGCCATGGCGCCGTGCCGCGCTTGAAACTCTCGGAGAACATGCTGATCACGGGACATGCTGCGAGCGGCATGGTGCATCGCGGCTTCATCGACCGGATGGCGGCTTTGCGAGCGGTCGACCGCACAACAGAGTGTTTCGATGTGCGCAAGGCCGAGCGCGATCCGGAAGCGGCAAGCCTCTCCGGCGGCAATTTGCAAAAGTTCATCGTTGGTCGCGAAATCCTGCGCGAGCCCGCCGTCCTGGTGGCGAGCCAGCCGACCTGGGGCGTCGACGCCGGCGCCGCTGTGGTGATCCGTCAAGCGCTGATTGATCTCGCGGCGCGCGGCGCCGCTGTCCTGGTGATCAGTCAGGACCTCGACGAGCTCGAGGACATTGCGGGGCGCATTGCCGTGATGTTTTCCGGCACGCTCTCGACGCCGATGCCACGATCGCAGACGGACCGTGAAAGCATTGGGCTGCTCATGGGCGGCGGCGTGCAGCACGAAAAGGCAAATCATGCCCCTGGTACTTGAACGCCGCGCCGAGCGTTCGGCGGCGATTGCCCTCGCCTCGCCGCTGATCGCCATCGCACTGACGCTCGTCACGGTGGCCATTTTGTTCGCCGCGATCGGCAAGAGCCCGATCGCGGCCCTTTATGTCTATTTCGTCGAGCCGCTGACCGACGGCTTTGCGCTGCAGGAAATCGCAGTAAAGGCGACGCCGCTGGTCATGATCGCGGTCGGGCTTGCGCTCTGCTATCTCGCCAATGTGTGGAATATCGGCGCCGAAGGACAATTCCTGTTCGGCGCGCTGAGTGGAAGTGCGATCGCGGTCTATACCCACGGCACCGCCGCCGGCGCTTGGGTACTGCCCGCGATGCTCGTGGCCGGCGCACTCGGCGGCGCGCTTTACGCCCTCATCCCCGCCATCTGCAAGGTGCGTTTCGCTGCCAGCGAAATCCTCACCAGCCTGATGCTGGTCTATGTCGCGGATTTCTTCATGGACTATCTGGTACGCGGCCCGTGGCGCGACCCCGCCGGCTACAATTTTCCGACCACCGCGGATTTCGACCCGGTCGCAACCTTGCCGACGTTGATCGAAGGCGGCCGCCTGCATCCCGGCTCAATCGTCGCGCTGATCGTCGTCGCCGCGGCAGCGATCATGCTCGCGCGCACGATCCAAGGGTTCGAAATCCGGGTCGTTGGCGCCGCCCCTAAGGCCGCCCGCTTCGCCGGGTTCGATGCCAACCGGGTCACGCTTCTCGTCTTTGCGATTTCCGGCGCGCTGGCCGGCCTCGCCGGCATCATCGAAGTCGCCGGTCCCATCGGAAATCTGCGGCCAGGCATCTCGCCCGGCTACGGTTTCACGGCCATCATCGTCGCCGTTCTCGGGCGCCTCAATCCAATCGGCATTCTCATTGCCGGGCTGTTCCTGGGACTCACCTTCATCGGCGGTGAAGGCGCGCAGATTTCGCTGAAGGTCCCGCTCGACCTCACCAAGGTCATTCAAGGATTGTTGCTGTTCTACGTCCTCGCCTGCGATTCCTTGATCGTACACCGCATTCGCGTCGTCTCTTCGCGGAAGGGCGCTCATGGGGCTGCTTGAGGCCATCATCCTCACGATCATTTCCGCCTCGACCCCGCTGCTGCTGGCCGCGGCCGGCGAGCTCGTCGTTGAACGCGCGGGTGTGCTCAATCTCGGCGTCGAGGGCATGATGATCATGGGCGCCGCGTGCGGCTTCGCCGGCGCGTATTTCACCAGCTCGACATTCGTCGGCGCAGCATGCGGCGCCCTCGCCGGCGTCGGCCTGGCGGCAACCTTCGGTGCGCTGACGCTGGGGCTCGCGGTCAACCAGGTGGCAGCCGGCCTCGCGCTGACCATTTTCGGCATCGGCCTCTCCGGCCTGATCGGCGCCGGCTTCGTCGGCGAGCGCATCGCGGCCGCGCCGGTGCTTGCCCTGCCGCTGCTCACCAGCTTGCCATTCGCCGGCCGGATCCTGTTCGGCCAGAACGCCTTCGTTTATCTCACCGTCGCCCTGGTCATCGGGATCTGGTGGTTTCTCTATCGCACCCGTGCTGGCCTCATCCTGCGTGCCATCGGCGATAACCCCATCTCGGCGCATGCGCTGGGCTATCCGGTGCTCAAGATCCGCATGCTTGCGGTGCTGTTCGGCGGCGCCTGCGCTGGGATTGCCGGCGCTTACCTGCCGCTTGCGTATACCCCGTTCTTCGTTCCCGGGATGACGGCCGGCCGCGGCTGGATCGCGCTCGCCCTCGTCGTCTTCGCTTCATGGCGGCCTGGACGTGTCGTCGCTGGCGCCTATCTGTTCGGAGCGGTCAGCATCCTGCAGCTGTACGCGCAAGGCGCCGGGCTGGCGATTCCGTCGCAGTTGATGTCATCGCTCCCCTATCTGGCGACCATCGTCGTGCTTGTCGTGATCTCGCGGGCACGCAGCAGTGGCGGCTCGGCGGCGCCTGCCTCGCTCGGGCTGGTGTTCGTGCCGGATCGATAAATCCCCCGACGCGTATGGGCAGAGGCGATGGCGGAGTGATAGTGATAAGGAAGAACGCGTCAAAATCCGGAGCCGAGACGATGCGAAGACTGTTGATGTCGATGGCCGCCGCGGCGCTCGTCGTCGCCTGCGGCGCCGGTGCCTTCGCGGCAGACAAGCTGAAAGTGGGCTTCATCTATCTCGGACCGCGCGGCGACTTCGGCTGGACCTATCAACACGAAGTTGGCCGCCAGGAGCTTGCCAAGGCTTATGGCGACAAGATCGAGACAACATTCCTCGAGAACGTCAACGAAGGCCCCGACGCCGAGCGCTCCATCGAGCAGCTCGCGCGCACCGGCCACAAGCTCATCTTCACGACGTCGTTCGGCTTCATGGATCCGACGGTCAAGGTGGCGAAGAAATATCCGAAGATCTTTTTCGAGCACAACACCGGCTACAAGCGCGCGGAGAACCTCGCCACCTATTCAGCGCGCTTCTACGAAGGCCGCTACGTCCAGGGCCAGATCGCGGCCAAGATGTCGAAGACCGGCGTGCTCGGCTATGTCGGCTCGTTCCCGATCCCGGAGGTGATCTCCGGCATCAACGCGACCATCCTCGGCGCGCAGTCGATCAACCCGAATATCAAGGTGAAGATCATCTGGGTGAACTCATGGTTCGATCCCGGCAAGGAAGCCGATGCCGCCAAGGCGCTGCTCGATCAGGGCGCCGACATCCTCATGCAGCACACCGACAGTCCCGCGGCCATGCAGGTCGCGGAGCAGCGCGGCGCGCACGCCTTCGGCCAGGACTCGGACATGATCAAGTTCGGCCCGAAGGCCCAGCTCACGGCCATCGTCAATAACTGGGCGCCCTACTACAAGGAACGCGTTCAGCTCGTGCTCGATGGCAAATGGACGGCGACGGACACCTGGGGCGGGCTCAAGGACAATCTCGTCACCATGGCGCCCTACACCAACATGCCCGACGACGTGAAGAAGCTGGCGATGGATACGCAGGCTGCGATCACCAGCGGCAAGCTGCATCCGTTCAAATGCCCGGTCGTGGCGCAGGACGGCTCGACCGTCGAATGCAAGGGCGGCACGCATCTCGACGACGGCCAGATCCTCGGCATGAACTTCTACGTCAAGGGCATCGACGAGAAGTTTCCCGGAAAGTAGCCGCCAGAGCCGGGCACTAGCTGGAGAGAAAACGCGACGCCGAGCCGGAGACCTTGGCAATCTCCAGACGCTCGGACACGCAGCGAATGCACAGCTCGAGCCGCGGCAGATCGCGCGACACCGGCTCGACCGACTGCGCCTCGACATGCGCATAGGTGAGCATACGCAACGCGATCTCCAGCCCTTCGCTGCGATCGATTCCGTCGGCGTCGCTGCGCGCAGGCCGGTTGGCGTCGAGCTCGAGCACGCCAGACAGAATCCGGTAGAAATCCGGATCGACCGTCGCACAGAGGCTCAGGGCGTCGTTGACGAACCCTTTGACCCCTGACGTGAAAGCGGATGTCGTTGCTGTCATGATGCGAGCTTCCCGCTGCCGTTCACCTGATCGCGCGGGGGCACGAGCCGGACCGACAACACAATGGCGTGCTTAGCGGCGCGACGCGTCATGGCACTGCTCGCCGGACATCGCGGCCTCGATCTTGACCATCTCGAGCAGGTAAGCGAGCCGATCCAATCCGTCGGTGCGCGCCATCTCGGCGAGCTCGTGCGCCATGTCGCCGATATAATCGGCGTGCCGATTATCGTTGGTGCGCATCCTAATCCCCCATCCGGAGGGGAATTAGGCCATGCAGGCGAGACAGGCGACATCCTCCGGAGGTCGCTATCGTTTGGTATTTAAGTATGGGGCCGCATCATCCTTTAGTACTAGCGCCCTTCGTCAATCGACCACGCTTGGCATCGCTCCGGCATGCGCCGCCTGCTTGCGCACTGTCACCGCATATTGTCCGCGCTTGCGCTCGACCGCAACGTTCGGCGCGACCACCGTCCGATTGAACGCCTGCCAATGCTCCGGCGACAAGTCCGCAAGCTCCTTTACCGCGAAATTCTGTAACGCCTTGTCCGCATAGACTTCCTTGCGCACCGGCTGCACCTGCAGGAACGGCACATCGTCGCGAAACTCGATCGGCGTATCGGTCTTGAGCAGCCGGACATTGTCGAACAAGGGTCCGAACCAATTGTCGGTCTCAATGATGCCTTCCAGCGTCTGATAGGACAGGCTGCGCGGCAGATTGGCGACGCCGCGGATGAGCAGGCTCCAGCCTGGCGCGGTCTTGGCGATGCAGCCCGTCCAGATCTGCATCTGGCCGGGTTGCACCGAGGGCGACAGGAACGGCGGCGCAAAGCCTTGCGCCTCCGGCGGCGCAGCCTCATCGAATTTGTTGCGAAAACCCGGGTACTGAACCCCGTCACGGGTCAGCGGCAGCCATTCGTCGACGCCGGGATAGGTCCACAGCATGTCATGGCCGTCCCACACGACCTTGAACGACATCGGCAGGAAGACGTACCAGCCGAACGCCGACGCGCTGGTGACCGCCTCGCAGTAGCGCAGCGCGCGTGCCGGGATGATGCCGCCGACGGATTTGTCGGCGCGGCGTGGCGGATTTGCGCTGGGCACCAATTGGAAGAACTCGACCAGCGGTCCTGCGGTCGGCGACGTATCAGCCATCCTTCCCTCCCCCAAACGGTTTGCACAGCGGCAGATATCCACGGGAGCGCAACGCCCCCGTGGATGTGTCTTCCGTGGATGTCTTAGTCGACCATTCAGCGCGTGAAGACGCGAGCGTCGTCACCGAGATGGACCTTGCCAGAGTTCGCGGTCGTGACATCGCTGGTCACTTTATCGCCGGCGCGGATCGAGCGGGTGAACACGCGGGCGTCATCGCCGAGATGAACCTTGCCGGAATTCGCGGTCGCAACGTCGCGGCCGACCTTGTCGCCAGCGCGGATCGCGGGAGCGAAGACGCGAGCATCATCACCGAGGTGCACCCGGCCCTGGTTTTCGGTCGCGACGTCACGGGCCACTTTATCGCCTGAACGGATGGATTTCTGCATCGGATCACTCCCCCTTGTTAGGTCGCCACATGACGACCGACCAAGCCTAGGAGAAGCCGCTACCGAGACAAGCAAACTCAAGTACCGATCAACGGCGACGAATCGCTCGGGACATTGGTCCCTGTCGCCGATGGTTGGGGCTCCGGTCTCGATACTTCGGTGCGATTTCTTTCATCAGCGCCCGCGTCAATATTCCGCACAAACACTCACCATAAAGGTGCGACTCCATGAAGCCGATGCGCTCCACGTTGAACCAGAAACTCATCGTTGTGATCGATGACGATCCGCTTGTCCTCGAGGCCACTGGCGGATTGCTGCGCTCATGGGGCTGCCAGGTCGTGACCGCGGATTGCTACGACAGCGCGCTGGACCGCCTTGCCGAAATCGGCCGCCGCCCGGACCTGATCGTGTGCGACTATCGCCTGTCCGCCGGCGAAAACGGCGTCGCGGCGATCGCGGGGCTGCGCAACGCTTTCGAGATCCCCGCGCTGCTCATTTCCGCCGACGCGGCTTCTCCACCCTCGGACCCAGCGACCGGCGCTTACAATTTGTTGCACAAACCGCTCGATGCGAGCAAGTTTCGCGCGGCTCTGGTCAATGCGTCCGTGCTGAGGCCGTGATCATGCCCCTCCGCCCCACCAGCGATGGCCTCTAATCGATCAAGGCATCGGCACCGGCGAGCAGGAATTTCGGCACCGTCAGGTGCAGAGCCTTGGCGGTCTTGAGATTGATGACCATCTCGAACTTGGTCGGCGACTGAATGGGAAGGTCACCGGGCTTTTCGCCGCGGAGAATACGCGCGACATATTCGGGCGCGCGCCGAAACAGATCGACGACATCGACGCCGTAGGACATCAGTCCTCCGGCTTCGGCGAAATAGCGATACGGATAGATCGTCGGAATTCGCCACCGCTCGGCAAGCTCGACGATCAACTGCCGGTGCACGGTCATGAAATTGTCCGGCATCACGATGAGCCCGGCGCCTTCCTCTTTGCCGATCTGCTCCATGCCAGCCTTGATGTCGTCGTCCGTGCGCACTTGCATGGCGATTGGTTCGACCGCGAATGCAGGCGCCGCCGCCTCGAACGGCTGCAGACGCGGCACGCCTTCTCCCGACACAGTATCCGGGTTGTACATCAGCGCGACATGACTGAGTCGCGGATCAATCTGTTTGAGAATGGTCAGCAACTTACCGGTGATCGATGCGCCGAGATTCGTAAATCCCGTGGCATTGCCACCGGGATGCGGAATGCTCGCAGCGAAACCACTGCCGACCGGATCGGCGACGACAACGAAAACGATGGGGATGCGTTGCGTCGCCTCCTCGAGCTTTACGACCACCGGCGTGCTGTGGCCGACGATGACCTTCGGGTTGAGAGCGACCAGCTCCTTTGCAAAGTGGCGGGCACGATCAGCATTGCCCGCGGCGAATCGATATTCGATGCGCACATTCTTCCCTGGGGTCCATCCTTCCTTGGCCAATCCCTGTTCAAACGCTGCAATCCGGTTCTGCGACTCCTCATCATTGGCAAGCCCCATCAGGAACCCGATGACCGGAGCCCGTTCAAGCGATTGCGCGCGCGCCAGGTCGCAGCGCATCACTGCCGTCGCGGTCAAGCCTGTTAGGAATTCGCGCCGCCCGATTGTCACGATGGTTCCCATCCCAGCGGAATGTTAGCATTTGTCCGCTGTTGCCGCACCGGAACAGTCTGCGGCAAACCGGCCATTGCCCTACCAACAGGCCTGCACGGACCTGCCCTCGCCGGAAGCCGGCGCGGTGTGTTAAGTTTCGGATCGGGCAATACGCGAGAGCGAGGGTCTCTCATTCAGGCGCAGCGGGGATCGGGGGCTGTGAACGGCGCGCGGGTCCACAAGGTGACGCGCAGCCCGCTGTTCCGCAAATATGTCGCGCTATTCCTCGCGGTCGTCAGCCTGGCGCTGATCCCAAACGGATTACTGGACATCTGGTTCTCCTATCACGATCTGAAAACATTGCTGGTTCGCGTTCAAAGCGAGCAGGCCAGCGCCGCCGCGGAGAGGATCAGCCAGTTTGTCCGCGAAGTTGAAGGCCAGTTGGCCTGGGCAACGCAGCTACCTCTCAGCTCGAAAAGCGATGACGAGCTGCGGACCGACGCGGCCCGATTGCTGCAACAAGCACCGGCCGTGACCGAGCTGGTGCAGCTCGACGCGCGCGGGCGCGAGCGTTATCGGACGTCCCGGCAGGCGATGGACGTGATCGGCAGCATGCGCGACCTGTCGCAGAGCCCGGCCTTCGTCGGCGCGATGACCGACAAGATCTACCACGGGCCGGTCTACTTCCTAAACGATTCCGAGCCGTACATGACGATTGCCCTCGCCGGAAAGCGGCCGGATCATGGGGTTATCGTCGCGCAGGTGAATCTCAAATTCATCTGGGATGTCGTTTCGAAAATCAAAGTCGGTGCCCACGGCCGCGCCTATGTGGTCGACGCGGAGGGCCGCCTCATCGCGCATCCGGACATCAGCCTGGTGCTCCGCAACATCGACATGTCGCGGCTGCCATATGTTCAAGCCGCCCGCTCGGAATCATCGTCGAATGTCGACGCCACGGTGGTCAGAGATCTCGATGGCAGCCGCGTGCTGCCCGCGCATGCTCGGATCAGCCGACTCGGCTGGCTGGTCTTCGCGGAAATGCCGGTCGAAGAATCCTTCGCGCCACTTTATAACTCGCTGTGGCGGTCCGGCCTCACCGTCCTCGCCGGCCTCATGCTGGCCTTCCTCGCCGGCCTCTATCTTGCGCGCCGCATGGTGGTGCCGATCCGCACGCTCGGGGAAGGCGCCGCGCGCATCGGCGGCGGCGACCTGAGCCAGCGCATCGCAATCCGCACCGGCGACGAGCTCGAAGCGCTCGGCGAGCGATTCAACGGCATGGCGACGCAGCTGCAGGAGTCCTACGCGACGCTCGAGCGCAAGGTCGAGGAACGTACGCGCGAGCTCGAGCTCGCCAACCAGGCCAAATCCCGCTTTCTCGCGACCGCGAGCCATGATCTGCGGCAGCCGCTGCATGCGCTGGGCCTGTTCGTCGCGCAGCTGCGCGATCGCATGCGCGCCGAGGACCGCAAGCGCGTCGTCGGCCACATCGAGGCGGCGCTCTCCGCCATGAACGAGCTGTTCAACGCGCTGCTCGACGTCTCCAAGCTCGACGCCGGGGCGCTGACGCCGAAGCTCAGTGACTTCGCAGTCTCGCAACTGCTCGATCGTATCGAAACGACATTTGCCGGCGCCGCGCGAGAGAAGGGCCTTTCGCTGCACGTCGTCGGCAGCGACGCTTTCGTGCGCAGCGACTTCCTCCTGCTCGAGCGGATCGTGGCGAATTTCGTCTCCAATGCCGTGCGTTACACGGCGAAAGGCGGTATCGTGATCGGCTGCCGCCGGCGCGGAGCAGCGCTGCGCATCGAGGTGTGGGATACCGGCGCCGGCATCCCCGCCGACCAGCGCGAGAACATTTTCGGCGAGTTCTACCGGCTCGCCTCATCCGAACGCGATCAGCGTGGCGGATTGGGGCTCGGGCTCGCCATCGTCGACCGCCTCGGTCGGCTACTCCGGCATCCGATCGACGTCGCTTCGCGGTTCGGCAAGGGCTCGCGCTTCGCCGTCAGCGTGCCGGTCGTTGCCGCGCCGGCCGCGTCTGCGCCGACGGTGATGCCGGCGCGGATGAGCGCTCGGGTCGGCAATGGACGCCTCGTCGCAGTGATCGACGACGATCCGCTGGTGCTCGAAGGGATGGGCGGG
Source organism: Pseudolabrys sp. (assembly GCA_035651015.1). Lineage (GTDB taxonomy): Bacteria > Pseudomonadota > Alphaproteobacteria > Rhizobiales > Xanthobacteraceae > Pseudolabrys. Next base: position 78,706 of record DASRGN010000019.1, on the reverse strand, counting down.
CTCATTCGCAGCTGGGGATGCCGCGTGGTGACCGGCTCGAGCGAGAGCGCCGTGCTCGATGGGTTGGTGCAGGCGGGCGCGACACCCGACGCCATCATATCCGACTATCACCTGCGCGACGGCCGGACCGGCATCGAAGCCATCGCACGCTTGCGCGAGGCGCTGGCCGCGCCGGTCCCCGCCTTCCTGATGAGTGGCGACACCGATATGCAGGCGCAGCGCGAGGCGCGGGCGCAGGGCTATGTGCTGCTGCACAAGCCCGTCGAGCCGATGGCGCTCCGCGCCACCCTGACGCAAGCGCTGCGACAGCGCGAGCCGGCAACGGCGAATTAGCGCCTGCCACGGGATCAGGGCGGCGGCAGCTTCCATCCGAGATTGTTGACCGCCACAACCGCTTCGGTGCGGCTGCTGACCTTCAGCGCCTTAAGGATCGCAGTAACGTGATTCTTCACCGTCGGCTCAGCTAAGTCGAGCATGCGACAGATCGTCTTGTTGTTCTTGCCCTGCATCATGAGCGCCAGCACGTCGATTTGTCGGCCGGTCAGGCCGGTACTGGCTGGCGAGCTCTGCGCGCGCGCCGCAGCCTCGTGTGTCGGGGCCATCGGTGTCTCATCGCGCAGGATTTCCGGCGGAATGTAGATACCGCCCGACATCACCAGGCGCAGCGCATTGAGGATGACATTGCTTTGCGCAGATTTCGGAATGAAGCCGAGTGCGCCGAGGTCGAGCGCTTTGCGCACATTGATACGGTCCTGGACGGCCGAGAGCACGACGACCGGCAGCGCCGGATACCGTTCGCGCAGCTCCGCGAGGACGGCAAAGCCGTCGCGATCCGGCAGTGTCAGATCAAGCAATACCAGGCCCATGTCGGGATGCGCCGCAAGAGCCGCCATGGTCTGCTCGTTGTCCGCCGCATCGATCACGACCGCGTCCCGCTTGAGCTTCTTCAGCACGCCACGCATCGCCTGACGGATCAACACGTGATCGTCGACCACAAGAATCTTCATCCCCGAGAAACCCCAAAGCCGTCGTCCGCTGTCAAGAATACCGCAGCTTGCGCGCCAAGGCACCCGGGGGGCCCGCGCACTATCTCCTTGGTAAAACGTGAGGTTTCAGGGGAATCCGCAACGCGGCGCGCGAACCGCTGGTAAATTCTCATGAACTCACGCGGTGCGTGCGAAACATAAGATATCAACCGCTATTGGCTTTGCATCGCGCGCCAAACTTGCACCCGCAACCTCGTAGCTGTAACACACTGTAACTACCTAAGCGTGTACCTTGACGCGCTTTCGGTTCGCTGGTCTGGTGCGATCTGCTTTCTTTGTTCGCTCACGCCGCGTCGTCGGCGATGTCAAAGGCAAAAGAGGACGTAACGAAATGCCTCATCCGATTGACGTGATGGTCGGGAAGCGGGTCCGTGTCCGCAGGTTGCAGATGGGGATCTCGCAGACTGCGCTTGGCGACAAGCTCGGCGTCACGTTCCAGCAAATCCAAAAATACGAACGCGGCGCCAATCGCGTCAGCTGCAGCCGTCTCTATGAGATCGCCGACGCGTTGAATGTGCCGATCACCTATTTCTTCTCCGAGTCGCCCGGTCAGACGACCAAGCTGCTCGACCAGGTCTCACCGGACCGCATGAAAGACGGCCTGCGACTGATCAATGCCTTCCAGCAGATCGGCGACGACGAGACCCGGCACCGCCTGGTGGCGCTCACCGAAAGCATGGCGCGCTCGGCGCCGGCAAAGGGCAGGCGCGCGCGCGCCTGAACGCGACGCCGTTCACGACCGAAACGTTGCAGCGGCGCGGCAGTGCACTGCCGCGCCGGTTGCTTTTGCATCGCCGGCACACACGCCCGATCACGACGCGATCGGATCGGCGATCAGGATTGAGCCTGTTTCGGATTCCGTGATGAAGAGCCGGGCGCTCTCGCGTTCGAACGCAAGATTGGTGCAGGTCGCACCGCGGCAGGACTTGATCCGCGCGATGCACTCGCCATTGCGTGCAAAAACGAAGACCTGGCCGAGCGAGGCATGCGCGACATAAAGCCGCGCGGCCCGATCCATGGCGAGCCCGTCCGGCCCACTGGTCCCAAACATCGAGCAGAACCGCCCGACTTTGGAGACGCCGCCGTCGCGCATCAGCGGCAAGCGCCAGACGGCGTTGTCGCGCGTCATGGCGACGAAGAGCACGGTTTCGGTCGGATCGAGAACCAGCCCATTGGGGCTGATACCGGTCGATAACAGGCAATCGAGCCGGCCGTCGGCGCGCAGACGGAAGACGCGGCCGCTCGGATCGTGCAGCCCGGTCTGCCCCTGGTCAGTGAAATAGATGTCGCCGCTGCGCGCGATGTGCAGATCGTTGCAGCCCTTGAACGACTCGGAATTGCGATGCTCGAGCAGTGGCCGCACCGCGCCGCTCTGCGGATCGATTTGCATCAGCCCGTTGCGGTAATCGGCGACAATCAACCGGCCGTCGGGATGCACCTTCAGGCCGTTCGGCCACCCGTCATATTCGGCGACGAGCAACCAGCGTTGCTGCGGCGAAATGCGAAAGATACGGCCGAACGGAATATCGACGACGTAGAGATTGCCGGCTGCATCGAACGATGGACCTTCGAGGAAGCAGTCGATCGCCTCGCCGCCTTTGTTGGCCTTGGCCCAGGCCGAGGCGACGCCGCGGCGGCGGAACTCCTGCGGCATCGACGAGAACAGCTGGGTGTCGATGACGGCCGGCGGCTTATCGAGAAACATCATTCGACCTTGATCCCGGCGTCGTGGACGACATCGGTCCACAGCTTGGTCTCGTCGCTCACCTTCTGCGCGGAGGCTTGCGGCGCGCTGGCGACCGGTTCGGCGCCCTGGGCGCGCAGCCGCTCCTTGATCGTATCGGCCGCCATCGCCGTTGCGACTTCCTTCTGCAGGTAATCAACGATCGCGTCGGGCGTGTCCTTCGGGGCCATCAGACCGAACCAGTTCGACACAATGAAGCCGGGCAGCCCGGCCTCGACGACAGACGGCACGTCCGGCAAGGCCGCCGAGCGCTGCACGGACGTCACCGCCAGCGCGGTCAGATTGCCGGCGCGCACCAGGCTGATCACGGTCGGCGGCGCGGTGATCAGCAGCTCCACCTGTCCCGACACCAGCCCGGTCACGGCATCGCCGGCGCCTTTATAGGGGACGTGCGCGATGTCGACGCCGGCGACGCGCTTGAACAGTTCGCCGGCGAGATGCGTCGAGCTGCCGACGCCGCCGGAGCCGTAGTTGAGCTTGCCCGGGTTCGCCTTGGCATAGACGATCAGGTCGCGCAGCGTCTTGAAACCGGTCTTCGGATGCACCGCGATGACCACCGGCGTCTGCGCGGTGATCGTGATCGTTCTGAGCGCGGTATCCTGCGTCCACGGAAGCTTCGCATAGAGCCCGGGCAGCATGGCGAACGACGTGTCGGCGCCGACCAGCGTGTAGCCGTCAGGCGTGGCCTTGGTGCCGGTCTCGTAACCGAGACGGCCCGACGCCCCTGGCTTGTTCTCCACGTAGAACGTCTTGCCGGTCAGCTCGGAGAGCTTCTGTGCGGTGATGCGGGCGACGAAATCGCTAGTGCCGCCGGCCGAATACGGAACGATGATGCGCACCGGGCGGTCCGGATATTGCGCGGAAGCACTGGACGCTGCGCACAGCAAGGCCGCAGTGGCGAGCAACAGCCTCAACATCTCACCCTCCCCTCACACGCGCTGCGGTATCCGATGAGCTAATTGATCTTCGCACCCGACGCTTTCACCGCGCTCGACCATTTGGCGTATTCGCTCTTGAGCAGATCGGCAAAATCCTGCGGCGAGCCGCCGAGCACATTCCCACCTTCGAGCGCAACCTTGTCGCGGATGTCGGCGGTCTGTAGCACCTTGTTCACCTGGGCGTTGAGCTGATTGACGATCGCCTGCGGCGTGCCGGCGGGCATGAGCAGACCATACCAGCTCGTCGCGTTGAAGCCAGGATAGCCGGCCTCTGCCAATGTCGGCACATCGGGCAACGCCGACGAGCGCTTGCTCGAAGTCACCGCGATGGCGCGCAGCGTACCCTGCTGGATCTGGCCCATCGCCGAGGGCACCGAGCTCATCATCATGTCCACCTGGCCGCCCAACACATCGGTCGTGGCCTGCGCAGCGCCTTTATACGGCACATGGACGAGCTTGATACCGGCGGCGATCTGGAACAGCTCGCTGGAAAGATGCGATGCCGTGCCATTGCCCGGGGAGGCCATTGTCAGCGAAGCAGGCTTTGACTTTGCGGCGGCCACCAGGTCGGCGACCGATTTGATCGGTGATTGCGCGCGCACGACCATGACCAGCGGCGCATCGGCGACCAGCACCACCGGTGCGAAATCCTTCAACGGATCGAACGACAGATGCGGATAGAGCGTGGGATTGATTGCCAGATTGGACGTCTGCCCCATCACCATGGTGTAGCCGTCGGGCGCGGCCTTGGCCGCGACGTCGGCGCCGATATTGCCGCCGGCGCCCGGACGGTTCTCGACCACAACGGTGTAGCTCTGCTCCTGCAGCTTGTTGGCAATGACGCGGGAGAGAATGTCGGTCCCGCCGCCGGGCGTCATCGGAACGATCAAACGCACCGGCTTGGTGCCGGGGTACGTTTGCGCCGCTGCAGGCGCCGCCGAGACGACGAGCGCCAGCGCCCCAAGACCAAGCGTTGCAAGCCTCACGGTATTCTCCTGTTTTGCGATTACGCCGAGCGAGCGCGTAGCGCGACATTCGGCTTTGTATCGTCGTCGGTGTGAGGCGGCTTTGCATCGCGGCCCAACACGCTGTCGGCAACCAAAGCGTCAATCTCGCTCTGTGCGTAGCCGAGCTCGCGGGCCACTGCGGCGCCGTCTTCACCGACACGCGGCACGTCGTGGCGTAACCCGAAGCGATGGCCGTCCATCTCGATGGGCAGCGCCGGCGCCGGTGAGGTGCGGCCGCTCGGAAGCGTGACTTCGACCATGGCGCCAGGGCACGCGAGATGCGGGTCGTCGAACAGCTGCTCCGGCCTGGTGATGGGCGCGAAGGGAAGCTGCGCTTGCTCGCAGCGGCGGATGGCCTCGTCGCGGCTGATGCCCGCGAACAGCGCACGCAATATCGGGATCAGTCGCTCGCGCGCGGCGACCCGTTGCGGGTTGCTGGCAAGCTCGGCGTCGGCAAGGAGGTCGTCCCGCTTAAATTCCGCGCAGAAGGCGCGCCATTGCGTGTCGGTGACGACGCCGATGAACACCTGCTCGCCATTGGCGACGTCGAACACGTCGTAGACGCCCCAGGCGGAGATGCGCTGCGGCATCGGCGCCGCGGGCTTGCCGGTCACCGCATATTGCAGCATGTGCTGCGCCACCAGGAACACATTGCTCTCGAACAGCGCGCTCTTGACGAATTGGCCATGCCCCGTGCGCTCGCGCTCATGCAGCGCGGCGAGGATGGCGATCGCGGCGAACATGCCGCCCATGATGTCGTTGACCGAAGCGCCGGCCCGCAACGGCCGGCCCGGCGGACCCGTCATGTAAGCGAGGCCGCCCATCATCTGCACGACTTCATCAAGCGCGGCGCGATGCTGATAGGGGCCGGAGAGAAAGCCTTTCAGCGAGCAATAGATGAGACGCGCATTGTCGGCCTTGAGCGCGTCGTAGCCGAGCCCGAGCTTTTCGAGCGCGCCGGGACGGAAATTCTCCGTCACCACGTCGGCGCGTTGAATGAGACGCTTGGCGAAGGCGAGCCCTTTCGGCGACTTGAGATCGAGCGCGACGCTGCGCTTGTTGCGGTTGAAGGTGACGAAGAAACCGGCGCCCGATCCGGGAAGTCGCCGCGTATTGTCGCCGTCAGGCAGCGGCTCGATCTTGACCACCTCGGCGCCGAGATCGGCGAGCACGAGTCCGCAGGTCGGGCCCATGACCATGTGCGAGAACTCGACGACGCGGACGCCCGCGAGCGGCAGCGGCCTGCTCATGCCGCCACCTGCGCCGCCGGCACAAAACCTTTGGGCAGCCCGGCATCGGCGAGATGCCCGTAGAGCGCCTCGCCTGGCAGCCCTTCGTGGATGATGGCGCGAGCGGCGATGAATTTCGGCAGATCGATGCCGGTCGACAGTCCCATCGACTCCAGCAGGAACACGAGATCTTCGGTGACAATATTGCCGGTCGCGCCCGGCGCGTACGGGCAGCCGCCGAGCCCGGCCTGGGAGGAGTCAAAGGTGGTGACGCCGACCTCAAGCGCCGCCAGCGCATTGGCGAGCCCCTGCCCGCGGGTGTTGTGCAGATGCGCGCCGCCGGCCTTGTCGCCGAGCTCTTGCTTCAAGCGTGTGAACAGACGCTTCACTTGTGCCGGATTGCCATAGCCGGTGGTGTCGGCGAGGTTGACTGCGTCGGCCCCGGCGCGGGCAAGCCGCACCGCGACCTCGATCACCCAATCCTCGGAGACCGGGCCCTCCATGGTGCAACCGAACGCCGTCGAGGCGCCAGCCTCGACTTTCGGCCGTTGCGCTGCTGGCAGCGAGTCGCGCAGCGCACAGATCTGCCGCACCTGCTCGATCGACTGCTCCGGCGTCATGCCGACATTCGACTGGCTGTGCATGCGCGAGGCGGAGACTGGAATCGTAAGCTTGTGCGCGCCGGCGGCGATGGCCCGCTCGGCGCCCTTCATGTTCGGCACCAGCGCCACGACCGTGAGCCCCGGGATTGTGATCGCCTTGCGCACGACCTCATCGGTGTCCGCCATTTGCGGCAGACGCTTCGGGGACACAAATGAGCCGACCTCAATCTCGGAGACGCCCGAGGCGGCCATCGCCGCAATCCAGCGATGCTTGATCGCGGTCGGCATGGTGCGCTTGACGCTCTGCAGCCCGTCACGCGGTCCGACTTCGCTCACAATAATGTCTCGTGGCTTTGCCATGGCAGCTCCTTGTTCTTTTGTTTGCCGCGCCGGACCCTCGCTTCGCTCGACGGCGCGGCTTGACTCTTGTTTCTGTCTGACAGAAACTTATTCTGTTGAATAGAATGGCGGGATCGGGCCGCGGAGTCAATCCGGCCGTGGAAATTCACATGGGCAAACGCGCGAAACCGGCAGCGGCGGGGGAACAGAAGGTCGAGGCCGTCGAACGCGCGCTCGCCATTCTCGATGCGTTCCACGAGGACAGCAACACGCTGTCGCTCGGCGAGCTGGCGGAGCGCACCGGACTTTACCGCAGCACCATCCTGCGGCTTCACGCCTCGCTCGAGCGCTTCGGCTACCTGCATCGCGGGACCGACGGGCGCTTCCGCCTCGGCCCCTCACTGCTGCGGCTCGGCGTCCTGTATCAGAACGCCTTCAATCTGGCCGACTATGTGCGGCCGGTGCTAGCAACGCTAGTCGAGGAAACGGGCGAGACCGCAGCGTTCTACATTCGCGAGGCCGACAAGCGCATCTGCCTTTACCGCCACCACGCCCCTCGCCTGCTGCGCCACCACATCGAAGAAGGGACCGCGCTGCCGCTCGAGCGCGGCGCCGGCGGCCGTGTGCTGCTGGCCTTCACCGACGCGCGTGGCCCCGTCTATGACGATATCCGCCGCGACGGCTTCTACATCTCCTATGGCGAACGCGATGCGGAGACTGCGGCCATTGCCTCGCCGGTCTTTGGACGCGATCGTTTCCTCGGCGCGCTGAGCATCGCCGGCTCGCGCGCCCGATTTGATGCCGCGAAGTGCAAGAAGATGACCAAGATCCTGCTCGGCAAGGCGCAGGCGCTATCGAAGGCGGTTGGCGCCGCCTGAAGAGGTCACCGCGGTGAGGAGACCATCTCGGCGGCGAGGAGATCGTCGGGCACGAGAGGACTGTCGTGAGCCTGCATCCACACCAGCTGCGCGGCCGCACGCTGCTCCCGCCTGTGGTCGAGTGGCAAATGCAGCGATTGGATCAGCCGCATGATTTCACGACCCGCGGCTGAAGTACTGATACTGACGTCACCGGCGCGGCGCAATTCGGCAGGATGATCCAATGCCGTCAGCCCACGCGGAAACAGCTGACGATAGGCCACCCGCTCCGCCATTCCGTCAAGGACGCGGAAGTTGATTCGGCGCGACAGGTCCACGAGATCGTCGCCGATGCAGCGTTTATGACGGGATCCGAGCACGGCGAGACGGTTGCGCAACACGACCCAATCGAAGTCGCAGCCGTCGGCGGCGCGACGCTTGCGCCGGGCACTGCGGACCATCTCGGCATAGTGGCTGGTTCCGGCAACCTCAAAGGTCACCGGATCCACGGCCGCGAGCACGTCGAGATCGAGGAAACTGTCGTTGAGCGGCGTGATCAGCGTGTCGGCGATGAGATGCGCGAGCCGCATCAGGTAGCTGTCCTGTGGCGGCGTGTCGATGACGACGAAATCCGCACGTCCTTGCGTTCGCGCGATGGCGTGCTGGAAGGCATCGAGCTCGGTCCGCTCGTTCCAGTCGACGCGCGGAGTTTCACCGCGATCGACGCAGACGTGCTCGGATTGCTCCAGACGCATTCCGAGGCGCTCGGCCCAGGCACGGCGATTGTCCATATAGTGAGTGAGACTGCGCTGCCGGCTATCAAGGTCGACGGTGGTCACGCGCTGTCCGGCCTTGAGCAACGCAACCGCAACATGCACGGCAAGCGTCGTTTTGCCCGACCCGCCCTTCTCATTGCCCACCACAACGATATGCGGTGGCGAATCCATCGCGACGCCGCGCATGTCCATGGCGCCGCCTCCTGCGCTTTTTATCCAAGAAGACACACCGATGTGCGCCGTCGCCGCACCATCGTTCGCGCACACATTCCGCACGCACCCTCAGGAAACGATCCTGCGGCGGGGCTTGTTCCGGACCGCGCGCGTTCGTGACCGTCAGCTGTCAAGCGAGGTCGCGAACCGCAATCACGCCACTTGTGTCCGCCGCGGAACGCTCGCTACAACAGGGCCGCCGGAGGGCGCTTGCCGCGTAAGGGGCTCGACAACATGAGCACGATGCTGTTGAAGGCATCCGCGTCGGCGGCAAAAGGCAAGCTCAAGCCGCCGAACGCCGGCAGGATCCGCGAAAGGAACTGCTCGGTCGCCCGCACGCTCTCGATCCTATCCGACGCCTGGACCTTCCTGATCATCCGCGAGGCGTTCTTCGGGGCGCGCCGTTTCGAAAGCTTTCGCATCGCGCTCGGCCTGCCGCGCGCCACCCTCACGGAACGGCTGAAGCGGCTCACGCGCCAGGGCATCTTCCGTGCGGTGCAATATTCGCAAGGATCGAGCCGGGTCGAATACCGGCTGACGCCGGCAGGGCTCGAGCTCTATCCGAGCTTTCTGGCGATGATGCAGTTTGGCGATCGCTGGCTCGCCGGACGCAAAGGGCCGCCGCTGCGGCTCGTGCACGCGCTCTGCAATTGCGAATGCCATCCGCTCGTCGCCTGCTCGGCGTGTCTGCAGGCCGTCACCGCGCGCGGCGTGACGTATCGCGACGGCCCAGGTGCCGGCACCAGCCTGGTGCACCCCGTCCGCCGCACGCGACGCACCTCGGACGGCGCGCCGTTCATGCGCGGGCGCCCGAGCTCGGTATCGCGCACGTTGCAAATCATCGGCGACCGCTGGAGCTTCCTCATCATCCGCGAGGCCTTCTTCGGCTCGCGCCGCTTCGACCGTCTGCAGAGCGAACTCAAGATCGCCAGCAACATTCTTACCGACCGGCTCGCCCGCCTCACCGACACCGGCATTTTCGAGCGGCGCAAATACCAGGATTTACCGACGCGATATGAATATCGCCTCACCGAGATGGGACGCGATCTTTATGGCCCGCTCATTTTGATGCTGACCTGGGGCGACCGCCGGCTCGCGCGTAACGGGCCGCCGGTCATCCTCACGCATCGTGCGTGCGGCAAAGACTTCACGCCGCTGGTGATCTGCGATCACTGCCGCAAGCCGATCGAAGCCAAGGCGATGCATTACAAGATGAACTACGACCCGCGCGGCTTCGGCGCGCCGGCCGTGAGCGATCGCGCCGCGGCGATCGAAGGTCTCGCCGCGCCGCGCCGCAAACGGTAGGCCACGAGCGCTGTCGAGGCGTGGCCCGTTGACTCGATCGCTCAATATTGGTCTAGTAATGCAAGTTACTCTGTAACCCCGATCGCCAATGAAGCCGCCGCCGTTCGACTATGTGCTGGCCGACAGCGTCGAAAGCGCGGTGACGGCGCTCGCCCAGGCTGGCAGCGACGCCAAGATCATCGCGGGCGGGCAGAGCCTCGTCCCGATGCTCAATTTCCGGCTGCTGAAGCCGACTCTGCTCGTCGACATCAATGCCATTTCGGGCCTGTCCTTCATCGACGAGGACGACGATGCGATCCGCATCGGCGCGCTGACGCGCCATCGGATGCTGGAAACGTCACCCGTCATCGCGCGGCAACTCTCCGTGATCACGGAAGCGATGGGCCATGTGGCCCATCTTGCCATCCGCAATCGCGGCACCATCGGCGGCAGCCTCTCGCACGCCGACCCCGCCGCAGAGCTGCCGATGCTCGCCCTTCTGCTCGACGCCGAGCTGACGATTGCCTCGCCGCGCGGGCGCCGCAGCGTCGCGGCACGCGACTTCTTTCTCGGGGCGCTCACCGTCGATCTCCACGAAGACGAGCTCGTCACCGAGATCAAGTTTCCCAAGCTGCCGCCGTCGACCGGCTGGGGCTTTGCCGAGGTGGCGCGCCGCGGCGGCGATTTCGCCTTGGCGGCGGTCGCGGTGGCGCTCACGCTCGAGGCCGGCGCGATCAGCGCCGTGCGCATCGGCATGATGGGCATCGGCGAGACGCCGCAACGCGCGCACGAAGCCGAGGCGTTGCTCCTCGGACGACGGCTCGACGTCGCATCGCTCGCTGAGGTGGGCGATGTGGTACGCACATCGGTAACGCCGAACACCGACGTGCACGCCTCCTCCGACTACCGGCGGCACCTCGTCGCAGTGCTCGCCGAGCGGACATTGCGCGAGGCCTGGGAGCGCGCCGCCGCATGAGCACACAGCGCCGCATCAAGGTCACGGTGAATGGCACGGCGTATGAGCGCGACGTCGAGCCGCGGCTCCTCCTCGCCGACTTCCTGCGCCATACCCTGGGATTGACCGGAACGCATGTCGGCTGCGAGCACGGCGTCTGCGGCGCCTGCACGGTCATCGTCAACGGCGACAGCATGCGGTCGTGCCTGCTCCTCGCCGTGCAGCTCGATGGAGCCAGCGTCGAGACCGTCGAAAGCCTCGGCACCATGGGCGCGCTCAATCCGCTGCAGGAAGCGTTTCGCCAGCACCATGCGTTGCAATGTGGCTTCTGCACGCCGGGAATGCTGATGACCGCGACCGATCTGCTGCGCAAATACCCGCTCGCCAGCGACGATGAGATCCGTGAAGGGCTTTCCGGAAATCTGTGCCGCTGCACCGGCTATCAGCACATCGTCGAGGCCGTGCGTTCCGTCGTACCGCGCAAGCCGGAGCGCGGCGCATGAAAATGCATTTTCTCTCCGGCGGCCGGTTGCGCATGCGCAAGGCCATCTTTTTGCCCGGCGTTGAGAAGAGCGCAACCATCGAGTTACCGATCGCCAGCGTCCTGTTGCGCCACGCGCAAGGCAATGTGCTGTTCGATACCGGTTGCCATCCTTCAGTCGCGTCGCCCGCCGAAGCAGAGGCGCGCTGGGGCACGCTCGCCCGCGTGATGACGCCGATCATGGGCAAGGACGACAATGTGCTTGCGGGCCTTTCCGGCCTTGGCATGCAAGCCGATGACATCGACGTCGTCATCTGCTCGCATCTGCACGCGGACCATTGCGGCTGCAACGCCTTTTTCAAGAAGGCGACCCTGATCGTGCATGCGCGCGAGCTCGAGGCTGCACGCGCCGACGATGCGCAGGCGCAAGGCTTCTTCCGGGCCGATTGGGATCACCCGATGCCGATCGACACCGTGAATGCCGAGCGAGACGTTTTCGGCGACGGCCGTATCACGCTGCTTCCCCTGCCCGGCCATACGCCAGGCACCATGAGCGCGCTGGTGCAGCTCGAACGCTCGGGCGCGTTCCTGCTTGCTTCCGATACCGTGAGCCTGCGCGAGACGCTCGACGATGGCGTCATGCCCAAGCACACGTGGAACGCAGAGGTACTGGCGAAGTCGCTCGTCGAAGTCCGGCGCATCGCCGCGCAAGGCGCGACGATAATTTGCAGTCATGACGACCGGCAATGGCAGACGCTACGCAAGGGGGCGGATGCCTATGACTGATACGGCGCATCTGCGGCCGAAGATCGTCGGCGCCCGTATCAAGCGCACCGAGGATCCGCGCCTGCTCACCGGTCGCGGCAACTTCACGGACGACCGGCAGATCGCATATTGCCTGCACGTTGCCTTTCGCCGCAGCGACCATCCGCATGCCCGCATCGTCGCCATCGACACGAAAGCGGCGCGCGCGATACCCGGCGTGCTCGCGGTGTTCTCGGCCGCCGATTTCGAAGGCCTCTATCAGCCGGTCCGCGCCACCTCGCGAATGCCGGGCTACTACGCGACGCCGATCCATCCGCTGGCGCGTGACATCGTACGCTATGTCGGCGAGCCTGTCGTCGCGGTGATTGCCGAGAGCCGCTATCTCGCTGAAGACGCGCTTGAAAACATTCATATCGACTTCGCGCCGCTGCCGGTCGCCATCGATCCCGAGGATGCCGTGCGTCCCGATGCGCCGCGTCTGCATGCGGAGGCGCAGAGCAACGTCATCGTCGCCCGCGAATTCAAACGCGGCGATGTCGACGCGGCGCTCGCCGGCGCAGCGATCAGGGTCAAAGGCCGCTTCCGCATGCGCCGCAAGACCGCGGTTGCCATGGAGATGCGCGCCTGCCTTGCTGAATATGACGCCGGTCGCGACGCGCTGACACTGCATTCGGCGACCCAGGTCCCCGGCATTCTGCGCGATGCGTTGAGCGAAGCCCTCGAGCTGCCTGGTCATCGGCTGCGCGTGATCGCGCCCGATGTCGGCGGCGGCTTCGGCGGCAAGGGCTCGCTCTATGCCGAAGACTTTTTCGTCTGCATCGCCGCACGCAAGCTCGGCCGTGCCGTGAAATGGAGCAGCGACCGCCTCGAGGATCTGGCGTCGACCAGCCACGGCTTTGACGAGATCGTCGAGGCGGAGCTCGGCCTCGATGGCGACGGAAAGATCGTCGGGCTTGTCGCCGACACCATCGGCGACATCGGTGCCTATTCGATCTATCCGTGGACCGCCGCGCTCGAGCCGGTGCAGGTGGTGAGCTTCCTGCCCGGCCCCTATCGCGTTCCGCATTATCGCGGGCGCGTGCGTGCGGTAGCAACGCCGAAGTCGCCGACCGGCCCCTATCGCGGCGTCGGGCGGCCGGCCTCGACCTTCGTCATGGAGCGGCTGATGGATATGGCCGCGCGCAAGCTCGGCCTCGATCCTCGCGACATTCGCGAACGCAATCTCGTGCGCGCCGAGGAATTTCCCTACAAGGTCGCCTCCGGCATCGTCTGGGACAAATCCGGTTTCCGCGAATGCCTCGATCTCGCCTGCCAATCGCTCGGCTATGAGGCGTTACGCGCCGAGCAGGCGGCGGCGCGCCAAGCCGGACGCTGGTTCGGCATCGGCATCGCGTCTTATGCCGAGCTCACCGGCATCGGATCGCGTATTTCAGTAGCGCCGGGCATGCCGATCAACACCGGCACCGAAACGGCCGATATCCACATCGATTCGACCGGCGCCGTCACCGCGAGCTTCGGCGTCGCCTCGCACGGCCAAGGGCTGGAAACCACGCTGGCGCAGATCGTGGCCGAGCACCTCGGCGCTCGCTTCGAGGACATCCGTATCGTGCATGGCGATAGCGCTGCGGTCGGCGTCAGCACCGGCACCTATGCGAGCCGGTCGCTCGTGCTCGCCGGCGGCGCGGGGACGCTGGCGGCGCAGGCGGTCCGCGAGAAACTGATCAACGCGGCCTCGCACCTGCTCGAAGCCGCGCCCGCCGATCTTATCGTTGTCGATGGCAAAGTTACTGTCGCCGGTACCGATCGTGCCGTGACCTTCCGCGAGATCGCGCGGGCGGTCTATTCGCAGATGGGGCGGTTGCCGCCGGAAGCGCGCGAAGAACTTGCTGCCGTGAAGACCTACGATCCGGTGTTCGGCACCACCAGCGCGGCGACGCATGTCGCCGCGGTCGAGATCGATCCGCAGACCTACGAGGTCCGCATTCTGCGCTACGCCGTCGCCGAGGATTGTGGTCGTGTGGTCAACCCCCAGATCGTCGACGGCCAAGTGCATGGCGGCGTTGCGCAAGGCATCGGCGCGGCGCTGTATGAAGAAGTCGTCTACGACGCGCAGGGACAGATCCAGAGCGCGAGCCTTGTCGACTATGTGGTGCCGGCGGCAAGCGAAATCCCGGCTATGCAGGTCGCGCATCTCGACACGCTGTCGCCGACCACGCTCGGCGGGTATCGCGGCATGGGCGAAGGCGGCACCATCGGCGCGCCGGCCGCCATCGCCAATGCACTGACCGATGCGCTGTCGCCCTTGGGCATCGAGATCAACGAGCTGCCGGCGACGCCGGAGCGCCTGTTTCGGCTGATCGAAGCAGCCAAAGCAAAGGAGTAAGGATGGACCTCAATCTCAAAGGCAAAGTCGCGCTGGTCACCGGCGCCGCGCGCGACGTCGGCAGCGAGATTGCCAAGGCGCTCGCAGCCGAAGGCGCGGCGGTTGCGGTGAATTACCGGAGCTCCGCCACTGAGGCCGAAGCAGTGGTCAAGAAGATCACTGCGAAAGGCGGCAAGGCCAAGGCCTATGCCGCCGACGTCGCCGATTTCGCGGCGGTGAAGACGATGATCGATGCCGTCGTGAAGGATTTCGGCGGCCTCAATATCCTGATCAACAACGCGGGCTTGGCCTTGCGTCAGCGCTTCGTCGAGACCAAGCCCGACGACTGGCACAAGCAGATCGACACCTGTCTCTATGGCGCGATCCACTGCTGCCACGCCGCGGCGCCGCATCTGGAGAACGCCAAGAACGGACGCATCGTCAGCATCATCGGCGATTCCTCGCGTGTTGGAGAATCCGGTCTCGCCATTGTCGCCGCCGCGCGCGCCGGCGTCGTCGCGCTGATGAAATCGCTGGCCCGCGAGTTCGGCCGCTCCGGGACCACGGCGAACACCGTCTCGCTCGGCCTGGTCGAAACCGCCCATGATCGTGCCTGGGTCGAGGAGAACCGCGAGAAGCTGACGCGGCTTTATCCGGTGCGTCGGCTCGGCAAGCCGGAAGACATCGCGCCGATGGTCGCGATGCTCGCTTCGCCGCATTCCGGCTGGATCACCGGCCAAGTGCTCTCGATCAGCGGCGGCTTCAGCATGGTTTGAACCAATAACAGCGTGAAAGCGCGTCCAAGGAGTTTCGCATGTTGCGCACCGACCTGATTGCTTCCGTCCCCGAGCTGTTGAAGCGGCACGCAGCGGCGCGCGGCGCCAAGATCGCTTATCGCGACGCTCAGGGTTCGGTGACCTACACCGATCTCGACGCGCGCACCGCGCGGCTCGCCGGCCATCTCGCCGATCTCGGTATCGCCCCCGGCGACACCGTGGCGATGCTGCTGCCCAACTCGACCGCCTGGATCGAGACGTCGTTCGCCGTCACCCGCGCGAATGCCGTGAGCGTGCCGATCAACTACGAATCGACCGAGCCGGAGATCGCCTATCGGCTGAGCGACGCCAATTGCAAAGCCATCGTCACCACCACCGAGCGTAGCGAGCTCGTCGCCAGGCTCGCCGCCGACGCGCCGAACCTGAAGACCGTGATCCTCATCGACCCCGGCAGCGGGGCCGCACAAGGGCTGCGCTATGCCGAGCTAATGGCGAAGCCCGCCAAATCGGCTCCGCGGGACTCCTTGGACCTGCACAGCCCCGCCTACATTATCTACACATCCGGGACGACCGGCCGCGCCAAGGGCGTGCTCCTCACCGTACACGGCATGCTGTGGATCGTCGCCGCCTGCTGGGCGCCAATCACCGGCCTCAGCGATCGCGACTTCGTGCTCTCACCGCTGCCGCTGTTCCATTCCTATGCGCTGAACCTTTCGGTGCTCGGCATCCTCGCCACTGGCGCCAGCGAGCACATCATGGAGAAGTACTCGACCGGCGAAGCGGTGAAGCTGCTCAAGACCGGCGAATTCACGCTCTTTCCAGGCGTGCCGACCATGTTTCACTATTTTCTGCAGGCGACGCACAGCGAAGCCGGACTGAAATTTCCCAATCTGCGGCTCTGCATCTCCGCCGGCGCCATCATGCCGGCAACGCTCAATCGTGAATTCGAGGAGAAGCTCGGCGTTCAGCTCCTCGACGGCTATGGCATCACCGAAACCTCGACCATGGTGACCATGAATTGGCCGAGCGGCGGACGCGTGCTCGGCTCCTGCGGCTTTCCGGTTCCCGGTCTCGCTGTGCGCATCGTCGATCCGGTCAACGTCACCGACAAGCCGCTCGGTGAGGAAGGCGAGCTGATCGTGCGCGGGCCGAATGTGATGCCCGGCTATCACAACAAGCCCGAAGAGACGGCGAAAGCGTTGCGCAATGGCTGGTATCACACCGGCGACCTCGCCAAATGCGACGAGAACGGATTCCTGACTATTACCGGGCGACTGAAGGAGCTGATCATCCGCGGCGGCCAGAACATCGCACCCGCCGAGATCGAAGAGGTGGTGAACACCTTCGAGCCGGTGCTCGATTGCGCCGTCGTCGGCATCGCCCATGAGCATCTGGGCGAAGTTCCGGCGCTGTTCGTCGTGCCGCGCCCGGGCAAGGACCTGGTGGTGGACGCCCTGCTGACGCATTGCCGCACTTCACTTTCGGCCTACAAGGTCCCTCACGCCGTGCATATCATTAAGGAGATCCCGCGCACCGGATCGGGCAAGATCATCCGCTACAAGCTGCGGGAAAGCCTGAGTGCCTCTTAGGATGGAGCGTGCCATGCAAGACGCCGAAACGCTGTGGGCCGATTTCGCACGCCCGATCGCCAATGCCGACGACTACATCGCGTCGCTGCGCGGCCGCGCTATGACCGTCTACTTCATGGGCGAGCGCGTTCCCGAGCCGGTCGACAACCCGGTGATCCGGCCGTCGATCAATGCCATGGCCGAGACCTATCGCCTCGCCTCCGAGCGTCCTGATCTGGGCGGCGTGCGCAGCGACATCGCCGACTGCCAGACCAACCGCTTCCTGCATGTGCCGACGAAGCCGGAAGAGCTCGTCAGCAAGCATGAGATGCAGCGCGAGCTTGGGCGGCGCACCGGCACCTGCTTCCAGCGCTGCGTCGGGCTCGACGCCGTCGGCGCCTGCCATTCGGTGACCTACGACATCGATGCCGAGCGCAAGACCGATTACCACCAGCGCTTCCTCACTTTCCTCAAGCGCGCACAGCGCGCCAATATCGTGATCGGCGGCGCGATGACCGATCCGAAGGGCGACCGCTCCAAGGCGCCGCATCAACAGAAAGACCTTGATCTCTTCCTGCACGTGGTGCGCCGCGACGACAGAGGCATCTACGTGTCCGGCGCCAAGATGCATCAGACCGGCGCGGTGAACTCGCATTGGCTGATCTTCATGCCGACCATGCGGATGACCGAAGCCGACAAGGATTGGGCCGTGGTCGGCGCCGTGCGCGTCGATGCGCCCGGCCTGACTTACATCGTCGGACGGCAGACCAATGACACCCGCGCGGTCGACGGCGGCGAGCTCGATGCCGGCAATGCACGCTTTGCCGGCCAGGAAGCGCTGATCGTCTTCGACAACGTGTTCGTGCCTTACGAGCACGTGTTCATGGATGGCGAATGGAATTATGCCGCGACGCTGGTCGAGCGTTTCACCACCTATCACCGCTCGTCTTACGTCTGCAAAACCGGGCTCGGCGACGTGCTGATCGGGGCCGCGGCGGAAGCCGCGTCGCATAACGGCGTCGAGGCGGTGTCGCACATCAAGGACAAGCTCGTGGAGATGACGCACCTCAACGAGACCATTTATTCGAGCTGCATGGCCGCGGCCTACCGCTCGAAGCCGATGGCGTCGGGCGCTTATCTCAATGACGAGATGCTCTCCAACGTCGCCAAGCACAATGTCACGCGCTTCCCCTTCGAGATCGCGCGGCTGGCGCAGGACATTGCCGGCGGGCTCGTGGTCACCATGCCGTCGGAGAAAGATCTGCAGAACAACGAGATCGGCCCGCTGATCCGCAAATTCCTGCAGGGCCGCGACGGCGTCTCGACCGTCGACCGCATGCGCGTGCTGCGCCTGATCGAGAACATGACCATCGGACGGAATGCGGTCGGCTATCTCACCGAAAGCCTGCACGGCGCCGGTTCGCCGCAGGCGCAACGGATCCAGATCGCCCGCGGCATGCGCATTGAGGAGAAGAAGGCACGCGCGCGTAATCTGGCCGGCGTCAGCGAGCCGCCGCGCAAGGGCGCCTGACGCGTCAGGAATTTATCGCCCGAAAATCGCCTTCGCGGCATTGCCGACCGCCTCGACCGACATGTCGGTATCGAGGAAGGCGACGATGCGGCACGGACAGCCTTCGAGCCCCTCATAGCGCCAGGGAAAGGCACCGATCAGGCAGCGCTTGCCGAGCAGCAGCTCGATGTCGCCGCCGAGATTTTCCGCGTGCAGCAGGCCTTCCTGGAACGCCCAATTGTGGAACGGAAACACGTCCGCCGTGACCTTCCGTCCCGAACGCTTGTGCGTGTACTCGAAGGTGCCGAAGAACTCGCCGGGCGTCTTCCCGTGCTTCTTGGTGAACTCCTCAGCCAGATCCGGGCGCATGTAGCGGATCGAGGTGTTCATGGCGTGGTCGCAGGAGCCGGTGTCCATGCCCCACCATTTGATCTTCTTCTTCAGCATCCAGTGCAGCGTGTCGAGGCTCGGGCCCGGGTGGTAGCAGAAGTAGCGCACCAGATCCTGCTGCGACTGACCCTCATAGTGCTTATGCCAGCCGGTATGCAGGATGAGGATGTCGCCCTCGCGGATGTCGGCGCCGGCCGATTCGATGATCTCCGGCGTGATCACCGCCCAGTCCTTCATGTGCTTGGAAATGTCGACGACGACGCCGCGGTTGACGAGATAATCGAGCGGAAGATGCGCCATGTCGCCGGTCGGATTGTCGGTCGCATGCATCGCCCCGTCGAAATGCGTGCCCACATGCAGCGCGGTGTCGATGCGCTGCGCGACGATGCGCACTGTCTGCAGGTTCTGCGCGTAATACATCTTGTTGCCGGCATAGCCGACCCAGCCCGGCGTGTGCACGTTCATCACGTGTGACATGTCGACGATTTTCATGAGCCTCTACCTTTTCTATTTGCGGATCGGTTCCTAAGAGAGTTGCGGGTGGGTGACCAAACTGGCCCGTTTCAGTCCAGCAGCAGTTGATCGTCGGCAAGCTCGATGCCTTCGCGACGGCGGAACAGGCGCAGCAGATCCTCGATCTTCATGCCTGCGCGCTCCTCGCCGCTGATGTCGAGAATGATGCGGCCCTGATGCAGCATGATCGTGCGGCTGCCGTGATCGAGCGCCTGACGCATGCTGTGCGTAACCATTAGCGAGGTGATGGCAAACTCACGGATGACGTCACCGGTAAGCTTCATCACCAGCTCGGCGGCGCCGGGATCGAGCGCGGCGGTGTGCTCGTCGAGCAGCAGCACTTTGGTGGGGCCGACCGTCGCCATCACCAGACAAAGCGCCTGGCGCTGGCCGCCGGAGAGCAGCCCCACCCGATCATCCAGCCGCCGCTCGAGCCCGAGACCGAGCCTGGCGAGACGTTGCACGGCGAGTTCGCGGATCTGCGGCGTGATCGCAAAATGGAAGCCACGCGGCGAGGTGCGCGCGCTCGCGATGGCGATGTTCTCCAGGATCGACATGTTCTCGGAGATGCCGACGCGCGGATCCTGGAACATGCGCGCCACCTTGGTCGAGCGGCGATGCACGGGCCAGAAGGTGACGTCCTCATCACCGACAAGCACACGGCCGCGGTCCGGCATCAGCTCGCCGGCGATAATATTGAGCAGCGTCGATTTTCCGGCACCGTTGGAGCCGATCACGGTGACGAACTGACCGGTCGGAATCGTCAGGTCGATGCCGTCGAGCGCGCGGCTCTCGAGCGCCGTGCCCTTGTTGAAGGTGATGCCGATCCCGTCGACCCGGATCATTTTCTGGCTCGCAGGAATTTCGGCAGCGCGAGCTTGCGGCCGGGGGCAAATAGCGCGAGCGCGACCAGCACCGCGGTCACGACATTCACGTCGGAAGCCGTGAGACCAAACGTCCCGGTGGACAATGCAAAGGCAATCGCCAGGCGATAGAGCACCGAGCCGAGCACGCAGGCGAGCGTCAACCGCCAGATCGTCCGTGACGGCATCAACGCGATCCCGCCGATGACGGCCGCGAGCGCGACGACGATGACGCCGATGCCCATGGAGACGTCCGCGGCGCCGAGCATCATCGCGAACAAGGCACCGCTCAGCGCAGTGAGGCCGTTGGCCATGGCAAGCCCGACCACGATCATGGCGTCGACATTGATCCCATTCGCCCGCGCCATGCGTGGATTGGCGCCGGCGGCTCGCAACGCCAGACCGAATCCGGTCGAGAGAAACAGGTCGACCAGGATCTTGCAGATGACGACGACGACCGCGAGCAGGACCAGCGGCGCATAGAGCGAGGGCACGCCGAGCTTTTCGACATAGGTGTAGACGGTGTTGATATTGAGCAGCCCGATGTTCGGGCGGTCCATGATGCGCAGATTGATCGAATAGAGCGCAATCGCCGTGAGAATGCCGGCGAGGATGTGCAGGATGCGCAGCTTGAGATTGAGGAACGCGGTCGCCAGGCCGGCAAGAGCCCCCGCGAGGATGGCGACGCCGGTCGCGGTCCAGGCATCGACGCCCGAGACCATCAGCTTCGCCGCCACCGCCGCCCCGAGCGGGAATGACCCTTCGACTGTCAGGTCCGGAAAATCCAGAACCCGGAAGGTCAGATACGAGCCAAGCGCGACCAGCGCAAAAGCGAGGCCGGTCTCCAGCGCGCCGATGAAGGCGTACAGACTCACGTCAAACCGCCAGGTGCGTCATCGGATCATTGAAGACGATCGCAGTGGTACGCCGCAAGCGCTCAGAACACGTGTGCCGCCTTGGCCAAGAGCTCAGGTGGCACTTTGACGCCCATTTTTTCCGCCGAGGCCTTGTTGATGTAGAGGCCGAGTGAATCCGGCACGTCCTCCATGCGCACGACGTCTAGATCGCCAGGCTTCGCACCCTTGAGCACCTTATCGACCATGTCTGCGGTCACCAGGCCCATTTGCACGAAATCGAAGCCGACCGTCGCGACGGCTCCGCGCTGCACGCTGCGGCGCTCGGCGGTGAACACCGGTACCTTGGCGTCCTGACCGACCTTCACCACCGATTCGAACGCGCCGTAAACCGTCGTGTCGTTGGGCACGAAGATGGCGTCAGCCTTGCCGACCAGCGCCTGCGCCGCGGCCGGCACGTTGTTGAGGCCCATGGCTCCGGATTCCACCGTCGTGAAGCCCATCGTCGGTGCCACTTTCTTCACCTGCTCGACGGTCGATCGGGCATTGTCGAGGCTCGGATCGTACAGCAGCCCGAGCGTCTTCAGATTGGGCACGAGCTGTTTCACCACGGCGAGCTGCCGTTCGATAGGCACCACGTCAGTGACCCCGCTGGCATTGCCGCCCGGGTGTTTGTTCGAGGGCACGATCTTCGCGGCAACCGGATCGGTCACGGTCGAGAACACGATCGGGATATCCTTGGTGGCGGCTGCGGCCGCCTGGCTCGTCGGCGTCGTGATCGGCACGATCACATCAGGCCGCTCGCCCACGAACTGACGCACGATCTGCTGTGCTGTCCCGAAATTGCCCTGCGCACTCTTGAAGTCGACCTTCAGGTTCTTGCCTTCGACATAGCCATGCTTGGCAAGTCCCTTCAGCAGCCCTTCCTTGACCTCGAGCAGCTGCGGCGTGTCGTTCATCACGATGATGGCGATAGACTTTGTATCGTCCGCGAGAACGGGCCCGGCGAGTGCCGTCCCCAAAACCGCGGCGATCAAGACTTTCATTGCTGTACGCATGACGATCTCCCTCCCAACATTATCCGCGCGTTTTGGTCCACGCGTTGCAGGCAAATGACACGCGCACGCCGGATCAGCCGCCCGGTGCGCGATTACACAGATCCATGGCGCTCAAGGCGTAGACCTTTGCCGCCTTGAGCATGTCGTCGACACCGAAATAGGTATTGCCACCGCCCGCGCCGGCGCCACAGCCATAGGTCAGCGACGGAATGCCCATCTCATTGTACGGATTGATATCACGCCACATGCTGCATTCCGGCGCACCCGCCGGCTCCGACGCTTTGGCGAAGATCGTCTGGTGCGCGCCTTCGACGGCGTCGCGCAGGGGCTCGATACCCTGCGCGTTGAAGCCGCGGCGATAAAGGAATGGCTTCACGTCGGCCTTGAGATCGAGCTTGGCAATCAGCGCCTCGATCTCCTCCTGCACCGCGAGCGGTTGCGTGTCGGGATTAAGGCGGATGTCGAGATAGATCGAGCACAGCTCGGGGATGCGGTAGACCTTGTACGGCACGCCGCCACGGATGCAGCCGATCACCGCCTTGGGAACGACCGTACCGCCGCTGTAGCTCTTGGTGTAACGCTTCTCGTAATTGTCGGCCCATTCCTCGATCGCCTCGACGAGCTTCGCCGTGCGCACGATCGCATTCGGATTTTTCAGATGCGGCACCGGACGCGGCACATATGGCGTGTAGCGTGATGGACCGGCGTACACCGTCACCTTAAGAAACAGCTTGCCGGCCTCGACCCAGGCGAGCTTGAAGTTCGTCGCTTCGGCGACCAGCGCATAGTGACTGATGGCGCCGTGGGTGATCGCGTAGCGCGTCCCGATGTCGTTGCCGAGATAGTCGTGGCCCTGGAACTCATCGACCGGATCTTCGCAGATCTCGCCGCACACCGCGGCGAGGACGATATCGCCTTTGAGCGCGACCCTGGCATCCTTGAGCGCCTTGGCAGCGATCAGCCAGCAGGTCATCGGCCCTTTGCAGTTCACCACCGGATAGCCGTAGATGCGGCCATCCTCGAGCCAGGCTTCGTGATAGATGCGGTCGCCGGCGTCGGTGAAGCGCGATGTGTCTTCGCGCGCCATGATGGTGTCGAGATGGCTGTTGAACGACAGGCTGGTTCCCCCGCCCTGCCCACGCAAGCGGCCGACGACATTGAAACGATCCTCAAAGACGCCGATGCGCTCGGGCGCGAAACCATTGCGCGCCATCCAATCATGCACGTAATTGCCGGCGGCAGTTTCCTGGCCGGTCGGAGCTTCAATATTGCCGAGATCGAGCGCTAGCCGGGTGAGATCCTCGCGCATGGCATCGATGCCAGCACACACCGTCTCTTGAGCGGAGCGGTCGAGCATTGCTCATCCCCCGAACACATATGTATGCTAACGATCCCGCCCGAGCCGAGTCAATGCGGCATCCGTTCGATGAAACCTGCAGCCTTCGATTACGCACGACCGGAGACGCTCGATGCAGCGATTGCGTTGCTCGCGCGGCACGGCAGCGAGGCCAAGCCGATCGCCGGCGGACAAAGCTTGATGCCAATGCTGGCGTTCCGTCTGGCGGCACCCAGGCTTTTGGTCGACATTACACGCATCACTGATCTCAATCGCGTCGAAGTCTCACCGAACGGACTTTCGCTCGGAGCGTTGGTGCGCTGGCGCGACATCGAGCGCGACCCGCGGGTGGCGCAGGCGCATCCGTTGCTCCGCGAGGCCGTGCGCCATGTGGCGCATTACCAAATCCGCAATCGCGGCACCGTGGGCGGCAGTCTTGCGCATGCCGATCCCGCCGCCGAGCTGCCGGGCATCGCGGTCACGTGCGACGCCCGCATCGTGATCGCAGGCGCGCGCGGCCGACGAAAAATTACCGCCACCGAATTTTTCCACGGACCGCTGATGACGGCGCTCGACGACGGCGAGCTGATCGTGGCGCTGGAGCTTCCGCCGTTTCCATCGGCCCGACGCTGGGCCTTTGAGGAGTTCGCCAGGCGCCGCGGCGACTTCGCCCTCGCCGGCGTCGCGCTGTTCTACGACGTCGATCCCGCAGGACGTGTCTCCGAGGCGCATGTCGGCGCGATCGGTGTGTCCGACACCCCAATCCGGCTCGGTGAGGCCGAGGCCGTCATCAATGGCACCGTTCTCAGTGAACAACTGATCCACAAGGCGGCTGCGGCAGCATCCGCCGGCGTCGAGCCGGCGGATGATATTCACGCATCCGGTGCGTATCGGCGCTCCTTGCTCGGCGTCCTCACCGAACGCGCCTTGGCGCGCGCCTCCGGCATTCCCATTGCGGAGAGCGCATGAGCAACACCGTGCGCACCGCATTTGTGGTCAATGGCAAATCGGCGCAGGCCGACGTCGAGCCGCGCACCACGCTGGCAGATTGCCTGCGGCGCGACCTCAAGCTGACCGGTACTCATATCGGTTGCGAGCATGGAGTCTGCGGCGCCTGCACGGTGCTCATCGACGGCGAGGCGGTGCGCGCCTGTCTCACGCTCGCCGTGCAGGCCGACGGACGCGCCATCACCACCGTCGAGGGACTTCCCGGCGCCGACCCGGCGGCGCTCGGGCCGTTGCAGGCCGCGTTCCGCAAGCATCATGCCCTGCAATGCGGCTTCTGCACGCCCGGCATCCTGACCACCGCGCATGCGTTGCTTAGCGAAGAGCCGCACGCCGACGCCGAGCGCATTCGCGAGGTGCTCTCCGGCAATCTCTGCCGCTGCACCGGCTACGTCACCATCGTCGAGGCCGTGCTCGAGGCGCGCGCCGCTTATGGCGGGCCAGCGTATCAGGGCGGAGGGCATCACCGATGAATGTGGCGCCGAACACGCTGGTCGGCCAGGAGATCGAGCGCACCGAAGATCTTCGCTTCCTCACCGGCCGCGGCATATTTACCGACGACTACGAGCCCGCGGGCACGCTGCATGCGGCGATCCTGCGCAGCTCGATCGCGCACGCGCGCATCCGCGGGATCGATGCTGCCGCAGCCTTGAAGCTTGCCGGCGTGCATGCGGTGCTCACCGCTGCCGACATCGAGGGCGTGGTTCCGACGATTCCGCTGCGTCTCGCCCCGATCAAAGGCCTCGAGCGCTATCTGCAGCCGGTGATCGCCAGGGACAAGGTGCGCTATGTCGGCGAACCGGTTGCCGTCGTGCTCGCCGACAGTCGCGCCGTTGCCGAGGACGCGCTGGAGCTGATCACACTCCACCTCGATCCGCTTCCCGCCGTACCCGACTGGCGGGCGTCGGAAACCGACGCAGCACTACTGTTCGAGGAAAACGGCAGCAATGTCGCCGTGCGTTACTCCGCCGGTTTTGGCGATATCGACAAGGCTTTTGCGCAGGCCGACTACACCCGTTGCGAAACCTTCCGTGCCCATCGGCACACTGCCGCCCCGATGGAAACCCGCGGTCTAATCGCCGAATGGGATGCAGCGGCGGGCCGGCTCACCGTCAACGGCGCGACCAAGGTGACGTTCTTCAATCGCCGCACCCTGGCGAAGATGATGAATCTCGCGGAGAGCGCGATTGATATGATCGAACTCGACGTCGGCGGCGGCTTCGGCGTGCGCGGTGAATTCTATCCGGAGGACTTTCTGATTCCATTTGCCGCGCGCAAGATCGACCGCCCGGTGAAATGGATCGAGGACCGGCGCGAGCATCTGCTCGCCATCAACCATTCGCGCGAGATCGATTGCGAGCTGGAGATCGCGTGCCGACGCGACGGCACGATCCTCGGCCTGCGCGGCAAGATTTTTGGCGACATGGGCGCCTATGTCCGCACCAATGGCGGCGTGGTGCCGGCGAAGGCTGCGCAATTCCTGCACGGCCCCTATCGCATTCCCAACATCAAGATCGACGTCGCGGCCTTCATGACCAGCAAGACGCCGGTCGGCACCTATCGCGCGCCGGGACGCTTCGAAGCGAATTTCTTTCGCGAGCGGCTGATGGACATGGCGGCGCACGACCTCGGCATCGACCCGATCGCCTTCCGCCGCAAGAACCTGATCACCGAGCAGGAGCTCCCCTATTCGATCGGCCAGCTCGTGCCCTATGAGACGGCAACGGAATATGACAGCGGCGACTACCACGCCGCGCTCGATCGCTGCCTGCAGGAGATCGGCTGGGCGGAAAAATCGCCGCTCCAGGGCAAGCGTGTCGCCGGCCGTTGTCACGGGCTCGGGCTCGCCTGCTTTGTCGAAAGCGGCGGCGCCGGACCGCGGGAGAATGCGCGGCTCATTCTCGAAACCGACGGCAACATCACCGTGAACATGGGCTCGTCGGCACTTGGCCAGGGCCTGGAGACGGTGTTCGCGCAGATCGCTGGGGACGCGATGGCGCTGCCGTTCGATCGCTTTCGCATCCTGCACGGCTCGACCACGTTGGTGGACGAGGGCTTCGGCACCTATCACTCACGCGCGGTCGTAATGGGCGGCTCGGCAATTCTTGATGGCGCCAAGAAGCTCATCGAGGCGATCCGTAGCGCTGCCGCGACGCAGCTCGGTTGCGGCAGCGAAGCGGTCACGGTGCAGGACGGTCAGGCGATCGGGCCGGGCGGTCGCGCCGTGACCTTTGCCGCGCTGGCCACAACCGCGGCAAAAGCCGGGCAGACAATCCGTGTCGACGGCACCTTTGCCAACACCAAGCGCACCTATAGCTACGGCGCGCATGCGGCACATGTCGCGGTCGATCCGCGCACCGGTCATGTGGAGATCCTCGACTATGTCGCGGTGGAGGACGTGGGCCGCGCGATCAATCCCGCCATCGTGCACGGCCAGGCCATGGGCGCGCTGGTACAGGGGCTTGGCGGCGTTTTCCTTGATCACCTGATCTACGACCAGAACGCGCAGCTGCTCAACGCGTCCTTCGCCGACTATCTGCTTCCGACCGCAAGCGACTTCCCCAACATCCGCGGCGTCACTTTGCAACTGCGGCCTTCGCCCAGTAATCCGCTCGGCGCCAAGGGCGCCGGCGAAGGCGGCATGGTCGCGGTCGCCGCGGCAGTCGGCAATGCGGTCGCCGCCGCGCTCGCGCCGCTTGGCGTCAACCCGACCGAGCTGCCGCTCACCCCTCCCCGCCTGTGGCGTCTGATCGAGGACGCCCGCACCACATCCCGCAAGCACGCATCATGACCATCGACATCCACGCCCACTACGTTCCCGCCGAACTGATCGCGCGCGTTCGCAGCCACGGCGAAAATTTCGGCGTTCGCGTGATCGACGGCGCGGCAACGCCGGCCCTGCAGTTCGACTACGGCTTCAAAGTTCGCCCGATGTTCCCGAAGCTCGTCGATCCGGTCGAGCAGCGCGTCGCCTGGCTCGATAGCCAGAGCATCGACCATCAGCTCGTCGCCACCTGGCCGGACGTCTATGGCTACGGTCTGGCGCGCGAGCAATGCGCCGCCTGGCATCGCGTGCTCAACGACACGCTCGCGGCCTGGTGCGCGGCAACGCCGCAGCGTTTCGGCTTCATCGGCTCGGTGCCGCTGCCCAACGCCGAGGATGCCGCAGCCGAACTCGCCCGCGCGCTCGATCTCGGCGCGGTGGGCGTGATGCTCTCGGCGAATGTCGAAGGCACCAATATCGGCGAGCTCGCGCTCGATCCATTATGGGCGAAGGCCGAAGCATTGAGCTGTCCGATCATCGTGCATCCGGTTCTGGTCGGACCGGCGCCGCGCGCTGCGAAATTCGGGATGACACAGAGCGTGCAATACACCTTCGACACCACGCTCGGCACCGGCTCGCTGTTGTTCTCCGGCGTGCTCGACCGGTTCCCGCGGCTGACCTTCGTGCTTTCGCACGGCGGCGGCGCTTTTCCTTATCTCGCCGGCCGCTTCGACATCATGCATGCGCGCATGGACCGCCAGGCGCAGGCCGACGTCGCCGCGCAGGCGCCGACCGCCTACGCATCGCGTTTCGCCTATGACAGCATCGTGCATGGCGGCAAGGCGCTGCGCTTCCTCGCCGAGCTCGTCGGCATCGAGCGCGTCATGCTCGGCACCGACTACTCGTTCCCGCCAGCCGACCTTACGCCGCTCACCACGATACGCGCAGCCGGCTTCAGTGCCGCCGACGCCGAAGCGATTGCGGAGGGGAATGCGCGGCGCCTGTTCTCGCGCCTCCGCACATAAACGCTATTTCAGCGGCAGCTTGAACAGCTTTATCGCGTTGTCGCGGCCGATCTTGCGCCGATCCGCTTCGCTGATCTCGGCGTGATCGAACCATTGCGCGCCTTCATCGACGCCCTCGAACGGCCAGTCGATCGAGAACATGACGCGGTCGATGCCCATCTCGGCGATCGCGGCGACGAGCGAAGGCGTGCGGAAATTGCCCGACGTGGTGAGATGGAAGTGATTGCGGAAATAGTCGGCGACCGGCTTCTTCGCCGGATACCGATGCCGCGCCTCCATCCAGCCGTTGCGATTGTCGATCCGCCAAAGCAGCGCCGGAATGCCCTCGCCGAGATGCCCGAGCACGATCTGCAGGTTCGGATGCCGGTCGAACAGGCCGCAGCCGATCAGCCGCAGCGCATGCACCGCGGTCTCGGCGGAGAACGCCCAGTTCGGCCCCATCATCCAGCCATGCCCTTCGTAGATCTGCGAGCGGCTCGGCAGCGGATTGCGCGGGTGCAGGTAGAACGGAAAGCCGAGTGCCTCGACGACGCCCCAGAAGCCCTCATATTCCGGCAGGTCGAAATAGACGGCGCTGTCTTCGACGTGGCGCTGCGTGAAGCCGTTGACCAGCGCGCCCTTGAAGCCAAGCTCCTTGATGCAGCGCGTGAGCTCGGCGGCCGCGGCCTCCGGATCCTGCATTGGCAGCGCGGCAAAGCCGTCAAAACGATCCGGGCGCTTGCGCACCTCCTCGGCGAGCGCATCGTTCGCCGCGCGCGCCACCACGGCCGCCTGCTTCGGATCGACGATCGCCTGCACCGCTGGTGCATTCAGCGACAGGATCATCATTTCGACGCCGCCCGCGTCCATGGCGCGCAGTCGTGTATCCTGGACGTCGAGCAGCCGATGCCGCAGCTCCTTCCACACATGCGGCCCGAACTGCTGTGAATCGCCAAGCGTCGCCTCGATGGCGATGTGTTCCTCGAGCGCAATCTTTCCCTGCATGCTCCCCCACTACGGCTACCGTTTCAATCGACGGTTCTGCTTAGGTGTAGCAGGCTTCTCCCGGAAGCAGAAACATGGCTGCCCTGCGGATCAGTCTACGGCAGCATCTGCGTGTCGCCGCAGATCGACACCGCCTGCCCGGAGATCGTGCGTCCGCGCGGCGAGCACATGAATACGATGGCGTCGGCGAGTTGCTGCGGCGTCACCATGGTCCGCATGGAGACGACCGAGAGCGCATCCTGCTCGATCTCCTCATAGGAGATGCCGCGCGCCTTGGCCTTGGCGGAGAACACCCGGCGGATGCGCTCGCCGTCGACGATGCCGGGCTGGATGGCGTTGACGCGGATACCCTCGGGGCCGAGCTCGGCGGCGAGCGACTTGGTGAAGCCGACCACCGCCCATTTCGATGCTGAATAAGGCGTGCGCATGGGAAAGCCGAGACGTCCCGCCGCGGACGACAGGTTGATGATCGATGCGTTCCTGCTCCGGCGCAGATGCGGCACCGCAAGCCGCGCGCAGTTGAATTGGCCGGTGATGTTGATGGCGAGACAGCGGTCCCAGTCGGCAGGGGCGATCTCCTCGACGCGCCCGGTCGGCCCGGCGATGCCCGCGTTGTTGACCAGCACGTCGAGGCCGCCGAGCGCGGCGAGCGCCTCAGTGAAC
This sequence comes from Pseudolabrys sp., assembly GCA_035651015.1. Classification (GTDB taxonomy): domain Bacteria; phylum Pseudomonadota; class Alphaproteobacteria; order Rhizobiales; family Xanthobacteraceae; genus Pseudolabrys. Next base: position 48,799 of record DASRGN010000019.1, on the reverse strand, counting down.
AGCCGCTCGACATCGGCGCGATCGGCGACGTCCGCGGTGCTCTGCGTGATCTGCGGATCCCTCCCGCGCATCGCCGCGAGCGCCTCCTTGTCGACGTCGCAGACATGCACTTTGGCGCCCTCGCCGGCAAAAGCCCGCGCCACCTCCAGACCGATGCCGCCGGCGCCGGCCGTCACCAGCACCCGCAATCCCGCAATGTTCAAATCCACCGGTTCCTCCTGCGACGATCGCGTTGTTTGTTGCACGCGTGTGTCTGAGGCCCGAGAATAAAGAAAACGCGTCCAAGGAGAAACGCCGTGAACAGGACTGTCGCGATTATCGGCTCCGGCCTGATCGGCCGTTCCTGGGCCATCGTGTTCGCCGGCGGCGGCTACGTGGTGAAGCTTTACGACGGCGTTTCCGGCGTTGCCGAAAAAGCCAAGGCGCTGGTCGTCGAAGGGCTGGAGGAACTCGCCACGCACGGGCTTCTTGGCGACGCGAAGGCCGCGGCAGCACGCGTGCATGCGACGGCCAGCCTGCCCAACGCGCTCGCCGGCGCGAGTTTCGTGCAGGAAAACACCCCGGAGACGCTGGAGGCGAAGCTTTCGATTTTCGCCGAGCTCGATCGCCTCGCCGCGCCGGACACGATCCTCGCCTCCTCGACCTCGACCATCGTGGCCAGCCGCTTCACCGAGAAGCTCAAAGGCCGGCATCGCTGCCTGGTCGCACATCCGGTGAACCCGCCGCATCTGGTTCCAGTGGTCGAGCTCGTCGGCTCGCCATGGACCGCGAAGGAAACGGTCTCCACCGCGAAGGCGATCTACGAATCCGTCGGCCAGGTGCCAATCGTGGTGCGCAAGGAGATCGACGGCTTCATCCTCAATCGGCTGCAGGCGGTGCTGCTGTCGGAAGCCTTCCGCCTCGCCGGCGAAGGCTATGTGTCGCCGGAAGACCTCGACAAGACCATCGCCGATGGGCTCGGATTACGCTGGTCGTTCATGGGTCCGTTCGAAACCATCGAGCTCAATGCGCCGGGCGGCATTCCCGACTACTGCGAGCGCTATGGCGCCAGCCTGTCGCGGCTCAGCAACGCCGATCCGGCGATCTACAAGGGCGACAACCTCGCCGGCATCCTGTCGGAATGGTCGCCACTCGATGCCGCCGGCGTCGCCAAGGCGATGCGCTGGCGCGATGAGCGGCTGGCGGCGCTCAAGGCGCATAAGAAGACACAGCCGGCGGAGTGAACGAAAATTAGCGCGCACCAACGCTCCGGGCCCTATGGATTTGCCTCTGTTAACCCCCTATCTGCATCATCGGTCGACGTGATTCGCCTTCCTCCCCGCCTGTTTGACGGACCCCGAGCGAGCCGATGAGCAGCCCATCAGAGCCGCAACCCGGGGGACGACCGCAACCCGCGCCGGTCGAGGCGCGAAACCTGGCGCTCGGCATCGAGCGGATCGGTTTCATCCCGTTGTCATATCCGTGGTGGTCGCTGGCGGTGCTGCTGATTTTGTGCGCCGCAGCGGCCATTGGCTTCATACGGCTCAAGGCCGACGACTCATTGTCGCAGCTGTTCCGTTCCGACACGCCCGAATACCACACCTATGAGAACATCACGCGCCGCTTCCCGGCGAGCGAATACGATGTGCTCGTCGTCATCGAGGGCGACACGCTGCTCGAGCGAAACTCGATTGCTCACCTGCGCGAAATCGCCACCAATCTGCAGCTGATCGACGGCACCCGCGGCATCATCTCGCTGTTCTCCGCGCGCGACGCGCCGAGCGACGGCAATATCCCGCCGCCGCTGTTCCCGCAGACGCTCCCGACCGGCGCCGAATACAAGGCGCTCACCGACCGGGTGATGTCGAACGAGCTCATTCGCGGCAAACTCATCTCCGACGACGGCAAGCTTGCGCTGTTCGTGCTGGCGCTCGATCCCGAGGCTGTGGATGCCGGCAAGCTCAGTACCATCATCGGTGAAGTGCGCAGCGAGGTCTCTGAGCAAATTCAAGGCACCGGGCTGCACTATCAACTGTCTGGCGTGCCGGTGATGCAGCTCGAGATCCGTAATGCCATCGAGCGCGATCGGCTGGTCTACAACTCCGCCGGCTTCATCATCGGTTGCCTGATCGCGGCGCTGTTCTTCCGCCGCATCTCCTTCATGATCGTGGCGGCGGCGCCGCCGCTCGCCGCCATCCTGATGGCGCTGGGCTCGCTGGGTTGGCTCGATTTCCGCCTCAACATGTTCCTCAACGTGATGACGCCGCTGATCATGGTGATCAGCTTCTCCGACAGCATGCAGCTCACCTTCGCTGCGAGAGACCGTGTGCTCGCCGGCGACGACCGCATCACCGCCTTCCGCAACGCGCTGCTCATCGTCGGTCCAGCCTGCGTGCTGACCCATGCCACCGCCGGCGTCTCCTTCATCGCGCTGCAGTTCTCGTCATCGGATTTGATCCGCACCTTCGGCGAGGCCGGATTGATCGCGGTCGTCATCGCGCTGCTCGCGGTGCTGATGATGGTGCCGCTGCTCGGCATCCTGCTGGTGCGCCGCGAGGCGGAGTTCGCCGAGCAGGTGCGCGACATGGACGGCGCGCTCGACCTGCTGCGCCGCTTTTGCGGCTGGATCGCCGATCGCATGGTGCATCGCCCCGGCCTCTACAGCCTGATCGGCCTGGCGCTCGTCGTGGCCTTGTCGCTCGGCTATACGCAGCTCACGCCGCGCTATCGGCTGGCCGACCAGCTCCCCGACCGCGAGCAGGCGGTGCAGGCGAGCCATCAGCTCGACAACAAGCTCACCGGCGCTAATCCGGTCGACGTGCTCATCGAATTCCCGCCGGGCAAATCGCTCTACGATCCGGAGACACTGGCGGTCATCGCCGACGTGCATGCGCAGCTCGAGAAGCAGGCCGGCGTCGGCAATGTGTGGTCGCTGGAGACGCTGCGCCGCTGGCTCGCGGAAAAGGCGCACAAGAGCGACGTCGCTACGCTGAAGCAATATGTCGACCTGCTGCCGCCCTACCTCACGCGCCGCTTCATTTCCGCCAAGCAGGACGCGGTGGTGGTCTCCGGCCGCGTGCCGGATGTCGACGCCAGCCGGCTCCTCCCAGTGATCCAGAATCTCGACCACCAGCTCAATGGCCTGCGCGCCAAGAATCCGGGCTACCGGATCGCGGTGACCGGCCTTTCTGCGATCGCGGCACGCAACAGCGCCACCATGATCGACCGGCTCAGCTACGGACTGACCGTCGAGATCATCTTCGTCGCCGCCTTCATCGGTGTCGCCTTCCGATCGCTGATCGTCATGCTGGTGAGCATCCTCCCCGGCGTGTTCCCCATCGTCGCCGCCGGCAATCTGCTCTGGGCGCTCGGCGACGGACTGCAATTCGCCAGCGTCATCGCGCTCACGGTGTCGTTCGGCCTCGGCCTCTCCGCCACCATCCATTTCCTCAATCGTCTGCAGATCGAGGACAAGATCGAGGCCGAGCCGGAGCTTGGCGTGGCGCGCGCCACCGTGCTGGTCGGCCCGCCGCTCATTCTCACCTCGGTGGTGCTGGCTTGCGGCCTGGCGATGACGGTGTTCTCCGACCTGCCGTCGCTGCGCATGTTCGGCTGGCTGTCGGCCTTCGCCATGATCGCGGCGCTCGCCGCCGACCTGTTCATCCTGCGGCCGGTCGCGACCTCGCTAAGCCACCTCGCGCGCCGCCTCGGCCGCCGCCCGCTGGCGGGCGCGCGGCGGAATTAGCAGCGAAGGCTGATATTTCTAGCCGCGCTTGAGCGAGATCGTCGCGCCCTTCACCGAGCTCTGCTGATCCTGCGCGCGGATATTCACCGACTGGTGATCTCCGCTGGTGGTCAGGCTGAGACTCACGGCGATGGTGCCGGTCGCCGACACGTCGATGCGGCGGCCGCTGGCCTTGCCGGTGAGTGTGCCGGCGGCATTGCGTGTCGATTCACTCCAGGTGCCACTGATGTTGCCGCCGGAATAATCGACACTGGAGCGCAGGTCGAAATTGTAGCTCTCGCTGGCGCACCGGATGTTGAGCTGCAGGTTGGCGCCCTCGCGCAGCACGTCGTAGCTCGCCCGGCAGCGCAGCTTCTCGCTGCTGCCGTTGTTCAGCTCGACCGTGCCGGTACCGGACCACTGTCCGGCGAGCGCTACGAAGGGACCGCGGTCCTGCGCCTGCGCGGGGAGAGCAGCGGACACGCAAAAGCCAATGAATACCAGAAGCAAGGTTGTGCGAAGCATGGTGAAGGCCTGATCCTTGGATGTTGCCCGATGATGCGGGCTCCCCGACCCGCAACTCTATGATTCCAGTGACGCTTTTCGATTTGATGGTCCTGCCCGTGCTTGCAGCGGGTAATGCAGGAACGCCAAATCGGCAGCACTACTCTACATCAGCCATGTAACATCAATAATGAGCGCAACCAGCCCTGGGACATCCGCGCCGGCTGCATGCGTTCTACATTAGCGTGTAACGGGGCCGGTCCAAAACAGCCGCGGCGGCGGATAATACCCCAGGCCAGCGGATTCCATTTGCGCCAGACCTTGGCCGCCTCCTGCCACAGCAGTCCCGCGACCACCTCCGGCACAGGCCCGAAGGCCTCGGGCATGACACCGGAAAGCTCGGTATCGCGCAGGATATTCCATTTGGAGACGCCGCCCATTTTCGGCGAGCTGATCGCATAGACCACCCGCGCGATCCGGGTCTCGCGGATGGCGAAGGAGCACATCGGACATGGCTCGACATTGCTATAGAGCGTGGCGCCGGAGAGAATCTTGCTCTTGCGGGTGCGCTGCGCGTTCGAGATGGCCACCAGCTCGGCGTGGCGCGTCACATCGCCGTCGGCGCGCACCTGGTTGGTGGTCTCGGCGATGACGCCCTCGTCGTCACAAATCACGCAAGCAAAGGGCAGCTCGCCCGATTTTGCCGATTCGGCGGAGAGCTGAATGCAGCGGCGCATCATCGACGTATCGCGATCAATATCATTCGCAGCAACGTCGTTCATGGAGAGTGTCATCGATACCAATCGCTTATGTCTTACACATGTCTCGTGTCGCGGAAGCCGCTGCCTCGCTCCTGACATCCCTTGCAGGATTTGCGCCAGAGAACATGTCGGCACGCAGCCAAACGGACACGCGATAAACACATTTGGTCTGCAAACGGCGGCAAAATAACGGGCGTTTGTTGTAACTGGTTCCGTGAAGCTCACTGTTGTCGGTTATGAAACCATACGGCAGGCTCGCCGGAACACCTGGACCTTGGCGCGAGTTTTAGCCAAATCCGGATGCACGCGGGTCACGTCGATGATCATACAAGGTTTGTGCGGGCCTCGTCGATGCGCAGTCGCGTGATCCTTATCCTCCCTGTGCTGTGCGCGCTGGCAAGCGGCGGCGCGGCGCAGCAGTCAGCGGTCCCCTCGCCGTTCGACCCGACAGGAGAATGGCTGGTCGCCAAGCGCATCGCAGCGATCCGCGTGGTCAATTGCGATAATCAGCTGTGGGGCGTGGTGTCGTGGGAAAAAGCACCCGGGACCGACCACAACAACCCCGATCCTGCACAACGCAATCGCCCGACGCTGGGCATGCCGGTCCTGATCGCGATGACGCAGACCAAGCAGACCGAATGGAGCGGGCACATCTACAATTCGAATGACGGCCGCACCTATGCGGCAACCATCAGCCTCGCCAATCCCAATGTGCTGCAGGTGCGCGGCTGCGTGCTCGGCTTTCTCTGCGGCGGCGAGGATTGGAGCCGCATTCCCGAAAAACCGCCGGCCACCACCGGCGCCCGCCCGCGCCGCGGCGCTCCGCCGCCGCCCCCACAGCCGGTCGATCCCTGGGATCCGTCAATCAACCCGGTGGCGCAGCAGCCGGCCGAGGACATCTGCTCAGGACTCCTTGGCGGTCTCCCGGGGAGCGCCCATGAGCGCCGGCTGAAATAGCACCGCCGCGCAGAGCGTGCAGACCAGCGACAGCGCCAACAGCTTGCCCATGCTCGACGTGCCCGGATGCTGCGACAGCCACAGGCTGCCGAACGCCGTCGCCGTGGTCAGCGCGCTCCAGAACACCGCGCGCGTGAGGCTCGACTGCAAGAGATTGGTGTGCCCGGCGCGCCACGCCATGATGTAGTAAATCTTGAACGCGACGCCGACGCCGAGCAGCAGCGGCAACGCGATGATGTTGGCGAAATTCAGCGGCATGCCGATGAGCACGCAGACTTCGAGCGTAACCATGCCGGCGAGAATGAGCGGCACCAGCGTCAGCAGCACGTCGCCGAAACGGCGCAGTACGATCCACAGCAGGATTGCGATTGAGACGAGCGCGTAGCCGCCCGCCTGGATGAAGGCTTTCACCACGGTATTGCCGGATTCGAAGATCGACACCGGTCCGCCGACGGCCGTGGGATAAGCGGCAAGCACCGTGCGCGCGAAGGTGCGCAACACCTCGGTGCTGTTGGTCTCGCCTTTCGGCGCCACCTCGACGCGCGCCTTGCCGTCTTCGGTGAGCCATTGCCGCTTCAGCGCCGGCGGCAGATTGTCGACGCTGACGGTGCTGGCCTGCATGAAATTACGCAGCTGCGCGAGATCGATCTGCAACGGCGTCACGAATACGGTCTGCGCTTGATCGCGCACGGATTTGTCGGCGTCTGCAAGCTTGACGAGATTGGCCGAGAGCCGCCGTGCGGAATCGGCGCCGGCGCCCTTTGCCGTGCCAGCGATCTGCTTGAGCCGATCGGCCGCAGCCCGCAGCGCCGCCACGTTGTCCTGATCGGTGGGGGCCGGCCCCGCGGATTTCTGCAGAATCGGTCCGATCTTGGCGGCGAAGTCGCGAATGAGCGCCAGCTTCTGCGGCTGCTCCGTCGGGATGAAATCCTCGAGCGTCATGGCGCGAGCGACCTGCGGCATCTTCTGCAGGCGCTCGGCGGCCGTCTTCGCCTCGGCGAGCGATGGCGTGATCACGTTGATCGAGTTGATGCCGACCCGCGGATCGTCCTTGAGGTCGAGCAGCGTCGCGATCGACTCCACTTTGGTGCTGCGCAGATGGATCGGATCGAAGTCGAAGGTCAGCCAGTAAAGCAGCGGCGAGCCGACAAGCGCGATGGCGAGCGTGCCGACGACGACCGGAATGCGAAAGCGCTGTAGGAAGTTATCGACCGGCGCCATGAAACGATAGCCGACCTCCGCCGGCTCGCCGGGCGGATTAAGCAATGTCAGGAGCGCCGGCAGCAGCGTGATGCTGGTCAGGTAAGCGATCAGCATGCCGACGCCCGCGATCTGGCCGAGCTCGGAGACGCCGCGATAGCTTGTCGGCAGGAAGGAGAGGAATCCGGCGGCGACCGCCGCCGCGGCCAGCGTCAGCGGCACGCCGGCCTTGCGCGCAGCTTGCGTGATCGCCGACTTGAGCTCGGGGATGTCGTGGCGCTCGGCGCGATAGCGCACCGAATATTGGATGCCGAAGTCGACACCGAGTCCGACGAACAGCACGGCGAAGGCAACCGAGATCATGTTCAGCGCGCCGACCATCATCAAGCCGAGCGCGGCGGTGATGGCGAGGCCGACGAACAGATTGATGAACACCGCAGCGATGATGCGCGCAGACTTCAACGCCAACCACAGGATCACCAGGACGGTGATCACCGTCCCGGTCGTGTTGACGAGGGCACCCTGCTGGACGGTGGCAAACTCTTCGTCGCCCATCGGCACCGAGCCGGTCAGGCGCACGCGCGCGTGATAAATGTCGCCCAGCTTCAAGTCGGCGGCAGCCGCGCGAATGCCGTCACTCGACGCACGTCCGGGCTCGAGCGCCGAATAGTCGAGCACTGGATGTACTTCGATGAAGCGCCGCAGCTCGCTCACCGACGGCTTCTTGCCGCTCAGCATCTCCTGCCAGGAGAAGGTCGCGGGGCGGCCGGCGAGCACGGCATCGAGGGTGTCTGCAGCCATCGACAATGGCCGATTGAGGTCATCGAGCTGGACCTGCTTGTACTGCACGCCGAGCAGCCCCAACGATAATGCACGGGTCAGGCCGCGCAGGCTGGGATCGCTGACGAGTGCATCGAGAAGCGGGCCAGCCTGGCCCAGCCCTTTGGTCACGCGCGCAACATCTTCGGTCGAGCTAAATAACAGACCGTTGCGTGTAAAAAATTCGCTGCCGCTGACATCATCGACTGAGCGAAACAGTTGTGGATTGGCGGCGAGACGTTTCGCCAGCTGCGTCTCCGCACCCGATACGAGCTCCTGGGTGGGTGCATCGATTACGACCAAAGTCGAACCGAAATGTCCTGGAAAATCATGCTCGAAGGCGGCTTCACGCTTGCGCCAATCGAGCTCCGGCGAGATCAGTTTGTTGATGTTGGTATCGATCGCGAAATGCGCGGTGGTGTAGACCGATGCCGCAATCGCGGCGAGCACGCCGAGCGCAACAACGAGCCTGGGGACCCGTGTCGCCAATGTCACAATGCCGGTGACGAGTTTAGCTAACATCGAAAGTGCCTGACAAACATCTTTAGATACCACCTTGGCGGGGCTATGATGCAGGTGCGAAAAACAGTGGGTTACAGGAACCTTTTGGAGCAAAGCGGTATTAACTGAGACTGAAGTCGTTTTTGAACCAAGCGGGCGATGCCAACGACTAACGATAGACTGTCGATATAACCATTTCCTTTGAGGGGACTTTTACCCCTCCGTAGTACATCCCCCAAACGGCGAGCAGGAAATGACCCCACCACATTCGGTCTTTGATACGGCACAACAACGTCCAATTCTCGATTCCATCAAGTGCCCGGCCGATCTGCGCCGTATCAATGCGCATGACCTGCAGCAAGTTGCAGACGAGCTTCGTGCCGAAACGATCAACGCCGTCGCCGTGACCGGAGGGCATCTCGGCGCAAGTCTCGGCGTTATCGAGCTCACTGTCGCGCTGCATTATGTCTTCGATACGCCGAACGACAAGCTGATCTGGGATGTGGGCCACCAGGCCTACCCACACAAAATCTTGACCGGACGGCGCGATCGCATTCGCACGCTGCGTCAAGGCGGCGGCCTCTCCGGCTTCACCAAGCGCGCGGAAAGCGAATACGACTGCTTCGGCGCTGCGCATTCTTCGACGTCGATCTCTGCCGGACTCGGCATGGCCGTGGCGCGCGATTTCGCCGGCGGCAAGCACAATGTGGTCTGCGTCATCGGCGATGGCGCCATGTCCGCAGGCATGGCCTATGAGGCGCTCAACAATGCCGGAGCCATGAACCGGCGCCTGATCGTCATCCTCAACGACAATGAGATGTCGATTGCGCCGCCGGTCGGCGCCATGTCGGCTTATCTCGCCCGTTTGTTCTCCAGCCGCGCCTATATGTCGCTGCGCAACCTCGGCAAGCAGGTGGCGGAGCGGCTGCGGATCCCGAAATTCATCAAGAACAATGCCGCGCGCGCGGAAGAGCACGCCCGCGGCTTCGTCACCGGCGGCACGCTGTTCGAGGAGCTCGGCTTCTATTATGTCGGCATCATCGACGGGCACAATTTGTCGCAGCTCATCCCGGTGCTCGAGAATGTGCGCAAGGCCACGCACGGCCCGATCCTCGTGCATGTACGCACGCAGAAGGGCAAGGGCTACGCGCCGGCGGAGAGTTCGGCCGACAAGTATCACGGCGTGGTGAAATTCGATGTCGCCACCGGCAAGCAAAACAAAGGCACGGCGAGCGCGCCGTCCTACACCAAAGTGTTCGGCGAAGCGCTGGTGAAGGAAGCGAAGAAGGACGATCGCATCGTCGCCATCACCGCGGCGATGCCGGGCGGCACCGGCGTCGACATCTTCGCCAAGGCCTTCCCCGAGCGCGCCTTCGACGTCGGCATCGCCGAGCAGCACGCGGTCACTTTCGCCGCTGGTCTGGCGACGCAAGGCTTCAAGCCGTTCGCGGCGATCTATTCGACATTCCTGCAGCGCGCTTATGATCAGGTGGTGCATGACGTCGCGATCCAGCGCCTGCCGGTGCGCTTCGCGCTCGACCGGGCGGGCCTCGTCGGCGCCGATGGCCCGACGCATGCGGGCTCGTTCGACATCACCTATCTCGGCTGCCTGCCCGGCTTCGTGATTATGGCCGCGGCGGATGAGGCTGAGCTGGTGCACATGGTGGCGACCGCCGCCGCGATCGACGATCGCCCCTCGGCGTTCCGCTATCCGCGCGGCAACGGCACCGGCGTGCCGATGCCGGAGCAAGGCGTGCCGCTGGAGATCGGCCGCGGTCGCATCGTGCGCGAAGGCTCGACGGTGGTGCTGCTCTCGCTCGGCACGCGGCTCGCTGACTGCCTGAAGGCCGCCGAGATGCTGGCGGCACGCGGCATCTCGACGACGGTCGCCGACGCGCGCTTTGCCAAGCCGCTCGACCGCGATCTGATCCTGCGGCTCGCGCGCAATCATGAGCTGATGATCACCATCGAGGAAGGCGCGATCGGCGGCTTTTCCGCCCAGGTGCTGCGGCTCCTCACCGAAAGCGGAGCGGTCGGACAGGCCGGCTTCAAGGTGCAATGCATGGTGCTGCCGGACGTCTTCATCGATCACGACAGCCCGCCGGCCATGTATGCCAAGGCCGGGCTCGACGCCAACGGCATCGTCGCCAAGGTCTTTGCTTCACTTGGATCGACGCGCGAAACCGCCGGGTCGTTTGCCGCGGGCTCCGCATTCCGCCTCCGCAGCGGCGAATTCAACGGTGCCGGTGCCAACGTGAACGGAGGGCTGTCATGAAGGTCATCCTCGCGCAGCCCCGCGGCTTTTGCGCCGGCGTCGTCCGCGCCATCGAGATCGTCGAGCGGGCGCTGGAAAAATACGGACCGCCGGTCTATGTGCGGCACGAGATCGTGCACAACAAATGGGTCGTCGACGCGCTCAAGGCGCGCGGCGCCCGGTTCGTCGAGGATCTGTCGGAAGTGCCCGCGGACGGCATCACCATCTTCAGCGCCCACGGCGTCTCCAAGAAAGTCGAAGGCGAAGCCAAGGAGCGCGGCCTGCACGTGCTCAATGCCACCTGCCCGCTCGTCTCCAAAGTGCATGCGCAGGGGCGCCACTATCTGCGCAGCGGCCGCACCGTGGTGCTGATCGGTCATGCCGGGCACCCCGAGGTCGAGGGCACGCTCGGACAGATCCCCGGCAAGGTGCACCTGGTGCAGACCGAGCAGGACGTCGGACGGCTGGAGATCCCCGCCGACGCGCCGATCGCCTTCGTGACGCAGACGACCCTTTCAGTCGACGACACCAAGGGGGTCATCGCGGCGCTTTATCGCAAATTCAGCGACGTGGTCGGCCCGGGGACGCAGGACATCTGCTATGCCACGCAGAACCGGCAGACGGCGCTGCGGGAATTGAGCAAGCTCGTCGACGTCATTTTCGTGGTCGGCGCTACCAATTCATCGAACTCCAACCGGCTGCGCGAGATTGGACTTGAGGCCGGAATTCCGACACATCTGATCGCCAATGGTGGTGAGATTCGGCCCGAATGGGTCGAGGGCGTCGAGGTGGTCGGCATCACCGCGGGCGCCTCGGCCCCCGAAGTGATGGTGACGGACGCGATCGAGGCGCTGGGGCGCTTCGGGCCTGTGGATGTCTCGACCTTGCCCGGCGAGCGGGAGCACATAGAATTCCGTGTTCCGGTAGAGCTGCTCGAGGTCGACAACAATATACTGATCAGCAAGGACGGTGGTCGTGGGAATACCTCTTTGGCAAAAGCTGACTGTCGGTAGCTATGTGATGCGCCAGCGCCTTGGCGGGCGCGAGCGCTATCCACTGGTGCTGATGCTCGAGCCGCTGTTTCGCTGCAACCTCGCTTGTGCGGGCTGCGGCAAGATCGACTATCCCGACGAGATCCTCAATCAGAGCATGTCGGTCGAGGACGCGCTCGGCGCCGTCGACGAATGCGGCGCGCCGGTGGTCTCGATCGCCGGCGGCGAGCCGCTGTTGCACAAGAAGCTGCCCGAGATCGTGAAGGGCATCATTGCGCGGCGCAAGTTCGTCTATCTGTGCACCAATGCGCTGCTCATGCAGAAGCGCATGTCGCAGTACGAGCCGAGCGTCTATTTCACCTGGTCGGTGCATCTCGATGGCGACCAGAAGATGCACGATCACTCGGTGTGCCAGGACGGCGTCTATGATCGCGCGGTGGCGGCGATCCGTGAGGCGAAGGCGCGCGGCTTCCGCGTCAACATCAACTGCACGCTGTTCAACAACGCGCAGGCCGAGCGCGTCGCGGCATTCTTCGATCAGGTCAAGGAGCTGGGCGTCGACGGCATCACCGTGTCGCCCGGCTATGCCTATGAGCGCGCGCCTGACCAGGAGCACTTCCTGCATCGCGAGACGACGAAGAACCTGTTTCGCGACATTTTGCGCCGCGGGCGCGGCGGCCGTAACTGGTCGTTCTCGCAGTCGAGCCTGTTCCTCGATTTCCTCGCCGGTAACCAGACCTATCACTGCACGCCCTGGGGCAATCCGACGCGCACCATCTTCGGCTGGCAGCGGCCCTGCTACCTGCTCGGCGAAGGCTATGCGAAGACCTTCCGCGAGCTGATGGAGGAGACCGATTGGGACGCCTACGGCACCGGCAATTACGAGAAATGCGCCAACTGCATGGTGCATTCCGGCTACGAGGCGACTGCCGTGAACGATGCGGTGCGCAATCCGCTCAAGGCGCTTGGCACGGCCGTGCGCGGGATCAGGACTGACGGGCCGATGGCGCCGGAGATCGATCTCACCAATCAGCGGCCGGCGAAATACGTGTTCTCCAAGCATGTCGAGCAGAAGCTCGCCGAAGTCCGCGCCAAGCGGCAGCAGCCGGATATGGCTGAGGTGCCATAGCACCGTTATGGAACTGCCGGGCCCCTAAGCCCGTTGTCCAACCCTCTTGATGCGGCCAGCAACGGGAGGTCTTCATGCGTGCGCGGACGATTCTGATCGCGGGGCTTCTCGCCGCCACGACCCTGGCGGTGAGCGGCGACGGCGCGCAGGCGCAGCTCCGTGGCCTGCTCGGCATCGTCACCTCCCCACTGCGCGGCATTCTCGGGCACCGCCACGGCCATCATCGGCCGATGTCGCATCGGCGCGAAGCCGAGCACTATCAGGGACGCGGCAACGTCGCAGCCGCCGGTGCTGTGAGCGCCGGCGCGGTCGGCGCAAGCGCCGCCATCGGCAATGCCGCGGCACTAGGCAGCGTCGGACCCTCCTCCTGGCCCACCGCCTACGGCGACATCATCGGCTATGCGCTATGGCCGAGCGATTACCAGGCGCGCTACCGCCAGCACGGCTTCGGTGACCTCGTGGCGGCGCTCGCCGGCTCGCCCGGCAGCGCGCCGGTGGCGAGCGAGGCGGCGAACCGCACAGCGGCGACCACCACCGGCAGCGGCGCGGACAACAGCAGCGCCAGCGACGCCAAGCCGACCTGTACCGATCGCGCGGCGATCTCGACCGACTGGCCGGCCGGACCGATCAAGGAAACCGAAAACCTCAACGCCACGCAGCAATCCGCGCTCGACGACTTCCAGAGCGCCGTGACGCAGGCGGGCAAGCAACTCGAAGCCACGTGCAACGATCCGGATGTATCACCGATCAAGCGCCTCGACGCGATGAAGCAGCGGCTCTGGGCAATCCAGAGCGCCACTGCGCTCATTCGCGGGCCGCTGCAGGAGTTCTACGCGACACTCAGCAACGCGCAGAAGGCGAGCTTCAACCGCAAGCCTGCCCCGCCGCGCGCCGAGCGCCGCGCCGCCGGTGCAGCGCCGATGGGCCAGCAGTACCAGGTCTGCGCGCAACAGGCCGCTGGCGATCCGGAGCGGCTGATGCAGCAGATTCAGGAAGCCGTGCGTCCGGGCCCGGAGCAGCGCGCGCGCTTCGAGGCCTTCGGCAAGACCGCCGGCGACATGGCGAAGCTCTTGATCGCGTCCTGCGCCCAGCCGATCGGGGCGGACCCGCTGGCGCGGCTCGACGCCGCCGACAACCAGCTCACCGCCATGAACAACGCCGCTTCGACGCTGGAGATCGCGCTTAACGAGCTCTACGGCTCGCTCAGCGATGAGCAGAAGGCGCGCTTCGATTCGATGGGGCGCTAGAGACTACCCGACGCGATAGCGTCACCCTCTGCGGTCATGCCCGCGAAAGCGGGCATCCAGTACTCCGTGGAGGTGTAGTATTTTAAGACGGGAGTCGCGGAATACTGGGTCAAGCCGGGGGACGACGCCGAGTGTGTGGCTTGCCGCAGTACATTACATCCCGAACGGCTGCGCGAGACCGTTGCCGCGGGTGAGATTGCGGTAACGCGCCAGCGCCCAGAGCGGGAAATATTTCCGGTAGCCGTGGTAGCGCAGATAGAACACGCGCGGGAAACCGGTGCCGGTGTAGAACTCTTCGCTCCAGAAACCGTCGGCATCCTGGCTCGCCGTCAGAAAAGCGATGCCGCGCGCGAGCGCCGGATGCTCGACCTCGCCCGCCGCCATCAGCGCAAGGAGCGCCCAGGCGGTTTGCGATGCCGTCGAGGGCGCCGCCTCGTAGCCGTGATAATCAAGCCGATAGCTGAAGCCGCTTTCACCCCAGCCTCCGTCCGGATTCTGGATGGCGATCAGCCAGTCTGCGGCTTTGCGGATCGCAGAGGTCTCGCGCGGCACGCCGGCGGCGCGCAGCGCGCAGAGCACCGACCAGGTGCCGTAAATGTAGTTGACGCCCCAGCGGCCATACCAGCTTCCTTCCGGCAGCTGCCGTTCGAGCAGGAAGCGCACGCCGCGCCGGATCGCGGGATCGTCAGGCCGCGCGCCGATCTGCGCCAGCGCGGAAACGCAGCGCGCGCCAACGTCTTCGGTCGGCGGATCGATCAGCGCGCCGTGGTCGGCGAACGGGATGTTGTTGAGGTAGTCGTAGATGTTGTCGACGTCGAAAGCCGCCCAGCCGCCGTTGCCGCTCTGCATGCCCCTCACCCATTCGACCGCGCGACCGATCGCGGCATCGAAATCGCGCGTGCCCTCGACGCGGCGCAGCCGGTCCATGGCCATGATGATGACCGCCGTGTCGTCGAGATCGGGGTAATGCGGATTGGCGTATTGGAATGCCCAGCCGCCGGGGCGCAGGCCGGGCCGCCGTGCAATCCAATCGCCAGGAATGTCGAGCACCTGCAAAGGCACGAGCCACTGCATGCTCTTTTTCGCCTGCGTCAGCGCATCACGGTCGCCGATCTCCAGCAGCGCCTGGCTCGCCAGCGCCGAATCCCAGATCGGCGATAGGCAGGGCTGGCAATAGGCTTCATCTGTCTTGATGACGAGCAGCCGCTCGACGGAGTCGCGCGCGATCGCGGCCTTCTCCGGCATGCCGAGCAGATCGAACATCATCACCGAATTGACCATCGCCGGGAAAATTGCGCCGAGCCCGTCCTGGCCATTCAACCGCTCGCTGACGAAAGCGACAGCCTGATCGATGGCGCGCCGCCGCAGGCTGCCGGGCAGCACTTTCATCAGTCCGCGCAGGACAATGTCGACGGCGCGGAAGAACAGAAACCAGCGCCATTTCTGATGTGGCGCTTTCGGCGCCAACTTAACGCTCGCCGGGTCCTCGACGAACAGCTCGTCGATGCGCACACCGCGCGGATTTTTGGCGCGCGGCTGCAGCGCTTGCAGCACCAGCAGCGGCACCAGCACCGTGCGCGCCCAGTAAGACACCTTCGACAGATGGAACGGAAACCAGGGCGGCAACAGCACGATCTCGACCGGCATCAGCGGCACGCTGTGCCAGCTGAGGATGCCGTAAAGCGCCAGCAGGAAGCGCGTGAACACGTTGCTGGTGCTCCCTCCGCCATGGGCGAGGATCGCCTCGCGCGCGCAGCGCATATGCGGCGTTTCGATATCGTCGCCGATCATCTTCAGCGCGAAATAGGCTTTCACGCTGGCGCTGACGTCGAAGGCGCCGCCGTGATAGAGCGGCCAGCCGCCATGCGCGCCCTGGATGCGGCGCAGATAGACGCCGATCTTGCCTTCCAGCGCGGTGTCGATTGGCTCGCCGCGATAGTGGCGCATCAACACATATTCGGCGGGGATGGTGGCGTCGGCCTCGAGCTCGAACAGCCAATGCCCGTCCGGCGCCTGCGCGGCGGCGAGCGCGCCGCGCGCCGCGTCGATGGCACGGTCGATCGCGGCAGCGGAGTCGGCCGCGGGAGCCGTGCGGGCTGCAGCTTCCGGGCTCATGCGGCCGCCACCAGTTCGGCGTCGTCGATAATCGCATTGGCGGCGCGGTCGCCGGAGCGCACAGCGCCCTCGATGGTCGCCGGCAGACCGGTCGCCGTCCAGTCGCCGGCCAGCAGCAGATTGCCGTAGACCGTGCGCAACCCCGGGCGCTTGGCGTTTTCTTCCGGCGTCGCGGCAAAGGTGGCGCGGCGCTCACGCACGATCTGCCAAGGGGGCAACGCGGCGTCGAGCTTGAGCACCGCTGCGACGTCGTCCCAGATGCCTTGCGCCAGCGTCTCACGCGACAGATCGAGAAGATGGCCGGCGTCACTGACCGTCACCGCAACGCGTCCCGGGAAGGCGAAGATCCACTCGGCGGTGCCGTTGATCACGCCGATCATGCTGGGCAGCGCGCCTGGGACATCGATGCGGTAGTGCACATTGACGATGCTGCGGAAGGCCGACGGAGTTTCCAGGCCGGGCACCAGCGACGCTGCTGCATAGGCGGGCACGGCAAGCACGACGACGTCGCGTTCGCCGAGCGTTACCTCGTCGTTGCTGCCGAAGTCGAGGCGCGCGACGCACCCGCTTACGAAATGCAGGCGATGCAGCGTGTGCTCGAAGGCGACGACGACGCCCTGCTCACGCAGATAGGCGATCGCCGGATCGATGAACGCGCGGCCAATCCCCTCGGGCGCGATCAAGGGACGGCAGGCCTTGCCGCCGAGAGCCAGGGTCTCGCGCAGCACCGTGGCGGCGAGGCTTGCCGACCCCCGCGGCGGCCGCAGGTTCATTGCGGCGAGCAGCAGCGGCTCCACCAGGCGCTCGTAGAGCGGCCCATCGCAATCCATGATCTCTTGCAGCGGCTTGTCGCCGCCGGGCCAAAGGAGCCGCATCAGCGGCAGATAGTCGCGCAGCCGCGTGTCCGGCACGCGCGCGCTCTTGTCGAAAATCCACCAGGGGAAGCGCCCGTCATTGAGCCGCAGCGTCCATTCCTTGCCGCTGACGCGGTCGGCGAACTGGAATTCGGCATTCGCCGGTCCCTGTAACAAAGCTTCGGCGCCGATCGCCTGCAGATAGGAGCGCGCCGACTGATTGCCAGAAAGAAGCAGATGCGTACCGTTGTCGATCACCATGCCCGTGACGTGGTCGTAATACGAACGGCAGCGGCCGCCAGGCTGCGCGGTGGCTTCATGCACGATCACCGGCCGCCGCGTCGGCGCCAGCCGCACGGCGGCGGCGAGGCCAGCGAGCCCCGCGCCGATGATGTGAATAGTGCCGGCGTCAGAGGAACGCATGCCGCAATGCGATGCCGAGAAGATGCGACTTGCTGACGTGAACGCGCGTGCGCGGCGCGGAAAAGCCGCGCGCCATCATGTCCTCGAGCATCTGCCGATAGGCCAATTGCATGATCTTCGGCGCCCGCACCTGCCGGCGCGGACACGCCGCCATCACCTCACTGGCCTTGGCGAAATGCTCGCGCGCGCGCTCGGCCACCATCATGCAGGCGATACCGATCGCCGGGTCCGCGATCACGGTTGCCGGATCCGTCGACATTATCCCCGCGGCTGCGAGCGCTTCACGCGGCAGATACAGCCGTCCGACGCCGGCGTCCTCGTCGATGTCGCGCAGGATGTTGGTCATTTGTAGCGCGCGGCCCAGGTGATGCGCCAGCGCCAGCCCGTCGTTTTCGCCGAGTCCGAATACGCGCACCGAGAGGCGGCCGACCGCGCTGGCGACGCGATCGCAATAAAGGTCGAGCGTCGGCCAATCCGGGGCACGGATGTCCTGCGCGCCATCCATTTCCATGCCGTCGATGACGGCGAGGAAATCGTCCTTGCGCAGCGAAAACTGCGCCACCGCGCGCTTGAGCCCGTCCCAGTCCTGCGGAGCGTGCCCGGCATAGAGCGTGTCGATATTGTTGCGCCAGCGCGCGAGGTGCTCGAGCCGCCAGGCATGCGGCGCATCGCAATCGGCGATGTCGTCGACGGCACGGCAGAAGCTATAGATCTCGAACATCGCCTGGCGCTGCGCCTGCGGCAGGATGCGCATGGCGAAATAGAACGAGCTGCCGCTCGCTCGCTTGGCCACACTCCCCTCTTTTTGCGCAAGACCCAGCATCGCGGTGCTCACGGCCTCGCCGCCGAGAACGACGGGGCGGCAATGCGCCAGATGCGGCGCGACAGGATCCGCAGCGCTCCGGCGCCGCTGGTGAACAGCATCTCCGATTTGCGCAGATGCACCGTTTCGCTCAGCGGATCACGCAACTTCAGGAAACCGATCAGGCGATCAGCCAGCGCTTGGATCGCGGAAATCTCCATGGCCAGCCGCGTATCCTGGGTCTGCATCGGCAGCGGTCGGCTCTCGGTCATCAAGAGAGTGACCCGATCGACGAGTCCGCGCAGGCAACGCAACAGGGCTTCGCCGGCGCGCGGCGCCTTGAGCGCTTCGACGCCAAGTCCGACGGCCGACAGCACATCGAGCGGCACATAGACGCGATCGAGATTGCGATAGTCGGCGGCGCAATCCTGCAGGTGATTGATGATCTGCAACGCCGCGCAGAGCGCGTCGGATGCCAGCCAAGTCGTGTGCGATTCACCGTGCACGTCCAACACGAAACGCCCGACCGGCATGGCCGAGAGCGCGCAGTAGCCCATGAGATCGTTCCAGTCGGCATAGCGCAGCTTGGTCACGTCCATGCGGAACGCCGCCAGTAGATCCTGCGCATGCCGCGACGTCAGCCCGCGCCGGCGCAGCACCTCGCGCAGCGCGACACCCTGCGGCTCGGCATCCGAGCGGCCCAGCAAGGTCGCTTCCAGCGCATCGAGGCGCGCGAGCTTTTCCTGCGGCGCGAGGCCGGCGTGATCGGCAATGTCGTCGGCGACGCGCACGAACTCGTAGAACGTAAGGATCGCCGGGCGATGACGGGCGCGCACGAGCAGCGAGGCGACGGGGAAATTCTCGTCACCCGATCCCTTGCCGGACCGCAGCTCCGCGCTCTTCACGCTCATTACAGACCCGCCGCGCCGGCATAGACGCGTCCCTTCCAAGCTCCGCCGCGCTTGCGCAGATATTGATAGGCGGAGTGCAGCGTATAATACGTATATAAGAGTGCGATGCCAGGGAGCGCGATGCCCCAAAGCGGCGACACGCGATAGAGCTGCAGCGTCGGCTGGAACGAGATCGCCATGGCGATCCACACGACGACCCCGGCAAGCCGCGGCACACCCGACGCAAAAACGGCAAGCAGCGGTGGCACCAGGAAGGTCAGCAGCATGCCGAGGCAGGTCCCCGCCAGCAGCCACGGCGAATAGCCCAGTTGCGCATAAGCGGAGCGCGACACCATCGCCTTGATGTCGGCAAAGCGCGGATAAGGACGCAGGCTGCGCACCCGCTCGGTCAGGCCGAGCCAGATCGGCCCCACGGATTTGAGCTGCTGTGCCAGCGCGCAATCGTCGATCAGGGCATCACGGATGCCGTCCATGCCGCCGGAGAGCCGCAGCGCGTCGCTGCGCACGAGCACGCAACCGCCCGCCGCCGCCGCCGTCGCGTGGTTCGGCCGCGCCACCCAGGCGAATGGAAACACCATCTGAAAAAAATAGATGAAGGCGGGAACGAGACTGCGCTCGGCGAGACTGACACAGCGTAACTTTGCCATCAGAGAGGTCAGCACGAAATCGCCGCTGATCGCCTGCGCGATTAGCCAGCTCACCGTATCCGGTGCGTGCGTGATGTCTGCGTCGGTGAGCAGCAGGTAATCTGGCGTGACATTCGCCTCCGCGGTGGCGACACCCTGCCTCACCGCCCAGAGCTTGCCGGTCCAGCCAGACGGCAGCGGCGCGCCGGAGATGATGCTCAGATCGCGCTCCCGCACCTGACCGCGCGCGGCCTCACGCGCGAGCGCAGCCGTGCCGTCGCTGCTGTTGTCGTCAACGACGATCAGCGAAAGCCGGCCACGATAGTCCTGCGCGAGCAGTGAGCGCAGGCTTTCTCTAATGACCTCGGCTTCATTACGGGCCGGGACCACGACGGCGACAGACGGCCACTTCGCCGGCCGTGTCGGCTGCGCACCATCCGTGATCCGGCAGCGCCAGAACGAGCCGCGCCCGGTCAACAGGACGGCCCAGAGCACGACGGAAATGACGGCGGCGGCATAGGTCATGAGCTGCGTGGGGATGATCGGCACTCTCTGCAATGTCCGAAAATAGATTTGGTTCGTGGCCAATGGAACTTTTTTCTGCATGCGGAATTGCGACCGGAATTGCAACAAAAATAGGACAATTCGAGCCATTGATCCGCCGCGCTCCGGAAGGCGCAAGGCATGCGGGTGCGATCCGGTGCACGCGCGCGTGAACGAACGTTCAGCGGAACGCGCCGCGCCGCCTTCGAGTTAAGACGGGGGACGGATAGACGTTCGATGAAACACATTTTCTTCATAGCGATCGCGTGCATCGTGTTGTGGCCCGCTGGGGCCTTTGCCGAGGATCCGGAAGCGCACAACGCCTGCATGGCGGACGCCTTCAGAGTCTGCTGGCGGGAAATCCCCAACCGTCACGCAGTCTATCTCTGTCTCGTCGCCAACAAGAGCCGGCTAAGCGAGACGTGCCGGACAGCCATCATCCATTCGCGGCCACGGCGGCACGCTCCTGGCTACGGTGCACGCGCACAGTACCGGCATCACTTCCACCAAGAGCAGTAGCCTGATAGGTTCCGCCGCCTTTGCCGCGCCGTATATGAGGAACGATGCGGTCTGCCATCCGTTCTTGATGCGTATTGATTTCCCCGACGGGAGGCTCCCATTTCCGCTCTAGCCATTGCAGAAACTGAATTTTTTCGCCCTCCGGCACCACTCCCGCGAACCGAGCACGCACGCCCCTTCGATATCGCGAAAGCGCTTTGGCACAACCCGATTGAGGCTTGGACGCAGCGGCATTTCGAAGAGCCGGTGGTCAAGACGCGCCTGCCTTTCGCCAACATCGTGGTCGTCAGCGACCCTTCAGCGCTTCGTCGCATCCTTGTCGATAACGTCGCGAATTACCGCAAGGACCGTTTCCAGAAACGCATGCTGGCGGTGCTCAGCGGCGGCTTGATTCTGGCCGAAGGCGATCAGTGGTATGCGCAGCGGCGCATTCTCGCGCCGGTGTTCACCACGCGTAGCGTGCGCACGCTCGTCCCGGCGATGATGACGACCGTCAACGACATCGTCGCGCGATGGCGCGAGCGGTCCGGCGAAGTTATCGACGTGGCGCAGGACACCGCGGACCTCGCCTTGACCGTGCTCGAGCGCACGATCTTCTCCAGCGGATTTTCTGCGCCGATGCCGGAATTGCGCGAGGCGATGCGGGTCTATTTCGATGCCCTCGGCCGTATCGATCCGTTCGATCTCCTCGACCTGCCGGACTTCATCCCGCGCGTCAGCCGGTTGTCGGCACGGCCTGCGATTCGTCTATTTCATCGCGCGGTCGACGACATGGTGGTGACGCGACAGCACGAGCTCGATGCCGCCAACGGCGAGACGCCGCAAGACATCCTGTCCTTGCTCATCCGCGCCCGCGATCCGCAGACCGGAGAAGGTTTGACGCAGCAGGAGATCCGCGCCAACGCGATCACGCTGTTGTCGGCCGGACAGGAATCCACGGCCGACGCGATCTCCTGGGCGCTCTACCTGCTGTCGCGTTCGCCGTCCTGGCGAGAGCGGGTGCGTGCGGAAGCCGAGCGCGAGCTCGACGGCCCGCTTGATACGCTAGTCGACCGGCTGGTCGAAACCCGTGCGGTGATCGACGAGACGCTGCGGCTTTATCCGCCGCTCGCCGCCATCAGCCGCATGGCGATCGGCCCCGACACGCTCGCCGGCGCGCCCATCGACGCCGGCGCGATGATCGTGATCACGCCTTATGTGCTGCATCGGCATCACCGCCTGTGGGGCGAGCATCCCGACGTGTTCGACCCGGGAAAATTCCTGCCGGGCGCGCGCGAGCAGATCGACCGCTTCGCCTACCTGCCGTTCGGCGGCGGCGCGCGCGGCTGCATCGGCTCGATCTTCGCGCTTCAGGAGGCGACGCTGGCAGTCGCGGCGTTCATTCGTAATTTCGATTTTGCGGTGCCGGCAAACCACGACGTGTGGCCGGTGCACCGGATCACGCTGCGTCCGGGCGGCGGATTGCCGATGCGCGTCGAGACGCGACAAGCTAGAGGGACTGCGGCTCCTGTGCCGCCACCGGCGGCTCGGCCACGACAGGCGGCTGCGTCTTAGCGCTGCGGCGACGAAAGCCGCCCTGCAGCGCGTCGCGGCAGCGACGCCATTGCACCGAGGCAAGGATCGCGTTCACGCTCGGCAAGCGTTCGCGCGCGATATGCTGGGTCACGTCCCACAGCTTCGAGCGGCGAATGGCTTTGGCGCAGTGGAAATACACGCTCTCGATGCTGACGACGATCACCGTGCGCGGGCTCTTGCCGTCGGCGGCAAAGCTTCCGGTGAGCGTCGGATCCGTTGAGATCACCGCGCGACCTTTGACGCGCAGTGTCTCTCCGCAGCCGGGAATAAGGAAGTGCAGGGCCACGCGCGGATCGCGGACAATATTGTGCAGCGACTCATTGCGGTTGTTGCCGTCGCGGCTCGGGATGATCAGCGTCTTCTCATCGCACACGCGTACGAAACCCGGCGCATCGCCGCGCGGCGAGCACTCAACGCCATTGGGCCCCGTCGTTGCCAGCGTCACATAGGGCGACGCTTCCACGAAGGCCTGATAGGGCGGAATCAGCGTTTCGGTCTCTTTGGCGATCGCGGCCCAAGGCGGCGCGTCGTAAAGCGCATCGAGCGCCGACGCACTCGTCACCAGATATTCGCTGGCGATCATGCTTCCCCCTTCGACGAGTTCCAATGATGGAACTTTTCGCCGACCATATCGTGCAGCATTGCAGAAGATGGCGCCGAGAGTAAGGCGAGGCCTGCGGCGATCGTTAAGAACCGAGCACAGATGTGTCGCGTTGCCTCCGAAGCGAGGGTCAAATCGTCACGCAGCGGAGTGTGCGACATGCAGGGCACGAGCTTCACGCAGTTCATGAAAACCCGCGAACAGGCCGCCGATGCCTATGTTCGCGGCGACGGAAAGCCGGTCGACGCCATGGTCCCGCATCAGGGAAGTTCCACGTTCCATAGCCCACGCGGCGACACCGTGACCGGCGCCGAAGACGTCGCGGCGCGTTACCTCAAGGACGCCCAGGCCTTTCACAAAAACGGCGTCAGCCATTTCGAGGTGCTGCAGCAGGCGGCCGATGACACCCTTGCCTTCTGGACGGGCTTTCAGGTCGCGACCGTGCAGATCGGCGACATGCCGCGTCCGATCGACATGCGCATCCGCGTGACCGAGATCTTCCACCGGATCGATGGGGAATGGAAACTGATCCATCGCCACGCCGACATGCCGTCATCGGGCTGAGCCGGCGCTGCCAGACTCTATTGCGGCTGGATGCCGGACTCCTTGATGACGCGGCCCCACTTGTCGATCTCAGTCTTGATGTAGTCGCCGAACTCGGCCGAGGTCATCTTCACCGAGGCGGCCCCTTCATGCGCGAACTGGGTCTGCAGGTCCGGCGCCTGCAGCGAGGCCTGGATCGCCTTGTAGATTTTGTTCACGAGCGGCTGCGGCATGCCGGCGGGCGCGACAATGCCCCACCAGTTGTCAGCGGCGTAGTCGGGGACGCCAGCCTCGGCGATGGTCGGCACATCGGGGAGCACCGGGCTGCGCGTCTTGCCGCCGATGCCCAACGGGCGCAGCGCGCCTGCCTTGATGAGCGGCGTGGTCTGGATCAGCGATGAGAACATGATCTTGGTATGGCCGGCGACGACGTCTTGCATCGCGGGGCCGCCGCCCTTGTAAGGCACATGCACGATATTGACGCCGGCAAGCAGCTTGAACAGCTCGCCGCCGAGATGCTGAAAGCTGCCGATGCCGGCCGAAGCATAATTGAGCACTCCCGGCTGCTGCTTGGCGAGCGCGATCAGCTCCTTCACGGATTTGACCGGCAGCTCCGGATTGACCACCAGCACGTTGGGCCCGGTCGCCAGGATCGAAATCGGGGTGAAAGATTTGACCGGATCGAAAGGAAGCTTGCTGTGCAGCGCCGGACTAATCGCGTGCGCGATGGAAATGAGCAGCAGCGTATAGCCATCGGGCGGCGCCTGCGCCGCCACCTCACTGCCGATCACACCACCTGCCCCGGCACGGTTGTCGACGAAGACCTGTTGCCCGAGCGTGATACTCAATTCTTTGGCGACGAGGCGACCAATGACGTCATTGCTGCCGCCTGGCGGGAACGGAATGATCAGCCGGATCGACCGGCTCGGATAGTCGTCGGCAAACGCTGCGCTCGACAGCGCCAGCAGCGCGAACGCCATTCCTGCGACACGCCTCAGCAGGTTCGACATCGTCTCCTCCCCTTCGCACTTTATTCTTCTTGCGGACTAAGGTGCATGTTTCGGAGGCGGTCCGTCAACGCCACTGCGCCGCAACCCGGTTGATGCGCCCCGACGCTCCTGTCATCTTTCACGCAGCCGTGGCACAAGTGTCGTGCTGATAGGGAGACATTGATGGCCACGACCGTCGAAGTGCTGGCCGCCGCGTTCAAGGACGCCGGCACGCCGTTCATCGTCGGGCATCCTGGCGGTGAGTCGGTCGAGCTGATGGAAGCAGCGCGGCAGCGGCAAATGCGGTTCCTGCTGATGAAGCAGGAAGTCGCCGGTGCGATGCTGGCCGCGACCTGGGGCGATCTCACCGGCAGCCCGGGCATCTGCCTGTCGACGCGCGGTCCCGGCGCCACCAACATGGTCAACGGCGTGGCGCATGCCTTCCTCGATCGCTCGCCGCTCATTGCCATCACCGACAGCTATTCGCGCCCGACTTACGAGAGCGGCCTGCGCCAGCGCATCAACCAGCTCGCCGTGTACGAGCCGATCGTGAAATGGAGCACGACGATCGATGCCAAGGTCGTGCGCCAACAGGTACGCCGCGCGCTGCGCACCGCGACCGGCACGCCGCCCGGTCCCGTGCATTTCGAGTTTCCGCAGAGCGAGACCACGCGCGAAGCCGGCGACTACGTCGCCGAGCCGCCGCTGATGCCGAACTGGATCACGCCCGGCCCCGACCGCGACGACCTCAAGCCGGCGCTCGATATGCTGCGCCGCGCGAAGCGTCCGATCCTCATTGCCGGGCTCGGCGTCTACTGGTGCAATGCCTCGGCCGAGTTCGTGCGCTTCGCCGAACGCCTCGGCGCCCCGGTGCTCACCACGACCAAATGCAAAGGCATGATCCCCGAGGATCACCCGCTGCGCGCTGGCTGCATCATCGGCGGCCTGATCGAGCGCAAGCTGGTGATGCAGGCCGACCTCATCGTCACCGTCGGCCTCGACGCCGTCGAGCTGCAGCCGAAGCCGTGGCCCTACAAGTTGCCGGTGCTTTCGCTTGCCTCGGTGCCCGCGCTCGACGCGCTGGTGCCGGCCGACCCGGAGATCATCGGCGATCTCAAGCCGCTGCTCGCCGGGCTCGCGCAATGGGCGCCGGAAGGCGGCAACTGGGGCGAAGCCGCGGCGAAGAGCTTCCGTGCGGAGGTGCGCGACGCGCTCAACACGCCGGCAACCGGCCTGTCGCCGCAGCGCGCGATGGAAGTCGCCCGCGCCGTGCTGCCGCGCGACACGATCGCGACCTGCGACGCGGGCGCCAGCCGGCTGCTCGTGGTGCAGAAATGGGAGTCGTACGGGCCGCGCGAATTCCTCACCTCCAACGGCCTCGCCTCGATGGGCTATGCGGTGCCCGGCGCGCTTGCCGCGCGCATGGCCTATCCCGACCGCCCGATCGTCGCCTTCACCGGCGATGGCGGCTTCCTGATGACCGTCGCCGAGCTGCAGACCGCGCAGCGCGAGGATCTGCCGATCATCGTGCTGGTGCTCGACGATCGCGAGATCGGCCTCATCCGCGTCAAGCAGGAGATCAAGGGCATCCCGCTGCATGGCGTGCAGATCGGCGGTGTCGACTGGGAAAAGCTCGCGCAATCCTTCGGCGCCGATGGCTGCACGGTGGAAACCGAGCAGCAATTGACCAATGCGCTACAGACGGCATTGAAGTCGAAGCGCACGACCGTGATCGGCGTGCGCATCGACGCGTCGGGCTATGTGGCGCAGTTCAATGCGCTCCGAGAATTGTAGAAACGCAACTGCATTTTCGGCCGCGCACAGTTCGGCTCGAACGATACACGATCAACATTGATGTCGATGTCAGATCGGCAGATTGTTCTGCTTTCGTAAGCTTTTGTCGAAAGCAGATTCCGGAACGAAACGGCGCAGAAAGCGCACTTGGCGCGCCAGTTTTCCAGCAGTGTAGCGTCTTCTCGGCATCGCGGCTGTTGCCGCCTTCACGACCGCCTGTGCGACGACCTTGGGGTCGTCGCCTCCTTCAACACTCTTGCGCATCTGCGCTTCCATTCCAGCGCGCACCGAGTCGTAGATAGCGGACGATCGATCGGGCCTCGTCATACTTTTTTCGAAGGAGGTGCGGGTAAAGCCTGGCTCAACCAGTGCAACCCGAATCCCGAATACGCGCAGTTCGTGATCGAGCGATTCGGAATATCCTTCGATCGCGTGTTTGGTCGATGCATAGAGGGCATTATAGGGTGATGGGATCAGGCCCAGGATCGAGCTGATGTTGATGATCCTGCCTTTATGTTGGCGTCGCATGATCGGCAACACCGCGTTGGTCATGCGAAGAACACCGAACACATTGATGTCGAACAGCGCCTGAGCCTGGGCAGTCGAGGACTCCTCGGCGCCGCCGAGCAGGCCGACGCCAGCATTGTTCACGAGCAGATCGATGCGCCCAGTCTCGGCCAGCAAGCCATCGACCAGTTTCGCCACGGATGCGTCATCGGTCACATCGCAGGACCGCATGCTGACGCCGTCGGATATTTCGGCGGTCGGGCGACGGCTGGTCCCGAACACGCGAAAGCCCGCGGTCTGCAGCGCTTTGGCCGTGGCGTCGCCGATGCCGGAGGATGCCCCCGTCACCAGGGCGACGCCGAGATTGATCTTGCTCATGGAAGTCACTTTTTTCTTTGTGGTGGATTATTTGTCGGGTGAGCCGTGGGACACCGCCGCTCGCACCCCCTCTGCGCCTGCGTGAAGAAACTGCTTTGATAGTTGCTGGTCATTGACAGCGCGAGAGAGGAGCACCGCGCCGACCATTGTCGAGAGGACGGCCATGGCCTTGGCGGGGGATTTCTTGCGTTTGGCAGAACCGGTCCAAGGGCCAAGCATCTCAAGGTATTGCCTGATCCCAGCTTCGAACGACGCCTTTACGTCCGCGCCCTGCCGGGCAGCATCCGCACCGAGCGCCACGACCGGACAGCCGTCGCCTCTTTCTTCGCTATGTCCCACGCTGAGATAGAACGCGATGACGGCGCCAAGCGGGTCATTCGGGTTGGCTTTGGCCGCGGCCGACCATCGTCGGGAGGTGCTCTCTAACGCGCGCGCGGAGGCCTGCGCGGCCAAGTCCTCTTTTGACGCGAACTGCTTGTAGAACGCGCCCTGGGTCAGTCCGGCAGCCTTCATCAGATCCTTGAGACCGATGCCATCAAAGCCGCGCTCCCGAAACAGGCGACTTGCCACGTTGATCACGTTTTGCCGGTTTTCCTCGGCCTGAACCCGACTGACGCGCATGGCGAACTCCTTTTTTAGATTGCATTCGTAATCTATATCATATATAGAGTTCGAACGCAATCTATTTCAAGAGGCCTGAGCCATGAAAAAGAAACCCGCTCTCGTGCTGGGAGGCCTGCTGCTGATCGCGGCCTCGGCAGCGGCCGCATTCGCCACGGCTTCCCTGCGTACGCGGGAAGCCTCTGTCGCGAGCGATCCAAGGCAGCAGGCTCCAATCGTCCGACTGGCGACGCCAATCCGAACGACCGGATCCGAACGCGGATTCACGGGCCTCATAGGGGCGCGGGTGCAAAGCAATCTCGGCTTTCGCGTCGCCGGCAAAATTGTGGAACGGCTTGTGAATGTCGGGGAGCAGGTCAAAGCCGGTCAGCCGCTGATGCGGATAGACGAAACCGACCTTCGCCTTGCGCTCGCCGCGAAGCGCAACGCCGTCGCCTCGGCCCGCGCATCATTCGTTCAATTGGATGCGGATGAACGCAGAAACGCCAGCTTGCTCAAGAGTGGATGGGTCTCGCAACAGCGCTATGAGCAGGCGAAGGCGGCCTCGGACACCGCCGCGGCGCAACTCGCCGCCGCCGAAGCTCAAGCAGGGGTCGCCGAGAACGAGACGATCTATTCCGTATTGATGGCGGATGCCGACGGGACCGTCGTCGAAACGCTCGGCGAACCCGGGCAGGTCGTCTCCGCCGGACAGATCGTGGTTCGGCTTGCCCAAGCCGGCCCCCGCGAAGCCGTGGTCGCTCTTCCTGAAACGATGCGGCCGGAGATCGGATCGGTCGCCGAGGCCAGCGTCTACGGCGGCGACGGGCGGCGCTACAGCGCACACCTGCGGCAGCTATCGGATTCCGCCGATGCCCAGACGCGCACCTATGAAGCCCGATATGTGCTCGACGGCGAGGCCGCAGCAACGCCGCTCGGCGCAACGATAACGATCTGGCTTGCAAGCCATGTCGGCCCGCCGGAAATCCAGGTGCCTCTGGGAGCGGTGCTTGATGACGGCGTAAAGACGGGCGTCTGGGTCTTCGACAGCGCGACCTCGACCGTGCACTTTCGGCCCGTCAAGCTCGTCCGCTTGACGAGCGAAAGCGCCGTAATCTCCGGACTGAGCTCTGATGGTCCCGTTGTTTCCCTCGGCGCTCATCTGCTGCGAGAGAGCGCTCACGTCATGGCTGCCTCTGAAAGCAGGGGCGACCAATGAGCTTCAATCTTTCCGCGATCGCCGTTCGCGAGCGCGCCATCACCCTGTTCTTCATCCTCCTGCTGGCAGCTGCTGGCGCCTACGCATTCGTCATGCTTGGGCGCGCAGAGGATCCCAATTTCACGATCAAGACCCTCACCGTCACAACGGCATGGCCCGGCGCGACGGCGCGCGAGATGCAGGATCTCGTCGCCGAACCCTTGGAGAAGAGGCTTCAGGAGCTGACTTGGTACGACCGGGTAGAGACAACCACACGCCCCGGCTATGCGTACATGACACTCAATCTAAAGCACAGCACGCCGCCATCTCTCGTGCAGGAAGAGTTTTATCAGGCCCGTAAAAAGCTCGGAGATGAAAGCCGCAACCTGCCGCCCGGTGCGATCGGGCCTTTCGTCAACGACGAATATTCGGATGTGAGCTTCGCCCTCTATGCGCTCAAGGCCAAGGGCATGCCGATGCGTGAGCTGGCCAGGCAGGCCGAGGTGATCCGCCAGGACCTTCTGCACGTGCCGGGCGTCAAGAAGATCAACATTCTTGGCGAACGCACCGAGCAGATCTTCATCGATTTTTCCTATGCCAAACTGGCGACCCTCGGCGTGTCGGCACGAGATATCGTTGCCGCCTTGCAGCGGCAGAACACCGTCACGCCAGCTGGCTCGATCGACACGCGGGGCCCGCAGGTTTTCATCCGGGTTGACGGCGCTTATGACAGCGTCCAGGCGATCGCCGACACGCCGATCGTCGCCGCGGGGAGAACTCTGAAGCTCTCCGACATCGCCAATGTCCGTCGCGGCTACGAGGACCCTCCCACCTTTCTGATCCGACACCAAGGTGAGCCCACCATCGTGTTGGCGGCAGTTATGCAGGAGGGTTGGAATGGTCTCGCGCTCGGGAAGGCGTTGAAGGACCGCGCCGCTGCCATTGAACAAACGCTGCCCCTTGGGATGACGCTCGACAAAGTGACCGATCAGGCCGTCAACATCACCACGGCGGTCGACGAATTCATGATGAAGTTCGCGATGGCGCTGGGCGTGGTGCTGCTGGTGAGCCTGCTCAGCCTCGGCTGGCGTGTCGGCATCGTGGTGGCGGCGGCCGTCCCTCTGACGCTCGCCGTCGTGTTCCTTATCATGCTGGAGACCGGCAGGTTCTTCGATCGCATCACGCTCGGCGCCCTGATCCTGGCGCTCGGTCTTCTCGTGGACGACGCCATCATCGCCATCGAGGTGATGGTGGTGAAAATGGAGGAGGGCATGGACCGCATCAAGGCCGCGGCCCATGCGTGGAGTCACACTGCGGCTCCAATGCTCTCCGGAACGCTCGTGACGATTGCCGGCTTCCTGCCGGTGGGGTTCGCGCGTTCGACGGCCGGCGAATACGCCGGCAACATCTTCTGGATCGTAGGGTTCGCCCTCATGGTCTCCTGGATCGTCGCAGTGGTCTTCACGCCCTATCTCGGCGTCAAGTTGCTGCCTGCAATCAACCCGATCGAGGGCGGTCACCACGCGATCTACGACACACCGAACTATCGGCGTCTGCGGCGGCTCATCACCTTGGCCGTGCGCCACAAGTTCTTGACCTGCGGCATCGTTGTCGTTGCTTTCGCGCTCGCCGGCGCCGGCATGGGCGGTGTCAAACAGCAGTTCTTCCCGACATCCGATCGCCCCGAAGTGCTCGTGGAGGTTCGTCTTCCGGAAGGCACCAGCATCGAAACGACGACCGCCACAGTCGAGAAGCTCGAAGGCTGGCTGCGCCAGCAACCCGAGGCCAAGATCGCCACGAGCTATATCGGTCAGGGCGCTCCTCGCTTTTTCTTCGCGATGGCGCCGGAACTACCAGACCCTGCCTTCGCCAAGATCGTCGTGCTCACACCGGACGCGGAGGCGCGCGAGGCACTGAAGCATCGGCTGCGAGAGGCGGTGTCCCAGGGACTTGCACCCGAGGCCTATGTGCGGGTCACCCAACTCGTGTTTGGACCCTACACGCCGTTCCCGGTTGAGTTTCGGGTCATGGGACCCGATCTCGCGAAGCTGCACGCCATCTCTGAAAAGGCCCTCGATATCATGCGTGGCGTTCCGGATGTGCGGCAAGCGAACCGCGATTGGGGCAATCGCGCGCCCGTGCTCCGCTTCGTCCCAGACCAGGATCGACTGAACCTAATCGGCCTTTCCCCGGCCGAAGTGGGCCAGCAGCTCCAATTGCTCCTCACCGGCGTCGCCGTCACTCAGGTCCGCGAAGACATTCGCAATGTCCCCGTCCTGGCACGCAGTGCCGGCGGCGAGCGGCTGGACCCGGCGCGCCTGGCAGATTTCTCGCTGATGAGTCGCGACGGCCGCCAGATTCCCCTCGATCAAGTCGGCCGTTCGGAAATTCGTCTCGAAGAGCCAATCTTGAAGCGCCGCGATCGCACGCCTGCCATCACGATCCGCTCGGACATCAACGAAGCGACCCAGCCGCCTGAAGTTTCCAAGCAGATCGTGACCGCCCTTCGGCCGCTGGTCGCTTCCCTCCCTGCCGGCTATCGCATCGAGATGGGCGGATCGATCGAGGAAGCGACCAAAGCCAACGACGCTTTGGGCAAGGTCTTCCCGGCGATGATCGCCGCCACGCTGATCGTCATCATGCTGCAGGTGCGATCGTTCTCGACGATGGCCATGGTCATGCTCACGGCACCGCTTGGCCTCGTCGGCGTCGTGCCTGTGTTGTTGACCTTCAACCAGCCCTTCGGGTTCAACGCCATTCTCGGCCTGATAGGGCTAGCCGGCATCTTGATGCGCAATACGCTGATCCTGACTGAACAAATTAAGGAAAATAAGCGCACGGGCCTCGACGATTATCACGCTGTCATCGAAGCCACAGTTCAACGGACCCGCCCCGTCATTCTGACGGCTCTTGCGGCGGTGCTCGCATTCATCCCGC
This sequence comes from Pseudolabrys sp., assembly GCA_035651015.1. Classification (GTDB taxonomy): domain Bacteria; phylum Pseudomonadota; class Alphaproteobacteria; order Rhizobiales; family Xanthobacteraceae; genus Pseudolabrys. The sequence continues at coordinate 16,817 of DASRGN010000019.1, read as the reverse complement.
TGACGCACTCCGTTTTCTGGGGATCGATGGCGTTCACCTTGATCGGCGGTACAGCAGCCGGCACGGCTTTGATCCTGCTCTTCTTGCCAGCGCTCTATGCTGCATGGTTCCGAGTCAAATCTCCGGCCGAGCGTGTCCGCGAAGCCGAGGTGTCACCGCTCGACACCAATTTCCGCTTCGCGCAGAGCTTCGCACGACGCCTGCGCGCCAAATCATGAACCGAACGACGGAGGCAAACATGAGCGCATTAGGGCGACTATGGACCAGGATTGTGCGGTTCGCCGAAGGGCTGGACGGCATCGACAATCCGATGGGCGACTACATTCTTTCTCTCGGAAAGCGCGTCGATAAGCTCGAACACGACGTGGAGCACCTGGAAAGCGAATTGCATTCGCGCGCTGGCGGGACCGCGATTCCTCAGCGCTGAGGGGGCTCACCGTACCCGAAGGTGCTCACCTTGGCCGAAGATGCTCACATCTAAAACTGAGCATCTTCGGGCGTATTGAGCGCCTTCGGAGGCCCGCTGCGGCTCAACCGCCCTTCAGCTCGTGCGCTTCCGGCATGTACAGGTCTTTCCACGACCCGGGCAGCCGCTTCAGCGTGCCGACCTTGTGCATGAAGGTCACATAGGTCATCGAGTGCTGCGGTGTCGTGGTCCAGACATTGTCCGGATCGCTGATGATCTTGGTCAGCTGCTGCGGCGTGTCGCGCTTCTCATTCGTGGTCTTGATGTAGATCGCCGCGGCGTCGCCCACGTGCTTGCCGATGAACTCCTCGGCCTCCACCAGCGCCTCGTAGACTGCGCGGCTCACCTTCGGATTCGCGTCATGGAATTTCTTCGACATGATCATAACGCCATTGGTGGTCGCCCCGCCCAGCGTGTCGTAGGAATTGAGCACATTGTGCACACCGGGCGTCGCGAGCTCGTAATCGAAATAGGGCGCGACCGAATAGTGGCTGTTGATCTCGGTGACCTTTGACATCACGGCCGCGGCGGCGTCGGGATGCGAGCGCGTGATGGTGATCGGATCGAGCTTCGCGTATTGGTCCTGGCCCCACTCCTTCGCCGCCGCCATCTGCAGGCAGAGTGCCTGGTTCGAGACCTTCACCGCCGGCATGGCAATCTTGTCGCGCTCGTTGAAGTCGCGGATCGTCTTGATGCCATCGCGGTTGGTGACAAGCTTGAACGGCATCGACTGCACCGCCGAGAGCGCACGCACCTCGTTCCCGGTTCCCGCCGTTTTGTCCCACAGCGTCGCCAAGCCGGGCACGCCGGTAACGCCGAAATTCATCTGTCCGCTGAGCAGGGCGTCGATCAGCGACTGCGTGCCGCCGAGGCTCTTGTAGTCGGGCTTCAGTGACGACACGCCGAGCTTCTGCGCGTGCTTTTGCACCAGCTTGAGCTCGTCCATCACCATCAGCGGCAAGTACGGAAGCCCGTGCTGGCTGACGAGGACGATGCTCGAGACTTCGTCGGCAAAGGCCGAGCGCATCAGCATCGGCGCGGCCAGCGCACCGGCAGCCGCTTTGGAAAATGCGCGCCTGTTGATCATGTCTGCATACCCCAGCGCTGGACCGTTCTGCGCTCGATGACGCGGAAGATGACGTTCTCGACCGCCAAGCCGATCAAGATGATCGTGAGCAGGCCGGCGAACACTTCCGGGATGTTGAGCTGGTTCTTGCTTTCGAAGATGTACCAGCCGAGACCGCCCTGCCCCGACGATACGCCGAACACCAGCTCTGCGGCGATCAGCGTGCGCCAGGCAAAGGCCCAGCCGATCTTCAAGCCCGCGAGGATGCTCGGGAACGCGGCGGGGATGAGGATCTTGGCGACATAACGCAAGCCGGTGAGATTGTAGTTGCGCCCGACCATGCGCACTGTCGTCGACACGCCGCGAAAGCCGGCCAGCGTGTTGAGCGCGACCGCCCACATCACCGAATGGATGAGGACGAAGATCAGGCTCCCCGCGCCGAGGCCGAACCAGATCAGCGCCAGCGGGAGGAGCGCGATCGCCGGAAGCGGCGAGAACATCGCCGTCATCGTCTCGAGGAAATCGGTGCCGATGCGTGTGCTGATGGCGAACACCGAGAGCAATCCGGCGAGCGTGGTGCCGGCGGCAAAACCGATCAGCAGCACCTGGATGGAGCTCCAGGCGCGTTCCGGGATGATGCCGCTGCCGACGTCGCGGATGAGCGCCGCCATCGTGTCGCTGAAGGTCGGCACCAGCAGCTGGTTGTCGAGCCAGCGGCCGTAGATTTCCCAGCCTAGCGCCAGGAACACGAGGATCGCGATCTTGCGCAGCCAAACCTGATTGTAGACCTTCTCGAAGATGGTCAGCGGCTTCTCGATGATGCCGAACTGATCGGGCCCGAGCGTCTCGGAATAGGTGTTTGGCCGCTCAACTGCCTGGAGCATGCGGCACCTCCTCGATCTGATCGGCGAACAGCATCTGATGGATCTCGCGTCCGAGCGCAGCGGCTTCGTCCGAGGTCTCACTTCCGCGCGGCACGCTGTTGATCTCGGCCTTCACTTGCCCCGGATGCGGCGACAGCAGCAGGATGCGGCTGCCGATCTTGATCGCCTCGGGAATCGAATGGGTGACGAACAGCACCGTGAACTGCGTCTCGTCCCATAGCGCCAGAAGCTCGTCCTGCATGCGCGTGCGCGTGAGTGCGTCGAGTGCGGCGAACGGCTCGTCCATCAGCAGGATGTCCGGCTCCATGGCCATGCCGCGGGCAATGGCCACGCGCTGCTTCATGCCGCCGGAGAGCATGTGCGGGTAGCTGTTGGCGAAATTCGTGAGGTTGACCTTGCGGATGTAATGCATCGCCCGCTCATCGGCGGCCTTGCCGCTCAGCGTGCCGGTCGTCTTCAGCGGGAACACGACGTTCTCCAGCACCGTCTTCCATGGCAGCAGCTGGTCGAATTCCTGGAACACCATGATGCGGTCAGGTCCGGGCTTGGTGACGACCTCGCCCTTGAGCCTGATCTCACCCTCGGTCGGCGTCAGATAGCCGCCGACGCCCTTGAGCAGCGTCGACTTCCCGCAGCCGGATGGCCCGAGCAGCACGAATCGATCGCCCTGCAGCACCTTGAAACCGACGCGATAGGTGGCGGTGATCAGATGGTTCTGCGTCTTGTACTGGATGGTGACGCCACGCACGTCGAGCAGCGGCTCGGCTGTCTCGGCGGCCGCATCCATAGCTGCAGATTTCGAGGCGAGCGCTATGCTCGTCGGCATCCGTCTGCTCCTCCGACCCTGGATATTCTTGTTATTTCATCCGCATCTGGGCGCGCGGTCCGGCAATAATTTGGACGGTTTCCGTCACCCTGTCTATTGGGGGCGCAGAGCTGACCTGTCGCACCCCCAATGGACGCCGCCTCCCGCCGCCGCCTATGCTGAAAAGAAAACCTTGCGCGGGGAAACGCACGATGAAGCCGGAAAATGCAGTGCGCATCGGCGCCGGCGCGGGAACGTCGGATGACCGCCTGGTGCCGGCGCTGGAACTCGCCGAGCGTGGCGACATCGATTACCTCGTGTTCGAATGTCTCGCCGAGCGGACGGTGTCGCGGGAAAATCTCTCGCGCAGTAAGAATCCGGATCTTGGTTACGCACCGTCGCTGCATTCGCGGCTGCGCATGGTGCTGCCCGCCTGCATCAAGAACGGCATCCGCATCGTCAGCAATATGGGCGCCGCCAATCCGCTCGGCGGCGCGCGCGCCGCGCGCAAGGAAGCCGCCGATCTCGGGCTTGGCGACGTTGCGGTCGCCGTCGTGCTCGGTGACGATGTGTCGAGCGTCGTGCAGCATCGCGCCGGGCTGATGCTGATCGAGAACGGCGAACCGCTCGAATCGATTTTGCCGAAGATGATCTCGGCCAATGCTTATCTCGGCGCCGACGTGGTCTGCGAAGCGCTCAACACCGGCGCACCCATCGTGCTCTCGGGCCGCGTCGCCGATCCGTCGCTGTTCCTGGCGCCGATGCTGCACGAGTTCGACTGGTCGTACGACGATACCGCGAAGATCGCGCAAGGCACCGCGGCGGGGCATCTGCTCGAATGCACCGCGTCGGTCACCGGCGGCTGCTTCGGCTGGCCGGGCAAGAAGGACGTGCCGGATCTCGCCAACAATGGCTACCCGTTCGCCGACGTCACGCCCGACGGCGGCATCGTCATCGGCAAGACGCCGGACAGCGGCGGCCGCCTCGACGTGATGACCTGCACCGAGCAGCTCATTTACGAGATCCACGATCCGACCGCCTACATCACCCCGGATTGCGTGCTCGACATCAGCGGCATTGCGCTCACGCAGGAAGCCGCTGACCGCGTGCGCGTCAGCGGCGCGCGGGCGAAGCCGCGCACCCCCACTTACAAAGTTAATGTCGGCTATGCCGACGGCTATATCGGTGAAGGCGAAGTGTCCTATGGCGGCATCGACGCCGTCGCGCGCGCCAAATGGGCTGCCGAAGTGGTCAAGGAGCGATTGCGCCGGCAAGGCTTCACCTATGACGATTTCCGGATGGATTTGATCGGCATGTCGAGCCTGCACGGCGAACCGGAGAAGCGCCCGGAACCGTACGAAGTGCGCCTGCGGCTCGCCGGCCGCACCCATGACCGCAAGGCCGCGCACGCGATCGGCTTCGAGACCCGCGCGCTGCACATGCACGGGCCCGGCGGCGCCGGCGGCGCCTGCGAGCCGCGCGTGCGCGACGTGTTGGCGGTGAAGTCGGTGCTGCTGCCGAAGAACATGGTCAATCCGCAAGTGGTCGTGGAGGGCACGCTGTGAGCGTTCGCGTCTACGACCTCGCGCATGCGCGCGCCGGCGACAAAGGCAATACCTCGAACATCTCGGTAATCTGCTACGACGCGAAGCACTGGGATTTCCTCGAGCGTGAGCTCACCCCCGAACGCGTCGCCACGGCGTTCCAGCACATCGCCAAGGGCCCCATCCGCCGCTTTCCGCTGCGCAATCTCAAAGCTTTCAATTTCGTCATTGAGAATGCGCTCGGCGGCGGGGTGACCGTCTCGCTGGCGCAGGACATCCACGGCAAGAGCCTCAGCAACGTGATGCTCGCGATCGAGCTTCCGGATCCAGACGGCAAGAGGGGTTAGGGATGCGTCGGCCTCGCTCCACTCTCCGCCGTCATGCCCGCGAAAGCGGGCATCCAGTAAACACTGTCGTCGCAATACGGCTTGAGTCTCATCGCTTGCGGATTACTGGGTCCCCGCCTTCGCGGGGACGACACCGAGTGCGTAGCGAGCAATAAGGACGCAACGCATGAAAGCCACTGACATCGCCCGCAACGTCGTGAAGGAGAAGCTCGCGCGCGACGAGGTCGTCGCGTCGGTGACGGTGCGGCTCACCCGCGGCGTCGAGATCGCACAGCTCGCCAAGACCGCCGGCTTCGACATGCTCTATGTCGACGTCGAGCATTCGACTTTCAGCATCGAGGACACCTGTCAGATTTGCGTGGCGGCGCTCGGCGTCGGGATCGCGCCCTTCGTGCGCGTGCCCGCCAATACCCCGGAATACATCTGCCGCGTGCTCGACGGCGGCGCGCTCGGCGTCATCGCCCCGCATGTCGGCTCGGCTGAGGAGGCGCGCGCCGTGGTCAAGGCGGCGAAATTCCCGCCGCTCGGCGAACGCGGCGCCGGCGGCGGGCTTCCGCATCTGCAATATCGCTCGTTCCCAGTCGCCGAAGCCAATGCGGCGATGAACGACGCCACCATGGTGATCGTGCAGTTCGAATCCGCCGATGCGGTCGAGCGCGCCGAGGAGATCGCCGCGGTCGAGGGCGTCGACATGGTGCTGATCGGCGTCAACGACATGCTGGCGAGCCTCGGGCTGCCCGGCCAATATGAGCACGCGAAGGTGCGTGACGCCTATGCCCGCACCATCGCCGCCTGCCGCAAATACGGCAAGCATGTCGGCGTCGGCGGCCTGTCGACACGGCCGAAGCTCGCCGCGGAATTCATCGCCATGGGCGCGCGCATGCTCTCGACCGGGACCGACATCCAGTTCCTGCTCGCGGCAATGACGGAGAAGGCCAAACAGGTGCACGAGATCAAAATATAAAGAAGGACGGAAGCCATGTGGAGGAAGCTCGCAATTGCCGTGCTCTGCGCGGCCGCCTGCGGCGGCAGCGCACGTGCCGAAGTCACCGAAGTGCATATGTCGAAGCAGTTCGGCCTGCCCTATCTGCCGATGATCGTCATCGAGGCGCAGCAGCTCATCGAGAAGAAGGCCGCCGCTGCCGGTCTCGGCACGGTGAAGACCACGTGGACGCAACGCGTCGGCCCCGCCGCCGAGCTTGACGCGCTGCTCGCCGGACAGGCCGATTTCATCGGTCCCGGCGTACCGACGCTGGCGACGATCTGGGACAAGACGGTCGGCACGCCGCAGGAGGCGAAGGCGCTGATCGCCATGCAATCGATGCCGTATGTGCTGGTGACGCGCAATCCGAACGTGAAGACGATCGCCGACTTCACCGACAAGGACAAGATCGCGCTGCCGGCGGTGAAGCTCACCAGCCACGCCATCGTGCTGGAAATGGAGTCCGCGCGCATCTGGGGCGCCGATCACTATGACAAGCTCGATCCGATCACCATCACCCGCTCGCATGCGGACGCCGCCGCGGCGGTGATGTCGGGGCAATCGGAGATCAATTCGCACTTCGCCTCGTCGCCGTTCTACTATTACGAGCTGGCGCATCCCGGCATCCACCAGGTGCTCAAGTCCTATGACGTGCTCGGGCGACACACCAACGGCGTGCTGGTGACGACGAAGAAATTCCATGACGCCAATCCGAAGATGTGCGCCGCGGTGATCGCCGCCTTCGAGGAGGCCGACGCTTTCATCAAGGCGCATCCGCGGGAAGCGGCGCAGATCTATCTCACCGCGACGCGCGACAAGAACCCGGTCGACGCGCTGGAGAAGATGGTGGCCGACCCGGACGTCGACTACACGACGACGCCGCACAACATCATGAAGATGGTCAACTTCATGCATCAGGTCGGCCGCATCAAGAAGAAGCCGGCCTCGTGGAAGGACATGTTCTTTCCTGAGGCCTACGGCCTCAACGGGAGCTGAGCCGCACGCATGACATCCGCCGCCGCACCTGCCGCATCCGTCGATACGCCGAAGGGCATGCGCTATGCCGAGGTGGACGCCGCCGAAAGCTTCGGCCGGCGTCTGCTTGTCGCAAACGGCTTGCCCGAAGGCGACGCCGCGACCGTCGCGCGCTGTCTCGTTCGCGCCGACCTGCGCGGCATCGACACCCACGGGCTGCATTATCTGCCGCATTATCTCGATCGCGTGCGGCGCGGGCTGATCAACCCGAAGCCGAAGATGACGCTCGAGCGCCCGACGTCGGCGGTGGCGACGCTCGACGGCGACAACGGCTTCGGCTTTGTCGTCGGCACCCGCGGCATGGCGGCGGCGATCGAGATCGCGCGCGAGTGCGGGGTCGGCATCGTGCTGGCGCGGCGCTCGACGCATTTCGGCATGGCGGCGAATTATACGCTGCAGGCCATGGATGCCGGCATGATCGGGCTGGTGTTCAGCAATGCCTCGCCGGCGATGCCGCCCTGGGGCGGACGCGCTGCGATGATCGGCACCAGCCCCTTTGCCGCTGGCGCGCCGGCCGGCGAGGAATTGCCGTTTGATCTCGACATGTCGCCCGCAGTGGCCGCGCGCGGAAAAATCCGCCGCGCCGCGCGGCGCGGGGAAAAGATCCCGCTCGGCTACGCGCTCGATAAGCACGGCCGTGCCACCACCGATCCGGATGCCGCGCTCGACGGCGGCGTGGTGCAGCCAATCGGCGGACCGAAGGGCTCCGGCATCTCCATGCTCATGGACGTGATGGGCGGCATCATCTCCGGCGCCGCCTGCGCCGGTGAGGTCGGTAATCAGTTCCTCGACTACGACCGCCCGCAGAATGTCGGTCATTTCCTCATGGCGATGCGGCCGGATATTCATATGCCGCACGATCAATATCGCCAGCGCATGGACAAGCTCACCCGCAGCGTGCACGCGTGTCCGACTGCGGAAGGCTTCTCCGAGGTGATCATGCCCGGCGAGCGCGAGCGCCGGCTCGAAGCCAAGCACCGCCGCACCGGCCTGCCGTACAACGTCAAAGAGGTCGACGCCTTGCAGGCAGAAGCCGCCAAAGCCGGCCTGCCGCCGCTGAAAACCTCGCCCTCCCCGCTCGCGTAAGGCTCTGCATGAAGATCGACGATTACGATATCGACATTGTCGTCCAGGGATTCCCCGGAAAATCGGTCTGTCATGGCGGGCTTGGCTGGAGCACCGTGGTGCTCATCCGCGCGCATGGGCGCACGGCGTTGATCGATGCCGGCTCGTTCAGCATGCGCACCATGCTGCTCAAACGGCTGACCGACCGCGGTCTGAAGCCGAAGGACGTCACCGACGTCCTGCTCACCCATTCGCACCACGACCATGCGGTGAATTGGGTGCTGTTCTCGCATGCGCGCATCGTGCTCGGCGCCGAGGAGCTCGCCTGGTCGCTCACGGTGCCCTGGGGCGAGACGCCGGTGCCCGAGCTTTATGTGCGCGAGCTCGAGCGCTGGCCGACGCTGCATCGCGCGGCCGAAGGCGAAGAGGTGTTTCCCGGCATCACCGCGCATCTCGCGCCCGGCCACACGCCCGGATCCCTGGTCTTTGTGCTGCATGGCGCCGAGCGCGACGTGATCTTCACCGGCGACGCGGCGAAGAACCGCGCCGAGCTCGTGTCCGGCACCACCGACATGACCTATGACCCTGCGATCAGCAAAGCGTCGATCGAGATGATCTGGTCGCTGTGGCGCAAGCGTCCGGGATCGATCGTCGTGCCCGGCCACGACATGCCGATGCGGCTCGAAAGCGGCAAGACCAAATATATCGACAAGCGCGAAGCCGCGATCGTCGCCTGGTACGGCGACGACATGGAGACCACGACGCTGTTTCGGCTGACCAGCTGACACTTATTTCGCGCTAAAAATATCGGACATCTTGCTCAATCGGTCGTAATCACTCTTCATCGTCTGCGCGAAATCCGCAGGCTTGCTGACCACGATCTCGGTGCCGGTCTTCTCCAGCACCTCGGCGACCTCGGGCAGATGCAGCACGCGATTGCTGGCGTCCCACAACGCGTCGACGATCGGCGCAGGCGTTCCCGCCGGCGCCACCATGCCGGCCCAGGACACCGCCTCGAAGCCGGGCACGCCGGCCTCGGCAACCGTGGGCACATCGGGCAGCACCGGCGAGCGCGTCGTCGAGCCGACCGCCAGCGCACGCAGCGAGCCGTTGCGCACATAAGGAATGACGCCCGCCGTGAAGCCCCACATGGAGCCGACTTGGTTGGCGATCACCGCCTGGATCGCGAGCCCGGTGCCGGGAAACGGCACGTGCGTGATCTTGAGCCCGGTCATGTGGTTGAAGGTCGCGCCGGCGAGATGATTGGGGCCGCCGACGCCCGAGGAGCCGAAGAACACTTCGCCGGGATGCGCACGGGCGAGCGCGATGTACTCCTGCAGCGTCTTCGCCGGCACCGCCGGATTGACGACCAGCACGACCGTGTTGCGCGTGAGCAGCGAGACCGGCGCGAAGTCCTTGAAGGGGTCGTAGCTGATCGGCACGCCGAGATGCGGCGCGATGACCAGCGAGGATTCCGTCGTCACCAGCAGCGTGGTGCCGTCGGGCGGCGATTTCGCGACCACGGCAGTGCCGACGCGACCGGCGGCGCCGGGCCGGTTCTCGACGACGCCCGGCTGGCCGAGAATGTCGGAGAAATGCTGCGCCAGCAGGCGGGCGATGAGATCGGCGCCGCCGCCCGGCGCAAACGGCACGATGATGCGGATCGGCTGCGTCGGATACTTCGCCTGGGCGCTGGCGCGGAATGGCCGCAGCAGGCTCGTCGCGCTGCTCGCGGCGATGCCACCGAGAATCCTGCGCCGTGTGGTCATGCGGTCACCTCCGCCAGAAATTTCAAGGCATGCTGCGCGCAGACATCGGGCTCGACCGCCGCGATGTGATAGCTGTTGCCGGGGAGAACGATGACGTGCGCGTTGCGCATTTTTTTCGCATAGCGCTCGACCGCCTCGACCGACTGCAGGCCGCTTTCCTGCGTCGTCACGATCAATGTCGGTGCCGTGATGCGCGACAGCTCCGGCTCGAGCTCCATGTCGATGCGCGAGGCCGTGGCCGAAAAGGCGGCGCGCGCATCGGTCTTGCCCATCAGCTCGTCGATCCACCAACGCACCTGCGCCTCCGAGGCATCGCTCCCGAGCCGCGAGCGCATGGTGCGCTCCGCCCATTCGCGCACGCCGTGCGCGCGGATCAAATCCGCATTGCCGCTGCCGCTGCCCCGCACCGGCGAGCCAAAAAGACAAAGAGAAGCGATGCGCTCCGGGCGGTCGATGGCGAGCCGCATGCAGGCGGAACCGCCATATTTGGCGCCCATCAGATGGCAGCGCTCGATCTTCAGCGCATCGAGGAAGCGCGCAAGATCGGCGGCGAGCTCGGCCGCGCTCCAGCCATAGTCCGCCGGCGGCGGCGAAGCGCCGAAGCCCGGCAAATCGGGCCGCACCACGCGATAATGCCGCGCCAGATGCGGCACGAGGCAGGTCCAGGCGCGCGAGGATTCGGCATTGCCGTGCACCATCACGACGGTCTGCGGTGTGGTCCAAGGCTCGCCGAACCAGTCGTCTTCGTACGCCATGACCACGCCAGGACGGATGTCGACCTTGTGCATCGTGTGCCCGCTCAGCGCTGCGCGGCAAAAGTGCCGCGCATCATCTTCAGCCGAAGCTCAAGCGTGCGGCGGCGATTGGCGCGGGCGATCCGCTCCGCGGCGTCGGCATCGCGCTTTTCAATCGCCTGCAGGAGCTCACGGCAAAAGCTCGCCACCTCGGCGTCGCGTCCGGCAAGCGTCACGGTGCTGGTCCGCTGATGCCGGATCTTCTCCTGGATCGAGCTGAGCAGTCCATAGAGATAGTCGTTGCGCGCCGCTTTGAACACCGCCAGCTGGAATTCGCCGGTGAAGCGGCGCAGCGCGTCGCTGTCGGCGCGCGCGACCTCGATGTCCTGCACGATGGCGCGCAGATGCGTGAGATCGACCGCGCCGGCATTCTCGGCGGCAAGCCGCGCTGCCATGCCTTCGAGGGCCTCACGGGTGTAGTAGATTTCGAGGAGCTGCTGCTCGCTGAGCACCTTGACCATCAACGCATTGCCGGCGCTGACGACAAGATCCTCGGCCTCGAGCTTGCGCAACGCCTCGCGCACCGGCGTCTTGCTGACGCCGAGCTTCTTGGCGATCTCGTCGGCGCGAAGCCGCACGCCCGGCGAGAGAATGTTGCTCAGGATCGCCTCGCGCAGCACCGCATAGGCCGTCTCCGCCGCCGTTCCGCCATTGGCATGCCGGCCGATCAGCTCGCCGAAATTGTTCGCCGTCTGCCGTCTTGCGCTGGACTGAGATCGTGAGCGAATGGTCATGTGTGTCTTGCGGTCAGGCCGTGAGCAGCCGCGTCAGGTCGCTCATCCGGCGGAGCGATGTCAGCCGGTGCGACATGTCGATGATCTCATTGCAGCGCGCCGCCGGCCAGCGGCGTGCAAGTTCATTGCGAAAACGCGCTTCATGATCGGCACGGGTGAACGGGCGCGACGGACTCCCCTTCGGCGCGGCGACAAAGAGTTCGTGCATCGCTCCGGAACGAAGCTTGAGCACGATGCGGGCCGGAACGGACTCGGCCGTCGTCGCCGCCTCCACCGCAGGATCCACCTCGCAGCGAACGCGCCGCTCCACGGCCTTCACCGCAGAATCCTGCAGGCTGGTCTCATAGTCGCGCACGCTCAGCGCAAAGCCGTCGGCGGCCTTGGGCGCGAGCACCGTGGCGAGCGCGGCGCTGTGCGGCAAGCTCATCTGCGCGGCCTGCACGTCCACGGGCCGCGGATTGGTCAGCCGGCCGAGGATGACGGAGGGAATGCCCACATAGAGGTCCTCGATGTCGGCGGCATCGATGCGGTGCTCGCGGCAAAGCGTGACGACGCCCTCGACCGCCGCCTGCACGCGCGCGCTGCAGGCGTGGCCCTTCACCGTCACGCCCTCGAGCAGGAATGTGCGCCCGAGCCCATCGGCGATGATGTCGGGATCGAACGCATCGGCATAAGCGCGAGCAAAGCCGTTGGCCCCTTCGAGAATATCCGCCGGCCCGGAAAAGCCCTTGTCCACCATGAGCGCAGCCGCAACCCCGTTCTCGGCGGCCCGCGCCGCGTGGATGCGCTTCACGGTCGAGCCGGAGAAATAGAACTGTGTCAGGCCGCCGGAGAACGAGGCGACGAGGCCGATGGTCTCGGCGATGCGCCGGCCGGCTTCGGGATCGCCGGCGAAGAGGAGACGCGCCGCGGCGACCGCCGCGCCGAACCCACCGCAGGTCGCAGTGCTCTGGAAGCCGCGGCGGAAATGCGTCGGCTGGATCGACAGCCCGATGCGGATCATCGCCTCGTAGCCCGCGGCAACGGCGGCGAGGAATTCGCTGCCTGAAGCCTCCCCGCAGACCGAAAGCGCGGCCGAGAACACGATCGACCCCGGATGCAGCATGGAGCCCACATGGGTGTCGTCGGCGTCGATGCTGCCGGCATAGGTCGTATTGAGAAAGGCCGCACCGACCGGATCGCAACCGGTCGCACTGAACAGCACAGGGGCGTTACCATATCGGCCGAGCGACGACATGTAGTCGCGCGCCCAGCCGCTCCAGGGCATGTCGGCGCCGAGCGAGGCGACGCGCAGATAGTCGAGGAACAGGTCGCCCAGGCTCGCGACGATGGCCTGCGGCAACGCCTCACCGCGCAGCTGCGCCGCGAAATCCCCGAGCAGCCGAGTCGAGCCTGGTGCGGCCGCTGCCCTCGCCTCCGCTGTCGCGCTCATGCGCCGCGCTCGATCACCCTGCTGACGCTCAGGCTCTGCGCACCGGCGGTCGGACACCACATCGACTTGCCGCCGGCGCCGCCAGCGACGAGGACGACGAGATCTTTCGGCTCATTGACGATCGGCACCATGGCATTGTCGTCGTTCTTGTTGACCCAGGCCGGGAAGAACGGCCCCTTGGATTTGCCGTGATCCTTGACGATGCCCCAGGGCTTTCTGGCCATCTGGAACAGCGCCATCTGCACGTCCTTCTTGTGCCAGCCCGCGGCGGCGATGTGCTGCGCATGCTCGGGCCCGAGCACCAGCACCGGATGCCCCTGCGAATAGACGTTGTTGTTGCCGAACGTCGCCATGCTGTCGGCGAAGGTGCGCATGATCTCGAACGGATCGGTCTGCACATTCTCAGTCATGCTGTGCGGCGCCTCGGCGTTGATCACCGTGACAACGCTGTCGTCCGCCTTGAAGCCGCGCTCGACATGCAGCGGCTCCCAGGGATTGGCATCCTGATGCTCGGCGATGCAGAAGGTGTACTTGCCGGGGTGCGCGTGCTGGCAGAAGTCGGTCTGCGCGGGAATGGCGCCGCCGAGATTCATCAAGGACAGCCGCAAACCGCGGCCGATGGTGGCATTGGCACGCCAGCCGGGGCCGAACACGCCGTTTCCGTAGTTGAGCCCAATCTCCTTGATGATCGGCCCGTTGACGATGAGCAGCGGCGCGCCGGCATGGGTCGTGGTCTGCCGGTGTGCGAGGCCGTACTGCTTTTCCAACACTGCCTCGACCGCCGCGACGACGACTGGAAGATAGCGCGGCAGGCATCCGGCCATCACCGCATTGACGGCGATGCTGCGCAGCGTGGCCACGCCCATGGCTGGCGGCACCAGGCCGACGAGCGCGTCCGGATCGCGCCAGCTCATGCCGATCAGCATCCGCTCCACGCGCTCGGGCGTCGGCGGGATGATCGGCAATCCATCGGTCCAGGCGTGCTCGTAGAAATAATCGTTCACCGCCTCCAGCGAATCCGGCAGCTCAGCGACGTTCAGGGTCGGCGTGGTCACTCGGTCCAGCATCGGCTTCATCCTCTCAGCTACGCGCCACGGCGTGTTCCGGCAGCGGGAACGTCTTCGCCGCGTATTCGGCGCCCACAGTGACGGCCGGCGTGGTGAGGAGCCGCACGCATTCGGCGGCGGCATCGCTGCCTTTTTGCGCGATGCGCGCTTCGTCCGCCTCGCCGATCGGATGCGGCAGCATGATGATCGGCAGACCCTGATGCCCCATGCCGCGGCCGACGATCTGGCCGAGCGGACAGAACGAGCGGCTGATCAGCGCCACCGCCGGTACGCCGGCCTTCTCCAGATTGACGGCGTCGATGACGCTCCACGGCGAGGAGGAGCCGCAGTGCCCGACACCGGAAATCGCCACATCGGATTCCGCGGCCATCTCGGCGATGAACGGCGCGCCTTTCGCGGGAAAGCCCTTGCGCCAGAACTTGATGTTGGTGACGCCGAAATCGCGCTCGAGCGTCTTCGCCAGCGCGTCGAGCACGACGTCGGAGAACTCCTTACCGTTGTCGAGCAGCGCGACGCGCTTGCCGGCGAGCGAGGCCGGCCGCGGCGCGGTGGCGATCGCGCCGGTTTGCGCGGCGCCGGTCGGCAGGAGCACGGTCAGGGTCTCGGACATGAAACTCTCCAGGGTGAAACTGTTAACGGTATACCCTAGTATACCTTCATGGACAAGCAGGTTTGCGCCTCAACCAATGGGACTTCCTCAGTTCACGTGGATCTTGATGTGCGCGCTCTCGACGATGTCGCGATACATCCTGGCATCGCGGCGCGCATAGGCCTCGAAATCCGCCGGCGAGCCGCCGATCGCCGCGATCTTCTGGCCGGCGAGCTTCGCCTGCACCTGCGGATCCTTGAGCGCTTCGCCGAGATAGCGGTTGAGCAGCGTGATGATGGCGGGCGGTGTCTTGGCGGGGGCCACGAGGGCGTACCAGATGCCCATGTCGACATCCTCGAGCCCCTTGCGCTCGGCGAGCGCGGCGATCTCCGGAGCGAAGGGCGAGCGTTTCGGCTCGGCGATGCCATAGGCCCGGAGCTTTCCTGACTTGATGAATTCGAGCGCGCTCGACAGCGTCACGATCGAGAGGTCGACATGCCCGCCGAGTACCTCGAGCACGCCGCCGGCGCCGCCGGGAAACGGCACGTGGACCATGTCGGCGCCGGCGCGCAGCTTCAACAGCTCGCCGAGCAGATGCTGCGGTGAGCCGACGCCCGACGTTGCATAGGTGAGTTTTCCCGGATTGTTGTGCGCAAAGGCGATGAGATCATCGAGCGTCTTCAACTCGCGCACCGTAGGGCCGCCGACGATGACGATCGGCGAGCGCGCGATCAGGCCGATATGGGCGAGGTCGTGCTCGGGGTCGAAGGTGAAGTTCGGGTTGACCAGCTTGCCGGTGCTCAGCTCGCACGGGGTGACCACCTCCAGCGTGTAACCATCCGGCGCGGACGCGATAAGCTTCTGGGTCGCGATGGAGCCCGAGCCGCCTGGCGTGTTGACCACCACGACAGGCTGCTTCAGCCGCTCCGAGAGCTTCGGCGCGATCAGACGCGACACGAAGTCGACGCTGCCGCCGGGCGTGAACGGCACCAGGAGATTGACAGGCCGCGAGGCATAGTCCTGCGCGTCTGCCGGCACGCCGGTCAGGCCGCAGACGAGCGCTGCAGAGAGGATCCAGCCGGTCAGTCTCGCGCGCATCGTGTCCTCGCGATCTCGCCTTGTGCTGTTTTATCGTCGGCGGCATCGCCGGTGCCAGCGAACATTCTCATTGCGTAGGATCGCCGCATCACGTGAACCCCAACAGCCGCGCCGGATTGTCGGTGAGGATGCGCTTGCGCATCGCCGCATCCGGCGCCCATTCGCCGAGCATGTTGTAGAGCTGGATCGTGCCGACGCGGTCGTGGAACGACAGATGCGGGAAGTCACTGCCCCAGATGAGCTGGTCCGGCGCGGCCTCGATCAGCGCCTGCGCGATCGGCTTCACGTCGGAAAAACCCGGCGCGGGGGAAAACCGGTAGATGCCGGTGAGCTTGACGAAGCAGCGCTTCGAGCCATCGCCGACGAGCTTGAGGAAATCCTGAAAGCCCGCCTGCCTGGCGCCGTCCTTCGCCGGAAACAGGCCCATATGCGCCACCGAAAATTCGATCGGCAGCTCGCGCAGCACCGGCATTAGCTCGCTGACCAGCCAGCCGGGCGTGAGGAAATCGAGATGCCAGCCGATCTCCTTGCAGAGCCTTGCGAGCCGCGCGATGCGCGGCTTCATGGAGTCTGCGAGCCCCGCCTCTGGCTTGCGGATGGGCGAGATGTTGATGCGGATGCCGCGCACACCCAGCGTGTTGAACTCCGCGAGCTGCTTGTCACGGGTCTTGGTCTCGTCGAGATCGATGATGCCGCGCCGGCATTTAGGGTCGAGCTCGCGCATGGCGTCGAGCATGCAGGAATTGTCGAAGCCGTAGGCGCTGGGCTGCACGAAGACATAGCGCTTGAAGCCGAGGCGGTTGGCGAGCTTGAGATAGGCCTCGAGCGGCTCGTAGGGCGGCTTGTAGCGGATGTCGGTGCAGTAGGCGTAGCGCTCGGCGGGGCCGAACACATGGAAATGCGCGTCGCAGGCGTCGGGCGGCGCGGCAAAAGCCGGCTCGAAGCCGGCGTCGGGATCGTGGGTGGCGACGTTCATAAAAGGACTCTCAACATTCTCCGGCCTCATCCTTGTAAGTCGAATAGCGCCGGATCGGCTAATCTGACCGACGCGGTGGCGGACGGAAGACCGTCTCGTCCTCGGGCCCATAAGCCCGTTCCTCAGCACGGGAATCCGTCCGTCGTTCCATCGAACCCGAACAG
>DASRGN010000018.1:0-30462 GCA_035651015.1 Pseudolabrys sp. | reverse complement strand
GCCTTGGTGAGCCATTACCTCACCAACTAGCTAATCAGACGCGGGCCGATCTTTCGGCGATAAATCTTTCCCCGTAAGGGCTTATCCGGTATTAGCACAAGTTTCCCTGTGTTGTTCCGAACCAAAAGGTACGTTCCCACGTGTTACTCACCCGTCTGCCGCTGATGTATTGCTACATCCGCTCGACTTGCATGTGTTAGGCCTGCCGCCAGCGTTCGCTCTGAGCCAGGATCAAACTCTCAAGTTGGATGAGATCTTTATCCCGGCTGGTCACTCACGTTGCGTATATCGATACGCCTTCCATTTCTGGACTGCGCATCGACGCGCTTTGACGAGGTCCATCACCTGACCGCTTGCGCGACCAGCGATGTACCTTGAAACGTAAGACCGCCGAAGTCTCTTCCTGACCGCACCTCTGATTGATCAGTAATCCTGTCCTTTTCAGAAAAGGATCCCCGATCGAGGAAGCGGCCCGCAAGGACCTCGCCGTCCACGTTTCTCTTTCTTCCGATTCACTTGTCAAACAGCCCGGAAACCCGCGAAGGTCCCCACCCTTCGATTGCTCGAAGGGCCGTCGAAGCCCGCACATCCGAGAACTGTCGGATGACGTTTCACTTATGCAGTGATGAGCTTCAAAGGCGCGTCATCACGCCGAAGCGGCGGCGCGCCGTGTGGGCCGTATATAGTCGGGGGCTTTTGCTATTGTCAACTCCCGACTCAGGATTTTCGCACTTTCCCGCAGGCCCCGGATTCACAGGCGTTAATTGGCCTTTCACGGTTACCAAGCCAGACGGAAAAAGGCCCCCCGCGCCGCACTGAGGCCACATTCCTGCTACGTCCTTGGCAACTCTTGGTGGATGGACCGCAACGAGGGGTTTGACCGCCAGATCTCGGGCTTTCTGAAGAGCGTGGAGCTGCCGTCTTTGACCCCTGTCATTGACGCAACTTCACGGCCACGGCATCGTGCCGCTCTCGATTCAGAAATTCTGAGTGACCGACGGCTGGCGTTACGAAAGTTGCGGCAGGCTGCCTCCCATTTGTGCCTGCAGGGGACGACGAAGCTTGGATCACGGCAAGTCGCGCAGCACCTATCGAACGCGGCAGGAGCACGAGCCGATCGAGCTCGGCCATGAGCCGCCGCTTTCGGTCGATGGCGGCACCGGTGTGCTCGTCGATCGTCGTCGCATTTCCGTGCAGTGGTTTTCGGGCACAATTCTCACCGGCTTGTGCGGCGCCGCCCTGATGGGAGGCGCCGTTTTCACATCGCTCGACGGCGAGACCAATTTCGCTTCGCTCCCGGAGCGCGTGGAGATGGCGCTGCGCGGCGCGCTCGGCGGTGGCGGCGACAAGAGCGGTGGGCCGCGCAAGGCCGACCGGCTGCCGCCCGCGGGCGAAGCCAATGTCGCGCGCCAGGTGATCCGCGTCTCGACCATGACGCGGGTCGGCAACCACGAAGTGGTGCGCGTGCGTCCGTTCGTGCGCATCGCCGGCAATCTGTCGCTGACGACATCGGACCTGTCCGCGAACATTCCGCCGTTCAATCCGCAGCGACTGCTCGCCGAGAGCGCGCCGGGCGCGACGGCCGACGATGCGCCAGCGGCCGAGCCCGATGCAGAAGTCGCCTTCGTCATGCGCGACCTGCCAACGCTGCTGCCGAAGCTCAAGATCGCGGTGACGCAATCGCAAGAGGACATTCTCGCGCGCGTGCGTGAGGCGGCGAACTGGACGAGCGGCGGCGCCCCTGGCACCGCCACGCTCGCCTCCGCCGGCCCGGGCATCGGCGGCATCCGTCTCGCCTACGCGACCGAAGGCATCCCGAAGGATCCGTATGCCGGCTTTGAGGCCCGCATCGTTCCGGAAAACATCACGCTTCTGCCGAAGACCACCAGCCAGACCACCGGCGGCAACGCCTGGAACGAGCGCACCGTGCCGGTGAAGAAAGGCGACAGCGTCTCCGCGGTGCTGCGCGACCTCGGCGCCACGGCGGAGGAGATCAAGGCGATCACCAGCGTGCTCGGCGCCCGCGGCCGCGACGGCGCGCTCAAAGACGGCGAGAAGCTGCGCATCCTGGTCGCGCCGGCGGCAGGCAGCCAGCGCCTGCAGCCGATCCGCGTGATCGTCGCCAATGACAGCTCCGTCGAGGCGGTCGTCGCCTATTCCGAGAGCGGCAAATACGTCTCGGTCGACGTGCAGAACGTCGACACCGAGACCGCGGTTGCCGAAGGCAGCGAGGAGGACGGCGACGACGATGGCAGCGGCGTCCGCCTCTATCAGAGCGTCTACGAGACCGCGCTGCGCAACCAGGTGCCGCGCCCGGTGATCGACGACCTCATCCGCATTTATTCCTACGACGTCGACTTCCAGCGCAAGGTCCAGCCGGGCGACAGCTTCGAAGTGATGTTCGCCGGCGAAGACGAAACCCCCGCCGCCGACAACCACAATGAAGTCCTGTTCGCCGCACTCACCGTCGGCGGCGAGACCAAGAAGTTCTACCGCTTCCAGTCGCCCGACGACGGCGTCGTCGATTACTACGACGAGACCGGCAAGAGCGCGAAGAAGTTCCTGGTGCGCAAGCCGGTGATGGCGGGCATCATGCGCTCGGGTTTCGGCGTACGCCGTCATCCGGTGCTCGGTTACACCAAGATGCACACCGGCGTGGACTGGGCGGCGCCGACGGGAACGCCGGTCTATGCCTCAGGCAACGGCGCTGTCGAGAAGGTCGGGTGGGAATCCGGCTACGGAAAATATATCCGGATCCGTCACACCAATGGCTACGAGACGGCCTACGGGCATCTGACCGCCTACGCGCGCAATATCGATGTCGGCAGCCGCGTGCGACAGGGCCAGGTGATCGGCTTCGTCGGCTCGACCGGTCTCTCGACCGGCTCGCATCTGCACTACGAAATCCTGGTCAACGGCCGCTTCGTCGACCCGATGCGCATCAAGCTGCCGCGCGGCCGCGTGCTCGAGGGCCCGATGCTCGCCAGCTTCGAGAAAGAGCGCGATCGCCTCGACGGCATGATTTCGCGCAAGCCATCGCGCGTGGCACAGCAGACAGTCGGCCAGGCCACGGCCGCCCGCTAATTCTTCCTATTTCGCAGTGATGGCGTTGCGCAGGCCGATCGGGTCGGCGATGCGATGCAAATGCTCGATGCCTTGCCCGGTCCCGAGCACGTGGATCGTGCCGTAACCGAGAATACGGCCGAGTACCGACTGATCGACATCAACCGATTCCACCTTATCCATGTGCATCTCGGCGGTGTGGCGATTGATGAAGCCGCGCTTGTAGATCACCCGCCGGTCGGTCACCGCGAATTCGGTGGTCCAGCGGATGAACCAGGCGTGCAGAAAGCTGGCCAGGAACATAGCGCCGAAGATGACGGCGGTCGCGACCATGATCACGTCATGCTTCCAGTAGGTATTCTCCAGCCAGAGCAGAACGAGCCCGACGAGCAGGAAGAAGATTGCACGGTCATAGGCGATCCAGTGCAGGCGGCCGACCTTGAGAAGCTGCTCGTTCGGCTGCAGCACCGATTTCACGTAGCTCATAGCCGTCCCCGAAATGACAAGCCCGAGCCGCATTGATAGCGGCTCGGGCGTTGTAAGACGAGAGGACTAGCGGATCGCGCGTTAAGCCGCGGCCGCGAGCTTACCATTGAAGGTCAGCCCCTGCTTGCCGGCGGAAAGCTTCACCGTATCGCCGTCCTTGACCGAGCCGGCGAGGATCATCTCGGCGAGCGGGTCCTGCACCGACTTCTGGATCACGCGCTTGAGCGGACGCGCGCCATAGGCCGGATCCCAGCCCTTATCGGCGAGCCATTCGCGCGCGCTCGGGTCGAGCTTGACCACGATCTTGCGATCCTCGAGCAGCTTCGAGAGCCGGCGCATCTGAATGTCGACGATGCGGCCCATCTCCGCTTTCTGCAGCCGGTGGAACAGAATGATCTCATCCACGCGGTTGAGGAATTCGGGACGGAAGCTGGCGCGCACGACCGCCATCACCTGATCGCGCACGGCATCGGTATCCTGACCCTCCGGCTGGTTGACCAGATAGTCGGAGCCGAGGTTCGACGTCATCACGATCAAGGTGTTGCGAAAATCGACGGTGTGGCCCTGACCGTCGGTCAGCCGTCCGTCGTCGAGCACCTGCAAGAGGACGTTGAACACGTCCGGATGCGCCTTCTCGATCTCGTCGAAGAGCACGACCTGGTAGGGCCGCCGCCGCACCGCTTCGGTGAGCGCACCGCCTTCGTCGTAACCGACATAGCCGGGAGGAGCGCCGATGAGGCGGGAGACCGCGTGCTTCTCCATGTATTCCGACATGTCGATGCGCAACAGCGCCGCCTCGTCGTCGAAGAGATATTCCGCAAGCGCCTTGGTCAGCTCGGTCTTGCCGACGCCGGTCGGGCCTAGGAACATGAAGGAGCCGATCGGCCGATGCGGATCCTGCAGGCCGGCACGCGCACGGCGCACCGCTGTCGACACCGCCTGCACAGCTTCCTTCTGCCCGACCACGCGCTTGCCGAGCTCATCCTCCATGCGCAGGAGCTTTTCCTTCTCGCCCTCGAGCATCTTGTCGACCGGCACACCGGTCCAGCGCGACACCACCTGGGCGATGTGATCGGCGGTGACCGCCTCATCGACCATGGTGCCTTTGCCGTCGGACGCTTCGAGCGCCTTCACCTTCTTCTCCAGCTCCGGAATGCGGCCGTAAGCGAGTTCGCCGGCGCGCTGGAATTCGCCGCGCCGCTGCGCATTCGCCAATTCGACGCGCGCCTGGTCGAGCTCGGTCTTGAGCTTCTGCGCGTCGGAGAGCTTGTCCTTCTCCGACTTCCAACGGCTGGTCAGCTCAGCAGAGCGCTGCTCGAGTTCGGCGAGCTCCTTCTCCAGCTTCTTCAGCCTATCGCGCGAGCCAGTATCGTTTTCCTTCTTCAGCGCCTCCTGCTCGATCTTCAGCCGGATCACTTCGCGGTCGATGGAGTCGAGCTCCTCCGGCTTGGAATCGACCTGCATCTTCAGCCGCGCCGCGGCCTCGTCGATCAGATCGATCGCCTTATCGGGAAGGAAGCGGTCGGTGATGTAGCGGTTCGACAGTGTCGTCGCGGCGACCAGCGCAGAATCGGTCACGCGCACACCGTGATGCTGCTCGTAGCGATCCTTGAGCCCACGCAGGATGGAGATCGTGTCCTCCACCGTCGGCTCGGAGACGAACACCGGCTGGAAGCGCCGTGCCAACGCGGCGTCTTTCTCGACATGCTTGCGATATTCGTCGAGCGTGGTGGCGCCGATACAATGCAGCTCGCCGCGCGCCAAAGCCGGCTTGAGCAGATTGGACGCGTCCATCGCGCCGTCGGCCTTGCCGGCGCCGACGATGGTGTGCATTTCGTCGATGAACAGGATGATGCCACCTTCGGCCGCGGTGACCTCCTGCAGCACGGCTTTCAGGCGCTCCTCGAACTCGCCCCGGTATTTGGCGCCAGCGATCAGCGCGCCCATGTCGAGGGCGAGGAGCTTCTTGTCCTTGAGGCTGTCGGGCACGTCGCCGTTGACGATGCGCTGCGCCAAGCCTTCGACGATCGCCGTCTTGCCGACGCCGGGCTCGCCGATCAGCACCGGATTGTTCTTGGTGCGGCGCGAGAGCACCTGCACGGTGCGGCGGATCTCCTCGTCACGGCCGATCACCGGATCGATCTTGCCGTCGCGCGCTGCCTGGGTGAGATCGCGCGCATACTTCTTCAGCGCGTCATAGGCGTTTTCCGCCGACGCGTTGTCGGCGGTGCGGCCCTTGCGAAGCGCGTTGATCGCGGCGTTGAGGTTCTGCGGCGACACGCCGGCCTTCTGCAGCGCCTTGCCGGCCTCGCTCTCCTTGTCCATCGACAAGGCGAGCAGCAGTCGCTCAACAGTGACGTAGCTGTCGCCGGCCTTTTCGCCGGCCTTCTCGGCGGCGTCGAAGGCGCGCGCGAGCGCGGGCGCGAGAAACAACTGGCCGCCGGCGGAACCGGAGACTTTCGGCATCTTGGCAAGCGCGGCGTCGACTGCGAGCAGCGCAGCGCGCGAATTGCCGCCGGCACGGTCGATGAGCCCGGCGGCGAGACCCTCGCTGTCGTCGAGCAGCACCTTGAGCAGGTGCTCGGTGGTGAATTGCTGGTGTCCTTCGCGCAGCGCGAGCGACTGGGCAGACTGCACGAAACCGCGGGCGCGGTCGGTGTATTTCTCGAAGTTCATGGTCCTTCCCTCGGCCTGTCCTCGCCGCCCTTACGGCACGGCGCAAACATCGTCATGGGGTTGAATGTCCGGTCTCTGATTTGCATCAAAAACCCTAGCATTTCAGGCGGATCCCTGTCGGCAACCCGCCCTGGCGGGTATGTGGGGTCGCGGCAAAATGGATTGAAGGGGCGGCTCGAACTTTCATTGCTTGGGGGCACCACGGAGGGTTAACAAGCCGCATGACCGACCCGTTCGCGACCATTGCCGCTCTTTACCGCTACCCGGTGAAGGGCCTCTCCCCGCAAGCCCTCACCCACACGTCCCTTGCAGTTGGGGCGACCGTCCCGAGCGATCGGCGCTATGCCATCGAGAACGGACCCTCCGGCTTCGATCCGACGGCGCCCGCTTATTTCCCCAAACAGCGATTCCTGATGCTGATGCGCAATGAGCGGCTCGCCGCATTGCGCACCGATTTTGACGAGGCGACGCAAGTCCTCACCATCCAAGCCGAGGGGCGCGAGGTCGTCCGCGCCGACCTCTCCAGCAAAGAAGGACGGCTGGCCGTTGAGGCGTTCTTTCGCCGCTTCATGCCGCAGGAGCTGCGCGGAGCGCCGAAGGTGCTCCACGCCTCGGGACACAGTTTCTCCGACGTGGCGAAGAAAGTCGTCTCGATCATCAATCTCGCGTCCGTCCAGCAGATCGAGACCGCAATCGGTGCGCCAGTCGACCCGCTGCGCTTTCGCGCTAACGTCTTTGTCTCAGGCTGGCCGGCGTGGCGGGAATTCGAGCTGCTGGATCGCGAAATTACGATGGGCACGACAGCGCGTCTCAAAGTGGTGAAGCGGATCGTGCGTTGCGCGGCGACCGAGGTCGATCCGGCGACCGGCATCCGCGATCTGCAAATCCCGAAGACCTTGATGCGGAACTTCGGCCACTCCGACTGCGGCGTCTATGCGGAAGTCATCGCCGCCGGCGATGTCGCGATTGGCGACCGGGTCCTTTGACGCCCGGACCTGATCAGTTCCGGCCCGTCACCTTCGAGACCATCATCTCGAATTCAGCGACGAAGGACGGCTTGCCTGACCCCGAGCCGGTATTCTGCGCGATCTGCATCGAGCGCTGCGGCAGCGGGCGCTGCGCCTGGACCACCGCATGCGGCGGCACTTGGCTCTGACCGATCTGCAGCACGCGGCGCTGCGCCACCTGCACCACCTGCGCGGCACGCTGCGGCACTGCCTCGGCGGCGCGTTCGCGCAGCGGGCCGTGCACCGGGGCGGTGTGATGCGTCGGCAGCACATAGGCGATCACGCGGTTGCGCGAATAGACGCCGTAGCCGACGCGGTGGCCGTGATTGCCGGAGAGCAGGATCGGATTCCCCCGCCCGTCGAAGCCGGTGACGATGCCGACGTGGCCGCCGCGCCGCCCGCGCGTGAGCACGGCGATGGCGCCGACCTTCGGCTCGTGAATACGCTCACCGTAGGAAGCGAAGGACTTCGCCGCGTCGGAACCGGTGCCGGCGAAGCCGACCTTGGCCAGCACGAAATTCATGAAGGTCGCGCACCATAGCCGCTTGCGATGCGTCGGGTTGGTGCCGAGGTATTTGCGCGCTTCTCCGATCAATGCCGTGGACCAGCCGGTCGACGAGCGCGCCGCGATACGCGCGGGCGAGAACCGCTCGAGGTGCGGGTAGCGCACGTCATTCTCGAACTCGTTGTTGTTGACCTGCTCGACAGCCGGATGCCGCGCCACATGCGCATGATGATGGATGCGCTTCTTGTAGGTGAGCTTCGGCTTCGCGACCTCCCCGGCCGCGGGCTTCGGGATGCGCACGACCGGAGCCTGCGGATCCTGATCGATGACGTCGGGATTGGGCCGGCTGAATGCCGGATAGCTCAGTGCCGCCATGGTGACGCAGCCGAGTGCCAGAACCGCTTGGCGATGAAAACGCATCCCACTCCCCCGCTCTTTCCCCCGGTCGCTGCGACCGACAGCCGACGAACAAAGTCGGCTTGAGAACTCAGGTAGCACATGCATTTTCGCGGTTTTGTTTGATCTCCATTAACGGTGAAATGGTTTACGTCGGCACCGGCGCGTATCGCGCAATGCCAATCGCGACAGAGCTTGATGAGGATCAGCGCGTTACGCGCATTTGCTCAAAGACAGCTGCGAAGCTTAACGGCGCCGCGTCTAACCTTAACGCGTAAACTTAATCGCTGATGCCGGTGAACAAGTGCGCGCAAAAGAAAAGCTGGGCCACGCGGGATCGCGAGGCGCAGCTTGCTCCGCAGTGCGTGCGCCTCGATTAGTTCGGCATCACGTAGGCGTAGATGCGTCCGCGCGGATAGACCGATTCCGCGACCGTCCGGTTGTGATTGCCGGAGATCAGGATCGGGTTGCCGCTCGGATCGATGCCCGCGACGACACCGACATGGCCGCCTCCGCGACGTCCCATCACCGCGATGGCGCCGACCTGCGGGCCGGAAATGCGGTGTCCGTAAGAGGCGAACGAGCGCGCGGTGTTGGATTGCGACGGCCGATAGCCCGACCTCTCCAGCACCAGGTTCATGAAGTTCCCGCACCACAGACTGCCTTTGCCGGTCGGATTGGTGCCGAGATAGCTGCGCGCCTGACTGACGAGGTCTCCACCGCCGAGGGAGAGGCCGGCGAGCGGCGCGGCGTCGGCAGAGGCGAAGGCTGCGGCGGCACGCCGGCTGATGCGGCGGCTGCGCGAACGCGCAGGCGGCACCGCGATCTGCTGCGCCTGCGGATAGGCGATCGTATTGCTGTCTGCCTGGCTCACGCTCGGCCCAAAGGGCGAAAACGGCGAGACAGCCGGCGCGGACCGCCGAACGTGATGGTGATGGTGGGTCGGCTTGCTAAAAGCCGGGGTCGTGACTGCCGCAATGGCAATACCACTCAATGCGAGCACCGCTCGCTTTTTAAAGGTTCTCATGCTGTTAAGTCCCCTTTCGTGCGAAATCACTCAGAGACCGAAAAGCAACGGTCACTAAGTTCGGGGCCCTAACGCCAATCTTTCGTGTCAGTTCCGTGGAGTTAAAGCGGAAATATTGCGATTTTTTGCACTGCAATAAAGCATACTAGTTAACATAACTGATCATACCTCCAACAAATACTATAAGTCATACGTATACATATGACATAAATACTTTGCGTGCGCGCTGCAATACAGAAGTACTGAGTTTAGGGGGAATGTGGCGAAGTTTCGCTCTGGAACACGCGAAGTAACGGCCGAAAAGCCTAGCGTTTGGCTGCGTCCGACTGCCGGCTGAGCAGGAATACCGCCTGCTCACCGAACAGGTTCCAGAACCACCAGGGCGCGTTGAGACGCAGCGGCTGTCCGGAAGCATTGAGCGCCACGCCCTTCTGGATCGCCGCGCCGGCAACGGCGCAGAGCGAACGGAAATCCTTGATGGTGCAGTGGTGGATATTGGGCGTGTCGTACCACGTGTACGGCAGGATCTCGGTTTGCGGCATATGGCCGGCAAACAGAAGCTGCAGGCGCACCTTCCAGTAGCCGAAGTTCGGGAACGACACGATGGCGTGGCGGCCGATCCGCAGCATGTGCTCGAGCACCTCGCGCGGGCGCCGCGTCGCCTGCAGCGTCTGCGAGAGGATCACGTAGTCGAAGGCATCGTTCGGGTAGTCGACAAGGTCGGTATCGGCGTCGCCCTGGATTACCGCGAGCCCCTTGGCCACGCATTCGTTCACGCCCTCACGCGAGAGCTCGATGCCGCGTCCGTCAACGCCACCGCGCTCGGCGAGAAGTTGCAGGAGTTCCCCGTCGCCACAGCCGACGTCGAGCACCTTTGAGCCTGGCGCCACCATCTGCGCGACGACCAGAAGGTCGACGCGGGAGCCGCTCGCGGTGCGCGGTGCGTTGCTGGCGATGAGGTCGCGGGAGCCCTGGGTGAGCATCACCTCACCCTTTGCTCTCGAGGCCGCGCGCCTTGCCGGCGCCGTCGAGGAAGCCACGCACGATCGCGAACAGCTCCGGCTCGTCGAGCAGGAACGCGTCGTGGCCCTTGTCGGTGACGATTTCCGCGAACGACACGCGTCCACCGCCGGCATTGAGCGCGTGCACGATGGCGCGGGATTCCGAGGTCGGGAACAGCCAATCGCTGGTGAAGGAGACGACGCAGAAACGCGTCGGCGTTCCCTTGAAGGCGTTGGCGAGCACGCCATCGCAATCGGCGGCGAGGTCGAAATAGTCCATCGCGCGGGTGAGATAGAGATAGGAGTTGGCGTCGAAGCGCTCGACGAACGAAATGCCCTGATGGCGCAGATAGGATTCCACCTCGAAATCCGCGTCGAAGGAGAACGTCGGATTGTCGCGGTCCTGGAATTTGCGCCCGAATTTCCGGTGTAGCGCCGCGTCGGACATGTACGTGATATGCGCACCCATGCGCGCGACCGCGAGCCCGCGGCGCGGATCGGTGCTCTCGAGCAGATAGCGGCCGCCGCGCCATTCCGGATCGGCCATCACGGCCTGACGACCGACCTCGTGGAAGGCGATGTTCTGCGCCGAATGCCGTGTGGCGCAGGCGATCGGCAGCGCCGCAAAGACGCGCTGCGGATAGCTCGCGGTCCATTGCAGCACCTGCATGCCGCCCATGGAGCCGCCGACGACGGCAAATAGCGTTTCGATGCCGAGATGATCGAGCAGCATCGCCTGCGCGCGCACCATGTCGCGGATGGTGATGACCGGAAGATCGAGACCCCATGGCTCTCCGCTCGCCGGATTGATCGACGACGGGCCGGTCGAACCCATGCAGCCGCCGATCACGTTCGGGCAGATCACGAAGTAGCGCTCGGTGTCGATCGGCTTGCCAGGACCGACCATGGTCTCCCACCAGCCCGACTTGCCGGTGATCGGATGTCGACTGGCGACGTGCTGATCGCCAGTGAGCGCGTGGCAGACGAGCACGGCATTGCTGCGCGCGGCGTTGAGCGTGCCGTAGGTCTTGTAGGCGATCTGGAACGGCGCGAGGTCGACACCGGCGTCGAGCTTGAGCGGATGCTCGGGGCCGAAATGCACGACCAGCGACTCGCGCGCGGTGTCCGCTTCGCGCAAGCCGCTCTCACCCCGTGCAGTGCTCAAGAGTTCGGCCATCTCCGCAGGGCTTTCCCAGTACGCCCAATTTGCCAGATTTAAAGGGCTTTTGGCAGCGGGCGTTAGGTAGGGATCATGGGCCCTAAGTGTCAATGTTTTCTTTGCTTTCGCCCCGTCCCGCCCCTATCAATGCCGCCATGGCGAAGCTTCCCGATAAACCAGCCCTGGCCGATCTGCGGGCCGAAATCGATCGCATTGATGAGTCGATGCATCATTTGTTGATGCAACGCGGCGAGATCATCGACCGCCTGATCTCGGTCAAGCGCAGCCAGGAGGTAGGCTCGGCGTTCCGCCCGGCGCGCGAGGCCGACATGATGCGCCGGCTGGTGAAGCGGCATAAGGGGATCCTGCCGCTCGATACCGCGGAAAGCATCTGGCGCGTCATCATCGCGACCTTCACTTACGTGCAGGCACCGTTCGCCGTGCACGCCGACCTTTCTGCCGGCGACGCGCTGATGCGCGATTCCGCACGCTTTCATTTCGGCTTCACGGTGCCGTTCGTGCCGCATATGGGCGCTGCCGGCGTGGTCGCGGCGGTATCCGACTCCAAGGGCGACCTCGGTCTGGTGCCGGCGATCGCGGTACCGGGTGCAGGCGCGTGGTGGAACGCGCTCGAATTCGACAGCGCGCCGAAAATCATCGCGCGGCTGCCGTTCGTCGAGCGTGCCGACCATCCGGCGGCGCTGCCGGTTTTTGTCATCTCCCGTGTCGCCGCTGACGCCATGGTGCCGGAGGCGGAGGTGTGGAGCGTGCGTGTGTCGGGCTGGGGCGCCGGCGTCGCGCAGGCGCTCGCCAGCCTCGCCGAATTCATCGCGGTGCCGGATAGTGCTTTCGATGGCGCCGCGCTGCTGGTCTCAGTGCCGCAGGGCCAAAGCTTCGACGCGGTGAGCAAGGCGCTGGTTAACGCCGGAGCGTCTTTACGCTCCTCGGCCCTCGTCGGCAGCCACGCGACCCGCTATACGATCTCCGCCGATAAAGGCGCCTGATTTCGAGGACTGAAGGAATGAGTGCCATGCGTCCGCAACCGCGGTCCGGCGTGCTGGACATTGCCCCTTACGTTCCGGGCAAGAGCAGCGCGCCCGGCGTCGCCAAGGTGTTCAAGCTCTCGTCGAACGAGACGCCGCTCGGGCCAAGCCCAAAGGCGATCGCCGCGTATCGCGCGGTGGGCGAGCATCTTGAGGACTATCCGGACGGTGCCGCGGGCGACCTGCGTCAAGCCATCGGCCGCGCGTTCGGGCTTGATCCGAGCCGCATCGTCTGCGGCGCCGGGTCGGACGATCTGCTCAACCTTCTGGCGCGCGCCTATCTCAGCGACGGCGACGAGGCGATCCACACCACGCACGGATTCCTGGTCTATCCGATTGCGACGCTCGGCACCGGTGCCAAACCGATCGTGGCCGCGGAGAAGAATCTCACCGCCGACGTGGACACGATCCTCGCCGCGGTGACGCCGCGCACCAAGATCGTGTTCTTGGCCAATCCGAACAATCCGACCGGCACTTACATCTCGTTCGACGAGGTGAAAAGCCTGCATCGCGCGCTGCCGCCGCAGGTATTGCTGGTGATCGACGCGGCCTATGCGGAATATGTCCGCCGGAATGACTATGAGTCGGGCATCGAACTTGTCGCCACCAGCGACAATGTCGTGATGACGCGCACCTTCTCGAAGATCTATGGGCTCGCGGCGCTGCGCCTCGGTTGGATGTACGGCCCCGCGCACATCGTCGACGCGGTCAACCGCATCCGCGGTCCGTTCAACGTCAACGCCCCCGCGATCGCCGCGGGTGTCGCCGCGATCGAAGACACCGCGCATCTCGAGACCGCGCGCGCACACAACGACAAGTGGCTCGCCTGGCTCACCACCGAGATCGGCCAGCTCGGCCTCAAGGTGACGCCGAGCGTCGCCAATTTCGTGCTGATCCACTTTCCGGAGGCCAAGGGCCGGACCGCAAAAGACGCCGACGCCTTCCTCACCAAGCGCGGGCTCATCCTGCGGCAGGTCGGCGCCTACAAGCTGCCGAACGCGCTGCGTATGAGCGTCGGGAGCGAGGAGGCCAATCGTCTTGTGGTCGCCGCGCTGCGCGAATTTCTGGGGTCGGCGGCGTGACGCTCAAGGCGCCGATCTTCAATCGCCTGGCGCTGATCGGGGTTGGCCTCATCGGCTCATCGATCGCGCGCGCCGCGCGCGCGCAAGGCGCGGTACGCTCGATCACCGCCACGGCGCGCTCGGAGACGACGCGCCGCCGCGTCGCCGAGCTCGGGATTGCGGATCAGGTGGTCGAGACCAACGCCGCCGCGGTCGAGGGTGCCGATCTCGTCATCATCTGCGTTCCGGTCGGCGCCTGCGGCGAGGTGGCCAAGGAGATCGCGCCGCATCTCACGCCCGGTGCCACCGTTTCCGACGTCGGCTCGGTGAAGGGCTCGATCGTTCGCGACATGGGCCCGCATCTGCCGAAGAATGTGCATTTCGTGCCGGCGCATCCTGTCGCCGGCACCGAATATTCCGGCCCCGATGCCGGCTTCGCCGAGCTCTTCGTCAACCGCTGGTGCATCCTGACGCCGCCGGACGGCGCCGATCCGGCAGCGGTCGACAAGCTCGCCGCATTCTGGAGCGCGCTCGGCGCCAATGTCGAGCGCATGAATGCCGACCATCACGATTTGGTGCTGGCGATCACCAGTCATCTGCCGCACCTCATCGCCTACACCATCGTCGGAACCGCCGACGAGCTCTCGCAGGTGACGCGCTCGGAAGTGCTGCAGTTCTCCGCCGGCGGGTTCCGCGACTTTACCCGCATCGCCGCCTCCGATCCGACCATGTGGCGCGACGTATTTCTGGCAAACAAGGACGCGGTGCTGGAGATGCTCGGCCGCTTCAACGAGGACATCTCGGGACTGACCCGCGCGATCCGCAAAGGCGACGGGCAGGCGCTCTACGAGCACTTTGCGCGCACGCGCGCCATCCGCAAAGGCATCGTACAGATCGGGCAGGATTCACCGAGCCCCGATTTCGGCCGGGCGCATCCGCAGCTCCCGGAACCGCCGCTGCCGCGGCCTTACGCGGCGGACAACGAATAAGCTTTTAGAAGAGCGCCGGCGTTACGCCGAGCGGCACCGGGCCGAGGAACATCGCGCCATCGTCGAAGCGCAGCGGCAGCGCGATCGCCTTCTTGCCCTCGAGCGTGGTCGGTTCGCCAATCAGGTTGAGGCCGGCGGCAATGCCGGTGCCGGCGCGCTGGCGCGCCATGGTGCCGAGCCCGGGCATCAGCCGATCGAGCGTTCCCGCCAAGCGATCGACATTGGGGTTCGCCGCGGCGATGCGGTCGGAGCCGAGCGCGTTGAGGAACTGCTCGACGCCGACGACCGTGACCCGCAATTGGCCATCGAGCCGTCCATTGGCGTTGATGGTGAGATTGCCACGGCCGACGGCGATGGTGTCGCCCTGCTGCACGCGCGCCTGCGGAATATCGATACTGCCGCCGGATGCCTGAATCTCGCGAAAGCGGTCTGCCCAGGATTTCGGCCCGAAATCCTTGAGCCCGCGCAGCACCGCGTCGATCTCGGAGTCGATCGGCGCCACCATGAGCGGGTTCACGCCCGGCAACGACGCTTGCGTGCTGCGCAGAGCGACCTCGATCACCGGATTCTTGGATGCCGATCCTTCGAGCATGCGTCCGTGCAGCTCGAAGTGATCCGCCTTGGCGAATGGCTCGGTGCCGGACGAGGTCATCCGAACGACCGACGGCCCGTCGAGCACGATGGAGACGCGCTCCGGCGCATTCGGCGTGCCGCGCACGCTGGTCTGCCCGAGCTTCCAGTTGGCGATGAAGCTCGGCGGCTTTCCGGCCTCGGCAACGCTGAGCGGGCCGGTGAATTCGCTGATCAGCAGGGTCGGCTGATAGATCTGTGCGGCGACGAGGACGCCGGTGGTCTTGATGTCGAGCTTCGGAGTTACCTGCGTGAACTCGGCACGCGCGAGGTCGCAACGTACCTCGATGCGGAACGGAAAGCCGCTCAGCGTCTCCTGGCCGCAGGTGTAGATACGGCCGACCTTGGCTTCCCGCGCCTTCCAACCGGCGATCGCCTGCTCCGCCTTGCCGACGGCGTAATACCAGAAGCCGCTCCAGCCGGCGGCGAGCAGCACGACCACGACGACGAGCCCGATATATTTGCGGATCGTCGAGCGCGAACGATCGGCGCGTCTGGCGGAGTCGGGAGCGGTGCGATCGATCATGGCGGCCTAAGGAAAGGGCGAATGCGGCATTTCCACGATGTTGCGCCGCGGCAGCGGGCCTGATAGGCGGGCTTGGCAGTGTCGCCGACGTTGAGCCCGTAGTCGATTCCCGCCGCCAATGCACTCGAAATCCGCGTCCGCCGAAGACCTCTGGGTGTTTGCCTATGGCTCGCTGATGTGGCGGCCGGGCTTCGAATTCGTCGAGCGCATGCCTGCGCGCCTGATCGGCGCCCATCGGGCGCTCTGCGTCTATTCCTTCGTGCATCGCGGCACTCCGGAGCGGCCGGGCCTGGTCCTCGGGCTCGATCGCGGCGGCAACTGCCGCGGCGTCGCCTATCGCGTGACAGCGGCACGCCGAACGGAAACGATCGCCTATCTGCGCTCCCGCGAGCAGGTCACCATGGTCTACCGGGAGACGACGCGCAGCATCTGGCTCGAGGACGCGCCGCAGCGTCGCGTGAGCGCGCTGTGCTACGTCGTCGATCGCGGCCATCAGCAATATGCCGGGCGGCTGACGCTGGATCAGCAACTGCATCACGTGCGCCAGGGTCACGGGCAATCAGGCGCCAACCGCGACTACGTCATCGAAACGGTGAAGGCGCTGGAGACTCTCGGTTATCGCGAGACCGATCTGCATGTGCTTGCCGAGCGACTCAAGGGCACGCACGAGTCGCACGGCGCCTCGGTCTAAGGAAGATCGTGCGCCGCGAGCTCGCGGCGCCCCTCGTCAGTGAGACGCGCCGTCGACGCCTCGATCGCTTCGCGCACGCGGGCGAAGAAGCTGTTACGATCGAGCCCTGGTGCGATCGGATCGAGGATCTCGACAACGACCTTGCCGGGATAGCGCATGAATTTGCGCCGCGGCCAGTACAGGCCGGAGTTCAGCGCCACTGGCAGGCAGGCCACGTCGGTCCCGGCATAGAGATGGGCGACCCCGAATTTATATTTCGGCTCGGCTCCCGCCGGGCGCCGCGTGCCCTCCGGAAAGATGATGAGTTGGCGTCCTTGGTCCAGCTCGGCGCTGGCGCGCTGCGTCATGTCGGCAAACGCCGAAGATCCGGCACCGCGGTCGACCGGCACCATGCGGCCCTTCCATGTGTACCAGCCGAACACCGGGATCCACATCAGCTCGCGCTTGATGATGAACAATGGATTCTCGAACAGCGAGATGAGCGCAAAGGTCTCCCAGGTCGATTGATGCTTGGCGGCGACGATCAGCGGCCCGTGCGGGATTTTCTCAAGCCCGCGCCATTCGACGTGGAGGCCACAGATGACCCGCAGCAGCCACAGATTGGTGCGCCCCCAGGATTTGGCGACTTCGACAATCGCTCTGTAGGGCATCAGGAAGGTCGGCAGTGCCGCGACAAGATAGACGAGCAGCGTGAGATAGAAAGCGGCATTGAAAATGACGGAACGAATGAAGACGAGCACGGGAGGCCTTCACGTGGCGTTTTCCGGCTCGGGGTCGAGCCGCATACGGATGACGGCGAAGACATACTTCAGATATTCGGACAGCAATAGCCGCGCCGTCGTCGGGCTCGACCACCACCGCTCGTTCTTCATGCGCTCGGTGACCACCGGATAAGGAATCAACGTGACATCCGGCAACTGATGCTCGAGCTCGGCCATGGCACGTGGCAGATGGTAGTTGGAGGTGACCACGATCAGCGACTGGAAGCCGCGCTCCTTCACCCAGCGCCGGGTTTCGATAGCGTTGCCAAGCGTGTTCAGCGCCGAGCGGTCGAGGTCGACGCAGCAGGCAAACACGCGCTGATAGACCGGCACCAGGCGCGCGATCTCCACCGCCCGGGTGTAGGGATGCACGCCGCTGATCAGCAGTCGTTGCCCCTTCCCCGAGGAGAGGAGCTCGACCGCGTCGGCCACGCGCGA
Source organism: Pseudolabrys sp. (assembly GCA_035651015.1). GTDB lineage: Bacteria > Pseudomonadota > Alphaproteobacteria > Rhizobiales > Xanthobacteraceae > Pseudolabrys. Next base: position 13,003 of record DASRGN010000018.1, on the reverse strand, counting down.
CGCTCCGCCGGTCAGGACCACGATGCCGTCGGCCTTGCGATCGATCGGCACCTCCTGCGTCGGCACTTGCCCGATAAACCAAATGCCGCCGACGACGAGCAGCCCAGCGGCGAGCAAGCTCACCGTCATGGTGATGACGCCGAGGAAATGTACGAAGCGTTGGAAAACGCCTCCTCCCCTGCCGCCTTGTTCGATCGTCGCCATCAGCCGATCGTCTCCAGGGTGCGGTTCACGGTATGCCGCGAGGTCAGCGTCGTGACCGCGGCGATCAGCACCACCTGGAACAGCATCGCCGCGTAGCCGCCTGCGCCCAGTGAAAAGCTCCCGAACAAGGTCGATGCCTCGGTGGCCGAGCCCAGGATGAAACGGCCGATGAGCCCGAGGATCGCGAACAGAACGACCGCGGCAGCGCCGCCGATCACGCCGCCCTTCAAGCCGAGCAGCAGGAAGTGGCGTTGGAAATGGCCGGAGATGAAGCCGTCGGTGGCGCCGACAAAATGCAGCACTTCGATGACCGGGCGATTGGTGGCGATGGCGCCGCGCGTCGCGAAGGTGACCGACAGCATCGTCGCCGCGATCATCAGCGCGAGCACACCGACGCCGCCGGCAACCGCACTTGTTGCCATCGCGCGCATCTGCGCCACCCAGCCGCGATGATCATCGAGGCTGGCTCCCGTGACCTGCTCGCTGAGCGCCTTGCGCAAAGCCGCGAGATCGGGGCTCGTGCCCGACGCGAGGCGGACCACCACGAGGCGCGGCACCGGCAATTCTTCGAGCGTCAATCCACTGCCGAGCCAGGGCTCGAGCAGACGCGCCGATTCCTCCTTGGAGAAGGCCCGCACGTCGGCGACACCCGGCGTGTTGCGCGACAAGTCCACGGCCTTGGCCACCATGGCGTCGAGATCGCGCCCGGCAGCGGGCCGGATCTGGATGGTGACTTCGCGGGCGACGTCGGATTGCCATTCGCCGGCGGCGCCGCGGATGAGCATCACCGCACCCGTCGTCAGTGCGGCAAGGAACGTCATGATCGCGACCACAGCGATCAGGGCGCGACCGGAAATGGAATTGGCCGGCACGATCGGCGTTTCCAGCCGTGGCGCGGGCCGCGCCGCCAGCCGCGTCGGTCCGTCCAAGTCCGAGGTCGATAAGTCCGTCATCGCGTGCTCAGTCGTAAATGTGCAAACGGCCGTCGTGCAGCACCAGACGGCGCGCATCGTACTGGTCCATCAAGGCGATATCATGTGTGGCGATCACCACCGAAGTGCCAGACTTGTTGAGCTCGATGAACAGGCGCAGCAGGCGCTGCGCGAGGCTCGGGTCGACATTGCCGGTCGGCTCGTCGGCAAGGAGGAGCTGCGGCCGGGCGATCACCGCGCGCGCGATCGCGGCGCGCTGCTTCTCGCCACCGGAGAGGACCGGCGGCAGTGCCCACATGCGCTCGCCAAGCCCGACCCAGTTGAGCAGCTCGATGACCTCCTCGCGGTAGCTCGCCTCATCGCGGCCCATCACGCGAAACGGCAGGCAGACATTCTCGTAGGTGGTCATATGGTCGAGCAGGCGGAAGTCCTGAAACACGATGCCGATGCGGCGGCGAAGCGTGGCCAGTGCGTCCTTGTTCAGCGTCGCCACGTCGTGGCCGAACTGGGTGATCAGTCCACGCGTCGGCTTGAGCGAGAGGAACAGAAGCCGCAGCAGCGAGGTCTTACCGGCGCCAGACGGTCCGGTGAGGAACTGGAATGAATGCGGCTCGATGCGGAAGGTGAGGTCGCGCAGCACCTCGGGCCCGAGACCGTAGCGCAAGCCCACATTCTCGAAACGGACCACGCCTCGGTCTCCGGAACGTCCCGCGAAAGCCCCGCCCCTGCTTTTACAGGATTAACGCTGGCGGGCCAGCGCGGCGGAAGGACCGTCCCCAGAGTGGTTTCCGGGCCGCCGCCCAACGCCCTGGGTCGCCAAAAGAGCGTGGCCCCTCAATCTGTTAGCAGGCCCGCCGCAGGCGCGCGGAACGACCGCGCATGGTTTCCGATCCGTTAAGGGACGCCTGCTAGGGTCTCTCAGCGAGAGTGCGACGATTCCAATGCTGATTGTTTGTCCAAGTTGCGCGACGTCCTACACGCTCCCGCCGGCCTCGGTCGGCGCGAAGGGGCGCAATGTGCGTTGCGCGCGCTGCAAAACGATGTGGTTCGTCGCACCGCAAGCCGCCAAAGTCGACGAGACTGTTACCGCGTTTGTCGATGACGTTATCGCGGAAGCGCAAGGCCAGCCGGCAGCACCGCCTCCTCCGCCACCGAGCCCAATGCCGCCGGTGCGCGAAGACATCATCGATGGGCCGGTCAGCGCACCGCCGGTACAGAGCGAACAAGGCCCGGTGAGCGATGAAACTGCGGCTTTCCGCGATGCACTCAGTGAGCGCGAAGCCGAAGCGACCGCTGCCGCGCCGACGGCCGCGGCAACAGATACTCCCGCGAATGCCGAGCATCCGGTCGCCGAGGCCCCTTCCTTGGTGCCGGCCCCGGAGCCGGACAATCCCGACGCGACGGTTCCGCCGCCGCCCGTCGAAGACGTTGAGGATTTCGCCGCCCGCCGCGCGCGCCGGCAGGCTCGGCGCAAGGTGACGCAGAAGAAATCGAAGCTGCCTTATCTCATTCTGACGCTGATCGGCGTCAACGTGGCGCTCGTGACTTGGCGCGCCGATGTGGTGCGCGTCGTTCCGCAGACCGCGTCGCTGTTTTCCGCCATCGGCCTGCCGGTCAATCTGCGCGGGCTCGAATTCAAGGACGTCAAGATCACCAGCGAAGACGACGGCATGAACGTGCTCGTCGTCGAAGGCAACATCATCAGCACCACGCGGCATGCGGTCGAAGTGCCGCGGCTCCGCTTCTCCGTACGCAATGCCGCTGGACAGGAAATCTATTCCTGGACCGCACAGGCCGGGCGCAGCGTTCTCGGTCCCCACGAAAGCCTGCCGTTCCGCAGCCGCCTGGCATCGCCGCCGGAAGACGCCCATGACGTCGTGGTGCGCTTCCTCAGTCCGCGCGACATGTCGGGAGGTAAATGACGTGGCGCGCGTCCTGATCGCCGAAGACGAGGACGTGCTGCGCACAATGGTTGCGCGTGCGCTGCATGAGGATGGCCACGAAACGGTCGTCGCGCGTGATGGTGCCGAGGCACTCGATGTGCTGTCGCAGGATGCGAGCCGGTTCGACATCCTGCTCACCGACATCAAGATGCCGGTGATGGACGGGATCGCGCTGGCACTCGCCACAGCCCGCGACCACCCCGATGTCGTGATCCTGCTGATGACCGGCTACGCCGATCAGCGTGAGCGCGCGCACGGGCTCGATGCGCTGATCCACGACGTCATTCAGAAGCCGTTCTCAGTCGCGCAGATTCAAGGGGCGGTGAAAGAGGCGCTCGTGCGGCCGATTTGAAGTTCCTGCACAGTCTGCGGCAACTTCCTACAGGAACTTCAAATCGAAAGCCGCACGAGATTCATATCGCTTGCTGGTGCCCCTTTGCTTCCGAAGTTCGCACCAGAGCGCGCAGCAATGCATGACGAACTTCGGAAGCGGGGCACCAGTGCGGTGCCATTAGGCACCGCCGCTCCACCCCGGCTATTAGAAATCCTTCAACAGTCGCTCGAGATAATCGAGCTCGAGCTGCGGCCGCCCCTGATCCGAGTAGCGGCGGCGCAGCTCCTCGAGAATACGGCTTGCGCGCTCCGCCGGGGCCTCGCCGCGTCCCGGGATCTTGACCGTGCTGTCGTCATAATTGTGACCGCGCCGCGGCCGCCCCAGCGGATCGGTGTCTGAATCGGCGCGCGCCTGGCCGTTGCGTCCCGGCTGACCCGGCCCCAATCCGACGCCTTGCTGCTGCTGTAGCTGCTGCGCCATGCCTTGCGCGCCCTTGCGCAAGGATTCGAGCGCCTTGCCCTGGGAGTCCACGGCACCGTCGGTATTGCTGTCGCCGAGCTGGTCTTCGGCGCGGCCCATGGCGTCGCCGGCATCGCCGAGCTGCTGATCGATATCTCCCTGGCCTTCGCCCTTCTCGCCTTGCTGCGGATCGCCGGCGCCGCGCTTGCGCAGCTCCTCGAGCATCTTCTTCAGGCGCTCGCGCAGTGCCTGCTGATCCTGGCGCAGCTCGCCCATCTGCTGGTCGTTGTTCTGCCCACGTTGTCCGCGCTGGCGGTCGCGGCGCATATCCTGTCCCTGGCGGAAGGTGCGATCGCGCAACTGCTGCTGCTTGCGGATCATGTCGCCAAGCTCGTCGAGCTGCGACATCATGTCGTCGTCGCCGTTGTCCATCTGGCCCGGCCGCGCCATCTGCAGATTTTCCATCATCTGCTGCAGCTGCTCGAGCAATCGTCGCGCCGCGTCCTTGTTGCCGAGCCGCGCCATGTTCTCCAGCCGGTCCATCATATTCTTGAGGTCCTGCTGGCTGAGCATGCGCGTGTTGCGATCGAGCGGCCGTTGCGCCTGCTGCGGGTTCTTGCGCATCTCCTCGGCGAGCGCCTGCATGAACTTGTCCATGGCGGCGCGCAGCTGATCCATCAGCTTCTTGATTTCCTCATCGCTGGCTCCGCGGTCCAGCGCCTGCCGCAAATTCTCCTCGGCCTGGCGCAGCGCCTGCTCGGCGTCGGAGACGTTGCCGTTCTCGATCGACAGCGCCATCGTCCACAGCGCGGCGACCACGTCGCGCAAAGCATCGTCGGTGCGTGCGTGGGTGAGCTGCCAATAGATCGAGCGCAGCCCGAGATAGACCCCGGCCTCCGGCGTGAACCGCTCCGGTGCGATGCTCAGCGCATCGAGGGCCTTGAGCACGGGAATTTTGGCATTGGCGTCCATCGCCAGGATCTGGCGCTGCTCGACCAGTGCGCGTGCCAAGGGCTTGACGAAGGCGCGTTGCGGCAGCCGCAGATCGAACGGCTCGCTGCGGCCTTCATTGCCTGCCTCGTCATGGGCGACGAGCGTCATCGTCACCTCGGCGCCGGCCCAGGGATGATCGGTGACGTCGCGCAGCGTCTGCGCGGTACCGCTGCGGGTGCGCGCCTGCGGCAGCACGAGCGGAAATTGCGGCGGTCCGTACAACGGGCGCGCCTTATCGCTCTCGCCGTCCGCCTTGCGCTCGAACACGGCGTGGGCGTCGGTCACGCCATAGTCGTCTTCCATGCTGTAGGCGAGGAGCAGCGAGCCGCGCGCCTGCACCTCCGGGTCCTTGGTCAGCGCGATGGTCGGTGCCCGATCCGGTATGGCGTTGAACGTCCAGGTCACGTCCTCGCCGACGCCGCGCAGCGTCACGCTGCCGTCCTGCTTGACGATGAAACGATGCTCCTCGGTGCCGGCCGGCAATGCCTGCGGACGCGCCTCGGGCGCCGCGTCCTCCAGTCCGCCGCGCGTTGCGAGCGCGAGTTTCACCTTGCCGGTGGCGCGCACGATGAGCTGGCTGCCCGCGGGCACCGAGACCGGTCCGGGGAGTTGCGCCAGCTCGCCCGGGCGCAGCCCGGGCAACATCACCGGCGCGCGCTGCGTGTAGGGCGGCGGCGTCACCCAGGCATCGACGCGGAAATTCGCCGGCGCCGCGATGCCCTGCCAATCGAACGCCGCACCGATCCGCTTCCAGCGTTCGCCGCTGGCAGCGAAAAACGTGACGAGCACAAGGATCAGCACGAGAGCGCGCAACGCCTGCGGATCGCGCGCGGCAAGACGCGGCGCCGGCCAGCCGGCCTTCAGGCTGCGCGCGGCCAATATGGCGCGCTCGACATGCGCGCGCCACAGCGCCTGCGACACCGGATCGTGCTCGTTGGCGGCGATGGCGTCCGCCATCGCGGTGGCCGGCCGATGCGCCGCACCGCTGCCGCGATCGAGACGGCGCAGCGCGTCGTCGGTCGACGGCAGCCGCAGCCGGACCAGCGGGATCAGGGCGGCGAGGACAAGCAGCGCGAAAATAAAGAGCCCGATGGGACGGCCGAGCGGCGGCAACTGCTGCCACAATCCGGCCCAGGAGACCGCGAGGAACAGCCCAATCACGACTGCGAGGGTGGCCAGCGCCGGCCACAGGCGCTCCCAAAGAATCGAGCCGCGAGCCCGTTGCAGCGCCTGCTTCAGCAGGCGGAACGAGGTATTTTCGGGGTGACGGTCGTCAATGCCGTCCAAAACCGGCTCCGTTTGCGCGATTCTTGCGCGTTTCCGCCGAGAATCTCATCAACAACACCGTAACACAGCGAAAGTCTCAAAGTCCCACGCCAGCCCGTGCAAATTCCAGGCCTTGTGTCGGACTCACAGCCACGGCGGTAAGCGATCGAGCCCGATCAATTGGTCGACTTCGAGGCGCTCAGGCACCCCGATCGTCTAACGGCAAGACGCGGACACGAGCACGGTCGGCATCGATGGAAACAATGGCGCCGTTCTCAAGGTAATCCTTGGTCTGGTGAATCGCAGCCAGAACAGCACTTCCCAACGCATCGGGTGTCAGGAGATCGCTGCGGACCTGGATAACACTAGGCCGCTCGGCCTTCGTCGCGGCAAGATGGCCGCAAAGTCCAAGTCGGCAGTGAGCACCATGCAATTGTGCTCTGATGCCCACTGCATCAATTCTCGATCAGAAGCGTTCGGCGGCTAACATCTGCCCAATGGATTGAGACAAATCCGGCTCCGGTCAGGAATGTGGCCCATTCGGGCGACAAATTCATGTCGACCAGGAATTTCATTCGCTGTCGGCAAGCGCGATCTCACGCTCTTGCGCAAGCCACGCCGCATAGCGCAATGCCTCCAATACATCCTCACGCTCGAGATAAGGATAGTCGGACAATAAATCGTCGACGCTGCGGCCGGCACCAATCTGGCCAACGATCATGCCGACGGTGACGCGCATCCCCCGAATGCAAGGCTTTCCGCCCATGATTCCAGGGTCTCGCGTGATTCTCTGAAAGTCGCTCATGTCGAGAGCATACGCCGATTACAGGTGCCGGGAAACCAGCACTCACAGCCACGGCGGTAAGCGATCGAGCCCGATCAATTGGTCGACTTCGAGGCGCGGGCGCACCAGCGCCCATTGTGAATCGCGCACCAGCACCTCGGGAACGAGAGGGCGCGTGTTGTAGGTCCCGGCCTGCACGGCGCCGTAGGCGCCAGCCGACATGACCGCGAGCAATGCGCCGGGCTTCGGCTCGGGGAGGTCGCGGTCGAGCGCCAGGAAATCGCCCGACTCGCAGACCGGACCGACGACATCGGCGCGGATGTGCTTGGCGGACACCGAAGGTTCGACGACCGGCCAGATTTCGTGATGCGCGTCATAGAGGGTCGGGCGGATGAGATCGTTCATCGCCGCATCGACGACGACGAAGGTCTTGGCCTCACCTCGCTTCATGAACAGCACGCGGGTGACCAGGATGCCGGCATTGCCGACGATCAGCCGGCCAGGCTCGAAGATCAGCGTGCAGTCGAGATCGCGCGTCGCGCGCTTGACCACCTCGGCATAGGCTTCCGGGTGCGGCGGCGGCTCGTTGTCGTCGCGATACGGAATTCCGAGCCCGCCGCCGAGATCGACATGCGAGATCGTGTGGCCGTCGGCGCGCAGCGTGCGCACGAAGTCGGCGAGGAGCGCGAATGCATCGCCGAATGGATCGAGATCGGTGATCTGGCTGCCGATATGCATGTCGACGCCGGAGACCTGGATGCCCGGCAGCTTCGCGGCATGCGCATAGACGTCGCGGGCGCGGCTGATCGGAATCCCGAACTTGTTCTCCGCCTTGCCGGTCGCGATCTTGTGGTGGGTCTTCGGGTCGACATCGGGATTGACGCGCACCGACACGCACGCGGTCCGTCCCTTCTCCTGCGCGATATGCGAAAGGAGCTCGAGCTCCGGCTCGGACTCGACATTGACGCAGAGGATGCCTTCGTCGACCGCGAGCGCGAGCTCCTCGGCGGTCTTGCCGATGCCGGAGAACATGATCTTGCTTGGCGGCACGCCGGCGGCGCGGGCACGCTTGAGTTCACCGCCAGAGACGACATCGGCACCGGCGCCGAGCTTGGCGAGCGTCGCGATCACCGCCTGGTTGGAGTTCGCCTTCATCGCGTAGCAGACGAGCGCACGCACATCGGCGAAGGCGCCGGCGAACACCTGATAGTGCCGCGTCAGCGTCGCCGTCGAATAACAGTAGAACGGGGTCCCGACCTGCGCCGCGAGTGCGTCGAGATTCACCGCCTCGGCGTGGAGCACGCCGTCGCGATAATCGAAGTGGTGCATTATTCGATCAGCACATCGATCGGGATGTGCTTTTTCTCACCTCGCGCCGGGACCGGCAGACCGTTGCGCGTCTCGGTACCGCCGGACGAGGACGAGCTGCCGCCGATTGGCGGCATCAAGGTCGGAGGGGTCGGCGAAACGCTCTGCTGCGGCTCCGCCACGGCCGCACCGGGCGGAGGATCGAGCGGGCCCTTGCGTCCACAGGCCGCAAGCCCGACCGCGGCGACGAGCGCGCCGATCAGGGCAAGACGGGCAAACGGACGACTGCAGGGACGTGTCACGTAGGTACTCCGTGGGATTGGCCGCACCATAGCAGATCGGGCTGCAAAGGCGACAGCCGCGTCTTCGCCATCAACGCTTTGGTTTTCCGAGCTTCTTCAGCCATTTTTCCGCTTGCACGCGCACGTTTTTTGGCGCGGTGCCGCCGAGGCTGACCCGACTTTTCACCGAGCGATCGACCGAAAGCACGCTGAACACGTCGCGCGTGATTCGCGGCTCGATCGCCTGCAGGGTTTTGAGCGGCAGCGCCTCCAGCGCGACGTCCGCCGCGGCGGCCTGCGCCACGATGCGGCCGGTGATGTGATGGGCCTCGCGGAACGGCAGCTTGAGCGTGCGTACCAGCCAGTCGGCGAGATCGGTCGCCGTTGCGTATCCCGCCGACGCCGCCGCGTGCATGCGCGCGGCATCCGGCTCGAGGTCGAGCACCATGCCGGTCATCGCCGCGATCGACAGCGTGAGCGCAGAGAGCGCATCGATCGTGCCTTCCTTGTCCTCCTGCATGTCCTTGGCATAGGCGAGCGGCAGACCCTTCATCACCACGAGCAGCGCCGTGAGCGCACCGAAAATGCGGCCGGTCTTCGCCCGCACCAGCTCGGCCGCATCCGGGTTGCGCTTCTGCGGCATGATCGAGGAGCCGGTGGTGAATTTGTCGGAGAGCTTCACCAAGCCAACGAGCGGCGAGGTCCAGATCACGATCTCTTCGGCGAAGCGCGACAGGTGCACGGCGGTGATCGAGGCCGCCGCGAGCACCTCGAGGACGAAATCCCGGTCGGACACCGCATCGAGGGAATTGGCCATGGCGCGGTCGAAGCCGAGCCGCTTCGCGGTCATCGCGCGATCGAGCGGGAACGAGGTGCCGGCGAGCGCCGCTGCACCGAGCGGCGATTCATTGAGGCGCCTGCGCGCATCGGCGAAGCGGCCGCGATCACGCGCAGCCATCTCCACATAGGCGAGCAGATGGTGGCCGAAAGTGACCGGCTGCGCCGTCTGCAGATGCGTGAAGCCCGGCATCACCACGCCGGCATGCGTGCGCGCTTTCTGCGCCAGCGCCCGCTGATAGACGGCGAGCGCCGCGTCGATGGCATCGACCGTGGCGCGCACCCACAGGCGGAAATCCGTCGCCACCTGATCGTTGCGCGAGCGCGCGGTGTGCAGCCGCCCGGCCACCGGTCCGATGAGGTCCGCGAGCCGGCTCTCGACATTCATGTGAATGTCTTCCAGCGCTCGCTTGAATTTGAACTTGCCGCTCTCGATCTCTGACAGGATCGTGTCTAGACCGCGGATGATCTTGCGGGCATCGTTTGCCGCAATGATGCCTTGCTTGGCGAGCATCTCCGCGTGTGCCTTGGACGCGGCGATATCCTGGCGGAAGAGGTGCCGGTCGAAATCGATGGAGGCATTGATTTCCTCCATGATCGCGTCGGGGCTGGCGGAAAAACGTCCACCCCACATCTTGTTGCTCATGACACCACGATCCCTAACCGCGAAAACCTGCTGCCCATGACGCAAACCGCCGATGCGCAAAAACGCCCGTCGCAGCGCCGATTTCTGCTGATCGCGGCGGCTGTCGCCGCCGGAGCCCTGGCCGGTCTCGCGGGGGTATACGGGATCGGCGGCTTCAAAGGCAATCCGGCCAATGCTGCCTGCGCCGGCGCCGTTAAGGTGGCGCACCGGATCGCCCCGCTGGTCCATGGCGAAGTCGCCGCCATCAAGGTGGCGGACGCGCCGCTCGCCCTGCCGAATTTGAGCTTCCATGACGCCAACGGCGCCACCAAGACACTGGCCGACTGGCGTGGACGCACGGTCCTGCTCAACCTGTGGGCCACCTGGTGCGTGCCCTGCCGCAAGGAAATGCCGGCGCTCGATGCGCTGGAGCAGAAGCTTGGCAGCCCGCAATTCGAGGTGGTCGCGGTCAACATCGACACCCGCGACCCGGAAAAGCCCAAGGCCTGGCTTGGCGACGTCGGCATCCACAAGCTCGCCTATTATGCCGATCCGAGCGCCGGTGTGTTCCAGGACCTCAAGTCCGTCGGCCGCGCCTTCGGCATGCCGACGACTGTTCTCGTCGATCCCTCCGGTTGCGAAATCGGCACCATCGCCGGCCCGGCCGAATGGGCGAGCGGCGACGCGATCACGCTGATCGAAGCAGCCTTGAAGAAGTAACGGCGAAGCGCGGCGCTATCAGCCACTCGTTCCTGACGTAATCGTCAGACCGGTGACGGTGTCGATCTGCGTGCCGTTGGTCATCGTCAGAATGTTGTTCTTTGTGTCGAGCGTTGAGCCGTCCGGCATTTCGGTGAGCTGGGTCGGGTCGACATATTTAGCGCCGGTGAGCGCGTCATATTGCGTGCCGTCCGACATGGTCAGGATGTTGCTGGTGGTGTCCAGCGACGTGCCGTTGTCGAGATAGATGATCGGCTCGAGCATGCTTTCCGGCTTGATCATCGCCGCCTGCTTGGCCGCGTCGTCCTGCGCCTGCTGGATTTTCTGCGCCTGCTCCTTCTGAATGCGCTGCGCGGCTATCTGCGCATAGAACTGGCTGGCGGCGGTGGTGTTGTTGGTCGTGATCGACGCGAAGGTGTTGGCGGCGCCCGCGAACACGCTCGTCCCATCCGCCGCATTCTGCAGCATGCCGAGCAGGCCACCCGCATCCTGGCTCGCCTGGATCGCAGTTTCCGCGCTGTTCATCCAGGACGCAGTCGTGCCGGCCGCGGCCGACGAGCTGTTGAAGAGCGACGATGCGACGGATGAGAGAAGTGAGCTCATGATTCCGCGGGCCTGGCCACGCTTGAGGCTAGCCCACAGCCGTTAACAAAGCCTTGATGGTTAACGAAACGTTGCTGCAGACTAACGGGTCGGCACCGGCTTTTCGCCACGATAATCGTAGAACCCGCGCTGCGTCTTGCGGCCGAGCCAGCCGGCTTCGACATATTTCACCAGCAGCGGACATGGGCGGTACTTCGAATCGGCGAGGCCCTCATGCAGCACCTGCATCACCGACAGGCAGGTATCGAGTCCGATGAAATCGGCGAGCTCCAGCGGCCCCATCGGATGGTGGGCGCCGAGCCGCATCGCCGTATCGATCGCCTCGACGTTGCCGACGCCTTCGTAGAGCGTGTAGACCGCCTCGTTGATCATCGGCAGCAGCACGCGATTGACGATGAAGGCCGGGAAGTCCTCGGAGACCGCGATGGTCTTGCCGAGCTTGCTGATGAAGGTCTTGCTGGCCTCGAACGTGGGGTCGTCCGTGGCAATGCCGCGAATGAGCTCGACGAGCTCCATTAGCGGCACCGGGTTCATGAAATGAATGCCGATGAAGCGCTCCGGCCGGTCGGTCGATGAAGCGAGCCGGGTGATCGAGATCGACGAGGTGTTGGTGGCGAGGATCGCGTTCTGCTTGAGCGACGTGCACAGCTCGGTGAAGATCTTGCGCTTGACCTCTTCCTTCTCCGTCGCCGTCTCGATGACCAGATCGCAGTCGGCCAGCGCCTCGAATTTCTCAGCTGCCTTGATGCGCGCGAGCGCGCCCTTGCGCGCCTCCTCGGTGATCGCCTGCTTGTTCACCTGACGCGCCATATTGCCGTTGATGGTGGCAAGGCCCGCCTTGATGCGGTCGGCGGAGACGTCGTTGAGCATGACGTCGAAGCCGGCAAGAGCGCAGACATGGGCGATGCCGTTGCCCATCTGGCCGGCACCGATGACCCCGACGCTCTGAATGCTGGCCGTCATGATTTCATCCGTCCCGGTTCGTATTTCCGACCACCCAGTCGATCATACCACTGCCGTGGCGCCCGCCTAGCGACCGATTTTGCCGAGCTCGGTGGCGAGCTCGGGCAATACCTGAAACAAATCGCCGACCAATCCGTAGTCGGCCACCTGAAAGATCGGCGCCTCCTCGTCCTTGTTAATGGCGACGATGACCTTCGAATCCTTCATGCCGGCGAGATGCTGGATCGCGCCGGAAATGCCCACGGCGATGTAGAGCTCGGGCGCCACAACCTTGCCGGTCTGTCCGACCTGCCAGTCGTTCGGCGCGTAACCGGCATCGACCGCCGCGCGTGAGGCGCCCATCGCGGCGCCGAGCTTGTCCGCCACGGGCTCGATATATTTGGTGAAGTTCTCGCGGCTCTGCATGGCGCGGCCGCCGGAGATGATGATGCGCGCCGAGGTCAGCTCTGGGCGATCGGACTTGGACAGCTCCTCGCCCACGAAGCTCGACAGGCCTGGATCGGCCGCGGCGCCGACGGTCTCGACCGGCGCCGACCCGCCCTGCCCCGCCGCCTGGAACGTCGAGGTGCGCACCGTGATCACCTTCTTCTTATCCGAGGACTTCACCGTCTGGATGGCGTTGCCGGCATAGATCGGGCGGCGGAAGGTGTCCGGCGATTCCACCGCGATGATCTCGGAGATTTGCGGCACGTCCAGCTTCGCGGCCACGCGCGGCATGAAGTTCTTGCCGTTGGTGGTGGCGGGCGCGATC
>DASRGN010000017.1:0-40762 GCA_035651015.1 Pseudolabrys sp. | reverse complement strand
GCGACTGTTCGGGTTCGATGGAACGACGGACGGATTCCCGTGCTGAGGAACGGGCTTATGGGCCCGAGGACGAGACGGTCTTCCGTCCGCCACCGCGTCGGTCAGATTAGCCGATCCGGCGCTATTCGACTTACAAGGACGGCAATTGCGGAGTGTGAATGATGGGCCTTCTGGTCGACGGCGTCTGGCAGGATATCCCGCGCGAAATGCGCAACGGCCGCTTCGAGCGGCCGACCAGCAAATTCCGCAATTGGGTCACGGCCGATGGCAGCCCCGGCCCGTCGGGCGAAGGCGGCTTTGCCGCCGAGCCAGCGCGGTATCACCTCTATGTCTGCCTCGCCTGTCCCTGGGCGCATCGCACGGTCATCTTCCGCAAGCTCAAGAAACTGGAAGACGTGATCTCGATGTCGCTGGTCTCGCCGATGGTGCGCAACGAAGGCTGGACCTTCGAGGAGAGCGAAGGCGCGACGGCTGACACCGTCAATCATGCCAAGCGGCTGTCGGAGGTCTACGTGAAGGCTGCGCCACGCTACACCGGGCGCGTCAGCGTCCCGGTGCTCTGGGACAAGAAGCGCTCGACGATCGTCAACAACGAGTCGCCGGAAATCATCCGCATGCTCAACTCGGCATTCGACGCCTTCACCGACGTGCACACGGACTATTATCCGAAGGAGCTACGCGCCGAGATCGACCGCATCAACGATCTCGTCTATCCGAACATCAACAATGGGGTCTATCGCTCAGGTTTCGCCACCACGCAGGAGGCCTACGAGGAAGCCTTCCGCGCCGTGTTCGATGCGCTCGACGAGATCGAGCAACGGCTCGGAAAGCAGCGCTATCTCGTCGGCAGCCGCCTGACCGAAGCCGACTGGCGGCTGTTCACCACGCTCATCCGTTTCGACGCGGTCTATTACAGCCATTTCAAATGCAACTGGCGCCGCATAGCCGACTATCCGAACCTGTCGAACTATCTGCGCGATCTCTACCAGGTGCCGGGCGTCGCCGAGACCGTGAGCCTCGACCACATCAAGCGGCACTATTACGGCTCAATGCCGCAGATCAATCCGACGCGCATCGTGCCGGTCGGGCCCGAGCTCGACTTCACGGCGCCGCATGATCGGGGGCGTCTCAGCAGCTAGGAGTGCAGGCATGTCAGAGTTCATCCTGTTGATGCACGATGACGCGCCCACCGACGATGAGGCATGGGCACCCTACATTCGCGGCTTGCAGCAGCGCGGCTGCTTCGAGGGCGGCAGCGTGATCGGCGATGGCATCGCCGCGCGCAAGCGCGGTACGCCGGCCCCGCTCAGCACACAGATCGCCGGCTATATCCGCGTGACGGCCGGCAGTCTGGAAGCAGCGAAAGCGTTGCTCGCGGGCAATCCGGCGTATGAGGCTGGCGCCACCGTGGAGATCCGGGAATTGCCACGCAGCGACTGAGCTGCGCGCTCACCAGATCTCGCTCTTCGGCTTACCCTGCAAAATTTCAGCGAGGCGATCGCGCGTCGCACGTGACGTGTCTGCCGGCAACGCATCAGGCGCAAAGAAGCCGTGATCGATGATCTCGTGGTCCGGAACGGGCGGACCCGGCTGGCGGAAGTCACGCACGACATAGACCGCAACATGGTCGCGCCGTGAGACACGCGCGTTGAAGAAGATGCCATGCAGCACCGGCTCGCCGGTAAGCTCGATATTACCCTCCTCCTTGAGCTCGCGCTTGAGCGCCAGCATCATGGTCTCGTCGGTCTCGACGCCGCCGCCCGGCAGATGCCAGCCGGCCACATAGCTGTGCTTGATTAAAAAGACGCGGCCGTCGCGGTCGATCACCGCGGCGCGGGTACCGAGCGTCGCGGCGCGCGAGAAGCGCCAGTAGAGATGCATCAGTGAGCGGACGAGACGGTCGCGAGAGAAAATCATCCCCTTAGGCAGACCGTAGCGGACCTGCCATGTCAAACGTCATGCTTTACTGTTTAGAATGCTTCTAATATCGAAAGTGAGCGCAACCGAAGAGGCCCACCGTGAAGAGTTTCGCCGAACTGACCGAGCAGGAAGTGCTCGCGCTCGCCATATCCAACGAGGAAGAGGACAGCCGTATCTACCGCGGCTTCTCCGAGGGGCTGCGCGACCAATTCCCCTCCTCCGCGCAGGTGTTCGACGAGATGGCGGAGGAGGAGGTCGTCCACCGCACACGCCTCTATGACCTCTATCGTGAGAAATTCGGCGAATACCTGCCGCTCATCCGCCGCCAGGACGTCAAAGGCTTCGTGCGGCACAAGCCGCTGTGGCTGATGCGTCCGCTTGGGCTCGACGAGGTGCGCAAATATGCCGAGGCCATGGAGTTCGAGGCCGAGCGCTTTTACCGCAAAGCCGTGGAGAACGCGCGTGACGCCTCGGTGCGCCAGCTCCTGGTCGAGCTTGCCGACGCCGAGATCGCGCATGAGCACCTGGCGCAGAAGCTCTCCAAGGACATCCTGACCAAGACGGCGCGCGAGGCGGAAGATGAGACCGCGCGGCGCATGTTCGTGCTGCAATATGTGCAGCCGGGCTTGGCCGGCTTGATGGACGGCTCGGTATCAACGCTGGCGCCGCTGTTTGCGGCGGCTTTCGCCACCCACAACACCTGGGCGACGTTCCTCGTCGGCATGGCCGCCTCGGTCGGCGCCGGCATCTCCATGGGCTTTGCCGAGGCGCTGTCGGACGACGGCTCGCTGACCGGCCGCGGCGCGCCGCTCTTGCGCGGCACGGTGTGCGGCGTGATGACCGCGATCGGCGGGCTCGGCCACACCCTGCCCTATCTCATCCCGCACTTCTTCGCGGCGACCGTCGTGTCGGTGATGGTGGTGGCTGTCGAGCTCGGTGTCATCTCCTATATACGCTATCGCTATATGGACACGCCGTTCCTCAATGCCGCGTTCCAGGTGGTTGTCGGCGGCGTGCTGGTGTTCCTGGCGGGGATTCTAATCGGAAGCTCATAGCTCAGGAATGTTCACGCTCGCGCACCTCTCCGACGCGCACCTGGCGCCGCTGCCGCAGCCGCGGCTGTCGGAGCTCGTGAACAAGCGCATCACCGGTTATCTCAACTGGCAGCGGCGACGGCAATTCATCCACCGCGCCGAGGTGCTCGATACGCTCGCCGCCGACCTCAAGCTTGCAGCGCCGGATCACATCGCGGTCGTCGGCGATCTCGCCAACATCGCGCTCCCCGACGAATATCCGCATGGCCGCGACTTCCTGCAATCGCTCGGCGCGCCGGGCGACGTCACGCTCGTGCCTGGCAATCATGACGTCTATGTGCGCGCGGGCTGCGCGCTCGCGCAGCGCTATTGGGGGGCCTATATGCGCGGCGACGACGCGCGTGCGGGCTTTCCCTTCGTGCGCCGACGTGGCCCGGCGGCGCTGGTCGGAATTTCCACGGCGGTACCGACCGCGCCATTCCTGGCCACCGGCTGGAGCGGCGCGCGGCAACTCTCGGCGTTGAAGCTGCACCTCGAGGCGCTTGGCCGCGAAGGCCTGTTCCGCGTCGTGCTCATGCATCATCCGCCGGTGACGCAGGCGAAGAAGCACAAGCGTCTGATCGACGCGCCGGCGTTCCTGCAGGCGATCCGTGACGCCGGCGCCGAGCTGATCCTGCACGGTCACGATCATCGCCACGCGCTGGTTTGGCTCGACGGCCCGCACGGGCACATCCCATGCGTCGGCGTGCCGTCAGCCTCGGCCTCGCCCGGCACCGACCACGATGCCGCTGCCTACAATCTTTATCGGATCGACGGCGACGCCAATGCGTGGCGCTGCGAGGTGGTGTCGCGCGGCTTCAAGAAGGATAGCGAATTACGCGTCGTCGAGCTTGGCCGCCGAGAGCTAACCGACGCGCGCTAGGGGCTCGTCTGCAGCAACGCGAGCGCGACCAGCGCGCCAATCCCGACAAGGACGCCGAAGATGAAGATGCGCAGGCTGCGCCCGAAGCCGCCGCGCCGCTTGAGCGGTACCGGCGCCGATGCGCGCGCGACAGCGCGCGGGTCCGACATCTGATCGGCCGCGAGCGCCTGCTCGCGCTCGACCAGCCGCCGCGCCACGTATTTGGTGATCGCCGCAACGATCTCGGGGACATCATAGGATTCCGCCAGCACCTTGCGGCCGTAGCGCGTGTCCTGCACGAAACGATAGGAGCGCTTGTCGCGGCCCATCTCCACATGCGCGATGGCGTCGATCCACAAGCGCGGCACGTCGCCGCGGCTGATGCCGCGATCGAATAGCTCGACGTCGGCGGGGATGTCCTTGAAGATCGGATCGAGCTTTTCGTCGAGCAGCTCGAGCCGCGCCAGCTCAGCATCGCGCAGATCAACGACGACGGCGGAGCGCTCGGCGGCTTCGATGCGCGCCTCGCGTACCGCATCCTTCAGGCTTGCGGGCTCGCTCCCCGCAGTTTTTGCCGATTCGGTCGACTGGGGTCCCGGCATACCCCTTAGATTATCAGCCGATTCTCCCGACGCAAAGGAAAAAGCAACGTACTTTCAAAGGTTTCGAAGGTTAACGAGGCCTTAATTGAGTGGCCCGACCCCTTACACACAGCGCCCGCCGTCGACCTCGACGATATTGCCGGTGAGGAACCCGGCTTCGTCGGAGGCGAGAAACAGCGCGGTGTCGGCGATGTCCTGCGGCAATGCCAGGCGGCCGAGCGGCACGGTGGCGATGAACTTTGCCTTCATCTCGTTCGAATGCCCGAGGAAGCTCGGCAGCAGCGGTGTCTCGGTCGCGACCGGTGCGATGGCGCAGACGCGAATCTTGTCGGGCGCGAGCTCGACCGCGAGCGTCTTGGTAAGGTTGTGCACCGCGCCTTTGGTGGCGTTGTAAGCCGAGAGGCCCGGGCGCGGACGCAGGCCCGCCGTCGAGCCGATATTGATGATGACGCCGCCGCCGTTCTTGCGCATGAGCGGCACCGCGGCCTGCGAGAGCAGGAACACGCCCTTCACGTTGACGGCAAACACGCGGTCGAATTCACTTTCGGCGATTTCGCCGACCGGCTTGTTCACATGGGTGACGCCGGCATTGTTGACGAGGATGTCGAGCTTGCCGAACGCTTCAATGGTCGCGGCAAGCGCGGCATCGACATCGGCCTTGCGCGACACGTCGCAGCGCAGCGCCAGTGCGTTTCCACCGATCGCGCCGGCGACCTCGGCGGCTGCCGCTTCATTGACGTCAACCACCGCAACCTTGGCGCCTTCGCGCGCGAAGGTCTCGGCCATGTTCTTTCCCATGCCCGAGCCGGCACCGGTGATGAAGGCAACTCTTCCGGCAAGACGCATGCGTTTCCCCTTTTATGATTGGCGCTGTCCTTATCGGAAAACCGGTGACCACTTTTCCGGGACATGCGCTAGATCAGGCGCCAATCCAGTCGACGTCTTTCTCGTTCTCGATGTTCTGCAGACGATCGAACAGCTTCTTCATTTTGGCGTAGTCGTGCTTCTTGGTGAGCACGAGGAACTTGTCGCGCAGCTCGTCGCGATCGAGTGGGCGCTGCGGCGTGCCCTTGAAGTCGTTGACGCGACGAAAGACGACGCGGCCGTCGCGCAGTGTCACCGTCACCTCGGTGGCGAGATTGCGCCGATCCTGCCCTTCCAGCACGGTCATGGTGACCAGCGAAGCGAGCTTGCGGATCGCCGGATCATGGACCGCACTGTCATCGAAGGAATCCGGATCGCGCGGATCGCGATAGAGCGCCAGCGCGACGCTGAACGGAATGGAATACTGCGCCATCAACACGTCTTTCGGCGCCGGGATATTGTTGACCTTGGCCATGCGCTCATTGCCGGCGATGTCGATGGCGACGACGTCATTGCCGCCGAACCCGTACATGGCGGAGAGGTCAAGGATCGCTTCGACCGGATTGTGCGCCGTGATGTGGCAGGCGAAGCGCTTGAGCATGATGGTCATCGTCACATAGCTCTCGCCAAGGCCCTTGGTGAGCTCGCCCAGGTCATAGTCGGTACAGAACACGCGCAAGAAGCCGTTGCCGCCCTCGAGCACCGTGGTCGGGCCGGTGTAGCCTTCCGCGGCGAGGCTTGCGGCGAGCACGCCACTCTCGGCGCCGCGGCCGAGATGCAGGCGCTTCACCATGGCGCCGTCGGAATGCGCGAACTCGAGGAGGCCCGCCGAGCAGGAGCCGGCGATGCCCATGGCATTTGCCGTCTTCACCGCATCGAGGTCGAGTAGGCGGGCGACAGCGACGGCGCCCCCGAACGGCGAGGTGGTCCCCGGCGCATGGAAGCCGCGCGCCTCATTGGTGTGCTTGGTGGCAAAGCCGATGCGGATCATCGCCTCGGAGCCGGCGATGAAGGCGGTCAACAGCGCGCGCCCGGAGAGCCCGCGTTCCTGGGCCACCGCCAGCGTCGAGGAGAGCAGCGCCGCCCCCGGATGCGCGCCGCTGTCGGGCTTGGTCAGGCTGTCCTGCTCGAAGGCGTGGGTGAGCGCACCGTGCGCCAGCGCGGCGGAGGGCGCATGCACCAGCACGCCGGGCGAGCCGAGGATGCGGCTCTTGCCGCCGGCGCCGTTCTTCTGCGCGTAGGCGACAATCATCTTGCTCCACGGCAGATCGGCACCGGAGAGGATCACGGCCACGGTGTCGGCGATGCAGTCCTTGGCGCGCTGTACCGCCTCGGGCGGGATTTTGTCGAGCTGCAGCGCGGCGGCATATTCGGCAAGCCGCATGGTCTCGTGACCGTTGGTTGGGGCGTGCTTCTCCTCATCGGCCGCGGCTGCGGCGGCGCTCTTCACCATCAGCATCGGCGCCAACGGGGCCGCGCCGGCGACGCTCGCCATCTGCTTGAGGAATGTGCGGCGCCCGGATTTCCGCGTCTTCGCCATGGACTTCCTCCCTCGAACGTCGCTTACGCTTTCGGCACCACACCATAAGGCCGCGCCCAGCCGAGACCATCCTCGGTGCGTGCGCGCGGCCGGTATTCGCAGGCGATCCAATCGGTCCAGCCGAGCCGGTCGAGCGCCTTGAAGATCTCCGGATGATGGATTTCGCCCTCGTCCGGCTCGTTGCGCGACGGCACCGCAGCGATCTGGATGTGACCGACCAGCGGCTGGTGCTTCTCGAAGCGGCGGATCAGATGCCCCTGCATGATCTGCACGTGATAGAAGTCGAATTGGATCTTCACATTGTCACGGCCGACCGCGCTGATGATCTCGGCCGCCTGCTCGACATAATTGAGAAAATAGTTCGGCCGCTCGATATTGTTGATCGGCTCGATCAGCAGGAAGATGTTGCGCTTGGCCGCGAGATCGGCGGCGTGCCGCAGATTGCTCACGAAGGTTTTGTGCGCAGCGGCGCGCAGCTCCGGCGCGATGCGCCCAGCGAGGCAATGCACCGAGCGGCCGCCGACATCGACGATGTAATCGAGCGCCGTGGCAAACAGTTCCTTGAACTCGGTCTCACGCCCGGGCACCGCCGCGAGCCCGAACTCGCCTTCGCCGCCGCGCTCGGTGTTGAGCCCGAGCACGGTGAGCCCATGCTTCTCGATCTCGGCTCTCAGCGTCGCCGGCGGGACATCGTAAGGGAATTGCAGCTCGATCGCCTTGAAGCCCGCCTGCGCCGCAGCACCGACGCGCTCGAGCAGGGACGCGCGCTCGGTGAACATATAGGCGATGTTCGCGGCAAACCGCGGCATGAGCCCTCCCGAATTGCCCGCGCTTGCGAGCGCGGTGCTTTCCGTATTCATTAGCATACCAATCCCCGCCTCTGTCATGACCAGAAACATCGATGCTCGCCAATGACGCTTTCCACATCGCCGTGCTGCCGGGCGACGGCATCGGCCCGGAGGTCATGGCGCCGGCGCTGGAGATCCTGAAAAAGCTCGAGGCCACGACCCCCTCGCTCAAATTCCGCTTCACCGAGGCACCGGCTGGCGCCGGACACTACAAGGAAACCGGCAAGTCAATGCCGGAGAGCACGATCAAGCTCTGCGCCGAGGCCGACGCCATCCTGCTCGGCGCCTGCGGCCTGCCGAGCGTGCGGTATCCGGACGGCACCGAGATCGCGCCGCAAGTGGAGCTGCGCTTCATCTTCGATCTTTATGCCGGCGTACGCCCGTGCCGGCTCATTCCCGGCACGCCGAGCCCGATCGTCGGCGCGAGCGAGCGCGGCATCGATCTTGTCGTCGTGCGTGAGTCGACCGAAGGCCTGTTCGCCTCCATGGGCAAGGGCGTCGTGACCGACGACGAAGCGCGCGAGACCATGGTGATTACACGCAAGACCTCGCAACGCCTGTTCGACTTCTCGCTGCGGCTTGCACAACGGCGCAAGGCGCACGGCGGCAAAGGACTGTGTCACTGCGTCGACAAGGCGAACGTGTTTCGGGCCTTCGCGTTCTTCCGCGCCATCTATGATGAGCGGGCGAAAAATTTCCCCGACGTGAAGGCAGAGCACATCTATATCGATGCTTCCACCGCGGCACTGGTGCGCCGGCCGTGGGATTTCGACGTCATGGTCACCGAGAACATGTTCGGCGACATCCTGTCCGATCTGACCGCCGGCCTGATCGGCGGCATGGGCATGGCGCCGTCGGCCGACATCGGAGACAAGCATGCCGTGTTCCAGCCGTGCCATGGCACCGCGCCGGACATCATGGGTCAGGGCAAGGCCAATCCGACGGCGATGATCCTCTCGGCGGCGATGATGCTCGACTGGCTTGCGGAGAAGCACGAACATCCACTGGCGGCGGAAGCCGCGCAGCGCATCGAGCGCGCGGTGGATCGGGCTTTTGCTTCAGGCATCAAGCCGTTCGAATTCGGCGGCGAGGACGGCACGTCAAATATCGCCGACGCGGTGCTCAAACATTTGAACTAGGGAGATCGACATGCTGTTCGCAATTCATTGTCTCGACGGAGCCGGTGCATCGGAGAAGCGCAAGCCGGTCTACGACCAGCATCGCGCGCATCTCGACACGGCCGCGCAATACGGCGCCAAGCTGGTGATGGGCGGCCCGCTGGTCGCCGACGACAACGAAACCTCGGTCGGCAGCCTGTTCCTGGTCGAGGCGCCCTCGCGCAAAGAGGCCGAGGCGTTCAACCGCGCCGATCCGTTCCACAAAAACGGCGTGTGGGCGAAGGTCGAGGTGCACGCCTTTCTGCGCCGGCGTGGCTAAAGCCCGACGAACTCCTTGATCGCCGCGAGGAACGCCTCCGGCTGCTCCAGCGGCGGACAATGCCCGCACCCCGGCAGCTCGACGTAACGCCCGCCGGCGACCTTCTCGGCGATCGCCTTGTTGAGCTCGGGCGGCGTCGCCTGGTCGAGCTCGCCGCAGACCACCAGCGTCGGCACCTTGAGCCGGTGCAGGAGCGGCGTGAGATCGCAATTGACGAGAATGGCACAGGCCTGCTGGAAGGCCTTGGGATCGATGCCGAGCAGCACCTGCTTGCGCGTCTCGATTGCCTCCGGATGTGTCGCGAGATAGGCGGGCGAATGCACGCGCTTCGCCGCGATCTCTGCCACTGCCGCGAGCCCATCCGCCGCGACCTTCTCCGACATCACGCGGAACGCCTGCTTGCCCTGTTCCGAGAAGCACGCCGCGGCGTCGCTGATGACGAGCTTGGCGATGCGCTCCGGATGCGCGAGCGCGAAGGCAAGCGCGACGGTGCCGCCGAAACCGTTGCCGAGGAAGATCGCGTCAGCGTCGATGCGGAATTCCTCAAAGCCATCCTCGATCCGTGCGATGTAGGCGTCCATCAGCGCGGCGATCGCCGGCTCGGAGCCGTGGAAGCCCGGAAGGTTGAACAAGGTGACCCGGAATTTGGTGGTCAGCGTTTCGAGCACCGGATCGAAGGCGGAGCGGTCGGCGAGCAGCGAGTGCAGGATGACGAGATCGCGGCCGCGACCGGCGCGGACCGCCGTCAACGCCCCATAGCCTGCGCTGAGCTGTTCGAGTTGCATGGCAAAAGCTCCGGTTCAATCAACGAGTCTGGGCTCGTCCCGTTCCGTCAATAGGCAGCATCCAAAATCGCACGGGCCTGCGCAACCGATACCGGCCGCGGCTCCTTGAGCGCCATCTTGCCCACCTCGCCGGCAACAAAATCGAGCTTGTCGGCGGCAAGCCCGACTTCGCGCAAGCGCTGCGGAATCGGGAAGCCGCGCAGCATGGCGGCAATCGCCGCCGCCGGATCGGGCGTGCCGAGCGCCTGCGCCAGGCGATCGCGCGCCTCGGTCGCGGTCTCGAGATAGAAGCCGGTCACATGCGGCAGGATGATCGCATGCGTCTCCGCATGCGGCAGGCCGAGCCCGCCGAGCACATGCGCGAGCTTATGATGCAACGCCGTCCCGGCGGTGAGCACGATGCCGGCGAGCCAGGAGGCGACGAGGCATTCCTCGCGTGCGTCCATGTCCTTGCCGTCGGCCACGACGCGCGGGAGATTTTTTCCGAAGCGGCGCATCGCCTCGGAAGCCATGGCCACGGTCACCGGCGTGCGATCGCTCGCCCAGAAGCCTTCTACGCAATGGGCGATCGCGTTCATTCCGCTGGCGGCGCTCACCGCGGCGGGGAGCCCGGCAGTCAGATCGGGATCATAGATGATGGTGCGCGGCACAACCGCCGGATCGCGGCCGGTGAATTTGCGCTCGCCTTCGCTCGTGCCGTAGATCGGCGTCGCCTCGGAGCCGGAATAGGTGGTCGGGATGGCGAGGATCGGCAGCCTGGTCTCGAGCGCAATCGCCTTGGCAAGCCCGATCGCCGCGCCGCCACCGACGGCCACGAGGCCGTCGGCCTTTGCCGCCTGCGCCGCGGCCAGACCGGCCTGCGCCACCGCACGCGGCACATGGATCACAGCCCGCGCGTGGAGGCCGGCTGAGCGTGGGCCAAGCAACTCGGCAATGCGGGCGCCGAGGCGTTGCCCACTGCCCGGCGTGGCGATGACCAGCGCGCGGGCGAGCTTGAGACGCTCGGCCTCTTCGCCGGCGCGCGTCACCGCGCCGCGTGCGAACACCACACGTTGCGGAGTGACGTCGTGGATAAAGGAAAGGGCCATCGCAGGACCGACGACCTCATCCTTCGAGATGCCGCACTTACGCGCGGCTCCTCAGGATGAGGTCAGGAGAGAGACCGCCGAACGCGTCAATTCCCTTCGCGCCAGATGCCGAGGGCTTCCTGCGCCGGCCGGTCGGAGATCGAGAACAGCACCGACTCCTTTGCGGCATTGTGCGCGTAGCGTTTCCACGGCGGCACCACGAAGACGTCGTTGACGCCCCACTCGAGCGCCTTGCCGTCGATGGTGGTCGAGCCTTGCCCTTCGGCGCAGACGAAGATCGTGCCGTCGGTCGAACGGTAGGGATCGCCTTTGAAGCCGGCGGGGAACAGCGCCAGATTGGCGCCCATGGTGGGCAGCACCGGACCGCCGTTGACCGGATTGGCGTAACGCACGCGCGCGCCATGCCGCTTGTCGATGTCGCCGGACTTCTTCAGGCGCTCCAGGATCGGCCGCATCTTCGCATAGGGATAGTTGATCACCGGGCTGCGATTGAGCGAAGCCGGCGTCCCGTCGGGCAGTACGCCCGAGGCATAGCGATCGAATGAGTCGCCGTCTTCGTGATTGGTCTTCTGCATCTTCTCGTCGAAGTGCTCAGCGAAGGACGTCTCGAAGTGATTGATCGTTGGCATGTCGAGCACGTCGAGCCACATCACCGGCTGCTTGCCGGGATTGCCGTGGTCGTGCGGCGCCCAATTGGCGGTGATGATGAAGTCGCCATGCTTCATCTGCGACTTCTCGCCTTCGACCGCGGTGTACGCCCCTTCACCGTCGAGCACGAAGCGGATGGCGGAGGAGACATGGCGATGCACGTCGGCGATTTCGCCCGGCATGATCAACTGGATGCCGGCGAACAGCGCATTGGTGATGCGCGACTTGCCGGGCAGCCCGGGATTTTCCAGCACGAGCACACGGCGCTCGGCTTCTTCGGCGGTGATCACGTCGCCGGCCTCGAGCATCAGCTGCTTGACGTCGCCGAACTTCCACAGCTTGGGCACGCAGTGCGTCTTCGGCTCCGGCGTCACCAGGCCTTTGAGCACCTCCCACAGGGGCGCCATGTTGTATTTGGAGATCTTCTCGTAATAGGCCTGCCGGGCGCCGGTAATGTTGTGCTTGGCATCGGCTGTGGCTGCGACCGCCATGACGTCCTCCTCAAAGCGAAATAGTTGAATTTGTAACAGTATAGGCCAGATCGCTGCTGCCTGGAAAGGCGGCGCGGCGGGGCTGCCCACCAGCTAGGTATTGATCGAGCCGCCGTCCACCGCGAGCGTCTGCCCAGTCATGAAGTTACTGTCACTCGAGGCGAGAAAGACCAGCGCGCCAGTGAGGTCCTCGGGATACCCATCGCGCTTGAAGGCGCGGCTTTCGATCACCCGGGCCCGCGCCTGCTCCAAATGCGCGGTGTTGGTCAGGCCGGTGTCGCTGAGGATCAGGCCGGGCGCGAGCGTGTTCACCGCGATGCCATGGCTGCCGAGCTCACGCGACAACGCGCGGGTGAAGGCGACGACCGCGCCCTTCGACGTCACATAATGCAGAAACCGCGGCAGCCCCTTATACGCGGTGCCCGAGGCGATATTGATGATCTTGCCGCGCTTGCGCGCGATCATGTGCGGCGCGACGTGCTTCACCATCAGGAACGGTCCGCGCACATTGACGGCCATCACCCGGTCCCAGAGCTCGACGTCGATCTCCGTGCAGGCGATCGGCGGCAGCGTCGAATAGACCGCGGCGTTGTTGACCAGGATATCGATCTTGCCGAAGCGCGCGACGGTTTGCGCCACCAGTGCCTTGACCGCCGCTTCATCGCTGACGTCGAACGTGGCGCTTGCCGCGGCGTCACGTCCGGCTGTGGCATTGATCGAGGCTTCGAGCTCGCCGCCATCGGCGATATCGGCGATCATCACCTGCGCGCCCTCGGTGGCGAGCGCCTGAGAATAGGCACGGCCGATGCCCTTGGCCCCGCCCGTGACGATCGCGCTCAAGCCTTCCAGCCTTGCCATCCCGCACCAACTCCCGCAAACAGAGCCGCATCGGAGTGTCGCAAGCCGCCGCCGCCGTCACAAGCGCGGCACCGAGAGGGACTTAATGCGGTCCGTTGCCGATCGTCTCGCCATCGCCGAGATCATGCAGAACTGGGTGTTGTGGCGCGACGCCCGCGACTGGGAGCGTTTCCGCACGCTCTGGCACAAGGACGGGCGCATGATGGCGACCTGGTTCCAGGGCAGCGCCGACGACTTCATCAAGGTCAGCGCGGAAGGCTATGCGCAGGGCGCGCGCATCGTGCACATGCTCGGCGCCACCAGCGTCGACATCAAGGGCAAGCGCGCCATCGCCCAAAGCAAGACCGTGATCTCGCAGCGCGCCCCGGTCGAAGGCGTGCTTTGCGACGTCAACTGCGCCGGCCGGTTCTATACATTCCTGGAGAAGCGCAACCGCCGCTGGGGGATCGTGCTCTTGCAGCCGATTTACGAGAAAGACCGGCTCGATCCGGTCGATCCTTCGGCCGCTCTCAAGCTCGATGCGACGCTGCTCGCACGCTTCCCCGAGGGCTATCGCCACCTCGCCTATCTGCAGACCCGGCTCGGCTACAACGTGAAACGCGACATGCCGGGCCTCGATGGCCCGGCACTCGACGCGCTCTATGCGCAAGGGAAGCGCTGGCTACAGGGGAAGAGACTGTAGCGCGACGAGACCTACTTCGCGCTCACACGCTCGATGTATTTGGCGAAGGCTTCGAGCTGCTGCTTGACGATCGTCTTGGTCGGCTCGTCCTTGAGCTCGAGCGTCTTCTCGTCGAACTTGGTGTGCGCGGCAGCGACCAGGATTTCCGGCGTGCCGAAGATGTGGGCGCTGAGATAAGTGAGCGTCATGCGCATGTGATACTGCATGCGCGCGCCGCCGAGCGCTCCCATCGACGCCGACTGGATCGCCACCGGCTTGTCCTTGAACGGCTGATCTTTCATGCGTGACACCCAGTCGATCGCATTCTTCAGCCCGCCGGGAATGGTCCAGTTGTATTCCGGCGAGACGATGAGGACGCCGTCAGCGCCGCGGATGGCCGTGGCCAAGTCCTCGGCCGCCGGCGGAAAACCCGAAGCCGTCTGAATATCCGTGTTGTAAAGCGGCAGCCCGTCATAGGGCGGCGCCGCGGTGAGCTTCACATGCGCCGGTGCAAGCGCCGGCAATGCACGAATAAGCGCGGCATTGTAGGAGCCTTTGCGCAGGCTGCCGCAGATCGTCAAAACATTCAGGTTCTTATCAGCCATCGTATCCTCGTCTGAATTCAAATCAGCCCGGCGGGTGCCGGATCAAACTTTTTCGTCTTCGATCGGGTTGCGCAGGATGCCGATGCCTTCGACCTCGACCTCGGAGGTGTCGCCGGCCTTCATCCACACCGGATTTGGCTTCTGCGCATGACCAACGCCGGAAGGCGTTCCGGTCAAGATAATGTCTCCGGGCTCGAGCGCGATGCCCTTGGTGACATAGACCAGCGTTTCCGCGAGCGGAAACATCATATTGTCGGTGTTGTCCGACTGCATGGTCTTGCCATTGAGCCGGCTCATGATCTTGAGCCCCTTGCCGCCTTGCGGCAGCTCGTCGGCGGTGATCACCCACGGCCCGAAGCTGCCGGAGCGGTCGAAATTCTTGCCCATGGTCCACTGCGTGGTGTGTCGTTGGAACTCACGCACCGAGCCCTCGTTGGCGATGGAGTAGCCGGCGATGCAGGACAACGCATTGTCCATGGTCAGGTGCCGCGCATGCTTGCCGACCACCGCGACCATCTCCGCTTCATAGTCGAGCTGTATCGAGGCCTGCGGACGGACGATTGCCGCCTCGTGCGCCACCAGCGATGATGTCAGGCGCAGGAAGATGCTGGGAAACTTCGGCACGTTGTCGGCGTAGCGGCCCTCTTTCACGTGGTCCATGTAATTGAGACCGAGACAGAGGATTTTGCCTGGCCGCGCCACCGGCAGCGCGTATTTCAGGCCCTTCAGCGGGCGCCGGCCACTCTTGGCACGCTTGGCCAGTTCGGCGAGCGGCGCGAGGTCGCCGCGGCGCAGCCATTCACCGAGATCGTTCGGCGCCTTGGCATCGGCCTCCTGCAGGTCGATGACCTCGTCGCCCTCGACGATGCCGAGACGCAGTGAATTGTTCGCTTCAAATCCGACGATCTTCATAGCTCTGCTCGCTTCCGTTCCTCACACGATGGCTTTGGCCACTACATCTGCAATCTCGAGGCGCGTGGCGACGAACACGTCGTCGCGCATTTTCGTCTTTGTCGCAATCGTCTCATAGGCCGCGGCGCCCGCCGGGCGGCCGTAGCAATGCGCATGCGCAGTGACGTCGATCAGCCGTGCCTCGTCGGCTGCAAGCGCGGCGGCGAGCACGTCGTCGTAGAGCTCGACGAACTGGCGCGGCGAGCGGCCAAAGCGCATGGCGTGCGGCAGATCATTGATCTCCATGGTCAGCGGAATGCCGACTATTCGTCCACCACCGGTGAGTTTGTATACATAGGGCAGATCGTCATCGAATACATCGCCATGCCATGCATATCCCGCGTCTAGGAGCAGGCGCGCGCTCTCGACAGATGGCGTGCCGCGTGGGCTTATCCAGCCGCGTGGGCGCACGCCGGTAACGGATGCGAGCGCATCGGTGGTGCGCGCGATGTCGGCGCGCGCTTCCTCGGCGGTCAGCTTCGCAGGGATGATGTCCTGGGCAAACGAATGCGCCACGATCTCGTGGCCGGCATCCGCCGTCGCCTTCACCAGGTGCGGCGCGCGTTCGGCGAAGACGCCGCTGGTCATCACGCTGGCCTTGAGCCTCACGCGATCGAGCACGCGCAGCAGCCGCTCCATGCCACGCAGCAGGCCATAATTCCCCCAGGACAGGGCATTGGTATCTAGAGTACCCGCGGGAAGCGGATTGCCCATCGGCCCGATCCCAGGCGTTTTGCCGTCGGACCAGCCTTCGAAAGCGACATTGAAGACGACAGCAATCTTGCGTCCGCCAGGCCAACGGAAATCGTGGCTAAGGCGCACTACGGACGCGCCGACAAAATCAAGCCCGTGCATGCAGTGGAGGTCTCGCGGATAAAGGGCGCGGGACTATAGCCAACGGTGACGAGATATCAACGCGCAGCAGGGCTGCGCATTTCAGCGGTAAGCGTCAGCGCCTGGACGCAGAACAGACCGTTACGATCTGTCCAGGTCTTCAACGGGGTCCAACCGGTGCCGCGGGCGAGCGCGCCGAAAGATTCGACGCTGTACTTGTAGCTGTTCTCGGTGTGGATGGTCTCGCCGGCACGGAATTCGACGGTCTCGCCGAGCACGCGCACTTTCTGCCGCTTCAGGCTCGCGAGATGCATCTCGATGCGGTTGCGCTCGCGATTATACAAGGCGTGATGCTCGAAATTCTCCAGCCGGAAATTGGCGCCAAGCTCACGGTTCATGCGCGTGAGCAGGTTGAGATTGAATTTCGCCGTGACCCCCTGCGCGTCGTTGTATGCGGCGTTGAGGATTTCCGGCGCCTTGATCAGATCGAAGCCGATGATCAGCGCCGCGCCCGGCTTGAGCACCTCCGCGGCGTGCCGCAGGAACACCGCAGCCTCGTGCGGCTCGAAATTGCCGATAGTCGAGCCCGGGAAGAATCCGACCCGTGCCGATGCCCTGACCGCCTCCGTGGGAAGCTTCACCACATCGAAGAAGTCGGCGACCACCGGCATGACCTGCAAACGCGGAAAGTCGGTGCGCAGTATCTTGGCGTCGTGCTCGATCACCTCGGCGCAGATGTCCACCGGCACATAGACCGCGATCTGCGGTGCCGCCTGCAGCAGGATGCGGGCTTTGTTGCTGGAGCCGCTGCCGAACTCGACCAGCGCCGCCCCGTCGCGAATCGTGCGCGCAATCTCCGGCGCGTTCTCCCGCAGGATCTGCAGCTCGGTGCGGGTGGGATAATATTCGGGAAGCTCGGTGATGCGTTCGAACAGGCGGGAGCCGGTCGTATCGTAGAAATACTTCGCGGGGATCCGCTTCGGAGTCGCGTTCAACCCCTCGATCACATCGGCGGCGAAGTTCGACGATGCGATCGAGGACGGCTCGACCCGTTTTTGTGCCAGCGCAACCATGTCGAATTACCCTTGTCGCGTCTCAGACATAGTCGGCGAGACGCACGCTGCTGAATTGCCAACGCGCAGAGGGATAAAAGAAGTTCCGGTAACTCACGCGCTCATGTCCCTCCGGTGTCGCCAGCGAAGAGCCGCGCAGCACCATCTGATTGATCATGAACTTGCCGTTGTATTCGCCGAGTGCCCCCTCTGCCGCGCGATAGCCTGGATAGGGTAGATAGGCGCTGCGCGTCCATTGCCAAGCCGTGCCGAAACCGTCGGCCAAAAGCCCGCCACGCGCGGCGGTTTCCCACTCCGCTTCCGTCGGCAGATGCATGCCCGCCCATCGCGCAAAGGCATCGGCTTCGTAATAGCTGACATGACAAACCGGCATCTCGGGATCGACCGGCCTGAGTCCGGCAAGCGTCATAGCGAACCAGGCGCCGTCGCGATCGAGCCAGTAGCCCGGCGCCTTCCAGCCTTCAGTTTCCACCACGGCCCAGGCGTCGGACAGCCAGAGCGAGGGCGTCGCGTAGCCCCTGTCCGCCATGAACTCGAGCCACTCGGCGTTGGTCACCAGATGGCGGCCGATGCGGACCGGCTGCAGCAGCTCTTCGTGTTGCGGCCCTTCATTGTCGAAGGAAAAGCCATCACCGTCGTGGCCGATGACCCGAATGCCGGCCGGTACATCGACGAAATCGCGCGAGCCGCGCGGGGCCCGCGGCGGCTTCCAGGCTTTGTCGTAGCTCGGATGTGTCGGGTTCTGGGCGAAGGCGTGCAGAATATCGGTGAGCATCAGCTCCTGATGCTGCTGCTCGTGATGCAGCCCGACCTCGAGCACGGTGGACAGCTCGGCGACCTTCTTGTCGGAGGCATCGCTGATCAGGCGCTCGACTGCAGCGTCAACATGGGCGCGATAAGCAGTCACCTCTTGGCAATTCGGCCGCGTGATCAGCCCACGTTGCGGGCGCGCATGACGCGGGCCGGCCGCGACATAATAAGAGTTGAACAGAAACGCGAAGCGTTCGTCGAACGTCTCGTAATTTGGATCGTTGGGGCTAAGCAGAAATTGCTCGAAGAACCAGGTCGTGTGTGCCCGATGCCACTTGATCGGGCTCGCGTCAGGCATCGACTGTATGATCTGGTCTTCCGCAGCCAGCGGCGCGGCACGCCGCTCGGTCTCGGCACGCACTTCACGAAAGGCCTGCAGCCACAGCGGCCGCGCGCCCTCGAGCAGCCGCAGCGAACGCCGCGCCGGCGTCTTGGCATCATGCTCGGCAACTGGCGAAGCAGCGCGCGGCATCAGCACTCCCAGTGATGGATGAAGATCGAAGGCGCTCTCTCGTCACAAGCCCACGAAACAATCAAAAATATGCGGGGATTGTTCCACCGGCCGCAGCAATTGCAAACCCCGAGTTAGGGCTTTTTCGGCGGCTTACAAGGATGTGATGGAGATGGCTGACAGGAGTGTGATGGAGATCGGTGCACGATCTGCGTCAAATCGCGCGATTTTGAGGCTTGGTAGCGGGGGAGGGATTTGAACCCCCGACCTCCGGATTATGATTCCGCTGCTCTAACCAACTGAGCTACCCCGCCATTTCAGCTCTGACTGAATAGCCTCAAAATGCTGCGCGGATATAGGAAGCCGCGGGAAACGCTGTCAAGCTTGGCCCGCGGCGACCGCAAAAATTCAGCAGAAACCACGCTATTTCGGCTGCACCGACGGGTTGCCGCCCTGCGTCCCAGGCGGCGGGATCACCGGCATGCGACCGGTCTCCGGCGCCGGCGTGGTGATATTCGGGTCGACATTCGGCGGACACAACACGCCGTTGCTGCGCGCCAGCTTGTCGCTGAGATTGCCGCTGCCTTCGGTTTGCGGCGGGCCGCCCTGCTCGCCGGGCTTGAGCTGCTCCGCTCCGGCGCAACCTTTCGCATCCATGTTCGGCTGCTGTGCATTCTGCGCCCACGCCGAATGCGCCGCGAACAGGAGCGCGGCCGCGCAGCAGCGGATTTGCCAGCGGATCATCGCCGTGCCCGACGGCTCGAATGTCGCCGCGTCGCTTTGTGTGCGCCCGCGTGCGCGCGGCCGCGGCGCGCGCTTGCGCTTCGGGATCGACTTCCGGGATAGCGACGAGCGACTTTGCGCTTCACACGCCGCATCGAGCCCCTGCCCTCCCGTTCCTGCATCGCGGTTTCTCCGTGACGCTCCTTGCTCTTGGTCTTGCGCAACGCGCGCTTGTTCTGCGAACGACTTTGATATTTCGAAGAGCCCGACTCGCGTAGCCCGATCGCCACCGCTTGGCGCCGGCTCTTCACCCGCCGCCCACCGCGTCGTTTCAGCTCGCCACGCTTATACTCGTGCATGACGCGCTCCATGGTGTCGCGCTGTGCTTTCGATTGCCGTGCCATGTGCGCCTCCGCGCTCGTCTGAAAGAGCACTTCACGAAACAACGCGGCGGCGGCTCCGCGTGTTCCTTGAAAAGACAAGATAACGGAATGCCTTAAGCGGAAGCGAGCGCCCGAACGGGCCCTTTGCCGAAGCGGATCAGCGAGAAATGCCCGAGCGGAGGCATGGCGCGGCGCTCGATCACACGCACACCGCCGTGGCGCGCCACCCAATTCGCCAGCCGCGCGAAGCCGAATTCCGGGCGCCACCCGAGGCGGCGCGCCAGCGGCGCAAAGGCCTGCTCGAAGACCGCTCGCAAGCCGCTTTCGGCACCGAGATGGTTGACCAGCACGATCTCGCCCCCGGGCTTGAGCACACGCGCGAACTCGTCGAGCGTCGCTTCCGGGTTTGGCACCGCGGTGATCACGTATTGCGCGACCACGACATCGAACGAGTTGTCGGGAAAAGCCAGATGCTCCGCGTCCATCACCGCGAGCGTCTCGACATGCGAGAGACCCTGCTCAAGCACCCGCTCCCTCGCCTTGCGCAGCATCGGCTCCGACAAATCGACTCCGACCAGCCGATTGCCGCGCGCATAATCGGGCAGCGAAATCCCGGTGCCAACGCCGACCTCGAGGATGCGTCCACCGATCCGCTCGGCCGCGCCGATCGCCGCGCGGCGGCCGCGCTCGAACACCGCGCCGAAGACGAGGTCATAGACCGGCGCCCAGCGGGCATAGGCCCTGGCGATGGAGTCTTTGTCGAGTTCGTCGCCCAAAGAGAATCCCTCAGCCGCGAAGCGCGACTTCAGGTTCGGACTTGCGAACGGGCGTACGAAGCGCCGCGACCGCGCTCTTAATGAAGCCGCCCCCAAGCACGCGCGCCTGACCGGCCGCTGCGTCGTAGAAGACGCAGGCCTGTCCCGGCGAAACACCATCCTCGCCGTCGATGAGCTCGACCTCATAGCCGGCGCCGGTGCGCCGCAGCCACGCCGGCTGCGGCGGCCGCGTCGAGCGGACTTTGACGAAAACTTCCAGCCGATCGTCAGCGACGGCTTGCTCGATGGTGCCATCACCGATCCAGTTCACGTCGCGCAGGAACATGCCGCTGGTGCGTAGCGCTTCGCGCGGACCCACCACGACGCGCTGCCGATCGGCGTCGAGCTGCACCACATAGAGCGGTGTGCCCGCGGCGATGCCGAGCCCGCGACGCTGGCCGACGGTGAAATGGATGATGCCGGAATGCTGCCCAAGCACCTTGCCATCGAGATCGACGATGTCGCCGGCCTCGGCGGCACCGGGCTTCAATCGCTCGATCACTTCCGTGTAGCGGCCGGACGGCACGAAGCAGATGTCCTGGCTGTCATGCTTATCGGCGACGGAGAGATCGAAGCGTCGCGCCAGCTCCCGCGTCTCCGCCTTGGTCTTTTCACCGAGCGGAAAGCGCAACAGCGCCAATTGCGCCGGTGTGGTCGCGAACAGGAAGTAGCTCTGGTCACGTTCTTCCTCGCGGGCGCGGTAGAGCGCGCGGCCGCCCTGCGGCAGCCGGCGCGACGCCACATAGTGACCAGTGGCCAGCGCCTGGGCGCCAAGCTCGCGCGCAGTCTCCAGGAGATCGCGAAACTTGATCGACTGATTGCACTCGACGCAGGGCACCGGCGTCTCGCCGTGCACATAGCTCTCGGCGAAGCGATCGATCACCGCTTCCTTGAAGCGGCTTTCATAGTCGAGCACATAATGCGGAATGCCGATGCGTTCCGCCACCGCGCGGGCATCGTAGATGTCCTGGCCGGCGCAGCAGGCGCCCTTGCGATGCACGGCGGCGCCGTGATCGTAGAGCTGCAGCGTCACCCCGACGACGTCATAGCCTTCGGCCTTGAGCAACGCCGCGGTCACCGACGAATCGACGCCGCCGGACATGGCGACGACGACACGGGTGTTCTGCGGGCGGCCTTCGAGGTCGAGACTGTTGAGCATGGCGTCTTACTATAGGTAGGGAGGGGCAGCGTGCAATGCACGCGACCGGTCCGCTCCTCAGCAATACGGGCATTTCGGCGACGTCGGCAAATCTTGCCGATGCACAGCAGCGGATGCCGGGCGGGATGCCGGTTCCATTTCCGTAATCCATTGAAATTCCTCGGCTTTACAGGTGGCCTGGTGATTGCACCGGAGATGCTGGAATTCGCAGCAGAAAGAGGTCTCCGTGCCCGCCGTCGCGTCCGAGCCCGCCGTCGCCCAATCGTCCTCGTCCGCGCGCGTCCCGGCCCGGCAGCAAGCTGCCAATGGGTCGGCTGCGGCGCAGCCATTCGCCGAGCTGCTCGACCAGACCCAGGCGCAACCATCAGTGCCGAGCAACGATCCCCCGGCTGCACCGTCGACGCCGCCGACAGCAGCGCCGGAAGCGCCGGTAGTCCCGGGCAAGCCGGCCGTCGCGTCGAAGACCGATGCTCCGTCCACAGCAAGCAAGAGCAAAGCGGACGCAACGACTGCCGCGACCTCGGATCAAAACGCGGAAACCGCTGCGGTCCCCGCTGCTCCCGCGAAACCGGGGACGACGACCACAGTTACCGCGGACCCGACGCAGCCGCAAACGAACGCGGATACCGCTCCGCAGCCGGCGGACACGCCTGCGAAGGACAGCACCAAAGACCAGACCGCCAATGTTGCGCCGGTCCCGGCTGTTGTCGCGACGGTCGTTCCCATAGCGACGCCGGTGCTCACATCGACGCCGGCCCCGGCCGCCAATGACAAAGACAGCGGTGACAATGCCAATCGGCTTGCCGCCGTTGCGGCCGCAGCCACGGCCACGCCGCAACAGCCGGTGACGAGCAACACTCCGAGCCTGCCGGCATCCGTCACTGCAGCCGCGGGGGCTGCGCGGAACACCGCCAATGTCGGCAGCGCTGCACCGCAGCCCGCGGCGATCGCGGATAACGCCACGCAAGCCGCACCGGCTGTGCCAGATACAGCACCAACCCTCGCCGCTTTGGCTTCCGGCAACGCTGCGAGCACCGCCGCCGCGACGCCGCACGCCACGCCGGCGGCTGCGGCACACACAAGCCAGACCGATTCAGCCGCAGACGCAACGCCCGCCGCATCGCCGGCCGACGCGGCGAACATCGGTGACCCGACCCAGGCCGCGTCCGCCGCTGCGACGTCGCAGTCACCGGCGAACCAGCCGACGACGACGGCAACGACAACCGCAGCGCCAACGGCAACGACGCCGGCGAATGCCCAACCTGCGGCCGTTCCCATTCAGGGCGTCGCTGTCGAGATCGCCGCCCGCGCGCAAGCCGGCAACAACAGCTTCTCGATCCGGCTCGACCCACCCGAGCTCGGTCGCATCGACGTGCGCCTCGATGTCGATCGCGATGGTCAGGTGAAATCCCGCTTGGTCGTCGATCGCCCGGAGACGCTCGACCTGTTGCGCAAGGATGCGCCGCAACTCGAGCGCGCGCTGCAAGATGCCGGTCTAAAGACCAGCGACAATGGCATGCAGTTCTCACTGCGCGATCAGTCCAGCGGCAGCAATACTTTCAGCGGCGGAAGCGATCGCCAGACGCCGTCATCGAACGTCGCGACGCTCATCGCCAACGACGACTCGCTTCCGTCTCCCGAACTGACCCAACGCTCGTATGCCAGCCTCGCCGGACTGCGCGGCGGCGTCGATATCCGAGTCTGAGGAACGCGCCATGTCTGCGATCACCAATCCGATCACCGCAACCACCACGCCGGTGACCAGCTCGAGCTCGAGCACGACGTCGAGCAGCACCAACGATCAGCAGATGATCGCGAATAACTTCAATACATTCCTGCAACTGCTGACCACGCAATTGAAGAACCAGGATCCACTGAGCCCGATGGACACCAACCAGTTCACCCAGCAACTGGTCGAGTTCGCGCAGGTCGAGCAGCAGATGAAGTCGAATACCGAGCTGACCACGCTGGTGAGCCTGCAGCAGACGGCGCAAGACACGGCCGCGCTCAATTATGTCGGACAGACCGTGGTGCTCGACGGCTCGACCACCAGTCTCGACAGCACCAACGGAGCGACCTGGACGCTCACCTCGCCGAAACCGGCTTCGGCCACGGTCACCATCACCGATGCCAACGGCACGACCGCATACAGCCAAACGGTCGCGTTGAGTTCGGGAACACAGACGTTCAAATGGAACGGCACCGGCAGCGACGGCAAGCAATGGCCCGCCGGCAACTACACCATGGCGGTCACCGCCAAGGATGCCACCGGAACGGCTGTCAGCGTCTCGACCGAAGTGCATGCGGTGGTCGACTCCGTCGATCTCACGCAGAACCCGCCGACGCTTTCCGTCGCCGGTCAGACCTTCCCGATGACCAAGGTCAAGGAAATCGTCCGCAGCGGCACCTGACGCCGGCTCGGCCGCCGCGAGCGGTCAGCGCGCTCAGTTGAGCGTCCGCGCGGCCCGCACGCCGCGCCGCAGCTCCGAACGTAGCGCCGCCTCCAGTGCGCCGAGCTCGAAGGGCTTGCGCAAAATAACGAAGCGATCCTCGGCTTCACGCGCGGCCTCGCTGTAACCGCTGGTCAGCAGCACCGGAATGCCCGGATAGCGCTCCTTGCAGGCCTCGGCGAGATCGATGCCGTTCATGCCCCCCGGCATGACAATGTCAGAAAGCATTAGATCGACCTCGACGCCCTGCTGCAGATGCCGCAAGGCCTCCGCGGCATTCTCCGCCCGCACGACCCGATAGCCGAGTTGCTCGAGCAGCGTCGTCGTCACCTCCGCGACTTCACGGCTGTCTTCGACCACCAGGATCGTTCCCTCGGCGCTCTCGGCGGAAACGTGGGGGTCCGCGGTATCGGCAGCGGTTTGCGCCGGGCAGCGCGGCAGATAAATCGTGACCACCGTCCCCTGCCCCGGCTCGCTGTTCACGGTCACGGCTCCGCCCGACTGATGCGCGAAGCCATGAACCTGCGAGAGCCCCAGCCCCGTACCCTTGCCGACAGGCTTGGTGGTGAAGAATGGCTCGAAGATTTTCGAGAGCACGTCCGGCGGAATGCCGTCACCGGTGTCGATGATCGCCAGCGCCACGTAATCGCCGTCAAGACTGCCGGCGGCCGAGCCGGGCTTGAGCACGACGTTGCGCGCGGCGAGCGTGATCCTGCCGCCCTGCGGCATCGCATCACGTGCGTTGACCGCGATGTTGACCAGCGCCAGCTCGAGCTCGCCGAGGTCGACCTCGACCGGCCACACCTTGTCTTCGACGTCGACAACAAGCTCGATATTGCCGCGCAGCGAGGCGCTGAGCATCTCGCGCACGGCTTCGATGCGCTGCCGCAAGTCGACCACTACGGGCGTCAAGCGTTGGCGCCGTGAGAAGGCGAGCAGCTGGCGCGTGAGCTTTTCTCCACGATTGGCGGCGGCGTGGATCGCTTCGATCGCCTGCTTGTCGCGCGGCTCGCTCAACCGCTTGCGCATGAGCTGTGCGTGCCCGCTGACGATCATCAGCAGGTTATTGAAATCGTGCGCGATGCCGCCGGTGAGCTGACCGAGCGCTTCGAGCTTCTGCGCTTGGGCAAGCTGCTCGCGCGCGTCCTGCAAGGCGTTTTCCGCGTTCTTGCGCTCGGTCACGTCGAGACAGATCCCGAGCATGCGCACTACATTGCCGTTCTCATCTTTGACCACTTCACCGGTGGTTTGCAGATGCCGCACCTCGCCGTCGGGCCGCACGATGCGCTCTTCATCGCGAAAGCCGCGGCCACTCTTGAGCGACGCTCCGATCTGCCCGCGCACGCGCTCGCGGTCGTCGACATGCAGGCGCTCGATGAAATCGTCAATGGTTCCGGTGAATGCGCCGGTCGCCAGCCCATAGATATCGAACAACTGGTCGGACCAAGTCACCTCGTTGCGCACAACATCCCAGTCCCAGCTGCCCAGATTGGCCAACCGCTGCGCTTCGCGCAGATGCAGGCTCTGTTCGCGCAAATCCGCCTCAGCTCGCGCGCGCTGCTCGACTTGGCTCGCCAATGCGCGGTTGGTTTCACCGAGAGCGCGATTGGCTTGCGCCAGCGCAGCATTGGCATCGACGAAGGCATCGTTGGCCTGGGCCAGAGCCCGGTTGGCCTGCGCCAGCGCCGCGGTGCGCTCCTGCACACGCTGATCGAGCGCCGCGAAGGTATGCCGTAGGTGCTCTTCCGTGCGCCGGCGTACCGCGACGTCCGCACTCAACGCCAGGCTTGGCAGCGAGACGCCAATCATGAACATGAGCAGCAGCAGGAAGGACTCGTTGAGCGGCGCGGGGCCGAACGGACCGCCATAGGCCAGCGTGCCGAGCACGGCGAAGCCGCAGAGCATCAGGCTGACCGTTGCAGTGTCGCGCGGGCCCCGCCGCAGCGCCGCCCAGACCAATGGAACCACGCAGAGAAAGCCCAGCGGGCCGCGGGTGATCCAGGCCTGCAGCACCGGCGTAAAGGCCACGAGCCCGACCACAATGGTCGTGGCGAAGACAAGGCCAGAGTCGATGAGCTCGCGGCGCCTGATCGCCCGCGGCTTGACCGCGGCCCAGAGCACGATGACCGGCGTGACCACCAGTGCGCCGGCGGCATCGCCAAGCCACCAGGTCAGGAAGATCGAGCCGAACTGTGCGGAGGGTGCGAGCCCGGCAATGCCCAGTGTCGCAACGCCGATGCTGGCGCTGACGAGCGTCGCCGCGCCAGCGCTGAACAGGGCGAAACGGGCAACTCCGAGCGGGGTCGTAAAGACTTGGCGCCGGTCCTCCAGAAGACCGACCAGATAACCGCCGATCACCCCTTCAAGGGTGTTGCCACCCGCGATGAAGAAAGAGGTGAGCAGAGTTCCGGCGGTGGTAGCATTTGCTGCGAAGGCGCCGATAAAGATCGCGGGCCAGACCTGCTCTCCCCACAGCAGGACCGCCGCGATGGCGAAGCCGGTCGGCGGCCAGATCGGTGTGGCGCTTGGGTTGATCGATGCAAGCTGCAGCCCGAGCTTCGCCAGCAAAAAATACACGCCGGCGATGACCGCGAGTTTGAATAAATAGTAAAGGACCGCCCGGCGATCCGACCAGAAGCCGCTGTCAGGCCACCAGTTCAAGGCTGCATCCTCTCCCCGAAAAGCTCGCGATCAGTGATGATAGCCGCTCCGAGCGCTCCCCTCCATCATCGCGACGGTTGCAAGCGGGCGGTCATCTGACCCATCCACAAGACACGCCATGCTTGAACTTCACACTCGACGCGCGCTCAACCCGTAACCAAAAGGTTGACGATTTAGCGGGCAATCTTTTCCGGGTCTGTCGATGCGCTTAGGCAAATCTTAAGCCGCAACGCGTAGCTTTGCGGCCAGTTTGTCAGTCGAGTCTGTGAGTGTACCAATGACAGAGCCCCATCGCCCGAGGGTAAAATACGTCATCGGGCCGGATGGCAGTCCGCTTACGATCGCGGACCTCCCGCCGCCGAGCACCAAGCGCTGGGTCATCCGCCGCAAGGCCGAGGTGGTCGCGGCTGTGCGCGGTGGTCTGCTGTCTCTCGAAGAAGCCTGCGGCCGCTATACGCTAACCGTGGAAGAGTTCCTGTCCTGGCAGTACTCGATCGACCAGCATGGCCTTGCCGGCCTGCGCACCACGCGCATCCAGCAGTATCGCACCTAAGCCAGATTCCCACTGGGATACCGTCCAAACGCCGGCCACTGCGGTCGGCGTTTTCGATTCCGTTTTCCCATCAAGGCCCGCAGACGGACCGTGACCGAGAAGACACGGCCGTAGATTGGTTGTGAACGTAGCGGAACGGATGCCGGCTCCAAACGATATGGCCTTTGTCTGGGTCATTCGGACGGCTGGGGAGAGTGCCGTTTCCGTTGGGTGAGTAGATGGACCACACAGACGAGTATCGAAGTCGGGCAGCGGAATGCCAACGCATGGCGGAAAGCAGCAGGTTTCCAGGTGACAAAGCGGCCTGGCTACGGCTGGCCGACTCGTGGCTGAGGCTGCTGGGCGGGTACAGACGCGACGAGCCAAGAGGGCCGGCTGCGGCGGGCGAGCAAGCGCGGTCGTCGTATTGAAACGCTCGTGCGCAGAGGCGGCCGACGCCCAATAAGCGCGTGGCGCGGCGCCCGTTAACCGGATGGAAACCATACACCGGGCAATTTTTGCCGGGTCGGGGGAATCCACGCACCCGATTCCGGCGAGGGGCAGTTGCAAGCCTTTTTCAGTTTCCTGAAATCCCTGGGTGCTGCGCGCATGGCGGCCATGGCCGCCGTCTCGCTCACGTTGATCGGCTTCTTCGCCTTCATCATCGTGCGAGCGACGACCCCGCAAATGGTACCCCTGTTCACCGACCTCTCTCCCGAGGATTCCGCATCCATCATCAAGGACCTCGAGCGGCAGTCCGTCGCCTATGAGATGAAGAACGACGGCGCCATCATCATGGTGCCAAAGGATAAGGTCCCGCGCCTGCGCATGAAGCTCGCCGAGTCCGGCCTGCCCAAGGGCGGCGGCGTCGGCTACGAGATCTTCGACAAATCCGACGCTCTCGGCGCCACGAGCTTCATCCAGAACATCAATCATCTGCGCGCGCTCGAAGGCGAGCTGGCGCGCACGATACGCGGCATCGATCGCGTCGAAGCCGCGCGTGTGCACCTGGTGCTGCCCGATCGTCCCCTGTTCTCGCGCGAGAAGATCGAGCCGTCGGCCTCGATCGTGCTGCGCGTGCGCGGATCGCTCGAGCCGCAGCAGGTCCGCGCCATCCGCCACCTCACCGCCTCTGCCGTCAACGGTCTGAAGCCCGAACGTGTCTCGGTGGTCGACGAGAACGGTCGGCTGCTCGCCGACGGCGCCGGCGGCGAGAGCGGTGTCGGCGTCGGCGCCGACGAGCGCAAGGTCGCATTCGAGCGGCGGTTGCGCGAGCAGGTGGAAACGATCGTCTCGTCGGTCGTCGGGCCTGGACGCGCCCGCGTCGAGCTCACCGCCGACTTCGATTTCAATCGCATTACCCAGACGTCGGATCGATTCGATCCCGAGGGCCGCGTCGTCCGTTCCAGCCAGACGCGGGAGGAGCAATCCTCCAACAATGACAACAAGGAAGGCGCGGTCTCCGTCGGTAACGAATTGCCGGGGTCCGGCGCCAACAACAACGCGAATGCCGCACGAGGCGACCAGAGCAAGAAGACCGAAGAAATCGTCAACTACGAGATTTCACGCACCACCAAGACCGAGGTGATCGAAGCCGGCCGCGTCAATCGCATCTCCGCGGCAGTGCTGGTCGACGGGACCTACAGCAAGAACGACAAGGGCGAAGTCACCTATCAGCCGCGCAGCAAGGAAGAGATCGATCGCATTTCCGTCTTGGTGCGCTCGGCGATCGGCTTCGATCAGAAGCGCGGCGACCAGGTCGAGGTGGTCAATCTGCGTTTCGCCGAGGCGCCGAGCAATCCGATCAACGAGCCGACCGGCTGGATGTCGTATCTGCAGTTCACTAAGGACGACATCATGCGCGGCGTCGAGTTCGGCGTGATGTTCATCCTCGGCATCGTCGTGCTGCTGATGGTCGTGCGTCCGCTGGTGCGCCGCGCCATCACGCCCGAAGAGCAGGCCGGCGCGGTCGGCGCCAGAGCCGTGGCCGGGGCAGTCGGCGGGGCCGCAGGCAGTACAGGCGGGGTGGCCGGTGCTGGCATGCAATTCAACGCCGGCGGGGCCGGGACCATCAACGCCGCGGGCGGACCGAACGTTGAGCTCGTCGGCAGCGACGAGTCAGTCGCTATCTCCAACCGCACCTCGACCATGATCGACATCGCCAAGGTGCAGGGCCAGGTCCACGCCCAATCGGTGCAGAAGGTCGGCGAGCTCGCCAACGCCAACCCCCACGAAGCCGTCGCCATCATCCGCGACTGGCTGCATGAAAGCGCCGCATAGTCCATGGCCCAGCCCCAACCCCAACCCCAACCCCAACCAGCCGCCGCAGCAGCAGCAAAAGCCCAGCAGATCGATGGGCTGATGGCGCAGTTGTCGACGCAGCCGCAGGTCGCCAAGCCGGCGCGCCGCAAGCTCACCGGCCCGGAGCGCGCAGCCGTGCTGATGCTGGCGCTCGGCACCGAATATGGCGGCAAGGTCTTCAGCCTGCTCGATGACGACGAGCTGCGGGAAATCTCGGTCGTCATGTCGACGCTCGGCGTCGTCGACGCCGACCAGGTGGAAGAGCTGCTGCTGGAATTCGTCTCCCGCATGTCGGCGAGCGGCGCCTTGCTCGGCAATTACGAGGCCGCTGAGCGCTTGCTGCAGCAATATGTTTCGTCAGAACGCGTCTCCAGCATCATGGAGGAGATCCGCGGTCCGGCCGGCCGCAACATGTGGGAGAAGCTCGCCAACGTCCAGGAAGAGGTTCTCGCGAACTATCTCAAGAACGAATACCCGCAGACCGTTGCCGTGGTGCTTTCAAAGCTGCGCCCGGAACACGCCGCGCGCGTGCTCGCCATTCTGCCGGAAGAGACGTCGCTCGACGTGGTCAACCGCATGCTGAAGATGGAGTCAGTGCAAAAGGAAGTGATCGAGCGCGTCGAGCAGACGCTGCGAACCGAATTCATGTCCAATCTATCGCAGACCCGGCGCCGCGACGCGCACGAGGTCATGGCGGAGATTTTCAATAATTTCGACCGGCAGACGGAAACGCGCTTCCTCACCGCGCTGGAACAGGACAATCGCGACGCTGCCGAGCGCATCAAGGCACTGATGTTCACCTTCGACGACCTCGTCAAGCTGGATAACGGCTCGGCGCAGACGCTGATGCGCAACATCGACAAAGACAAGCTCGCCATCGCGCTCAAGGGTGCGACTGAGCCGGTTCGCCAGTTCTTCTTCAGCAACATGTCGACCCGCGCCGCCAAGATGCTGGTCGACGACATGCAGGCGATGGGCGCGGTGCGGCTGCGCGATGTCGACGAAGCGCAGGCGCTGCTGGTCAATGTCGCCAAGGATCTGGCCGGCAAGGGCGAGATCCTGATCTCCAAGAATCGCGGTGACGAGGAGCTGGTGTACTAGGCATGAGCGCTCCGGCCAAATTCCTCTTCGACCACGATTTCGCGACCGGCGCCAAGAAGACCGTTCCGGTCGCCGAGCACGAGGCGCAATGCGCCGCGCGCGAGGCCGAGGGCTATCGCAGGGGCATGGCCTCTGCAGAGGCGCAAGCCCGCGCTGCGGCCGAGCAGCGCATCGCCGCGGCGCTCGCCGTCATCGGCGACGGCATGGATAAGCTCAGCCGCGGTCTCAGCCAGATCGAGACGCGGCTCGAGACCGAAGCGGTCGAAGTCGCGGTCGCCGTGGCCAATAAGCTCGCTCCCGAGCTGCTTGCCCGCGAACCGTTTGCCGAAATCGCCTCGCTCGCTACCGAATGCTTCCGCCATCTCGTGGCCACGCCGCATGTCGTCGTGCGCGTCAACGACGCGCTCTACGAGACGGCGAAGACGAAGCTCGAGGAGATCGCGGCTGGCCGCGGCTTCCAGGGCCGACTCGTGGTCCTCGCCGATCCCGCGTGCCATGTCGGCGACTGCCGCATCGAATGGGCCGATGGCGGTGTGAACCGCGACCAGGACGCCACCCAATCCGCCATCAACGAGGTGGTCGCCCGCTATGTCGCGGCGCGAACCACGAAATAAGAATGCGAGGAGGTTCGAGCGATGAGTGAAGACGACGCCAAGGTTCCGCTTCCCGATCTCGAGCGGGGTGCCGATCTTCCGGCCGACGAGGCCGGATCACTGGCGCCGAGCGAGGCGGATTCGATCAGCCGCGGCGCGGCTGATCTCGAAGCCGTGTTCGACGTGCCGGTGCAGGTCTCGGCCGTGCTCGGCCGCGCGCGGATGGAGGTCGGCGATCTCTTGCGCCTTGGTCCCGGCACCGTGCTCGAGCTCGACCGCAAGGTCGGCGAAGCCATCGATATCTACGTCAACAACCGTCTGGTCGCCCGTGGCGAAGTGGTGCTGGTCGAGGAGAAGCTCGGCGTCACCATGACGGAAATCATCACAGCCGATCAGAGCTAAAGGAACGAGCCATGCGACTGCTCATCGTCGGAACGCTCCACGGACAACTCACCGCCGCCACCAAGATGGCGATGGAGAAGGGCGCCTCCGTCACCCATGCCGAGACCATCGAGCAGGCACTCGCCGTGCTGCGCTCCGGCCGCGGCGCCGATTTGCTG
This sequence comes from Pseudolabrys sp., assembly GCA_035651015.1. Classification (GTDB taxonomy): domain Bacteria; phylum Pseudomonadota; class Alphaproteobacteria; order Rhizobiales; family Xanthobacteraceae; genus Pseudolabrys. Next base: position 9,083 of record DASRGN010000017.1, on the reverse strand, counting down.
ATGGTCGATGTCGGCATCGACATCCGCGATCTCGTCGCCCGGCTCGAGGCGGAGCATATCCACGCCACTATCGTCGCCTGCGGCGTGAGCAACGACGCGCGCGCCGCGGTCGCCGCGATCCATGCCGGCGCCAAGGAATATATTCCGCTGCCGCCCGATCCAGAGCTGATTGCCGCAGTGCTCGCCGCCGTCGCCGACGACACCCGCGACCTGATCTGCCGCGACGACGCCATGGCGCAGGTGGTCAAGCTGGCGCAGCAGATCGCCGGCTCGGAAGCTTCAGTGCTTGTGACCGGCGAGTCCGGCACCGGCAAGGAGGTGCTGGCGCGCTACGTGCATTCGCGCTCGAACCGCGCCAAGCGGCCGTTCGTCGCGGTGAACTGCGCGGCAGTGCCCGAGAACCTGCTCGAGTCCGAGCTGTTCGGTCACGAGAAAGGATCGTTCACCGGTGCGGTCGCGCGGCGCATCGGCAAGTTCGAAGAGGCCAATGGCGGCACGCTGTTGCTCGACGAAATTTCGGAAATGGATGTGCGGCTGCAGGCGAAGCTGCTGCGCGCTATCCAGGAGCGCGTCATCGATCGCGTCGGCGGCACGCGGCCGGTCCCGGTCGACATCCGCATCATCGCCACCTCCAATCGCAACCTCACAGAGGCGGTGCGCGAGGGCAAGTTCCGCGAAGATCTGCTGTTCCGCCTCAACGTGGTCAACCTCAAGATTCCGGCACTGCGCGAACGGCCGGCCGACATCATCGAGCTCGCACAATATTTCGCCAAGAAATACGCTGAAGCGAACGGCGTGCCGTTGCGGCCCTTGTCGGCGGAGGCGCGCCATGCGCTCACCGTCAACCGCTGGCCGGGAAATGTGCGCGAGCTGGAAAATACGCTGCATCGAGCCGTGCTGCTCTCGGGCGGCGACGAGATCGGCGTCGACGCGATCCTCACGCCCGAGGGCACGCGGCTTGATCAAGCGCGCACGCCGGCTGCGGTCCAGCACGCCGCGCTCGCGGCCGAGCAGGTGACGCGCAATCTCGTCGGCCGCACCGTTGCCGAGGTCGAGCGCGACCTCATTCTCGAGACGCTCAAGCATTGCCTCGGCAACCGCACGCACGCGGCCAACATCCTCGGCATCTCCATCCGGACGCTGCGCAACAAGCTGAACGAATATGCGGCGGATGGCGCTCCGATCCCGCCGCCGGGCGGCGGCGAGACGATGCTGCGCGGTGCCGCATAAGCGGTGGCCACGATTTACAAGATCTGCCCGGCCGCGTTATGGGCGCAAGCCGAACGCGCGGGCGTCTTTCGCGGCGCGCCGGTCGACCTGCGCGACGGGTTCATCCATTTCTCGACCGCCGAGCAGGTCGTCGAGACCGCGCAAAAGCATTTCGCCGGGCAGGACGATCTCCTGCTCGTGCGTCTTGATGCCGCGAGCCTCGGCGACGCGCTGAAATGGGAACCATCGCGTGGCGGTGCCCTTTTCCCGCATCTCTACGGAGAACTCGCTTTTACACACGTGAAACGCGTCGAACGGCTACCGCTTGGTCCGGATGGGCGCCACCAGTTCCCGCCATTGGCGCCGTGAACTGGCAGCAAACGCCAGGGCAATTGCCTTGGCCGAAATCGCCAATCGCTTTATAGTGCAACGATGCGTCGACGATTGGATTTGGCATTGTTGTGCTTGTCGGTGGCCGCGTTGTTTTGCGCGATGACGGTCGCAGCCGCGCGCGCCGAGGCGGACCAACCCGCTCCGCGAACCGACCACACCCTGCCGCGTTTCAAGAACGACCAGCCCCCGCCCCGGCTGAAAAAGAAGAGCGATGCTCCCGAGTCGGAGCTGTTTCCGCGTGTCCCCTTGGCCGATTTCTCGGCCGGCTTCGAGGCCGAGAACGCGCGGGACAAGATCCGCGGTGCGGCCGCCGCGCCGCGCGGGATGCAATCGCTCGACGCGCACAAGCAGGACCCGATCGCGCCGTTTGTCGGGTTTTCGCTCAAGCGCCCGCTAGACTAGTGCTCCGTTTCCGAAGTTCGCCCAGAAATAAGGCACACTAGGCAGGGCGCCGGCCTTTCAGGCCGCCTTGACCCGTCGGACAACCCGAATTTTTGCGCGGAACGGTGGGACCGAACGCCCTCGTCCCACTTCACTTGCAGCGTGATCTCCAAAGAAAACGCAAATAAACTTGCGACCGTCATCATCCGCGCGCCGCGCCGGATCGTATCTGTAACTGGATCGGTGTTTTCGGGGGGCAAGATTGCTGCCCTCCCCGATCCGAAGCCACGGGGGCTCTCATCATGAAGCGCTTTGCTCTGACCGTTGCCACACTTTTACTCTCCTCTTCTCTCGCTTTCGCCGCCGATCCGATCGGCAGCTACAAGATCGAAGGCACCAACCCCGGCGGCGGCTCGAGCTACGGCGGCACTGTCACTGTCGAAAAGACCGGCGAAACCTTTCGTGTGGTCTGGGTGGTCGGCGGCCAGCGCTATGTCGGGACCGGCATCGGCGACCACAATTTCCTCGCCGTTTCCTATCGTTCCGGCAACAACACCGGACTGGCGCTCTATGGCGAGGAAGGCGGCAACTGGGTCGGCGTTTGGACCTATGCCGGCGGGCGCCAGATGGGCGCCGAGCGCTGGCTGCGGCAGTAGCCGCGTTCACACATGGACCGCGACGCCAGCCGACGATTGCTTGCCGCAGCGCTCGCGCGCGTTGCGGCCGGCGATCGCGCTGCGTTGCAAAGCACCTATCAGCTCACCTCGGCGAAGCTTTTCGGCGTCTGCCTCCGTATTTTAGGCGACCGCGGCGAGGCCGAGGACGTGCTGCAGGAGGTCTATCTGACAGTGTGGCAGCGCGCCGGCGCATTCGACCCGGGCAGAGCGAGCCCGATGACCTGGCTGATCACCATGGCGCGCAACAAGGCCATCGATCGGCTGCGCTCGCAGGGCACGAACCGGCGCATGGAGCCGATCGACGTCGCTGAAGATGTCGCCGACGCGGCGCCGCGGGCCGATGCCGCGCTGCAGAGCGCGCAAACAAGCTCGCGGCTGCATGGCTGCCTCGGCGGGCTCGCGGCTCACGAGCAGGCGGCGTTGCGCGGCGCGTTCTTCGACGGCAACACCTATGAGCAGCTGGCGGAACGCATGCGCGTTCCGCTGGGCACAATGAAGAGCTGGATCCGGCGCGCGCTGACGAAACTCAAGGCTTGTATGGAGACATGAGCGACACGAGCGACCATATCCCCGACGACGATCTGCTCGCGGCGGAATTCGTGCTCGGCGTGCTGTCCTCGCGCGAGATGCAGGCGGCTGAGCAACGCGCCGCTCGTGACCCAGACTTCGCGGCGCTCGTCTCCGCCTGGCAGGCGCGGCTGACGCCATGGACCGACGAGATCGCGCCGATCGCGCCGTCCGAAACCGTCTGGCAACGCATCGAAGCGACGCTGCCGGCACATCCGCTGCGCCGCGCCTCCGATCGCGCACCGTCCGCGCCCTGGTGGAACGCCCTCGCCTTCTGGCGCGGTCTCGCCTTCGGCACCGGCGGGCTCGCCATCGCCAGCCTGGTCGCGCTGTTCGTCATCCTCGCCAAGCCAGCGCAGCCGCCGCTCGTCGCCGCGCTCGAGGCCGGCGGACAAAGGGCCGCGATCGTCACGCTCGATCGCGAGCGCGGCAGCCTCGTGATCGTGCCGGCGTCGCTGTCGATCCCGCAAGGTCGCGTGCCAGAGCTGTGGCTGATCCCGCCCGGAGAGAAGCCGCGCTCGCTGGGCCTGATCAATCCAGAGCGCGCGGTCACTATCGCCATTCCGGCGTCGCTCCTTGCCGCGGCGACGCCGCAAGCCGCGCTCGCCGTATCCGAAGAGCCGCCCGGCGGCTCACCGACCGGTCAGCCCACGGGCAAAGTCGTCGCCGTCGGCAAGCTCACAAATCTGTGACGAGCACCCGGCATCCGGACTGAGCATCGCCTCGTAGCTCCCTTCGTCTCCGCCTCGGGGATGGACCAACAGACAGAGCAAGGGAGCTCGATCATGACACGCATTCACGCCTTGACCGGCGCCGCCATCGTGGCGCTGACGCTTTCGGCCGGCCTCGCTGTGCCGAGCCTCGCGCAGATGAACGAGAAGACGGTCACCGTCGGCGGCGCGCCGATGTATCCGTCGAAGAACATCGTGCAGAACGCGGTGAACTCCAAAGACCACACCACGCTGGTCGCCGCAGTGAAGGCCGCCGGCCTCGTCGACACGCTGGCCTCGCCCGGGCCGTTCACCGTGTTCGCGCCGACCAATGCCGCCTTCGCCAAGCTGCCGGCCGGCACCGTCGATACGCTGCTCAAACCCGAGAACAAGGCCAAGCTCACCGCGATCCTCACTTATCACGTCGTCGCCGGCCGCATGTCCGCGAAGGATCTGATGGAGGCCGCCAAGAAGAACGGCGGTAAGGCCATGCTCAAGACGGTCGAGGGTGCAGACCTGAGCGTCTGGGTGAAGGACGGCTCGCTGATCATCACCGACGCCAAGGGCGACATGTCCAAGGTCACGATCCAGAACGTGATGCAGTCGAACGGCGTGATCCACGTGGTCGACACCGTGCTGCTGCCGGGCTGATCCCCGAATCCCGGCAAAGGCGCCTTCTCGGCGCGTGGTCCTCTCCCAACCAATTGGGAGAGGACCTCATTTTATTTCAATGGCTTAGACTTGCGGGACGCCGTTTCTTAACCAGACGCTAACCATGCACCGGGCAAATTTTGCCTGGGGAAGGGGCAGTCCCGTCGCGCGATTCGCGGATCTGGCGAAGCGCCGATGATGTCCGTTTCAGCACGTGTTGAATTGAGCGTCCGGGCCTCCGGGGGCGTGGGGGCAATTGGGTTTCGATGAGCGACATCAGCGCCGCCCAAGGCTCGGGCGGGTTCAAGCTTCCGAGCGTCAACGAGATCGGCACGCTGCTGCGGCGCGGCGACATCGCGCTCGCCATCGGCGTGATGACGATCCTCGTCGTCCTCATCCTGCCGCTGCCCCCGCTGCTGCTCGACATGGCGCTCGCCATCTCGATCATCCTCTCGGTGCTGATCCTGATGACGGCGCTGTTCATCCACGCGCCGCTCGAATTTTCCTCGTTCCCGACCGTCCTGCTCATCGCGACCATGCTGCGGCTGTCGCTCAACCTTGCCTCGACCCGCCTCATCCTCTCGCATGGGCACGAGGGCACCGACGCCGCCGGCCACGTCATCGAAGCCTTCGGCAATTTCGTGATGGGCGGCAACTTCGTCATCGGCATCATCGTGTTCACGATCCTGGTGATCGTAAACTTCGTGGTCATCACCAAGGGCTCGGGGCGTATCGCCGAAGTCGCGGCACGCTTCCACTTGGATGCCATGCCCGGCAAGCAGATGGCGATCGACGCCGACCTCTCCTCCGGCCTGATCGACGAGAAGCAGGCGCGAGCGCGAAGGAAGCAGCTCGAGGACGAAGGCGGCTTCTTCGGCGCCATGGACGGCGCCTCCAAATTCGTGCGCGGCGACGCCATCGCCGGCCTGCTCGTCGTGTTCATCAACATCATCGGCGGCATGGTCATCGGGATCATGCAGCAGAGCTTGAGCTTCTCCGACGCCGCGCACTCCTACACCATCCTCACGGTCGGTGACGGTCTGGTCACGCAGGTGCCGGCGTTGATCGTCTCCACCGCCGCGGGCCTGCTCGTCTCCAAGGCCGGCATCTCGGGAGCCGCCGACAAGGCGCTGCTCAACCAGCTCTCCGGCTATCCCAAGGCGCTCGGCATGTCGGCCGGCGTCATGGTGGTGATGTCGCTATTGCCCGGCATACCGATGCTGCCATTCATGCTGCTCGGCGGGGGCGCCGCGGCCATGGCCTACATGATGGACAAGAAGGCCAAAGAGAAGGTCGCGGTCGAGGCGAAGAGCGAAGCAGCGAAAAAAGCCGAGGCGGCGGAAGAGCCGATCTCGGCAGCGCTGAAGATGGACGATCTCAAGATCGAGCTCGGCTATGCGCTGCTGCCCCTGGTCAACGCGCCGGACGGCGGCGGCGACCGGCTCACCGAGCAGATCAAGGCGCTGCGCCGGTCGCTGGCGACCGAAATGGGCTTCGTCATGCCGTCGGTGCGCATCCTCGACAATGTGCAGCTCGAGGCCAACAGCTACCTCATCCGCATCAAGGAGGTGGAGGCTGGCACCGGCCGCATCTGGCCGGGACAATATATGTGCATGGATCCGGCAGGCGGTCAGGTGACGCTGCCCGGCACGCACACCACCGAGCCGACCTTCGGCCTGCCCGCCACCTGGATCGACGCCGCACTGAAGGAAGAAGCCTCGCTCAAGGGTCTTACGGTCGTCGACGCCGCGACCGTGCTTTCGACGCATCTGACCGAGCTCCTCAAGGGCAACGTGTCCGAGCTGTTGTCCTATGCCGACGTGCAGAAGCTGCTCAAGGAGCTGCCTAAGGAGCAGGCGGAGCTGATCAAAGAAATCGTGCCGTCGATGATCACCATCTCCGGCATCCAACGCATCCTGCAGATGCTCCTCGCCGAACGCGTCTCAATCCGAGACCTCGCGACCATTCTCGAGGGCATCGCCGACGTGCTGCCGGCCTCGCGCAATCCGGCCGTGGTGCTCGAGCATGTGCGAGCGCGGCTGTCGCGTCAGTTGTGCGCCCAGCACACGGCGCCGGGTGGCTACCTGCCGCTGATCGCGCTTTCTGCGAAATGGGAGCAGGCCTTCGCCGAATCCATCATCGGCCAGGGCGACGAGCGCTCGCTCGCCATGCAACCGTCGAAGCTCTCGGAATTCATCACCGTGGTGCGCGAACGTTTCGAGGCGGCAGCGCGGGAGGGCGAAGCCCCGGTGCTGGTCACCTCCGGTTCGATCCGGCCCTTCGTGCGCGGCATCGTCGAGCGCTTTCGGCCGCAGACCCCCGTGCTCTCGCAGTCGGAAATCCACCCGCGCGCCCGGCTGAAGACGGTCGGAAGTATTTAGCCAGACTAGCCTTTTTGCCTTGCTCAACCGTGGCTTAACGCCTGGATGACAAGTTGCGCAGCGCCGCTCACCGGCTGCACACCACGCCGCCAAATCGTTCCAGCGCGTTCTCACATTATTTCAACGCTCCGTGATGGAGTGCAGCGGAACCGTGCTTGGATGCGTACGTTCCATCAGCGAAGCACGAGTGCGTTTCCGCACTGAACTTTTTTCCCGGTTGTCTCAACAAAGGAGAAACCCGGGAGGGTGGTCATGAACAATTCTTCATTCTATTCGGCTGACCGTACGACGCATCTGAAGATCGTTGCACTGGCGCTGGTTGCAGCGACGGTGGTGGCGGTGATCGGCATCAGCGCCCGCAACCTCGATCTCGGCACCGACGTGCTGACCGCGCAGACACAGATACGCGGACCGGCGCTCAAGGCCGGCCAGCCGGTCATCCTGACCGGCCGCGACGGCGTCACAGTCCGCTAGCGGTACGGAGTCAATTCAACCACGGGCGCGCAGATGGCACGTTCGGCGCTCCCATCGTAGCGGCGGCCGGGCTGCTATCGCCGCCTTCGGCAAGCGCACGCAGCGCCTCACGATCGAGCAGCCGCACCCCACGCAGCCCCGTCAGGGCAATCAACCCGCGTTTTCTGAAGCTGGTGAAAATCCGCGACACGGTTTCGTGCGTGATGCCGAGATAGTCGGCAATGTCGGCGCGGGGCATCGGCAATGCCAGCACGTCGGTCGCCGCCGAACGGATGGCTGCGCGAATATCAAAATCGAGCAGGAAGGCGGCGACGCTTCCCTCGGCATCGCGTTGGCCGAGGGTCAATACGAGGTCATGCGCGCGCGCAAGATCCGCCGACAGCGCGTCGTAGAGCCTCGTGAGCGCGCGCAGGTCGCCGCCGGCAAAGGCTTGAAACGACGCCACTGGAAAGCTGCGCAGCTCGGTCCCAGTGATCGCTTGGGCACAGAAGCTGTATTTGGCATTTTGGCTGAGCGCGACGAAATCGCCGGGAAACTTGAAACCGATGACTTGCCGCCGCCCGTTGGCCAGAACCTTGTAGAGCCGCACGGCCCCCGCTTTAACCAGATAAATGTGTGTCTGCGCGTCGCCCTGCAGGAATACGTGCTGGCGCGCAGCCAACGTCCGCGGCCTGCAGGACAGGCCATGATGGTCGTCCGACCGTTCGGCCGCCGCACAGCCGTAACAATCGCTGTCGAAGCCGATATTGCGGATGCAGGGAGGAAGCTCGCTCATAAGGCGCCTCGCCGCTGTTATGGCTGATTAGCTCCTCGCATATCCCATGGCGATGGTGTTGATTTGGATCAAGTTTGCCCGGCGTGCGAGCTACTTGTGGGATCGATGTCGGGAGGGATGTTTCTTCTCCCATGCACGATGATGATGCGAAGGCGGCCGGCGCGGAAGGACAATGATCCGTGTTGCCGAGGGCAGTGGCGCGATGACCGGTGGCATGACTTGGCTCGGCGCCGGCACGGTTTGCGCCGGCGGCATGGCGCGTGCCGGCGGCACCGCGGCGAGAACGGCGAGCAGCAGGGCAGGACGACACGCACGCATGTCGCGCTCCAGATGTCCCTGCGATGTCAGATAGGCACGGTCTCAGCCGGGGGCGAGACCGCGAGCCGGCGCAGCGCTGCGCTTAGGCCGGCGCGCCGTTGTGCATGCGCATGGCGCCGATGCGGTCGAGCTCGGCCTGCTCGGCCGCATTGGCCTCGGCGCGCTCGCGTGCCTGATCGCGCTCGTCGAGCATCTCGACCTTCTTGAGCTCCTCGAAGGCTTCGCCTAGCGCGCTCTTGGCGTCGTCGAGCTGGATGCGCAGCTCGTCGGTCGAGCGCTTGAGGTTCTCGCGGCGCGTCATCGCCGCCTTGGCATAGGTCGGATAGGCAAAATGCGCAGGATCGTGGATGCCGGCGCGGTCCTGCTCGACCTTGATCTCGCGGTCGAGCTCAGCCGCGATACGGTCGAACTCGGCGATCATGGCTTCGATCTGCGCGACCTTGCGGCGCTTCTCGTCGACCTGGAATTTCTTCAGGCGAATAAGCGTTTCGCGTGACTTCATCGACTCTTTACTCCCCCGAAGCCCCGAATGCGCCGGTTACAGGCA
>DASRGN010000016.1:0-88360 GCA_035651015.1 Pseudolabrys sp. | reverse complement strand
CCGCGGCCGCCAGCACCGCGAGCGCGTCGGCTTTGGCGTCGAAGGCGTCCACCGGCGCCGCAGGCGACGACCAATGCCGGCCGATGCCGCTCGCCTTGGCCAGCGCGCGGCGTAGCCCGGTGGCGGCGGTGAACTGGTTCTCCGGCCGGTCGCCCTTGAAAATCTGCCCGACCTCGAACAGCGCCACGTCGGCATAGCCGCGGTCGGCATTGCGCTGCGCGGCGGCGGCGAGGCCGGGAATGAGGCTCGGCCGCATGTCCGAAAGGTCAGCCGCGATCGGATTGGCGAGCGCCAGCTCGGGCTGTCCGCCGCCGAATAATTCGGCCTGTTTTTTGGAAACAAAGGACCAGGTCACCGCCTCCACCAGCCCGCGCGCGGCGAGCGCGCGCTTGGCCTTGCGCGTGCGCAGCTGGATGGGGGTGAGCACGGCCTTGAAGGCGTCCTCGCTGCGCTCGAACGGCGTCGCGGGAATGCGGTCGACGCCGATAATGCGCACGATCTCCTCGACGATGTCGGCTTTGCCGTGCACGTCGGGCCGCCACGACGGCACCGCGACCTTGACGCGTTCGCCCTGCCCGGCGGCGAAGAAGCCGAGCTTCTCCAGCACGCGGCGGACATCGTTGAGCGGCAGACTGACGCCGGCGAGCCGCTTCAATTCGCTCAGCGGAAAATCGATCACCGGCTCCGGCACCTTCACCTCGCCGGCGACGATGATGTCCGACGGCTCCCCGCCGCAGAGATCGAGCACCATCTGCGTCGCGAGCTCGAGCCCCGGGACCATGAAGGCTGGATCGACGCCGCGCTCGAAGCGGTAGCGAGCGTCGGAATTGATCCCGAGCTTGCGTCCGGTCTGCGCGATGTTGAGCGGCTCCCACAACGCCGATTCGATCAGCACGTCGGTGGTCGTCTCCGAGCAGCCGCTTGCCTCGCCGCCCATGATGCCGGCGAGCGATTCGACGCCATTGCCGTCGGCGATGACGCAGATGCTGTCATCGAGCGTGTAGGTCTTGCCGTCGAGCGCGAGCAGCGTCTCGCCGGCCTTGGCGCGGCGCACCGTGAGATTGCCGTGCACCTTCGCGGCGTCGAACACATGCAGCGGGCGCGCACGGTCGTAGGTGATGAAGTTGGTGATGTCGACCAGCGCATTGATCGGACGCAGCCCGATTGCCTTGAGCCGCTTCTGCAGCCACTCGGGCGAGGGTCCGTTCTTCACGCCCTTCACCAGCCGCAGCCCGAAGGCGGGGCAGAGCGGCGGCGTCGCGCCGAAATCGAGCGTCACCGAAACCGGGCAGGGGAACGTGCCCTTCACCGGCTTCGCGGTGTGGTCCTTGAATGTGCCCATGGTCGCGGCGCCGAGATCGCGCGCGATGCCGGCAACGCCCGTGCAGTCGGGACGGTTGGGCGTGAGGTTGATCTCGAGGACGGGATCGTCGAGCCCCATCAGCTCGGCGAACGGCTTGCCAACCGGCGTGTCCGCCGGCAGATCGATGATGCCGTCGTGATTGTCGGAAAGGCCGAGCTCGCGCTCGGAAAGGAGCATGCCGCGACTTTCCACGTCGCGGATCTTGCCGACCTTGAGGTCGATGCCGGTGCCGGGAATGAACGTGCCTGGATGCGCGAACACGCCCTTCAATCCCGCGCGCGCGTTCGGCGCGCCGCACACCACCTGCACCGGCGCGCCTTGCCCGGTGTCGACCATGCACACGCGCAGCCGGTCGGCGTTGGGATGCTTCTCCGCCGAGATCACCGCTGCGGTCTTGAACGGCGCCAGCGCCTTCGCCGGATCCTCGATGCGCTCGACCTCGAGCCCGATCATGGTGAGCTTGTCGGCAATCTCGGTGAGCGAGGCGTCGGTGTCGAGGTGCTCTTTCAGCCACGCGAGGGTGAATTTCATTCGGCCCCTCTATGCGGCAAAGCCCGTCCCCTCCCCCCTTGCTCGGCCTGCTCCCTCCCCCGCTTGCGGGGGAGGGTTGGGGAGGGGGAATGATCCAAGGCAGCGGCTATCGTCTCAAGCACGCCGGCGCGATTACTCAGCACTTCATGATTGTTGAAGCGAAGCACACGAAAACCTTTGCTGCGCAGGAATGCTGTTCGACGCGCATCTTTAGCGGCCGCTTCAGCACCAAAATGCTGTCCGCCATCGACTTCGATAATCACACCAGCAGCATGATAAACAAAGTCCGCGACGAACGGACCGATTGGAGCCTGGCGGCGGAAGCTTGCGCCTTTCATCCGATGTGCGCGTAGCGCATTCCAGATCACACGCTCAGCATCGGTCGGTTGCTGACGAAGCGATCGCGCGCGTGACCGCATTGTGCGCGTCACTTGCCAGTTGGGCTGCTTCGAGGACGCGGCCATGAGCATGCCCCCTCCCTAACCCTCCCCCGCAAGCGGGAGAGGGGACGCGCGGTGCGCCTGGAGAAGTTCTCGACAAATCTCAATCATGCGCTCAACCCTCCCGCCAGCGTGGGGAAGTCGAGCGGACGGAAGCCGTAATGCGCGAGCCAGCGCACGTCGGCCTCGAAGAACGGCCGCAGGTCCGGCATGCCGTATTTCAGCATGGCGATGCGATCGATCCCCATGCCCCAGGCGAAGCCCTGGTACTCGTCGGGATCGAGCCCGCAATTGCGCAATACGTTCGGATGCACCATGCCGCAGCCGAGGATCTCCATCCAATCCTCGCCCTCGCCGAAGCGCACTTCGCCTTTGTCGCGGCGGCACTGGATGTCGACCTCGAGCGACGGCTCGGTGAACGGGAAGAACGACGGACGGAAGCGCATCTTCACGTGATCGACCTCGAAGAACGCCTTGCAGAATTCCTCGAGGATCCATTTCAGGTGACCGAGATGCGAGCCCTTGTCGATCACCAGGCCTTCGACCTGGTGGAACATCGGCGTGTGCGTCTGGTCGCTGTCGCTGCGATAGGTGCGGCCGGGGATGATGACGCGGATCGGCGGCTTTTGGGTCAGCATCGTGCGGATCTGCACCGGCGAGGTGTGCGTGCGCAAAAGCATGCGCGAGCCGTCGGCCTTCGGCGGGAAGTAGAACGTGTCGTGCATCTCCCGCGCCGGGTGGCCTTCGGGAAAGTTGAGCTTGGTGAAGTTGTAGTCGTCGGTCTCGATGTCGGGACCTTCGGCCACCGCAAAGCCCATGGCGGCGAAGATCGCCGTGAGCTCGTCGGTCACCTGTGTGATCGGATGCACGCGGCCGAGCTCCGCCGGCGCTTCGCGCACCGGCAGGGTGACGTCGACCGTCTCGGTGTTGAGCCGCGCGTCGAGCGCCGCGGTCTTCAGCGCCTCGCGCCGCGCGGCGATGGCGGTAGTGATGCGATCCTTGAGCCCGTTGATCGCCGGGCCCTGTGCCTTGCGCTCATCCGGCGTCATGCCGCCGAGCGTTTTGAGCAGCGCCGACACCGAGCCGCTCTTGCCGAGCGCTGCGACGCGCACGGCCTCGAGCGCCGTCTCGTCCGCCGCGGCGGCGATGGCGCTGGTTAGCTCACTTTCGAGTTTGCCGATGTCCGACATTTTAGCCGGGGCATTACGCCGGCAGCGCGGCCTTGGCCTTTTCCACGATCGCCTGGAACGCCGCCGGCTCGCGGATGGCGAGGTCGGAGAGCACTTTGCGATCGACCAATACGCCGGCCTTGCTCAAGCCGTCGATGAAACGGCTGTAGGTGAGGCCGAACGGCCGCACGGCGGCATTGAGCCGCTGGATCCACAGCGCGCGGAAGGTGCGCTTGCGCCGCTTGCGGTCACGGAAGGCGTATTGGCCGGCCTTCTCCACCGCCTGCTTGGCGATGCGGATCGTGTTCTTGCGGCGGCCGTAATAGCCCTTGGCGGCCTTGAAAACTTTCTTGTGCTTGGCGTGCGAGGTGACACCACGTTTGACGCGGGCCATGAGAGATCTCCTTTAAGCTTTGAAACGGAACGATGGATGCGGCGTGCCGCCGTTTAGGCGGCGCGGAAACGTTCAGCCGTTCGGCAACCAGTACTTCTTGATGTTGTCGCCGTCGGTCTTGAACAGCACCTGTGTGCCGCGATGCTCGCGGATCGTCTTGGTGGTCCGCTTGATCATTCCGTGACGCTTGCCGGATTGCTGGTACTTCACCTTGCCGGTCGCGGTGATCTTGAAGCGCTTTTTGGCGCCCGATTTGGTCTTCAGCTTGGGCATTTGGCTCTCCTCATGGGGCCCTTGCGCACCAAAAGGTGCGGGACCCGCGGAATGGTCGGTAACCGACCGGATGCTCGGATTGAGCGAAAATCACCGCCACGGCAGCCCTTTACGGCCGGGCGACGAAGGGCGGCGTTATGGCAGAGCATGGCCGAAATGGCAACCGTGGCGCGGGTTTCCGGGGCCTGCCCGCGTTCTTCACTATTTCCGCGGAAAAGGCCCGATTTTGCGGCGTTTTTTGCTAAGTCCTCCCCGCTGGCGAACCTGGGGGGAATCATGCGCGGAGTTCTGCTGGCCGGCGCGCTCGCCGGCGTCTGTCTCACCGCGGCGGGTCATGCCAAGGCTGCCGGCTTCGACGGCGCCTGGAGCGTCCTCGTGGTCACCGACAAGGGCGATTGCGACCGCGGCTATCGTTACGCGGTCAGTGTCGCCGAGGGCCACGTTTCCTACGCGGATGCGCCTGGCATCAATCTCGCCGGCACCGTCTCCTCGGAAGGCCATGTCAGGGTCACCATCAGCAAGGGCAGTCAGCGGGCCGTCGGCACCGGCAAGCTCTCGGCGCATGCCGGCGCCGGCAGCTGGAGCGGCCAGGGCGCGAGCGGCACCTGCAGCGGACACTGGGAAGCCGAGCGGCGCTAGCGCCGCACTCGCGACAGCGGCAAACAAAAAGCCCGCGGCTCGTCGCCGCGGGCTTTTTGCATTCTCGATCAGCGATGCTCAGCGCGGCGCCAGGATCATCACCATCTGGCGGCCTTCGAAGCGCGGCTCGGATTCCACCTTGGCCACAGGACCGGTGTCGCCCTTCACGCGCTCGAGCAGCTTCACGCCGAGCTCCTGGTGCGCCATCTCGCGGCCGCGGAAGCGCAGGGTGACCTTCACCTTGTCGCCTTCCTCGAAGAAGCGGTGCATGGAGCGCATCTTCACGTCGTAGTCATGGTCGTCGATCATCGGCCGGAGCTTGATCTCCTTGACCTCGACGACTTTCTGTTTTTTGCGGGCTTCCGCGGCCTTCTTCTGCGCCTGGTACTTGTACTTGCCGAAATCCAGGATCTTGCAGACGGGCGGCGATGAATTCGGGGCGATCTCGACGAGGTCGAGGCCGGCGGCGGTGGCCATGTCCAGGGCCGCCTGGATGGGCGTGTTCCCGTGGTTGTGGCCGGTTTGATCGATCAGCTGGACCTCGCGGACGCGGATCTCCTCGTTGATGCGCGGGCCGTCCTTCTGGACGGGCGGCGCGGCCTTCATCGGACGGCGAATGGGTCGGTGCTCCTCTGTTGTTGCAACAAGCCGGTGCGGACAGCGCAATCGCTGTTCTCAGCCGGCGGCGGAAAGATCGGGATAAACCCCGCGCAAGTCAACGTTGTCGAGCCACTTGCGTTGCCAGGCGACTGCGAAAGCGCTGCAAATTGTTCAAAATTCAGCGGATTTGCAGGCTCTCGCGGCGCGATGCCGTGGCCTCGGCATAAAGCGCCAGCGTCTGCTCGGCGATGGCCGGCGGGTTGAAATGGGTCAGCACCCAGGCCCGCCCGCGCTCCCCAATGGCGCGGCGCGCTGGCTCCGGCATGGAGAACACGCGAAGGAGCGCGGTGGCGAGCCCCGCGTCATCGTCGGCAGCAAAGCGTAGGCCCGTGATCCGGTCGTCGGATACCGCGGGCGGCGCGAGCACCACTTCCGGCCCGGCGCCGAGATCGGAGACGACGACCGGGCGCGCCATGGCTTGCGCCTCGAGGATCGAACGCGGCATGCCTTCCGGCTGCACCGCGGCGGAAACGACGACGGTCGCCGCCGCATAAGCGGCGGCGAGATCCTGCCCCGCATTGTTGGTGCGGATGACGTCGACAGTCTTGGTCGAGAGCACCAGATCCCAGAGCTCCCCGGAATAATGCGTGTGGCCCTGATCTTCGCCGACGAACACGCAGAGGAAATCCTTCACGCCGCGATCCTTCAGTCGGCGCACCGCGCGCACCACCACGTGATGACCTTTCCGCCGCAACATGCGCCCGACCACCAGGATCACCTTGGTCGATGGCGTCACGCCCCAGGCGGCGCGCACGGCTTCGATCCGCGCGGCCGGCACCTTGGTTGCGTCGAAACGGGCGAGGTCGACGCTCGCCGGCAGCACGCAGATGCGTGACCATGGCGTGCCGTAGCGGTCGTTGATGAGCTGCGCGATCTGCTCGCTTACTGCGATCACCCGATCGCCGCGCACCATGATGCTGTTGTAGAGCCGCTTCAGCACATTCTGCTCGCGGAAGCCCTTGTACCAGCTGGTGAGGAAGGGGACGTGTGCGGCGCGTGCCGCGAAGAACGCGCTCCACGCCGAGGCGCGGCCATGCGCGTGCACCAGGTCGCAGCGCTTCTCGCGCACCAGGCGCAGCAAAGTGAGCGCGTTGCGCAGCATCGTCACCGGGTTGTTGCTGGCCATGTTGAGCGCCACGAACTCGGCGCCGCAGCGCACCGCTTCGGGCACCAGCCGCCCGCCCTGCGAGACGACGATCGCCTTGTGCCCGGCGGCGGTGAGGACACGCACGAGATCGAGCGCACCGGCATCGGCGGCGCCGATGTCCAGCGTCGGAACGGCGATGAGGACGGTGAGCGGATCGATCGCCAGCGGCGCTTTTGCCTCGCCGGCCACGTGCACGGGCGAGGGCGGCAACTCCGACACCACGCGACGTACAACAGAAACAGGCATGAACAAGCGACCTTGAACAACAGACCCGACGAGGTGAAGGACGAGGCGAGCTGGCGACGAAGGATGTCGGCCAAAAAGGCTTAACTCTGACGCGACAACAGCGAGGTATAGACGGACCGTATAGCTTCAGCAACGCTCTGCGGCGAAAACATGAACTCGGCGAATTGCCGTGCCCGTGCGCTGAAAGCCGCGCGTGCGGGCTCGCTCATGGCCAGCGCTTTTGCGACTGCCCGGGCCATTTCGGCGGGATTGTTCGGCCGCACCATCCAGCCGGTGCGCAGATCGTCAGGCATGCGCGGCGGCTGCAGGATGTTCTCCGGCAGCACGCCGACCGCGCTGATGATCGTGGGCTTGCCCATGGCCTGTGCTTCCGCGGCGGCGCGCCCGGTCAGCGGCGGCTCGCTCGGCGGCACCACGATCACATCGGCGACTGCGAGCGCGGTCGGCATGTCGCCGACATGGCCGACGACGCGGAACAGCGTGTCCACCCCGAGCGCCCGCATCTTGCGGCGCAGCGCCCGCACATGCCGCGGATGGCTGCGGTCGTCGCCGGCCAGCACATAGACGACGTTGCGGTCGCCGGCGCCGGAAATGAGCCGTGCCGCCTCGATCAGCGTCGTCTGTCCGTTCCACGGCGCGAGCCGCCCCGGCAGCAGCACCACCGCGAGGTCGGGCAGGATGCCCCAGGCGCGGCGCAGCGCCAGCACCTGCTGCGGCATCACCGCGGTCGGCGCAAAACGCGCGGTGTCGATGGCGCGGGGGATCACTGTGATGCGCTCTGGCGCGATCTTGTAGCGCTCGATCATCGCCTGCGACACGAAAGCGGATGGAGCGATGACACGGTCGCCCCGCGCCAGCGAGGCGTGATAGCGCGTGCCCCACCACGAGCTCCCGGTGAGCCGGTCGGCAAACGAGGTCACCAGCCACACCGGCATGCGGTCGCTGCCGGCGAGCGCGCACCATGCCGCCGCGGCGGAATGCGCGTGCACGATGTCGATGCGCTGCGTCGGGATCAATTGCTGCAGCATCGCGGCGTTGCGCTTGAGCTGGATCGGATTGAGCGTATCGACCTTCATCGGCAGCCACTCGCCGCCAAACGCGCGCAATTCGCCGACCAGCGAGCCGCCTTCGCCGGCGATGATGGCGCGGGCGCCCGCCTGCAGCAGCGTCAGGGCGATCTCCACCGCCGCATGCGCGGTCGGGTCGTCGCGCAGCGCCGGCACGATCTGCAGGATGGTGGCGCCGGCGAGCGTCCGGGGCGTCGCCGGCGCGGGCGCCGGCGTCATCGCGCGATTCCTCTTGCCTTCAACGGCATGCTGCGGCGAAACAGAGACCATTTAGGGATCGTGTTGGTTCTCGAATCGAGTCGCGATGACCGAGTCTTGCCTTAAATCGCTGACGATAGGAACGCCCGCGCGCCGGATTGCCGTCCGCCAGCGCGAAGGGGCGGCGCCCGGCCTCCTCTGGCTCGGCGGTTTCAAGTCGGACATGAAGGGCACCAAGGCCGAGGCGCTCGACCAATGGGCCGCGCGCGAAGGTCGCGCCTGCACGCGCTTCGACTATTCCGGCCACGGCGAATCGGGCGGCGAATTCACCGAAGGAACCATCGGACGCTGGCTCGAGGAGAGCGTCGCGGTGTTTCGCGAGTGCTGCCGCGGGCCGCAGGTGGTGGTGGGCTCCTCCATGGGCGGCTGGCTTGCTTTACTTCTGGCGCGCCAATTGTTGAGTGGCATGGGGGGTGGCGCGCCTGCCGCTTCCATTGCCGGAATGGTGCTGATCGCGCCGGCGGTGGACTTCACCGAAGAGCTGATGTGGAAGCGCTTCCCCGCCGACATCAAGGAGACGCTCGAACGCAAAGGCGTCTGGGCGCGGCCGTCGGAATACTCGAACGACCCTTATTTGATCACGCGCGCCCTCATCGAGGAGGGGCGCAAGCATCTGCTCCTTGGCGGCCTGATCGAGACCGGCTGCCCGATCCGAATCCTGCAAGGCGTGCAGGATCCCGACGTGCCCTGGCAGCATGCGGTCGAGCTGGTCTCGCGTTTCGCGCGCGACGACGTGGTGGTCACTTTGGTGAAGGACGGCGATCATCGCCTGTCGCGTCCGGAAGATATTGAGCGCCTCATCGCCGCTGTGTCCGAATTCACTGCGTAGCGGCCGTCCACTCTTCGGCAACTGTGGCGTCGACCTCGCGTGCGCCTTTCGCCGACGCCAACGCAGTGAAACGCTCCCGCGGCCACAGCCGACTGAGCGCCCACACCGCGGCGCCGCGCACCAGCGGAGAAGCGTCGTCGAGCAATCGTTCCGCCTCGTGCGCCAACTCCACATCGCCGGAATTGCCGATGGCGATGAGCACATTGCGCAAGAACTTGTCGCGGCCGGCGCGCTTCACCGGGCTCTTGGAAAACAGCGCGCGGAACTGCGCGTCGTCGAGTTGCGCGAGCTCGGCAAGCTTCGGCGCACGCAGCGCCTCGCGCGCGGCGAGCTTCGCTTCACGCCCGGCTTGCGCGAACTTGTTCCACGGACACACCGCAAGACAATCGTCGCAGCCGAAGATGCGGTTGCCCATTTGCGCGCGCAGCTCGCGCGGGATCGGCCCCTTGTGCTCGATGGTGAGATAGGAAATGCAACGTCGCGCATCGAGGCGGAATGGCGCGGGGAACGCCGCCGTCGGACAGATGTCGAGACAGGCCTGGCAACTGCCGCAACTCTCCGGCGCCTTTTCATCCGCAGGCAGCTCGAGCGTGGTGAAGATCGAGCCGAGGAACAGCCACGAGCCGAAGTCGCGCGACACCACATTGGTGTGCTTGCCCTGCCAGCCGAGCCCCGCGGCTTGCGCCAGCGGCTTCTCCATCACCGCCGCGGTGTCGACGAACACCTTCACGTCGCCGCCGGCATTGGCGACGAGCCAGCGCGCGATCTCCTTCAGCCGTGCCTTGATCAGCTCGTGATAGTCGTCGCCCTTGGCGTAAGAGGAGATCGCGGCACGCTCGCGCTGCTTGAGGATGGCGAGCGGATCATCGTGCGGCCCGTAATTCATGCCGAGCATGATCACCGAGCGCACATCGGGCCACAGCGCCAGCGGATTGCCGCGGCGCTCCGCGGTCGTCTCCATCCAGACCATGTCGCCATGCGCGCCGTCGGCGAGGAATTGTTCGAGCCGCGCCTTCGCCTCCGGCACCGCATCGGGTCGCGTGACACCGAACGCGTCGAAGCCGTGCTCGCGCGCTTGCGCTGCCAGCGCCGCCTTGATGCCGGCGGAATCTAAAAGTCGAGGTCGGCGTGGGTCTTCGACGGCGGAATGCCGGCCAGCGTGTCGGCGAGAATCGGCCGGAACGACGGGCGAGACTTCACCCGCGCGTACCAGGTCTTCGCGCTTTCGTCCTCGGTCCACGGCACATCGCCCAGATAATCGACCGCGGACAGATGCGCCGCCGCGGCCAGGTCTGCATAGCTCATGCGGTCACCGGCGAGCCAATCGCGGGTGCGCGCGAGCCAGCCGATATACGCCAGATGGTAGCGGATATTGTGTCGCGCGGCGCGGATTGCATCGGTATCCGGCGAGCCGCCGCCCTGCTCGACCGTCATCGAGCGCTTATAGACCCGCTCCATGACCAGCGGACCGCTCACTTCCGCGTGGAACTTGTCGTTGAACCAACCCATCAGGCGGCGCACCTCGACACGCGGGCCGACGCCGACGGGAAGCAGGCGGCCTTCGCCGCGCTCCTCGCCACGTGTCTCCTCGAGGTATTCGGCGATGATCCCGGCGCCGGGGATCGCCGGCTGGCCTTCCTCGACCAGCACGGGAATGGCGCCGGCCGGATTGAGCACGAGGAAATCTTCCCGCCGCTCCCAGAAGCGTTCGTCGACCAGGCGGGCCTCCAGGCCGTGCTCGCCGAGAATGAGCCGCACGAAACGGGACAGCGGGCACAGCCGGTGATGAAACAGCGTCAGCATGCAGGGATGGGTTCAGCTCTTGTGTAAAGGATTGCGCGAGCAGAATCAGGCGGGACCCTACGCAGGGAGGGGCTTTGGAGCAACTTGTTGACCGCTGCGCTAGACCGTTGTGTGCCTGACTGAGCTGCGCCACAAGCATTGAAGTGCCCTCGAATCGCCCCCATCGGCAGGGACCCGTCTCATCATGCACACCGATGTCATCAAGGCCCTGTTCCTCGGCGTGGTCGAGGGGTTCACCGAATTCCTGCCGGTATCATCGACCGGTCACCTGCTCCTGGTCGGGCATTTCTTCGGCTTCGGCGAGGACAGTTTCGGCAAGTCGTTCACGGTGCTGATCCAGCTCGGTGCCATCCTCGCGCTGCTGTCGATCTATTTCGGCCGGCTGCTCTCGATCGCCGTGCACATGTTCAAGGACTGGGCGGCGGCGCGCTTCGTCATCGGCGTGCTGCTCGCCTTCCTGCCCGCCGCGGTGATCGGCGTCCTCGCCTACAAGATCATCAAGGATGTGCTGTTCGACGTGCGCATCGTCTGCGTGATGTTCATCCTCGGCGGCTTCGTGCTGCTCTGGGTCGATCGGATGAACCTCAAGGCGCGCTATCACGATGCCACGAGCTTCCCGCTGCCGATGTATTTCGGCATTGGCGTCGTGCAGTGCCTGGCCATGATCCCCGGCGTCTCGCGCTCGGGCGCCACCATCGTCGGCGCCATGCTGTTCGGCGCCGACCGCCGCTCCGCCGCCGAGTTCTCCTTCTGGCTCGCAATGCCGACCATGGTCGGCGCCTTTGCCTATGAGGCCTACAAGAACAAGAGTGAGCTCGTCGGTGGCGGCAACACCATGCTCATTGCCATCGGCTTTGCCGCATCCTTCGTCTTCGGCTGGATCGTGGTGAAGACCTTCCTCGGCTATGTGCAGCGCCACAGCTTCGCGGTGTTCGCCTGGTGGCGCATCATCCTCGGGGCGATTGGCCTCGCCGCGATCTTTATGGCGAAATAGGAAGTGCCGCATACTCTGAGCCGTCACGGCCGGGCTTGACCCGGCCGTCCATCGATCTTGTGAAAATCGATGGATGCGCGGGTCAAGCCCGCGCATGACGAGGCAGCAAGATGATCTAGCGATACAAAATACTGCGGCTGGCCTCGCGCACGTCCTTCAGCCCGGTGAGCGACATGCTCACGCGCAGCTCGTCGCGAATGAGGCTCAGCGCTTTGGTGACGCCGGCTTCGCCCATCGCGCCCAGTCCGTAGAGATACGCGCGACCGATCATGCAGCCACGCGCGCCGAGCGCCAATGCCTTGAGCACGTCCTGACCTGAACGCACGCCGCCGTCAAACAGCACGTCCATCTTGTCGCCGATCGCGTCCACGATCTCCGGCAGCACGGTGATGGTCGCCGGCGCTCCGTCGAGCTGGCGCCCGCCGTGATTGGACACGACAAGCGCGTCGGCGCCGACGGAGAGCGCGGTCTTGGCGTCCTCGGCGTCGAGGATGCCTTTAAGCACCAGCTTGCCCGGCCACAGCTTGCGCACCCATTCGACGTCGCGCCACGACAACGTTGAATCGAAGTTGTCGTTGGCCCAGGCGCCGGCCGCCCAGACGCCGCCTTTGTTCTTGAGATAGGCGTCGATATTGCCGAACGACTTCCGTCGGCCCATCAGCACCTTCAACGCCCAGTCCGGCTTCATCGCGATGTTGAGCGCGTTCTTCAAGGTCAGCTTTGGCGGCACTTCCAGCCGGTTCTTCAGGTCGGCGTGGCGTTGCCCGCGCAGCGGCAGGTCGACGGTGACGAACAGGGCGGTGCAGCCGGCTTCGCGGGCGCGGGCGATCACCGACTCCGAGAAGCCGCGGTCGCGGAACACATAAAGCTGAAACCAGAACGGCTTCTTGGTGACGCTGCGCACATCCTCGATCGAGCAGATCGACATGGTCGACAGCGTGTATTTGGTGCCGAAATTCTCCGCGGCGCGCGCCGCGAGCATCTCGCCGTCACCATGCACGAGACCGGTGAGGCCGGTCGGGGCGATGGCCACCGGCATCGACACCGTCTCGCCGAGCATCGTCGTCGTCAGCGCGCGATCGGTGGCGTCGAGCAGCACGCGCTGGCGGAAGCGGATGGCCTTGAGCTCGCTCGAATTCGCCGCGTAGGTGATCTCGTCATAGGAGCCGCGATCGACATAATCGAAGATCGCGCGCGGCATCTTGCGCCGCGCGAGCTGACGCAGGTCCTCGATATTGGTGATCACTGGCATGCGTTTCGATTATCAGGCGAGGCGCTTGCGGAACTGCCCGGTCTTGCGGAAGCGCCAGAGATAAGAGGGCACGATGGTGTCGATCGCGGTCGGCTCGATGCCGAGGCCTTCGAGCGTGCGCCCCGCACTCTTCGCCGCCTCCGAGACCACATTGTCGGTGTGCAGGAGCTCGACCTGGTCGGGCGTCAGCGGCGGCTTCGGCAGGAATTGCAGCAGGCTTGCCTGCAGCTTGGCGATGCCGAACGGGATCGGCACCAGCAGCCGCTTCCGCTCGATGGTGCCGAGGACGTAATTCATCAGCGCGCGGAAGGTGAGCACGTCGGGCCCGCCGAGCTCATAGGTGGCCCCGCCCTGCGTCTTGCCGTCGACCGCATCGGCGATGGCGGTGGCGACATCGCCGACGAACACCGGCTGAAAGC
The DNA here is from genome assembly GCA_035651015.1 of Pseudolabrys sp. Taxonomy (GTDB): domain Bacteria; phylum Pseudomonadota; class Alphaproteobacteria; order Rhizobiales; family Xanthobacteraceae; genus Pseudolabrys. The sequence continues at coordinate 74,876 of DASRGN010000016.1, read as the reverse complement.
GCGTGGTGCCGCCGCCGATCAGCGGCAGCACCGGAGACATGCGCGCCAGCGCGGCGAATCGGTTGAAGAAATCGTCCTCCGGCCCGAACATGATCGAGGGCCGCACGATCGTGGCCGACGGCATGGCGGCGAGCACCATCTTCTCGCCGGCAGCTTTCGAGCGCGCGTAATGCGAGGACGAATGCTCGTCGGCGCCGATGGCGGAGACCTGCACCATGCGCGCGCCATGCGCGGCAGCCGCGAGCGCCACCTGCTCGGCGCCGAAGCTGTGCAGCGCGTCGAAGCGCTGCCGTCCGCCCTCGAACAGGACGGCGACGAGATTGACGATCACCTCGCTGTCGCGCGCGGCCATCTCCACTGAGGCTGCGTTGCGCAGATTGGCCTGCACGGCGTGGATCTGGCCAACACGGCCGAGCGGCTGCAGGTGGCCGGTGAGATCGGGCCGGCGCACCGCCACGCGGATGCGGTAATTGCGCTTGGCCAGCGCGCGGACCAGGTGACGGCCGAGGAAGCCCGAGCCGCCGAAGATGGTGACGAGGGTGTCGTAATTGCTGCGTGCGGTCATGCCGCTCAATCCGGAGGGGTCGGTGGGATTGCCGAAATACAGGATCGGCTCATGGGTGTACAGGGCTCAACAGGCCTGATTTGACAAGGCGGAACGGGCTCCGTACCTATCCGCCGCAAGCCCAGGTGGCGGAATTGGTAGACGCGCTGGTTTCAGGTACCAGTGGGTAACACCGTGGAGGTTCGAGTCCTCTCCTGGGCACCAGCCTCTTGAAGTTAGCCTTTCCTTTCAAGCGGATGTGACCCCTTAGAGAATTGCGCTTGCCCGACTGTGCTACAAGGGTGCGCAACAGTGCTCTACAGGTTGGTCCGTCCCGTGAGGCGTAAAGGAACCCGCAATCTCTCGTTCGTCCGGCGCATTCCCGCTGACGTGAAGCGGCAAGCTGCTGGCCTCAAGCTCGCGATCCCGTTGGGCGACGCGACGCAGTTCGTCACGATCTCAGCGCGTGCACAATCCGTCAGGCTATCGCTGCGCACTTCTGATCCGCGCGAGGTCAAAGCGCGTCAGGCGGCGATTGATGGATACCTTGAGACGATCTGGACCGCGCTCCGCTCCGATGCACCGGTCACTGTGACGGCGAAGCAGGCGCATGCGCTGGCAGGCGAGCTTTACCGCGCATGGGCCGATGAAGACCGGGCGGTGGTCACTAGCATTGAGCACGATCCGGAGTTCAAGTTTCCCGACCACGTTGCCAACTCAAAATGGCGGCGTGTGCGCGACCTGAGCCAAAGTGAGCGGGCCGCAATCTGGGAAAGAATCTCCGCGCAGTGGGATACGCTCAATCCTGAGGATGACGGCGCGACGTTCCAAGAGCCGAGCGAGACAGAGCCACCCCTAAGGTCAAAGGGTGCAAAGCCGCTCATGGACATGCTCAGGCCTATCATCAACCGCCTCCTGCTCCGCAAGGGGATCGTCCGAATCGACGAACCCTCGATGGCCCTCCTAGTCGAGGCGTTCTGGCACGCGCTGCGAGATGCGTTCGCGAGCCGGAAGCGGAATGCGGAAGGCGACTATTCGCCAGACCCGAAGGCGCAGCGATTCCCGGAGTGGCAATCAGCCGCTGCAGACAGGCCCGTAATCGCCATAGGAACGTCGCTGAGCGGCTTAGTGCAGGACTGGTGGCGCGAGGCACAGCGTACCGGCCGCAAGCCGAGCACTTTCGAGAGCTATAGCAAGACCATGGAGGCGTTCGCCAACTTCCTTGGACACGACGATGCGGCCAGCGTGAGCAAGTCCGATGTGGTCGGCTTCAAGGAGCACCGACTTGGCTCGATCAATCCGCGCACCAAGGAGCCGATCTCTCCGAAGACTGTGAAGGACAGTGACCTTGCGGGACTCAAGACGGTCTTCGCTTGGGCGGTTACCAACGGAAAGCTGGCCGCGAACCCAGCGGAGGGGGTCACCATCAAGCTCGGAAAGCGCCGCAAGGTTCGGCGCGGGTTCAGGGATGCGGAAGCAACGGCAGTGCTGCGTGCCGCTCTCAGCGTGACACGCGGCCGTGAGCGTGCGGAGACTTATGCAGCCAAGCGGTGGGTGCCGTGGCTCCTCGCCTACACCGGCGCCCGCGTGGGTGAGATGGCGCAGCTACGCAAGCAGGACATTCACCGCGAAGGGAAGCGCTGGGTGATGACGATCACGCCTGAGGCTGGCACGGTGAAGACCGACGACGCGCGCACCGTCGCCTTGCATCCACACCTAGTGCAGCAGGGCTTCATCAAGTTCGTTCAGAGGGCACGCGCGGGTTACCTATTTGTGCATCCATCCGAGGGCGGTGACGTGCGCGGGCCGCTTCAAGGGCTCGTCAATCGACTGTCGGAGTTTGTGCGCGAGGTAGTGCCTGACAGGTCGGTCGATCCAAACCACGGTTGGCGTCACCGCTTCAAGACGGTGTGTCGCGCCGTCAGCATCGATCCCGAGGTCCGCGACTACATTCAAGGGCACGTTCCACGCAGCACCGGAGAGAGATACGGTGAGATGCCTATTCAGGCGGTCATTGAGGCGATCAACAAGTTACCGCGTTACAAAGCTTAGTGCTTGATAAGGGCCGATGCAGCGCTCCACCCGAGGATTAAGCGTGGGTGTCACCGGGGCTCCAATACGAAGAATGGCCGTAATTGATGCGTTTGCAAGTGCAGCACGAAGCGGTCGCCTAGACCCCTGCAGAACTCGTTCGCGTCTATGCCAGCGCTGTTCTCGGTGTACCTAAATGGTTTGATCAATTGACGGGTCAAACCGGACCTCAGGAGCGAGTTTGGTGCAGAGAACTGACGCTCAAACTGATCTGCGATGACGGGGCGGCGTATGTGATCAAACTTCACAAGCTGCAAGTCCTGGACGGTGAATTTCATTAAACATCGCAGCGCGTAATTTGGCGTTCGTGAAGACCCGTCTAACGTCAACGTAAACCGAACATTCCAACCGCTCAGTGTCTCTAGTTCTTTGTTGAATTCGATGTCTTGCACCAACCACTGCAGCTTCGACGACACACGTCTATCTTTGCGCTCAACTCCCGTCCCAAACTGTGTCAAGCGCGTCTTATTTAAGGCGACCCAAGCCAGTTTGCTCGTCCGGGGAACTATCAGCAGATAACGCTCGCGTCGTGTTAGGGGCCCATCGTCTAAAGCGGCCCAATTGGTTAAATCGACCTTCGGTGGAGCACGCAGCGTGGTCAGCCACGATGATGAAGACGAGACAAATTGTTTGCTGAGCCGAACTGACCGCAAGATCGGGATCGATCTTATTGCGGCTTGCAGGGGGGCGTTAGCTTCTGTTGCTAAGCGGAGCCAGTCTTGCTCTTTTTGTGTCGCAAGCTCGTCCTGCTCTGCGGCCTTCAGCCTCTGGCGCTCGGACTGTCGCGCTACTTCACCTGACCGCACTTGATCGTTTATCTCGGCGGCACGCTGTCTAAGTTTTCCGGAAGTCTCGATTAGCGGGCCAATCTGCCGCTCCATCTCCTCAAGCATCTCGATTGACACCGGCTGTGATTGCTCGATCCAGTGCTTCAGCTGACCGGCAACGAACTCGGATAGCTTTGAGTCGTGGATGACCGCCGTGGCCTCTCGGTTCTGAGTTCCGCCAGCTGTCAGATTCTGGCTGCCGACCAAGCAATGGTCCTTCGTGAGTACTACCTTTGCATGCAGTGCATCGAGATGACGCACGTTGAAGCCGCGCTCAAGCAGCCTTCTTAAGGTCGCGAGAGATGATGCTCCTGCTGCGAAGTTCTCTGCGCGGAACGTGGTTAGGACGATACACGTGGTCGGGTCGCACTTCCCGATAACGTCCTCGGCAATCGTTGAGGTCAGGTACGGCGACGTGATGATGACGGACTCCGGAGACCTCGACAGACACTCCTTGGTGTGGGCCACGGAGGACTCAAGGAGGACCTGGACGGGAGGTTCGACCTCATCAGTCATCGAACACCACGGGCGGCTTTGAGAATTGGCCGGTGGCGTATCCTACGGTTGCCTCTGCAGGAGGTCCAATAATGGCCTGTCCCAAGGGGCGGCCCCGGCGGTCTCCTTAGAGGTCCCCCCTAGAGCATTAAGAAGGCGCGTAAGAAGACCGCTGGTCGTAGCGCACGGCTTTGACCGGAAGCCGGAAGCCTACGATCTCCTCCGATACGTCGCCCATAATCTTCTGGGTGGTTTTGTCGGCCCCCTGCGGGACCATTACGCCGTCATGCATGGGAAGCCCGATGTAGCCCGCATCGATCAAGCGCAGCATGGTCCTGACTAAGATATCGCTCTCGGTTCTCATTAGGGCGAAGCCAAGACCTGTCTCGAAGGTGCCCTTGAGGGGGGAGTGTTTGTTCAGAATTGCTTCGCGCAGCGTCCGGGCCGTACATCCGCTCGGCAACAATCCCGGGCTGCCCTTTGGGAGTCTCTGAAGGGGCGTGGTCCGAAACAGCATCGCATTCACAACCTGCTTCACGCCATCTCGATATTCAGGCGCAACGATGTCGCCGTAGAGGTCCCCCGCTGGTGGCTCAATGCCCGTGCGTAGGTAAGCCAGGCGCAGGAACATGGACTCAAAATCGAGATCGGCGATTCGCCCACCGTTTATTAGGATTGACCATCTCTGCTCGGCATCGAGGTTTTGCCACCAGCCGTGATAGCAGCGGCCACCGAACGCGAATGTTTGCGTTTCGTTGGTTAGGCCAGCCGGCAAATTGAAGATGCGCCGCAACGCGCGGCGACTCGGCCCGGTGTCGAAGGAGACTGGCGCACCCAGCCGCTGTACGTCTGCGCGAGCGAGTGCGTCGTTGACCTTATGCATCTCTGAGCGGAATGCGTTCGTCTCTTCCGTGTCAACGTAATCGATTTGAATGACATCACGGGTACCTGCAGCCTCGTCCTTTAGCGTCCTGCTTAGGATGATGATTTCTTCGCCCTCGCTTCTGCCGAAATGCTCGAACCGGAACGGTGGTCGTACCTCGCGCAAGCGATCCTGGAGCCAACTGGATGGCTCAACAGTGCTCGCGCGACCGACGCGTCGCGACTTGCGCAATGCGATGTACTTCAGGTCAGCCAGCTGCTGCAGCAACACCGGCAAGTGCCTTAAGCCCGCCCGTTCGTATCTGGTGCGCTTTTGCGCGGGCTTGGCGAGCGGCACCGCCACTGCTGGAGGGTTTAATTTGGCCGCCAACACATAAGCGAGATTGACGAGAACTAGCTTCAGCAGATCGCGCACGGTGGCGAGGTCTTTTTCCTTGCGACGACGTACCCGACGTTCGGATTTCCGTAGCTCCATCTCAAGGAATTCGCAGAAGCCCTTAATCTCGGGTTTGGCGGCGGTTAGCCACGGATCAAAGAAGTAACCCCGATTGCTCTCGGGCGCGGAGTGACCGGCCTGCGGAAATTTGCGGGGGCCGCCCCGGGCAGAGCACATAGGACGCTTTTTTGTTCTCATTGCGGATTAGCCCGCGAGCGGCTGAGAGCCGGCATTCTTCGCCCGGATAACTTCATCCGCATGTTTCTCAACCAGCCAGTCCGCATCTTTCCAGAGCGCTTTGCCTACATAGAACAGCATCCGTGAGGTAGCGCGAGCCTGGTAGTTCCACTGAACGCGATGAGTGCGGCCCGCTTGGTCTTTCATCTCAACGACCTTGTGAGTGCCTGGCCTGCTGAGTCGGTAGACGGCCTTCCCAATCGCAATAAATCTCCATCGCTCGCCGCGCCCTATCTCGTTAGGACATTCCTTCGCGTAGGCGGCCAGTGCCAAGGGGATCGCAGCAAGGCGCTCACTGTGGTGTCCTGCAATACGCAGGCGAGCGAAGCACTGCCGCGCCTTCTCTCTCGGAGGAAGCCTAGATAGGCGCGTGGTTTGATCGGCCGGTCCCGCATTGTCCAATCGCTCTGTGATCTCTGCCAGAGCGGCTCTCACGTATGGGTCATCACGCCACTGTTTCAGGAGGGCTAACGATGCGCGAAGGTATGGCGCCAACACGGAAGCCTTTGGGCTCTTGATCAGAGGCGAACCAAATTGAGCAACATGCCGCGCGTGCTGGGTGCACATCATGTTCGACAACCCGACCCGCGCGAACTTCTCTGTTGGTCGCCCGCACGGCCCGCTGTCGGTCCATACGATGCAGCGGCGAAAGCAGCGGTCTGATGGGCTCAGAACTCGTCGCTTAACGGCCTGTCGTCGTCTCTCGCGGGCTGCAGCCGTGCGGGCTGGCATAATCACTCCCAAGCTATTTCGAGGCCGTGGAGTCCGTCGAAGCGGTCCTCCGCAGCGAACACGAGCGCCTTGAACTCGTCGCGGTTGATACCGAGGCGGTCGGGAATTTCGCTTGCCCTGTAGAGCGTCTCCGCTAGGACATCGACTGCGTTCCGTCGACTCGGCCCCCGCTTAAGCATCAGGTTCGCGGCCCGAAGATCCAACGTGTCTCCGTTGAGGTAGGTGACAACATCGCCATCCGCCGCACGCCCGAGGATTCGCGCGAAGACGATCCCTGCTGCGCTTGGTCGGCTGCCGAAGACTTTGAGATAGGGCTTGCCGTCTGCCCAATCGATGAAGGCAGTCTCGCCCAAGCACGTCCGGATCAGCAATTCGGCAAAGGCGCTCTCTTGAAGTCGGACGGCCTGTTCAACCACTTCGCCCAGTTTGTCTCTCAAGACGAGGCTAACTACCGACCGGCCACCTTCCAGCCGTTCCGAGATGTGCGCTTTGTGAATCCAGCTTGGTAGATCGACCAGGAGAAGCTCCGGATCGGAAGCGTCGACGGGTTGACGCACGTATAGGACTAGGCACGCGAACCCTTTGTTACTCAGGGGCTTGGCTTTCTCTCGAATCATACTCAACTCCTCAGTTACGATATCTAAGGCGCATAGTGTATTAAAAACTCAATGATGACAGCAATATGGCTTGTAGAAATGCGATATTTGTGGCATTGGATGTGGCCGTGCATTAGCAAAGCCACGGAGCGGCGGGCATGCGGGTCTTCGGTTACGCCAGGGTGAGCACTGCCGAGCAGGCCAATAGCGGCAACTCACTGCAAACGCAGGAGCAGCAAATCCGCGGCTACGCCATGATGCGGGGCTGGTCGCTGGCGGAAGTTTTCGTTGACGCCGGCATCAGCGGGTCCGTTCCGCTTGCCGAGCGTGCTGAAGGTCGTCGCCTGCTTGCGACCGTAGGTGAGGGCGACACGATCATTACCGCGAAGCTAGACCGCGCGTTTCGCTCCGCGTTCGATGCGCTCGCGACCTTGGAGGACCTCAAGCGCAGCCGCGTCAGCCTGCACATGATCGACCTCGGAGGCGATGTTTGCGGGAATGGCGTTGGAAAGCTCGTCTTCACAATCCTGTCGGCCGTAGCAGAGGCAGAGCGGGACCGAATCCGCGAGCGCATCCGAGACGTGAAGCGGAATCTTTCGGCGCGGGGCGCGTACAATGGTGGGAAGCGGCCATTCGGCTTCGATGTCCAGGTTGATCCAGGGCGCCAATCAAAGCGGCTGCATCCGAACCAGGACGAGCAGCAACGCCTTGCCCGCATGCAGACGCTTCGCGTCGAGGGGAAGAGCTACCGGGCAATCGCCGCTGAGGTCGGACTGGGTGACCCGAAGACGGTCAAACGCATACTGGACCGGGCCTCGTCTGCTGGGCGTGAGCAGGCCGCGTCGCGGAAGCCTTGAGGGGGCGGGGCGGGGTGGCACGGGGGGACACGCTGAATTTCGTTGGCTTCGAGATAGGCTCAGAGAATTTTGACCCCTTCGAAGGCCTCGGTCACTTGGGGCCCGAGCGTGCTCTGTTCGACCGGTGCCACAAGACCAAACCTGTAAGCTCCTCCGCTGCCGCCCGCTCGAAGCCAGCCATCCACGCGTTCGTTCGGCCCGCACTCGCAGCGGCATAGAGCGGTTGGTTCTGTCGGCGGCACACTCCCAGAATCACCGCCGCCACCAAGTCAGGCGAAGTCATTCCGTCGTCATATCGCCACACGCTTTCTCCGCCGCACTCCTCTATCGCATGCTTGTAGGTGATCGCCGGGTCGGACGACCACGCCGTTACCGTCGATAGAAGCAGAGCGAGGCTAGGCCAAAGGAGCTTGCGCATGCCCGTGCATTATAATGCGTCGCACTAGAATGCACATCTGTCGAATTTGCTCCCATGTCGGAAGACGTGCGGCGCATGGTTGGCGGAAATGTGAAGCGGCTGCGTCAGGCTGCGGGTATCTCGCAGGCTGCGTTGGCGGAACGTATGGACGTGGACCGGGCGTATATCAGCGGCTTAGAGCTAGGCCAGCGAAACCCGACTGTTGTCACGCTCTGGCATTTGGCGAAGGCATTGGGTGCGCCTTTGCAGGCGTTCTTTGAGGAGCCGCGGCGCAAGATCGGCAATCGTTGAGAAGCTCTGCCGTTCGAATCGGTTGGCTTGCAATGATTGGGCATTCGTCCCTAAGTAGCACGATGCGATGGTCGGAACGGGGGCTGGATGCGGCGCAACACGTGCCCACAGTAGCGGAGTGACCGGGGGATCCAATGCCGCTCTCGGCCGTAGAAACGGAAATAGCCCTTCTTCAGAAGTTTAAGAAGAACCAGATTGACCTCCTACGCAATGGCGTTCGGATCGAGGGCGTCACGGGACGGAGCATCGTTGAGCTCGTCAAAGAGGCTTGCGTTGCACGGGTGAGATTGTCGAACGGTTTCTTGACGTCGGCCAGAAGGCTTTTGTCCCTTCGCCCGATGCTGCACCGAGACGCAATCTCGCGTTCATATTATGCCATGTATCACGCGGGTAGAGCTGTGGCCTTTTTCGCCAACCAGGGCGACGATTATGAGCCGCACGACAAGTTGGCCGGAGGGCTGCCACCCGATTTTCCGGATGTTGAGCGATGGCGGAACGCTTTGAAGGATGCGCGGCTCCTGCGAAACGAAGCCGACTATGAGCCGTTCCCGCAGGGCAACGCTGGATTCAGAAGAACGAGCTCACAAATGATGCGGGTGGCCGTCGAATTTACCACAGAATGCACGACGTACCTTCGTGGGAAGGGCTGCGGATTATGACACCTGATGATGCCAATGTTGAAACGGTTCGCGCTGCTTTCGCTTCGCGCGGGATCGAGCTGCTGTCCGCCACTGCGCGAGCATTTCCCAACGAAACAATCGTTGTCGTGGAGGTCCCCGAAGAAGTGCTGGCTGATGCGGTGCGCATGAGCTCTGAGATCGAAACGACATTGCCAGGCAGCTACCTGCTGGTCGTGCGCGGAGCTAAGCCTCCCGCCTCTCTTCACAAAGGCAACGTCTCGTCGGTCAACGATGAGAGGGTGAGCAAGCTTATCGAGCTGTTGAACGAGCGCTCGCGCACATCTGAACAGCAGCCAAGCTTAGAGTACATCAAGGACGCTGCCGAAAACCTGCGCGTCGCGGTCACGCGGAGGCACCATGTCATATTTGGTCGCCGTGGTGTTGGTAAGACAGCGCTCCTGCTTGAGGCGAAGCGTCAAATCGAAAAGTCAGGCAGTCTGGTGCTTTGGATTAATATCCAAGTGCTTCGCGGTCTTGATGCTCAAAGAGCGTTCCTCACCATTGTGCAAAGGGTTTGCGAGCTGCCGCTAGTAGCTCACCGGAATCGCACCGCAAAGCCCGGTAGCGTCGATCTAGCGTCAACCTTAGGCCAGACCGCTCAAAAGCTTGCTGACCAAAAGTCGATTACGCGTGAACAAGTCGCGATGCTGGTCCCCGCAGCGCAGCGCTTAATTGCGATGCTGTGCACAGAGACGGGCTCCGATCTCTTCATCTTCATCGACGATTTGCACTATCTCGAAATGAAGGAGCAGCCTTATTTCTTGGACCTACTTCATGGCATCACGCGCGACACGGCGGCGTGGCTTAAGGTGGCGGGCATACGCAATCAATGTCGCACGTTCGTGGATAATCCTCCGACTGGCCTTCAAATAGGCCACGATGCAGCGGAGATCGCACTCGACATAACGCTCGAGGAACCGAAGAAAGCGCGAGCATTCCTCACGCACGTCCTGCAAACCTATTTGAATGCCAGCAACATTGCGAACCGATCGGGGTTCATGGCTTCTGGCGCCGTTGACCGCCTGGTTCTCGCATCCGCAGGTGTCCCGCGAGACTTTCTGCGGCTTACAGCCCGCTCGATTCAGATCGCCAGGTTGCGTGACGATGCGCGATCAGTCGGAGCGCAGGATGTAAATGAGGCCGCGGGTGAGGCGGGCAAACAAAAGCGCACTGAGCTTGAAGACGATGCTGCTTCATCGGCAGGCCAAGCGGCATCGCGGTTGACCGCACTAGAAAGGGTTCGCGCGTTTACAATTGCGGAGAACCACCATTCCTTCTTTCGGGTTGGCCTCAAGGATAAGGCGAGCAATCCCGACGAATATCGACTACTTCAAAGTCTGACGGACTTGCGCATGGTACACCTAATTAAGGGCAGTCTTTCGGAAGCGCATGCGGCAGGTGAGCGGTCCGAAGTCTATATGGTCGATCTTTCCGAGTACTCGGGATCAAGGTTCAAACAAGACCTGACCGTGATCGAATTGAGGGGCGATACGCTCGTGCTTCGTAAGACGGGCAAAGACGGGAAGTCCCTCGCAGCAGATACGGCAAGAAAAATCGTTCAGATTCTGAGGACTGGACCGGAGTTTAAGCTTCAACAGTTCTCAGACCTCGTGGATAAGAATGGATCCGGTTGAGTCGGGGCCGTGATGATGTTCGCTCTCCGAGGCGTAATCGTCCTCGTTCTTGCTCTTACGAGTGGGTCCGCAATGGCAGGTCCTCCTCCTTCCGATGTCGCAAAGACTGTCGCTTTTGTGTTCCTCGCGGATGAGAGGGGCGCGCTGAAAATCGAAAATGGCTCGCCCAGGGCGAACGGCACCGGCTTCTTCGTACTCGTTGAAAATGACAAAGGCCCCGGCGGGCATGGCTATTTTGTTACTGCGAAGCATGTACTCAAGGATGAAAAAGGTGAGTTCTTCAAGCGCGTGTTCTTGCGCGTTAACGACAAGGTCGGAGGCTCTGGCCTCCTGGCAGTTGACCTGATCCCGGATGGATCGAACCGGAATGTTTTCGTTCACTCAGACCCGACGGTTGACATAGCGGTCGTGCCCGGATTGCCTGACGAGCGCGTCGTCGATTTCCTTGCGATCCCGACGGCTCTCATCAAAACCAAAGACGATTTGAAGGCCAGCACTCTTAGGCCTGGTTCGGACGTGTTCTTTACGGGTCTGTTCGCTCCGCACTTGGGAGATAAGCGGAACGCTCCCATTTTCCGCTTTGGTCGGGTGGCGATGTTTACGGATGATCCGGTGCGGTGGCAGGAGGCAGGAAAGCCCGCCGAGATGGTCGAACTCTATCTTCTAGAGACGATGTCATTTGGCGGGAACAGCGGATCGCCGGTTTTCTTCTCGCAAGGTATGGACCGCGTTCCTGGGCAACTCACCTTGGGCGCTGATGAAATCACATTGGCGGGGGTGATGCGTGGCAATTTTAACGAACCCCGCCCGGGCGGTTTCATGCAGACTCCAAACGCGGTGTTGCCGGTGTTCGCGCAGAATATCGGCATTGCCGCCGTAACACCTGGATACTTACTCCGCGATATTCTTTTCTCCGAGAAGCTCAAGAAGATGCGTGCAGACAGCCCAATCAAGCCAGAGGAACCGGCAAAGACGCCTTAGAGATCACGCCGCTTCCGCTGCAGCGTGAAAAAAACTGTCCGCCCAGGCCAGTTCGCTATTGGTCATCGCGATCACGTTGGCGGGAATGCCATCGGATGCGAACACGTAGCTCTTCTTTAAATCAAGAATCACACACTCACAGTCGTCGAAGCCGTTCTTCAGGAGGTGCTGCTGCATCAAGTAGATGCCCCCGCCTGCGACGAACGCCTTCAGATTGGTTCCTTGGTTACTCCAGAGGTGAACGAGCCGCTTCCTAGAGCCAACGACTACGCCGAATTCCGGCTCAAGCTTAATCTTGAGGTGTCCCAGCGGCGACTGACACGTTGCTCGCGGCGGCTCGAAATAGGAGCATTCGGCCCGAGACAGCCACCGCTGCAATGCCTCAAGGCGCTGGACATTATGTTTTCTCTCTGAGTCTCGCTTGATCCTGTGCAGCGGAGCGAGGCATTGTTCGAACGACTTGCCTCCATACGTGAGTGCAGCCGCGGCGTCTTTCAGCTGCCAATAAAAATCATAGCCGCCCGGCGTGAGGTAACGCTGATATTCCCTGACCTTTTGTGGCGCACTCTTGGTCATGATGTTGAGAAACGACATCAACGAAACAGTGGGCATCTGCAGCCTCCCGGGTGCAGGCCGGATTCGTCATGGATTCGCATCGAGTCGCAACCAAAGAAATCTACTCACCCGGCTTGACAGCGAGAGAATCGCTACCGCTTGGTCCCGACCATAATTGCAGTAGTCGGAAATGCTTCACTGATCTCTGGGCGAACGTCATCCATGCCAATGACGTGAGCATCTTTGAGCGCGTTCGCGAGCGAGAAGACTACCTGTGCGTGGTTCTGTGAACCGTCGATTTGGATATGATCAAGAATTGTCCAACACGAAAGTGGTCTGCCGTCTAAGGGCATCAATTTAGGAAGAGGACCATCGCAAGGAATCCAATTCCAGCCATCGCGCTTAAGCTCTGCAGCCACCTCCATCACGAAATCCCACGATTCAGCATCCAGGGCCGTTATCGTCAGGAAATTAAGTGATGGAAATTTCTTAGCGACTGCTGCAAGCCTTTCCTTTTGCTCTGGACTTAGATGCCGATGGGCGAGAATTTGCTCGATCTGCGTTCGTTGTCGCGATGAAATAGTCCCATCGACTACGAAGATCGCGACTGTAAATATCACCTCGATCCCTAGCGAGAAGAGCAACAGCAGCCAGCCACGATGACGCTTATCCGGAGGAAATGACTCTTTCTCCCAATACACGCCAACAACCACGCCTATCGCCGAAAAAACAAAGATTGCAAATAGCAACAGTCTGGTCTCTTCGAGGCGATCAATCGATAGACTGTAGAGCATCGCTAAGCCTCGGGGCCCTACATCGTGGATAGAATCGAAATTGATTCGGATCGGGTGCTAACGCCTGTCGTCCTTAAAGCATCGATGCGAACTCTTCAGCCCAGCTCGCTCCGATCTTCGGCACCAATGCGCCCTCATCCATTGCAATGTCGAAATTCGGAGTACCTCGCGCCTTTTGAACTGTGATCACTTCATTGGGATTGTTTTTGTTGATGAGGTAGTGAACTGCCCACAGTGCCTCCGGCAGCAGTCCCGTCAGAAACTCTCTGCTGCCTGAAGTCAGCAAATTATGAACCTCGAATATCCGTTCATCCCATCTTCCTTCGCTTAGAACAAAGCGATGTAAGCCCAGAACGCCGTCGTCGCTGTACTCTTGGGCGAAAACCGGGCCAACAAGCTCGCATTTTCCATTTTCGTCGTACGTCCAGAACGCGAACATCAATGGCACCTTCATGAACTTGCCTTCCCGCGTTTCTGGGATCAGAAATTCAAACCCTCCGCCGTAGAAATAGTTATGGACGTCATCAGACATGACTTCCTGCAATAACGCGGTTGCAGCTCGTCCGATGACTGCTGCATGAAAGGCAAGGCGGGGGTCACTTGCGCGATACTTAAGAGCGAAGTCGATATCCGCGAAGTGATCGCTTCCCGAGCCAGCGAACAAGAAGACTTCATGTTCATTTGCCGGATTGGCCCAGCGCCTTACGCGATAAGGAAAGACCTGCATTTGACTCTTTCCGTCCGCGACACTTGTTATTAGTAAGAAGATAAATGCGACCGCTGCCTTTTCGGCTTCAGTCAGGCCGAGGTTGTCAATGAATTCCAGTAACTTGTCGTTGCTGTACGGTTCGGTGAAGCGATCCGCAATCTCTCGCACGATGTTGCGTGCGATCAGCATGTTTCCTGCCCAGGCGACGGCAAGATGTGGACTTATCCAAAAGGTCTTCTGTCGGAGCCCACTCAGGTTGAGGTTTGTGAGCGGATACTGCTCATGGAAACGAGTAGGGATATCAAATGGCTTCGCCAAAGGAGTGTCGCGGGACAACAGCAGATCGCCGACGATGCCAATCGATCCATTGTGCTGGTATGACATAACCAACGTCACGAATAATCCTCAGTGACTCAAACGGCGCTGGAGGCGTCCTGAGAGCGGTACTGTGATAGCGAGTCGCGTACTTGCTCACCTAAGACCGTTAACTAGCTCGAATTGACGCTGTCCATAACGACCGCAATCAACCCAGAAAGCCGCGACTTGCCGCGCCCGGGTTGCCCTGCTCTATGTTCAACAGCACAAAGAAATTCGCCGGCCCCACCAGGATATTGAACTGCATAAACGCTCCTAGCCAGCCTTTTGAAGGACGCAGTTGCCGCGCTGCTGTCATGAACGACGAGATTACGAATCGCGGCGAGGGCGTCTAAGTAATCGCGGTTGTGCTTGGTGATTCCTCTAAACGGGTTGTCGGGCTGGCCGAGTAGCGCGTCTCCTTTTTTCAGAAGCTCCGAGCTTGAGCGAAAATCGAAGTAACGACTTCCACCCCTTACGACATAGAACGCCAAGCCAGACGAAATTCTAGATACCCCTTTGATCTCCTCTTGCTCTATGAAGTAATCGGGATAGTGGTTCAACGCTGCCACTAAGCGCCGTTCTGCATACCGCTCCCAAATTGCATGCACCTCCACGGCAGTCATCGCCGCGGTCCATCGATAGATGGTCAGCTCCTCATCCGAGCCAATCCAGCCTAGGTTTCGCAAACGATTCAGCGCCGCGTCGAGCGCGTGAATTGATCCTGCCTTGAGCTTGTCAACGTCAATGGTTCTTGGCACGGGGCCGATGCCTTCGCGGCTAGGGGTCCCGAAGTGTCGTGCGTGCAACGCCCCTGTGCAACAATTCTTGCGGGCACAGAAAAAACGTGTGTAGAATCAAATCAATCGTCGTGGTTCGGCGTAATCCTCTCCTGGGCACCAGCCTTCGCCGCAACGCGGCTACGGCTCGGCAAACCAATCGGGGCGATGCCGTCACAGCGTCCTGAAACATCGCGATGCGGCGAAGCCTGTCGCGCCGTAGCTCCGTAGCTCCGTAGGAGCGAAGGCGGACGCCCGACCTTTCGCCTTCCCGTCCGGAACAACGCGCCGACATCCGCAACCCCCGCGGAACGCTGTGCGTTATTCCTCTGAGGGCGACGCAGGCAGGAGTGCAGCCATGCGAAGCCCTCTCATTCGCCTGCTCGGCGTCACTGCCGTCGCAGGTCTCGTCCTCGCCCTCAATCCGGTGCTCGCACAAGCCGCCGGCGAGCACGGCGAAGTCGTGCTCAGCAATCACGGCACCGTCTCGCAGAAGCAAACCCCGCCGCCGCTGTCGCTCTCCGATCAGCAACGCCATGAAATCAGCAAGGTCATCGATCTGCACGGCATCAGCGTGAGCTTCGCGCTGAAGGCGACGAAGTCGGCAAAGGATTTTTCACCAAGCGTCGGCGCCAAGATCCCGAATGGGCTGAAGCCGCATTCGTTGCCGCAGCCGCTGATCACTGAGATCCCGGCGCTGAAGAGTTACGGATATCTGAAGTTCAAGGACCAGGTGTTGATCATCGATCCGATGAAGCGCACGATTGTCGATATGTTTCCCGTGGAAAACGGGTGACCAAACGGATGACGTTGACGCTGCGCTAACCAAGCCGGTGACGTTGACGACGCGCTAACTACGCCGCCAACGAGCTCCGCAAACATGGAACAACAAACACGATTTTAAACAACCCCCGCTATGGTCGATCAAATAGAACAACAGGGGGACTGTCATGTCGAAATTCGCACTCACCACCGCTTGCGCGATCTTCATGCTCGGGATGGGCCTCGGTCACGTGACCAGCGTGTCGAGCCAGGACGTCGCGATGCAGACGATGCAGGGCATTGATCCGTCGAACCTGCTCGCGAACTATCGCGACCTGCGCGACGAGACCGTGCGCGATGCGATTTAACGGCTGCGGAATTTCTCCGCGCCGCTACGCCCACACACCGCGCTTTCTTCGAGGTGAGTTCACATTGAAGACGCGGGCGCCAATGCCCGCGTCATTCGACCGTGATCCGCGCGACGACAAAACCGATCCCGGTCCGTCGATCGTGCCGGCGGCAGAACCGCCCATGGAGCGTCTGCCGGACCTCGTCTGAGGGCGCTAGTGGAGCGGATTTGACATTCGCTACCCATCAAGCCGCAGCTTCTCGAAGCGAATGTCAAATCCAAAGCTCCACCAGAATCCAATATTTGCTAGGGGTCCTTTGATTCTAACATTCGCAAGAGAGCCAAGCCGCACCGGGATGCGAATGTTAGAATCGGACCACTAGCGGCGCCGGCTCGGCGACAAAAGATTTGCGGTCCGCGGGCCTTTCCGATAACGGAAAATCATGACCATCCGCCTGCACCGCGGCGATCTTCCCGACCTCTCGGCCTATAAGGGCGCGGTGGCGATCGACACCGAGGCGATGGGGCTCGATCCGCATCGCGACCGGCTCTGCGTCGTGCAGCTCTCGCCCGGCGACGGCTCCGCCGATGTCGTGCAGATCCCCGCCGGCAAGAGCCCGGCGCCCAACCTGCAGCGGCTGTTCGCCGACAAGTCGATCGTCAAGATCTTCCACTTCGCGCGCTTCGATCTTGGCATCCTCTATGCGCGCTTCGGCGTCATGCCTGAGCCCGTCTACTGCACCAAGATCGCCTCGCGGCTCGCCCGCACCTACACCGACAAGCACGGGCTCAAGGACCTCACCCGCGAGGTGCTCGGCATCGACGTGTCCAAGCAGCAGCAGTCCTCGGACTGGGGCGCCGCCGAGCTCACCGACGCGCAGGTGTCCTATGCCGCCTCCGACGTGCAGCACTTGCATGCGTTGCGGGAAAAGCTCGACGTCATGCTGGCGCGCGAGGGGCGGCAGCAGCTGGCACAGGCCTGCTTCGGCTTCCTGCCCGACCGGGTGCGGCTCGATCTTGCCGGCTGGGCCGCCGAAGACATCTTCTCGCATTCATAAACATTTGTATTGCCAGTGATTTTCGGCTAGTTGGGCAGCCGAGGGGTGCGTTGATTCTGCCGTGCGCGGGCCATATTTGCGCGGCATTGAGTTGGATCCAGGGGGCGGCACTGGATGACGCATATCACCGCGACGCGCCAGCAACCGGACGCTCGCAGCTATTGGACCATGGGCCGCGGCGACAGCGAGCGCGCGTTTCGCGCCGCCGTCCGTCACAGCGCCCTGGTGCGGGTGCTGCGTATCGGCATCCCGATCGTGGTGGCCATCGGTTTCGCGGCGATCAGCCTGACCACCTGGCTCAACCCGCTGCGCATGCTGGCCAAGGTGCCGGTCGACATGCGCGACATGGTGGTCTCCGGCACCAAGATCACGATGGAGCAGCCGCGGCTCTCCGGCTACACGCGCGATTCGCGCGGCTACAGCTTCTCCGCCAAGGCGGCGGCGCAGGATCTGACCAAGCCGGATCTCGTCGAGCTGAAGGAGATCAAGGCAAAGGTGGAGATGCAGGACAAGACCACCATCGAGATGTCCGCCAATACCGGGCTCTATGACACCAAGAACGAGGTGCTCAAGCTCGCAAAGGACATCCTGCTCTCCTCCTCGCAGGGTTATCAGGGGCGGCTCAGCGAGGCAGTGGTCGACGTGCGCAAGAGCACCGTCACCTCGGACAAGCCGGTCGAGGTGCAGCTGCTCAATGGCACTCTCAATGCGAATCGGCTTGAAGTCACCGAATCCGGCGATCTGGTGCGGTTTTCCAACGGCGTCGAGATGGTGCTGATGCTCAACGGTGACGAGACGCCGAAAGCGGTGGAGCCCGCGACCAGGACCGAGACGCCGCCGCGGACGGGGAAACGATGAACGGTTTCGATCGCTTGCGGCTTCTCGCTTTCAGCATTGCGATCCTCGCGTCGCCGCCGCTCGCCGCCGCGCAGACGCAGGGCCCGCCAAACGCGCTGCAGGGCTTTTCGCAGAACCGGGATCAGCCGGTGCATATCGAGGCGGCCACGCTCGAGGTCCGCGACAAGGATCAGGTCGCGACCTTCAGCGGCAATGTGCATGTCACGCAGGGCGACACCGGGCTACGCTGCAAATCGCTCGTCGTCTATTACGAGCAGAACGCCAAGGACCAGAAGCCGGCCCCGGCCACCGCGGCGAAGGGCGGCATGAAGCAGGCCGAGCCTGGCCCGACCGGCCAGCAGCAGATCAAGCGGCTCGAGGCCAAAGGCGGGGTCATCGTCACGCAGAAGGAGCAGACCGCGACTGGCGATTCCGGAATTTTCGACATGCGCAGCAACACGGTGACGCTGCTCGGCAACGTGGTGATGACCCAGGGGCCGAATGTGTTGCGCGGGGAGAAGCTCATCGTCGATCTCACCAGCGGCGTGTCGCGGGTCGAAGGCGGCAAGGGCGTGCAGGCGCTAATCAATCCGGGCAGCGCCCCGCAGGCTCCGGGTGCGGCGAAGCCGGAGGCGGGCGCGAAACCGGCAGCACCGCAGACCCGCGCCCACCCCGGCGCCCCGATGCGGCTCAATTGAAAACGAGCCACGCGCGTATCCTCGTGCTATGGCGGGCCGCGCAGGTTCTGCGGAATCAGCTAGTTTCTTCTTACGCGCGAAGCAGTCCTCTGAGGCAGGTTTGATCAATATCCTCTCGCTGTTCCGTCGCCGTTCCGCGCCGCCGCCGCGCCGCCGCATGCCGATGGCCGAGGGCTGGCAGGCGGAGCCGCAGCCGCAGCCGGCGCCGGTCAATGGCGCACAGGCCCGCGCCGCGCAGGTCGATCCGCAAGCCGTGGCCCAGCACATCACCACGCGTCCGCGCCGCGACGATGGCCGCGCCGCGGTGCGCCACGGCTATCTCGCCGCCCACGGCGTGGAAAAGAGTTTCGGCGGCCGCAAAGTGGTGAAGGGCGCGACGCTCTATGTGCGCCGTGGCGAGGCTGTCGGCCTGCTCGGGCCGAACGGCGCCGGCAAGACCACGGTGTTCTACATGATCACCGGCCTCATCAAGGCCGATCGCGGGCGCATCGAGCTCGACGGCTACGACGTCACCGGCCTGCCGATGTATCAGCGCGCGCGGCTCGGCATCGGTTATCTGCCGCAGGAAGCGTCGATCTTTCGCGGCCTCAATGTCGAAGACAACATCCGCTCGGTGCTCGAAGTGGTCGAGCCCGATCGCCGCCGCCGCGAAGCCGACCTCAACGCTCTGCTCGAAGAGTTCAACATCGCGCGGCTGCGCAAGACGCCGTCGATCGCGCTGTCCGGCGGCGAGCGCCGCCGCGTCGAGATCGCACGCGCGCTGGCGACGCGGCCGAGCTACATGCTGCTCGACGAGCCGTTCGCCGGCATCGATCCCATCGCGGTGGGCGACATCCAGGCGCTGGTGCGCCATCTCACCAATCGCGGCATCGGCGTGCTCATCACTGACCACAATGTGCGCGAGACGCTGGGCCTCACCGACCGCGCCTACATCATCTATTCCGGCGAGGTGCTGATGGAGGGCCGCGCCGAGGACATCGTGAACAATCCCGATGTGCGCCGGCTGTATTTGGGCGAGGAGTTCAGGCTGTAACGACAGTGGTCGCTGCGCCTGCCACATCCTCGGCGTCATTGCCCGCGTAGGCGGGCAATCCCGTAAACACGGTCGCTTCTGTAGTTACTGGATGCCCCGCTTTCGCGGGGCATGACGGCCGTGAGGCCAAACAACCCGCGCCAGTTAATCCACCGCATGCAAAAATGATTCCGCAGCGCGGCGAACTGGTATAGAACCGGTCCTGCTTAGAGAAGCAAGAATCGGACCAGTTTAGCCCGCATGGCCCTCAGCCAGAGACTCGAATTCCGCCAGTCGCAAGCGCTGGTGATGACGCCGCAGCTGATGCAGGCCATCAAGCTGCTGCAGCTGTCGAGCCTCGATCTCGCTGCCTATGTCGATGCCGAGCTTGAGCGCAATCCGCTGCTCGAGCGCGCCAGCGAGGATGAGCCGTCAGCGGCGGAGCAGCCGGCGAACGACGCGCCGCCTGATGGCGACGCTGCGACCTCGGATTGGCCCGAGGAGCTGGAAACGAGCCGCGGCGCCATGGAAGACGGGCTCGGCACCAGCCTCGAAAACGTGTTTCCCGATGACGCTGGCGAGAAAGTCGCGCGCGCCGACGCGCAGGTGCCGCAGCCGTCGCCGGAGTGGCCGGGTAGCGGCATCGGCTCGCGCGACGACAGTGATTATAATCTCGAAGCCTTCGTCTCCACCGAGACCACGCTCGCCGATCATCTCGCGGCGCAGCTCGCGCTCGCCATCCCCGATCCGGCGCGGCGCATGATCGGGCAGTTCCTCATCGATATGGTCGACGAGGCCGGCTATCTCACCGGCGAGCTCGACACCGTCGGGGAAAAGCTCGGCGCGCCGCGCGCGCAGGTGGAAGAGGTGCTGCGCGTGCTGCAGGGCTTCGAGCCGCTCGGCGTCTGCGCGCGTAATCTCACCGAATGTCTCGCGATCCAGCTCAAGGAGCGCGATCGCTTCGATCCGGCGATGCAGGCGCTGGTCGCGCATCTCGAGCTCTTGGCGCGGCGCGATGTCGCCGCGCTGCGTCGCATCTGCGGCGTCAGCGACGAGGATCTCGCCGACATGATCGCCGAGATCCGCCGGCTCAACCCGAAGCCGGGCCTCGCTTTCGGTTCGACCATGGTGCAGCCGATTGTGCCCGACGTGTTCGTGCGCCCGGGACCCGACGGCGGCTGGCTGGTCGAGCTCAATGCCGACACATTGCCGAAAGTGCTGATCAACCAGCGCTACTATGCGCAGGTCTCGAAGACGACGAAGAACGACACCGACAAGACCTACATCGCCGATTGTCTGCAGACCGCGACCTGGCTTATCCGTGCGCTCGATCAGCGCGCCAAGACCATCCTGAAAGTGTCGACCGAGATCGTGCGCCAGCAGGATGCATTCTTCGCCAACGGCGTGCAGCATCTGCGCCCGCTTAATCTCAAGACCATCGCCGATGCCATCAGCATGCATGAGTCGACGGTGTCGCGGGTCACCGCCAACAAATACATGGCGACCAATCGCGGCATCTTCGAGCTCAAATATTTTTTTACCTCGGCGATTGCCGCCGCCGACGGCGGCGAGGCGCATTCGGCGGAAGCGGTGCGTCACCGCATCAAGCAGATGATCGACGCCGAGCCGCCGGCGGATGTGCTTTCCGACGATGCCATCGTGGAACGGCTGCGCGAAGCCGGCATTGATATCGCGCGGCGCACGGTTGCCAAGTACCGCGAAGCCATGCGCATCCCGTCTTCCGTCCAGCGCCGCCGCGAAAAGCAGGCCGCGATCGGGATTGTGGGATGACATCTAGCCGACATACGAATCAGGCGGACAACAGAGCGTTTTGGGCTGGCAAGCTTAATGTCGGGCAAGCACAAAACTTGGCCCTTCTCCCATTGACGCCAGGGGGCACCCTCCTTATGGTCCGCCGCCTTCAGCGACCCCCTTATTTGCGGCGCTGTGCATTTCCACCCACCGGACGGTTCCATGCCGCTCAATGACCTCATCGCGCCGAACGCGATCCTTCCGGCGCTGAAGGTGAACAACAAAAAGCAGGCCATCCAGGAGATCGCTGCGCGCGCAGCCGAGCTCACCGGGATGAACGAGCGCGCCGTCCTCGAAATTCTGCTGCAGCGGGAGAAGCTCGGCTCGACGGCGGTCGGCAATGGCGTCGCCATTCCGCACGGCAAGCTGCCCAAGCTTGGGCGCTTGTTCGGCCTCTTCGCGCGGCTCGACCGCGCGATCGATTTCGAGGCGCTGGACGGCCAGCCGGTCGACCTGCTGTTCCTGCTGCTGGCGCCGGAAACGGCGGGTGCCGATCATCTCAAGGCGCTGGCGCGCGTGGCGCGGCTGCTGCGTGACCCGGAGGTGGCCCGCAAGCTGCGCGAATCGCGCGATGCCGACGCGCTCTACGCCGTGCTCGCCATGCCCTCGGCCTCGGCCGCCTGAGGCCCTGCGCGGCCTATTTCCTGAGCCATGTGGAAAGCGTGAGGAACCGCGGCGCGCGCTTGCCGTTCTTCGTTTGTTCTGATTTGATGCGTCATCCCTTCCCAGTCCAAGGGGCATCTGCAGTGTCCACTGATGCGGGAAGGGTGGCGATGGCCGGTGGGTGTCGGGCGGACAACCCGAAGGAGACCGGCGGCCCAAGTCGCGAAGGTCCTGGCGCCGAAGGCTTCGGCGTTATGAGGGTGATCCGGAGCGCAAGCTCTCAGAGCCCCACAGCGGAGGTCATCAACGGTCTTGCCTCCGGGGGCCCGCGAAACAAGCTGTCACCCATCGCGCGCGGGATATCTCGATCTAACGAGACCTGCGGTTTGACTACCCCATAGCCTTCGTTTCGCGAGGAACGAAGGATCCGTAGATCCCGAAGGATCACGGATATCCCGCGCGCCCTTGGAGTTTTTCTCCGGCGCAGATTTTAAAGAGACAGCGTCGTGCTGAAAGTGCGCAGCGTTGGCTGTTGCAGGCTGTTTGACAAGTGAATCCGTATCGCCCGACCTCATGCTGAGGAGCGCACGAAGTGCGCGTCTCGAAGCATGAGGCCGAGGCGGTGCGTATTGCGCCGTTTGTAGGTGCTGCCATCCCTGGAGACGCGCTGCTTTCGCAGCGCTCCTCGGGATGGGGTCAGAGGAGCGCGCGCTTAGTGCACGCTGACCGGCTCGAGCTCCTGGCTCCAGGCATTGGCGACGGCCGCTTCGCGACTGTCGGTAAGCATGATCGGCGTGCCGTCAGCAGCATGCAGCACGAACAGCTCGACACCGGGCGCGATCGCTGGCGCCTGCGGAAACAGGCGACTCACATCCTCGGAGCGGATCGCCTTCACATAAGCGAGGCGTCCGTCGCCGAAATGCGCGAGCGCGTCGGCGGTCATTGGGTTCAGCGTAGCGGTGGTGTTGTTGTCAGTCATCTTGTTCATGGCCCTCGACTCCTTTCTGAGTTCGTCGGTCGAGTCCTTTCTCGAGTTCAATCGTCCAGCTCGTTGATGGCGATCGTCCGCACGATCCGTTCCGGTTCGGGCCGGGCCAGATCGATGGCGAGAAGGCCGTTCTTCAGGTCGGCTCCCAGCACCTCCATGCCGTCGGCCAGCACGAAGGTGCGCTGGAACTGGCGTGCGGCGATGCCGCGATGGAGATAGTGGCGGCTCTTGTCGTCTTGCTGCCGTCCGCGGATCACCAGCTGGTTCTCCTCGACGGTGACGTCGAGCTGGTCGCGGGTGAAACCCGCCACCGCCAGCGTGATGCGCAGCCGCTCGGGCGCCTGCGCATCGCGCGCCAGTCGCTCGATGTTGTAGGGCGGATAGCCGTCAGCCCCTTTGGTAACGCGGTCGAGCGCTCGCTCGATCTCGTCGAAGCCCAAAAGGAACGGGCTGGAGAGGGACGGAACTCGGGACATGGCTCTCAAAGTCCTTATGGAAGCGACTTTGACGGGACCCTTGCGGCATCCCGACGCCCGGCCGGCCGGGTTCCTCCCGTCCGCTCGGACCCCTCCAATATGGGCGCCGGGGGTTAAAGCAACAAGAAGGCTCGGGACTTAGCGCATAAAGCTCTATAGTTCCTGGGTAAGCCGGGAACCGCCTGATGCCGCCAGCACTACCGAAACTGACCGTCCGCTCCATCGAAGCGACGGCCGTCGAAATCCCTTTGAATTTCGTCCTGGGGACCAGCCAGCAGGCGCTGCGCGCCGCGCCGCTCCTGCTCATCGACCTGCACACCGAGGAGGGGGTCACCGGCCGCTCCTACCTGTTCTGCTATCTGCGCGCCGCGGCGCCGGCCATTGCCGCGATCCTGCGTGAGATCGAGACGGTGGCGAAGGGCGCGGCGGTCGCGCCACTCGACCTCTGGGCGGTGCTCGCCAAGCGCTTTGCGCTGATCGGCGTGCAGGGCGTGGTGCGCATGGCCATGGCCGGCTTCGACATCGCCTGCTGGGATGCGCTCGCTATCGCCGCCGGAATGCCGCTCGCACAATTCCTCGGTGCGAAGGAGCGTCCCATCGCCGCCTATAACAGCTGCGGGCTCGGGCTGATGCCGCCGGCGCCGCTCGCCGACGAAGCGGAAAAGCTCCTGGCCGGCGGCTTTCGCGCGGTGAAGCTGCGGCTCGGCTATCCGAGCTTGCGCGAGGATCTCGCCGCGCTCGACGCGGTGCGCAAGCGCGTCGGCGACACCATCGCGATCATGGTCGACTACAATCAGGCGCTCACGGTGGCGCAGGCGCTCCATCGCGGCCGCGCGCTCGATGCGCACGGAATCTATTGGCTCGAAGAGCCGATCCGCCACTACGACTACGCGGGCGCCGCGAAGCTCGCGCGCGAGCTCACGACGCCAATCCAGATCGGCGAGAATTTCTCCGAAGCCGGCGCCATGGCGCTGGCGCTCGCGCAAAGCGCCGCCGATTACGTGATGCCGGATCTTGAACGTATCGGCGGCGTCACTGGCTGGCAGCGCGCCGCGGCGCTCGCTGCGGTCCATCGCATCGAGATGTCATCGCACCTGTTCCCGGAGGTGAGCGCGCATCTCCTCTGCGCGACACCGACGGCGCATTTCCTCGAATATGTCGATTGGGCCAACGTGTTGCTTGAGGAGCCGCTGACGATCGTTGACGGCCATGCGGTGGTTCCGTCCCGGCCCGGCAATGGACTGCGCTGGGATAAAGCCGCAGTCGAGCGGTTCAAGTTCCAATATTAACGAAGATAAACTTTACGCCGCCGTCATAATCGCGCGCTGCCGTTAAGCATTCGCGTTTGCCTTTTCTGGTAAAAAATTTCTTAATAGCCGTCTCAGCGACGCACCGGGGCGCTAACATCGCCGCCGTCGACAAAAGCAAAAAAGCGTCGGCTGATAACGGGGGTCTTGTTTGCGTTGGCGTAGGCGTAAACGCGCTGCTTCGCAGCGGCAGTATCATTTTTCGTCGGGGCAGATGATCCGCAGTGTGATCAAACGCCTGACGATGTGCCTCTTCTTTGTCGGCGCTTCCTTCATCGCCGTCGATGTCATCGCGCTGCATTCGATCACGCAGGCACTCGGTGTCTCCACTGCGCCGGAGCCGCAGGCCACCGCGCTGATGCCGAAGACCATCGTCGCCAATCCGGATCGCGTCGCCGCGTCGATCCCTGCATCGCGGGCGATGCCGACATCGAAGCCGATGTCGATAGCGGCACCGGTTGCTGCCGTGGCCCCGCAGCCGTTGCCTCCGCCGCCGACGATGGCGCTCGCTTCGGCTGAGCCGTCTTCCGCCGTGCTGCAGTTGCCGCCGCTCAATCCGACGCCGATCCTGGCGTCGCTGCCGCAGGACGATCAGGCTCCGGAAGTTGCGCCGACGGTGGTCTATCCGATGCCGGCGCATGTTCCGCTGCCGGCGGCGCGTCCGCCCGAAGAGCAGCGCTGGCCTTCACCGGCCGAGCGGCTCGGCCTCGACAAGAACCCGAAGGAGCGCGCCCGCGCCGAGAAGTGTCTGGCCAATGCGATCTATTTCGAAGCGCGCGACGAGCCGGTGCGCGGACAGATGGCGGTGGCGCAAGTCGTGCTCAACCGCGTGTTCTCGTCCTACTATCCGGACAATGTCTGCTCGGTCGTCTATCAGAATGCGAACCGGCATCTTGCGTGTCAGTTCACCTTCGCCTGCGACGGTAAACGCAAAGTGATCAACGAGCGCGGCGCCTGGGCGCGCGCGACCCGCATCGCCAAGCAGACGCTCGACGGCAAGATCTGGATCCCGGAGGTCGCGCACTCCACGCACTATCACGCGACCTATGTGCATCCGGCCTGGCGCTTCGAGATGAAGCGCCTGGTCAAGTTCGGCCTGCACCTGTTCTATCGCCCGTACAATTGGGGCGATGGTTCCGACGAGCCGATCTGGGGACCGAAGAAGCCCGTCGAAGCGCACAACGGCAAAGCCGGCACGAGCGGCAAGACCGCGACCACGGCGTCGGCCGCGCGGTAAGCGAGTCAGCGCAGACGCTTTTTGGCGAACGCGCGTCCGGATGACGATTTCAAGTATTTCTCGAAATCAATCGCTTTCCTGTCCTCAGAGAACGCGACGTAAGTCACCAATCTCCACGGCTTGAATTTCGCCGTGTGAGGCGAGCGGCCCGCGTTATGTGCCTTGAGACGCTCCCGCAGATCGTCGGTCATGCCGACATAGGTTTCGGCCGGGTGGTCGATGCTTTGCAGGAAGTAGACGTATCGCATCGCCCGTCTTCGCCTACCGGCTACGACGGGCAGTCTTCGCCGCTTCGCGGTGCCCAGTATGCTGAGCAGCCTGTCGCGAAGACTGGCCTGCCAGTCGTAGCCGCGAAGCGGCGAAGACTGGTGGAGCCAGGGGGAGTCGAACCCCCGACCTCGTGAATGCCATTCACGCGCTCTCCCAACTGAGCTATGGCCCCAATCTCAATCGAAAACCGGAGAAAACTCGGCGGATCGTTGGATTATCCGCGCGCCGTGAAACCACAATTCGGAGCCGCGCTCAAGGCTCCTCTTCCTTCTCGATGCCCTCGCCGATGATGTCGGTCACATCGGCATCGCCTTCTTCCTCTTCCTGGATGAAGGCGGCATCGTCGAGGCTCTCGCCTATCTCGACGTCTTCTTCGCCTTCGGCGGCTTCCGCCGGTGCGTCGCCGGTCTTCGTCTTCTTGCCCTGCTGCTCGGCCTCGGCGTCCTCGAGCGACACGAACTCGGCGTCCGCCGTCTCCGGCGCGACGGTCACCGGCTCTTCCTTCGGCGCCGGGCGCGGAGCGGCGGCCTCAGGCCGCGGCCGCGACGTTGCGACCGGAACGACGAACACCGTCTCGCATTTCGGGCAGACGATCGGAGACTTGCTGAGGTCGTAGAACTTCGCACCGCAATTGGCGCACAGACGTTTGGTGCCGAGCTCGGGTTTCGCCACGGTCGAGATTCCTCAAAGGGTTCGAAAATCGGTGCTTCACTTGGCTAGTTCAGATTGCCCTGTCAATAGCGGGAAATGGGCTTTTATCGGGCCCGCGCGCGTGATGACGCCCGCGCCGCATGCGTGCTAGGAGGGCCGAAAAGCCCGTAAAGGACACCGAAACCATGCATGACGCCGCGCCTTCGCCGCTCACCGCCCGCCGCGGCGGCCCGATCCGGGGACGGGTGCGCGTGCCCGGCGACAAGTCGATCTCGCACCGCTCCTTGATCCTTGGGGCGCTCACGGTCGGCGAAACGCGGATTTCCGGGCTTCTCGAAGGCGAGGACGTGCTCAACACGGCCAAGGCGATGCAGGCGCTGGGCGCCCGCGTCGAGCAGACCGGGCCCGGTTCGTGGACCGTGCGCGGGGTCGGCGTCGGCGGCTTTGCCGCGCCCGCGGCGCCGCTTGATTGCGGCAATTCGGGAACCGCCTGCCGTCTCCTCATCGGGGCCGTCGGCGGCTGCCCGGTGACGGCGACCTTCGACGGCGACGCTTCGCTGCGCACTCGGCCAATGCAGCGCGTGCTCGATCCGCTCGAGCGCATGGGGGCGCGCGCGATCGAGATGGCCGAAGGCGGCCGTCTGCCGCTGACGCTCAAGGGTGCCGCCGAGCCGATGCCGATCGTCTACGAGCCGCCAGTCGCGTCGGCGCAATTGAAGTCGGCGGTGTTGCTCGCGGGGCTCAACGCGCCGGGTGAGACGACGGTGATCGAGCGCGAGGCGACGCGCGATCACACCGAGCGCATGCTCAAGCATTTCGGCGCCGAGATCCGCAGCAAGGCGGAGGGCCAGCACGGCCGGCGCATCACGCTCAAAGGCCAGCCTGAGCTCGCGCCGGCGCCGGTCGTGGTGCCGGCGGACCCGTCCTCGGCGGCGTTTCCGCTCGTGGCGGCGCTGATCACACCGGACTCCGAGCTCATCCTCGATGCAGTGATGACCAATCCGCTGCGCACCGGGCTGTTGAAAACGCTGAGTGAAATGGGCGCCAATATCGAGGCCCTGGAGAAGCGCGATGATGGCGAAGAGGTCGCGGATCTGCGCGTTCGCTTCTCGGCGCTGCGCGGCGTCGATGTGCCGCCGGAGCGCGCGCCGTCGATGATCGACGAATATCCGATCCTCGCGGTGCTTGCCGCGTTTGCCGAAGGCGACACGCGCATGCGCGGCGTGCAAGAGCTGCGTGTGAAGGAATCCGATCGGCTTGCTGCCACGGTGGACATGCTGCGCGTCAACGGTGTCGAGGTGGCGGTCGAGGGCGACGATCTCATCGTGCGCGGCAAGGGCCGGCCGCCGGGCGGCGGCGTGGTGGTCACGCATATGGATCACCGCATCGCCATGTCGGCGCTGGTGATGGGGCTGGCGAGCGAGAACCCGGTCGGCGTCGACGATGCTGCCTTCATCGCCACCAGCTTCCCCGGCTTCACCGAACTGATGCGCGGCCTCGGCGCCGAGCTCTCGTGACGCAACGATGATCATCGCCATCGACGGTCCGGCCGCTTCCGGCAAGGGCACGCTCGGCAAGCGGCTCGCCGCGCATTACCGGCTGCCGCATCTCGACACCGGCCTCATTTATCGCGCGGTGGCCAAAGCCCTGCTCGACGCCGGCGAGCGCCCCGATGCGGTCGCACCGGCGGTCGCGGCCGCCAAGGCGCTCGATCCGACGAAGTTCGACGAAAAGGCGCTCAAGGCGCATGCGGTCGGCGAGGCCGCGTCGATCACCTCGGCTTTGGCACCGGTGCGCGAAGCGCTGCTTGCCTTCCAGCGCGGCTTCGCTGCCCGGCCGGGCGGTGCCGTGCTCGACGGCCGCGACATTGGCACGGTGATCTGCCCGGGTGCCGACGTGAAGATCTTCGTCACCGCGAGCCCGCAGGTGCGCGCCAGCCGCCGGGCGAAGGAGTTCCAGGCGCAGGGCAACGCCATCACCGAGGCCGAGGTGCTGGCCGACATCCGCCAGCGCGACGAGCGCGACCAGAACCGGGCCGCGGCCCCTTTAAAACCCGCGTCGGATGCACACTTGCTCGATACCTCGCATTTGGATATAGACGCGGCGTTCCGGGCCGCCCTCGACATCGTCGAGGCCGTCCGAGCGGGCCGAGGGCGCGGCTGACCGCCCCTCGCTGTTGGAGGACAAAAGCCCCGCTCCGAAGGCTTTGATGCGGCCATCCCGGACCGCACAACCATCGATCTGTACGCACGGTTATCGCGCCGGCCTTCCGCTTTTCGGGGGCCGCTGAAGGTCTGCGGGGCCTTCGGCCCGCGTGTCCAGGTCGCCCTTCTTCCAACCGCCGGCGCACCGCTTATGGAGATTTCATGGCCACCGCTGCTACCGCTACCAACGCGCCGAAGCGCGAAGATTTCGCCAAGCTGCTCGACGAGAGCTTCGACCAGGGAAACCTGCAGGAAGGCTCGGTCATCAAGGGCAAGGTCGTCGGCATCGAGAAGGACCTCGCCGTCATCGACGTCGGGCTGAAGACCGAAGGGCGCGTCGCGTTGCGCGAATTTGCTGCGCCGGGCCGTCCCTCCGAAATCAAGATCGGCGACACCGTCGAGGTCTATCTGGAGCGCGTCGAGAATGCGCTCGGCGAGGCGGTGCTCTCGCGCGACAAGGCGCGGCGTGAGGAAAGCTGGGGCAAGCTGGAGAAGGCATTTAACAGCAACGAGAAGGTGCAGGGTGTCATCTTCAATCAGGTCAAGGGCGGCTTCACCGTCGATCTCGACGGCGCCGTGGCCTTCCTGCCGCGCTCGCAGGTGGACATCCGTCCGATCCGCGACGTGTCTCCGCTGATGAACGTGCCGCAGCCGTTCCAGATCCTCAAGATGGATCGCCGCCGCGGCAACATCGTCGTCTCCCGCCGTACCGTGCTGGAAGAGACCCGCGCCGAGCAGCGCCAAGAGCTGGTGCAGAACCTCGAAGAAGGTCAGGTCATCGACGGCGTGGTCAAGAACATCACCGACTACGGTGCGTTCGTCGACCTCGGCGGCATCGACGGCCTGCTGCACGTCACCGACATTGCCTGGCGGCGCGTCAATCACCCGACCGAAGTGCTCAATATCGGTCAGCAGGTGAAGGTGAAGATCATCAAGATCAATCACGAGACGCACCGCATCTCGCTCGGCATGAAGCAGCTGCTCGACGATCCGTGGCAGGGCATCGAAGCGAAGTATCCGGTCGGCGCCCGCTTCAAAGGCCGCGTCACCAACATCACCGACTACGGCGCCTTCGTCGAGCTCGAGCCGGGCATCGAAGGTCTCATTCACGTCTCCGAGATGTCGTGGACCAAGAAGAACGTGCACCCCGGCAAGATCGTCTCCACCTCGCAGGAGGTGGAAGTGCAGGTGCTCGAAGTCGATCCGGTCAAGCGCCGCATCTCGCTCGGCCTCAAGCAGACCATGCGCAATCCGTGGGAGGTTTTCGTCGAGAAGCATCCGCCGGGTTCGATCGTCGAAGGCGAGGTCAAGAACAAGACCGAGTTCGGTCTGTTCCTCGGTCTCGATGGCGATGTCGACGGCATGGTCCACCTCTCCGACCTGGACTGGAAGCGTCCGGGCGAGCAGGTGATCGAGGAGTTCAAGAAGGGCGACATGGTGAAGGCGCAGGTTCTCGACGTCGACGTCGAGAAGGAGCGCATTTCGCTCGGCATCAAGCAGCTCCAGGGCGATCCCATGGAGAGCGCCGGCGACCTGAAGAAGGGCTCCGTCGTTACCTGCGAAGTGACCGAGGTGAAGGACAGTGGCATCGACGTGAAGATCGTCGACACCGATCTCGCCACATTCATCCGCAGGAACGAGCTTGCCCGCGACCGTAACGAGCAGCGTCCTGAGCGCTTCTCCGTCGGTCAGAAGCTCGACGCCCGCGTCACCCAGTTCGACCGCAAGACCCACAAGGTCTCGGTCTCGATCAAGGCGCTGGAGATGGCGGAAGAGAAGGAAGCCATCGAGCAGTACGGCTCCTCGGATTCGGGTGCCGTGCTCGGCGACATTCTCGGCGCCGCGCTGCAGAAGCGGACCGAGAAGGAAAAGACCGACGACGAATAGGCCTCGAAGGCCGTAATGATCTGACAAGGTCGTTCACGAAATTGACACCCTCGGATCGCATCCGAGGGTGTATCTTTTTTCCAGGGTCCCCGTTTGGGGCCCGATTCGACCGAGATTTGAGAGGCGCGAAAACATCATGTCGCTCGATGCCGATGCCATCGTCGATCGCCGTCGCATGCGGCGTAAGCTCACCTTCTGGCGCGTGTGCGCGGTCGTCGTCGCCATCGCGGCCATCGCCGCAGTGACGCTGGTGGTAAAGCCGCGCGGCGGGCTCGAAGGCTCGGGTTACATTGCGCGGGTGAAAATCACCGGCTTGATCCGTACCGATCAGGATCGCGTCGAGGCGCTGGAGCGGCTTGGCAAGTCGGCGGTGCGTGGCGTCGTCATCAAGATCGACAGCCCTGGCGGCACCACGGCCGGCGCGGAAGAGCTTTACACCGCGTTGCGCGAGCTGCAGGCCAAGAAGCCGATGGTGGTGATGGTCGAAGGGCTCGCGGCTTCCGGCGCCTATATCGCGGCAATGGCCAGCGATCATATTGTCGCCCAGGACACGTCGCTGGTCGGCTCGATCGGCGTGCTGTTTCAATTTCCGAACTTCACCGGCGCGTTGAAGACCCTCGGCGTCCAGGTCGAAGAGGTGAAGTCTTCGCCGCTCAAGGCGGCGCCGAACGGCTTCGAGCCGACGAGCCCGGAGGCGCGCGCCGCGCTCGATGCGATCGTCAAGGACTCCTATGCCTGGTTCAAGGATCTGGTGAAGAATCGCCGCAAGATGAATGACGATCAGCTCGCTCGTGTCGACGACGGGCGGGTTTTCACCGGGCGACAAGCGCTCGAGCTCAAGCTTGTCGACGGTTTGGGCACGGAAAAGACTGCCGTCGAGTGGCTGGAGAAGGAAAAGAAGGTGACGCCGGGCTCTCCGGTCCGCGACTATCCGCTGAAACCAAGGTTCGGTGACCTGACCTTCCTGCACGTCGCGGCGCTGGCGCTCGACGCGGCGGGGTTCGGCGGTCTCGCGCAGCGGCTGGAGACCTGGAGTGCGGTGCAGGCGATGGAGCGTCTCAATCTTGACGGCCTTTTGGCGCTTTGGCACCCTCCAACGTCGAATTGACCATTGGGCGGGCACTCCATGATCAAGTCTGAACTGGTGCAGCGGATTGCCTCCCAGAATCCGCATCTCTATCAGCGCGACGTCGAAAACATCGTCAACGCGATCCTCGGCGAGATCGTCAATGCCATGGCCAAGGGCGACCGCGTCGAATTGCGCGGCTTCGGCGCCTTTTCGGTGAAGCATCGTCCGGCACGCACCGGCCGCAATCCGCGCACCGGCGCGCATGTCTCGGTCGAGCAGAAGTCGGTTCCGTTCTTCAAGACCGGCAAGGAAATGCGCGAGCGCCTCAACAAGGACGGACAGGTCTGAGCCTGATCCGCGCTGGTCTTGATGTTAAGATGGCCGGGCGTGTCCCGGCCATTTGTGTTTGCTGAGGTATGCGATGTTCCGCAAGATCGTGCTGACGATCATCCTCGTCCCGCTCGCGATCATCATCGTGGCCTTTGCCGTTGCCAATCGCGAGACGGTGCGGGTGATCTTCGATCCGTTCGATCAGGCCAATCCGGCCTATTCGGCGAGCCTGCCGCTGTGGCTCCTCGTGTTCCTCCTGGTCAGCTTCGGCGTCATCGTCGGCGGCATTGCCGCGTGGCTGCGGCAGAGCAAATGGCGGCGCCTGGCGCGCCGGCTCGACAGCGAAGTGCGCGAGCTGCGCCGCGAGATGCAGACCATCGATGCGCGGCAGACCCTCTCGTCTGCGCCGCCGGCAACCCAGCCCGCGCCGTTATCGATCGCGCCGCCGACCTGATCCGCATTCTTTCGGAGTGAACCAGCCTTGCGCATCGTCAGTGCCGACGACATCGCCCGCGCGCTGACCTACCCGGCGCTGATCGATGCCTTGGCCGATGCGTTTCGCGCCGACATCGAGGTGCCGGTGCGCCACCATCACGGCATCGCGCAGCCGGGCAGCGAAGCGACACTGTTGCTGATGCCGGCCTGGACGCAGAGCGGCGAGCGCTTTCTCGGCTGCAAGATCGTCACCGTGTTTCCCGACAATGCCGCCGCCGGGCGGCCGTCGGTCTATGGCCAATATCTCCTGCTCTCGGGCGCAACGGGCGAGCCGCTGGCGATCATGGATGGCCGCGCGCTCACGGCCTGGCGCACCGGCGCCGCCTCCGCACTGGCGGCGCGCACTCTTGCGCGCGAGGACGCCAGCCATCTGCTCATGGTCGGCGCCGGCGCATTGGCGCCGCATCTTGTCTGCGCCCATGCCGCGGTGCGCCCGATCAAGAAGGTGACGCTGTGGAATCGCTCACGCGCACGGGCGGTGTCGACCGCTTTCGCGTTGGCGACAAAAGGCATCGAGCCGGAGATCACCGAGGACCTCGAAGCCGCCGTGCGCGAGGCGGACATCATCTCCTGTGCCACGCTCGCCACGGCGCCGCTGATCAAGGGCGCCTGGCTGAAGCAGGGTGCACATCTCGACCTCGTCGGTGGTTACACGCCGAAGATGCGCGAGGCCGATGATGCCGCGATCAAGTGCGCCAAACTCTACGTCGACACGCGCGCCGGCGCGCTGAAGGAGGCGGGCGATCTCGTCAGCCCGCTCAAGCGCAAGGTGATCAAGCGCGCCGACATCGCCGGCGACTTGTTCGAACTCTGTCGCGGCAAAGCCGAGGGCCGCGAGAGCGCGGACGAGATCACGCTGTTCAAGTCGGTCGGCACCGCGATCGAGGATCTCGCGGCAGCCATGCTGGTCTGGCAGCGGCTCGGGGCAGACAAAGGCGCCCAGGCAGGGTAGAACGCGGCCCAACGACGGGCTAAATGGGCCTCAAATGCCGGTTTTGATTAAGATTTGCGGGCTGCGGACCCCGGAGACGCTGGATGCGGCCCTCCAGGCGGGCGCCGACATGGTCGGCTTCGTGTTCTTCCCGCCTTCGCCGCGTCACCTCGCTTACGAGGCGGCGCGCACGCTCGCGGCGCAGGTTGGCAAGCGCGCGCTCAAGGTGGCGCTCACCGTCGATGCGACCGATGACGTGTTCGCGGCCATCGTGGATGCGCTCAAGCCCGACTTGCTGCAGCTCCATGGCCGCGAGACGCCGGAACGCGTCAGCGCCGCGCGCGCGCGCTTCGGCCTGCCGGTGATGAAGGCGCTGCCGATCGCCGAGCGCGCCGACCTGTCGGCGATCCGGCTCTACGACAAGGTTGCCGACCGGCTGATCTTCGATGCGCGCGCGCCGCGCGAGGCGACGCGGCCTGGCGGGCTCGGCACGCCGTTCGACTGGCGGCTGCTCCAGGATCTCGATCTCGCAATTCCGTTCATGCTCTCGGGCGGTCTCGATGCCGACAATGTCGCTGAGGCGCTGCGCATCACGCATGCACCCGGTGTCGATGTGTCGTCGGGCGTCGAACGCGCACCCGGTGAGAAGGATGTCGACAAGATCCGCGCCTTTATCCGTGCCGCACGCGATACGGAGCACACGCTTGGCACGAAAACGGTAATGAGCAACGCATGAGCGTCCTGCAGCAACCCAATTCATTCCGCACCGGCCCCGACGAGCACGGGCATTTCGGCATCTATGGCGGCCGCTTTGTCGCCGAGACGCTGATGCCGCTCATCCTCGCGCTGGAGAAGGCGTATGCCGACGCGAAGAAAGACCCCGCATTCCAGAAGGAGATGGACGGCTATCTCACGCACTATGTCGGCCGTCCGTCGCCGCTCTATTTCGCCGAGCGGCTCAGCGCGCATTGCGGTGGCGCCAAGATCTACTTCAAGCGCGAAGAGCTCAATCACACTGGCGCGCATAAGGTGAACAATGTGCTCGGCCAGATCATGGTCGCGCGCAGGATGGGCAAGAAGCGCATCATCGCGGAGACGGGCGCGGGCATGCATGGCGTCGCCACGGCGACGCTCTGCGCGCGCTTCGGGCTCGATTGCGTCGTCTACATGGGCGCCGTCGACGTCGAACGGCAGAAGCCTAACGTATTTCGCATGAAGATGCTCGGCGCCGAGGTGCGGCCCGTGCAGTCCGGCACCAAGACGCTCAAGGACGCCATGAACGAGGCGCTGCGCGACTGGGTGACGAATGTCGAGAACACCTTCTACTGCATCGGCACGGTCGCCGGTCCGCATCCCTATCCGATGATGGTGCGCGACTTTCAGTCGATCATCGGCCGCGAGACGCGCGAGCAGATGCAGGAGGCGGAAGGCCGCCTGCCGGATTCATTGATCGCCTGCATTGGCGGCGGCTCCAACGCCATGGGCCTGTTCCATCCCTTTCTCGACGACCGCCAGATCGAGATCTACGGCGTCGAGGCCGCGGGCCATGGGTTGACCAGCCTGCATGCGGCGTCGATCGCCGGCGGACGTCCCGGCGTGCTGCACGGCAATCGCACCTATCTGCTCATGGACGATGATGGCCAAATCAAAGACGCGCATTCGATCTCGGCGGGCCTCGACTATCCCGGCATCGGACCGGAGCATGCTTGGCTCAACGATCTCGGCCGCGTGAAATTCCTCTCCGCCACCGACAACGAGGCGCTCAACGCGTTTCAGCTTTGCTCCAAGCTCGAAGGCATCATCCCGGCGCTCGAGCCGGCGCATGCGCTTGCCAAGGTCCTCGACATCGCGCCGACGAAGCCGAAGGACCACTTGATGGTGGTCAATCTCTCCGGCCGCGGCGACAAGGATCTCGCGTCCGTCGCCGAGCATCTCGGGGGCAAGCTCTGATGCCGACGCGGATCGACAAACGCTTTGCCGAGCTCAAGGCTGAGGGCCGTGCGGCGCTGGTCACCTTCCTGATGGCCGGCGATCCGAGCTACGAGACCTCGCTGGCGATCATCAAGGCGCTGCCCAAAGCCGGCGCCGACATCATCGAATTCGGTATGCCGTTCTCCGATCCGATGGCCGATGGCCCGGCGATCCAGGCCGCGGGCCTGCGCGCGCTCAAGGGCGGGCAGCGTATGACCAAGACACTCGCCATGGTGCGCGAATTCCGCAAGGACGACGCCACGACGCCGATCGTGCTCATGGGCTACTACAATCCGATCTACATCTATGGCGTCGACAAGTTTCTCACCGATGCGAATGCGGCCGGCGTCGACGGCTTGATTGTGGTCGACCTGCCGCCGGAAGAGGACGACGAGCTCTGCCTCCCGGCGCTCAAAGCCGGCCTGAACTTCATCCGTCTCGCGGCGCCGACGACCGACGACAAGCGCCTGCCGGCGGTGCTCGCGAACACCTCGGGCTTCGTCTATTACGTCTCCGTCACCGGCATCACCGGCTCTGCCATTCCGGACACCAGCAAGGTCATCGGCGCGGTGGCGCGCATCAAGCGGCATACCAAGCTGCCGGTCGCGGTCGGCTTCGGGGTGAAGACGGCGCAAGATGCGCGGGCCATCGCGGCCGGAGCCGACGGCGTCGTCGTCGGCTCGGCACTGATCGAGGCGCTGCGTGGCAGTCTCGATGCGAGCGGGAAAGGCACGCCGAAAACGGTTGCCGCGGTCACCGCTCTCGTCTCGTCGCTCGCCGAGGGTGTGCGGTCGGCCCGCCGGGTAGCGGCCGAGTAACCATAGTGGGCGGGGTTAACCCGTCGTCTCCGAAGGCCTATATAATCGTCGCATGAACTGGATCTCCAACGTTGTCCGGCCGAAGATTCGCAGCATCCTCAATCGCCGCGAGACGCCGGAAAATCTCTGGATCAAATGCCCTGAAACCGGGCAGCTCGTCTTCTACAAGGACGTGGAAGCGAACCAGTTCGTCATTCCGAGCTCGAACTATCACATGCGCATGAGCGCGGTGGCGCGGCTCAAGTCCATGTTCGACGGCGAGACCTGGCTCGACATCGCCGTGCCCGAGGTCCCAGTCGATCCGCTGAAATTCCGCGACGAGCGCCGCTACGCCGATCGGCTGAAGGACGCGCGCGCCAAGACCGGACTGAACGACGCCATCAAGCTCGGCCTCGGCAAGCTCGAAGGTCTGCCGGTGGTTATCGGCGTGCAGGAATTCGATTTCATGGGCGGCTCGCTTGGCATGGCCGCCGGCGAAGCAGTCATCAAAGGCTTGCATACCGCCGCGGAGAAAGGCACGCCCTACATCATGTTCGCGGCCTCCGGCGGCGCGCGCATGCAGGAAGGCATCCTCTCGCTGATGCAGCTGCCGCGCACGACGGTCGCGGTGCAGACGCTGCGCGAAGCCAAGAAACCCTACATCGTCGTGCTCACCAATCCGACGACCGGCGGCGTCACCGCGTCCTACGCGATGCTCG
Source organism: Pseudolabrys sp. (assembly GCA_035651015.1). GTDB lineage: Bacteria > Pseudomonadota > Alphaproteobacteria > Rhizobiales > Xanthobacteraceae > Pseudolabrys. The sequence continues at coordinate 37,521 of DASRGN010000016.1, read as the reverse complement.
GCGACGTGCATCTCGCCGAGCCCGGCGCGTTGATTGGCTTTGCCGGCCCGCGCGTCATCGAGCAGACCATCCGCGAGAAATTGCCGGAAGGATTCCAGCGCGCCGAATATCTGGAAAAGCACGGCATGGTCGACATGGTCGTGCATCGGCACGAATTGCGTTCGACATTGGCGCGGCTGTGCCGGCTGCTGACCAAAGCCGCCGCGCTGCCCGCGCCTCCGCCGCAGGCGCAGCTGCCGGTTCCGGCGCACGCCTCAACCCCTTAATCCATCAGCGTTTTCTGACGTCATCCTGTCCCGCGACCATCGCTGATAAGCATGGCAGAGCAGGCGTGAATGGCGTATGGGCATTCCATGAATGAAGTCGATTCCATCGTCGAGCGGCTGACCGCGTTGCATCCCAAGCGCATCGATCTGTCGCTCGACCGCATGCTGCACATTCTGGACGCGCTTGGGCATCCGGAGCGCCGCTTGCCGCCGGTCGTCCACGTCGCCGGCACCAACGGCAAGGGCTCGACCATCGCTTTCATGCGCGCGATCCTTGAAGCGGCGGATCATCGCATTCACGTCTACACCTCGCCGCATCTCGTGCGTTACAACGAGCGCTTTCGTCTCGCGCAGCCCGGAGAAGGGCGCCTCGTTTCCGACGATGAGCTCGCCGCCGTGCTCGAGGAATGCGAGGACGTCAACGCCGGTGCGCCAATCACCGTCTTCGAGATTACGACGGCCGTCGGACTAATGCTGTTCTCGCGGCACCCTGCCGACCTACTGCTGCTCGAGGTCGGCATGGGCGGGCGGCTCGATGCCACCAATGTCGTCGAGCGTCCGTTGGCGACCGTCATCACTCCCATCTCCACCGATCACACCGATTTTCTCGGCGACACGCTGCCGCAAATCGCCGGCGAGAAGGCCGGCATCATCAAGCGCGGCGTTCCGGTGATCGTTGGCGCGCAGCATCGCGACGCGCTCGCGGTCATCGAGCGTCAGGCGGCGCGCATGCAAGCGCCGCTCATCGTCGCCGGTGAGCACTTCACCGCGACCGAGGAGCGCGGCCGGCTGGTCTATCAGGACGAGCAGGGTCTCCTCGATCTGCCGGCGCCGAAGCTGTTCGGCCGGCATCAATTCGAGAATGCGGGAATGGCGATCGCCACGCTGCGCGCTGCCGGGATCAAGATCGCGGCCGCCGATTACGAGGCTGGGATCGTGCGGGCCGATTGGCCGGCGCGGTTGCAACGGCTCTCGCAGGGCGCGCTGGTGGCGCTGGCGCCGCCGGGCAGCGAGATCTGGCTTGATGGTGGGCACAATCCGGAAGGGGGGCGTACGCTGGCCGCGGCGCTGGCCGATCTCGAGGAGCGCGTGTCGCGGCCGCTGGTGCTGATCGTCGGCATGCTGGCGACCAAGGATTGCGAAGGCTTCCTGCGCAATTTCACCGGCCTGGCGCGGCGGCTCATCGCCATCACCGTGCCGCATCAGGACAAGGCGCTGCCAGCCGACAGCATCGCCGCGGCTGCGCGCGCGATTGGTCTGCCTTCGACGGCGCGCGAGAGCGTCGAAGATGCGCTCACCGCCGCCGCCAAGCTCAATCTTGATCCGCCGCCGCGCATCCTGATTACCGGCTCGCTCTATCTCGCGGGCGAAGTGCTCAAGGCCAACGGCACGCTGCCGAGCTGAGCCAAGCGTCAGGCCAACAATTTCATCAAGTTGGTCTTCTTCTGCAGCACCTGCTCGAAGGTGCACTGTCGCGGCGCCTTGTCGGGCCGCCAGCGGATGAGCCGCGTGCCGTGGCGAAAGCGGCCGCCGGTGAAATGGTCATAGCAGACCTCGACCACGAGCTTGGGCTTGAGCGGCTGCCACTCTGCCGAACGCCGCGTCGACCAGCGGCTCGGGCCGCCCGGCTTGTTGCCGGTGAAACCTGGCGGAGCGATCAGCTTCGTGAGCTTGGCGGTGAGCGCTTTCTTTTCCTCGCGCTTGATGGTCGAGGTGAAGCCGACGTGGTCGAGGCGGCCTTGCTCGTCGTAGAGGCCGAGCAGCAGGGAGCCGGCGACGCGCTTGCCTTCGTTGTAGCGAAAGCCGCCGACCACGCAATCGGCGCTCCGATAGTTCTTGATCTTCACCATCGCGGAGCGGTCGCCGGGCAGATACGGCATGTCGCGGCGTTTGGCGATGATGCCGTCGAGCGTGGCACCGATCTGCCTAAGCCATTTGCGCGCCTCCGCGAGCCGCAGCGTCGCTGGCGACAAGCGGATCGATTCATGTCCGCGAAGGTACTGTTTGGCGAATGCCTCGAGCTTGGCGCGGCGTTGCTCGAGCACTTGATCGAGCAGCGGCTTGCCATCGCTGCCGGCAAGGAGATCGAAGATGATCAACAGCGCCGGCGTCTCGGCCGCGAGCTTCTTCACCCGGCTCGCCGCCGGATGGATCCGCAGCAGCAGGGCGTCGAAGGAAAAACTTTTGCCGTGCGGCACAACAATCTCACCGTCGAGCACAAAGGCCTTTGGTGTGAGCGCGCGGATGGCCTCGACCAGCTCCGGAAAATAGCGCGTCAGCGGCTGTCCGGATTTCGATTGCAGCTCAACATTGCTGCCGTCGCGGAAGACGAGGCAGCGGAAGCCGTCCCATTTGGGTTCGTACTGCCATTGCAGCCCGGCCGGCACTTCGTCGACGGAGCGGGCCTCCATGGGCATCAGCGGTGTATGCAGAGCAAGCGTCATCGCTCTGCATCAACGCAAACGGCCGGTCCAAAGACCGGCCGCTCAAAAGATTAATGCTGTCAGCGGGCGATCAGACCGCGGTGCTGATCCACTGCTGCAGCTTCTGCTTCGGCGCCGCGCCGACCTGGCGCGAGGCGATTTCGCCGTTCTTGAACATCATCAATGTTGGGATCGACATGATGCCGTATTTGGCGGCGGTGTTCGGGTTCTCGTCGACGTTGAGCTTGACGATCTTCACCTTGCCGTCCATCGCGCCCGCGATTTCCTCGAGCGCCGGTGCGATCATGCGGCACGGGCCGCACCATTCCGCCCAAAAATCGACGACGACGGGTTCGGACGACTTCAGCACATCCGTTTCAAAGCTTGCATCCGATACTTTGCCGACCGCCATGGAGCACCTCTTGCTGATCGTTGATTTTGCGCGATTCGCGCGAAAGCGAGGTGCCGAACGTATGGACGGCATTCCGCAGCGTCAAGGCGAAGTCACGCTCAGGTGACCCGCGACTGCCGCATCCAGATCAATATCGGAAAATGCCATTAAATCAGGCACTTCCGTCCACACAATCGCGGCGCTGACGGGCCGTTCTGGGTACAACTTTCGCAGCACCGCGCGGTAGAGGCCGAGCTGCGTCGGATAGCCTCGCGGGACCTCCGCGAGACGCCGCGGCGCTGGCCGATTGGTCTTGTAATCGGCGATGAAAATGCCGTCCTTGCGCACGCACAGACGATCGACTTGGCCGGAAACCAGGACGGTTTGTCCCTGCATGGTGATGCGGCCGATAATGGGAACTTCGGCACGGCTTCCCGGCGCGAACAGATGATGGAAGCGCTCGTCTTCGAGCACGCGCAGCACCTGCTGCGCCAATGCGTCTCGCTCGTCGGGGCTGAGCGCGAGATCGGGTGACGTGGCGCGCTCGAGGAACGCCCGGGCGGCCTCGCTCCGCCGTTCGGCGGGAATATCGGGCAGCGATTGCATCAGACGATGCACCAGAATGCCGCGCATGCGAGCCTTGCGCGCGCCGAGAGCGGTCGTGCTCCGCTGCGCAGCAAAATCATCGTCAGCACTCGACGGCGCGACGTGGCGCGCGGACGCGGGATCGATCGGCGCCGCCTGGGCAAGCCAGGCGGGTGCCGCAGGCATCATGCGGCCAGCAGGCATGCGCAATTCCATCTGCTCGGCGCCTGCTGCTCTGCGGAAGCGCCACACCTCGCCCTCGCGATCGTCAGCGGCTTCCTTGACTGAGATCGGCTCGAGCGCGTCACGGATGAGCTCGTACCAGCAACCTTGCGGCATCTGCCGCAAGCCCGCTGCGCCGCAGATGACCAGGCGATCGGCGGCGCGCGTCATCGCCACGTAGAGCAGCCGGCGATATTCGTCCTCCGCAGCGCGGGTCAGGCGCTCGCGCGCTTGCGCCAGCGCCGGCCCGTCGTCGGCCTTGCGTCCGATCCAGACGAAGCGTTCGGGGGCGCCCGGCACGGCATTGGCCTCGACCAATGGGAGCAGCCGCGGTTGTTGCTGCTGCGGCCCCGCCGGCGGCGTGCAGGTGTCGGCAAGGATCACGATCGGCGCCTCCAGTCCCTTTGCGCCATGCACGGTCATCACGCGGACCTCGTTGCGGTCGGTCTCCATGTCGCGCTTGACCTCGGCATTGGCCGTGCGCAGCCAGGCGACGAAGCCTTGCAGCGAAGGTGTCTCACGCCGCTCATAGTCGAGCGCCAGATTGAGGAACTCATCGAGCGCGTCGCTCGCTTCCTCGCCGAGGCGCGCGAGGAACTGCTGCCGCCCGCGCTCGGCGCCGAGCACGGCGGCGTAAAAGGCGAACGGCGTCGAGTGTCGCGCCAGCGTCGTAAGCCGGGCCAGCTTGTCGGCAGCCGCGGCGAAGCGCGGCTCCGCGCGTTTTTCGTCCAGCATTGCCCGCAACGATCTCTCGCGCTTCCAGGCGAGCGCGAACAGGTCGGCATCGTCGAGACCGAATAGCGGACTTTTGAGCACCGTCGCCAGTGCGAGATCGTCCTGCGGGAGGAGCAGGGCGTCGGCGAGCACCATCAGGTCCATCACCGCGATGTGCTCGGTGAGGACGAGCCGGTCGGCCCCGGCGACCGGAATATTGGCGTTCTTCAGCGCGCGGATGATGGCCTCAAACAGCGGCCCGCGCTGGCGCACCAGAATGAGAATGTCGCCGGGTTCGATAATGTGCCGCTCGTCGCCGTCGCCGACGCGATCCTGGCGCGCCTGCCAGAGCCTGATATTGGCGGCGATGCGGCGCGCGAGCTTCACCCGCGGGCTCGTCTCCGATGCGGTGTCGAACGGCGTGTCCCACGGCTCGATTTCCGGCGCCGGGTCGGGCTCGGTGAGCGGCCACAGCTCGACCAGGCCTGGTGCGTCCCCGCGCACGGCCTCGTGCACGGTCGGCGCTTGATCCGTCGTGAGTCCCGCATACGCCGCCGGCTGCGTGAACACATGATCGACGGCCGCGAGTACGGTCGATACCGAGCGGAAGGAATAGAGAAGTTGTGGCGCGACGAATTCGAGCTCCGCTTCGTAATATTTCTGCGCGAAACGCCGCCGCATCTCGTCGAATTGATGCGGCGCGGCGCCCTGGAAAGAGAAGATCGATTGCTTGTCGTCGCCGACGGCGAACATCGACCGGTTGATGCGCCGTGCGCCTTCGCCGGCGGTGAATTCGGCCACGAGATACGCCACGATCTGCCATTGCCGCGCGCTGGTGTCCTGCGCTTCGTCGACGAGCACGTGGTCGATGCCGGTGTCGAGTTTGTAGTGCACCCAGGCGACGTCGGTATTGGCGAGCAGCGTCAACGTCTTCTCGATGAGGTCGTCGTAGTCGAGCAGAGCGCGCCGGTCTTTCTCCGCTGCATAGCGCGCGATCACGGCATCGGCGATGGTGAGCAACGCCAGCGTGCGATCGCGGCAGGCAACCGCGCGGCGGCGCTCGATAAGGCCTTGCAGGCGGAGCTTCTCTTGCTCCAGACGCTCGCAAAGCTCGGGCGCGATGCCTTTGATGGCCTTGGTGGCGAGCGCGCTGCGCGGGTGGCCCTCGGTGAAGAATATCGCGAGATAATTCTCGACGCGTGTGGTGCCGGAGGCCGCCAAGGCGGCTTCCAACCGTCGCGCTTGCGTCGCGTCGTTAGCGGATCCGTGGCCAAGGACTTGCGCGGCAGCTGGCCACTCCGCTACGGGCAGATGAGGGCCTTCCACAATGTCGCGCTCGACCTGTGCGGCGGAATCGTCAGGCGCAATGCCCAGCGCGCCGCAGAGCCCGGCGATCGCCGCCTTGACGCCGCCGGCGGCCTGCGTCCAGCGCGTGATCGGCTCGCGCTTGCGGATCGCCTCGGTGACGACGTCGCGGAAGGTCTGGTCGGCGGCGACGGTCACTGCGATCGCCAGTGCCTCGCCCAGCGCGCTCTCCGGCTTGGCGGCAGCCTCGAGCAGCACGCCGAGCGTGAGCTGATCAAGGAGCTGCGTCTCCGAGGCTTCGTCGAGCACCGTGAAGCGCGCGGCCACGTTGGCCTCGAAGGGAAACTGGTGCAGCAGCCGCGTGCAGAAGGCATGGATGGTCTGCACCTTCAGGCCACCCGGCGTCTCCAGCGCCGCGGCAAACAACCGGCGCGCGCGCTCGCGGCGGATCGGATCCGCCCGGCCGCCGGTGATGCTGCGGATCGCGGCGTTGAGCGCCTCGTCGTTGAGCGCGGTCCAGGCGCGCAGCGTCTCGAACACGCGATTGGCCATGTTGGCCGCGGCAGCCTTGGTGAAGGTGAGGCAGAGGATTTTCGCCGGGTCGGTGCCTTCGAGGAGGAGCCGGATTACGCGCTGCGCCAGCACATAGGTTTTGCCGGAGCCGGCATTGGCCGCGACCCAGGCGGAGACATGCGGGTCGGAAGCCTGCCGCTGCAGCTCCAGCAGTTTTTCGGGGATGCGGCGCGCGGTCACCACTCTTCCTCCTCGCCGCCGATCAGCGACCATTCCTTCACGCGCGCGAGGTGGTCGTAGTCGCCGTAGCGCGTCTTCCACATCGGATGCAGCAGCGACCGATAGGGTTCGTCCTCGTTCTCGAAGCGCGCCGCGACCTTGGTGAGCTTGGCCAACGCGCGATCGGCTTCGATGTCCGGCGTGCTGTCCTTGAGCTCGACGAGCCGCTGCTCGCCCGGTGGCTCGCCGCCTCTCAGTCCGACATAGACGAGAGAATCAACGGACGCTCCGGAGGCGATGCCCTCGAACCCGCCAGCACGCAGAATCGCGGCTTCGAGCGTCAGCTGCGGCGCAAATCCGACCTTCACCTCTTTGGCGCTTGGCAGCCGGCCGGTCTTGTAGTCGAGGATGGCGTAGCGGCCGTCGGGGAGGCGCTCGATGCGATCGGCGCGCGTGGTCAGGCGAAAATTTCGCTCGCCGAGCGGGATCTCGATGTGGCCTGGCGCCTCAGCGAGCAGCTGCGCCAGCGCTGCGCGTCGGCCCACGTCCCAGCTGCCGAACCAATTGGCGATACGCACGAAGCGCGGCCACCAGAAGGCCAGTGCCTCGGGATAGTCGGTGAGCGGGGCGAAATGCTTGCGCCCGAGCGCGATCAGCTCAGCCGCGGGATCGGCAGGCAGCGCCGCGGCATAGCGCTGCGTGAACTCCTTCATCGCGGCGTGGATGACGGTGCCGCGGTCGGCGGCGCCGGGCGGCGTGTCGACGGCATCGAGCGGGGTGATTTTGAGCACGTGCTTGGCGTAGATCGTGTAGGGGTCGCGCAGCCAGTGCTCGATCTCGGTGACGGACAGCATGTTCGGCCGCGCCCCGCGCGGCGGTTTCGGCTCCGGCCGCGGCATCGGCCGCGCTCCGTCCGCCGGCGCGTCGAGCGTGCGCGCCCAATGGATGTAACGTTCGCCGCGGGCGCGGATCGCGTCCCAGCGCGCTTCACCCGCGACCGCCGCGAGCCGCTGCACGAAGCGCGACGGTACCGTGGGTGCGCCGCCGATCTTGGCGGCGCGGCTGATGACGATCTCCGGCGCGCCCAGTGCCTGGGCGAAATCGTGCGCCGACAGGCCGATGCGCCGTTCCGGCAGATCGAGGCCGAGCTGATGTCGCATCGGCCGGCTCAGCCACGGATCGGTGCGCGTCTCCGGCGGCCAGGTGCCTTCGATCATGCCGCCGAGCACCACACGGTCGACGCTCTGCAAGCGTGACTCGAGCGGGCCGAAGATGCGGATGCGCACATCGTGCGCCTCCGGCCGGCGCACGACGCGATCAGCGATGATGCTGCGGAACAATTGCGGATAGTCGGATGGTGCGAGTGCAACGCCTGTGGCGACGCTCGATAGTTCGAGGAGTGCGTCGTCGATGGCACTGTCGTCGCGATCGTTCAGGGGGCTGGCGTCGCCGGCCGCATTAGTGCCGAGCGCGGCAAGGACCGCGCGGTGCAGCGTGGCGAGCTCCTGCAGCGAGCACGGCTTGCGCGGCAATGATTCCAGCGGCTTCAGGGCCGCGGCGAGCGCGTTGATGAGCGAGGCGGAGGCGTCGAGCTCAGCTTCGCTGAGCCGCACGCGCGGATCGCTCCAATGCAGATCGCTGTCTTCCTTGCGCAAAAATTTCGCGAGCTCAGTGCGGAATGTGCTCAGCGCATGGGCCAGGCCCTTGGTGCCGGGGCGAGGCCGCGGACCGCGCAGTGTCGCCCGCTCCAGCGTCGCAACGGCCGCGTGACCCTCATCGCCGCCGAGCCGGAACAGCGGATGCTTGAGCAAAGCGAGCAACGTGATCGGCGCCAGGCCTTCGAGCGCAGCTTCGGCGGCAAGTCGCGCGAAGACACCCGCGGGCGTGTCGGCCAAGGCGTCGCCGCCGGAATCATCGAACGCGACGTCCCAGCGCCGGAGCGCCGCGCTGACGCGCCGCGCCAGCGCGCGGTCGGGCGTTACCAGCGCAGCCGTCTTGCCGGGCCGTTCGAGTGTCTCGCGCAGCGCGACTGCGATCGCCAGCGCCTCCTCCTCGGCGTTGCCGGCGTCAATCGCCGAGATGGAGTCGGTCGCATCGTCGATGGCTGCAGCCATCGTGTCGAGCGCGCGCCAGCGCTGCGTCGTGATCGCCGGCCGCAGCGCTTCGGAGACGATGCGTTCGCGGCCATGCGCGGCGGCAGGCGCCAACGTCATCACAGCGTCGCGGCCGATGCCCATGCGTGCGAGCAGCGCATGCATGGCGAATTGCGGATGTCCGGCGGCGGGCGTTCCGCCATCATGCGCGGGCGCATCGTCATCGCCGGCGAGCAGCTTCCAGGCGCCGTCGTCGAGATCGGTGTCGAGCCCGGGCAGCACCACGGCGCCATGCGGCAAGGCGGCGATGGCGGCGAGCAGCTTCGCGGTTGCCGGCATCGAGCCGGTCGATCCGGCCGCGATCACCGGCGCCGAGCTCGTCGCCAGGCGCTGCTGCTCGGCGGCGATGAGCAGATCGCGCCGTGCCGCGGCTTCGATGGCGCCTCGTTCCTGCAATATTTGCGGCCAGGCGTCGCGCGCGATCTTGAGGAATTCGAGCGTGAGCTGCCAATAGGGATCGAGCGCGTCGGGCACCAACGTGTCGAGCTTGTCGAAGCTCACCTGCCGTGTGGTCATGTCGTCGATCAGCCGGGCAAGATCATCGGCGAGGCCGAGTGCCGCGGCGGGGCTTGCGGCGACCAGCGGCGCGCCGGCAATGCCGCGCACGCGTGGCGCCAGCGCCCACTGGGTGACGAACTGCATGAGGAGGAGCCGGCGCTCGAGGCCGCTCAGGGCCGGTGGCAGCTCCAGCGCCGGGGCGGCAAGCTCGCCGGTCGCCGCCTGTGCAAAAGCGATCTCGTCCTCGTCGATGTCGCCGATCGGCACGATGCGCGGCAGGATCGCCCCATCGGTCTCGGCGAGAAAGGCATCGCGGGCGAGCCGGCAGGCGCGCCGCGTCGGCAGGAAGATCGTGGCGCTGGCGAACAGCAGCGGATCGCGCGCCGGCGGAAAGCCCTCGACCAGGCGGCCGTCGAGCAGCGCTTTGACCAGCGCCGGCAGGAACGGCACCGAGGCCGGGATGGTGAAGACGCGAGGCATGTCCGGTTGGCTGGCGAATCCCAAGAGCTTGTTGTGCTATCAGCAGTAGTGGCCATCTTGGACCAGAGCATGTCAACGCATACGAACTCCGCCGACGCACTCTCGGCGCTCTGGCGTCATGCCGGGGGCGACCCGCAGGCGCTCGGCTCGATCGACCTTGCCGGCACTGAACCGATCCTGCCGTCGACGTTCGCCGTTGGTACCGCAGCGCAGGCGACGATTGGCACCGCGGCTTTGGCGGCTTCCGAATTGTGGCGCTTGCGCACTGGGCGGAGGCAGCGCGTGCGCGTGCCCCTACGCGACGCGGAAATCGAATTCCGCAGCGAGCGCTATCTGCGCATCGATGGCGCGCCGCCGCCGGAGATTTGGGACAAGATCGCCGGGGTGTATCGCTGCGGCGATGGACGCTGGGTGCGCCTGCATACGAATTTCCCGCGGCATCGCGATGGCGTGCTGGAGATCCTCAAATGCGACTACGATCGCGCCGCCGTGCAGCAGGCGCTCGATCGCTGGGAGGGTGAAGCCTTCGAGACCGCGGCCGGTGAAGCTGGTCTCGTGGTCACCGCGGCGCGCACGCTCGCCGAATGGGATGCGCACCCGCAGGGCCGCGCGCTGGCAGCACTGCCGGTCTTTTCCATCGAGCGCATCGGCGATGCGCCGCCGCAACCGCTGCCAAAGGGCGATCGTCCGCTGTCCGGCGTGCGTGTGCTCGATCTCACCCGCGTCATTGCGGGGCCAGTGTGCGGGCGTACGCTTGCCGTGCATGGCGCTGACGTGCTGGCGGTAACCGGGGCGCACTTGCCGCAGATGGGATCGCTCGTGATCGACTGCGGGCGCGGCAAGCTCACGAGCTTCCTCGATCTGCGCGAAGCCTCCGATCGCGACACGCTCAATGGACTTCTCGACGACGCAGATATCTTCATCCAGGGTTATCGGCCGGGGGCAATCAAGGCGCACGGCTTCAGCCCGGAAGACGTCGCGCGCCGGCGTCCCGGCATCGTCTATGTCTCGCTCTGCGCCTATGGCGAAGCAGGTCCCTGGGGCCAGCGGCGCGGCTTCGACTCCCTGGTGCAGAATGCCAACGGCATGAATCTCGCCGAGGCCGATGCGGCTGGTGCCGCGCAGCCGAAGCCGCTTCCCTGCCAAGCCCTCGATCATGGCGCAGGCTATCTCATGGCGTTTGGCGCGATGATCGCGCTGGCGCGCCGCGCGACGCAGGGCGGCAGCTGGCATGTGCGTGTTTCGCTCGCCCAGACCGGCCATTGGATTCGCAGCCTCGGCCGCGACCCTGACGGGCTTCGCCGTCCCGATCCGAAAATCGACGCGGTACGCGGCCGGCTCGACGAGGTGGACTCGGGCTTCGGCCGGCTCACCACCGTGCGCCACGCCGCCGACTTCGAAGAGACGCCGGCGCGCTGGATGCGGCCATCGGTGCCGCTCGGCACGCATCAGGCGGCGTGGCCGTCCTAAGCAATCAGCCGGTGCTGGCCTTGATCGCGGCTTCCGCGGCGGTGACCGCCTCGGGCGTGCCGACATGCATCCACAGGCCCTCGAGCCGCAGCCCGAACAGGCGGCCGGCCTCCGCGGCGCGATCGAACAGCACGGTCAATGCGAATTCGCCTTGCGGCGCGCCCTTGAAGAGCGCCGGCGCAAGAATCGCCGCGCCGGCATAGACGAAGGGCGCCACGTCGCGCTCGCCGCGGCGCGTGAGATGGCCCTCGGCATCCATGGTGAAATCGCCGCGGCCGGCATAGCCGACGCTGCCGGCAGTCGGTGCGAGCAGCAGTAGCGCGTCCATGCGCGCCGGATCGAAAGACTCGCCGAGGCGATCGAGATTGGGCTTCACGCCGTCGATCCAGATCGTATCGGCATTGACGTCGAAGAACGGCGCATCGCCGAGGATAGGCAGCGCCTTGGCCACGCCGCCCCCGGTGCCGAGAATCTGCGCGCGCTCGTCGGAGATGACGATGCGCGGGGTCTTGCGCGCGGCCAGATGTGTTTCAATCTGCTCGGCGAAGTGATGCACATTCACCACCGCGCGCTCGACGCCCGAGGCGGCGAGGCGATCGAGCACGTGATCGATGAGCGGCTTGCCGTCGACTTTCACCAGAGGCTTCGGCATCGCGTCGGTCAGCGGGCGCATGCGCGTACCAAAGCCGGCGGCAAGCACCATGGCCGTGCGAGGGATCGTTCGGGATGGCGCCATGAGTTCCTTTTCAGATGGTCTTCAGCGCCGGCACATTCGCCGCGTACCAGGCCTTCAGCGGTGCCAGGGCTGGATGTTCCAGCGAGCGCTGGAGATAGCCCCATACGCGCGGGATGTGACGCAAATATTGCGGCTTGCCGTCGCGGCGATCGAGCCGCGCGAAGATGCCGAGGATCTTCGACGCGCGCTGCGCCGCGAGGGTGGCATAGAGCCGCGCGAACTCCGGCGCGTCGAATGTCGCGTCCGCCGCGCGCCGCGCGCGCATGTAGCGTGAGAGCAGCGAGATCTCCATCATTTCCGGCACATCGACGCGTGCGTCCTGCAGGATCGAGGCGACGTCGTAGGCGGGATGTCCCATCACCGCGTCCTGGAAGTCGAGCAGCCCGACGCGCGCGAGCGACTTGCGCTCGGGAAGCCACATCAGGTTCGGCGAATGGAAATCGCGCAGCACCCAGGTCATCGGCCGCTCGAGCGTGAGCGCCAGCGCATCGCGCCAGAGCGTAACAAACGCCTCGCGCGCCGCGGGCGCAAGCTCGGTCTGCATGCGCGGCAGATACCAGTCGAGCAGCAGCTCGACCTCGATCAACATGGCGTCCATGTCGTAGCGCGGCAGCTTGTAGGCCGGTCGACCGACCAGCGGCAGCGCATCGCTCACGCTTTGCTGATGCAATGCCGCGAGCAGATCGATCGCGGCGCCGTAGCGCTCTTCGATCGGCGCCGGCGGATCGCCATCGACGACGGGCGCGTCGCCGAGATCCTCAATGATCAGCAGCCCGGCGGTGAAATCGGCATGCAGCACGGCGGGCGCCGAGAAGCCGCGGCTGCGCAGAGCATTGGCCATGGCGACGAAGGCGGTGACGTCCTCGGCGAGATGCGCGATGGCGCTGTAAGGCTTGCCGTCGCGCACCGGCGGGCCGTCGGCCCGACGCGGCGAGTTCATCAGGACGTAGGTCTCGCCGCGCAGCGTGAGCCGCTCATAGGCGCGTGTCGAAGCATCGCCCTGAATTCGCTGCCGCTCTGCCTCGGCAAAGCCGGCGCCTTCGAGGAAGCGCCGCATCGCGGCGATGCGGTCGGCGCGCGCGGCGAGGCGGCCGTAGCCGGTGATGCGCGCCTGCCGCACCGTCGTGCCGTGCTGCGGCGACAGCATCAAGGCCACGTCGAGCCGGTCGGCTGGCAGGAAGCCCGCGGCGCGGTCCGGCCACTCCAAAAGCAACACGGCACCTTCAGGCATATCGTCGAAGCCGAGCTCGGCGAGCTCGGCGGAACCCGACAAGCGGTAGAGATCGGCGTGCACCACCGGAAAGCGCGGCAGCTCGTAGGTCTGCATTAGCGTGAAGGTCGGGCTCGGCACCTCGATGCTCTGCGAGCCGGCGAGGTGGCGAATGAGCGCGCGGGCGAAAGTGGTCTTGCCGGCGCCGAGGTCGCCGGAGAGCGTGATCAGGTCGCCCGGCTCGATGAGCGCGGCCACATCCGTCATCAGCCGGATGGTGGCCGGCTCGTCCGCCAGCGTCGCGGTGAAGCTCGAACCGCCCGAGGTGGTGAGAAACATGCGGCTATGGATAGCCTAGACGCCGCCGCGTCGCATCCGCTGCCGGCAGCATCGTGGGGGTATCCACAGCAGCGGGAGTTATGGGCCGGGAAGGCCGGCGGCGAGCGAGGGCGGATACTTGCCCGTCGCCGCCAGCACCGCCTCGGCGGCGGCGATGCCGCTGCGATAGGCGCCATGCGCCGTCGAATAATCGTGTTTCGAGCAGGCTTCGCCGGCAAAGAACAGCCGCCCGTCGACCGGCTGCGCCAGCGTGGCGCGGCAATCGGCCTTGCCGGGCAGCGCATAGGAGTAGGAACCGCGCGCGAACGGATCGGCGCGCCAGGGATGCATGGAAAGCGGCTTGATGCGGCGTGCAAAGTCAGCGCCGAGTAGTCCAACGAGCTCATCGCGCGCGGCTTCGAAAAAAGCGTGCTCGCCATGTGCTTCCAGCGCATCGGCATTGCGACCGCCGAAATAGACCTCGATCAGGGGCCGCCCGGACGGCCGCAAGTGATAGGTCGCGGTCGCGGCGCGATCGGTGTGGCCGAACAGGCGGCTGTCCTTGTCGAACTCTTCGGCGTGCTCGAGCGCGAGGAACAGCTTGTCGGCAAGCCCGAGCGGCAGGCCGGCCGCCGCCTCGACCTTCTGCGGCAGCGCCGGCGCGAACAGAGTTTCACTTTCCGAGAGGATCGCGCTCGGCAGCGCGATGATCGCGCGATCCGCGGTGACGACGCCTTTTGCGGTCTCGATGCGCAGCCGCTTGCCGCTGTGGTCGATGCGTTGCACCGGCGCCGACATTAGCGTGCGCAGCGGTGCGGCATGCGCGGCGATAGCGGTGCCGTAGCCTTCGACCACGCGCCAGTTCACGCCGGTGTCGTCATAGTTCTCGAGATCGATGAGCGACAGCTGGTCGAGTTCGGCGCCGCTGATGTAAGTGCTCACGGCATTGAGCATCTCGTTCCAGCGGTTGCCCGGCTCGAGCAGATCGGACGCCACGCGGTCGGGACCGTGGATCGCCGCCTCGCGACGTGCGTAGAACTCGTGACGAGCCTTGGTGAAGGATTCCTGGTCGATCTTCGGAAAGCCGAGGCTGAGCGAGCGGCGCTCCCACGGCGGCGCCGACTTGTCGAGCGTGAGCCCCTGCGCTTGCGCAATAGCCGCCCAAGGATTGCGGTCGGCGGAATGCAGCCAGCCGCATCCAAGGTCCAGCGGAAAGCCTTGACGCTCGGCGGTGAACGCGCGGCCGCCGAGCCGTGCGCGCGCTTCGATCAGCAGGCAGGACATGCCGGCATCACTCAGATGCCTGGCTGCGGCAATGCCGGCGGCGCCGCCGCCAATGACCACGACTTCGGAGTAGCTCTCTGCCATGCCGGGGGTAATGCTTGATTTGTTTAAGCGTAGTTGGGCGATCGGCGCCCAAAGAGCAAGGGCGAATACCCGCTAAGCGGCGCTCTGCTTGGCCGCCTGCTCGACCGGGAAAGTGCAGGTCACAGTGGTGCCGCGACCGACAGCGGAGTCGATCTGCACCGTGCCCCCGTGCAGCTCAACGAAGGAGCGCACCAGCGAGAGGCCAAGGCCGGTGCCGCGATGGCTCGAGCCCAGCGAATGCGATTCGAACCAGTCGAACACCTTGTCCTGCATCTCGGCGGGAATGCCCGGCCCACGATCGGTCACCGTGAAGACCACGGCGCCCTCGTTTCGCTCGGCGGCGAGCGTGATGGTCTCGCCCGGCGGCGAGAAGCCGACGGCATTCGACAGCAGGTTGAAAAGGACCTGCCGCAGACGGCGCTCATCGGCGGCGAAGCGGCCGATGCCGGCCGGCGCGCTGATGTCGAGCTTCAGGCTGTTCTTCACCAGGCGGTCGGCGACGCCTTCCGCCGCCGAGTCCATGGCGCTGCGGATGTCGACGTCGCCGAGATCGAGCCGCATGGCGCCGGCGTCGATGGTGGCGAGGTCGAGGATATTGTTGATCAACGCGAGCAGCGCATTGGTCGAGGTGGTGATGTAGCCGAGATATTCACCCTGCTTCTCGGTAAGCGGCCCGAACGTCGGATCCGAGAGGAAATGCGCAAAGCCGATGATGTTGGTCAGTGGCGAACGCAGCTCGTAGCTGACGTGATGCACGAAATTGATCTTCACTGCGTCGGCGGTTTCCAGCGCCTCATTGCGCTCGCGCAGTGCGCGCTCGACATTGACGCTGTCGGTGACGTCTTGGAACGTGACCAGCGTCGCACCGTCGGGTAGCGGCATGGTGGCGCAGTCGATTACCGTGCCGTCGCGACGCTCCATGCGCGCAGCCGTCGGCGCCCGATTGTCGATCGCGGTGACCGCCTCGCGCAACGGACGCCAAACCGCGCTGTCGTCATGCAGCGCCTGGCACCAGGCCGCGACTTGCTCGATATGCGGGTGCTCGGCGAGCGCTTCCGGCATCAGCTTCCACATCCCCGCGAAGGACGGGTTGTGCAGGCGAATGCGGCCGTCGCTACCGAAGACGGCGACTGCCTCGGCGAGATTGTCGAGCGTCTCGCTCTGCACCTTGATCAGCGCATCGTAACGGCGCGCCATGTCGAGCCGCTCGCTGACGTCGTGGAACAGATAGGTGACGCCGCCTTCCGGGTTGGGGCTGGCGACCACGCGGAGCGTGCGGCCGTCGGGCAGGTGCCACATGTGCTCACGCGCCTCGACGACGCGATAGGCCTCGTGCAGCGCCGCCTTCCACTGCCGGAAATCCTGCTCCTCCGGCAGCCGGCGTGCGGCGCGCAGGCGATCGAGCACGGCGCTGTCGGTCGGCGCCTGGTCGAGGAAACCGGCGTCGAGCTCCCATTGCGAGCGGAACGCGGCGTTGTAGAAGGCGAGCCGCTGATCGGCGCCGTAGATGGCGACCCCGGTGGCGAGCTGATCGAGAATGCGCCGATGCGCCTCGATCATGCGCCGCAATTCGACGCGCATGCCGTCGGCTTCGGTGGCGTCGACGGCGATCGAGGCGCTGCCATGCCGGCCTGGCACATCCATCACGTCGAACATGCGGCGCTGTCCGGCGGCGATCACCGGCAGCCGGCCGCTGAACGCCTTGCCGGCATTGCGGGCGCGCGCGACCTCGTCGCGGCCGGCGCGGTCGAGGAGCTCGGTGCCGCGTTCGACGGCATCCTCGGCGTCCTTGGCTTCCACCGCTTTGGCGTAAGCGGCGTTGACGAAGACCAGGCGGCCGATGCGGTCGCGGGCCCAGATCGGCGAGGGCAGCGAGTCGAGCAGATCGCGTAACGTGTCGAGATCCTTGCGCAGCTCTTCGTGCGCGGCGTTGAGCTCGATCAGCTCGCGCTTGATGCCGCCGACGGTGCGCAGGCGCAGGATGGCGCGTCCGCCGATGGCGCGACCTTCGGTCTCGACCGGATCGCCGCTGAGCGCGGTCAGCGTCATGGCGAAGCTTTTGCCTTCGGCGCGCAGAAGCTCGACCGCATGCTCGATGCGCTGAGCATCGGCGGCCTCGAGCCAGGTGCCGAAGGCGAGCACGCGTTGCGGCACACTGCCGGCGACGATGACGTTGCTGTCGCCGATGATGTCCGGCTCCTCGCCGGCCGCGGCCCAGGCGACGAGCACTTGCGGCTCGGCGAGCAGCAGCGCGTTCAGCCGGTCGACATCGGCGCGCAGCGTGGCGATTTCGTCATGCGCCGCGGCGTCGCGGCGTGCGCTGCTGGCGCGGGTGCGCAGCAGCACGACGGCAGACAGCACCGCGAAGCAGGACAATCCGGCCATCACCGTGAGCACGGCGATCGCGGTGCCGCCAAGATGCTCCAAGCCGGTCGGGAAAGACGCAAGCAATGGCGTGTCCGCGCGCGCCGTCCCGGCGTTCGCGGAGAGCCCGATCAGTGTGATGATGGCGAGAAATCTCTCTCGCCGCGGACGCGCACATAGCCCCGCGTTAGTCGTCGTCCGGATTGGCTCCGGCATTCATGTGTGCCCCAGGGGTCCGCCGCGCCGCGCTGGCGAATCAGAAGCCACTTTAAACCCAGGGAGAATCCGGCTGAAAGAGTCCAGATCGTGAACGATGAGGCCTCGTGGCGGTGCTAGCGCTTCGCTTCGGCCTGCGCCGCCATGTCGCCGACGCTGATGCTTCCGAGCGCCGCCGCGAAAGCCTCTTCGGCCTGGCTGAGCGCCGGGAGGATGACCTTGCTGAGCAGCGGCGTATCCGGCAGCGCCGCCTCTTCGGCATCCTCCGCATTGCGCGCGGCGCGCAGGATCTGCTCGACGCTGATGTTGCGGCGCTCGCGCCCGAGCGCGTAGCCACCGTGCGGCCCGCGCATGCCGCGCAGAATGCCGGCGCGCACCAGCGCCTGCAGCACCGGCTCGAGATGCCGTGACGGCAAGCGGTGGCGATCCGCCAAAGCCTTCGCTGAGACCGGCCGCTCCTGCGAATGCAGGGCGACATCGAGGACAGCGGCGATGGCAAGGATGCCCTTGCGATTCAGCAGCGGCATGAAAAAAAGAACCGGGGGGAACTATCAATAGCGGTAATAAATTACGGTCTCGCGAGTTGTCCAGGCGGTTGTATTGAAAAGTCTCATATTTCAATACCCTGTGGAGCCGAAGCCACCACCGCCGCGAGCCGTTTCATCCAGATTCATAACTTCGCATAGGGTGGCTCGCGCAACGCTGGCGACGATCATCTGCGCGATGCGCATGCCTCGGCTGATTGTCGAACAATCTTGTCCGAGATTGATGATCGGCACCTGGATTTCTCCGCGGTAATCCGAATCGATCGTCCCCGGCGCATTGAGCACGGTAAGGCCGAATCGTACGGCGAGGCCGGAGCGCGGGCGCACTTGCGCCTCGGTGCCCGGTGGCAGCGCGATGGCGATGCCCGTTGGAATCAAGGCGCGCTCGCCTGGCTTGAGCACGACCGGTGCGTCGGCTGGCACGGCGGCGAGCAGATCCATGCCAGCTGCGTGCGCAGTCTGATAATCCGGCAGCGGCAAATCGGCCCCGTGCGGCAAGCGCACGATGCGCACGTCGACGGTGCTCATGCGCGATCTCCGGAAAATTCATTGGCGATGTGCTCGATCAGCATTCTGGCGACGTCGTCCTTGGATTGCGGCGGCCATGCGTCGACGCTTGTCCGCGTGATGAAGTGAATGGTGTTGCGATCGCCACCCATGATGCCGGTCTGCGGTGACACGTCATTGGCGAGAATCCAGTCGCAGCCCTTGCGTGCGAGCTTCGCCTTGGCATGCGTCTCAATATGCTCGGTCTCGGCGGCAAAACCGATGACCAGCGCCGGCCGCTTGCTCTTGAGATGTGCGATGGTGGCAAGGATGTCGGGATTTTCTATGAGCGTGAGCTCTGGCGTCTTGCCGCCGACCTTCTTGAGCTTCTGCTCGCCGGCCTTGGCGACGCGCCAATCCGCGACCGCTGCAGCGAAGACCGCGACATCGACCGGCAGCGCCTTCTCGACGGCGGTGAGCATGTCGCGGGCGCTTTCCACCTTGATCACACGCACGCCCGGCGGATCGGCAATGGTCACCGGCCCGCTCACCAGCATGACATCAGCGCCGGCGGCCGCGGCGGCGGCGGCGATCGCGTGGCCCTGCTTGCCCGAGGAGCGGTTGGCGATGTAGCGCACCGGATCGATCGGCTCGTGCGTTGGCCCCGATGTCACCAGCAAGCGCTTGCCGAGGAGCGGTTTCGTTTGCGGCTTGAGCAAGGCTTCGATCGCACTCGCGATCTCCAGCGGCTCGGCCATGCGGCCAAGCCCAAGCTCGCCAGCTTCCGCCATTTCGCCTTCGTTGGGTCCAACGGTGGCGACGCCGTCGGCGATAAGCTGCGCCAGATTGCGCTGCGTCGCCTTGTTGGCCCACATGTGCGGATTCATCGCCGGCGCCAGCAGGATTTTTTTGTCGGTCGCGAGCAGCACCGCGCTCGCCAGGTCGTCGGCGTGACCACCGGCGATCTTGGCGATCAGGTCGGCGGTCGCCGGCGCGACGACGACAAGGTCAGTGTCGCGGCCGAGCCGGATATGGCCGACATCGAACTCGCCTTTGGCATCGAACAGGTCGGTGAACACCGATTGCCCGACAATGGCGCCGGCCGCGAGCGGGGTGACGAATTCCTGGCCGGCCTTGGTGAGAATGCAGCGCACGGCGATGCGGCGTTCCTTCAGGCGGCGGATGAGATCGAGGGATTTATAGGCCGCGATGCCGCCGCCGATGATCAGCAGGACGCGCGGCTGCTCCGGTGCCGCCGCTGCGCGGCTCGTGGGTGTTGCAGCGGCGCTGGGCGGCGTAAAGGCCTCCAGCACCGCGCGGCCGGTGTCCTCGGCCGCCTGGCGCAGGATAGTGCGCACCTCGTCTTCCATGGAGCGGCCGTGGCGGGCTGCGCGCAGCCGCAGCAGCTTCTTCAAGGCCTCGTCGAGTTGGCGGATGGTGATGCTGGCCATAGGCTCAGTATAGGCATTGATTGCAATGCAATCAATGCAATCAAATCACCAGCCAGACCAGCCAGGCGAGGAGGATCACCGCGGCCCAGACGCCGACGGTGAGCGCGCGATTGCCGCGGCCCTCGGCGGCGCCAATGGCGGCGACTGTTTCCGGCGCCAGCACCAGGCCGTCGCGAGTGATGTCGTCGAGCTGATTGATGAGCTCGGCCGCGCGGCTGAGCAGCGACGGCATCTGGCCGAGAAAGCGGCCGAGCTCGCCGGCGCCCTGCACGGCGCCTTCGAGCTGTCCAGCGGGACCGAGATTGCGC
Organism: Pseudolabrys sp.; assembly: GCA_035651015.1. Taxonomy (GTDB): domain Bacteria; phylum Pseudomonadota; class Alphaproteobacteria; order Rhizobiales; family Xanthobacteraceae; genus Pseudolabrys. The sequence goes on along the minus strand of DASRGN010000016.1, from coordinate 17,280 downwards.
TCGATCCATTCGCGCACCACCGGCTCCGCCGTGGTCCACATATCGAGCTTCGGATCGAGCGAGCGACCGACGCCTTCGACGACGACCATGGTCTTCTGCAGCAGCAGGAGCTCCGGCCGCGTGCGCATGTCGAACAGGCCGGTGACCTCGAAAAGCAGCGTCAGCAGCTTGGCCATCGAGATTTCTTCAGCGGTGCGGCTGTGGATCGGCTCGCCGATGGCGCGGATCGCCTGCGCGAAGCTCTCGACCGAATGATGCCGCGGCACGTAGCCGGCCTCGAAATGCACCTCGGCGGTGCGGCGATAATTGCGCGTGATGAAGCCGTAGAGGATCTCGGCGAGAAAGCGCCGCTCCTTCGCGCCGAGCCGGCCCATGATGCCGAAGTCAACCGCGACCAGGCGGCCGCCATCATCGACGAACAGATTGCCCGGATGCATGTCGGCGTGGAAGAAACCGTCGCGCAGCGCGTGACGCAGGAAGCTCTGGATCACCGCGCGGCCGAGTGCCGGCAGGTCGAACCCCTTGGCTTGCAGCGCCGCGTGATCATTGAGCGGCGTGCCATCGATCCATTCCAGCGTCAGCACGTCACGGCCGGTGCGATTCCAGTCGACGGCGGGCACGCGGAAACCTTGATCGTCTTTGGTGTTCTCGGCCATCTCCGAGAGCGCCGCGGCCTCGAGGCGGAAATCCATCTCGATCGCCACCGAGCGCGCCAGCGTGGCGACCACTTCGATGAGACGCAGGCGCCGCGCTTCAGGGGAAAGCGCTTCCGCGCGTCGCGCGGCAAAGAAAAAGGCGGCGAGATCGGCGTTGAAGCGGCGTTCGACGCCCGGCCGCAGCACCTTCACGGCGACTGGCATTGGCCCGTCTGGCGTTGCCACCGTGGCCTTGTGCACCTGGGCGATCGAGGCGGCGGCAACCGGCGGTCCGAACGAGGAAAAGGTCTCCGCCAGCGGCTTGCCGAAAGCGGCAGTCACTGTCGCTTCCGCGGCGGATTGCGCAAACGGCGGCAGCTTGTCCTGCAGGCTTTCGAGGTCGCGCGCGATGGCGACGCCGACGACGTCGGGTCGTGTCGCCAGGAACTGGCCGAGCTTCACATAAGTGGGACCGAGCCGGCTCAGCGCGCTCGCCAGCCGTCCGGCACCACCTTGCGACGTCGGGCGCTCGATCAGCCGCGCCAGCGCCAGCGCCGTGCGTGCCGGCATCGGCAGCACGCTGGCGTCGACCAGCGCGAGCACACCTTCGCGGGCGAAGACGAAGCCGGCGCGAGCAAGGCGGACGAGGTGGGAGATCGACGTGATCACAAGCGCCAGCCGGAATGCAGCGCCACGATGCCGCCGGTTATCGGTGTGAACGACACGCGGCGGAAGCCCGCGGCGCGCATCATGTCGGCGAACAGCTGCGGCCGCGGAAATTTGCGGATCGATTCGACGAGATAGCGATAAGCCTCTGCGTCGCCGGTGACGGCGCCGCCGAGTCGCGGAATGACGTTGAACGAATAAAGATCGTAGAGGCGATCGAGGCCGGGAACGTCGACGCTGGAGAACTCGAGGCAGAGAAAACGCCCGCCGATCTTGAGCACGCGATAGGCTTCCTTCAGCGCCAGGTCGATGCGCGGCACGTTGCGGATGCCGAAGGCGATAGTGACCGCATCGAAGCTGCGATCTGCGAAAGGCAACGCCTCGGCATTGCCTTCGCGGAACGCAATGGCGTCTTGATCGCCGCGCTTGGCCATGCGCTCGCGGCCGACTGCAAGCATCTCGGTGTTGATGTCGACGACGGTCGCGCGCGTGCCGTCGCCGCCCGCGTCCACGACCTTGCGCGCCACGTCGCCGGTGCCTCCGGCGACGTCGAGCAGCGCGAAGGGACGGCTCCCCCGCGGGGCATTGACCGCGGCGACGAGCGCGTCTTTCCAGGCCCGGTGCAACCCGCCGGACATCAGGTCATTCATCAGATCGTAGCGTCCCGCCACCGAGCGGAAGACGTCGTCGACCAGCCCCTGCTTGTCCTCGAGGGGCACGTCCCGGTAGCCGAAATGCGTGCTTTTGCCGGCTTGCGCCATGCTCAATAATCCTTTCCGGGCAGGACCATAGCGCGACTGTTCCAGGGGCGCTATGAGGGGCTTTCTGCTACTGGGATGCGGTCGTTAATGCCTGAACTTCCCGAAGTCGAAACCGTTCGCCGCGGGCTGGAGCCGGCCATGGACGGCGCGCGTTTCCGCAAGGTGGAGGCGCGGCGCAAGGACCTGCGCTGGCCGCTGCCGAAGAACTTCGCCAAGGTGCTTGAAGGCCAAAAGGTGGAGGGCCTCGGCCGCCGCGGCAAATATCTGCTGCTCGATCTCTCCTCCGGCGACGTGCTGATGATGCACCTCGGCATGTCCGGCTCGTTCCGCGTGTTCATCGACGGCGGCGGCAACAAGCCCGGCGGCTACTATCATGCGAAGTCCGAGCATCTCGCGCACGACCATGTGGTGTTTCACATGTCGAACGGCGCGGTGGTCACCTACAACGATCCGCGCCGCTTCGGTTTCATGAAGATGACGCCGCGCGCGAAGCTCGACGCGCATCCGCTGATGCGCGCGATGGGTCCGGAGCCGCTCGCCAATTCCTTCGATGCGCAGACGCTAGCCGCCGCCTGTGCCGGCAAGAAGACCTCGCTCAAGGCGGCGTTGAGCGACCAACGCGTGGTGGCGGGGCTCGGCAATATCTATGTCTGCGAGGCGCTCTATCGCGCGCGTCTGTCGCCGAAGCGGCTCGCCTCGACCATCGACGATCGTAAGGGTGCGCCGAACGCGCGCGCGCAGGCGCTGGTCGACGCGATCAAGGCCGTGCTCAACGACGCGATTGCCGCGGGCGGTTCGTCGCTACGCGATCATCGCCAGACCGACGGCGAGCTCGGCATGTTTCAGCACAATTTCCAGGTCTATGACCGCGAAGGTCAGCCGTGCTTAACGCCGGGCTGCAGCGGCACGGTGAAACGCATCGTGCAGAACGGCCGCTCGACCTTTTACTGCCCGAGCTGCCAGAAGTGACGAGCGACCGGCGCTTCTGCTAGCCTTCGTGTATCATCCGAAGAGCATCGGGAATCGACATGGGCCGCCTTCGATTTCTTCTCATCGCACTGGCCTGTCTCGCCGCCGCGCCGGCCGCCGCTGAATATCCCGATCATCCGATCCGGCTGATCGTGCCACAGGCCGCGGGCAGCGCTACCGATACGCTGGCGCGAATCCTCGCCGCGGAGATGGGCAAGGAGCTCAATCAACAGGTCGTCGTCGACGACCGGCCGGGCGGTGCGCTGACGGTCGGCCTCGATCTCACGGCGAAGTCGGCGCCCGACGGTTACACGCTATGCATGGGACCGATCGGCGCCCTCGCCATCACCCGCCATATGGTGGCGAAGCTTCCCTACAATATCGAGCGCGACTTCCAGCCGATCGCGCTCGTCGCCCGCGGGCATCTGCTGCTCGCGGTGTCGCCCACGGTGCCGTTCAAGTCAGTGCAGGAGCTGATCGACTACGCGAAGAAGAACCCGGGTAAACTCTCGAACGCGTCGTCGAGCACCGGCTCACCCGGGCATGTCGGCGGTGAGCTGTTCAAGTTCATGACCGGTACCGAGATCGTGCATGTGCCGTACAAAGGCGGCGCGCCGGCGATCCAGGACCTGATCGCAGGCCGCGTGCAGGTGATGTTTGAGAGCCTGCAATCGATCGCGCCGTTCGCGCGCGCCGGCACGGTGCGGCCGCTGGCGGTGAGCGGCGCCAAGCGCTCGCCGAGCTTCCCTGATCTGCCGACGATTGCCGAGGCCGGCGTTCCCGGCTACGAGGCGAGCACCTGGTCGGGCGTCATCGCGCCGGCGGGCGTGCCGCGGCCGATCGTCGACAAGCTTAACGCCGCGATCAACAAGGCGATCCACTCGGAGATCTTCACCGCGAAATTCGCGTTGATCGGCGACGAGCCCGCCGGCGGCAGCCCGGAGGAGTTCGCCGCGACGATCGCCAAGGATTCGGCAAAGTGGGCGGACGTCATCCAGCGCTCGGGCGCCAGACTTGATTAATGCAAGAGGACCGAAGGCAATCCATGAGCTACCAAAACATTGTCATTGAAACCAAGGGCCGCGTCGGCATCATTCGCCTCAATCGGCCGCAGGCGCTCAATGCGCTCAACGCCGCGCTGATTGCGGAGCTGGGCAAAGCCGTCGCCGCTTTCGAAGCCGATGCCAATATCGGCTGCACGATCATCACCGGGTCGGAGAAAGCGTTCGCCGCCGGCGCCGACATCAAGGAGATGGCGGACAAATCCTACAACGACGTGCTGCTCGGCGACTTCGCCGGCAGCTGGGACGCGCCGGCGCAGGCGCGCAAGCCGATCATCGCCGCGGTCGCCGGCTTCGCGCTCGGCGGCGGCTGCGAGATCGCCATGCAATGCGATCTGATCATCGCCGCGGATAATGCGAAATTCGGGCAGCCGGAGATCAAGCTCGGCGTCATTCCCGGCATCGGCGGCACGCAGCGGCTCACCCGCGCCGTCGGCAAAGCCAAGGCGATGGACCTCGTGCTCACAGGCCGCATGATGGATGCGGCGGAGGCGGAGCGCTCCGGACTCGTCGCCCGTGTGGTGCCGCTCGCGGACCTGATGAGCGAAGCCGTGAAGATTGCCGAGACCATCGCGTCGATGTCATTGCCGTCGGTGCTGCTGGCCAAGGAGGCCGTCAACCGCGCCTTCGAAAGCTCGTTGGCCGAAGGCGTGCGCTTCGAACGCCGCGTCTTCCATTCGCTGTTTGCGACGCAGGATCAGAAGGAAGGCATGGCGGCGTTCGTCGAGAAACGGCCGGCGAACTTCAAGCACAAATAAGCGCGGCTTACTTTCGCACGCAGATGATCCGCACCGCGGCGGATTTGGCGGTCTCGATGCTGCTTTTGCCGCTGGCGAGCGCCACGCCGTTGTTGCCGAGAAACGCCTTGACCGCCTGACTCGTGATCACCCCCGGCTGCGGCACGCTTGCCGTGACGCTCGCCACAACGGAATTCTGCGTGCCGACGAGACCGGCGAAACGTCCCTCGCGATCGACCACGGCGGCTCCAGGAAGGCCCGGCACCGGCTGCAGTGTCGCCGTCATGCCGCCGATGCTCAGCTTGGCATTGATTGCAGTCGGCGTGCTGTCGCCATTCTGCGGATCGGGTACGCCGATCACGCTCACGTCGCCCGATGACGCTGCCTCGCCGGCGAGCGGCAGCGCGGTGAGGTTACGCGCGCCATAGACGCGTAATAGAGCGAGATCTGCGTTCTTGTCTTCGGCAATGCGTTCGGCCGGTCCGAGGCTTGCGGCGACGATCACATTGCAGCCTTCGGTCGCGTGGCGCCCGGCCAGCATGTAGCCGTTGGCGCTGACCACGACGCCGGTCGTGTACTCGACACGCTTTGGCGTCGCGGCGGCGAGCATCATGCTCGGCGGCGGAAATGCCACATAGGTGCTGGCGATCGCCGTCGTCACCGGTGCGACGACGCCTTCCATGGCCTGGTCGAACAGCACGGTGAACCCGCGCAGCTCGCCGTCCTTGGCGAAGGCACGCACCGCGAACTTCTTCAGACCCTGCATGCCGCTGATGAAGAAGCTGTCGCCGCGCAGCAGGCTGTATTCGATCTTGCGCCCGGCCGGCTCCTTCTTCTGTCGCTCGAACAACGAGGTCAGCGTGATGTCCGGATTCTGGGTACGGAAGCTTTCCAGGATCAGGTCGCCGTGCCGTGCGGTCCAGCGTGTGCCGTTGCGCTGCTCGGTCACGATCGGAAGCTTCTTGGTCGGCACACCGATGCGTGCGCCGGTCGCAGCGTCATCGATGACGCGCCAGCCGAATTCTTCTTCGTGCCGCGCCGCTGCGGCGAGCAGCGTCGCGCGTTCCTGCGCCGAGAGTTCGCCGGTCACTTTGGCATTCGAGCGCTTCTGGAAGGTCTTGATCGCGGCGACGAAGGGATCGTCGCCATTGCTGGCGGCGCCGGTGTAGTCGCCCGACCAGGCGAGCGCTGCCTGGATGGCGCCGCGCTCAGCCACCGACAGCCCCGTGGTGCTCTGACTGAGTGCACCGGTGGTCTCGATCTTCGGCAGCTCCTTGCTCGCTGAGGCGAGGACCGGCTTGGCCGCCGGCAGCTTGGCCGCCGGCGGCTTCACCGCCTTGGCGGCGGCGGGCCTGGCTTTGGGCGTGGCCGGGGCGTCAGCATCCTGCGCCTGGGCGGGGACGAGCCCGGCAGCGAGAATGAGGCAGAGGAGGCCATAACGCATGCATTTACGCCCGACTAACCATATCTGACGGGCAGATTAGCCCGGGACCGCCGCGCGGACAGCCCTCGGGGCCTTGACCCACAGCTTTCCGCCGCGCGTGATGCGCAAAGGTCACAGGGTTTTCATGCTCGATACCCCACTTTCCGTGGACGAATTGGAGCGTTACGCACGCCATATCGTGCTGCGCGAGGTCGGCGGGCCGGGTCAGGCCGCGCTGAAGCGGGCCCGGGTGCTGGTGATCGGAGCCGGGGGTCTCGGCGCGCCGGTCCTGCTCTATCTGGCGGCGGCTGGGGTCGGGCGCCTCGGGGTCATCGATGATGACGCCGTGTCGCTGTCCAATCTGCAGCGCCAGGTGATCCATGGGACGCCCGATATCGGGGCGCCGAAGGTCGAGAGTGCGGCTCATGCAATCCGCCGGCTCAATCCGCATGTGACCATCGACACCCACGCGTTTCGTCTCACCGCCGATAACGCGCTCGACCTCATTCGCGACTACGATCTCGTCGCCGATGGCTCGGACAATTTCGCGACGCGTTACCTTGTGTCGGATGCCAGCTACTTCGCGAAGAAGCCGCTCGTCACCGCCGCGGTCGGCACTTTTGACGGAACGCTGACGACGATCCGTGCGCATGAACGGTGCGCCGACGGCTCACCCAATCCGACCTATCGCTGCCTGTTTCCCGAGCCGCCGCCGGCCGGGACGGTGCCGGCCTGCGCGGAGGCCGGTATCCTCGGCGCACTCACCGGCGTGCTCGGCTCGATGATGGCGCTGGAGGTGATCCGCGAGATCGTCGGCTTCGGCGATGGCCTCGTCGGACGACTGCTGATGATCGATGCGCGTGCGATGCGCTTTGAGACGCTCGACTATCGCTGGGACGAGAACAATCCGCTGTCGGGCAAAAATCCGACGATCAGGGATTTGTCGTCACATAAGTAGCGCGATGCTCCGCGTCACTTGCTCCAGATTCCCAACAGCGCCGGGCCGTTCATCACCGACCATTTGTTCTCGCCATTGGCGACGAGCGAGTAGCAGTTCGCCTTGCTGCCGGTCCAGCTGGTGCAGAAGCCGCGCTTGTCGAGCGTCCAGGAGCCTTCGCCCTTGGCGCCGGATTTGCCGAGCGGCTCGCGCGTCGCCTTACCGTCGGGCGTGAACACCATCTTGAATTTCACGCCAGCCGGCGTTGACGCCGTGAACGGCGTTCCGGTGAAGAACGTGGTCTTAATGGCGTCAGGGGAGAGCTTATTGATTGTCGGTGCAGGGCCTGACGCAGGCTTCTTTGCGTCCGGCTTGGTGGCCGCCTGCGCCACGCTGATCGACATAAGCACGAGAACGCTGACGCTCAGGGCAGAGGCGGCGCGCATGCGAGGACGCATTCCAGGTTAGAGCATCGAGGGAAGCACGCGGTCGGGCGGGCGATGGCCGTCCATGAAAGTGCGGATGTTGATGATCACCTTCTCGCCCATGTCGACGCGGCCTTCGAGCGTGGCCGAACCCATATGCGGTAGCAGCACCACTTTGCCGGTGCGCGCGAGCTTGACGAGCTTCGGATTGACGGCGGGCTCATGCTCGAACACGTCGAGCCCGGCGCCCGCGATCTCGCCGCTTTCGATCAACCGCGCCAGCGCGTTCTCGTCGATGACCTCGCCGCGCGCCGTGTTGACAATATAGGCCTCCGAACGGACCAGCTTGAGCCGCCGGGCCGAGAGCAGGTGATAGGTCGCCGGCGTGTGTGGACAATTCACCGAGATGATGTCCATGCGGGCGAGCATCTGATCGAGGCTCTCCCAGTAATTGGCATCGAGCTCTTCCTCGACGCGCGTCGGAAGCCGGCGGCGGTTGTGATAGTGGATCTGCAGACCGAAGGCGCGGGCCCGGCGCGCCACGGCCTGGCCGATGCGGCCCATGCCGATGATGCCGAGCCGCTTGCCCCAGATGCGCTTGCCGAGCATCCAGGTCGGTGTCCATCCCGACCAATCCTTGTCGCTGGTCAGCACCTCGGCGCCCTCGGCGAGCCGCCGTGGCACCGCGAGGATCAGCGCCATGGTCATGTCGGCGGTGTCTTCGGTGAGCACGCCCGGCGTGTTGGTGACCGTGATGCCGCGCTGAACCGCGGTGGCGACGTCGATGTTGTCGACGCCATTGCCGAACTGGGCGATCAGCTTGAGCTTGTCGCCGGCCTTGCTGAGCACGCCGGAATCGATGCGGTCGGTGACCGTCGGCACCAGCACGTCGGCGGTCTTCACCGCCTCGGCGAGCTCCGCCTGGCTCATCGGCTTGTCGTCGGTGTTGAAACGCACCTCGAACAGCTCGCGCATGCGCAGCTCGACACTGTCCGGCAGCTTGCGCGTCACCACCACCAAGGGCTTCTTTCCCTTAGGCATTTTTAACCCTGCTCGCGGACACTCTTCGCCTCAATCGCCTCAATTCCGGCGTGGTGGGTTGCTGGTTCTCTCTATCAGATGGCCGTGACAAGACAAAGCTTCCGGGCCGCCGTCATCCTGGCGGGGCTGGCCGCCCTCCTTTTCGGTTTGGGCGCGACTGCCCATGCGGCCGGCGAGGGACCGACCGGCGCCAGTGGCCTGCCGATCCCGCGCTTCGTCAGTCTCAAATCCGACCGGGTTACCGTGCGCGGCGGTCCCGGCAAGGACCAGGACGTGCGCTGGGTCTATACGCGCGCCGGCATGCCGGTCGAGATCACCGCCGAATTCGAGAACTGGCGTCGCATCCGCGACTGGGAGGGTGCCGAAGGCTGGGTCTACCACTCGCTGCTGTCGGGCCGGCGCATGGCGGTCGTGGTGCCGCGCGTGAAGGATGAGCTGGTGCCGCTCTATGCGCGCGCCGATCTCACGGCGAATGTCGTCGCCAAGCTGCAGTCCGGCGTGCTCGGCACGCTCAAGTCCTGCGACGGCGAGTGGTGCCATCTTGTCGGCAAAGAATTCGACGGATGGATTCGGCAGGAGCGCCTGTGGGGCGCCTATCCGAACGAGAAGGTGGATTAGACGGTTGCGCTAATCTTTGCGCTTGAGCCGCACGACCACGTCGATACGCGCGATCTCGTAGCCTTCCGGCGGTGTCGGCGATTTGTCGACGAGAACCTCGGCGCCCGGAATGTCGAGCAGCTCGTTCTGTCCTTCGACGAAGAAGTGGTGGTGGTCGGAAACGTTGGTGTCGAAATAAGCTTTCGAGCCGTCGACCGCGACCTGGCGCAGCAACCCGACCTCGGTGAACTGGTGCAGCGTGTTGTAGATCGTCGCCAACGACACCGGCACCTTGGCGCGCGTCGCCTCTTCGTAAAGCATTTCCGCGGTGAGGTGGCGGTCGCCTTTGGCGAACAGGATCCAGCCGAGCGCCATGCGCTGACGCGTGGGCCGCAGTCCGACCTGGCGCAGCATCGATTTCACGTCGTGCCACGGGCAGCCGGTGAGATCGGAACGTTGGCTCGCCTGCGCGCGCGGCGCGGGCCGTGCCATCGCCGAATACACCATGGTACGCGTGTTGTTCACGTCTGCGGCTGCCTGAGCATAGATAAACGCCGAACCCTGGAAGTCGGGGACCGGTTTCATTTGCAACATATACGAGGCGATTGCGCAGATGCAACTGGTTCGCAGCGGCAAAGTTGCCACGCTAAGTTGCGCTCTGAGCATGAGAAATCAGCCCGATCGGGGAATAAACCGCGCCCCCGCCGATCTTTGATCGGACAGGGCCCTGTGTTAGGAAAAGCCCATGGGAACTCAAGCAAGTCCGCAGGCCGGGGATACCACGGCGAGCCGGCGCAGCAGTTTCGGCTACGAGGACCTGCTCGCCTGCGCCCGCGGCGAGCTCTTCGGCGCCGGCAATGCGCAATTGCCCTTGCCGCCAATGCTGATGTTCGACCGCATTTCCCAGATCAGCGAGGAGGGCGGCGAGCACGGCAAAGGGCTGATCCGCGCCGAGCTCGATATCAAGCCCGACCTCTGGTTCTTCCTTTGCCACTTCAAGGGCGACCCGGTGATGCCGGGATGCCTCGGTCTCGATGCGCTCTGGCAGTTGCTCGGCTTCTTCCTCGGCTGGCTCGGCGCGCCCGGTAAGGGCCGCGCACTCGGCCTCGGTGAGCTCAAGTTCAGCGGCCAGGTGCTGCCCAACGTCAAAAAGGTGATCTACGGCCTCGAGCTCAAGCGCGTGATGCGCTCGAAGCTCGTGCTCGGCATTGCCGACGGGTGGCTCTCTGCTGACGGCAACTTGATCTATCGCGCCAGCGATCTCAAAGTCGGCTTGTTCCGCGATACAGCGATGCTGCAGCCGAGCGGCAGCTAACGGTCACCCCGCCTCCATGGCGGGGGACTTGCGGGTTTTTCCCCACCGGTCCATGTGTTCCCCGATCCCGGGAGGGGCCGGGTCATGAGAATAGTGAGGCGTCCATGAGGCGGGTCGTAGTCACCGGGATGGGCATCGTCTCGTCCATCGGCAACAACACCCAGGAAGTTTTGGCGAGCTTGCGCGAAGCCAAGTCCGGCATCGTGCGCGCCGACAAATATGCCGAGATGGGATTCCGCTGTCAGGTGCACGGCGCGCCGGCCCTTGATCCGGCGGAAGTCGTTGATCGCCGCGCGATGCGCTTTCTCGGCGAAGGTGGTGCCTGGAACCACGTCGCCATGGAGCAGGCGATCCGCGATGCAGGCCTCAGCGACACCGACGTCTCCAACGAGCGCACGGGAATCATCATGGGCTCGGGCGGTCCGTCCGCGCGCGCCATCGTCGATTCCGCCGACATCGCGCGCAGCAAAGGCCCGAAGCGTGTCGGTCCGTTCGCCGTGCCGAAGGCGATGTCCTCGACCGCCTCGGCGACGCTTGCCACCTGGTTCAAGATCAAGGGCGTGAACTACTCGATCTCGTCGGCTTGCGCGACCTCCAACCACTGCATCGGCAATGCCTATGAGACGATCCAATGGGGCAAGCAGGAGATGGTGTTCGCCGGCGGCTGCGAAGACCTCGACTGGACGATGTCGGTGCTGTTCGACGCCATGGGCGCGATGTCGTCGAAGTTCAACGACACGCCGCAGAAAGCCTCGCGCGCCTACGACAAGGATCGTGACGGCTTCGTCATCGCCGGCGGTGCCGGCGTGCTGGTGCTCGAGGAGCTCGAACACGCCAAGGCGCGCGGCGCCAAGATCTACGCCGAAGTGGCCGGCTATGGCGCCACCTCCGACGGCCACGACATGGTGGCGCCGTCAGGCGAAGGCGCGGAGCGCTGTATGAAGATGGCGCTCTCCACGGTGAAGGTGCCGGTCGACTACATCAATCCGCATGCCACCGCGACGCCGGTCGGCGATGCCAAGGAGATCGAGGCGATCCGCAAAGTGTTCGGCGCCAAGTGCCCGCCGATCTCGGCGACCAAGTCGCTCACCGGCCATTCGCTCGGTGCCGCCGGTGTGCAGGAGGCGATCTATTCGCTGCTGATGATGCAGAACGGCTTCATCTGCGAGAGCGCGAATATCGAGAACCTCGATCCGGAATTCGCCGACATGCCGATCGTGCGCGAGCGTCGCGACAATGTGACGCTCGGTTGCGTGCTGTCCAACTCGTTCGGCTTTGGCGGCACGAATGCATCCATCGTGCTCAAGCGGCTGGATGCATAACCGATAACTTGAGGTTGCTGGATCGCCCGCCCGCGCGGGTGATGATCCCCTGCAGTTGCCAAGAGGAAGATCATGCCGGGACTGATGGAAGGCAAACGCGGACTGATCATGGGAGTGGCCAACGATCACTCCATCGCCTGGGGAATCTCGCAGGCCTTGGCGCATCATGGTGCCAAGCTGGCCTTCACCTATCAGGGCGAAGCGCTGGCCAAGCGCGTGAAGCCGCTGGCGCAGTCGGTCGGGTCCGAATTTCTCATGCCCTGCGACGTCGAGGACGTCGCTTCCGTCGATAGCGTCTTCGCCGAGATCAAGAAGCAATGGGGCACGCTCGACTTCCTGGTGCACGCCATTGGCTTCTCCGACAAGAACGAGCTGCGCGGCCGCTTTGCCGAAACCACGCGCGAGAATTTCGTGCGCACCATGGTGATCTCCTGCTTCTCCTTCACCGAATGCGCCAAGCGCGCTGCGGCCTTGATGCCCAATGGCGGCTCGATGCTCACGTTGACCTATAATGGCGGCGATCGTGCCATGCCCAACTACAACACCATGGGGCTCGCCAAGGCGGCGCTCGAGGCTTCGGTGCGCTATCTTGCCGTCGACTACGGACAGCAGCGCATCCGCGTAAACGCGATCTCGGCGGGCCCGATCCGCACGCTGGCGGGCGCCGGCATCACCGATGCGCGTTACATGTTCGCTTTCCAGCAGAAATATTCGCCGCTTGGCCGCGGCGTGACGCTGGAGGAGCTGGGCGGGGCGGGGCTTTATCTGCTTTCGGATCTCTCGACTGGCGTCACCGGCGAGATCCATTTCGTCGATTCCGGCTACAACGTCATCGCCATGCCGCATCCGGACGCGTTGAAAGCCGACGCGGAAGCCAAGGACGCGGCGCAGTAGCAGCTGCAGCACGGCGAAGCAAAACGGCCGGGAAAGCTCCCGGCCGTCTGCATTCGTGGTGTGGTCTCCCGCTTAGTGTCGGGCAGCGACATCGAAGCGGTCGAGGTTCATCACCTTGGTCCAGGCGGCGACGAAGTCCTTCACGAACTTCTCCTTGGCGTCCGCGGTCGCATAGACTTCAGCAAACGCGCGCAATTGCGAGTGCGAGCCGAAGATCAGGTCGACGCGGGTGCCGGTCCACTTCGCGGCCTTGGTCTTGCGATCGCGACCTTCATAGATGCCGTCCTTTGACGCCTGCCACTCGGTGGCCATGTCGAGCAGGTTGACGAAGAAGTCGTTGGTCAGCGTCCCAGGCTTCTTGGTGAAGACGCCGTGCTTCGACAGCCCGGCATTGGCGCCGAGGACACGCAGCCCGCCGACGAGCACGGTCATCTCCGGCCCCGTCAGCCGCAGCAGCTGTGCCCGGTCAACCAGCGCCTCCTCGGGCGCCATGTACTGTCGCTTGCTACCGACATAGTTGCGGAAACCGTCGGCTCGCGGCTCGAGCGGAGCGAACGAATCGACATCGGTCTGCTCCTGCGAGGCGTCCATGCGTCCCGGCGTGAACGGGACCTTCACGGTAACGCCGCCTGCCTTCGCGGCCTTCTCGATACCCGCATTGCCGGCGAGCACGATCAGGTCGGCCAGGGAAACCTTCTTGCCGCCTTTCGCTTTGGCGTTGAAGGCCTTCTGGATCGTCTCGAGCTTGTTGAGCACCTTCGCGAGTTCAGCCGGATTGTTCACCTCCCAATCCTTCTGCGGGCTCAGGCGAATGCGCGCGCCGTTCGCGCCCCCGCGCTTGTCCGAGCCGCGGAAGGTCGAGGCCGATGCCCAGGCCGTCGAAACCAGCTGGGGCACTGACAGACCGCTCGCGAGGATTTTCTGCTTGAGGGCCGCGGCATCCTTGTCATTGATCAGCTTGCGATCGACGCGCGGGATCGGATCCTGCCAGATCAGGATTTCCTTCGGCACCAGCGGGCCGAGATAGCGCGCACGGGGGCCCATGTCGCGGTGCGTGAGCTTGAACCAGGCGCGAGCGAAGGCATCCGCGAACTCGTCCGGATGCTCGTAGAAGCGGCGCGAGATTTTCTCGTAGGCCGGGTCCATGCGCAGCGAGAGATCCGTCGTCAGCATCATGGGCACGTGCTTCTTCGACGGATCGTGGGCGTCCGGAATGGTCGCCGCGGCGCCTTTGGCCTTCCATTGCTGCGCGCCGGCGGGGCTCTTGGTCAGCTCCCACTCGTTCTCGAACAGGTTCTTGAAGAAGTGGTTGCTCCATTTCGTCGGCGTTTGCGACCAGGTGACCTCCGGGCCGCCGGTGATGGCATCAGCGCCAACACCGGTGCCGTGCTTGCTTTTCCAGCCGAGGCCCTGATCCTCGAGACGTGCACCTTCCGGCTCCGGTCCGACGAGCGAGGGATCGCCGGCGCCGTGGGTCTTGCCGAACGTATGTCCGCCGGCGATGAGTGCGACGGTCTCTTCGTCGTTCATCGCCATGCGGAAGAACGTTTCGCGGATGTCTTTCGCCGCCTTCACCGGGTCCGGATTGCCGTTCGGTCCTTCCGGATTGACGTAGATGAGGCCCATCTGCACGGCGCCGAGCGGCTCCGCGAGCTGGCGCTCGCCGCTATAGCGTTCGTCCCCGAGCCACGTGCCCTCGGGGCCCCAGTACAGTTCCTCGGGCTCCCACACATCGGCACGGCCGCCGCCGAAGCCGAAGGTCTTAAAGCCCATCGACTCCATGGCGACGTTGCCTGCGAGGACCATCAGGTCGGCCCAGGAGATTTTCCGTCCGTATTTCTGCTTGATGGGCCACAGCAGGCGCCGCGCCTTGTCGAGGTTGGCGTTGTCCGGCCAGCTGTTGAGCGGCGCGAAACGCTGCTGGCCGGCGCCGGCGCCGCCGCGGCCATCGGTGATGCGATAGGTGCCCGCGCTGTGCCAGGCCATGCGGATCATCAGTCCGCCGTAATGGCCGAAGTCCGCCGGCCACCAGTCCTGCGACTTCGTCATCACCGCGCGCAGGTCCTTCACGACGGCTTTCAGGTCGAGGGTCCTGAACTCCTTCGCGTAGTCGAAGTCCTTGCCCATCGGATCCGACAAGTTGGAATTCCGATGCAGGACCGAGACATCAAGCTGCTTCGGCCACCAGTCGCGATTGGCGAAGTGCGTGTGCACAACCGGGCACTGGCCCGTGGCGGTTTTGGTTTTGTCATCCATCGGCAGGTTCCTCTCGCGTTCGTTTGGAGGCTTTGGATTGGCCGCGACCTTCTCCTGTTTTCTGCATCAGGTCTAATCGTATTGTCTGGGCTCCTCGATAAGACTAGCTTATCGGCGTGATCACCTTGCGTCAGCTGCGTTACCTGAGCTCGCTCGCCCGCTACCGGCATTTCGGCCGCGCGGCTGAGGATTGCGCCGTCACGCAGCCGGCGCTCTCCATGCAGATCCGCGAGCTCGAGCGCGAGCTCGGCGCCACGCTCGTCGAGCGCCGTCCCGGCGAGATCATCCTCACCGACACCGGCGCGGAGGTCGCTGCGCGCGCCGATCGCATTCTCGCCGCGACGCGCGACCTCATCGAATTCGCCTCGCATCGCGATGTGCTTGCGGGAACCCTGCGCCTTGGGATCATCCCGACGCTGGCGCCCTATGTGCTGCCGCCGGTGCTGCCGCGGCTGCAGGCAGCGTATCCGCGGCTGCGGCTCGAGGTGCGCGAGACGCAGACGCGCACGCTCGCCGAGGAGCTCGCAAGCGGTGTGCTCGATGCGATCATGTTGGCGCTGCCGGTCGAAGGCGCCGACGTGGAGACGCTGCCGCTGTTCGACGACCGTTTTCTGCTCGCGGTCCCGCACGACGATCCGCTCTCGGGTGCGGCACGCGTCGGCATCCGCGACGTGGATCAGCGGCGCCTGATCCTGCTGGAGGAAGGCCACTGCCTGCGCGACCAGGCGCTCGCTTTCTGCGCGACGCGCGGTGATGCGCCGGCCGGACTCGGGGCCACCAGTCTCGCGACGGTGATGCAGATGGTGGCCAATGGTTACGGCGTGACACTGGTGCCGCAGATTGCGGCCGATGTCGAAGCCCGCGAGCGGCGCGTGAAGATGCTGCGGTTCCGTGATCCAGAGCCGGGCCGCAGCGTTGGGCTCGCCTGGCGGCAAACGTCAGCGCGCAAGCAGGATTTCATCGCGCTCGGCGCGACGATCCGTGACGTGGTTGCGCGATGCGCATAGCGAAAAGAAAAAGGGCGGCCTCGCGGCCGCCCTTCGTTCATTTCGGCAGTGAGCGACCGGCTTATTCGGCGCCGCCGCCAGCGGCATGCTGCGGCTCGCCGCCTTCGGCCTTCTGCTTGGCTTCGAGGTCCTCGCCGGTCGTCTGATCGACAGCCTTCATCGACAGGCGCACTTTGCCGCGCTCGTCCATGCCGAGGAGCTTCACCTTCACCTTGTCGCCTTCCTTGACGACGTCGGAGGTCTTCTGCACGCGGCGCGCCGCGAGCTGGCTGATATGCACCAGGCCGTCCTTGGCGCCGAAGAAGTTCACGAAGGCGCCGAAGTCCATCACCTTGACGACCGTGCCTTCGTAGATGTGGCCGACTTCCGGATCGGAGGCGATTGACTTGATCCAGTTGATCGCCGCCTTGATCGAGTCGCCGTTGGCGGAGGCGACCTTCACCGAACCATCGTCCTCGATGTTGATCTTGGCGCCGGTCTTCTCGACGATCTCGCGGATCACCTTGCCGCCGGTGCCGATCACTTCGCGGATCTTGTCGGTGGGGATCTTGAAGGTCTCAATGCGCGGAGCATGCTCGCCGAGCTCGGCGCGGGCGGTGTTGATCGCCTTGCCCATCTCGCCGAGGATGTGCATGCGCCCGCCCTTGGCTTGGTTGAGCGCAACCTGCATGATCTCTTCGGTGATGCCGGCGATCTTGATGTCCATCTGGAGCGCGGTGATGCCTCCTCGGTGCCGGCCACCTTGAAGTCCATGTCGCCGAGATGGTCCTCGTCGCCGAGAATGTCGGACAGCACCGCATAGCGCTTGTCCTCCAAAATCAGGCCCATGGCGATGCCAGCGGTCGGCCGCTTCAGCGGCACGCCCGCGTCCATCAGTGCGAGCGAGGAACCGCATACGGTCGCCATCGAGGACGAGCCGTTCGACTCGGTGATCTCCGAGACCACGCGGATGGTGTACGGGAATTCGGTCTTCTCCGGCAGCATCGGATGGATGGCGCGCCAGGCGAGCTTGCCATGGCCGATCTCGCGACGGCCCGGCGAACCGATACGGCCGGTCTCGCCGACCGAGAACGGCGGGAAGTTGTAATGCAGCAGGAAGGATTCCTTGTAGGTGCCCTGCAGCGCGTCGATCCACTGCTCGTCCTCGCCGGTGCCGAGCGTGGTGACCACCAGCGCCTGGGTTTCGCCGCGGGTGAACAGCGCCGAGCCGTGCGCGCGCGGCAGGACGCCGACT
>DASRGN010000015.1:0-233255 GCA_035651015.1 Pseudolabrys sp. | reverse complement strand
GATCGGACCAGTGGTCACGCTACCCAGCGCGTTGCCATAGCCGCCTTCCGTGCGGACATAGCCACCGATCTTCAAGCACGTATCCGAGCCGGGGATGTAGAAGAACCCCGCCCCGTACAGGCTACAAATCTTCACGTACTGGACCGGCTTGGCCTTTACGGGAAGATCGGCGGCCTGAGCCCCAGCCATCGCAACGAGACCCGCTGCGGAGCCAAGGAGAAGGCTTTTCACCATCTTCATCTTGAACCTCCAAACATTGTTTCTTCGTGAGAGGGTTCCGTATCCGCCCAGTGCGACCGGCACCTTTGGAACTTCCCCATGCTCCCCGCTACCCGACTGCCTCACCCACCTCGAAATTCCCAACACCGGGCCTTACTTGGTGCGATCCTCAAACGGACAGCGCGACCTGGGGATGCCCCCCTCCGTCGCATTGCCAGATTATCTGCTGAGCCCCTGCAAGCAATGAAGAAGCGCCCTACCCACAGCCACTTTCGGCCGTTTTTGGCGGTGTGTTGCCCAAAGAACACGCGCTAAAAAGCGGCCGGGCGCGACCCCACGGCAGCCTTGTTTTCTCATTTCTTTTCAGACGATTGCAGCGATAACGCGGCCTGTCGCACGCGATGATGACAACGCCCCCTGGCGCCCAATCTCGACATGTTAATGCCCGGTTTACTACCAGGGTATGGCAAAGCTCCGGTCTTCGCGCTTGCAACTCCCTGCCGGCGTCTCTTTCCGAGTCGCGACGGCAAAATAGACGGGTTTCCCTGACGCGCAGGGCGGCATACGAAGCTTGCGAAGAGAGAAAACGGCGTTGCGACAGGAAGCGAGAATCATCCGATGAATCGAAAGCAACGCCGCTCCGCTGGAACACGCTCCGAAACGCGCGCCACGGAGACAACGGTCTCGGAGCTGCTCCTGCGCGCCGCCGGCAGCCTGCAGGAGCAAAACCTCGAAGAAGCAGCGCGGCTCTACAAGCGCGTTCGCGCGATCGAGCCGACACATGCGCACGCATGCAACGGGCTTGCCTCGGTGCTGCTCGCACAAGGCAAGCGCAAGGAGGCATCGCGGATGTTCGCGGAGCTGATCGAGATCGCGCCCGAGGCCGGCCGCGAATTCTCGAATATCTCCGGAATCCTGGGCAAAGCGAATCCGACGCTTGCACTGGCGATTGAACGCGCTGCCCGGGCATGGCCGAAGCCGCTCGTGGACACCGAATTGCTCGGCGAAGACACGGACATCATCACGGACGATCCGTTTCTGCACGCGGTTCTGACGTCGATGACGGTTCGAGACATCGGTCTCGAAAGATTCCTGACGCTTGTGCGGCGCGACGCGTTGGCACGACTTGCAGAGGGCGCCGCCACCGCTGCCAGTCCGGAACTCGGTTTCTATGGCGCGCTGGCGCAGCAATGTTTCATCAACGAATACGTCTTCGCCCAAACCGACGAAGAGGCGGCACAGGTTGACCTTCTCGCCACGAAGATCACCGCCGCACTTGATGCTGGCGCGCCAATTGCCCCATCGGCCGTGGTTGCGCTCGCGATGTACGTCCCCCTCAATTCCATCGCCGGCGCTGAGCGACTCCTCAGCAGACATTGGCCAGCTCCGACTGTCGAGTTACTGCGACAGCAAATCCGCGAGCCACTCGAAGAACGTGAGTTGCGCGCATCGATTCCGCGGCTCACCGAGATCGACGATCCGATCTCGATCGCCGTACGCCAGCAGTACGAGGACAATCCCTACCCGCGATGGGTCCGCACCGCCGCACCACCTACCTCGAAACTCTCGATCAACGAGTACGTTCGCAGTCTCTGTCCTAGCGCCGCATTTAATCCGATCGAGGCCAACCGCACGCTCGAGGTGCTGGTAGCCGGTTGCGGAACCGGCTCACATCCCATCGAGCTGGCCCAGGTTCTGTCAGGATGCAGGATCTTGGCGGTCGATCTCAGCCTCAGCAGTCTGGCCTATGCCAAGCGCAAGACAACAGCCGAACTGCCGCTCGAGTATGCGCAAGCGGACATTCTCCGCCTCGGAGCGATCGGTCGGACATTCGATATCATCGATTCAGTCGGTGTCCTGCACCACATGGCCGACCCTGTCGCCGGGTGGGATGTGCTGGTCTCGCTATTGCGGCCGGGCGGGCTTATGCGCGTCGGACTCTACAGCGAGATTGCGCGTCGCGGCCTCATCGCCGCGCGGGCACTTATCGAGCAGCGTGGGTTTGCATCAACGCCGGAGGGGATCCGGCGATGCCGTCAGGAATTGTTCTCTTCACCGGTGATGGCGGGCAATGATCTCTTCAGCATCAGCGACTGCCGCGACCTGCTCTTCCATGTGCAGGAACAGCGATTCACATTGCCCGCCATCAAGGGATTGGTAGCGAAAAGCAACGTCCGGTTCATCGGATTGGTACTTCCACCGGAGTCCCGCGAGACCTACAGACAGCAATTCCGCGCACACGGCTGGAGCATGTCGGACCTCGACCGCTGGGCCAAAATCGAAGAGCAAAATCCCGGCACCTTTGTCGGCATGTATAATTTCTGGGTCCAAAAGCCGAGCAATGACGATCCGTCGTCATAGCCGTCACGCAATCGCATCCACTGCGAAGCTCGACGGAGGCTGGCCTTGCTCGTATGCCTCCCACATTCGCGTGTAGGCGCTCTCCAGGTGGCGCGTATAGCGGCTGGTTGAGAAGAGCGGCGACGTCTTCCGATTGGCCGCAAGCTTTGCCCGGACGGCAGTGAGCTTGTCGCGGTCCCGCGCGAGCCCAAGCGCCAATTGTTCGTATTCGCGCAACGAAGATGTCACCAATTCAGGCAATCCCATGGTGTTGAGCAGGCCCGCCGTGACCCTGCTGGCAAATGTGGTGCCGACATCGGTGACGATGGGCACGCCGGCCCAGAGAGAGTCAACCGCGCTGGCGTGAGCGTTATAGGGCGTGGTGTTGAGAAACAGGTCGGCGAGGCGATGCCGCGCAAGATGGCCTTCATTCGCTGCGACATGGCGTGCAAACACGAGGCGCTCCGGAGCCACGCCGTGTGCTGCCGCCTCACGGCGCAGATTGCCGACTGCTGCCGGATTGAGCTGCGAAAGCCAAAGCACGCTGCCCTCGACCGCCGACAATAGCCGCATCCAGATCGCGAACGCATCAGGCGTGATCTTCAGACTCTGGCTGAACGAGCAGAAGACAAATCCGTTCTCCGGCAGACCCTCCTCTGTCCGCGACACGGCGGTCGCAGAGATCTTGCGCGTGTCGTCCGTCGGCATGAACGTGTCGGGCAAACAGACCACCCGCTCAGTATAAAACTGCTCGGCTTCTGCCGGGATGACGAAACGATCGGCGAGGACGTAGTCGATGTAGTCGGCGCCCGTCGTGCCGGCATAGCCGAGGTAACTGACCTGGATCGGCGCTGGTCGATACGCGAAGGCGCGCGGACGTGAATGATCCGTATGCCCCATCAAATCCACCGCGATGTCGACTTCCATCTCTTTGATCAGCTCGGCGATTTCCCGATCGCTGCGCCGATCGACTTCGATGAAACGTTCGAATTCGGATTTCAGCCGCGTCCGCATGGCGCTTTCGGCGGGCGGCGTGAAACAAATCGCGATCGATTCAAAGCGCGCGCGATCATGACGGCCGATGACACCGGCGAGCAGGTAGGCCACCGGATGCTCACGGAAGTCGGCGGAGAGATAGGCAACTCGGATGCGCTTATGGGCATAGCGTTCGCCGCGCCAAACCGGCTCGGCGGCCAGGGGATTTTCGCGACTGGTATAGAGGCGCGCCGCGGCATGGATGTCGGCGGAGGTCGCCTGCAAAGCCAGGCTATCGTGCGGCGCCATGACCAACACGCCGTTGCGCGCGCCCTCCAGCAATCGAGCTTGTTCGCTTTCGAAATTTTCCCAGTTGCAAATTTGCAGCTTGTTGCGAAAGCGGGCCCCCTCGACCAGCTCCATCTGCGGTTTCAGCGTAAACGCGCGATCATTGGATCTGAAAGCCTCCTCGATGCGGCCGAGCCATTGGCAAGCGTTCGCTCGCCCTGCCCAACCTTCCGCGGAGTTCGGATTGAGTGAGAGGGCCCGATCATAGTCGGCGAGCGACTGATCGAGTTGACCAAGCTCCTTAAGGACGTTGGCGCGGCCGAGATAGGCTTCGGCCATCCTGGGATCGAGCGCGAGCGCACGATCGTAGCTCGCCACGGCATCAGCGAAACGCTTCAGGTCGTACAGGATGTTGGCGCGATTGTTCCAGGCGTTCGCGTAATTCGGATCGAGCGTGATCGCCTGCTCGCTGTGGACGAGCGCCTCGTCGAGCTGGCGGGCGCGCCGCAGGACGATGCTGATATTGTTGTGCGCGAGGACCGAGCGTGCGTCGAGCTTCAGTGCGCGCCGCAGCGTTGTGACGGCATGCTGGTCATCGCGGAGCTCGATTTGCACGCCACCGAGATTGATGAGCGCATCCAGTGAATTCGGCTTGATGCGGATGGCCGCGCTGAGCAGCCGAAGTGCTTCTTGAAGCTGACCGCGCTGGGCGTGAACGACGCCAAGCAGATGCGTGGCGTCGAACTGCTTCTTGTCGCTCGCGAGAACCATCTTGTAGAGAAATTCGGCATTCGCGAGGTCGCCGGCCTGGTGCGCGGCGATGGCCCTGTTCAATGTGGCCTGTAAGCTTGCACCCGGTGAGTTGCCGAACACTTTTCGAACCGCTGATCGGAAGATTGGCTGCGCCGAAAGTGCACGCTTCTTAGCCGGAAATCCGTGCTTGTCCAAAATCCTGCTTGCGCGGCTCGGCCGAGCCGTTCTCGCGGATCGGTGACCCGCCAATCACACCGTCCAAAGCAGAAAGTCCATCTCGCAACGCGCCGAAGAAGCCCGTCGCCCGCGGAGGTATTGCCGTAACTTTTGCCCCCGACGCACGCGATCGCCGCGCGCTGGCAGGATCGAGAGTTCGAAATTGAGGTTCCGGCTAGCGGCGCTGGCGGAGACGGAGGGATTCGAACCCATAGGCCCGGCTATGCCGGGCCGTTCTTGGCGCGAGGCGACGCGCAAATGGCGCGATCGCCGCGCGCTGTCAGGATCGAGGGTTCGAAATTGAGGTTCCGGCAAGCGCAGTGACGACGGCTCTTCAGCTTCTGCTGCGGCGCTGGCGGAGACGGAGGGATTCGAACCCTCGATACGCCTTTGGAGCGTATAACGGTTTAGCAAACCGCCGCCTTCAGCCACTCGGCCACGTCTCCGTCCGCGGGCTCGGTATGCCCGAGCCCCTAAGTAATGGCAAGCGCGACCGGAATTTCGGCGAGCCGCAAGCGGCCCGCACGACGTGTGGTCAGGCTGCGGCGCGGATTTCGACGGCCGGCTGCACGGCTTGCGGCTGGCTCTTGAGCCAATCGCGCGCAGCACGCTGTGCCGCACCGATTTCGGCGTCGGTCATCTGCTCGGCCACTTCGCGACGCAGGCGAACGGCTTCCTTATTGCCGCGCGTCGCCGCGATGTTGAACCATTTGTGCGCCTGCACCATGTCGACCGGAACCGAGCGGCCGACCGAATACATCATGCCGAGCTCGAAAAACGTGTCGACGCCTGCCTCGACGCCGAGCGTTGCGGCGTCCATCTCGATGCGAGCCATTCTTGGCCTCCCCTGATCTCGCACGCATCCGTCCCCCGGATATGCGCGCCCTGCTGCCCGACGCGACATGCGTCATGGGCACGCGGATAGTGAGGAGAAAATTTGAATGGTGGTTTAAGCGTCGCGATGAATCGTTTGTGAATCCCGCGCCGAGTTGTCCGGGCAATTCTCGGAATCCCCAGCAAATCGCCTCGGAGTCGCGACCGAAGCCGCAGAGTGAGGGATTGCTAACCCTCCCCTTTCAGCACTCGCTAACAACGTCGATGATGAGCGCGCGTCAGCCCGCTCGCGCGCGCTGCCCGAACAGCACCGCCTGCACCTTCGGATCTTTCATGTCGACCTTGCTTGCCTCCTCGACACGCAGGCTCATGCCGCGTTTCACGGCCGGGCGCGCCAGCAAGGTGTCGAGCCAGCGCTTGAGATGCGGAAACTCCTCGATGTCCTGCCCCTGCCGCTGCCAGCGGCTCGCCCAGCCGACGCAGGCGATGTCGGCGATCGAATATTTTCCGGCGAGGAATTCGCGATCCTTGAGCCGCTTGTTCATCACGCCATAGAGCCGATTGCATTCATCGGTGTAGCGCTTGATGGCGTAAGCGAGCTGCTCGGGAGCGTATTGGCGGAAGTGATGCGCCTGCCCGGCCATCGGCCCGAGCCCGCCCATCTGCCAGAACAGCCATTGGTCGACCTCGACGCGGTCGCGCTCGTTCGCCGGATAGAGCTTGCCGGTCTTGCGGCCGAGATATTGCAGGATCGCGCCGGACTCGAACACCGAGATCGGCTTGCCGCCGGGGCCAGCGGGATCGACGATCGCCGGCATACGGTTGTTCGGCGAGATGCGCAGGAATTCCGGCTTGAACTGCTCGCCCGCCGAAATATTCACTGGCACCATCGTGTACGGCAGCGCGCACTCCTCGAGCATGATCGAAATCTTCCAGCCGTTTGGCGTCGGCCAGTAGTAGAGCTCGATCGGCCGCTTCGAGACCGTCCTCACCCGCTTAACCGGCTTGCGCTTGGCTTTCGCGCCTCTTGTCGTTGCGGCTCTTTTCTTCGAACGCGCGCGTGCCATCGCCTGCTCCTTCTGGGGTTGAATGCCGGTCAACAGTTAGGTCCGAGGCCATAGCTTCGCAACAATCACAGCCTGAGAACGTAATTTGTGCAGCCGCAATCTGGACGAGCGCAAATGTTCACGTTATGATCTCCTCAGCGGCAAACACGAATTCGGGTCATCTGGCCAGCGCCGCGCCACCAGGGAGTGAGACATGCGTAAGATTCTAGTCGTCAGTGCCGCGGCTCTGTTCATGAGCGCGTTCGCCGCAAGCGCACAAAATGCACCAAGTGCGCCATCATCCACCACGCCATCCGCAAGCAAGCCGGCCCCGAGCGCGGGCCAGGCCGCCGCACGCGAGCGTCAGAAGAAATGTGCCGCCGAGTGGAAAGAAGCCAAAGCCGCAGGCAAGATCGAAAAGGGAACGACCTGGCCGAAATATTGGAGCGCCTGCAACACGCGGCTGAAGGGCGCGTGAGCGCCACATTGGCGACGTGTCCATTGTGAACAAGGCCGCGCCGAGAAGCGCGTAGACGGATCAGAAACGATCGAGGGCGTCGGCAAGGAGCGGAAGTTCGAGACCGCGGCGACTTTCGCCGTCGTGGAGAGGTGCGGTCTCCCGTCCCTCCTCTTCGCAGCGGTCCTCCTTTGCAGGAGACGCGCGAAGCTCGAACTTCTCATCTCGCCGACGCCCTCGTACACCGGAACCGGCGTCGTCTCAGGGAGCTGCTTGCGCTGTCCGCCCTTCGACTTCGCCGGTTCGTGTGACGCAGTGAGAACGGTTAGCGCTAGAGCTTACGTTTCGCTTTGCGCTTGGCCTTCTTCTTCGCCACTGCCTTCTTTCGCTTCTTCGCCATTGCTGCCCTCCTAGCCGAGTGGGTTGGCGATGATCGGATCAGTACAGTCGCGAATCGACTGCACTGCACTCCGATTACTACAGCACAACGAAAAAAACAGCGACTCTACTTAAGGAAACGTGTACGCGACGACGCGCGCATTGCACTGCACGCGCAGACAACACGCACATGCACGCACGACACGCTGACGATGCGCAGCGCGCGCGATCTTTGCTCAGACAATTTTTGATGACATCGAAGATGTCCGCATTTCACAAGGGTTATTGTGACGTGCAGCGAAAACAGGGAACGTGCGGCCACAACGCACATCGCGCGTGCGTGCGCGCGCATTTTTCATCGCGCGATGACGCAAAGAACGTCCGTTAAGCATCAAAAACTTTTTCACAACATTCGCTCGTTTTCACCCGCGCGCGGGGTCGAATCCGATCAAAACGAGCGAATCGGAAGCAAGTGATTCGTCCGCACCGCCGATTTGAAGGAGGAGAATTTCGGATTCCGCGACATCGGCACGCATCGATTCTCGACGCTTGAGTCAGCTTCGCGACGATCCCGAGCGCGCCGGCGATCAGATGCCGAGCTTCGCCTTGAGCAGCTCGTTGACCGCTTGCGGGTTGGCTTTGCCGCCCGACGACTTCATCACCTGACCGACGAACCAGCCGAGCGCTTTCGGATTGGCTTTCGCATCCTGCACCTTGTCGGGATTGGCCGCGACGATGGCATCGACGATCTTTTCAATGGCGCCAAGATCGGTGACCTGCTTCAGCCCGCGAGATTCGACGATCGCACGCGGGTCACCGCCCTCGGTCCAGCAAATTTCGAACAGATCCTTGGCGATCTTGCCGGAGATCGTGCCTTCGGCGATCAGATCGAGAACGCTGCCGAGCTGCGCTGCCGACACGGGCGCATCGTCAATGGTCTTGCCCACTTTGTTGAGGCGGCCGAACAGCTCGTTGATCACCCAGTTCGCGGCGCTCTTGGGGTCGCGCCCCTTGGCGACGCTCTCGAAATAGTCCGCCGTCGTGCGCTCACCCACCAGCACGTCGGCGTCATAGGCCGACAAGCCATATTCGCGGACGAAGCGTTGCTTCTTGCTGTCCGGAAGCTCGGGCAAGTGGCGCTTGAGCTCCTCGACTTCAGCCTCACCGACCTCGAGCGGCAGCAGATCAGGATCGGGGAAATAGCGGTAATCGTGCGCCTCTTCCTTGCTGCGCATCGAACGCGTTTCGCCTTTCGCCGGATCGAACAGCCGTGTCTCCTGGTCGATGCTGCCGCCGTCCTCGAGAATTTCGATCTGCCGGCGGGCTTCGTACTCGACGGCTTGCCCGATGAAGCGGATCGAATTGACGTTCTTGATCTCGCAGCGCGTGCCGAGAGCCTCTCCCGGGCGGCGCACCGACACGTTGACGTCGGCACGCAGATTGCCCTTCTCCATATCGCCGTCGCAGGTCCCGAGATAGCGCAGGATGCTGCGCAGCTTGGAGACATAAGCCTTCGCCTGCTCGGACGAACGTAAATCCGGTTTGGAGACAATCTCCATCAGCGCCACGCCAGATCGATTGAGATCGACGAACGACATGGTGGCGTGCTGGTCGTGCAGCGACTTGCCCGCGTCCTGCTCGAGATGCAGCCGCTCGATACCGACCGTGACGGGCTGATCGTCCGCCATGTCGACGACGACTTCGCCCTCGCCGACGATCGGCCACTTGTACTGGCTGATCTGATAGCCCTGTGGCAGGTCCGGATAGAAATAGTTCTTGCGATCGAACACCGACCTTAGATTGATCTTGGCTTTGAGGCCGAGACCGGTGCGGATCGCCTGGCGCACGCACTCCGCATTGATCACGGGCAGCATCCCCGGCATCGCGGCATCAACGAGCGACACGTGCGAATTCGGCTCGCCGCCAAATGCGGTCGATGCGCCGGAGAACAGCTTCGCGTTCGACGTCACCTGGGCATGGACTTCCATGCCGATGACGACTTCCCATTCGCCGGTGGCGCCCCGGATCAGGTTCGGATTTTTGCCTGACATACTCATCGCAAGGTCCAGAAAAATCAGCCGTTCGATAGAGGCTGGCGGGAGCCGGCGCAAGTGCGCGGTTCCCACGCAAACCGCCCGGCAACAGGAACCGCGTTCGCGGCGCAAGCGTTGGCGAGCGTATAGTCGGAAACCACATCATGGCTCAGCATGAACCAAATACGGGGTTTTTCGGGCTTATCCTCGGAGGAATCGTGGCCGCCGCGGCATTGTTGTTCATCCTGACCGGGGGGCAGCTTGGCGGAAAAAAGACAGTCTCAAGCGACAAAGACATGCCGCCGCTGGCGTCGCAAACCGCGCCCGAACAAAAATAGAGCGGCAATAGAGTGGCATCAACCGCGGCTCAGAAGCTCGCCGGCAATCGCATCCCATTCCGCATCTAACGGGCCGGAAACCTCCGTGCGCCGCGCTGCCCGGTACCAGTATTGGGCGTTGCCCAGATCCCCTTCGACGCGATGCAGATAAGCGTGAACCCACGCCGCATCAGCGCCGTCGGCCTCCATGACGAGCTTGTGCGCGCGATCCCAGTCGCCCTTGGCGGCCCACCACATCGCGGCAAGCGGGGCCGCCGCATGCCGCGGCGGTTGCGCTTTTGCCAATGTCAGCTTGAAGGCACCGAGATCCATGGACGAAGCAACATTTAAACCTGGAGCCAGCGCCCCAGCGCTTGTTCGACAACGTCGAATGTATTCGTGAACTCGCGCAATTCCACCAGCATGTCATCGCGAAAACGTAAGAAATTGGCGACGTGAAATCGCAACGTGCGCCCGGTGGCCCGCTGCCGCACGCTTGCATCCGCAAGGATGGCCACACGATCGCCATCGACGAGTAATGCCTCGCGCTCGTAGCGTTCAAGCGGATAATGTTCGGCGATCGCGGTCATTGCCTCGATCACCGCTGGACGTCCACGCCGATGCCCGGCAAACGGAAAGACCTCCATCGGCGCCTGGATAATCCAATCGATATCCGGATGGATCAGTGTTGCGTATTTGTCGAAATCACCGGCCGCGTAGCTCGTATAGAGATCGTTGAGGATCTCGCGCACATCTCGTGTCATGTCAGCTCCCCGCGGCGAAAGGCTAGGTTATCGATCGGGGGTTGCGCCACGCGACAGCGTGACCGCGCACTGAAATTTTTTCCCGCTACCACAAATGCGCCGCGTTGAATGGACGCAAGATGGTGGCTATGACCACCACACGCTCGGCGTGAAGCGCCCCGCGGCTTGCTCAACAACGGCTGCGAGCGCGAACAAGGTCTGTTCGTCAAACGGGCGCCCGATGAGCTGCAGCCCAAGCGGCAATCCTTGACCGTCGACGCCGGCCGGCACCGCGATGCCTGGCAAGCCGGCCATATTGACCGTCACCGTGAACACGTCGTTGAGGTACATCTCGACCGGATCGGCACCGCCCTTCTCGCCGAGCCCGAACGCCGCCGACGGTGTTGCCGGCGTCAACATAGCGTCGACACCCGCGGTAAAGCAGGTCTCGAAGTCGCGCTTGATCAAAGTGCGCACGCGTTGTGCGCGCAGATAATACGCATCGTAGTAGCCAGCCGAGAGCACATAAGTGCCGATCATGACGCGCCGGCGCACCTCGGCGCCGAAGCCTTCGGCACGCGTCTTCTCATACATCTCGATGACGTCGCGGCCGGTCTCGCGCAAGCCGTAGCGTACGCCATCGTAGCGCGCGAGATTTGAAGACGCCTCCGCGGGCGCGACGATGTAATAGGCCGGCAGAGCATATTTGGTGTGCGGCAGCGACACCTCGACCGTCTCGGCGCCGGCAGCCTTGAGCCACTCGATGCCGCGCTGCCACAACGCCTCGATCTCTCCCGGCATGCCGTCAAGCCGGTACTCCTTGGGGATGCCGATCCTCATGCCCTTGATCGACCTGCCGACCGCCGCTTCGTAATCAGGCACAGCACGATCGACGGACGTTGTGTCCTTGGGATCATGTCCTGCCATGGAGCGCAGCAGGATCGCGGCATCACGCACCGTTCGAGCGAACGGCCCCGCCTGATCGAGTGAAGACGCGAAGGCGACGATGCCCCAGCGCGAGCAGCGCCCGTAGGTCGGCTTGATGCCGACCGTTCCGGTGAACGCCGCCGGCTGGCGGATCGAACCGCCAGTGTCCGTGCCGGTAGCGCCGAGACACAGATGCGCCGCCACCGCTGCGGCAGAGCCGCCGGACGAGCCACCAGGAACGAGCGGCGTGTTGGCGCCCTTGCGTCGCCAGGGCGAGATCACCGGGCCGAAGAACGAGGTTTCGTTCGACGACCCCATCGCAAATTCATCGTTGTTGGTTTTGCCGAGCAGCACCGCGCCGTCGCGCCACAGATTGGCGCTGACCGTCGATTCATAGCTCGGCACGAAATTTTCCAGGATGTGGCTGCCCGCGGTGGTGCGTACATCCTGCGTGCAGAACATGTCCTTGACCGCAATTGGAATGCCCTCGAGCGGGCCTGCCTTTCCGGAAGCGATCCGCGCATCGGCAGCTTTCGCCATGGCGCTCGCGCGCTCCGGCGTCTCCAGCACATAGGCGTTGAGCGCGCGCGCTTTCTCCATCGCCGCGAGATGCGCGTCGGCGAGCTCGCGCGCGGTGAAATCCTTGCGCTGCAGCCCGTCGCGCGCTTCCGCGATGGTGAGTGCGGTGAGCTCGGCCATCGCTTACTCGACCACCTTGGGAACGAGGAAGAAATTGTCCTGGCGCGCCGGCGCATTGCGCAGCACCGCATCCGCGTTGCCACCGTCGGTGACCACGTCGGCGCGTTCCTTCATGGTCATCGGGATCACCGATGTCATGGGTTCGACGCCCTCGACCTTCACCTCCGAGAGCTGCTCGACGAAAGCGAGCATGGCGTTGAGCTCGCCCTTGAGGTGCTCGACCTCCTCCTCGGCCACCGCAATGCGCGCGAGATGGGCAATGCGGCGCACGGTGGCGGCGTCAACAGACATGCGAAAGCCTCGGAATATGATGGCGGTTTCGGGATGGGCGCGTATAGCAGACCCGCATCCGCGCCCGCAACGATACCTTCTGCCCCTTAGCGGATCGCGAGGCCGCGCAGGCGCTCCAGGGCCTCAGTCGCGAGCCGTTTTGTCGCCTCGCCTGCCGGGATATCGCGGCCGAGTGCCGCCGCCTGCCCGGCCCATTGTGTGCTGAAATCGGGCGAGCCTGCGGCCTCCGCCTTGGCGCGCAACGGCGCCAGCGCGCCGCTCGCCAGCGGAAATTGCGGCGCCAGCTCGGAGATCGGGCCAACCTCGCGCACCACACGGATGCGGATGCCGCGCGCCGGGCGCCCACTGATCACATTGGTAATCACCGTTCCGTCGTCAGGCAGCGTCTTGAGCGCCGCGCGATGCAAGGCCGCGGTCTTCGCCTCTGGGCAATGCAGGAACGCGCTGCCGATCTGCACCGCGCTGGCACCGAGCGCGAATGCGGCGGCGATGGCGCGGGCGTCGGCAATCCCTCCGGCGGCGATCACCGGCACGCGGACCGCATCCACCGTCTGCGGCACCAGCGCCAGCGAGCCGACCTGCGTGGCGATGTCTTCGGTGAGGAACATGCCGCGATGCCCGCCGGCCTCAAAGCCTTGCGCGATGATGGCATCGGCGCCGTTGGTCTCGAGCCAGCGCGCTTCGGCCACGGTTGTCGCCGAACCGAGGATGATGATTCCCGCACGCTTGAGCGGATCGAGCAGCGCCGGCTCCGGCAAGCCGAAATGGAAGCTCACCACCGCCGGCTGCAGGTCAAGAATGGCGTCGCGGAACGCGGCATCGAAAGGCGCCCGGTTGGTCGTCGGAACCGGCGCCACCGGATCGACACCGAGCTCTCGGTAATAAGGTGCGAGCCGCTCGCGCCACGCCGACTCGCGCGCGTTGTTCGGGACGGGCGGTGTGTGACAGAAAAAGTTGACGTTGAACGGTTTTGCGGTACGCGCGCGGATCTTGCCGATCTCGTCGCGCATCTTGTCAACGCTCAGCGTGGCGCAGGGCAGCGAGCCAAGCCCACCAGCCTCGGATACCGCCGCGACCAGCTGGAAATCCATCGCGCCTGCCATCGGGGCCTGAACGATGGGAAGCTCGATATGCAGAAGCTCGAGCAGACGCCGGTCCGGCCACATGGATTACCTCTCAGCTTTCGTCATGCGATGCTGCGCTCAAGATGGCGTCAGCCATCGCCGGCGGCAATGCGCGACCGGACAACCGAGCCTTCACGGACCGCAAAGTTCAGGCGGCGCAGGCGTGAACTTCGACGGTCACATGCGATAAGCCGGGAACATCCGCCAGCCTGTCTTTGTAAATGGCCGGCGCCTGCGGATTGTCGGAGACGATCGACAGCACGACGCCGCGGTGCCCGGGCCCGAGTTGCCACAGATGCAGATCGCTGATGCGATCGCCGCCGATCTCCAGCCGGTCGCGGATCGTATGGGCAAGCCGGCGCTCCGGCACCATGTCGAGCAGCACGGCGCCGGCTGAGCGCATCAGCCCCACCGACCAGCTGAAGATCACCGCCACGCCGACCAGCGCCATCACGGGATCGAGCCAGACCCATCCGTAAAAGCGACCTCCGAGCAGCGCGGTGATGGCGAGAACCGAGGTCATCGCATCGGCCAGCACGTGGATGTAGGCCGCGCGAATGTTCGTATCATGCCCGTGATGGTGCGCATGACCATGATCATGCGTGTGATGAGCCTCATGATGATGCTCATGTTCGTGAGGGTGATCATCGTCGTCAGCGTGTTGGTGATGCGCGTGATGATGATCATGGTCGGACAACAGCCAGGCGCTCAGCAGATTGACGCCGAGACCCAGCGCCGCAAGCCAGGTCGCTTCCGCGAAATTGATCGCAACGGGCGAGTAGAGACGCAGCACCGCCTCATAGCCGATCAGCGCGGCGATGCAGGCAAGAATGATGGCGCTGGTGAAGGCCGCAAGCTCGCCGACCTTGCCGGTACCGAAGCTGAAGCGTTGATCGCGGACGTGGCGGCGTGCGAACCAGTATGCGCCGCCTGCGATCGTCAACGCACCCGCGTGCGTCGACATGTGCCAGCCGTCGGCAACGACCGCCATTGATCCGAAGATGCTGCCGCCGATGATCTCGGCGACCATCATCGCTGCGGTCAGCGCGACCACGAGCCAGGTCCGGCGGGCGTGGCGATCGTGCCTGGCGCCAAGGAAAACATGTTCGTGCTGCCACGGTTCAAGCGAATGGGTGTGCATCGGAACGCTCCAGCTGAAGCCGGTCCCGAATCTCCGGCCAATGTGCCTTAGATATTCCCGGATCGCCCGCTCGGAAAGGCTGCCACTGGTGGCTCAGATACTGACGGCCTTGCCCTTCTCCGGCACGATGACCTTCGTGGCGCTGCCCTTCATCTCGGCGACGAAGCGATCCGCCGTCTTCTCGATGATCGGAAAGCTGCCGTAGTGGCACGGGATCACCGCATCGAGCTTGAAGAAGCGTTTCACGGCAAAAGCCGCGGTCACGGGATTCATGGTGAAGCGGTCACCGATCGGCACCATGGCGACCTTCGGCTGGTGCAGCTCGCTGATCAAAGCCATGTCGCCGAACACATCCGTGTCGCCCATGTGATAGATCGTCGGCTCGCCCGGCGCCTTGATGATCACGCCGCAGGGATTACCGAGATAAACGGGCATGCCGTCCTTCATCGCCCCAGACGAGTGGTCGGCACGCACCATTGTCACCGTGAAGCCGCCCTGGTCGGTGGTGCCGCCGGTGTTCATCGGATCGAATTTTTCCAGACCGTTCGCGGAAAGCCACATGCACAGATCGTAGTTGGTGATCACCGGCGCGCCGGTGGCTTTTGCGATATCGAGCGTGTCGCCGACGTGATCGCCGTGGCCGTGGGTGAGCACGATGTGGGTGACGCCTTTGCTCGCGGCGGCTTTGTCGGAGACGAAGGCCGGATTGCCGGTAAAAAACGGATCGATCAGCACCACCTTGCCGGCAAAGTCGAGACGGAAAGCGGAGTGTCCGTACCAAGTCATCTGCATGATCAGAGTCCCATTGGCTTTCGGTAGTTGTGCGACGAGCGGCGTTGGCTGGCAGGGCCGGGCCGTGTTACCGCTCGCAGATGCCTGCACCTATCCTGCCGCTGGTCGAGGCCGCGAAGCAATGGGCGGCGCGCGGCGCATTGGTCGGACTCGATCTCGGCACCAAGACCATTGGCGTCGCTGTGTCGGATCCCGATCGCAAGATCGCAGCCGGCGTCGAGACCATCATGCGCAAAACTTTCACCGCCGACGTCGCCCGGCTGTTCGCGCTGGCGACGGAGCGGAACGCCACGGGCTATGTGTTGGGTCTGCCGATCAACATGGACGGCTCAGAGGGGCCGCGTGCGCAGTCGACGCGCGCCTTTGCCCGCAACCTGGCACGGTTGACCGAGCTGCCTATTGCGCTCTGGGATGAACGATTGTCCACCGCAGCGGTCGAGCGCGAGCTCATCGCTGCGGATGCCAGCCGGGCAAAACGCGCCGCGGTGATCGATCAACACGCAGCCATCTTTATTCTCCAGGGCGCGCTCGACCGGCTGGCGAACTTAGAGCGTTGAATTATTGCCCCGTGTCGGCAGCAAAACTGCCCCGACCCCACACCGAATACTCCACGGCCACGGCGCCGGGAGTGTTGCATGGACCATAGAGGCCGTAGACACCACGATCGAACCCCTTGTCGGAGTTGATCCAGCAATTTGTCGCCGACGCGTGATAGGCATGATGTGCGTGATGCCTCTTCGCCGGCGCGGGCTCATCAGCCTGTGCAACGGTCACGACAGCACCAACAAAACTCAATGCAGCTCCGAAAGCGATCACGTATTTGCCGATTGTCATCTTCAAGCTCCGTGTCCTGTCACCCCACTACGTCGCGCTAAGCGACGTGTCGTCGCCGCAGACGCGAGGCGACCCTGCCACGAAGAGGACAAACTCCGACGACGGCGGTTTTTAAATTCTTTTTCAAACGGCGTTCCGCGAGCAATTTCAACGCCGGCATTTTTTAAATTCTTTTTCATTGCGTCGCGAAGAGACTTCTTGGGCGCTGTTGCGCCCTGCAACCGAAACGAAAAGCACCAAGCAATCGACGCAACAAAAAAGGGCAGGCGCGCGGCCTGCCCTTTTCATGATTGCGTTGCGAAGCTTATGGGCTCGTCCGCTGTTGCTCTTCCCAGCCGACGCTGGCGCCACCACGGTGATGGAGCGACGAGCCGTAATAATAAGGCCCCGGCGCATAGGCGTAACCATAGTCGTAAGTCGGATAGGCCGGCCCCGCGACGTAACCCGGATCGTACGCCGGCTCATAGGCGTAGTCGGGATAGTAGTATCCGGGGCCAGCATAGGCACTTGACGCCGCGGCCGCACCAATGGCGGCACCGGCAGCAAATCCGATGCCGGCTGCCGCTGCTGCACGTCCCCAGCCGCGCGCGTGGCTTGGGCTGGCCGACGCCAGCGCCAGAGCCGCAACCGCGGCAATCGCCGCATATTTGTGGAAGCGTTGCATAAAAATCTCCTTCGATGCTCTGTGCTTCAGGATTCTGATGCCGACGGAGCAGTCCGCCGATAAATGGCGACAGCCATCAGTCAGTTCCACGCCGCACCCGCGGGCGACGAACACAAATAAACGTGAAGGCGCGGACCCGCAGAATTAGCTGAAACGAATCAAAACGTCTGAAATCGACTCGTGTCCGGCAGCGCCCGTTCGAGCAGCATCGCTGCCTTATCTTCGTCGATATCGACCGCCCCGTAAGTGAATCCGCGCCGCTCGGCGCAGCGCGTGCGGGCGAAGGCCTCGACGATCTCCGGGGGCGCGCTCTCGGCCATGGCGGCCAGCGCCGCCAAAACGGCAATCCTCTCCACCGCGGCACGCGCATGGCCTTCCACGTCGACACCGCCGAGCGCACGGTTGATGGCTGCAAGCGTCTCCGCGACGCCGGCAAGCCCGGCGATCTTGCGCGATAAGGCACCGAGCACCGCCTGCGCTGCTTCGCGCTCGCGCGACAGCGCGCGTAACACGTCGAGGCACATCACGTTGCCGGAGCCTTCCCAGATGGCATTCACCGGCGCCTCACGATAAAGCCGCGGCAGCAGACTCTCTTCCACGTAGCCGTTGCCGCCGAGGCACTCCATCGCTTCGTAGATCAGCGCCGGCGCCGTCTTGCAGATCGTGTACTTCACCGCCGGCGTCAGCAGGCGCGCATAGGCGGCCTCCGCAGGATCGCCGGGCGCGCGATCAAACGCGCGCGCCAGTCGCATCACCAGCGCCACGGCGCCTTCGAGCTCCAAGGCCAGATCAGCGAGCACCGTGCGCATCAGCGGCTGGTCGGCGAGATGTTTTTGGAAAACGGTCCGATGGCGCGTGTGATGCAATGCTTGCGCCAGCCCCATGCGCATGAGGCCAGCCGAGGCGATCGCGCAGTCGAGCCGCGTCAGCTGCACCATTTCGATGATAGTGCGGACGCCCTTGCCTTCCTCGCCGACACGCAGGGCATAGGCGCCGGCGAACTCCACCTCAGATGAAGCATTTGAGCGGTTGCCGAGCTTGTCCTTCAGCCGCTGCAGCTCGAGCGCATTCACGCTGCCATCCGGACGAAACCGCGGCATGAAGAAGCAGGTGAGGCCGCCGGGCGCTTGCGCAAGCACCAGAAACGCATCGCACATCGGCGCCGACATGAACCATTTGTGCCCGACGATCTCATAGGCCTCACCAACCGGCACCGCGCGCGTGGTATTGGCGCGCACATCAGTGCCGCCCTGCTTCTCGGTCATGCCCATGCCCAGCGTCATGCTGGTCTTCTGCGACCAGGGCAGGAAACGCTGGTCGTAGTCCCGCGCGACGATCTTCGGAGCCAAGGCTTTCAGCAGCGCCGGGTCCGCAGCCAGCGCGCCGACTGCGGCGCGCGTCATGGTGATCGGGCACATGTGCCCGTTCTCGACCTGCGCCACCATGTAATAACGCGCCGCGCGCGCCACCTCCGAGGGCGCCGGAGCACGCGTGCCGTCGGCGCGCCACGTCATGGCATGCAGCCCCGCCGCCATGCTTTCGCGCATGAACTGGTGATAGGCGGGATGGAACTCGACGACATCCCGGCGCCGGCCCTTGGCGTCGAAGGTCTTCAGCCGCGGGGGATACTCATTGGCGAGCCGGCCCTGCTCGAACATCGCCGCAGTGCCCCAGTGCCGGCCGAATTCAGCGAGTGTGCCCGCTTCCGCCCCGCCCCCATTGGCGGCAACCGCGTCGACGAGCGGCCGGTCGCTGGAAAACAGGTCGATGTCCTCAAAAGCCGGCGACTGGTTGAGAACCTCGTGGGTGTCGGAATGCGGCTCTGGCATTGGGACTCAAGCCTCCGCGGCGGTGTGCAAAGCTAGCACGGGTGCGCGGTTTGCGAGTGGCTGTGGACGCCACTTCCCCGGCCTTGCCCGGGCAGTGAACTGCGCCTATAGAACTCGCTTTAATGAACATTGCGCCGAAATCCTCGTTCGTCCTCAACCGGCCGCACCTGTTGGGGATCGAAGGGCTTTCGCGGGAAGAGATCACCGGCCTGCTCGACCTGGCCGAGGAATTCGTCGAGCTCAATCGCCAGATTGAAAAAAAGCGCGCCTCGTTGCGCGGCCGCACGCTGATAAACCTGTTCTTCGAGGTCTCGACGCGCACGCAATCCTCTTTCGAGCTTGCCGGCAAGCGGCTGGGCGCCGACGTGATGAATATGTCGGTTTCATCGTCCTCCATGCGCAAAGGCGAGACGCTGATCGACACCGCGATCACACTCAATGCCATGCATCCGGATCTCCTCGTGGTGCGCCATCATGCCTCGGGCGCGGTCGAGCTCCTCGCCAACAAGGTCGATTGCGCGGTGGTCAATGCCGGCGACGGGGCGCACGAGCATCCGACGCAGGCGCTGCTCGATGCGCTCACCATCCGCCGCAATAAGGGCTATATCGAAGGGCTGCTGGTCGCGATCTGCGGCGACATCCTGCATTCGCGCGTCGCCCGCTCCAACATCATCCTGCTCAACACCATGGGCGCGCGCGTGCGGGTGGTGGCGCCCTCGACGTTGCTGCCGCCGGGCATCGAGCGCTTCGGCGTCGAAGTTGCGCGTGACATGCGCGGTGGGCTCGCCGGCGCCGACATCGTGATGATGTTGCGGCTGCAGCGCGAGCGTATGAACGGGTCCTACGTGCCGTCGGTTTCGGAATACTTCCAGTATTACGGCCTCGACGAGAAGAAGCTCGCCTTCGCCAAGCCGGACGCGCTGGTGATGCACCCCGGACCGATGAATCGCGGCGTCGAGATCGATTCCGCCGTCGCCGATGGCGCCTCTTCGCTGATCCGCGAGCAGGTCGAGATGGGCGTCGCCGTGCGCATGGCCGTGCTTGAGGCGTTGTCGCGGAACCTGCCGAATGCGTGAGGGCCACCTCACCTCGCGACGGAGACTGTAGCCGATGTTGTCCGACCGCCGCCCGATCCTGCTCGCCAATGCCCGCATCATCGATCCGTCCCGCGACCTCGACACGTCCGGCGATCTGCTGATTGCCGACGGGCTCATTCGCGAGATCAAGCGCGGCATCGGCGCCGGCGGCGTGCCCGAGGGCACCGAAATCGTCGACTGCCGCGGCCACGTGGTCGCGCCCGGCCTGATCGACATGCGCGCCTTTGTCGGTGAGCCCGGCGCCGGCCATCTGGAAACGCTCGCTTCCGCCAGCCAGGCCGCGGCCGCCGGCGGCGTCACCACCATCATCTGCCAGCCGGGCACCTCGCCCGCGATCGACAATCCGGCGACCGTCGACTTCGTGCTCCGTCGCGCTCGCGACACCGCCATCGTGCATGTGCATCCGATGGCGGCGCTGACCAAAGGTCTCGAAGGCGGCGAGATGACCGAGATCGGGCTCCTCAAGGCCGCGGGCGCCGTCGCCTTCACCGACGGCGAGAAGAGCATCCTCAATGCGCAGGTGATGCGCCGCGCGCTGACTTACGCGCGCGATTTCGACGCGCTTATCGTGCACCACGCTGAGGATCCCAATCTCGTCGGCGACGGCGTGATGAACGAAGGCGAATTCGCTGCGCGTCTCGGGCTCCTCGGAATCCCGACCGCGGCGGAGACGGTGGTGCTGGAGCGCGACATCCGCCTGGTGGCGCTCACCGGCGGCCGCTACCACGCGGCTTCGGTGAGTTGCGCGGAGTCGCTTGAAGTGCTGCGCCGCGCCAAGGAGACCGGCCTGTCCGTCACCGCATCGGCATCGATCAACCATGTCACGCTCAACGAATTCGACATTGGCCCCTATCGCACCTTCCTCAAGGTGGCGCCGCCGCTGCGCACCGAGGACGACCGCAAGGCGTTGATCGAGGCGCTCGCCTCGGGGCTCATCGACGTGGTGATGTCCGACCATAACCCGCAGGACGTCGAGACCAAGCGCCTGCCTTTCGCCGAGGCGGCGGCCGGAGCGATCGGCATCGAGACCATGCTGCCCGCGGCACTACGCCTCGTGCACAACAGCGAGATCGAGCTCAAGACCGTGCTGCGCGCTATGTCGAGCCGGCCGGCGGAATTGCTCGGGCTTCCCGGCGGGACGTTGAAGAACGGCGCACCGGCCGACGTCATCGTCATCGATCCCGAGGTGCCCTGGGTGCTCGATCGCGAGGACCTCAAGTCGAAGTGCAAGAACACGCCCTTCGATGAGGCGAAGATGCAGGGCCGTGTGGTGCGCACGATTGTCGGCGGACGCACCGTCTACGAATACGTCTGAGCCTTCGCAATGCTTTCTTACGCCGCCGCCCTCATCTTCGGCTATCTGCTCGGCTCGATCCCGTTCGGCCTGTTGCTCACGCGGCTCGCCGGCATGGGCGACATCCGCAGCATCGGCTCCGGCAATATCGGCGCCACCAATGTGCTGCGCACCGGCAACAAGGCGCTGGCCGCGGCGACGCTCGTCGGCGACATGCTCAAGGGCACGGCCGCGGTGCTCATTGTTTATAAGCTTTACGGACGCGACCTTGCCATGATCGCCGGCTTCGGCGCTTTTTTCGGCCACTTGTTTCCGATCTGGCTCAAGTTCAAGGGCGGCAAGGGCGTCGCCACCTATATCGGCATCCTGCTCGGGCTCGTCTGGCCTGCGGCCGCAGCCTTCTGCGCGATCTGGCTCGTGATCGCGGTTGCCTTCCGCTATTCCTCGCTGTCGGCGCTGGTCGCCAGTGCGGCAACGCCGGCGGTGCTGTGGTGGATGGGCGACCCCTCGGTGGCACTTCTCTTCCTGCTGCTCACGGCGCTGCTCTGGATCATGCATCGCGCCAATATCGGACGGCTCTTCCGCGGCGAAGAAGGCAAGATCGGCGCTCAGTAACGCCCCACACAGCCGCGAGTTGTGTGCAGCGCCAGCTTGGGCGATGCTCGGGTTGTGAACACGGACATCGGCTTTCGCCTCAGCGACGAAGAACGGCTCGACTGGCTGCGGCTCATTCGCAGCAGCCAGATCGGGCCACGCGGTATTATGGCGCAAACGCCACAACGCGCGGCCTAAAAGCCGATGGTGTGTTTGCTACATAATGCCGGGGAAGGAGCCCGGTGTTTTCAGGCTATGCCAGCTTCGCGTCTAAATTTTTCAATCTCTTCTGCCGAGAACTCCGAGCCCTGCACCGGAAGTGCGGCTATGCCTTCGGGCGGTATCTTCTCGGAGCGTTCGTAGTTGTATTTGGGGCCGCCACTTATTGTGCATTGGGATTGCCTCTGAGCGGTGGCTTCCCCCAACTGCGTGAACCGAAAACAAAAGCCTCCCACTCGCAGGTATCCGAGAAGATCGGAATATTTCATGTACCCAAAAAAGAAGAGCTTCAACTCGCCGGACTGAATCTTTTGGAAAGTCTCGGCGCTAAGGCGCTGTTTGGCTCCGTAGGGTGTGAGGTCAAATGGTGCGGAATTAGCCGCAATGGGCATATGGCCGGGGACTATTCTTCGGTCACTGTAATCCGGGGTCTCGGGAAGCTGTTTGGCAACGAGGACACCAACGGTAATTTCTTTCAAAAATGCGACGGACCGTCCGAGATTCCTAACTCCGTATTCGATTATGAAATCGTATTCGGCGGGGTTGCTGACTGGCATTCCCGACTGCCCCCATCGCCAAAATTTAGTGATGGGCTCTCGCGGAGCGAGATAGGGTCGATCCGCCATTATGAGGGCGGATTCAGCTACGTCCGCAGCCTTCTGGGCCGCCTCGGCGCTTGTCTGAGCAGCGGCAATGGAAGCCTTCATGTCAGCCGCCTGTTGGTTGGCGGCGGATCGCAAACCTGCGGTCTCCTTGAACAGTCCGGCGGTCTTAATAGCCAAAACGACCGTGAATATCGCGATTACAAAATCAGTGAGTTTGATCTCGAAAAAGGCCGCAAGCCAGCCCAGAAGGATTTGAGACACGCTGCGCTGCTTCTCCTGAGCATTGGCAGCATGTGGCTTGGCATCAATCTCTTGAGCCGCGCCAATGGTCGCTGGCGCCGTTATCTGGGATTGGCTCTTTGCTGGGGTTACCCTCTGCTCATCCTGATTGCTTGGTAAGTAGATCAGGGGAAGGCCAACAAAAATCCAAAACGCAAACGCTATTAGAGCGCCAATAGCAACGCGGCCTTCCGTGAACTTCGGCATACCGCCCCCGAGCGGCTAAATCTCCTCTAAGGCTACCCCATCCAATTCCAGGGCCGCTAGGCAGGCCAGGAAGAACGTTGCCGAGAACGTCCCCCGTTTTAGCTTCATCGTGATAGAGGCTTCGGATTCGTCCTTAAACCCGTGCTTTTTGAGCCTTTTGGCTAGCTCCACATAGGTCACCTCGCCATCCTTCAGCTTGTGCTTCAGGAAGGCGCTGGCACGCGCGCCCCATTCGGCCTCTGATTTGATGTTCATCGGGCCTCCTAACGAATATGGGGGCTATCATATTCGAAAGATTGCCGTTGACAAGCCCCAAGGTAT
Source organism: Pseudolabrys sp. (assembly GCA_035651015.1). GTDB lineage: Bacteria > Pseudomonadota > Alphaproteobacteria > Rhizobiales > Xanthobacteraceae > Pseudolabrys. Next base: position 209,739 of record DASRGN010000015.1, on the reverse strand, counting down.
GACCTATCGTTTTCGTTAGGTAACGGGAACGATAGGTGACGCCGATGGCCCAACACTTTCTCCTCTCCAAGCAGGCCAAGACCCTTTCCCTGGCGTCCGTGTTCACGATGAAGGACGCGGAAGCCGAGACCACGTTCCGCGCCATCCGCTGGGCCGACACGAACGGCGATCCGGTCTGCCCGCACTGCGGCGGCGTTGACGCCTACGATTGCCGCCGCCTGAAGGGCGCGCCCCGTTTCCGCTGCCGCGCGTGCGGCAAGGATTTCAGCATCACGTCCGGGACGCTGTTCGCTTCCCACAAGCTGCCGCTGCGCTGCTATCTCGCCGCCATCGCGATCTTCTGCAACGAGGTGAAGGGCAAGAGCGCGCTGGCGCTTTCTCGTGATCTGAACGTGTCTTACAAGTGCGCGTTCGTGTTGCTGCACAAACTGCGCGAGGCGATGGCCGCCGAGTTGAAGGGCCGTGTTGTCGGCGGCGTTGGGAAAGTTGCTGAGATCGACTCGGGATATTTCGGCGGATATGTGAAGCCCGCCAACCTGAAAGAACACCGCGCGGATCGCCGTTTCGCTTCCAATAAGTCTGGCAAGCGCAAGGCCGTCATCATCGTGCGCGAGCGCAACGGCAACTCAGTCCCGGCCGTGTTCAAGTCAGAAAAACAGGCGCTGGCCTTCATCCAGAAGCGCATTGCTCCCGGCACCATCGTCAACGCGGACGAAAGCCCGCAATGGAATGACCTGCACGCCCGCTTTGAAATGAAGCGCATCAACCACGAGGAAGCCTATTCGCTCGACGGCGCTTGCACGAACGCTGCGGAAGAGTTTTTCAGCCGTATGCGCCGCGCAGAGATTGGGCACCACCACCATATCGCCGGGGACTACCTACTGCGCTACGCGCAAGAGGCGTCATGGCGCGAGGACAATCGCCGCTGCGCCAACGGCGAACAGGTGAACCGTCTTACCGGGCTGGCGCTGAAGCAGAAGCCGTCAGTGGATTTCAGCGGATACTGGCAGCGCCACCAAGCAGACTAGCCACTTGCTTGGAATTTTTCGGCAAGCTGCTGCATATCAATCCAGTAACGGGCATTTTCCTGGCGCTCGTCGTTGACGAAGGAGATCGCCGCGAGCCAATCCTTGACGAACGTTCCCCGGTGATACCGTCGATACATTTCCTCATCCAAAATGCCGCCCGCGATGCCAATCGCGATCAGCTCATATTGGTTGAGCATCGCGCGAATGGCTTGCGCGTCGTCGGTGTTCATACGCGCGTGCTTTTTCAGCCCTTCCTTGCTGTCACGCAACTCGATGAACTTTTGACGTTTTTCAAGCCAGTGCGAGTTGGTCTGAATGTGAATCAACAGGTCCAACGTGGCTGTGAGACGATGGTTATCGCGCGCGACCTTGACTTGTTGAAGAAGGCCGTCGCGCGCATCTTTGATTTGCTGTTTGATCGACCGGAGCTGCCCCCAGCCGAAGATCGCCGCCGCGACCAGGGCAAGCGAGGCGGCAATCGTCGTAATGCGTTCAATTAAATGCAGTGGGCTCGTCGTCGCGTCGCCGTCGAGGCAGACGGCGTTGAGATGGTGTTCCTGAACAAGTGTTAAGCAATCTGCCAGTGACATAACGCTTCCCCCCGAAAGCGAATGGACCGCCGCTGGTTGAGCGACGGTCCATTACATATCTTAAAGTGGCAAAATGAAAGAGCTAGCCGCCGTTGCCCTCCAACAGAGTCTTCATCGGTGCCTCCTTCTAGTGCCCTTGTATGTCGCCAGATACGTGGGTGTGGTTCGAGTTGGTTTCATCTGAGTCTTACATAGGAGCACAGAGTCGTCCATGCCATGGGCGCGACGACTCGCTCCCATGGTAAACCAGCCGCGCCCAGCCAGCCGATCCGTGACATGTTCAATTCTGCGGCACCCCCGAGGTTCCGGGCGCTTAGGCGATAAACGCCACGGGCCTCCACGCAGTCCAAAAACAGCATAGATTCTGGGACCGTACAACGTCAACTGGTTCGACTATTGAGATATCCCAGTAAATAAAGGGTTATCTGCCGCTTCGGGATGCCACCGAGGAGCCATCAAATTGCCGCAGGCCCTAATTTTCACCCCTACATGGCTCGGGCCAGCGTCACGCTGAAGGGGTAGTGAGCCTCCACCGCTTCGGGCTTCCTTCCCCGGCGCGCTGCACGACGCCGCTCTTGTGAAAGCGGCTGAGCGCACAGGCGACGCTGCCGAACGTGTTGCGCAGCGTCACCTGGCCCGGCTCCACGACGCCCTTCGCCGCCAACATGCGGTCCGTCACCTCCCGCGTCGTCAGCGGCGCGTTGACGGACCGCAGGATTGTCAGGACGTGCCGGTTGAACGTGCCGCGCTTGAACAGGGCGTTCTTGTTCTTCCGCCGAAGGCTGATCTTCCGCAGGCTGTAGGACGGGTCCAGAAGCTTCAGCACCGCTTCAACGTGGTGCATGGCCTCCCGGACCCGTCCGGCTTCCTCCTGGGCGGCTTCCAGCTTTCCGGCTAGCTCGGCGTGAAGGGTGTCGAGGGTGAACTTGGCTTGCTTGGTCGCGATCTCGGCGCGGGGCATTCGTATCTCCTGTGTGTTGGCGCAGGAGATAGAGGCGTCAGGGATTCAAAGCTTGTGGCGTTTGCGCCATAATACCGGGGCCACGCACGTTCCATGGGCTCATCAAGCACTGCGGCAGCGCGCGCTCTGCCCTTGCCGCCCTGCCCGAGCTCGCGCGCCGCGGCGGCTCCAGAGGCACGCCGCGCATCTGTTCGCGCGAAGACGCCGAGCGCGAGCTCAAGGCTGCGCGCGCTACCGGGGTCGAATTCGTTGCCCTCGGCGAACCCGACTATCCGCCGCGCCTGCAGATGATCGACGATCCACCGCCGCTGCTTGCAATTCGCGGCGAGAGCGCGATTTTCAGCCGACCGCTCATTGCCATTGTCGGCTCGCGCAACGCTTCAGCCGCCGGCATCAAGCTCGCCGAGCGGCTGGCGCACGAAATTGCTGAGGCCGGCTTCGGCATCGTCTCAGGATTAGCCCGCGGCATCGACGCGGCCGCGCATCGTGCGAGCCTCGATGCCGGCACCATCGCCGTGCTCGCCGGTGGGCACACCCGGATTTATCCGCCGCAGCATGGCGAACTGCACGAACGAATTCTTGCGGCCGGTGCATCGGTGTCGGAAATGCCCCTCGAATGGGAGCCGCGTGCGCCGGATTTCCCGCGCCGCAACCGGCTCATTTCCGGTCTTTCGCTCGGCGTTGTCGTGGTGGAGGCGGCCAAGCGCTCGGGTTCGCTGATCACGGCGCGCTTCGCCGGCGAGCAGGGTCGCGAGGTGTTCGCGGTGCCCGGCTCCCCGCTCGATCCGCGCGCCGAGGGCACCAATGAGCTCCTGAAGCAGGGCGCGACCCTGGTGACACAGGCCGCCGACGTCATCACCGCGGTCGAGCCGATCCTTGGGCGGCATATGGTGCTGTCCGCCGAGGAGCCCGATGGTGGCGGCCCGAGCGCTCCGGAGCCCGTCGGCGAAGAACGCAGCCGCATCATTGCTTTGCTCGGTCCGACGCCAGTTGCGCTTGACGATCTTATCCGGCTCTCCGGCCTGAGCCCGGCGATCGTGCGTACCGTGCTTTTGGAACTTGAGATCGCCGGACGCCTCGAACGTCACGGCGGCGGCTTTTTATCTCTGCTATAGACTGCGCCGATGATTCATCGCCGCACGCTCCTCGGCGCGTTCAGCGCGCTTCTTGTCACTCCGCTACGCGCTTCGGGGCAAGCTCCGCTCGGCAATGAGACCGGGACCTTCGCGCAGTTCGTTGCCGCGCTCTGGCCGGATGCGCAGGCGAAGGGCATCACGCGCGCCACCTTCGATCTCGCCATGAAGGGCGTCACGCCCGATGCGCGCGTCGCCACCGTGATCAAACGGCAGCCGGAATACGGCAAGCCGATCGGCGCCTATGTCAACGGGCTGGTGACGAAGGACAACATCGCAATCGGCATTCGCAAGGAAGCCGAGTGGCGTGCCACCTTCGATGCCGTGGAAAAGAAATTCGGCGTCGAGCGTTGGATCCTGATCGCCATCTGGGGCATGGAAACCTCTTACGGTGCAGCGAAGGATCGCTGGGACGTTTTTCGTTCACTGGCGACGCTTGCTTACATCCAGTATCGCCCGCCCTATTTCCGCAACGAGCTCATCGTCGCGATGCGCCTCATGCAGGAGAACCATTTCCCGCGCGAGAAGATGGTCAGCTCCTGGGCCGGCGCCATGGGGCAGACGCAATTCATGCCGACCAACGTGATCGACTATGCCGTCGACTTCGACGGCGACGGCAAGCGCGACATCTGGAACGACGTACCCGACGTCATGGGCTCGACCGGCAACTATCTCCAGCACACACATTGGAAGCCGGGCGTCCCCTGGGGCTTCGAGGTCACGGTACCCAAGGGCTTCGACTACAAGAAGAGCCGCGGCAGCTACCCGGAATGGACGGCGGTTGGTGTGCATCGCGCCGACGGCAAGGCATTCCCCTCATCAGGCAACGGCATCCTGTTTTTCCCGAGCGGCGCCGTGGGGCCGGCCTTCATCGCGACCGAGAATTTCGACGTGCTCAAGGAATACAACAACTCCGACGCCTATGTGCTCGCGGTGGGCCATCTTGCCGACCGCATGCATGGCGGCGCCCCGATCCGCGCTGCTTGGCCGGCAAACGACCGGCAGCTCTCTCGTGACCAGCGCATTGCGCTCCAGCGCCGGCTCTCGGAGCTCGGCTATAAGATCAATGACTTTGAAGGTCATGTCGATTTCGACCTGCGCGACAATATACGTGACGAGCAGGTGAAATACGGGATGGTCGCGGACGGGAACCCGACCGAGGCGCTCCTTGCGCGCATCGGCATCAAATAAATCAGACTAAGGGTTAAGGCCCTCGAGATTGCGCACGGCGTTGTCGGCCTCGAGCTTGGCAATATCCAAAAGGTGGCCGAGCGTGTCGAAGCCGTGCCGCCGCGAAATATTCGCCAGATCGGCTGCCAGAGCAGCCACATAGCGAGCGGCCGCGGCACGCTCCTCAGGATCGATCTTGCCTTCGGCCATCGCCCGCCCAGAGTATCCGGGTACGTGACGTCCGGCAATGTCACGCGCAAAAGTTGTGGCTAGGTAGTGGAGGTGTAAGAATTTAGTCGTCTATTTCATGCCCTATTTGCCTGCTTTCACCCGTTCACCGGGAGGGGTCAGTTTGACAGAGGGGGTCCCCTTCCCCATGTTCCCGGCAAATGACGAGGCCGATTCCGGCCGGAGGCCCGCCGGAAACAGCCTTTAACCCATTGGATCTCCATGAATATTGTTGTTGTCGAGTCGCCGGCCAAGGCGAAGACGATCAAAAAGTACTTGGGTCCGGGCCATGAGGTCCTGGCCTCCTTTGGCCATGTGCGCGACCTGCCGGCCAAGGACGGCTCGGTCGATCCGAACAACGACTTCCACATGCTGTGGGAGGTCGACGCCAAGGCGCAGAAGCGGCTCAACGACATCGCCAAGGCGGTGAAGGATGCCGACAAGCTCGTGCTCGCCACCGACCCTGATCGCGAGGGCGAGGCGATATCCTGGCACGTGCTCGAGGTGCTCAAGGAAAAGAAGGCGCTGAAGAAGCAGGCGGTCGAACGCGTCGTCTTCAATGCCATCACCAAACAGGCGGTCACCGAAGCGATGAAGCACCCGCGCGTCATCGACGACGCGCTGGTCGACGCCTATCGCGCCCGCCGGGCGCTCGACTATCTGGTCGGCTTCACCCTCTCGCCCGTACTCTGGCGCAAGCTGCCAGGGGCACGCTCCGCCGGCCGGGTGCAGTCGGTCGCGCTGCGGCTCGTCTGCGACCGCGAGCTCGAGATCGAAAAATTCATCCCGCGTGAGTACTGGTCGATCAGCGCCACGCTGCTCACGCCGCGCAACGACAGCTTCGAAGCGCGCCTCGTCGGCGCCGATGGTCAGAAGATCCAGCGGCTCGACGTCGGCTCGGGCGCCGAGGCGGAAGCTTTTGTCAAGGATCTGGAGAACGCCAAATTCTCCGTCACATCCGTCGAAGCCAAGCCGACACGGCGCAATCCGCCGCCGCCGTTCACCACCTCGACGCTGCAGCAGGAAGCCAGCCGCAAGCTGGGCTTAGCGCCGGCGCACACCATGCGCATCGCGCAGCGGCTCTATGAAGGCATCGACATCGAGGGCGAGACCGTCGGCCTCATCACCTATATGCGAACCGACGGCGTGCAGATCGCCGACGAGGCAATTCAGGCCGCGCGCCGCGTCATCGGCGCCGATTACGGATCGAAATACGTGCCGCAGACCGCGCGGCAATATCAGACCAAGGCGAAGAACGCGCAGGAAGCCCACGAAGCGATCCGTCCGACGGATCTTGCCCGACGTCCGAGCGACGTCGCCAAGCTCCTCGACCGCGATCAGGCCCGGCTCTACGAGCTGATCTGGCTGCGTACGCTCGCGAGTCAGATGGAATCCGCCGAACTCGAGCGCACGACGGTCGAGATCCTGGCCAAGGCCGGCGCGCGCAATATAGACCTGCGCGCCACCGGCACGGTGGTGAAATTCGACGGCTTCCTCACCCTCTACCAGGAAGGCGAAGACGACGCCGCCGATGATGAGGAGTCGCGCCGCCTGCCCGAAATGAGCCAGGGCGAAGCCCTCGCGAAGGAAAAGATCAACTCCAGTCAGCATTTCACCGAGCCGCCGCCGCGCTATTCGGAAGCCTCGCTGGTCAAGCGCATGGAAGAGCTCGGCATCGGCCGGCCGTCGACCTATGCCGCCATCCTGCAGGTGCTGCAGGACCGCGGTTATGTGCGCATCGACAAGAAGCGCCTGATGCCCGAGGACAAAGGCCGCGTCGTGGTCGGCTTCCTCGAGAGCTTCTTCTCACGTTACGTCGAATACGACTTCACCGCCGATCTCGAGGAAAAGCTCGACAAGATTTCCAACAACGAGATCGATTGGAAGAAGGTGCTCGCCGACTTCTGGGTCGATTTCATCGGCGCCGTCGACGACATCAAGGATCTGCGCGTCACGCACGTGCTCGACGCGCTCAACGATCTGCTCGCCCCGCATATCTTCCCGCCGAAGGGCGACGGCAGCGATCCGCGCAAATGCCCAAGCTGCGCCGACGGCCGGCTGTCGCTCAAGCTCGGCAAATTCGGCGCCTTCATCGGCTGCTCGAACTATCCGGAGTGCCGCTTCACGCGTCCCCTCACCGTCTCGGCGGACGGTACCGACGGCGGCACCAAGGTGCTCGGCGACGACCCGAAGACCGGGTTGGAAGTCTCGCTGCGCTCCGGGCGCTTCGGCCCCTATCTGCAGCTCGGCGAAGCCGTGGACGGCGAAAAGCCGAAGCGCGCCGGCCTGCCGAAAGGCACCTCGCCATCGGACGTCGACCTCGAAAAGGCGCTGGCGCTGCTTTCGCTGCCGCGCGAAGTCGGCAAGCACCCGGAAGACGGCGAGCCGATCAAGGCCGGCGTCGGCCGCTTCGGTCCTTACGTCCTGCACGGCAAGACCTACGCCTCGCTCGAGCAAGGCGACGACGTGCTCACGGTCGGCCTCAATCGTGCCGTCACGCTGATCGAGGAGAAGAAGCTCAAGCCCGCCCGCGGCCGCCGCTTCGGCGCCGATCCGGGCAGGCCCCTCGGTGAGCACCCCAACAAGGGCGGCCCGATTGTCGTGAAGAACGGCCGCTACGGCCCCTATGTCAGCCACGCCGGCGTCAATGCGACGCTGCCGAGCGACAAGACGCCGGATACCATCACGCTCGAAGAGGCCATCGGCCTCCTCGACGCACGCGCCGAGCGTACCGGCGGCAGTACCGCACGGCGCCGCCCTGCGGGCCGCAAGAACGCGTCCGGCAAGGTTGCGGCAAGCCCGAAGCCTCGGGCGCCCAAACAGGCGGCAGCCAAGAAAAAGGCTCCGCGTAAATCCAAGGTGGCTGCCGAGTAGCAAAACCGGCAGCCGACCACTACGTTAGTCCGGAGCGCGAATGACGCGCCCGGTTTATTTTGATTGATCAAGAATATCCATAAATCCCCACAACTTCCGTCGAAAGACGAGCTTCTCGCCTATATCGGCGAGCACAAAGGCAAGGTCGGCACGCGCGAGATCGCGCGCGCCTTCGGCCTGAAAAATACCGCCCGCGCCGAGCTCAAACGCTTGTTGCGCGAGCTGTCGGACGAAGGCCGCATCGAAAAGCGGCGCAAAAAACTCCATCACGCCGGCGCCCTGCCCTCAACGGTCCTCGCCGACATCACCGCGCGCGACCGTGACGGCGAGCTCATCGCCGTCCCCGATGAATGGGACGAAGAGGCGCACGGCGCGGCGCCGCAGATCCGCGTGATCGTTCCGCGTCGAGCCCGCCCCAACGAAGTCGCCGGCGTTGGCGACCGCGTCCTGCTGCGCGTCGAGGAGAGCAGCGATGACGACGATGCCGTGCGCTATAGCGCGCGCGTCATCAAGATCCTCGACCACGCCAAGCATCGTGTGCTCGGCATCTTCCGCGCGCTCCCAAGCGGCGGCGGGCGGCTGTCGCCCGTGGACAAGAAAATGCTCGGCAAGGAGCTCTCCATTCCGGCGAGCGCCACCGCGCAGGCCCAGGATGGCGACCTCGTCTCCGTCGAAGTGTCCAAGCAAGGCCGCCTTGGCCTGCCCTCCGCCCGCGTCAAGGAACGCCTCGGCTCGCTCAAGAGCGAGCGCGCGGTGAGCCTCATCGCCATCCATGCGCATTCGATCCCGCTCGAATTCCGCCGCGATACGCTCGCCGAAGCCGAGAGCGCCAAACCCGCGACGCTCTCCGCAGGGCGCGAAGACTGGCGCGATATCCCCTTGGTCACCATCGACCCGGTCGACGCCAAGGATCATGACGACGCGGTTCACGCAGAACCCGACCCCGACCGCGGCAATCCCGGAGGCTTCGTGCTGCGCGTCGCCATCGCCGACGTGGCCTACTATGTGCGACCGGGCTCGGCGCTCGACCGCGAGGCGCTGGTCCGGGGCAATTCGGTGTATTTCCCCGATCGCGTGGTGCCGATGCTGCCCGAGCGCATCTCCAACGATCTATGCTCGTTGCGTCCGCATGAAGACCGCGCGGCGCTCGCGGTGCGCATGGTGATCGGCGCTGATGGGCGCAAGCGCTCACACACCTTCCACCGGGTCCTGATCCGTTCGGCGGCGCGGCTTTCCTACCAGCAGGCGCAGTTCGCCATCGGCGGGCGCACCGACGAAGTCACCGAGCCCCTGCTCAAGCCGGTACTTGAGCCGCTCTATGCGGCCTATCGCGCGCTGGCGCGGGCCCGGGAAGACCGCGCCCCGCTCGATCTCGACCTGCCCGAGCGCAAGATCCTGCTCAAGGACGACAAGACCGTCGACCGCGTGATCACGCCGGAGCGGCTCGAGGCGCACCGGCTGATCGAGGAGTACATGATCCTCGCCAATGTCGCCGCCGCGGAAACGCTGGAGCGCGCGCGCGTCCCTTTGGTTTATCGCGTGCACGACGAGCCGGCGATGGAGCGGGTCAATGCGCTGCGCGAGTTTCTTGCGACCCTCGATATCTCCTTCGCCAAGGCCGGCGCGCTGCGCCCCGAAGCCTTCAACCGCGTGCTGCGCCTGGTGAAGGGCCGCGAGGCCGAGCAGCTCGTCAACGAAGTCGTGCTGCGCAGCCAGGCACAGGCCGAATACGCTGCCGAAAACTACGGTCACTTCGGCCTCAATCTGCGCCGTTATGCGCACTTCACCTCGCCCATTCGCCGCTATGCCGATCTCATCGTGCACCGCGCGCTGATCCGCGCGCTCAAGCTCGGCTCCGATGGCCTGCCGGACAGCGCAGACGTCAAGACGCTGGGCGAAATCGCGGCGCAAATTTCGGCCACCGAACGCCGCGCGATGCTGGCCGAGCGCGAAACCGCGGACCGGTTGATTGCGCATTTTCTGGCGGACCGCGTCGGCGCCAGCTTTGACGGGCGGATTTCCGGCGTCACCCGCGCGGGCTTGTTCGTCAAGCTGCATGAGACGGGCGCCGACGGCTTTATTCCTGCGCGCACGATCGGCGCCGAATATTTCGAACATCGCGAAGATCGTCATGCCATGGTGGGCAAGCGCAGCGGCGAGACCTATCGGCTGGGCGATCCGGTAACCGTGAAGCTCGTCGAGGCCGCGCCGGTCGCCGGCGCGCTGCGATTTGAGCTCCTCTCCGAGGGCCGCTATGACGGCGCCGCGCGGCGACGGCCTGAGAGAGACGATCGCCGCAGTGGACCGAAAAAAGACGGCCGCCATAAGCGCGGGCGTCAACACTGGAAAGCGCGATGAACGACCCGGCTCAGCATCTGGCGAACGAGCTCGCACGCCGTATGACTAATCAAGAACGCGATCAGACGCATCCGGATTCGGCGCCGCGGGACGCGGCGACGATGATCCTGATCGATCGCTCCGATGCGCGCGCCAAGGTGCTGTTGGGCCGCCGGCATGCCGGGCACAAATTCATGCCCGGCAAGTTCGTGTTTCCCGGTGGGCGCATCGAGGCTGCGGATCGGGTGATGCCCGCGGTGCGCGAGCTCGACGTTGCCGCGCAAGCCAAGCTGACCGCGCGCGTTGCCGCGCCGAGCGTCGAGTTCGCCCGCGGCCTGGCGCTTGCCGCGGTCCGCGAGGTGTTCGAGGAGACCGGTATTCTCCTCGGCGTGAAGCGCGAAGCGCCGCCGGCGATCCCCAGTGAATTATGGGACGGCTTTGCCAAATATTCGATCTATCCTGATCTCGGCAATCTGCACTTTGTGGCGCGCGCGATCACCCCGCCCGGACGCCCGCGCCGGTTCGACACCCGCTTCTTCACCGCCGACGCGCAGACCATTGCGCATCGCATTGACGGTGTCGTCGGACCGGATTCCGAGCTCGTCGAGCTCGTCTGGGCACCGCTCGATGCTGCCAAGTCCTTCGATCTGCCGACCGTGCAACAGGTGGTCCTTGAAGAGCTCGCGGCGCGCGTCGCCGCCGGCATGGGGCACGGCCTCGCCGTGCCGTTCTATCATTGGGAAGATCAGGTTTTCCTGCGGGTACTGCTTTAACCACGCTGGTTTTGGCCGGATTCCTTGACTTTCGCCGCTTGATCGCTAGGTTTCGCCGCAATCGCCGCCCGGGCCACCCGGCGGCTCCGTTTTTCCGGTTCAATCCGAGGTTCAAAATGGCCAAGGCCGTCAGTCTGAAGATCAAGCTCGTGTCGAGTGCCGACACCGGTCATTACTATGTGACCAAGAAGAACTCGCGCACGATGACCGACAAGCTGGTGAAGAAGAAATACGACCCGATCGCGAAGAAGCACGTCGAATACCGCGAAGGGAAGATCAAGTAAGCGCGCGCAGTGCGTGCAGCAAAAAGGGCGCCCGCAGGGGCGCCCTTTTTCATTTTGTTTGACTTGCGAGCCTGTCGGCGGACCTCGATACTTCGCGAACAAATGACCGGAGTCCCGTCATGATCCGATTCCTGCACCACGCTCTTCTCACCGCGATGCTCGTCCTTGCCGCTGCGAGCACTGTGTCGGCCGCCGACCCCCACAGGCTCGCTCTGCAGATCACCGACAATGATGCCGACAAGATGAATGCGGTGCTCAACGTCGCGGCCAACGTCTCGCGATACTATTCGGCCAAGGGCGAGGAGATCGAAGTGGAGATCGTCGCCTTCAACGCCGGCCTGCATATGCTGCGCGAGGATACCTCGCCGGTGAAGCAGCGTCTCCTCTCCTTCAAGCAAGGCATGCCCAATGTGAGCTTCAAGGCGTGTCAGAACACGATCGACAACATGAGCAAACGCGAGGGCAAGGAGATCCCGATCGTCGACAATGCCGAACGTGTGCCCGCCGGCATCGTGCGGCTGATCGAGCTCTCCGAAAAAGGCTGGACGATCGTCCGCCCGTGAATGTTGCAGCGCGTGCCATGTGTAACAAGAAAGGCCGATAGCTTTGGATCATGTAGCGATGGACAGTGGTGAACAACGGCTACGCGACGCGCTCACTTTGCACGGCCACGGACGATTAGCCGAGGCGGCAAAGCTTTATAACCAGATCATTCACAATGATCCCAACAATCATAAGGCGTTACACTACTTTGGGGCTCTCAAGGCTGCTTCCGGAGATCTCAGCGAAGCCAAGGAACTCATGGAACGCTCTTTGCAGGCGGCGCCGGATAATATCGGCTATGTGGAGAATTATGTCGCGCTCTTGTTCCAGACAGGCGCATACGAGGCGGCAATCGAAATATGCGAGCGCGTTATTAATGAGTGCGGACCTACGGAGGCGCTGCGTTATTCCCTTGCCGTATCGCTACACAAAGCGCGCCTGCAAAGCGAGGCACTGAGCGCGTTCGACAAACTTCTGGCGGCATACCCAAACCACCTTGCAGGTAACAATGAAAAAGCATCAGTGTTGGCCCAGGTCGGAAAGTACGAAGAGGCGCTGCAGTTCGTGAACAGGGCGCTGACCTTGCAGCCGCGATATGCCGAGGCCTACCTGAATAAGGGCAACATCTTTGCTAAACTGAAGCGACATCGGGAGGCGATCGTCGCCTACAGGACAGCGTCGTCACTCAATCAGGATATTTTTGATGCTTATCTTGGTCTCGGCAGCGTCTTTTGGGACCTTGGTCGCTACGAAGACGCCCTCGCAGCGAATGCGCAAGCGCTCAAGTTAAAGCCAAACCTACCAAGTGCATGGCTCGCTCGCGGCAATATATTCCGGGAACTCCGCCGTTTTGATGAGGCGCTCGCTTCCTACGATAAGACGTTGCAATGCGAACCCCATTCCGTTGAGGCTTATGTCGCGCGCGGCAACCTCCATATAGCGTTCGGATATTATGAACGAGCTTTGGCGGATTACGACAAGGCGCTCGAGTATAAGCCTGAATTCGCTGACGCCTGGATTGGCCGGGGGACGGTTTTGTTCGAGCGAAAGCGCTATGAGGATGCCTTGGCTGCATTCGACAAAGCACTCATGCTTGATGCAAAGTCCGAGAGGGCGTGGCTGGGTCGCGGCAACGTGTTTTTTGCACTCGGGTTGATCAACGAAGCGCTCGCGGCTTACGACCACGCCCTGGCGCTCAATCCCGATTTCGAGACTGCTCTTGTGAGCAAAATCTTTACGTTAGACTTTTCCGCCGAGGCTTCCTTTCAGGATCAGCAGGACGCTAGATCGAAATGGTGGCAGCAATTCGGGCAGCGGCACACCGCGTCAATATCCATGGTCCACGACAATTCGCGCGATACGGATCGCCGACTGAAAATCGGCTATGTTTCGGCGGACTTTAGACGCCACTCTGCCGGGTTCGCGGTCAAACCTCTCCTTGCCAATCACAACAAAGAAGCTTTTGCGGTCATTTGCTACAATTGCAACATCCGTAACCGCGATGATGATTTCACAGAAAGCTTCAAGAGCCTTGCGGATTCCTGGGTCGATGCCTCGTCACTATCAGACGAAGAGCTGGCAAGAAAAATTCGTTCCGACCACATCGACATCCTCGTGGATCTCGCCGGTCATTCAGCAGGTAATCGATTAAACAGCTTCGCCGCTAAGCCCGCACCAATCCAAATTACTGCCTGGGGCCACGCGAATGGCACCGGATTGCCAACTATCGATTATCTTTTCTCAGATCCGGTCACAATTCCGCAAGCGGTCCGCCATCATTTCGCTGAGAAAATCTATGACCTGCCCTGCTTGATCATGGTCGACCCACTTCCGACCGAGGTTAGTCGCGGGGGTCTGCCTGCCATGAGGAATGGCTATTGCACATTCGGCTGCTTCAATCGGGCGTCAAAGATATCACGCGCTGCCTTGGCGGCCTGGGCGCGGCTTCTCAAGCAAATGCCGCATGCGCGCCTTTTGCTGAAGGATCCCTCGTTCGAGGCTGACTCCGTCAAAGCCGCGATACGCCAGCAACTATCCGATCACGGAATTGTGCCCGATTGCGTCCAATTCGCGGGATGGACGTCCCGCGAAGAGCATCTTACCGCCTACAACAGGGTCGATATCTGCCTCGATTCATTTCCGCATACTGGCGGCGTCAGTACGTGGGAAGCGTTGCAGATGGGCGTCCCTGTCGTTACCCAGCTTGGCAATAACATGGCGAGCCGTATTTCCGGCGGGATTCTAATGGCGATCGGTCTAAGTGAGTGCGTCACCAACGACACGGATGGCTACATTGCCCAGGCTGCGACGTACGCAAGGGATTTTCATCGGTTGGCGGAGCTGAGGGAGAAGCTTCCGACCGTGATCGCATCATCACAGGCCGGCGATCCGATCGCCTACACGCGTGCTGTGGAGAATGCCTACCGCACAATGTGGCGGGACTACTGCCGCAGTTAACGGCTCCGTCCGCGCCTACACACCGCGGTCGTGTTGGCTCGCCTGGAAACGTAATGGATGTCTCTGATTAGGTGGCCGGCCGGAAGCGGTGTCATGAGGAGGCCACTCGCACCGCTCCCGAACCGGCCGAACCCCACGGACCCAGGAGATGCGGCGGACCTGAGCACTCCGCAGGGTATTGAGGGGGCTGCTTTGCGGCGCGTTCGCAATCGTCCCCGCGCGCCACCGGCAGCCGTCTCGGGGAGGTTAGACCAACCCCAGATGCTCACAAGTCAATTTTTAAGATCTTGATCGGGTTACGGTATTACGCGTACAGGCCCGGCGGACCCTGGTATCCGGATCGCGAATCCCCAGAGGTATCAGGCGGCGTCCGGGACCACGCGATTGCGGCCGTCGCGCTTGGCGCGATAGAGCGCCTGATCGGCGCGCTTGAGGATGTTCGCGGCGCCGTCCTGCGCGTCATTGAGCGCAGCGATGCCGATCGAAATCGTCACCTCGATCTTGCGCGCACCCTGCTGGATCGGGAACGGCTCGGAGGCGATGCGACGCCGCAGGCGCTCGGCAACCATGGTCGCCACCGCCATGTCGGTCTCCGGCATCACGACCACGAATTCCTCGCCGCCGTAGCGGCAGGCGAGATCGATATTGCGGATCGACTTGCGGATGCGCAGGGCGAATTCGCGCAGCACGTCGTCGCCGGCATCGTGGCCGTGGGTGTCGTTGATCGACTTGAAATAGTCCATGTCGAGGATGAGCACGGAGAGCGGCTTGCCGCGCGATCCCGCTTGCTCCAGCAGCGTGCCCAGATGCGTCTCCATGTAGCGCCGATTGAATAGGCCGGTCAGCGCATCGGTGATCGCCATCTCGATCGACATCTGCACATTGTCGCGCAGGCGCTCGGTGTAACGTTTCTTGCGGATCTGCGTGCGCGTGCGCGCGAGCAGCTCGTTCTTGTCGATCGGACGGATCAGATAGTCGTTGACGCCGATCTCCAGCCCACGCACCAGCCGCGCATTGTTGTCGGCCTGCGCCATCGCCAGGATCGACACGCTGCGGGTACGATCGAGCGAGCGCACCTGGCTGCACAGCCGCAACCCGTCGAAATTTTCCAGCTCCAGCGATACGATCAGAAGATCGAAATTGCCCTCCGCCGCGTGGAACAGGGCGGCCGCCGGGTCTGCCTCGACCTCGACAGTGTGTTCGGCCGACAGCGTCGCCGCCATGCGCTCTGCCGAGGAGGCGCGATCATCGACGATCAGCACGCGGCCACCGCGGCCGGTATCGGCGATGGCTTCGCGTTCGGGCGACTGGATGCCGATCTCCTTCGAGGTCACCGCGCGCATGCGCAGCTCGTCGGTCACCATCTTCAGCCGCGACAGCGAGCGCACGCGCGAGATCAGCGCAATATCGGGCACCGGCTTCGTCAGGAAATCGTCGGCGCCGGCCTCGAGCCCGCGCACACGGTCGGCGGGCTGGTCGAGCGCAGTCACCATGACCACCGGGATGTGGTGGGTCCGCGGATTGGTCTTCAGCCGCCGGCACACCTCGAAGCCGTCCATGTCCGGCATCATTACGTCGAGCAGCACCAGGTCGCATTCGGCGCGCTCACACAGCGCCAGCGCTTCGGCTCCGCTCATCGCCGTGACCACGTCGAAATACTCCGCCGACAGCCGCGCCTCGAGCAGCTTCACATTGGCCGGCACATCGTCGACGACAAGAACGCGGGCACTCATCGAACAGAACCTTTTACGCGTTACCGAGGAAGTGACGGATGGTCTCGATGAATTTGCCCACCGAGATCGGCTTCGACAGATAGGCCTCGCAACCGCCTTCGCGGATGCGCTCTTCGTCGCCCTTCATGGCGAAGGCCGTGACCGCGACGACGGGAATGGCTTTGAGCTCGGCGTCGTCCTTGAGCCACTTGGTGACTTCAAGTCCGGAGACTTCCGGCAGCTGGATGTCCATGAGAATGAGATCGGGACGGTGCTGGCGCGCGAGATCGAGCGCTTCGATGCCGTTGCGCGTCCCCACCGTCTTATAGCCGTGCGCTTCCAAGAGATCGTGGAAGAGCTTCATGTTGAGCTCGTTGTCCTCCACGATCAGGACGGTCTTCGCCATCCCCCGCCCCTTATTCCGTCATCCCCGCCGTTTTTTGCACAGGCACGGCGTCCCGCCGCGCTCTGCGTCGCGCGCCGATCCGCGCGCGGGCCTATGCTGCGCACCGTAGTGCCGATTTGTTAGGAAAAGGCAAATATTGGCCCATGAAAAAACGGGATTCGTTCACCGAAGCGGCTGCGGAAACCGTTGCGATTCAAGCGCTTACCTATATCGCCGCGGACGCCGAACGGCTCGGAGGTTTCTTAAGCCTCACCGGCATCGGCCCCGACCAGATTCGCGCGGCGGCGCGCACGCCGGGATTCCTCGCCGGCGTCCTCGACCACATTGTGGCGGACGAGGCGCTGCTCGTCGGCTTTGCCGCCGCGGCAGACCTTAAGCCGGAGCATGTTGTGCGCGCACGCGCGGCGCTCGGCAGTGCGGATTGGGAGCGCGAGCTCCCGTGAGCGGGTTCTGCCGCGACTGCCTGACTGATGTAACGGACGCCGCGCAGCGCTGCCCTGGCTGTCGCTCTCCTCGCCTGTTGCGCCACGGCGAGATCAGGGCGCTCTCCATCGCGCATATCGATTGCGACGCCTTCTACGCCACCATCGAGAAACGCGATGACCCGACGATTGCCGATAAACCGGTGATTGTCGGCGGCGGCAAGCGCGGCGTCGTCGCCGCCGCCTGCTATGTGGCGCGGACCTACGGCGTGCGATCGGCGATGCCGATGTTCGAAGCCTTGCGCCGCTGCCCCAACGCCGTCGTGGTGCGGCCGAACATGAGCAAATATGCGAGCGTGGGGCGCACGGTGCGCAAGGCGATGCAGGAGCTCACGCCGCTGGTCGAGCCGCTGTCCATCGACGAGGCGTTTCTCGATCTCACCGGCACCGAGCGTCTGCACGGCATGATCCCAGCCAAGGCGCTGGCCCGCTTCGCCAGCAAGGTACAGCGCGAGGTCGGGATCACCGTCTCGATCGGGCTGTCCTGCAACAAGTTCCTCGCCAAGATCGCCTCCGATCTCGACAAGCCGCGCGGCTTCGCCGTGCTCGGCCGCGCCGAAGCGGCTGCCTTCCTGGCGCCAAAGCCCGTCGGCTTCATTTACGGCGTTGGCGCGGTCAGCGCGGCGAAGCTGGCGCAAGACGGTTTCCGCGTCATCGCCGATCTGCAGCGCGCCGCGGAGACCGATCTGATGCGGCGCTACGGCGAGGAAGGTCTGCGGCTGTCGCGGCTATCCCGAGGCATCGACGAGCGCCACGTCGATCCCGACCAGGAGACCAAGAGCGTCTCGGCGGAAACGACCTTCGAGCGCGATATCGGCAGCTTCCGTCCGCTGGAGCGCTATCTCTGGACGTTGTCCGAACGTGTCTCCACGCGGCTCAAGGCCCATGGCCTTGCCGGCTCGACAGTGACGCTCAAGCTCAAGAGCGCGGATTTCAAGATCCGCACGCGGGCGCGCGCGCTCGGCCATCCGACGCAGCTTGCCGCGCGGATTTTCGCCGCAGGCCGCGACCTGCTCGCGCGCGAGATCGGCGCAACAAAATTCCGCCTGATCGGCATCGGTGTCAGCCATATCGAGCCGATGGAGGATGACGACAATGCCGACCTCATCGACGCCCGCGCCGCCAAGGCCGAGCATGCGATGGATCGTCTGCGCAAGAAATTCGGCGCCGACACGGTCATCAGGGGGTTATCGCTCGAAGAGGATTAGGGACAGGGCTTCGGCTTCTTGATCTCGAGCGAGGTCAACTCGCCGGTGAGCACGAAGTCATTGTAGTCGAGGGTCAACTCCCGCGAGATCCCATTCTCGAACAACTGGAAGCTGATCGCATAGACCGGGGTCTGCTCACCGGTGTCTTCTTTTTCTTTCTTTTCGAAATAGCTGATAGTGACCGGCCAGCGTATCAGATTGGCGAGTTCCGCACGGCCGGCGGCAGCGTCGGTCGGCTTCTTTTCGTCCGGCGGGATCGGTTTTCCGATCACCGTGAGCGTGTTGTAGATCTTCTCGCCGGTTTCGGAGCCGTCATAGACGGGAAGCTCGAGCAGCGTCTGTCCGGCGCGCGCGGCGAGGATGATGCGGCGCATATGCTCGGTCGGAAACACCGCGCCGGCCACGACGTCGAAGCTTTTGTCTTGCGGCTTTTTCAGGCTGACGGCGACCGCGGTGGTTTTGCGCTCGGCACTGCCGTCCACGGTGTCGACGGGCTGCTCATCGAGTAAATTCTGCGAGCTGAAGCGGAAGGCCTTGGCGGTGCCGTCTTCCCAGGTGGTGGCGCGCAGATCACTGATTGCGCGCTTGCCCTCGCCGGAATCGAGCTCCGAGACCTGCCGGAACTGCAGCGCATAACCCTCGCAGCTGCTCCCGGAAAAATCGTACAGGATGCGTCCGCGCACCGCCTCGAGCCCGCGTCCATTGCGCGAGCGCGCCAGCGTCAGGTCGTAGATCGCGCGATGCGGCACGAGCTCAACCGTCGTCGCGGCCTCGGCCCGCGCCGGGCCCGTGGGCTGTGCCAAGCCGGCGGGCTGCGCCCAGACTGCCCCGGCCGCGAAGGTGGCCAGCAGTACCCCGGCGAAAACATTGCTTTTCCGCATCAAAGACGCGCCTCCTCGGCGCCATCGGGGGCAAAATAGATGCCGACTCACGCGCTCGCAACGGCTGTGGTGTGCCGCCGAGCGAAGCGAGGGCCTGGCACGGCCACTTTTAAGTGCTCGCGCTGGCCACTCGCCGGGCTCGCCAGCGCGAGATGCCACCGCTTGCGCGTATCGTTCCGATCAGCCAAGACAGGCCCTTCATGGAGGCATCATCATGGCGGGCATGGTCGAAAAGAAATTGGCGGAACTTGGGATCACGCTGCCGACGCCGGCGACCCCGGTCGCCAATTACGTCCCTTTCGTACGCACCGGGAAGGTTTTGGTGGTGTCCGGCCAGCTCTGCTTCGGCGCGGACGGCAAGCTCGTGGCCAAAGGCAGGCTCGGCGCCGAAGTCTCCATCGAGGACGGACAAAAGGCCGCGCAGGCCTGTGCCATCAACCTGCTGGCGCAGGTGAAAGCCGGACTCGGCGATCTCGACAAGATCACGCGCGTGGTTCGCCTCGGCGGCTTCATCAATTCCGCGCCGGGCTTTCCTGACGGCCCGAAGGTGATGAACGGGGCCTCCGACCTGATGGTCAGCGCGCTGGGCGACAAGGGCCGCCATGCCCGCTCGACCGTCGGCGTCGCCGCCCTGCCGATGGACGCGGCGGTCGAGGTGGAAGGCGAGTTCGAGGTGGCCTGACCACAATGAGCCTCGATTGGCTGACGGCACGTCCAATCGCTCATCGCGGCCTGCACGATGCCGCTACCGGCGCGATCGAGAATACTCCCTCGGCCATGTGCGCGGCGATCGCCGCCGGCTATGGCATGGAAGTCGACCTGCAGATCAGCGCCGACGGCGAAGCGATGCTGCACCATGACGACGAGCTCGGCCGTTTGACCGACGGTACCGGCGTCCTGGCGCAGATGACCGCCGCCGCGATCAAGGTGGTGCCTTACAAGGACAGCAGTGACCACATCATCACGCTCGGCGAGCTCTGCGATCTCGTCGGCGGCCGCGCCACCCTACTGATCGAGCTCAAGAGCCATCTCGACGGCGACTTGCGCCTCGTGAAGCGCGCTGCCGAGGTGTTGGCTAGCTATACCGGTCCCGTTGCGGTGATGTCGTTCGACCCGGTCCAGATCGAAGCCTTGCGCGCGATGGCGCCGCGGATCACGCGCGGCATCACCGCGGAGCGCTGGTACGATGACCACGAATGGGATCCGCTGACGCCGTCACAAAAGCGCAGCATGGCGTATTTCCTGCATGCCCCTCGCACACGCCCGCAGTTCGTGGCGTATGGCGTGCGCGACCTGCCTGCTGTCGTCCCGCTCATCGCCCGATCGCTATTCGGCTGTCGGTTGTTGACCTGGACGGTACGCACTGCAGACGACCGCCGCACAGCCGCGCGCTACGCAGATCAGATCATCTTCGAGGGGTTTCGCCCTTGATTGCCGTTGCGGCCTTCGCAAATGCAGGAATTCGCCCATAAGATCGGGCCAAGCTCGCACCTCCGATGAAACTTGAACTTCACGTCCGGATAGCGCCGTCGATCGCCGAGGTCCCCGCCGCAGCGTGGGATCAATGCGCAGGCTTGGTGGAAGATCTTAAACTGATCTCTGAGGAGCGGTCCCCAGACATATCCACACGGAAACAGCCGGAGAGCTCGCAATTATCAACACGAGGATATGTTGATAACCCGTTTGTATCTCATGCCTTTCTGGCAGCGATTGAGGCTTCGAACTCGGTTGACGGACGCACCGGCTGGCAGTCGCGCCACCTGATCGCGGAGACGCCGGGCGGAGAAATTATCGGCACGGCCCCGTGCTATGTCAAAAGCCATTCGCGCGGTGAATATGTCTTCGACCATGGCTGGGCAGACGCCTACGAGCGCGCCGGCGGCAGCTACTACCCGAAGCTCCAGGTTGCCGTACCGTTCACTCCGGTCACCGGACCCCGCCTCCTCGCCCGGCCAGGACCGCAAGCCGACGCCGTTCGCGGCGGTCTCGCTGACGCATTGGCACAGATCACCGAGCAGAGCGAATTGTCATCCGCCCATGTGACGTTCCTCACCGAGCGTGAATGGGAGCTGCTCCGGCCACGCGGCTATCTCCAGCGCACCGATCAACAGTTTCATTGGGACAATGGGGGCTACGCCGGCTTCGAGGATTTCCTCGCCGCGCTCTCCTCGCGCAAGCGCAAGACCATTCGCCGTGAGCGCAAGGAAGCGCTCTCCGCCGGCGGCATCGAGGTGCACTGGCTCACCGGTTCGGATCTCACGGAAAGCGTCTGGGATGCCTTCTTCGCCTTCTACATGGAGACTGGATCGCGAAAATGGGGTCGGCCTTATTTGACCCGCGAGTTCTTCTCGCTGGTGGGTGCCAGCATGGCCGATCGCATCCTGCTGGTGATGGCGAAACGGACCGGCCGCTGGATCGCAGGCGCCATCAATTTCCTCGGCGCCGACGCCATCTATGGCCGGAATTGGGGTGCCATTGAGAACCATCCGTTTCTGCACTTCGAACTCTGCTACTACCAGGCCATCGATTACGCGATCGCGCACAAGCTCAAGCGGGTCGAGGCCGGCGCCCAGGGCGAGCACAAGATCGCCCGCGGCTACGTGCCGAAAACAACCTATTCCGCGCATTTTATCGCCGATCCGGCACTGCGCCGCGCCATCGCCGATTACCTCGCGCGCGAACGCGCCTATGTTGAAGCCGCATCCGAGGAGCTTGCGGCGGCCGCCCCATTCCGCAAGGATTTGGTAGAACAAGATTGACCGGACACGGGAACGCCAATGCCGAGCTACGATCCGAACAATATTTTCGCAAAAATCATTCGCGGCGAGTTGCCTTGCTACAAGGTCTACGAGGACGACAAGGTTCTCGCCTTCCTCGACATCATGCCGCGAGCGGCCGGACACACGCTGGTGCTGCCGAAGACGCCGGCACGCAATCTGCTCGATGTCGCCGAGGCCGACCTCATCGCGGTCGCCAAGGTCGTGCAGAAGGTCGCCAAGGCCGCGATGAAGGTGTTTGAGGCGGACGGCATCACGCTGCAACAGTTCAACGAGGGCGCCGGCGGCCAGGTGGTGTTCCACCTCCACGTCCACGTCATCCCGCGCAAGGCCGGTGTGACCATGAAGCCGCCGGCGAGCGAGAAGGAAAAACCGGACGTGCTGGCCACCCACGCGCAAAAGCTGGCGGCTGCGCTCAAGGACGCCTAACGGGCGAAGAGCCATCCCCCGAGCAGCAATGCCGCCTCGCCGACCGCGACGCCGGCGAACACCGAGCGCCGCACTGCCAGGAAAGCGATAAAGCCAAGCACCGCGGCGCCGACGCGCACGGCCAGTGGAACGGCCGCCAGCGCACCCGCGGAAAACAGCACGAGCTTGGCAATGACGCCGGCGAGGATCGCCGTCGCAATGGCGCGCGCCAGCACCACCAGCTGGGAATCCTCATTGAGACCTCGCGCCAACACCAGGCCGAGCAGGCGCCAGACCTCATTGGGCAGGAACCCGACCAGGACAAGGGCGAGATAAGGCCAGAGCTCGGACGTCGTTGCGCTCACTGCATCGCCTCGCGGATGCGGTGGACGCCATAGGCCAGCGTGCCGCCGATCACGCCGGTCCACATCAGGTCGAGGCCGACATGGGTGACGGTGAGGATCGGGCCGACCACGAGCCCGAGCACGAAGGCCAGCCGATCGACCATCGCGCGTGCGTTGCGCGCGGTAGAGACGAGAAACGATAGCGGCGTGATGAAGAGGAGCGCACCGGCGAACAGAGTCGGCAAGCCGGCGGCAAGATAGAAGCCGACGAAGCCCGCGCTCACCGCGGTCACCATGTAGCCGATGGCCAGCCCGTTGCAGAAGGCAAGCCGTCGCTCGCGCGGCAATTGCGGCAAGAGCCGCAGCGATTCCACCCACATGCTGATCGCAGTGAAATGCGTCGGCAGCAGCAGGTCGCGGCTGCGCACGTTTTTGTCGCGCAGCAGCGGCAGCAGCGCCACCACCATCGGAAGGAGCCGGATCGCCGACAGCGTCACCGCGATGGCTGTTTCCAGCAGCGCGGCGCCCCCGCCCAACGATGAAATCAGGATCACCTGCGCCGGAGCCGCCCAGACCAGAACGGTCGAGAGCGCCAGCCATCCGGACGGGAAGCCGTAGTCATGCGCCAGCGCACCTATGCCGATATAGGTGCCGAATAGCACCAGGAAGAACACCGACGTCCATGCGGACAGGAGGCCGCGGATGAAGGTCTGCGCATTCGAGGTCGAATTGTCGGGGAGCGCGGGCACGGCGCACCCTCTCCCACGACCGCCATGGCTCCGCAACCGCATGCGCCCGCTCGGGGTGCATGGCTTGTCTTCAAAAAGACAGGCCTATTCTTCGACGGCGCGGCTGCGGCCTTCGGGAAGCTGCTGGCGCTCGAGTCGGCCGGCATCGCGGATGGTGTCGGCGACCATGTGCAGGACGCTTTCGACGCTCGCGATCACGCCTTGCGGCTTTGCTTTGGGCTTTGGCTTCGCCCGCTTCTTCGTCGCGGCCATCTTCGTCTTACCGCGGGCTTTGCTTTTCAGCCGGATTGGCCGCTTGTCCTTTGCGGACCTGACCTTTTTTCTTTTCTTCGCCGCGGGCTTCTTGCGTGCTTTTTTTGTCATGCTGTGCGCTCCCCCTCGGGCTGTACGCTGCTTCCAGCATAGAAGCCGCTCAGCGCTCGCGCTAGTGCGACAACTGCGCACCGAGCTTGCCTGTCACCCCCCGGCACGGCAAAGCTCATCGCTCAAGCGAGCCAGGATGACGATCGGATAAGGGGCCGGCCTATGGCGATGGCAAATACGAATAAGACTCCCTGGTGGTCCTGGGCGGGTCCCGCGGCGGCGTGGCTCATCCTCATTCTGCTCGTACTGGTTGGCAGCAACGCCCTGCTGGCGACACTTGCTGCGGCGACGCTGATCGCCGCGGTCTTCGCCGCTGTGCATCATGCCGAAATCATTGCTCACCGCATCGGCGAGCCGTTCGGCACGCTCGTGCTCGCGATGGCCGTGACCATCATCGAGGTGGCGCTGATCGTCTCGGTGATGCAGGGCGGCGGCAAGGCCAATCTCGCGCGCGACACGGTGTTCGCCGCGGTGATGATCGTCTGCAACGGCATTATCGGCGTCTGCCTCCTCGCCGGCGGCATGCGCCACCGCGAACAGGCTTTTCAGCTCGAGGGCGCCAGTGCCGCGCTGGCGGTGCTCGCCGCGATGACCACGCTGACGATGATTCTGCCGAATGTGACCGTCGCAACACCCGGCCCCGTATTCTCGACACCGCAGCTTGCCTTCGACGGCGCGGTCTCGCTGGTGCTCTGCGGCTCGTTCATCTTCGTGCAGACCGTCCGCCACCGCGATTACTTCCTGCCGGTCGGCGGTGGCGAGGACACGCATGCGGAGCCACCTTCAAATGCCACGGTGACCATCAGCGTGATGCTATTGCTCGCGTCGCTCGTCGTCGTGGTCGGGCTCGCCAAGGCGCTGACGCCGACGATCGAGGCCGGCATCGACGCCTTCGGCGTACCCAAGGCTTTCGTCGGCGTCATCATCGCCGCGCTGGTGCTGCTGCCGGAAACGCTCGCGGCATTCCGGGCAGCCCGCGCCAACCGGCTGCAGACCAGCCTCAATCTCGCGCTCGGATCCGTGCTCGCTACTGTCGGGCTGACCATCCCGGCGGTGGCTGTCGTGGCGATCACAACCGGTCAGCGGCTCGAGCTGGGGTTGGACCCGAAGGAATCCGTTCTCCTGGTGCTGACGCTGATCGTCGGCATCGTCACGCTCGGCACCGGCCGCACGACGGTGCTGCAAGGCATCGTGCACCTCGTGATCTTCGCGGTGTTCCTGTTCTTCACCATTCTGCCGTGAGCCGGCAGCGGTACCCG
This sequence comes from Pseudolabrys sp., assembly GCA_035651015.1. Lineage (GTDB taxonomy): Bacteria > Pseudomonadota > Alphaproteobacteria > Rhizobiales > Xanthobacteraceae > Pseudolabrys. The sequence continues at coordinate 184,772 of DASRGN010000015.1, read as the reverse complement.
CCGTTGATCAAAGCGAAAGCCCGAATGTTTCCTTGAAGCCGCGGCGTCCGGCCGTCGTGATGGTGAGCGCGCGCCCTTCGCGAATGCGCTTGATCCAACCGAGGTCGAAGCAGTGATCCGCCAAGGCGGCGCCGACGATGCCGGCGAGATGCGGCCGCCGCTCGGTCCAGTCGAGGCATGAGCGGCAGAACGGGCGCTTGCTGCGGCCTGGCGCGAGATCGACGCCGAAGCCGCGCAGGAAGGCGATCCCCTGCTCGGTGACCTCGCCGCCGTCGCCGGCAAGGACGACGTGACCGCGCGCGCACAGCGTATCGGCGATGCCGACTCCAAGCTGACCGGCGATGTGATCGTAGCAGGTGCGTGCCGCTCGCATCTCGTCGTCGCACTTGGAGTGTGGCCGGTAGCGCGGCGGCGCGTTCATCGACACCGCCATAATGCCCTCGAGCATCTGCGCCACCGTCGCGTTGGCGACGCGGTAATAGCGATGCCGTCCTTGCCTCGCCACTTCCAGCAGGCGGCCATCGGTGAGCTTGCTGAGATGCCCGCTCGCCGTCTGCGGCGTCACATTCGCCGAATAAGCGAGCTCGGTGGCGGTCAGCGCGCGACCGCTCATCAACGCGCACAGCATATTGGCTCGGGCAGGGTCGCCCACAAGGGCGGCGATTTCTGCGATCAATGGTGCGTCCATGACGCGAAAGCTAAGCCGCTCGTCGCGATTTGCAATGCTCCACATTTCGGCCGCGACCGAAGCATCGCAACGACAGCCCGCGGCATTCGTTGGTCTCTGAACAGAATGGAGCCATCATGAGCGCCAATACAATCTCTGTTCCTCCACGCCTGTTCTACGGCTGGTTCGTGGTCGCCGCCGCTTTCGCAGTGACCTGCGTCGGCTTCGGCAGCGCCTACACATTCAGCGCCTTCCTTGGCCCGCTGCAGCATGAGTTCGATGCCTCGCGCGGATCGGTGTCCGTGGTGTTCTCGGTCGCCGGTTTTCTTTATTTCGCGCTGGGCATCCTCAGCGGTCCACTCGCCGACCGTTTCGGATCCCGTCCGCCTGCGGTGTTCGGCATGATCCTCACCGGTCTCGGACTGGTGCTGGCGGGCTTCGCACGCAACCTCACGGAAGTCTATCTCGCCTACAGCCTCGGCGTCGGGTTCGGCTGCGGAGCAGCCTATGTGCCGGCCGTCGGCGCCGTGCAGCGATGGTTCGTGCGTCGCCGCGGTCTTGCCTCGGGCCTCGCCGTCGCCGGCATCGGCGTCGGTACGTTGGCCATGCCGCCGCTTGCTTCTCTGCTCATCGCCGCGCTTGGCTGGCGCGACGCCTACATCGCGCTCGGCGTCCTCGCGGCGATTATCGGCGGCGGAATGGCGTTGCTGATCGAGAATGATCCGCGCGATCGCGGCCTCGTCCCCGATGGCGATGCCGCCGGCGTCTCCGCCGCCGAAACCTCGGTGGAAGGAGCCTCGGTGCGTGATGCTGTCCGCTCGCGGCCGTTCATCGGGCTCTATGCCGGGTGCCTGATCTGCTCGTTCGGCGTGTTCGTGCCGTTCGTTCACCTGGTGCCGAGCGCCGTCGACCACGGCATCGCGTCGTCAACCGCCGTCATGCTGCTCAGTGCCATCGGCGTCGGCAGCACCGCTGGCCGCTTCTTCCTCGGCGGACTGGCCGACCGACTGGGCCGGCGGCTGGCGCTGCTGGCAATGTTCGTCGGCATGGCGCTCATTCTGCCGGTGTGGGCGATCTCGACGACGCTGTGGCCGCTCGCGGCCTTCGCATTCGTCTTCGGCGTGTTCTATGGCGGCTGGGTCGCGCTGCTGCCCAGCCTGGTGATGGACATCTTCGGCGGGCGCAATGTCAGCGGCATCATCGGCATTCTCTACACCAGCGTTGCTTTCGGCACCTTGATCGGGCCGAGCGCCGCTGGTTTCGCCTTCGATATGAGCCACACTTACACGTTGCCGATCCTGCTGAGCGCCGCGGCGAATCTTGTTGCCGCCGCAATCATCGCCGTCACCGTGCGATCCCCTGCCCCGCTCATCCGTCAATCCGGATGACGGGCAATCACCACCATCCAAAAGCGACCGGCCGGACGTCTTACCGACGCCCGGCCGATTGTTCTTGTCCTTGCAGCGCGCTTAGGCCTTGACCAGCGGCACCTTCGGCACCGAGCCGCGACCACCGGGCGGCGTCCCGCCGCCCTTCGGCGGGCGTGGCTTGCGCGGACCGGAGCGCCGCTTCGCCCGTTTCTCTTGCGGAATCCTCTCCGGCTTCGGCGTCACCGGACCGTCGAGGAACTCGAAGCCGAGCTTGTCGCCGCCCCTCTCGTCCTTGACCACGATCACGCGCACATGGCCGCCGGCCTTGAGCTTGCCGAACAGCACCTCGTCGGCGAGCGGCTTCTTGATGTGCTCCTGGATCGTGCGCGCCATCGGCCGCGCGCCCATCAGCTCGTCATAGCCATTGGCGATCAGCCAGCGCGAGGCTTCTTCGCTGAGCTCGATCGTCACATCACGATCGCCGAGCTGCGCCTCGAGCTGCAGCACGAACTTCTCCACCACTTGTTTGATGATCTCCGGCGACAGGTGAGCGAAGGTGATGATCGCATCCAATCGGTTACGGAACTCAGGGGCGAACATCTTGTTGATCGCCTCGATGTCGTCGCCTTCCCGCTTGTTGCGCGTGAAGCCGTAGGCCGACTTGGACATGTCGGCGGCGCCCGCATTCGTGGTCATGATCAGGATCACGTTGCGGAAGTCGACCTGCTTGCCGTTGTGGTCGGTGAGCTTTCCGTGATCCATGATCTGCAGCAGCACGTTGAACAGATCCGGATGCGCCTTCTCGATTTCGTCGAGCAGCAGCACGCAATGCGGATGCTGGTCGACGCCGTCGGTGAGCAAGCCGCCCTGGTCGAAGCCGACATAGCCGGGAGGCGCGCCGATCAGACGCGACACGGTGTGCCGCTCCATGTATTCCGACATGTCGAAGCGGATGAGCTCGACGCCGAGCGAGGCCGCGAGCTGTTTCGCCACTTCGGTCTTGCCGACGCCGGTCGGCCCCGAGAACAGGTAGCAGCCGATCGGCTTCTCCGGCTCGCGCAAGCCCGCACGCGCGAGCTTGATCGATGCCGAGAGCGACTCGATCGCTTTGTCCTGGCCGTAGACCGTAGTCTTCAACGTCTGCTCGAGGTGTTGCAGCACCTCGGCATCGTCCTTCGACACGGTCTTTGGCGGGATCCGCGCCATGGTGGAGATCGTGGTCTCGATCTCCTTCAGCCCGATGGTCTTCTTGCGCCGGTTTTCCGGCAGCAGCATCTGCGCGGCGCCGGATTCATCGACCACGTCGATCGCCTTGTCGGGCAGCTTGCGGTCATGGATGTAGCGCGCCGAAAGCTCGACTGCGGCCTTGATCGCCTCGTTGGTGTATTTGAGCTTGTGATACTCCTCGAAATAGGGCTTGAGCCCCTTGAGGATCTCGATCGCATCCGGCACCGACGGCTCGTTGACGTCGATCTTCTGGAAGCGCCGCACCAGCGCGCGGTCTTTCTCGAAATACTGCCGGTATTCCTTGTAGGTGGTCGAGCCGATGCAGCGGATCGTGCCCGATGCCAGCGCCGGCTTCAGTAGGTTCGACGCGTCCATGGCGCCGCCGGAGGTCGCACCGGCGCCGATCACCGTGTGGATCTCGTCGATGAACATGATGGCGCCGGGCGTCGCCTCGATCTCCTTGATCACCTGCTTGAGGCGCTCTTCGAAGTCGCCGCGATAGCGCGTGCCCGCGAGCAGCGTGCCCATGTCGAGCGCGAAGACCGTCGCGCTCTTGAGCACATCGGGAACCTCGCCATGCACGATGCGCCGCGCCAGCCCTTCGGCGATCGCGGTCTTGCCGACGCCGGCGTCGCCGACGAACAGCGGATTGTTCTTCTGCCGCCGGCACAGCACCTGGATGGTGCGGTTGATCTCGGCATCGCGGCCGATCAGCGGATCGATCTTGCCGTCCTTCGCCTTCTTATTGAGGTTGACGCAATAAGCTTCGAGCGCGTCGCCCTTCTTCTTCGGCTCGTCGCCGGATTTGGTCTCCGCCTCCTCTTCGGCGCCGCGCACCGGGCGCGACTCCGAGAGGCCCGGCCGCTTGGCGATGCCGTGGCTGATGTAGTTGACCGCGTCGTAGCGCGTCATGTCCTGCTCTTGCAGGAAATACGCCGCGTGGCTTTCGCGCTCGGCGAAGATCGCGACCAGCACGTTCGCGCCGGTGACCTCCTCACGTCCGGACGACTGCACGTGGATCACCGCGCGCTGGATGACGCGTTGGAATCCGGCCGTCGGCTTGGAATCCTCCGCGCCGTCGGTGATCAGATTTTCCAGCTCGGATTCGAGATAAGCGACGAGGCTGCGGCGCAGTTTGTCGAGATCGACATTGCAGGCGCGCATGACGGCGGAAGCGTCTTGATCGTCGATCAGCGCGAGCAGCAGATGCTCGAGCGTTGCGTATTCGTGATGCCGTTCATTGGCGAGCGCAAGCGCCCGATGGAGAGACTGCTCCAGACTACGCGAGAAAGTCGGCATTCAAAGTTCCATTCCGTTGTTGGTTCGGTATTGATCGCCCCAGGATCACTTCTTCTCCATCACGCATTGCAATGGGTGTTGATGCTTCCGCGCGAAGTCCATGACCTGCGTCACCTTGGTCTCCGCGACTTCATATGTATAGATGCCGCACTCGCCAATGCCATGGTTGTGCACGTGCAACATGATGCGCGTCGCAGCTTCGTGATCCTTCCCGAAAAAGCGCTCGAGCACGTGCACGACGAATTCCATCGGCGTGTAGTCGTCGTTGAGAATGAGCACACGATACATGTTCGGCCGCTTGGTCTGCGGCCGTGTCTTGGTGATGACGGCCGTCCCTGGCGCTCCCGGCTCGTTGCGGCGCTTGCGGTCGTCGTCGGCCGCCCGCGGCGGTCGCGCGGCAGCGGCGGTCGCAGGGCGGCGGATCATATCGGTCGGACGGGCAGACATGGACGTGCAGTTCTGTGGCTTCCGGTTAGGCAAACTCCGGACCGCACAAATAGTGCGACCCGGCCTGCATCATAAGGACGGCACTGGCGCCATTCCAGATCGGAAAGCGGCGCCAATCGGGGCCTTTTGCGCCTTCTTCCTGGAATCGGCCCGAAACGAGGGCGTTTCCCGCTCAAATAGCCATTGGTTAAGCAATCACAAGCCGATTGGGGGCAAATTCCCGCGGGTTTTCCCCAAATCCTCCCTGGAACATCCACCGGTTCGCAAAGTCTCCCGGGGAAGGTGCCGGTATCGAATGACCTCAACCGAATCGGACACACGATGCGGCTTGTGATGCGGCTTGGCCGTTTTTGGCGGGACCGTAGGGGCAGCGTTGCCCCGATGGTGGCTCTGTCCATGGTTCCCCTGCTCGGCGGGGTCGGCGCCGCCATCGACTACACCCGCGCCAGCGCTGCGCAGGCCGCGCTGCAGGCAGCGGTGGATTCCACGGCGCTGATGCTGTCGAAGACGGCCGCCACGCAATCGACCAGCGCCATCCAGAGTTCGGCATCGAGCTATTTCTCGGCCCTGTTCAGCAGGCCCGACACGTCGAACGCCGCGGTGACGGCAAGCTACACGAACAACAACGGCTCGCAGATCGTGCTCACCGGCAGCGGCACGGTGGCAACGAGCATCATGCAAGTGTTCGGGTACAACCAGATCAATATCAGCGCCAGCTCTACCGTCGTGTGGGGCAATTCGCGGCTGCGCGTCGCGCTCGTGCTCGACAACACCGGGTCGATGTCGCAATACGGCAAGATGACGGCGCTCAAGACGGCGTCACAAAACCTGCTCACGCAGCTGCAGAGCGCGGCGACACAAGACGGCGACGTCTATGTGTCGATCGTCCCCTTCACCAAGGACGTCAATGTCGGCTCGGAGAATTACGCGCAGTCCTGGCTGCGCTGGGACCTCTGGGAAGCGGCCAACGGCACCTGCAGTAAAACGAAATATACGAGCCAGAGCAGCTGCACATCCAACAACGGCACCTGGACGCCGAAAGCGCATAGCACCTGGAATGGCTGCATTACCGATCGCGACCAGAACTACGACACGCTGAACACCGCGCCGACGGTCGGCAGCACGCTATTTCCCGCGGAGCAATATTCAGTCTGCCCGGTCGAGCTCCTCCCGCTGACCTACGATTGGACATCGCTGAGCAACAAGATCACCGCCATGCAGCCGGCCGGCAACACCAACCAGGCGATCGGGCTGCAGATGGGTTGGCAGACGCTCACCGCCTCGCCTTATACGGTGCCGACGGAAGATCCGAACTACACCTACAAGCACGTCATCATCCTGCTCACCGACGGTCTCAACACGCAAGACCGCTGGTACACCAGCGAGACGTCCATCGATACGCGGCAGCAGACGACCTGCGACAACATCAAGGCCGCCGGCATCACCGTCTACACCGTGCAGGTGAACACCGATGGTGATCCGACCTCGACGCTGTTGCAAAATTGTGCATCGAGCACGGACAAATTCTTCCTGCTCACCTCGGCGAATGAGATCGTCACCACCTTCAACACGATCGGAACTGCGCTGACGCAATTGCGTGTTGCCCGATAGCGCGCTCCGCTTCGCGGAATTTCCCGACAATTCGAACATTCGCGTGAACCTGCGCGCAACCACTGACCATGGTTAGCGGACATTAACGCGCTCGGCGCATCGCCTTTCACTGCGCCTTCAAGGGCTAACTTTTAAAAACTGGTTCAACGATTGAATTCAATTCGGCGGGAACCGGTCATGCGTCTGGAAGAATTGTTCGCCCGAATGAAGAACGGTTTGCGCGCGCTCCGCGCCGATCGCCGCGGCAATGTCGCGGTCACCTTCGCGCTGGCGACGCTGCCGGTTCTCGGTTTTGTCGGTGCCTCGGTCGATTACACGCGCGCCAGTAACGTGAAGGCCGCGATGCAGGCAGCGCTCGATTCCACGGCGCTGATGCTGGCAAAGGCCAATCCAGGCTCGATGACACAGACGGCATTGAATTCGAGCGCCACCAGCTATTTCAACGCCCTGTTCGCGCGGCCGGAGGCGCAAAACATCGCGGTGACCGCGAGCTACACGTCAACCGGCGGCTCGCAGGTGACGGTGAACGGCTCCGCGTCCATGAGCACGAATTTCATGGCCATCATGGGCTACAAGACGCTGACCATCACCGGCAGCTCGACGGTCACCTACGGAAATTCGCGGCTGCGCGTCGCGCTTGTGCTCGACAACACCGGATCGATGGCCGACTACGGCAAGATCACCGCGCTCAAGACGGCAACGACCAACCTGCTCACGCAGCTCAAGAACGCCGCCACCAACAACGGCGACGTCTATGTGTCGATTGTCCCGTTCGTCAATGCCGTGAATCTCGATCCGAGCAACTACACGGCCTCCTGGGTCGACTGGACCGACTGGGACAACGCCAATGGCAGCTGCAGCAGCTGGCGCTATTCGACCAAGAGCAGCTGCCAGGCCGCGAACAAGACCTGGACAGCCGCCAGCCACAGCACCTGGAGCGGCTGCGTCACCGACCGGGGCGCCCCGCTGTCCACCGGCGCCACCGCCCCGAGCTCTGGCAACTACGATCAAACGGTGAGCGCGCCGGTCACCGGCAATGCGGCGACCCTTTATCCCGCCTTCCAGGCCCTTTCCTGCCCGCAGGCGGCAATGGGGCTGAGCTATGATTGGACCAGCATGAACAACCTGGTCAGCAACATGGTGGCCGGCGGCAGCACCAACCAGCCGATCGGTCTCGTCTGGGGCTGGCAGACGCTTGTCGGCGGCGGACCGTTCACTGCGCCGGCCATGGACTCCAACTACACCTATCAGCAGGTCATCATCCTGCTCACCGACGGCCTGAACACGCAGGACCGCTGGTACGGCGACGGCTATAGTACCAATACCTCGGTCGACGCGCGGATGTACGACTCCAGTGGCAACGGCACCTGCGCGAACATCAAGGCGGCGGGCATCACGATCTACACAATCCAGGTCAACACCGACGGCGACCCGACGTCGACGCTGTTGCAGAACTGCGCTTCGTCGTCCGACAAATTCTTCCTGCTGACCTCGTCGAACCAGATCGTGACGACGTTCAACACCATCGGCACCAATCTGAGCAAACTGCGTGTCGCCAAATAGCGGCGCCATCGGAGCTGATGCGCCGCGATATATATTTCTGTTTACTCCGCATTTGCTGCATTTGTTGATTAATTGAGATTAACCACCGCGGCGGGTGAACCTTTACCGCGCCTTCAACGGCGCATGCGCAAATGGCGGCATATCCCGGTTTAGCTGTGGGTGGCTGTCATGTGTGTAACCTCTGCTCTCATCGGCCTGCGTCAAACGCTGCGGGCGTTCCGCTCGGATCGTCGCGGCAATATCGCCACGATCTTCGCACTGGCGCTCCTGCCGGTGATCGGCTTTGTCGGCGCCTCGGTCGACTACACGCGCGCCAGCAACGTCAAGACCGCGATGCAGGCCGCGCTCGATTCCACGGCGTTGATGCTGGCGAAGGCCAATCCGGGCTCAATGACACAAAGCGCGCTCAATTCAAGCGCCACCGCCTACTTCAACGCGCTGTTCGCCCGTCCAGAGGCCAGCAATATCGCCATCAACGCCGCCTATCAGTCGACCGGTGGTACGCAGATCACCGTGACCGGGTCTGCGAGCATGAAGACCAATTTCATGGCCGTCTTCGGCTACAACGCGATCAGCATCAACGGCAGCTCCACGGTGGTCTATGGCAGCTCGCGGTTGCGCGTCGCGCTGGTGCTCGACAACACCGGATCGATGAACGACTACGGCAAGCTCGACGCGCTGAAGACCGCAACCACCAACCTGCTCACCCAGCTCAAGAACGCCGCCACCACCAATGGTGACGTCTATGTGTCGATCATTCCGTTCAACAAGGACGTAAATGTCGGCTCCGCGAACTATAACGCGACCTGGATCGACTGGAGCCTCTACGACACCAGCAACAGCGGCTGGGGCGGCGGCTGGGGCGGTTGGGGCGGCGGCGGCGGCGGCAGCTTCTGCTTCGGCGGCTGGTGCTGGAACGGCTCGAGCTGGACGCAATCCGGTTCCGGCTCCTCCTCGACGCACAGCTCCTGGAACGGCTGCGTCACCGACCGCGGCGGCACCAACGCGCCCGACAGCGGCAACTACGACACCAATGTCGTGGCGCCCACGAGCACCATCCAGGCAACGCAGTACACCGCCGAGCAGTACAGCTACTGCCTGACAGCCCAGGCGATGGGGCTCTCCTACGACTGGACCAGCATGAACAGCCTGGTCAGCAGCATGGTCGCCAACGGCAACACCAACCAGGCGATCGGCCTGCAGCTCGGCTGGATGTCGCTGGCGGGCGGCGGTCCGTTCACCGCCCCGGCGATGGACCCCAACTACACCTATCAGCAGATCATCATCCTGCTCACCGACGGCCTCAACACGCAGGACCGCTGGTACTCGGACCAGTCCTCGATCGACGCGCGGCAAACGCTGACTTGCAATAACATCAAGGCCGCCGGCATCACGCTCTACACCATCCAGGTAAACACCGACGGCGATCCGACCTCGACGCTGCTGCAGAACTGCGCCTCCTCGTCGAGCAAGTTCTTCCTACTCACCTCGTCGAACCAGATCGTGACGACCTTCAACACGATCGGCACCAATCTGAGCAAGCTGCGCGTCGCCAAGTAGCGACGCTCGATCAGCGGCAGAAAAAACAAGCCCGGCGGGGGTCCCCGCCGGGCTTTTTCCGTTTCGCCGTGCGATGCCTTGCAGGCCGCTCGCTAGCGCCGCGCCCCGCTGCGCGACATATCGTGCATCAATTCGAGCTGCATCTGCTGGATCTCGGCAAGCCGCTGCCATTGCCGCGAGATCAGGTGGTCCATTTTCTCGTGCAGATGCCGGATTTCCAATTCGGCCTTCAGGTTCACGCGGTAGTCGCTCTCGGACCGCAGGCGATCCTTCGCCTCCTGCCGGTTCTGGCTCATCATGATGATCGGCGCCTGCACGGCGGCAAGCGTCGACAAGATCAGATTGAGCAGAATGTAGGGGTATGGATCGAAGCGGTCGGATTCCAAGGCTATCGCATTGAACACGATCCAGATGGCCATGACCGCGGCGAACAAGATGATGAAGGTCCAGCTGCCGCCGAAGGACGCCAGGTGGTCGGACCAACGCTCGCCGAGCGTGCGTTCGTCTTCGTATTCCTCGTCGACGTTTTCGGCGATGGTGTCGTGGTTGGCGATGCTCTCGGCCACTTGGCGATCAAGCTCGGTGAGCTCGCCGTGCTCCTCTTTGAGCAGTTCCTCCACGTACATGGTCCGGTAGCGCGCAAGTTCACTACGGCTGATCAGCGCCTCGGCAGGCATCTCCGGGTGCTCGAGCCTGATGCGCTCGGCGAGGCTGGGGCGGACATCGTCGAGCGAGATCAGGTCGCGGCGTGGACGTTCCTTGCCGCTAACTGCGCAGATGCCCTTAGCGGATTTCTTTTCGGCCGGAACATGGACCTCCGGGCCGGTCGAAGCTTCGGTGCCTTCATTGACGATCGACATGCTCACCCTCCGGCTTGGCGCCGATACGACGCACTGGGCGCGCCGCGTGTCGCTAGGGTGGCTTTCGGATTTGACGTTCCTACGACGGTCAGACAGTGACTGATCAAACAGTGACGGACCGGCCAGCGTTCCTAGGAACGTCAAATCCGCCACGCGGGCGAAAAACGACGCCGTGATTTTCACTCGACCGCCATCCATCCGCTGTCAAGCTTGATCTTCGTCATAATGCGCCACGTGGTTAGCCGAGACCGGGCAGATGCCCCCGCGCAAAACAAAAAGCCCGGTCGAGGGACCGGGCTTTGAGTTACGCGTACGGACGCGAACGCTTACTGCTCAGACATAAATCAACGCTACAAAACGCTACGTACGCAACGCTTACTTCGCCTTCGCAAACAGGCCCTCATAGGGCTTGTAGGTCTGCTTGGCGCAATCGACATAAAGCTCGCCGAGCTTGGTGGCCTCGGCTACGAAACCCTCATAGGCGCTCTTGGCGTATTCGGTCTGCACCTCGATCGCCTTGTCCAGCGACTTCACGCCGAACAGCTTCTCCAGCGCGGCGGAGCCTTGCTCGAAGGCCTTCTTCGAATAGTCGGCCACCTCGACCGCAATCGCCTGCGTGCCCTTGGAGAGCGCGCCGAACGACTTCATCGCCACGTCAACATTGTCTTTGCCGACCTGCTGCAGGTCGTCGAAATTCTTGACCATTGCCAAACCCCTTTTCGCGGCCCGCCACGCGTGGGGCCTCTGATCCAAACAGCCCGTCTCTCAGCCGGGCATGACACCAATATAGTGCAGTGCACAATTATGTCAAGGAAAGTTTTGCAGTGCGAAAAAAGCCACAGTTTTTGCTGTGATTTGCTTAAGAGTTTGGCAACCGTGGTCACCTACGGTCCGATATTGTGCCTATAAAATAGGGACGGGGAAGGCATGTTTCGCGCGACGGAAGAAGTCCGGCGCGGGCTTACCAGCGGCGCGTTGGGTCTCGCAGCGATTCTTATTGCAACTGCTCTGATCAGCGATCCCGCGGAAGCTCGAGGCCACCACCGGCGTCACGGGGTCCACCGCACTGCAGCAGCGGAGAGCTACGACCCCCCTTACGCATCCATCGTCGTCGACGCCAACACCGGGACGGTGTTGCAGCAGACCAATGCCGACAGCCCTCGGCATCCGGCGTCGCTGACCAAGATGATGACGCTCTACCTGCTGTTCGAGCGGCTCGAAGCCGGCAAGATCAAGCTCACCTCGCCGATCGAAGTGTCGGCACATGCCGCGGCGCAGGCGCCCTCGAAGCTCGACCTCAAGCCCGGCGAGAGCATCGAGGTCGAGACCGCCATCCGCGCCATCGTCACCAAGTCTGCGAACGACGTCGCGGTCGCGGTGGCCGAAGCGCTCGGCGGCAGCGAAGAAGAATTCGCCAAGCTGATGACGCGCAAGGCGCGGCTGCTCGGCATGAAAAACACGCTCTACCACAATGCCTCGGGCTTGCCCGACGACGAGCAGATCACGACGGCGCGCGACCAGGCTCTGCTCGGCCGCGCCATCCAGGACCGGTTTCCCAAGTACTACCGCTACTTTTCGATCACAAACTTCTCGTTTCGCGGCCACGAGATGCGCAATCACGACCATCTCCTGGGACGGATCGCCGGGGTCGACGGCATCAAGACCGGCTACACCCGCGCGTCCGGGTTCAATCTCGTGACTTCCGTCCGCCGCGGCGGCCGCCACCTCGTCGCCGCCGTGTTCGGTGGACGCACGGCCGGCTGGCGCGACGCGCGCATGCACGATCTGATCGACCGCTATATCGAAACAGCCTCGCTGAAGCGCACGGCACCGGCCATCGCGGAAGCGTCCGAACCGCCGCCGCTCGGCAATGCGCCGACCGCGGAAGCCGCCCCGCCTGCGCTCGCCCCGGCACCCGCGCCGGTGATCGAGCCCAAGACCACGCAGAGCATTTCGGCCTTGGCCGCAAAGAACGAACGCACGTCGGCGGCGCGGCCGATGCCGGCGGTCGGCTCGACGGATCCAATCAAGCCGCATGTGGTGAAGACGGTGACCGTCAAAGCGGCATCGCTCGCCGCGCTACCCGCTCCGAGCCAGCCGGCTGCGACCAACGCGCCGGCGGTGAATGTGGCGATCACGCGCGTCGAACCGCCCATCAAAGCCGAGGCCATCAAGAACGAGCCGCTGCCGCCGCATCCGCCGGGCGCACGCCCCGGCGTGCTTGGCGTCCTACCGGTGCAGATCGCCGAGGCCGGCGAAGGCGACATCTCTTCCCCGCTGCCGCGCACGCCAGCCGCCGCGCCCCATCCGGCGCCGGTGCGCGCCGCTGCAGTCGCGCCGAGTGCTCCTGAGACGCCGCCGGCGCACGCTCGCGGGGGCTGGATGATTCAGGTCGGTGCACTGGAAGACGAGGCCGAAGCCAAGCGGCGCCTGACCGACGCACGCGGCGCGGCCAAGGAATGGCTCGGGCGCGCCGAACCCTTTACCGAGAAGATGACCAAGGGCGACAAGACCCTCTATCGCGCGCGCTTCGCCGGGCTCGACAAAGAGCAGGCCGAGGCCGCCTGCAAGCATCTCAAGCACAGCAAGATTGCCTGCATGCCTTTGAAGAACTAGCGCGAACAACAAGAAGAATTGCGCTGGCGGGGAAGTGCGTCACACCAGGAGCCGCTGATGATTTGTTTGGAGTACATCAGCGATGCCGGCGAAGAAGAACGTCTTTGGCTTCATTGACCCGCGCGGCCAGATAGGTCGAGCCTCCCTGATCGGGATGCAGCTTCTTGATCAGGTTCCGGTGCGCACGGTTGATCTCCTCGGCGCTCGCCGGCGGCTTCACGCCAAGGATCTGATAAGCCTCTTGTTCGGACATTTTGCCGCTGCCCGTAGCGCGGCGCCCCGCTGCCGCGTCACCGTCCGCGTTTTCACGCCGTCCGGACGTCCCGCGGTCAAATTGCGCTTTTAGCGGCTCCCAGCCGAGCAGGCCCAAACCAAAGGCACCGAGCGGAATTGCGACGGCGATCTCGCCGCGCAAGCCGAGAAATCCTGCCATTGCCAGCGACAGCAGTCCGCCGAGGGTTTTGATCAGCCTGCCGACCAGCTTCGGGTCGGCTTTGGCCATGACATTGAGCACCCAAAGGCCAACCACGAGCACGACTAGTCCAAGGAACAGCCCGGGCATGGTCAGGCGGACCAGAGCAGCGGCGTGAGCATGTCTTTGCGAACCATAAGGCCTCGTGCGCAGCACGAACGGCCGCGCAACACAAGGTGGCTAGTGCCCCGAACCCGAAGTTCGCGCGTCCCTCTCCGCGAGTCCAATCGCGAACTTCGGGTTCAAAGGGGCACTAGAATCGATATGTTTGCTAGGGTTCTTTCGATTCCGAAGTTCGATTAGAGCGCGCTGAAAAGTGTGGCGAACTTCGGAATCGGGACACTAGCTTGCAAGTCCGATGCAATGCCCGATTAACGGCGCTCAGGCCAGGAGGTCGTGGACCTGCAGCGGCTGGTCGACGACCGAGTACCACTGGGCGCGGGCCGCGGCGCGGCGCTTGCCCTGTTCGGAGAGCGGCAGATTGAGCGAATTAAGCAGCGACACGACTTCCTCACGCGCGGTGACATGCGAGAGGCTCGGCCGCGTACCCAGCGTCGATTCATCGAGGTCGTCGAGCGCGGTAAGGCCGCGCGGGAAGAATTCGCGATACACCACGCGTTCGGCAAAGCCGTCGATGGTGCGGAAGCTCATGCGCTTGGCGAGCTCGACAATGCCATCGCCGACCAGCTTCTTGTTGCGCGAGCCGAGCGTCGAGAGACGATTGCGGACCACCACCCAATCGGTGAGCCGGCCGTCGACCAGCCGGCGCTGGCGGCGCGCCTCGCGTACCATCTGCGCGTAATGGCTTTCGCCGGTGACCGAGAAGTTCGTCGGCTCGACAACGCCGAGCACGTCGAAATCGACGAAGCTGTCGTTGAGGGGCGTGATCAGCGTGTCCGCCATCGAATGCGCGAGCCGCATCAGATAAGTGTCCGTGCCGGGCGTATCGATGACCACCACGTCATGCGTATGCTCGACCGCACTGATCGCTGCGGAGAAGCTGGCAAATTCCTTCGCCTCATTGGCGTCGAGCGAGGCGCTGTCGCCGCGGGCGACACAATAATGCGCCGGCAGTTCGAGCTTGATGCCGGCGCGCTCGGCCCAGGCGCGGCGATTTTCGATGTAATGGGTGAAGCTCTTTTGCCGGCAGTCGAGATCGATGGTGGCGACCTTCTGCCCGGCCTTGAGCAGCGCGACCGCGATATGCACCGCCGTCGTGGATTTGCCGGAGCCGCCCTTCTCGTTGCCGAGCACGACGACATGAGCCGAATGGCTCTTTTGTTCATTGAGGTGTTGGATCGACATGCCCGCGAATGCCCACTGCCAGGCTAATTCTCTAGGGAATCCGGGCCTTTGGTCAAGTTGCAACGGTTTTAATGATTAACCAGCCGCATGACAGCGCGATGACCGCTTTGCTAGTGTCTGGTCGCCAATGGGTTTTTCAATTCAAAAAGCTTGTGCGGAGCGCGCATTGAAATCCGGCGGCTGAATCCGACCGCCGCAACAACATCGCCGCCGCCTGGAATCAGGGCACCAGTCCGCCTCAGACCGACATAAAAAGGGTATCAACAATGGCAGGTCGACCCGCTGTCGCGCGGACGGTTCCGGCACTCCGGCGCAGGATCGACGTCTTGCGCAGCCGTGGGCAGACGATCGCGCTCGTGCCGACCATGGGCGCCTTGCATGCGGGGCATTTGGCGCTGGTCCGCGCTGCGCGCCGCCGCGCCGATCGCGTGGTCGTCTCGATTTTCGTCAATCCCACGCAGTTTGCCCCGCACGAGGACTTCAAGACCTACCCGCGGACCTTCGCGGCGGACCTCAATGCCCTCGCCGATGCCAAAGCCGACCTGGTCTGGGCGCCCGGCGCCCCGGTGATGTACCCGGACGGCTATGCCACGCGCATCGTGCCCGAAGGCGTTGCGAGCGTCGGACTGGAAGATGCGTTCCGGCCGCATTTCTTCGCCGGCGTCGCCACCGTCTGCGCCAAGCTGTTCCTGCAGTGCCGGCCGGACTTCGCCATGTTCGGCCAAAAGGACTATCAGCAGCTGCGCGTGGTCACGCAGCTTGCTCGCGATCTCGATCTGCCGATGAAGATCGTCGGTGTCCCGACGGTGCGCGAAAAGGACGGGCTCGCCCTCTCCTCGCGCAACGTCTACCTCTCGCCAGACGACCGTGCTGTCGCGCCCATGCTCCACCGCGCGCTGCAGGCGGTCGCCCGCTCGATCGAGAGCAAAGAGCCGATCGCACCGGTTCTTGCCGTCGGGCGCGAGACGCTCACCAAGGCTGGCTTTGCCCTCGACTATTTCGAGGCGCGGCACGCGCAGACGCTGGTGCCGGTGACGTCGGTGAAGGACGGCCCGATCCGCCTCCTGGTCGCCGCCAAGCTCGGCCAGACGCGACTGATCGACAATATCGGCGTGTGAACGCTCGACACGGCGGTTCTCGGTTTACAGCAATCCGAGTTCGCGGAGTTCCCGTCGAAGCTGCTCCGGCATGGCAGCGGCCCCCGGCGCCGCGCGGTTGAGATCCGGCGGGGCATCCTTGTGGATGAGATAGCGCCAGCCCTGGAACGCTGAGCGCGGGCGTGGCTGCACGAGCACCACTTTCGGGTCGAGCACGAGCTTGCAACGGCCGATGCCGTCCTTGTCTACGAACGGCCGGATGTCGAACAGCGTCTCCCGGCACATGATCTCGCCACGGATCACCCAATAGAGCGAGCCGCCGTCGAGCAGTTCGTCCATTCGTTTGGGGACCATGCGCGTGGTGTGGATGCGCTCGGGTTTCTTCACCCCGCGCTTCTTCTGCGCCTTGAGCTTTTCCTTGATCCAGTCCTCGAGGTCTTTGACGCTGTCGCAGCCGACGGCGAGCTTGATCAGGTGGAGTGGCATGTCACGGCTCGATACGAAGAACGATGGCGCCCTCGGCGATCTGGGCATCCTTGTGGGCGGCGATTTCACCGACAGTGCCGTCGATCGGCGCGGTCAGCGTGTGTTCCATCTTCATGGCTTCGATGATGGCGACACGTTGGCCTTTGTGAACCGCCTGTCCGCTGTCCACAAGCACCGCCAGCACTTTGCCGTGCATCGGGGCGCGCACCACCCCGCCGGCGCCCAGGTGCTCGATGTCGAGCGCGCCAAAGTCCTGGCGCGCGACGCGGGTCTGCCGGCCTTTGCGCCAGACCAGAACCGCATCGCCGGATGGGTCCATGATCGCAAAGGCATTGGTGTCGGCTGCCGCGCCCTCGATGCTCACAGTGGGTTCGCCGCCGCCCGAATAGTCGACCCGGGCAGTGATCGGCTCGCCATCGACTTGAAAGGGCAGCGCGACGCTACGTTGCCCTGACAGTTGGAAGCCGTCTGCGGCATCCCAGGGCGAAGGCGGGGCCGGCGTCGCGTCGTCCTCCTGCAGCACGGTCGCGTTCGGAGAGGCGAGCAGCCGCGCCCCAAGGGCGGCGGCGGCATGATCGACGGGTTGCGGGGTCGCGCCGAGCGCTTGCAAATTCCGCTCGATGAACGACGTGTCGAATTCACCGTCGCGAAACCCCGGCGCATCGCAAAGCGCGTGCAGGAAGGCCGCGTTGGTCCGGGGGCCGACGACCATCGTCCGCTCAAGCGCAGCAGCAAGACGATTGAGCGCCTGATCACGCGTCGCCCCGCGTGCGATCACCTTGGCGATCATCGGATCGTAATAGGGCGAGATCGAGTATCCTTGCTCGACACCGGTATCGACGCGAATGCCCTCGCCGTCTGGCAACCGCAGCACCGAGAGGAAGCCGGTCGAGGGCAGGAACCCGCGCTCCGGATCCTCGGCATAAAGCCGCGCTTCGACGGCATGGCCGTCGATCGGCACCGCACCTTGCGTCAACGCCAGCCGCTCGCCGGCGGCGATGCGGAATTGCCATTCGACCAGGTCAAGGCCGGTGATCGCCTCGGTCACCGGATGCTCGACCTGCAGCCGCGTGTTCATCTCCATGAACCAGAAGCCGTCAGGCCGTAGCCCGCGGGCACCATCGACGATGAATTCGATGGTACCGGCGCCGACGTAACCGACTGCCTTCGCGGCAGCGACCGCGGCGGCGCCCATGATGGCGCGAAGCTCGGCTGTCATGCCGGGCGCCGGCGCCTCCTCGATCACCTTCTGGTGCCGGCGCTGCAGCGAGCAGTCGCGCTCGTTGAGATGGATGGCGTGGCCATGCTGGTCGGCGAACACCTGCATTTCGATGTGTCGGGGCGCGGCGACGTATTTCTCGACCAGCACGCGCTCATCACCGAAGGCCGACGCGGCCTCGCGTTTCGCAGCCTCCAGAGCCGCATCAAAATCGGCGTGACGGTCGACGCGACGCATGCCCTTGCCGCCGCCACCGGCGACTGCCTTGATCAGCACCGGATAGCCGATCTCGTACGCCTTCTCCTTGAGGAATTTCGCGTCCTGCCGCTCGCCGTGATAGCCGGGCACCACCGGCACGCCGACCTTATCCATCGCCGCCTTCGCGTGATCCTTCAGCCCCATGGCGCGGATGGCGGCGGGCGGCGGGCCGACAAAGACGACGCCGGCTTGCGCACACGCCGCCGCAAACTCGGCATTCTCCGACAGGAACCCGTAACCGGGATGGACGCACTGCGCACCGCTTGCGCGCGCCACCTCAATGAGCTTGTCGATGCGCAGATAGCTCTGCGCGGCCGGCGCCGGGCCGATGAGATGGGCCTCGTCGCACAGCTGCACATGCGGCGCGTTACGATCGGCGTCGGAATAAACCGCGATCGTGCGCA
Organism: Pseudolabrys sp.; assembly: GCA_035651015.1. Taxonomy (GTDB): domain Bacteria; phylum Pseudomonadota; class Alphaproteobacteria; order Rhizobiales; family Xanthobacteraceae; genus Pseudolabrys. The sequence goes on along the minus strand of DASRGN010000015.1, from coordinate 166,311 downwards.
TCCCCAGCCGTTTGGCGGTGCGGGCGATGCGGCAGGCGATCTCGCCGCGATTGGCGATGAGGACGGATTTGAACATGAAGACGCTCAGCCCGAACTCTACCGGGTCGCGGGCGTCGGCGTCTGGCTTTGTCCACCCTTTTTTGCAGCCTGCGCCTTGGCTTGAGCAGCCTCCGCGGGCGCTGCGCCGGCGCTTGCCGAGACCGGCGGCTCGGCATTCATGATGCTCACGGGCGGGATCGAGGCTGCCGAGGGATAGTCGAAAGGAACCTTGGGCGCATGCGTCGGCGCTTCCGCCGGCGGCATCAGCGCAGCCGTTGGGGTTTCCACTTCGCGAGGCTTCGCGCCCGGCTCGTTCTGCGCGACCGGCGGCGCGGCAGGCTGGCTTGCGGGGGCGGTCCACTCGGTCGCGTGACGCGCGACATATTCATCGTAGGCGCGCGCCTTGATATTGGCCTTCACGGCGCTCGTATCCTGCAGCAGCGCGAAGGCGGCGCAAGAATCCGCCGTGCAGCCGTCGCGCTGCGAGAGCACATGCGCGACGATGCCGAAGCGATCGAGCTCGAGCGGCCGGCGCAGCTGCGACACGGTCCCGGCATACGCGCGGTCGCGGCTTGCAAAGCGCGTCGTCGCCGCGAGCAGATCGACGCGCGCGGCCACATAGGACACCGCCGCCGCGACCGTTTCCGGATGCGCGAACACGGCCTTTTCGCACGCCGTCTCCACCGCCTCTCCTGCACCGTCGTCGAGACAGGCGAGCGGCGAGCCGGGCGCCAGGCTGCGCGCGCTGAGCTCCGCGGCGCGCGCGTCCAATGTCCGCCGTTCGGCCGCATCGTGGTTGCGCTCGATCAGCGCCAGCCCGGCGGCAAATCCGACAAAGGCGACCACGGCGCCGAGGACGGCTGCGAGCGTCGCGGTGCGCAGCGGCCGCAGCGCCAGCGCGCCGAGCACCATGAGCAGCACGGCCGCCGTCGCCGCGAGCCACGTCGGCAGCGACAGCAGTCCGGTCGCGCTATCCAGGAGCTGAGACATGCCGATGACGATTTCCCTGCGCTATTGCACCGTTATGTGAGCGACTTTCACGACATTCGCCCATTTTTCGATGTCCTTGTGCAGAAAGTCGCCGAACTCCTCGGGCGTCATCGCCATCGGAACGGCACCCTGGCTCGCCCACATCTGTCGCACCTCGGGCTTGTTCACCACCTTGCTGATCTCGGCGTTGAGGCGGTCGACGATCGCTTTCGGCGTGCCCTTCGGCGCCATGATGCCGAGCCAGATCGTGGCCGAGTAGCCGGGTACTCCGGCCTCGGAGACCGTCGGAATATCCGGCGTCAACGGCGAGCGTTTGCTGCCCGTTGTCGCCAGCGCGCGCACCTGGCCCGCTTTGGCATTCGACAGCATGGTGGTGATGGCGTCGAACATCATCTGCACGTGGCCACCGAGCACGCTGTTGCGCGCCTCGCCCGAGGCCTTGTGCGGAACGTGGACGATGTCGGTACCGCTCATCGCTTTGAACAGCTCGCCGGCCATGTGATACGGCGTTCCCGGTCCCGAGGACGCGTAATTGAGCTTACCCGGCTCCTTTTTCGCCAGCGCAATGAACTCCTGCAGAGTTTTTGCCGGCACGGAGGGATGAATGACCATGAGCAGGTCGGAGTCGTTGATCGGCGCCACCGGCACGAAATCGCGCATCAGCTGGAACGGCTTGTTGGGGATGAGCGACTCGTTCGTGGTGTGCGTATTCGACATCACCAGCAGCGTGTAGCCATCCGGTGGCGATTTCGCGACCAGATCGGTGCCGATGATCGAGCCGGCGCCCGGCCGGTCTTCGACCACGAAGGATCCCTTCATGGCGTCACCGAGATGCTGCGCCAGGACTCGCGCATAGACGTCAGCGGGACCGCCGGCACCGAATGGAACAATCAGCTTGACCGGCCGGCTTGGATAGTCGTCTGCGAACGCGGAGGCGAGCGGCAAGATTGCCAGCAGCGCCAGAGTGGTGAGACGCCAGAGTGAGCTCATGTGAAATCCTCCCGAAGGTTTCTTATCGTTGCTCGAGTGCGCGCCAGGATCGCTTTCAATGGGCGTCCCGGCTTGATCGTGCCGTTTCTTAAACTCCTCCAGCCGATTTGAAGCCGGCAGTGAGGTCGCTCGCCGCCGCAAAGGCGCCTTTGGCCTCAGGGCCGGTCAGCGCCAAAGTGGTGCGCAGATCGGTGACGCCACCCCCGCTCGCCGCCGCCAGCAGCGCCGCCGCGATCTGCGTCTCGCCCGGCGCCTCGGCGATGGTCAGGAAGTCGTACTCGCCGAATGTGACGTAATAACCGATCAGCCGGCCGCCGACGCGTGATAGAAGCCGCGAGACCGCTTCTGCGCGATCTTCGGGCTTCACGATCATGCCCTCGATGGCTTCGCGGGTGTAGCGGCCCTGGGTGATGTAAATCGGCATCGTGTCCTCCTTCGGCCAACGCCCTGATGGATGCGGATCAGGCGTATAGCAGATCGAAGGACGATCGAAGAGGCTCAGACTTGCTCGAGCTGGCTCTCTTTGGCCACGCGCTCAAAGGCTTCGCCGGAGTGCTTGATCCGATACTGGCAATCATCGCCGTCCGACGGCAACAATTTCACGACGGTGTAACTGCCGCTCGCGGCCGCGCGTCCAAAACTCGGCGAGGTGTAATAGACCGCCTGGCCGATCTGATATTTGTGCCGGCTCGCCGCGAAATCCGCCATCAAAGTCGGTTGCGACGGTGGCGACGGCGTACGAATAGGCGCGCCGGCTGCGCTCGCGATCCGCAGGGCCTGTGTCGCCATGAAGGCGGCGGCAGTCTTCGAGATCACGGTCGGCTTGCGCACAGCGCTCTTACGCGTCGCACTCTTGCTGGCCACAGTTTTGTTCGCATTCGTACGCCGCGCTTTGACGGCCGGCTTGGCCGCTTTCTTCGCGGGTCGACGCCCAGTCTTCGCGGCTTTCGCCGCTCGGCGGGCGGTTTGGGGTGAATGTTTGTTCATGGGGATAACTATAGCAGCTAATTTGCCGATCGGGAGAAAAATCTAGAGTTCTAAGTTGAGCAAAATCAATGGCTTACATAGTCATATTTCGTTCTATTTTACCTCTGACGCCAGACCTCAAAATGCCCGCAATTTGCGGCACGCGCAGGTGCGCGGGGTCACTTTCGCAGCGGGTCGATCCTATCTAGGCCGTATGGGCGACCGAACAGGCGGAGGCGCCGATGGAACGACTGTATTTCCGTTGTCCGCGATCGGGCGAGGCGGTCGATGTCGGTATTGAGAGCGAGCTCGATACGCTGTTGCGCATCCGCACCGCCTCGGTGCGCGGGCGCTGCCCGATCTGCGGCGAAGGACACGAATGGCGCGTGAGCGACGCGCAGCTCGCCAAGGCCGCATAAGTTAACCAAGGAACTTTGCGCGCCGGCTCCGCGTTTTTGCGAAGGCTCTGAACGAGAATCCTCGGCAAGCCAGGCGGAGATGCCCATGCGCGTGATCCTTGGAATTATTCTCGGCGTCGCGTTCACGATCGGCGGCGCATACATCTACGACCATCGTCATGCGCCGACGGGCGGCCAGGCTGCCTTGAACCAGCGCACCGTGGTCAATTGGGACGTTGCCAGCACCAAATGGGACCATTTGACAGTCCGCGCCCGCAATGAATGGACCAAGATCGCCGGGCGCTGATCCTCCTCACCTGAGCGCGTGAGAACGCTGGCGTACACCCGGTGCGCCAGCATAAGTTCATGTGAAGGGTGAGATTGAGGGACCCGCAATAAATGCGCCTGCAATTCGTCGGCTGCGGAGATGCCTTTGGCTCCGGCGGCCGCTTCAACACCTGTTTTCATGTCACCGGAAACACGACGAATTTTCTGATCGATTGCGGCGCCTCGTCGCTGATCGCATTGAAGCAGCTCGAGATCGATCGCAACGCGATCGACGCCATCCTGTTCAGCCATTTCCATGCCGATCATTTCGGGGGATTGCCCTTCTTCATGCTCGACGCGCAGTTCACCGCGCGGCGCACGCGGCCGCTGACCATCCTCGGGCCGCGCGGCCTTCCCGGTTGGTACTCCCGGGTGATGGAGACGGCCTTTCCGGGCGCATCGGGCACGCAACCGAAATTCGCGCTCACGCTGCGTGAGATCGAGCCGGGAGCGCCGGCCGACGTCGGCGCGCTCAAGGTGAGCGCGTTTCCTGTGAAACATGACGAGCGCGCCGGCCCGTGCCTCGCTTACCGCATCGAGGTGGAAGGCCGGGTCCTGACCTATTCCGGGGACACCGAATGGACCGACACACTGATCGACGCCGCGCGCGGCGCCGATCTGTTCGTCTGCGAAGCCTATGCGCGGGAGAAGCCGATCAAGTCGCACATGTCGGTGGCGCTGCTCGAGGCCCAGCTCGACGAGATCAGTCCGAAGAAGCTCGTTCTCACCCATATGGGCGAGGATATGCTGGCCCGCCGCGCAGAGGTGCCGCATCAGGCCGCGCATGACGGCCTGATCGTCGAGTTCTGAAGCAACTCAGTCCTAGTGGACGTCGGTGCGGTCGAGCGCGTCACGCGAGCGTGTGCGCAGCGCATTGACGATCTCACGCTTGCTCAGGCGCGTGCCGTCGTCGCCCTCGATCAGCAGCGGAACCCGGCCGCCGCCCTCGACATGCTGCGCCCAGGCAAGGGCCTCGTCGAGGCCGCCGAACTCCTTGAACAGCATGCTCTCCTTTTCGAAGGGAGAGATATCGCCCGACCCTTTGGGGCCGCTATAGACGCGATAGGTCATGACCAGGTCCCCCTGTTTTTTGTGGAACCGCAGCAAGTGGACGCCGGCAAGATTGGCCGGGTTAGCCCGATAACCGGGGTATCGCCGGAGGGTTCCGACAACCGACGCGCGGCAAAAAGCACGGGCCCCGCTCCGCGGACGGAACGAGGCCCTTGAACTCACGCGTCTAAAGCTCACTCACTGCGGCAGGTGAACGCGCAAGCGGCCGTTTGGTTCACCGGCAGCGGCGAAGACCTCCGTCACCGGACGGTCCGCCCTCACCTTTGGGTAAGCGTCTTTGATGAGTGGCTGGTATTGCCGCCACCGGTGTTGCCAGCAGAATATAGGAAAGTTCCCATTGCGGAGGAGATCGATGCGCGCCGCCTATTATGAAAAGAACGGACCCGCCCGCGACGTCCTCAAAATCGGTGAGGTCGATGCGCCGCAACCCGGCGCCGGCGAGGTCCGCATCAAGCTTGCGACGACCGGCGTCAATCCGTCAGACGTCAAGGCGCGCATGGGCGCGACGCGCAAGATCGCGTTCCCGCGGGTGATCCCGCATAGCGACGGCGCCGGTGTCATCGATGCGGTCGGCGGCGGCGTGCCCGCTTCGCGCATTGGCGAGCGGGTGTGGACCTGGAACGGCCAGTGGAAGCGCGCCTTCGGCACCTGCGCCGAGTATATCGTCCTGCCGCAAGCGCTCGCGGTTTCCCTCCCCGAGCATGTGAGCTTTGAGCAGGGCGCCTGCCTCGGTATCCCGGCGATGACGGCCTGCCACGCGGTGCATGTCGCTGAAGCCTCCGCTGCTTCAACGCTGCTCATTTCCGGGGGCGCCGGCGCGGTCGCCCACTACGCCATCCAGTTCGCCAAAGCGCGCGGCGCCGTGGTGATCACCACCGTGAGCTCAGAGGCCAAGGCCAAGCTGGCGCTGCAAGCGGGCGCCGACCATGTCATCGACTACAAGCGCGAGAATGTCGGCGAGCGGGTGATGGAGTTAACCGACAAGGCTGGCGTAGACGCAGTCATCGAGCTCGATTTCGCCGCCAACGCCAAGCTCATTCCGTCCGTGCTGCGTCCGAGCGGCAGTGTCGTGATCTACGGCACCAGTGCGCAGGAAGTGCCGATGCCGGCCTATTTCTGCCTGGTCAATCAGATCGGGCTCAAATTCATCTTTGTATACGAGCTGACCGCCGACGAGCGCGCCGCGGCGCTTGCCGAGATCGCGCGGCTGATCAGCGCGAAGAAGCTCATCCACAATGTGGCTGCAACGCTGCCGCTTGCCGAGATCGTCACCGCGCATGAGATGGTCGAGCAGGGCAAAGCCATGGGCAATGTCGTGGTGCGGATTTAACGCATTAACGACTTTACACTTGTGACAGCGTCGGTTTCCGCACAGGCATTGTGCGCGTCGTCGTTAACACGCGAGCGTTCACCACGTCGGGCCCAGCAATTTACGATGTCTGCTTACGATGTTGCGGCATTCAAATTGAAAAAAGCACACAACGCGTCAGGGTTATTCCGCCACAGAAATGTGGCCAGCGGCACGTCTCGGTTCCCCGCGCCCATTCAGCCAGTCGGGGACCGAGGCGTGCTTGCGGCCTTCTCCCGCATCCAATCACCTCATGCTCTCGTATCTTCGGCGCGCGCTCGTTCGCGCGCGAGCCGTGGGGACCGACCATGAAATTCATTCTCGGCATGATCACCGGCGCGGTGATGCTCGTAAGCGGCGCGTATGTGCACGATACGCGCATGATGCCATTGTCTGCCGGCGATCCGGCGCCGAAGACCTTCGTGAACTGGGATCAGTTCATCGGCGCCTTTGCGCGCTAGCTTGCCGCCGCGGCGGCGGGAGCCCATTTTCAGGAAACCATGTCACGCTTTCTGATCATTCTCGGGCTCGCCGTCCTGCTCACGGGGCTTGCGTGGCCGTATCTATCGCGCATTGGGCTAGGCCGCCTTCCCGGCGACATCGTCATCGAGCGCGGCAACACGACGTTTTATTTCCCGCTGGTGACGAGCCTGATCCTCAGTGTGGTGCTGAGCCTGCTGCTGGCGCTATTCCATCGCTGAGGCGGCGGGGGCAGCATTGACCCGCGCTAGAACTTCTCCACCCACGGGCGCACTTCGATCTCCCAGCTCCAGGAATTGCGCGGCTGCTGCAGCAGATGCAGATAGCTCGCCGCGATCGCATCGGGGTCGAGCAGCGAGTCCGGCGCCTCCGCCGGTTCGGCACGCCGTGCGCTGCGGATGCCGCCGTCGATCACGATATGTCCGATATGAATGCCTCGCGGCGCGAGCTCGCGCGCCATGCTCTGCGCCAGACCGCGCAGCGCGAACTTGCCCATCGCGAATGGCGCGGATTGCGCGTAGCCCTTCACGCTCGCGGAAGCGCCGGTGAATAGGATCGCGCCGTGTCCTTTGGGCAGCATGCGGCGGGCGGCCGCCTGCCCGACCAGGAAGCCGCCAAAGGCCGAAACCGCAATCGACCGCTCGACTTCAGCCGGATCGAGATCGATCACCGGCCCGCGGGTGCGGTAGCTGGCGTTGTAGACAACGACATCTGGCGCGCCGAGCACGCTTTCGACGTCGGCGAAAAGCTTCTCCACCTGCTCCCGGTTGGTCGCGTCACAGGCATAAGTCTTCGCGCCCGTCTCCTTGGCCACTGCGGCCAGATCATCGACGGTCCGCGACGCCAGCGCCACCTGCATGCCGTTCTTGGCCAAAAGCCGCGCCAGCGACGCGCTCAGGCCCGCACCGGCGCCGACGATCAAAGCCTTACTGTAGGATGTCCCAGCCATGCCTCGCTCCCTCGTTAGGCCTTGCATGTAGGCACCCGCGGCGCGATGACAATCCGCGCTTGTGCTCTCGAGCCAGCGCGGGCAAGTCTGACCACCCGGAATAGAGCCGCCGATGACATCTAACAGCAGAGAGCGGCCCGCTCTCTCCGCAGCGCATCCGCCGGCGAGCGGTCACGCGTTCCTGCGCTGGCTCGCGCACCAGATCGACGACCTTTATCCCGGCGCCTTCGCGCTGGTGATGGCGACCGGCATCATCTCCAATGCTGTTTATCTCGAGGGCTTCCGCACGCTGTCGCACGCGCTGCTGGCGGTCAATCTCATCGCCTATCCGTGGCTACTCGTCGCGACCATTGCGCGCCTCATTCGCGTTCCCCGCGCGCTGTGGGCCGATCTCGTGGATCCGCGTCTGACGTTCTCGTTCTTCACCATCATCGCCGCCACCGACGTGCTCGGGGTGGCCCTCAACCTTCGCGGCTTCGCCTCCGTGGCCGTCGCCATGTGGCTATTCGCTCTGCTGCTCTGGTTCGTCCTCACATATCTCGGCTTCGGGGTGCTCACCTTCCTCAACGCCGCCCATGGCACCAATGTCGTGCATGGCGGCTGGCTGATCGCCATTGTCGGCACCGAGTCTCTCGTCATTCTCGGCACCCAGGCGGCACCGCTGCTCGGCTCGGCGAGCGCGCTGGTGTTTGTTGGGCTGCACATGTTCTGGGGTGTCGGGCTTGGCCTCTATGGCATTTTCATCACGCTGTTCGCGCACCGCATCTTCTTTTCCGATTTCGAGCCGGACGACATCACGCCGCTCCTCTGGGTCGTGATGGGCGCCGCCGCGATCGCCACCAATGCGGGCTCGACGCTGATCCTCACCGATAGCGGCGTGCCGTTCCTGCGCTCGATGCGGCCGTTCATCGACGGCGTCACGCTGATCTTATGGGCGTGGGCAAGCTGGTGGATCCCGCTACTGATCCTGTTCGGCGTTTGGAAGCACGTGATCTGCCGGGTGCCGATCCGGTACACGCCACTGCTTTGGAGCCTGGTCTTCCCGCTCGGCATGTACGCGCTGGCAAGCCTGCGCCTGTCGCTCGCGGCCGAAGTGCCGAGCCTGCGCCTGATGTCGGAAGCGATGATCTGGGTCGCGCTCGCCGCCTGGACGCTGACCGCGATCGGCTTCGTGCTGGCGACGCTGCGCGGCTTCCGCGATTTCAGCGCCGCTACATCCTGAACACGCCGAACCTGATCTCCGGGATCGGGGCGTTGAGTGCTGCGGCAAAAGCGAGCGCCAGCACGCGGCGCGTCTCCGATGGCGCGATGATGCCGTCATCCCACAGCCGCGCCGTGGCGTAATACGGATTGCCCTCGGCTTCGTATTGCGCGCGGATCGGCGCCTTGAAGCCTTCCTCCTCGTCCGCTGACCAGCTCTTGCCGTCGGCCTCGATATTGTCGCGGCGCACCGTCGCCAGCACCGAAGCCGCCTGCTCGCCCCCCATGACGGAAATGCGCGCGTTCGGCCAAGTGAACAGGAAGCGCGGCGAATAGGCGCGCCCGCACATGCCGTAATTGCCGGCCCCGTAAGACCCGCCGACGATCAGCGTGATCTTCGGCACCTGCGCACAGGCAACCGCCGTCACCATCTTGGCGCCGTCCTTGGCGATGCCGCCCGCCTCGTATTCGCGGCCGACCATGAAGCCGACGATGTTCTGTAGGAAGAGAAGTGGAATGCGGCGCTGGCAAGCGAGCTCGATGAAATGCGCGGCCTTGAGCGCGCTCTCGGAGAACAGGATGCCGTTGTTGCCGAGAATGCCGACCGGCATGCCGTGGATACGTGCGAAGCCGGTGACCAGTGTCGTGCCGTAGAGCTGCTTGAACTCGTCGAACTCGGATCCGTCGACCAGCCGCGCGATCACCTCGCGGACGTCGTATTGCTTCTTCAGGTCGGCCGGCACAATGCCGTCGAGCTCGGCCGCATCGTATTTTGGCTCGCGCGGCTGCGCGATCGGGATGTCGATGGTCTTCTTCCAATTGAGATGTGACACGATGCGTCGCGCGATCGACAAGGCGTGGCGATCGTCGGCGGCATAGTGGTCCGCGACCCCGGATTTGCGCGCATGCACATCGGCCCCGCCGAGATCCTCGGCGGAGACCACCTCCCCCGTCGCCGCCTTCACCAGCGGCGGACCGCCGAGGAAGATCGTGCCCTGCTTGCGCACGATGACGGTCTCATCCGACATCGCCGGCACATAGGCGCCGCCCGCCGTGCACGAGCCCATCACCACCGCGATCTGCGGGACGCCGAGCGCGGAGAGCGTCGCCTGGTTGTAGAAGATGCGGCCGAAATGCTCGCGGTCGGGAAACACCTCGGTCTGATGCGGCAGATTGGCGCCGCCGGAATCGACGAGATAGATGCATGGCAGCCGGTTCTCGCGCGCGATTTCCTGTGCGCGCAGATGCTTCTTCACCGTCATCGGGTAGTAGGTGCCGCCTTTGATCGTGGAATCGTTGCAGACGATCACGCATTCGCGGCCTTCGATACGGCCGATGCCGGTGATCAGCCCGGCGCCATGAATGGCATCGTCATACATGCCGTTGGCGGCGAGCGGCGACAATTCGAGAAACGGCGAGCCGGGATCGATCAGCGTCGTCACCCGGTCACGCGGCAGCAATTTTCCGCGCGCGGCGTGCCGTTCACGGGCACGCGCTGAGCCCCCGAGCGCCGCCTCCGCGCGCCGCGCTCTCAACTCGTCCGCGAGCGTACGCATACGCTCGGCATTGGTGCGAAACTCCGCTCCGTTGCTGTCGATGGTCGACGCGATTTGCGCCAAGCGCCCCTCCCCGAATCCGTGCCGGACACTATGGCTTGCCGCAAAGGCGATGTGAACGCGCATTCAAGCAGTTGCCGCGGAATTACCCGGTGTCGGCAGGAACGGAACGGTCCTTACTCACGTTCCCGTCAGAGCCCAAAACTCAAAAGGCAACACGAGGGGAACTCGCTAAAGGAGCTTTCCAGATGAGGAACAAACTGTTGATCACCACTGCGCTCGCCGCGCTGCTCGTAGGAACGGGCTTTGCTGCGGCGCAAGACACGAAGCACGAAGGCGGCTCGTCCGCCACGTCGGCTCAGAAGTCTGCGCCGGCGGAGAAGATGAAGTCGGAGTCCGGCAAGTCGTCGACCACCGGCAGTGGCGCGGCGGAGGAGAAATCGCAGAAAGGTAAGAGCGCGCAATCTTCGCCCGGCAAAAACTCTTCCTCGCAGGCGCAAAAGTCGGGCGAGATGAAGCAGAATGGTAAGAGCAGCGAGACCACCGGCCAGTCGAGCGAGAAGAGCCCGGCAAGTCCGTCGGCCACGCAGAATAAGAACTCGATGGAGCAGAACAAGACCGGCCAGGAGCAGAAGAAGGGTAGCGAGGCGCAGAAGAAGGGCAGCTCTACCACCGGCCAGGCGCCGAGCTCGAGTTCTTCGCAGAGCACGTCACCGAGCGCGACCGAGAAGTCGAAATCCGGAACCAGCACGCAGTCGGGGACCAGCACGTCACCGAATACGATGCAGAACCGCAGCTCCACGCAAGGAACCAGCGGGGCCATGACCGGCCAGGGCAGCGCGGCGACCAGCGGCGGCGTAAGCTTCACGGCTGAGCAGCGCACAAAGATCCGCACGAGCGTGCTGCAGGCGAGCAACGTGCCGCGCGTCAGCCACGTCGACTTCGCGCTGAACGTCGGTACGCGGGTGCCGCGTGAACGCGTGCATCTGGTCACCGTACCGGAGACGCTGGTCGAAGTGCATCCGGCCTGGCGCGGCTTCCTGTACTTCGTCGTCAACGATCAGATCATCATCGTCGACCCGAAGAGCTACGACATCGTCGCGGTCGTGGACGTCTGACCTTCCATCGCATGACCGAGCGGGGGCGCCTTCACTGGCGCCCCCGCAGCTTTTTGCCCTCCAGGCGAGACCGCCCCTGCCCGTCAAATCGTATAGGCTGAGCGGTCCGGCGGCCGGCCGCCGGCCGGCTTGCGGGAACGTGGAATGGCGCGTCGTGACGAGGTCAGTGCCGGTCTGTTGGTCTTTCGCCGCGCGCCGAAGCTCGCCGTCCTGCTCGGCCATCCCGGTGGCCCATATTGGAGCAACAAGGACGACGGCGCCTGGAGCATCCCCAAAGGCTTGGTCGAAGGTGACAGCGCGCTGCTCGCCGCGGCGCAGCGCGAATTCACGGAGGAGACCGGCTTCGAAGCGCCAGGCCCCTTCGTCCCCTTGCAGCCCGTGACCATGAAGAGCGGTAAGATTGTGCACGCGTGGGCGTTCGAAGCGGATTTCAATGCGCAGAGCTTCACCAGCGGCACCTTCGAGATGGAATGGCCGCCCCGCTCCGGACGGCGCGCGCAGTTCCCCGAGATCGATCGCTTGCAGTGGTTCGTCTTCGGCAATGCGCTGCGCAAGATCATTTCTTATCAGCAGCCGTTTCTGATGGAACTGAAACAACTGCTCGAGGGCTCCGCGAAGCGCGCGTAAACACGCGTCCGGAACATCGTCTGCGCGCGCCGCGTTTTCCTCTTGGACGGCGCACCAAAAGACATCCAAACAACAAGAGGACAACATGGGAATCGACAAAGACCGCGTTGAAGGCTCTTTGGAGCAAGCCAAGGGTAAAGCCAAGGAAGTCGCCGGCAAGGCGATCGGCGACACCAAGCTGGAGACCGAAGGCAAGACAGAGAAAGCCGCGGGCAAGGTTCAAAATACGGTCGGCGGCATCAAGGACAAAGTGAGAGAGTCGCTGGAGGACTAATCGCTCCGGGCGACTTGACGATGGGCCGGGTGCAAAACGCGCTCGGCCCGTCGTTTTTGTCCGAAGCTATTGCGTCATCTTCTGCATATTGGGCCAGTCGGGCTCGTTGCCCTGCATCACCCATGGCTCCGCGAGCGCAGCCACCCGCCATTCCTTCCACGCCGGCAGGCGCATCACCGCATCCATATAGGCGCGCGAGAGCTCCGACGCCTCGATCGCGTAGTTGAAGAAGCGCGCCACGACGGGCGCATACATCGCGTCAGCCGCGCCGAACTGACCGAACAGGAACGGACCGCCACCGCCAAACCGTTTGCGGCAATCCGACCATAATGCGTCGATGCGTTTGATGTTGGCGACCACCTCGGGCGCGAAGTTGCGCGGCTTCGGCGGCAACCAGAAATTCATCGTGGCGGCACGGCGGAGCGGTGCAAAGCCCGCATGCATCTCAGTAGCAACCGTGCGCGCATGTGCACGCGCCCGCGCCTCCGCGGGCCACAGACCGGCCTTGGGGAATTTCTCCGCCAGATATTCGAGGATCGCGAGCGATTCCCAGACCGCGATGTCGCCGTCGAGCAGGATCGGCACTTTCCCGGCCGGAGAGTACTTCGCGATTTGCTCGGCGCTGCCCGGCTCATAAAGCGGGATCAGCACCTCCTCGAATGCGATGCCGGCGACTTTCATCGCGATCCACGGCCGCAGCGACCAGGACGAGTAGTTCTTGTTGCCGATGACCAGGGTGAGCGCCATGCGATCCTCCGCGCGCCATGATCGAAGCACGACACAACGGCGGCAAGCGAATTCTGCTGATCGGCGCGATCAGCGCCGTGAATATTGCGCGTCAGGCTTTTGGCTTCGGCTCCGGCGTCTCGATCGGCCCGTGCGCCTCTTTCCAGGCGCCGAAGCCGCCGCCGACATGGGCCACCGGCTTGAGCCCCATGCGCTGCGCGGTCTGCGCGGCGAGCGCCGAGCGCAACCCGCCGGCGCAGAAGAACACGAAGCGCTTGTCCTGCGCGAACACCGGCTTGTGGTAAGGGCTCTGCGGGTCGATCCAGAATTCCAGCAGGCCGCGCGGGCAATGGAATGCTCCGGGCACGCGTCCATCGCGCTGCAGCTCGCGCACGTCGCGGATGTCGACAAAGACGACGTCGTCCTTACCGTGCAGCTTGATCGCCGCCTCAACCGGCAAGGTCTCGACCTCGCGATCGGCGTCCTCGAGCAGCTTCTTGATCCCGGTGGTGATGGTTTGCGCCATGGCTCCTCGCTTCTTCGCCTCGATCTTGGAGCAGCCGACCGGCGGGTCAAGGCCCCGCTCTCTCCTCTTCAGGGCTGGCCGGACGGCGAATCCGCATCTACAACACCGCAAAGACACCACACCACGCTCGCGAGGCGATCATGACCCTGTTCGCCACCCCGGACTTGCTGGCGTTCCTCTACTTCATTGCCGCCTGGATCGCTTATCTGCTGGCGCTGGAGAAGACCGCGCGCGGACGCCACGGCCTCAATGCACTGCTCAACCGCTATCGCGATCAGTGGATGCGCCACATGGTGTCGCGGCAGAACCGCATCGTCGACGCGCAGGTCACGGCCGCGCTGCAGAACGGCACCGCGTTCTTCGCCTCGACGAGCCTGATTGCCGTCGGCGGCACGCTGAGCCTGCTGCGCTCGACGGATGACATCCTCACGGTCGTCTCCGTGCTGCCCTTCGGGGCGGCGCCGACGCGCGCGCAATGGGAGATGAAGATGCTCGGCCTTGCCGTCATCTTCGTCTATGCGTTCTTCAAATTCGCCTGGTCGTATCGCCTGTTCAACTATATCGCGGTCATGATCGGCGCGGCGCCGCCCTATGAAGAGCGCGACAGCAAGAAGGCGCAGGAATTTGCCCGGCGCATGGGCAAGCTGTGCGAGGCCGCCGGGCGGCACTTCAACCGCGGGCAGCGCGCGTTCTTCTTTGCGCTCGGCTATCTCGGCTGGTTCCTCGGCCCGATCCCGCTCGCCGTCACCACCACGGCGGTGGTGATCGTGATGTGGTGGCGGCAATTTTATTCCGACGCCCGCCAGGCCTTTCCGGCAGGCGACAGCTTCGAGGTCTGAGGCGGAACCGGGAACGGCGGTTAGGCCATTCCCATCAGCACGGCGACAAGTGCGACCACGAGGACGGCAATTGTTGCCGCCGCGGTGGTCAGCGCGTTCTCGTTCCAGCGCGTCCGGCGTTCGCCGTCGGCGGGCGGATTGAAGAAAGTCCGGTCAATGGACATCGGATCATCCCCAGTGTTGCAGCTCTATTTTTTGCCGTCGGAGCACGCTGAACCAACGCGCACGCGGGGGGGAACGAATCAACCCGGATGGTCGAGATTACCGTTTTGTGACCACCGCTTCATCGATTGCGATGCATAAGCTGTGCCAACGAGGTTGATCGATGTTATCGACCAGCGTTGAGGAGTGCGCATAGATGCCGGCCGAACGACCTGACGCTGCGGCGATCGAAGCGACCATCCTGCGGCTTGTCGAAGCTGCGGGTGGCAAGAGCATCAGCCCGACCGACGTCGCGCGCGATCTCGATCCCGGACCGCAGTTTCACATGCTGATGGGCGCCGTGCGGCGCGCCGCGGTGAAGCTTGCGCTCGCCGGCTCGATCGTGATCACGCGCAAGGGCAAGCCGGTCGATCCGACCGACTTCAAAGGCGTCTATCGGCTCGGCCCCGGAAACAATACGGGCGTGCGCCCAGTCAGCCAATAGACGACAAGCCCGATCCACTCGTGCGTGGCGAGATCGGTATTGGCGAGCCCGCCGCCGACATTGCTGATGTCGATGAGATCGCGCGGCCCGCGCGTGCGCCAGTCGACCGGATACGCCTCGACCTCGAAACCGGCCTGACGGAAGCAGCCGATGGCGCGCGGCATATGGAAGGCCGACGTCACCAGCAGCCAGCGCTCGCCTGGCTTGGGAGCGGCCAGCGCCTTGCTGAACGCGGCGTTCTCCGCGGTATTGCGCGAGCGGCCCTCGACTAAGATACGGTCGTGCGCAACGCCGAGGCTTTCGATGAGCGGCACCGCGAATTGCGCTTCAGACAACCCATGCTCCAGCACGCTGGCATTGCCACCGGAAAACAGGATGCGCGCCTTCGGGTAGCGGCGCGCCAACTCGGGAACGACGATCAGGCGTTCCGCCGCGTCGTTGATCGCGGTGGCGCTGCGCGCCGCCGATATGTCCGGGTCGAGCGCACCGCCGAGCACGATGATGCCGTCGGGCGCTCCACGCGCGGGATCCCACGCGGGGAAGCGCTGCTCGAGCGGCAGGATCAGGAGGACGCTCGTCGGCAGCAGGCCGAAAACCAGAAGGCCGATCACACAGACGACGAGCAGGCGCCGGCCCGCGCGTGCAAGACGCGTGCGCAACAAGATCGCGCCGAGGAGCCCGATGCAGAAAAGATCGTTCGACGGCAACGAAAAGAAGCCGGCCGTTTTCGACAGGATGAAGAACAAAGTCCCCCCTCGGAGTGATTACCCCGCGTCTTACCCCCGCGTCTTCTTCCACGCCTCGTAGCGTTTCTTGTTCTCCTCGTTCGGCGGATAGAGCCCGGGAAGCTGCGCGCCCTTCTCCACTTCCTGCACCAGCCAGCTCTCGAGCAACTCGTGCTCGCCGCCCTCGCTGGCGACGAAATCGACCAGTGCCTGCGGGATCACCACGGCCCCGTCGTCGTCGGCGACGATGACGTCGCCGGGGAAGATCGCGCAGCCGCCGCAGGCGATCGGCTCCTGCCAGCCGACAAAGGTGAGCTGGTTGACCGAGGCCGGCGCCGCGATGCCCGCGCACCACACCGGAAACCTGGTGCCGAGAATGCCGTGCCGGTCGCGCATCACGCCGTCGGTGACGAGCGCTGTAACGCCGCGCTTGACCATGCGCATGCACAGGATGTCGCCGAAGATGCCCGCCGTGGTCACGCCCATGGCGTCGGCGACGACGATCGCGCCCTCCGGCATCGCCTCGATGGCGCCGCGCGTGGAGATCGGCTTCGACCAGCTTTCCGGCGTCGCCAGGTCCTCGCGCACCGGCACGAAGCGCAGCGTGAACGCCGGGCCGACCAGCCGCTTGCCGTCCCAGTTGAGCGGCATGGCGCCCGCCATCCAGCAGCGGCGGATGCCCTTCTTCAGCAGCATCGTCGTGATGGTGCCGGTGGTGATGTGACGCAGGGCTTCGAGAGCGGCGGTCATGCGGGTCCTTCTTGCAATCGATCCGAGAAACGCTATTTGTCCCAATCCGGCGACCAGGACCAGTCTACGATCCGGCCGTCGCCGCGCGCGAGGCCGGCGATCGCCTTCATCTCATCGGCGCTCAGCATGAAGTCGAAGATCGCGGCGTTCTCCTCGAGCCGCTCGACCTTGCTGGTGCGCGGAATGACGGCGACGCCCTGCTGCACCAGATAACGCAGCGACACCTGCGCCGCGGTCTTGCCGTGCGCTTTGCCAATCCGCGAGAGCACCTCATCGCCTTTCGCGTGACCGCGGGCGATCGGGCTGTAGGCCACCGGCAGCAGACCGCGCAGCTTGCAGGCGGCGACGAGCTTGGATTGGTCGAGGTAGGGATGCATCTCGAACTGGTCGCAGACGATCGGCGCCGGCGCGGCCTTCACCGCGTCGTCGAGCAGCTTGGTGGTGAAATTCGACACGCCGATGTGGCGCACAACGCCGAGCTCGCGCAGCCGCGCCATGGCGCCGAGCGTCTCGGAAACCGGCACGCGCGGATTGGGCCAGTGGATCAGCAGCAGATCGATCGCGTCGAGCCGCAGCTTGGCGAGACTTTCCTTCGCCGAATGATCGACCTCGCGTGGCAGCAGATTGGTCGGCTGCAGCTTGGTGACCACCAGCACCTCGTGGCGCTTGCCGGAGTTGCGCACGCCCTCCCCGACCTCAGCCTCGTTGCCGTACATCTGTGCGGTGTCGATGTGCCGGTAGCCGAACCGGATCGCCTGCTCGACGAGCCGCGCGCAACTGCGCCCGCGCAGCTCCCAGGTGCCGAGCCCGAGCAGCGGGATGCGCGCGCCGTGAACGTCGGCGACGTCGGTCATAGCAATGTCAGTCCCATTTCGGCGCGTGCGGCGGGTTGACCACGCGCATGTTGGTCGCGTTGAGCTTCTTCAGCTCGGCCACCTCGGCGTCGGACAGCGTGAAGTCGAAGATCTCGAAGTTCTCCTTCATATGCTGCGGATTGGCGGTGCGCGGGATTGGCGAAATCTTGCCGAGCTGGGTGAGATAGCGCAGCGACACTTGCGCCGGGTTCTTGCCATGCGCCTTGCCGATCCGATCGAGCGCTTCGTTGCCCGGCACCTTGCCGCGCGCAATCGGGCAATAAGCGGTGACCGACATACCGTATTTCTTGCAGGCGTCGAGCACCTTGCTCTGGTCGATGAACGGATGCACCTCGATCTGGTTCGTCACCAGCGGCTCCTTGGTGAGCCGGTTCGCCTCATCGAGCAGCGCCGTGGTGAAATTGGCGACGCCGATATGCTTGGCGCGGCCGTCGCGCTTCACCTTGTTGAGCAGCGGAATGGTCACCGACAACGGGATGTTCGGGTTCGGCCAGTGGATCAGGAACAAGTCGACCCAGGGGAGCTTCAGATTCTCGAGGCTCGCGTCGAACGACTTCTCGAAATCGCCGGCGCCGAGATTTTCCTGGCGCACTTTGGTGGTGATGAACACGTCCTCGCGTTTCATGCCCGAGGCGCGCAGCCCCTCGCCGACCTCGCGCTCATTGCCGTAGAACGCTGCCGTGTCGAGATGCCGGTAGCCGATCTTCAGCGCGTCTTGCACCGCCTTGATGCAGATGTCCTCCTTCAAGGTCATCGTGCCGAAGCCGATGGTGGGAATCCGGGCGCCGTTCGCTTCGATGACCTGCATGAACTGAACTCCTTGGGGGGCTTGCGAGAGAAATGCCGCGGGAGAATGCCGTGTCGGCTTGACCCTGCCAACCCGCCTTCCCTGCGGGGCTAACCCGCATCTCGGGGCGGCGCGCCAATCGGCCACGCATTTTTTTTGCCGCGATGCAAAGCGGAAGCCGGCTGACCGGGCAAATCCTTAGCGCTGCTTCTTACATTGGAATAATTCAAAGGATGAAATTACCACTTGCAATCAGGCGATTTAATCCTTTCTTGTCAGGGTGCTAGCTAGCATCTGCAGCGGAAAAGCCCCATGCGCATCGTGCCGGTCCTTGTTGCTCTCGCCGCCTTGGCGTTCGCGCCTGGCGCGGCCATGGCGCAATCGGCCGACGAGGTGAACATCACGCTGCGGATCAAGGACCACAAATTCGACCAGAGTGAAGTGAAAGTCCCCGCCGGCAAGCGGATCATCATCACGGTCTTCAACGACGACCCGACGCCCGAGGAGTTCGAGAGCCGATCGATGAAGGTGGAGAAGGTGGTCGGCGGAAAATCCAAGGGCATCTTCCGCGTCGGACCGTTCAAGCCTGGGAAATACGATTACTTCGGCGACTTTCACGACGACACGGCCAAAGGCAATCTGATCGCCGAATAAGGACAAGGTGCAATGCTTGGTGCGCTCATCATCGTCTTCCGCGAGGTCATCGAAGCCGGCCTGATCGTCGGCATCGTCATGGCTGCAACGCGGGGCGTCGACGGGCGCGGCCGCTGGGTTTCCCTCGGCATTGCCGGCGGCGTGATCGGCGCCTGTGTCGTCGCAGCCTTTGCCGGCGTCATCTCCGACGCTTTCCAGGGCTCCGGCCAGGAATTGTTCAACGCCGCGGTGCTGTCGACCGCGGTGGTGATGCTGATGTGGCACAATGCGTGGATGTCGCGGCACGGCCGCGAGATCGCCGCGCAGATGCGCCAGGTCGGCGTCGCCGTCAGCGAAGGCAGCCGCCCGCTCACCGCGCTCGCCATCGTCGTCGGCGTCGCGGTGCTGCGCGAAGGCTCGGAAGTCGTGCTCTTCCTCTACGGCATCATGGCCTCGGGCACCTCGGCGTCGGCGCTGGTCACCGGCGGCCTGCTCGGCATCGCCGCGGGCGCGGCATTCACCGCGCTCACTTATTTCGGCCTGCTCGCGATCCCTTCACGGCACATCTTCTCGGTGACCTCGATCCTGATCACGCTCCTTGCCGCCGGCATGGCGGCGCAGGCGGCACAGTTCCTCAACGGCGCCGGCGTCGTCACCGCGCTAGGCGACACGCTGTGGGATACCTCGAACGTGCTCTCGGAAGGCAGCATTCTCGGCCGCATGCTGCATGCGCTGATCGGCTACACCGAGCGGCCGACGGAGATGCAGTTCGTGGTCTATGTCGCCACGATCTTCGTGATGGCGCTGCTGATGCGCATCGCCCGCGGCAGCCCTCCGCCGCCGCGACGCGTGCAGCCGGCGGAATAACTAGCGCCGCTTGCCGCCCAGCGCGGAGAACGCGAAATCGGGCGCCTGCTCGATGAGCTTCAAGAGTGCCCGCGCCGGGCCGCGCGGCTCGCGCTTGCCCTGCTCCCAGTTGCGCACGGTCTCCAGCGGCACCTCGATGCGCTCAGCGAACGCGGCTTGCGTCAACCGCGTGCGCGCCCGGATTTGCCGCGCGTAGCTCGCGGTGTCCGCGGCCGTAATCGGCTCAGCACTGGCGACCGCCCGTTCGCTGCCGTCGGGGAGAATTTCAACGATCCGCCCGTCGGCTTTCAGCCGCACCCGCATCATGGCTGGCTCCATGCTCTGTATAAGCCAGCGGCCTAGCTGATTCGCGCTGCCGAGACGTTAATGGAAGGGCGGCGGCTCATTCGTCGTCACGCTCGCGCTCGACTTCGCGCCGGCGATCCTCCAGGAGTTCGTCGACCAAGCTGACACCTTCGGGGATATATTGGCGGATCAGCGCCTGTGCTTTGCGCACGGCCACCGGGATCGTCATCAGTCGAATTTCGTCGTCCTCGACCGTTGCGATCAATGTTTCGCCCTCGCGCAGCTGTAAAGCGTCGCGGATGACCTCGGGCAAAGCGACCTGTCCGTCCGCTCCGAGCTGAACCCGATTGATCGTTGCGTTGGGATTGAAGGCACGCGCGGGCGTATCCGGGCGGCGTCCTTGGTCGCGCAGGAGCACATTGCGCACGAATTGGTATCTGGCCCCGAGATAACGGGCGATATCGGAGCGGCTGTAACCCGCATTCGCCAGGGCACGCATTTTGGCGGACTTGGTCGGCAACCCGTCCGTCAGCCTGTCCATTTCGGCTTTGTCGAGCTCCATGACGGCACCCAGGTATCTAGATCATGACGTAGATACTATCTAGATAGCTGTCGATCAATGGAGCTCAGCGCGTCTTCTCGAAAATCTCCCGCCCGATCAGCATGCGGCGGATTTCCGAGGTCCCGGCCCCGATCTCGTAGAGCTTGGCGTCACGTAAGAGCCGCCCGGTCGGAAACTCATTGATATAGCCGTTGCCCCCGAGGCACTGGATCGCCTCGAGCGCCATCCAGGTCGCCCGCTCGGCCGCATAAAGGATGGCGCCGGCCGCGTCCTCGCGGGTGGTGCGGCCCTCGTCGCAGGCGCGCGCCACCGCATAGACGTAGGACTTGGCGGCATTCATCGTCACATACATGTCGGCGATCTTGGCTTGCACCAGCTGGAAGCGGCCGATCGGCTGACCAAACTGCTGGCGGTCGTGGACGTAAGGGATCACCACGTCCATGCAGGCCTGCATGATGCCGAGCGGACCCGCGGCGAGCACCACACGCTCGTAATCGAGCCCGGACATCAGCACATTGACGCCGTTGCCGACCGCGCCGAGCACGTTCTCTTCCGGCACTTCGCAATCCTCGAATACGAGCTCACTGGTGTCGGAGCCGCGCATGCCGAGCTTGTCGAGCTTCTGCGCCGGCCTGAAGCCTTTGAAACCTTTCTCGACGACGAAGGCGGTGATGCCCCGCGCGCCGGCGGTGCGGTCGGTCTTGGCGTAGATCACCAGCGTGTCGGCGACCGGACCGTTGGTGATCCACATTTTGGAGCCGTTGAGCACATAACGGTCGCCGCGCTTCACGGCGGTGGTGCGCATGGAGACGACATCGGATCCGGCATTCGGCTCCGACATCGCCAGCGCGCCGACATGCTCGCCGGAGATCAGCTTCGGCAGATATTTGCGTCGCTGCGCGTCGTTGCCGTTCCGGCGCAGCTGATTGACGCACAGATTGGAGTGCGCGCCATACGACAAGCCGACAGCCGCCGAGGCGCGCGAAATCTCCTCCATGGCGACGCAGTGATGCAGATAGCCGAGGCCGGAGCCGCCATACTCCTCCTCCACCGTGATGCCGTGCAGCCCGAGCTGGCCCATTTCCGGCCACAGCTCACGTGGGAAGACATTCGCGCGATCGATCTCGTCGGCGCGCGGCGCGATGCGGTCCTGCGCGAAGTCGCTGACGCTCTTGCGCAGCATGTCGACCTCGCTGCCGAGGCCGAAATCGAAACCTGACCAGGCATTCGGGATCATCGGGGCGCCCCTTGGATGCCGCTTAAGTGCTACGCGGCCTTAGGCGCTTTTATAGACCGCGCGAACGCAGCCTAATAGGGCTTAAGCAATAGCCGCGGTTGCGGTCTTTTGGCCAGACAGCAGCTTGTCAATCACCGCCACCGGCGCCGGTCTCGCGAAGCGGTAGCCCTGCATCTCGTCGCAGCCGGCAAGGCGCAGCAGCACCCGTTGCTCCTCGGTCTCGACGCCCTCGGCGAGCACGCTCATGCCGAGCGCGCGGCCGAGCGCCACGATCGCTTGGATGATGACGCCGCCATTCGACGACTGCCCGAGCGCGCCGACGAAGCCGCGGTCGATCTTGAGCTTGTCGAACGGGAAAGTGCGCAGATAGCTCAAATTCGAATAGCCGGAGCCGAAATCGTCGAGCGCGATGCGCACGCCGAGCGCGCGCAATTCCGCGAGGCGCTCTTTCATCTCGTCCGGATTGTCGATGAGCACGCCTTCGGTGATCTCCAGCACCACGCGCTCCGGCGCGACTTTGGCATCGCCGGTCAGGCCGCGGATCTGCGCGACGATGCCGTGGTCGCGCGCCTGCAGCGGCGACAGGTTGATGGCGACATAGAGCTCCGGCCAGCGCGCGGCGTCGGCCAGCGCGCGCCTGAGCACGAATTCGCCGAGCGCGTCCATCAGCCCCATCTGCTCGGCGATTGGCACGAACACCGCGGGCGGAATGGCGCCGCGCGTCGCATGCGTCCAGCGCAGCAACGCCTCGACGCCAACGATCCTGCCGCCGCTCGCCGCGACGATCGGCTGGTAGTGCAGTTCCAGCGCCTGACTTGCGAGCGCGCCGGCGAGTTCGCGCTTGATCAGCTGCGCGTCGTTGTGCTCCGCGTCGATTGCGGGATCGAAAGTGACGATCGTCCCAGGCCCTTTGCGCTTGGCGGCGCGCAGCGCGATGCCCACGCGGCGCACGAGCTCGGCGACGGCACCGCCGTCACGCGGTGCCTGCACCTGGCTCGCATGCGCACCGAGCTTGATCACGGTGTCGATCCAGTGCGGCCGCGACACCGCCTCGACCATCGCGCGCAACGTCGCGCCCGCCTCGAGATCGGCGCCGAGCAGCACAGCGAATTGATAAGCACCAAAGCGCCCGCATATTGCGCCCATCGGCAGCGTTTTCTTCAGCCGCTCGGCAACGGAGGCGATGAGCACGTCGCCGCCGCGCGGTCCGAGCGTCTCCATCGCATCCTCGGCGCCGTCGAGCTCGATCAGCGCCAGCGTGAATCCGCCCTCGGCCTTGGCTTTGAGCCACTCCCCGATCCGCTCCAGCAGGCAGTCATGGCCCGGCAGCTGCGTGACCGGATCGTCGGCGCACCGCGCCTGCGCGCGCGCTCGCCGCAGCTGCCAGAGCGACAGCAGCGCAAAGCCGAGGAGACAGAGCGCGAGCGCGGCTGCGAACGGCATCAGCCGCTCGACGGTGGCGGTCATCGCGTTCTCGTGATCCCAGGTGAGAAAGCCGATGATGCGTCCGCGATTGTCGAGCAGCGGATAAGTCTCGCGCGACGGATCGGACGGATCGCTCTCGACCTTAAGCCCATTGAGACCGGCAGCCTGCTCCAGGATGTGGATGAACTGCGAGGTGATCGTGTCGGGATCCTTGGCGAGCGAGCGGATGCCTTCGACGGTCGTCACGACGGCGGCGCGCCGCTCGACGGCCTGATGGCTGTCGACATAGCGGGCCAGCACGATGGCGCCGCAGGCTGCAGCGCAGAGCGCAATGAGACCGATGAGCATGCTGAGCACGGCAAACGCGGAGACGCGCACCGCCCAGCGTCGCGGCGTGACGGGAGGTTTCGCCTTGCCGGACACGGCTTGCGCCGGCCGGATGGCCTCAGCTCCGCTGCTCACGCACCACTCCCACCCACGCCAGTCCCAGCTCAGTAGAGAGTTAGGGATTCACCATTAACGGCGGGTCACGAAACAGGGTGAATGAACTATGACCGGCCGAAATCGCTTGTCGCCCAAGGGGTGCTGCGGTCAATTGGCGGCGGATTTCACCGCATGATTCGGACGCTCACTGTCCTCTTGGCGCTGCTTTTGCCGGCGCTTGCCGATGCGGCGCCCTGCCCGAGCGACGCGCTCGGCACCGCGCGCGTCTTGCAGGTCGACGCGCGCCTCACGCCACGCGTCGGCCGCAAGCATTTCCCGCAGACGCTGCCGCTAGGGCCGAAGGAAGTCGTGCTCACCTTCGACGACGGGCCGTTGCCGGAGACCACGCCGAAAGTGCTCGACGCGCTGGCGCGGGAATGCGTGCGCGCGACCTTCTTCATGGTCGGCAAGAAGGCCGAAGCGGCGCCGGCGCTGGCGCGCCGCGTGCTCGCCGAGGGCCACACTGTCGGGCATCACAGCTACGCGCATCCGCTGCTCAACACCATGTCGAGCGCCTCCGCCGAGAACGAGATCAATCACGGCATCGCCGCGGTCGATTTCGCGCTCTACGGCCAGCGGCACAGCGAGCCACAGACGCCATTCTTTCGCTTCCCCGGCTTCGCCTCGACGCCGGCGTTGCTCGAGCGCATGGAGCGCCGCAACATCGTGGTGTTCGGCGCCGATTTGTGGGCAAGCGACTGGAACCCGATGACCCCCGAGCAGGAGCTCGCCCTGGTGCTGCGTCGCCTCGATGCCGTGGGCCGCGGCATCATCCTGTTCCATGACACTCAGGCGCATACGGCGGCGATGCTGCCTGCCTTTCTGCGCGAGCTGAAGCGGCGCAGCTACCATGTCGTGCATGTGATGCAGGCCAGCGCCTTCGGTCTCTTTCGTTAGACGCGAGTGGGCGCGGCATTTGCGCCACATCCCGGTGGGAAACCGCAAAAGCCCGACATTTCCGGGAACAAGCCCCTGGAGTGACCGCGTTAATAATCGTTAAATCGAAGCGGGGCGCCGACGACGGGCCATCATGGCCGGGGCCAAGACAAGCGGGCGGCGCTTGGGGGTACGGGTTGCGTCATTATTTTCTCGGCAGCGCCGCTGCCGCTGCATGCATTCTGGCTTCGTGTGGGACCGCGCTTGCCGCCTCCTGCCCGGGCAATCCCAACGCGCTCGGGGTGAGCCGCGTGCTCACCATCGGTCCGGCCGATCTGCCGCGCGTCGGCAGACTGCAATATCCGGTGACGCTGCCGCTCGAAGACCACGAGGTGGTGCTCACCTTCGATGACGGCCCGTTGCCACCTTACACCGAACAGGTACTCGATCTGCTCGCCGCCGAATGCGTGAAGGTGACGTACTTCCTCGTCGGCCGCCAGGCCAATGCATTTCCCGAGGCCGCGCGCGAAGTCTACATGGCCGGCCACGCGGTCGGCACGCACAGCCAGAACCATCCACTGACTTTCGACAAGATGCCGACTGAAGCCGTCGAAAAAGAGATCGACGACGGCATCGCTTCGGTCGCCGCCGCGCTCGGCACCCCCGACGCCCTGGCGCCCTATTTCCGCATCCCCGGCCTCATGCGATCGGACTATGTCGAGGGGCTGCTCGCCACGCGCTCGCTGATGGTCTGGGGCATCGATTTCGACGCCGACGACTGGATGCACATCTCCTCCGACCAGATCGTGCGCCGCGCCATGGAGCGGCTCGACAAGAGGGGCAAGGGCATTCTGCTGCTGCACGACATCCATCCGCAGACGGTCGCGGCACTGCCCAAGCTTTTTGCCGCGCTGAAAAAGGGCGGCTACCATGTCGTGCAGGTGGTGCCGCCCGGCGAGCGCCCGCAGGTCCTGCCCGACTTCACGCCGATGGTCGCGGCGCCGCTGCCCCAGCATCAGCGTCATGCGCGCCGCGTGCATGTGGCGACCGCGGGCGAGCCGCCGACGATTTCGTCATTCTCCGCAGCTCCCGAGAAAGGCCACTCGCGGCGGCCTCATCACCACAACCATCGCCGCCATCTGGCGCGCGCGGGCGACGACGTCACCGGCAGCGTGCGCGGTGCCGGGCGCGGCGACGCCTGGTGAGCGACGGCGAACACCACAGACTTTTGCTCTGCAGGCGGTGTTAGTGTTGCTGGTCCAGCCTCGGAGACCCGCATGCGTACCCTCCCCGCAGCAGCCGCAGTCACGCTCGCTCTGTCGTCGATCCCCGCTTCCGGACAGCAGCTCGTCACCCACAAGGATCTGAGCTATCCCGTTGCGCTCGAGCTCGCCACTGCCGCGCTCGACGCCTGCAAGGCGCGCAATTATCCGGTCAGCGTCGTGGTGCTCGATCGCGGCGGCAACATCGTGGTTTCGCTCAAGGCCGACGGCGCCGGCCTGCACACCACGGAGAATGCACGGCGCAAGGCGTACACCGCGCTCACCTTCAAGATGACCACCAAGGCCTTCATAGAAGAGATGAAAACGCGGCCGGTGCGCCGCGAGCAGACGACCTTGCCCGGCGTCATCGCCATCGACGGCGGCGTGCCGATCAAGGTTGGCAACGATGTCATCGGCGGCGTCGGCATGTCCGGATCGCCGGGCGTCGACGAGGAATGCGTCAATGCCGGACTGGAGAAGGTGAAGGCCGCGCTGCAATAGCCGCTCCGTGCAATCGCCGGGCGCCATTACGCAAGACACGGTAGAGGCTTACCCACTCCGTTGCCCAAAAACCACGACCAGATCGCCGATGGGGACACAAGCGGAAAATCGGGAACTTGGGCGGGACAACTGCAGCATAACTGTGCAAAATACCCCTGATTTGGCGTGAGGGGCGATTGATGAAGCAACAATTCCTGGCCGGCGTTTCGCTCGGCACCATAGCCGCATTGGCGGGCGGAGTGGCGCAGGCTGCCGACCTCGGCGCACGGCCCGTGTACAAAGCCGCGCCGGCCATGGTGCCGGCATTCACCTGGACCGGCTTCTATGTCGGCGGCAACATCGGCTTCGCCAGCACGCGGAGCTCGGTCGCCAACGATCCGAGTTCGCCTATTGCCTGGCTCAACGGACCGATCAGCGCCAACGGCACCAAATTCATCGGCGGCTTGCAGGCCGGCTACAACTGGCAGATTCAGAATTTCGTCCTCGGGCTCGAGGGCGACATCTCCTTCGGCTCGGGCACGCGCAGCGGCACAGGCACCTCGCTGGGCGGCACCGATATTTTCAGCTCTCGTCTGTCATGGCTGAGCACCATCCGCGGTCGCCTCGGCGTCGCCTTCGATCGCCTGCTTGTCTATGGCACCGGCGGCGTGGCATTCGCCAAGTTCAACGATACGCTCACCGACACATTCCCGTTCACGGCGACTCCCAGCTCCAATCAGACGGGGTGGGCCGCGGGCGCCGGGCTCGAATATGCCTTCACCGAGCATTGGACGGTGCGCGGCGAATACCTGCATGCGGGATTCCGCAGCCGCACCGCGCTCGACAGCGCCGGCAACGGCTATGTCTTCGCGTTCAAGGATTCCGTCGACATCGGCCGCGTCGGCATCAATTACAAATTCTGATCGCGTCGCTTCGACGCGATCGGCCCGGCGCATGCGCGCGTTGATCCCGGCATGACCGCGTCCGTCGTCTCCTTCGTCGACCTCGTCTTCCACCACGCGCTGGCGCGGCCGGAGAAGCCGGCCATCGTGCTCGCCGATCGTGTCGCCACTTACGACATGATGGCGCAGGGCATCCTCCGTGTGGAGGAGCGCATCCGCGCGCTCGATATCGCGCCAGGCGCGCTGGTCTGCGTGTCGCTGGAGAGCCCGATCCGGCTGATGATCGTCGGCGCCGCGCTGTTCCGGCTCGGCCATCCGGTGCTCGCGACGAGCAAGCCGCTCGACATTCTCCAGTTAGAGCTTCCCGTCGGATTTTTCCTGCAGGCCCCCGACGCGCCCGCAATCCCCGGCGCGCGCCAGGCCAGCGTCGACGACCAATGGTTCGCCGGCGAACGGCGGCCGCTCGCGGCGAGCCCGCCCAAGGGCTTCGCCAATGAGCAGGCGGTCGCGCTGGTCGCGCTCTCGTCCGGCACCACCGGGCGGCCGAAGGCGATCTCGCTCAGCATCAAGGCATTCCAGCAGTGGGTGATGAACTACTATTCCACGCTCGGGCTCGGCACCTGGGACCGCTTCCTCAATCTGATTGGGCTCACCAGCAGCTGGGGCTTCACGCTCGCCGCGCATTCGCTGTTTGCCGGCCGCACGCTGCTGCACGCCTCGACCGCGCGCGACGCGCTGCAGATGATCGCTGTCTACGGCGCCGATGCGGTG
Source organism: Pseudolabrys sp. (assembly GCA_035651015.1). Classification (GTDB taxonomy): domain Bacteria; phylum Pseudomonadota; class Alphaproteobacteria; order Rhizobiales; family Xanthobacteraceae; genus Pseudolabrys. Next base: position 138,321 of record DASRGN010000015.1, on the reverse strand, counting down.
TCGGCGACCAGCCAGCAATTGCGCGAGCTCGTGCGCGAGCAGGCGCGGGCGCCGGTGCCGTCCACGTCGCTGCGCGTCATCCTCACCGGCGGCGGCCTCCTTTCTCGCGCCATGATGGCGGAAGCCCGCGCCAGCCTGTGCAGCAACATCGTCAATCTCTACGGCTCGACCGAGGCCGGCGGCACCGCTTTCGCCAATATCGACCAGCTCACCGGTATCGACGGCGCCACCGGCTTCGTCGCGCCCTGGGCGGAGGTCGAGATCGTCGACCAGCACGGCAACGCATTGCCGCCAGACACGGGCGGCACCGTTCGCATCCGCGCCACCTGTCAGGGTGCTCCCTACCCGCCCGGCCGACCCGAGACCGATCCGAGCTTCCACGGCGGCTGGTTTTATCCCGGCGACCGCGCCCGCATCACCCGCGACGGCCTGATGATCCTCACCGGCCGCACCTCCGACATCATCAATGTCGGCGGTCTCAAGCTCGCGCCCGAGGTGATCGAGGACACGCTGCGGGAGCATCCGAGCATCGCCGACGCCGCAGCCTTTGGCGCTATGGGTTCGGGCGGCATCGAGGAGATTTCCGTGGTGCTCGTCGCTCGCGCGCCGCTCGATGAGGCCGCGCTCATCCGCTGGAGCGTCGAGCGCGGCATCCCGCTCACGCGGGTCTTCTTCGCCGAGACGCTGCCGAAAACACCGTCGGGAAAAGTGCATCGCGATCTGCTCAAGCGGGAGTATCTGAAATGAGCGCCACCGCCGAAATCATGGGCCGCCCCGCCGAGCGCTGGTCGCGTGAATCGATCGTCGTCCTCATCGTCTGCATTCTCGGCTGGGCGTTCGACGTCTACGAACAGACCGTGATGCAGATCGTGACGCCGCTCCTGATCAAGGAATGGAGCATCACGCCGGCGACCATCGGCAACGTCACGACGATCGGGCGCTGGGTCGGCATGATCGGCATTTTCGTGTTTCCGGCGCTCGCCGATCTCTATGGCCGCAAGCCGCTCCTTATCCTCTCCATCCTCGGCTATTCGCTGTTCTCGGGGCTGACCGGCTTCGCCACCGGCTGGATCTCGCTGCTGATTTTCACGTCGATCAACCGCGTCGCGCTCTCGGGCGAGTTGCCCGTCGGCATGGTGATGGTCGGCGAGACCGCGCCGACGCGCTGGCGCGCCACTGCGCTGGCGGTCCTCGTCGGCGGCTTTCCCTTCGGCTATCTGCTCTGCTCGCTCGCGGCCTCGGTCGTGGTGCCGAGCTGGGGCTGGCGTGGGCTTTACGCACTCGGCGTGCTCCCGGCGCTGCTGGTGCTGTGGATCCGCGTCGGCATCAAGGAGAGCCCGCGCTTCGAGCGCGTCACCGCCGCCATGGTGAAGGAGGGCATCAAGCGCCGGCTCGATCTCTTCTCGCCCGTGCGCGCCTATCCGCGTGAGATGCTGATCGCCTCGCTGGTCTACTTCTTCTACCTGTTCACCTGGATCGGCTGGTCGGCCTGGATGCCGCAATTCCTTGCGGTGGAGAAGAAGCTCGGCTTCCAGACCGCTGTCGGCTATCTCTCGATCTGGATGTTCGTCGCCATCTTCGCCTACTGGATTTGCGGATGGCTGAGCGACCAGTTCGGGCGCCGTCTTGTCATTCCCGCCTTCGCCCTGCCCGCCGCCGCGCTGATGGCGGTGATGGGACGCTTCGACGATCCCTCGCACCTGTTCTGGGCCGGCCTCGTCGTCAATTTCCTGATCCTCGGCAGCTTCGGCACCGGGCTCGGCTACACCACCGAGCTGTTCCCGACGCAGATCCGCGGCACCGCCGTCGGCGCCGCCTATACTTTCGGCGTCGCCCTCGGGTCGCTCGCGCCCGCCATCCTCGGCTGGATTGCGACCACGCATTCGATCGCCGCCGGGCTGCCGCTTCTCGCTTTGTCCTTCTTCGCGCTGGCGCCGCTGTTTGCTTTCGCCGCGCCCGACACGACGCGGCGTGAGCTCACGGATTTTCTGGAGAAGGCTTCGTAGGCCGGCTTGGCGAAGGCTGGCCTGCCAACCGGAGCCGCGAAGCGGCGATTATTTCGTCCGCCTTCGCCCTGCCGGGCTACGGCGCGACAGCCTTCGCCTGCTTCGCACGCGAGGCCCAGGTTGGCCTGCCGAGCCGAAGCTTGCGAAGCAAGCGAAGGCTGGTGCGGTCGAGAGGACTCGAACCTCCACACCTTTCGGTGCTAGCACCTCAAGCTAGTGCGTCTACCAATTCCGCCACGACCGCATGGGGATGGACGTCGGCCCCAGGGCCCGGCGTCATCAGACGGCGCGGGGTGTAACAAATCGACCCCCGCCGGACAAGGGAAAACCGCTGGATAAAGAGCCGGTTATTCAGCGCATATCCGGCGGGCGCGGGAGCAATTCCGCCACCTCGACATTGATGCGGTTGCCCTGGACCTGCACCGTCCCCTTCGCCACCGGCAGGTTGTTGGCGAGGATTTTCACCGCGTCATCCTCGGTCGCGTCGAGCTCGATGATGGCGCCGCGGCCGAGGCGCAGCACCTGGTGGACGGGCATGGAGGTGGTGCCCAGCACCACGGTGATGTCGAGCGAAACCTTGTCGATGGTGGCCACTGCGCCTAGTTCCTTGAATCGGCCCGGAACGGGCCTGGATCAAGCTCACATGCTATGGTTACGCGGTGGTTAACGTCCGAAACGAGCTGAAAACCGGCCTGCTTCCGGCCCCGGGATCCGCCCCGGTCGAATGGCGGATTGCGCAGAATCGCGTCGATTACGAGGACGCCGTCGCCGTCATGGAGGCGCGCGCCACCGCCATTGCCGACGGCCAGGCGGCCGAGCTCGTCTGGCTCCTGGAGCATCCCCCGCTCTACACCTCCGGCACCAGCGCGCATGCGGAGGATGTGGTCGACCCGCGCTTTCCGGTCCATGCGGCCGGACGCGGCGGACAAATGACTTATCACGGCCCCGGGCAGCGCGTGGCCTATGTGATGCTCGACCTGCGCCGCCGCGCGCCCGACGTGCGCCGCTTCGTCGCCACACTCGAGGAATGGCTGATCCAGACGCTCGCCGGCTTCAATGTGCGCGGCGAGCGCCGCGAGGACCGCATCGGCGTCTGGGTGCGCCGGCCGGATCAAGGCGCAGACCGCGAGGACAAGATCGCGGCGATCGGGATTCGCATCAAGCGTTGGGTGTCGCTGCACGGCATCGCACTCAATGTCGAGCCTGAGCTCACGCATTTCTCCGGCATCGTGCCCTGCGGCGTGCGCGCCGCGCAGTACGGCGTCACCAGCCTCGCCGATCTCGGCCTGGTGGTGAGCCTGCCGGAAGTCGATGCGGTGCTGCGGCGCGAATTCGAGCCGCTGTTTGGCGAGACGACGGCGAGTGAGCTAGCGCATGATCCCGAAAAGTGGGAACCGGTTTCCCGCCTGCGCGAAGCCCGTCGCTAGACTTCTCCTGTTGCTCGAAGCTTCGGCGGGCGAAGGCAGGTCGGAAAAGATCATGCGCCAACAAATATCTAGAGCGGGATGGCGATCCAACCTGGAGCCATCCCGCTCTAGACCGCGAGCTCATCAATTCGGTTTGATATCCGCTTAGCTCCAATAACGATCGAACCATTGCGGAACAGCAAACGACGCGACGAGCGACATGGACGGTTGGGCCTGAAATCACCCCTTACTCAGTTGGCTCATTCCCGCCAAAACGGTTTCGCCGCCTCATGCGAAGCGTCGTGACGCGTCATACCGAGATCGTGTAATTCTCGATCGGTTCTTGCCATAAGCTCACGCCGGCTGCGCGCCCTGCGCCGCCACGTTCCAATCAGTTTGATGAAGCGACAAGCGCCGTGGCTTGTTTTTGGTTGCCGACTGGGGCTCCGGCGCACGATCGCTTATGCCGGTGCGACCACGAAACCGGCGCGTGGAAAATGCACGCAGACCTCGCCGATCGCACGATCACTGCGTCGGATCACGATCTCATGTACGTCCGAGGCGACCAATTCACCGGTAACCGGGTCGCGTCCGGTGTCGTCCGGCGTCACGGTAACAGTCTGGCCGGGTTTCCGGCCGACGGGATCATGCGGATCGACACTCGCTGTGGCGATCGATGTGGCATCCCTGGCGATATCAAGCGCTTGTTGCGCGCTCATTTGGCTTCGCCTGCCATGGCCGATCGTCGCAATGCGCTCGGCCCAAGTCAGGAGCCTCGGAAAGCCGTCGAGCGGCCCTGCCGCTGATCCGAAATTCTGTCGCAAGAACCAGATCGGATGATAGGCGGCGAGATCGGCGAGGCCAGCGGCGGGGCCTTGCAGGAACGAGCGCCCGTCAGCCAGCGTCTGATCCAGCCAATCGAAATGCGCGCGCAGCTGATCCAGCAGGTTAGGCACCGCTGCCATCATTGCGACGGGATCGATATTTCGACCGGAGAACTTGGCCCGATCTTCGAGAAATCCCTCAGGCAATGCGTCGCGTCTCTTCGCGAACGCGATGCTGACCGCCGGGCTGAAGGTTGTCTTCTCGGCCCACCAGGCGAGCGCGTCGGCTGCCCCGCGGCCGGCGGGATAAAAGCTCGGCGTGGGGTACCGGCGTTCGAGCTCGCGCATGATCAACTGGCTGTCGCAGTAGATGTCCGCGCCAATCTGCAGAACCGGCGTCTTGCGATAACCTCCCGTCAGTGCCGTCAGATTTGGTTTCGGCATGATGACCGGAAGCTCGACCGAGGCCCACGCAAGCCCCTTGAGACCCAGCCCGGTCCGAACTTTCTCCGCATAGGGAGACGTGTCGTAATGGTGCAGGATGATGTCGGTCATGGCGCGGAGAAGACCGGACGGAGATCGCCGGCTCTACCAGAATCTTTAGCGATCTGACGTGCGCGGCCGCGCCGACTTCAGGAAAGGCGAGAGAAGCGTCGAAACGCAAAAGGCGTAAGGCCGTAAGCCTGCTTAAATGCCATACTGAAATGGCTGTAGCTTGAAAAACCGAGGTCGAGCGCCAAGTCCGTCAAATCGAAACAATCATCAAGCAGGTCAAGGGCGCGCGCGAGCCGCAATTGGAGATGGTAACGGTAAAGCGGCAGACCTTCGACTTGCCGGAACACCTGGGTGAGATAGACCGGCGAGACGCCGACGGCGGCGCCGATCTCAGCCAATGTCCATCGGCGTCCAAGATCTGAAGACAGCACAAGCTTGGCGCGGTCCACTAGTTTTTGCCGCCCTGCGCTGCCGGATGCGGCATACGATGTGCGCTTGCCCAAGGCGCGGCTGACCAGCGAAAAGATCAAATCCTCCGCTTCAAGGGTCTCGATCACCCCGCGGGCGAGACGCTGGCGCACCAGTGCCGCGAGCACCTGTGCGCGCGCATCAATGCGCATGCGCGGCCGGTTGAAGACAATTCGATCTTTGCCGTGGAGGACGTCGGCAGGTGCGAGCTCCAACAACGTCGCCGCATCGATTGCGATCGACAGGCTCGCATCGCCGCCGCCGATGGGATGGCTCACGCGATAGGGTTCACTTTCATTGAGGAACACCACCTGGTTCGCTTCCGCGACGGTCTCGGCGTCGCCCGTATGATGGACGAAGATGCCGCGATAAGGAAACACGAGGTGTGTTGTGGTGAGGCACTCCTCGTCGCTTTTGTGCCTGCAAGTACCTGGGCACAAAACGTCCCACACCGCCACGGCGTCGGTGGCCAGAAGTGGGTGAGAGGTCCGCATTAATGTGAATTGTATGAGAAAGTGGCAGGCGGCGCTAGCGCGACACAGCGCACGCGGCAGCCCCACACGCCGGCGCTTCCGGCGACCAGCAAAAACTCGATCGCGCATGGCAGCCAACAATGAGGCCGGTGCGGTGTTGGGCGCTGCGCGCTTACGTCGCTGTCGCTGCCCACCGGGACAGTCTGGACAATTGGGCGTCTTCCCGATGACATGAACGCATCCGTCCCCAAAGGCTCTGGCTCCCGGGCCTCGCCTGCTCCCGTCATCTCCTTAGCCGGAGGAACCATCGATGAACGCCATGCTTTGCCGTGCCCCATTGAGCGCGTTATTGCTGATCGCCGCGCTCACGCCGGCTCCGGCCCAGGATTGGCCTTCGCGCAACGTCACGGTGATCGTGCCGGTTCCGGCGGGCGTCACCAGCGATATCGTCGCGCGCGTGGTCTTCGAGCAGGTCGGAAAGCAGGTCGGCCACACCTTCGTCGTTGAGAACCGCCCCGGTGCCGGAGGCAGCATCGGCGGCAATGTCGTCGCGAAGGCCGCGCCCGACGGTCACACCATTCTGGTGTGGGGTTCGATCACCGCTGCGAACGCGCTCTACACGAAGCTGCCCTACGATACGCTCAACGATTTCACGCCGGTTGCCATGCTGGGGCAGACGCCGCTGGTCGTGGTCACGGGCGCGGGACGCTACAAGTCGATCGGCGAGCTGATTGCAGCCGCGAAAGCCAATCCCGGGAAGCTGAATTATTCGAGCGTCGGGATCGGATCGGCCGCCCACTTCGGCGCCGAGCAGCTTGCAGTCAGCGAGGGCATCTCCGTACAGCACGTCCCCTTCAAGAGCGGCGAATGGCTGACCGAGGTCATGGCCGGCCGCGTCGATTTCGCCGTGACGCCGGTGACGAGCGCGATCGGCTTGATCCGCGACGGCAAGATCGTCCCGCTCGCCATCAGCTCGTCGAAACCATCCCCTTCGCTACCCAATGTGCCGACAATGGTTCAGGCCGGACTTAAACCCGGCGCCGCTTATCCGTTCTACACGGGGGCATATCTTCCGGCGAAGACACCGCACGCCATCGCCGTGAAACTGCACGACGAGGTGATGAAGGCGTTGGCTTTGCCGGCCGTGCAGCAACGGCTGGCGGCAGTCGGTGTCGAGCCGATGCCGATGACACTTGCGGAGTTCGACGCTTTTTTCAAAAAAGACATCGCCGCCAATTTGGAGCTGGTGAAGACAGCGAAAATCCCGAAGCAATAGCGCTTTGTCGGTTTTTTCACCCTAAAGCCGGCTTCCGTGTTGCTGCCCACTTTTCGCTACGTCGGATTATCCAGGCTGAACGTCTCCGAGCGGTCGTCATAGGCGAAAGCTTCGCCGAAGCGCGCCCAGGCGATCACCGCGCGCAGCGTCCCCTCCGCCGTCTCCGTCGTCATGTGATCCTCAAGCTCGTCGAGGAAGCGGCTCCGCGGCGCGCTGTGATTGGCGCGCTCCTGCAGGATGCGGCGGATATGCGCGGCGAGCGGCACCTGGCCGAGCAGCTGACGCTGGAACAGCTTCTTGCGGTCGTCGACGCCGGCTTCGGCAAATTGCTTGCCGACTTCGGTCAGGCGGATATCGCCGCCCTCGATCTCGGCGAGACGCAGCAGTTGCATCGCCTCGGCCACGGGAAACAGATCGTCCACCTCCATCTGCAGCGCGCTGGCGATCACCGGCAGGTCGGCCTTGCCGTTGTAGGGCGCGCCGGCGACCGCCTCGATCAGGCCCGACAGCGTATTGGCCGAGACGCGCGGCAGGCTGGTGTCGATGCCGGCGCCATAGGCCTGCGGCACTTTCACCGCAGCCGCCGCGGGCACCCGCGCGGTCATGGTCACATAGATGCGCTCGACCAGGTCGCGGAACGCCGGATCGAGACGGCTGCGCGGCTGCGGCAGCGTCACCTTGATCTCCTCGATGATGTGGCCGGGATTGCGCGAGAACACCAGGATGCGGTCGCACATCAGCACCGCCTCCTCGATGTTATGCGTCACCAGCACGACGCCCTTGATCGGCAGCCGTCCCTCGCCCCAGAGATCGAGGAAGTCGGTGCGCAGCGTCTCCGCGGTGAGCACGTCGAGCGCGGAGAACGGCTCGTCCATGAGCAGGATGTTCGGATGCACCACCAGCGCGCGGGCAAATCCGACGCGCTGGCGCATGCCGCCGGAGAGCTCGCGTGGATACGCGGACTCGTAACCATCAAGACCGATAAGGTCGATGCCGGCGAGCGCACGCTTCCGGATCTCGTCTTCCGGCAGCCCGAGGGCCTCGAGCCCGAGCTGCACGTTCTCCAGCACGGTGAGCCAGGGGAACAGCGCGAAGGTCTGGAACACCATGGCGATGCCTGGGGCCGGACCGGTGATCGGCTGCCCTTGGTAGAGCAGGCTGCCGGCGCTCGGCCGCGCCAATCCCGCGATCAGCCGCAGCAGCGTCGACTTGCCCGAGCCCGAGCGGCCAAGCAACCCGACGATCTGGCCGTTGTCGAGCCGCAGGTTGATATCATCCAGCACGAGCAATTGCTCGCCGTCCGGCTTCGGGAAGGACTGCTGCACGGCATGGATTTCGAGCAATGCATCGCTCACGATTGTCGCCATCGTCCTGCCCTCGCCCTCATCCCAGCCGGCATTTGCGTTCGGCGAACCAGTAGAGCGGCCGCCAAAGCGCGCGATTGATCACCACCACATAGAGGCTCATCACCGCGATGCCGAGCACGATGCGTCCCATGTCGCCCGCTTCGGTCGCGCGCGCGATATAGGCGCCAAGCCCGTAAGCCTCGAGCTTGGTGTCGCCCCACGACGCAACCTCCGCAACGATGCTGGCGTTCCATGAGCCGCCGGACGCCGTGATGGCCCCGGTGACGTAATAAGGAAGCACCGCCGGCAGCGCGATCTTGCGCCACCACAGCCAACCGCGGCACTGCAGGTTGACGCCGACGTCGCGCAGCTCCGACGGCACCGCGGCGGCGCCGGCGACGACGTTGAAGAGAATGTACCACTGTGTACCCAGGATCATCAGCGGGCTGAGCCAGACGTCCGCGCTCAGATGCAAGGCGACGATCAGCGACACCGCCACCGGGAACAGCACGTTCGCGGGAAACGCAGCCAGGAATTGCGCCACCGGCTGGATGATCTGCGCCAGCCGCGGCCGCGTCCCCACCATTACGCCGATCGGCACCCACACGATGCTGGCGAGCACGATCAGCACGATGACGCGGAGGAGCGTCGCCAACCCGTACAGCATGGCGCGGCCGACCTCCGCGATCGACAGCTGGCGCAAGACGAAGGAGCCGACTTCCCACACCGCGATGCCGACGATCGCAACGAGGAATACGGTCCACAGCGTCTGGCCGAGTCGCGTGTCCTTCTCGCTTGCCGGCGCGACGCGCACGCGCTTGTCGTCTCTCGGCGCGAACAGGCGATAGCTCTGCTCCCACAGACGCGACGCGGGCTCGGTGGCGATGGCGACGACGCCCGAGCGGCGCAGCACGTCGAGCACCCAGGAGCGCGGCGCGACGACGCCCATCTGCTGCTCGAAGCGGAAGCGGTCGGCCCAGGCCACCAGCGGCCGGAACAGCAGCTGATCGTAGAGCAGGATGACGACCAGCATCGCCCCGATCGCCCAGCCGACGGCGGCGAGGTTTTTCTGCTCGATGGCGAGCGCGATATAGGAGCCGACGCCGGGCAGCGTGATCGTGGTGTTGCCGACACTGATCGCTTCCGAGGCGACGACGAAGAACCAGCTCCCCGACATCGACACCATCATGTTCCAGATGAGCTGTGGCATGGCGAACGGCACTTCGACGCGCCAGAAATGCATCCACCGCGACAGCCGAAACATGCGCGAGGCTTCGGTCAGCTCCGCCGGCACCGTGCGCAGCGACTGATAGAAGCTGAACGCCATGTTCCAGGCCTGGCTGGTGAAGATGGCGAAGATCGCGGCGAACTCGGCGCCGAGCACCCGGCCGGGCGCCAGCGACAGGAAGAACACCACCGTCACCGAGATGAAGCCGAGGATCGGCACCGACTGCAGGATGTCGAGCAGCGGCACCAGGAGCTTCTCGGCGCTGCGGCTCTTCGCCGCCAGCGTCGCATAAGTGAACGTGAAAATGAGCGACAGCCCGAGCGCCAGGAACATGCGCAGCGTCGTGCGGGCCGCATATTCGGGCAGATTGCCGGGCGCGAGCGAAACCGGCGCGCGCTGCAATTCGGAGAGCGGCGCCAGCAGATTGCGGCTCGCTTCGGCGAAGAAGATCAGCACGCCGAAAGTCAGCAGCACCGCCAGCGCGTCCCAATGCGTGATCCGCGCCCGGCCGACATCGATGGAAATCGGGATGCTGCCACGCATGATTGGGGATTCCGGCCGGAAGCCGCGGCGGATCAGCGGCCCCCACGGTTTAGTGTGCCCGCGCGACAGTCTCAAGCTCTCCGATTGCGGGAATGTGTCGAGACCTCGTCGCGGCTCAGACCGCCACCCATCGATCTTTATGGAATTCCTATATCCGCAGCCCCCTCCCCATCTCGAAAACCTATGCCGATCGTGACAATTGGTTGCGCTCGAAGACCAAGGGAGCGCTCCGATGATGGACGTGATCATGGTTGCGATCGCGATCGGCCTGTTCGCCGTGACGATCGGCTACGCCTACGCCTGCGAACGATTGTGAGGAGGCGCACATGCTCTTCGACTATAGCCTCGCCGCGCTCGTGACCATTGGGCTCACCACCTATCTCACTTACGCGCTGCTGCGGCCCGAGCAGTTCTGATCACGAGACAACGAGATCGTGTCATGACCTTCATCGGCTGGATTCAAATCGCGCTTTTCTGCCTCATCGTGGTCGCGCTGGTGAAGCCGCTCGGCGCCTATATGACGCGCGTGTTCAACGGACAAAGCACGTTCCTATCGCCGATCCTGCAGCCAGTGGAGCGCGTGCTCTATGCGGTCGGCGGCATCGAGGCGAAGCGCGAGCAGCACTGGCTCACCTACACAGTCGCGATGCTGTTCTTCCACATCGGCGGCTTTGCCATCCTCTACGCATTGATGCGCCTGCAGGCGGCGTTGCCGTTCAATCCCGCAGATCAGTCGGCAGTCGCACCCGATCTGAGCTTCAACACCACGGTGAGCTTCATCACCAACACCAACTGGCAGAACTACGGCGGCGAAAGCACGCTGTCCTATCTCGTGCAGATGCTCGGCCTCACGCACCAGAATTTCCTCTCGGCGGCGACCGGCATCGTACTCGCGGTCGCGCTCATTCGCGGCTTCGCGCGGCACTCGGCGCGGACGGTTGGCAATTTCTGGGTCGATATCACCCGCTGCACGCTCTACATCCTCCTCCCGCTCTGCATCCCCTATGCGCTGTTCCTGGTTTGGCAGGGCATCCCGCAGACGCTCGGCGCCTATGTCGATGCCGTAACACTCGAAGGCGCCAAGCAGACCATCGCGGTCGGTCCGGTCGCCTCGCAGGTCGCGATCAAGATGCTGGGCACCAATGGTGGCGGCTTCTTCAACGCCAACGCCGCGCACCCGTTCGAAAATCCGACTGCGCTGGCGAATTTCGTGCAGATGATCTCGATCTTCGCCATCGGCGCCGCGCTCACCAACGTGTTCGGCCGCATGGTCGGCGACGAGCGCCAGGGTTGGGCCATCCTCGCGGTGATGGGCGTGCTCTTTATCGCCGGCGTGGTCGCCACCTACTGGGCTGAGGCGCACGGCAACGACGCGCTCACCGCGCTCGGACTGTCCGGCGGCAACATGGAAGGCAAGGAAGTCCGCTTCGGCATCGTCGCCTCCGCGCTGTTCGCTGTGGTCACCACCGCGGCCTCCTGCGGCGCGGTCAATGCCATGCATGACAGCTTCACCGCGCTCGGCGGCATGATCCCGCTGATCAACATGCAGCTCGGCGAGATCATCATCGGCGGCGTCGGCGCCGGCCTCTACGGCATGCTGCTGTTCGTCATTCTCTCGGTGTTCGTCGCCGGGCTGATGGTCGGGCGCACGCCCGAATATGTCGGCAAGAAGATCGAGGCCAAGGAAGTGAAGATGGCGATGCTCGCCATCCTCGTCCTGCCGCTGATGTATCTCGGCTGGACCGCGGTCGCCGTGGTTTATCCGCCGGCAGTCGCCTCGATGGCCAATCCCGGCCCGCACGGCTTCACCGAGGTGCTCTACGCCTACACCTCGCAGACCGGCAACAATGGCTCGGCTTTCGCGGGCCTGACCGGGAACACGCCGTTCTACAACGTCACCGGCGCCATCGCGATGTTCGTCGGGCGTTTCTGGATGATCATCCCGGCCATGGCCATCGCCGGCGCGCTCGCCGAGAAGAAATCCGTGCCGCCGTCCGCCGGCACCTTTCCGACGACGGGCGGACTGTTCGTCGGGCTCGTCGTCGGCGTGATCCTCATTGTCGGCTGCCTCACCTTCTTCCCCGCGCTCGCTTTGGGCCCGATCGTCGAGCATCTGGCGATGGGTGCCGGCACCCTCTTCTCGTCGAATTGATCCGGGAGTCGTCCGCCATGGAAACCGCTCAGATCCGCAAGCGCATGCCGGTGTCGGCGCTGCTCGATCCGAAGATCGTGCTGCCCGCGTTCGGCTCGGCTTTCGTCAAGCTCGATCCGCGCACCATGATCAAGAACCCGGTGATGTTCGTGCTCGAGGTGGTCAGCGCGCTCACCACCATCATCCTGATCCGTGATCTGATCACCGGCAGCGGCCAGAGCATCGGCTTCGAAGTGCAGATCATCGTCTGGCTGTGGTTCACCGTGCTGTTCGCCAATTTCGCCGAAGCCATCGCCGAAGGCCGCGGCAAGGCGCAGGCCGACGCTCTGCGCAAGCAGCGCACCACCACGCAGGCGAAGCTGCTCACCGGGCAGGGCCGCGTGTTCAAGATGGTTGCGAGCACCAGCCTCAAGGTGGGCGATCTCGTGCTGGTCGAGGCCGGTGATGTGATCCCCTCCGACGGCGAGATCGTCGAAGGAATCGCTTCCGTCAACGAAGCGGCCATCACCGGTGAATCTGCGCCCGTGATCCGCGAATCCGGCGGCGACCGCTCGGCGGTCACTGGCGGCACGCAGGTGTTGTCCGACTGGATCCGCGTGCGCATCACGGCGGCGCCCGGCTCGACCTTCCTCGATCGCATGATCAGGCTCGTCGAAGGCGCCGAGCGGCAGAAGACGCCGAACGAGATCGCACTGAACATCCTGCTCGCGGGACTGACCATCATCTTCGTGTTCGCGACGGTCACCATCCCGAGCTACGCCGCTTATGCCGGCGGCTCGATCTCCGTCGTGGTGCTGGTCGCGTTGTTCGTCACGCTCATTCCGACCACCATCGGCGCGCTGCTCTCCGCCATCGGCATTGCCGGCATGGATCGCCTGGTGCGCTTCAACGTGCTCGCCATGTCCGGCCGCGCGGTCGAGGCCTCAGGCGACGTCGACACCCTTCTCCTCGACAAAACCGGCACCATCACCCTCGGCAACCGTCAGGCCACAGCGTTCCGCCCGATCCGAGGCGTCAGCGAGCATGAGCTGGCCGACGCATCGCAGCTTGCCTCACTCGCTGACGAAACGCCGGAAGGCCGCTCCATCGTCGTGCTCGCCAAGGAAAAGTACGGCCTGCGCGGGCGCGACGTCGCCGAAATGCAGGGCAAGTTCATTCCCTTCACCGCGCAGAGCCGCATGAGCGGCATGGAGGTCGGCTCCTCCTGGATCCGCAAGGGCGCGGTCGATGCTGTCATCAAGTTTGTCGGCAATGTCGGCGCCGAAGTGGTGCGCGAGCTCACCGGCATTTCCGATGAGATCGCGAAGTCCGGCGGCACGCCGCTGGCGGTCGCCAAGGACGGCAAGCTCCTCGGCGTGATCCAGCTCAAGGACATCATCAAGGGCGGCATCCGCGAGCGCTTCGCCGAGCTGCGAAGGATGGGCATCCGCACGGTGATGATCACGGGCGACAATCCGATGACCGCCGCCGCGATTGCCGCCGAAGCCGGCGTGGACGATTTCCTCGCCCAGGCCACGCCAGAGGACAAACTGCGGCTCATTCGCGAGGAGCAAGGCAAGGGCCGCCTCGTCGCCATGTGCGGCGACGGCACCAATGACGCGCCGGCACTCGCCCAAGCAGATGTCGGCGTCGCCATGAACACCGGCACGCAGGCGGCGCGCGAGGCCGGCAACATGGTCGACCTCGATTCCAACCCGACCAAGCTCATCGAGATCGTCGAGATCGGCAAGCAATTGCTGATGACGCGCGGCGCGCTGACCACCTTCTCGATCGCCAACGACGTGGCGAAATATTTCGCCATCATCCCAGCGATGTTCCTCGCTTTCTATCCGCAGCTGCAGGCGCTCAACATCATGCGCCTGTCTACACCGACCAGCGCCATCCTCTCGGCCGTCATCTTCAACGCGCTGATCATCATCGCGCTCATTCCGCTGGCGCTCAAAGGCGTCGCCTATCGCCCGATCGGTGCCGGCCCGCTGCTGCAGCGCAATCTGCTGATCTATGGCGTCGGCGGCGTGATCATTCCCTTCGTCAGCATCAAGGCGATCGATCTTCTCGTCACCGCCTTGCACCTCGCCTGAGCTTCCAGTCAATGCAAAGCGTCGCCACACACTCTGACGTCATGCCCCGCGAAGGTGGGGCATCCAGTACACGCCGATATGGCAGCGATTACTGGATCGCCCGCCTTCGCGGGCGACGACGCCGAATACGTTGCTCTGCTTGAGGAGAACGACCATGTTGCGAGAAATCCGCCCTACGATCGTGTTCATCGTCGCCCTCACCTTGCTCACCGGTCTTGCCTATCCGTTGGCGATCACCGGCATTGCGCAGGCGGTCTTCCCCGGTAAGGCACAAGGCAGCCTGATCGCGCAGAACGGCAAAGTCATCGGCTCCGCGCTGATCGGCCAGGTCTTCACCAGCGACAAATACTTCCACGGTCGGCCCTCCGCTACGAACACGCCCGATCCAAAGGACCCGATGAAAAATATCGACGCGCCGTACAACGCAGCGAACTCTGGCGGCTCCAATCTCGGCCCGACCAACAAGGCGCTCATCGACCGGGTGAAGGGCGACGTCGACAAGGTCAGGGCGGAGAACCCGTTGGCGGCTGTGCCGATCGACCTCGTCACCACCTCCGGCAGCGGGCTTGATCCCGATATCTCCCCCGAAGCCGCGCTATTTCAGGTGTCCCGCGTCGCCAAGGCCCGTAATATGCCGGTGGAGCGCGTGCGCGCGCTGGTCCAGGAGCACACCGAGGGGCGTACCCTCGGCCTGTTCGGCGAGCCGCGCGTCAACGTGCTGCTCTTGAACCTGGCGCTGGACAAGGTCTCGGCGAAGTAAGAGAGCCAAGCAGACGACGCACTGGATGGCAGATCGCGATCTCGACCAACGGCCGTCGCCGGAAGCCCTGCTCGAAGCCGCCCGGCGCGAGGACTCGCGTGCCGGACGGCTGCGCATTTTCGTCGGCGCCGCGCCCGGCGTCGGCAAGACCTATTCGATGCTGGAGACCGCCCGCGCCCGCCGGAAGGACGGCTACGACATCGTTATCGGCGTGGTCGAGACCCACGGCCGCAAGGAGACTGAAGCGCTCGTCGACGGTCTCGAGGTCGTTCCGCGCACGCGCATCGACTACAAAGGCCAGTCGCTCGAGGAAATGGATATCGACGCTATCCTCACGCGGCATCCGCAGATCGTGCTGGTCGACGAGCTCGCGCACACCAACGCACCGGGCAGCCGGCACCCCAAGCGCTACCTCGATGTCGAAGAGCTGCTCAATGCCGGCATCGACGTCTACACCACCGTCAACATCCAGCACATCGAAAGCCTGAACGACGTCGTCGCGCAAATCACCCGCGTGCGCGTGCGCGAGACCGTGCCCGACGGTATCTTCGATCGCGCCGACGCGGTCGAGCTTATCGACCTCACCCCCGACGACCTCATCCAGCGGCTGAAAGAAGGCAAGGTCTACGTCCCCAGACAGGCCGAGCGGGCGCTGGAGCATTTCTTCTCGCCGGCGAACCTGACGGCGCTCCGCGAGCTTGCTTTGCGCCGCACCGCCGATCGCGTCGACGAGCAGCTGCTCACCCAGATGCAGGCGCGCGCCATCCAAGGACCCTGGGCCGCCGGCGAGCGTTTCCTGGTCTGCATCAGCGAAGACCCGCGCTGTGCCGGGCTTGTGCGCTTCACGCGGCGGCTTGCCGACCGCATGCATGCGCCGTGGACGGCGCTTTATGTGGAGACGCGGCGCAGCCTGCAGCTCACCGAGGAACAGCGCGATCGCATCGCCGACACGCTGCGGCTCGCCCAGGCGCTCGGCGGCGAGCCGGTCACCATTCCCGGCGGCGACCGAAGCATCGCCGAGGATGTCATCGCCTATGCCCGCGCCAACAACGTGACCGAGATCGTCATCGGCAAGTCCTCGCGCACGCGATGGTTCGAGATCCTGCATGGGTCGGTGGTGCACGACCTGGTGCGTAGCGCCGGGACGATCAGTGTCCATGTCATCGCTGGCGAGCAAATCGCCGGCGACGCGATGCCGAAGAAGACTGTGCGCGCGGCGGAAACGCCGAGCAGTCTCGACCTACGCTCCTATCTGATGGCCACTCTCGCCGTCGCGATCGGCGGGGTGGCCAGCTGGGTGATCCAGCCGCTATTCGGCATCGAGAATGTCGGCCTCGTCTTCATGACCTCGATCGTCGCGGTTGCCGTCCGCTTCGGGCTCTGGCCGTCGCTTTACGCCAGCGTCGTAGCCTCGCTGGCCTATAATTTCTTCTTCCTGCCGCCGATCTACACCTTCACCATCACCGATCCGACCAATGTCGCGGCCTTCGTCCTGTTCACGGTGATGGCCGTGCTCGTCTCCAACGTCGCCGCGCGCGTGCGCACCCAGGCGCTGACCGCAATGCAGCGGGCGCGCACGACGGAATCGCTCTACGTCTTTAGCCGCAAGCTTGCCGGCGTCGGCACCCTCGACGATGTGCTCTGGGCGACCGCGTATCAAATCGCCTTGATGTTGCGCGTTCGCGTGGTGCTGCTGCTGCCGGAAAACGGCAGCATCGCTGTGGCGGCTGGCTACCCGCCGGAAGACATCCTCGACGACGCCGACATCGCCGCGGCGAAATGGGCCTGGCAGAACAACCGCGCGGCCGGACGCGGCTCCGATACGCTTCCCGGCGCCCGGCGGCTGTTCCTACCCATGCGCACCGGCCGCGGCGCCATCGGCGTCATCGGCATCGACAGCGACAAGTCCGGCCCGATCCTCACGCCCGACGAGCGACGCCTGCTCGATGCCCTGATCGACCAAGGCGCGCTCGCCATCGAGCGCGTCTACCTCGTGCAGGACATGGACCGCGTGCAGCGCACGGTGGAAACCGAGCGTCTGCGCTCGGCGCTGCTCACCTCGATCTCCCACGATCTGAAGACGCCGCTCGCCGCGATCCTCGGCGCCGCCGGCACCTTGCGCGACCTGTCCGCCAAGCTCTCCGTGGGCGAGCAGAGCGAGCTCCTCGGCACCATCGTCGATGAATCGGAACGGCTCAACCGCTTCATCGCCAATCTGCTCGACATGACCAGACTCGAATCCGGCGCAATCACGCCGAATGCCGCATTGCACGACCTCGGCGAGATTGTCGGCAGCGCGCTCAGACGTGCCGGCAAGATCCTCAGCGGCCATACTGTTGACGTCGATCTCGAAGCCGAGCTGCCGATGCTCAAGGTGGATGCCGTGCTGTTCGAGCAGGCGCTGTTCAATCTGGTCGACAACGCCGCCAAATATGCGCCGGCCGGAACGATCATTCGCCTGCGTGGACGGCGCGAAGGCGACGAAGTGGCGCTGCAGATCGCCGATGAGGGCGACGGCATTCCCGAGAGCGAGCTCGAGCGCATCTTCGACAAGTTCTATCGGGTGCAAAAGGCCGACCAGGTGCGCGCCGGCACCGGCCTCGGCCTCGCCATCGCGCGTGGCTTCGTCGAGGCCATGCACGGCACCCTCACGGCAGCCAACCGGCCCGACCGCAAGGGGGCGGTGTTCACCGTGCGCCTGCCCGTCCCGGCGGTGGCGACCCAACTGGACACCGCAGCATGAGTGCCGCCGCGCTGCGCATTCTCGTCGTCGACGACGAACCACCGATCCGCAAGCTCCTGCGCATGGGCCTGAGCACACAAGGCTACGAGGTCATCGAGGCGCCCAACGGCAAGACCGCGCTCGAGAGCCTGGAGGACAAGCCCGACTTGGTCATCCTCGATCTTGGCCTGCCCGACATCGGTGGCATCGAGCTTCTGCGCAAGATCCGCGAGCGTTATGACGGCCTCCCTGTTGTCGTCCTCTCCAGCCGCGACGACGAATCCGGCAAGGTGCAGGCGCTCGATCTCGGCGCCGACGACTATGTGACCAAGCCGTTCGGCATGGAGGAGCTCCTCGCGCGCATGCGCGCCGCGCTGCGGCATCAGCTGCAGGTGCATGGCGAGCGGCCGGTGTTCCGCGTCGGCGAGCTCTCCGTCGATCTCGTGCGCCGCATCGTCAAGCTGCGCGAAACCGAGGTGAAGCTATCGCCCAAGGAATACGATCTCCTCCGCATTCTCGTGCAGCACGCCGGAAAAGTGCTCACGCATAAATTCCTCCTTGGCGAGCTGTGGGACGAGCTCGTCGACGCGCAATATCTGCGCGTTTATGTACGTCAGCTGCGGCAAAAGATCGAAGTCGATCCCGAGCGACCGCAATATGTCGTGACCGAAACCGGCATCGGCTATCGGTTCAAGGCGCCGGATTGAGCCGAGGCGATGTGGAAATCGTTAGCAACCCCGTTGGCATCGTGTTGGTAACACGCCTTTGCGCTTTTCTTCTCGCACAGACACCTATAACAACGTTTATCCCGCTCCATTACCAAGGGGCGTCTGCGCAAGCGTCTACAGTCGCGGGGCGGGTGCGATGGCCGAATAACGGGTGAGCTTAGACGAGCACCCAATCCATTCGGCGGTGAAGTCGTGATGCTCCCGGTGCACAGAACCCGTGCATCACGGAGGGCGTGGTCTACCAGGTTCAGGTCGAGCTACCGGCCGGACCCGGTGAGTACTCTCCCCAGAGCGGTGGATAGAAGGTAGGAACACTTCCACCGGGGGGCTTGCGAAATA
Organism: Pseudolabrys sp.; assembly: GCA_035651015.1. Classification (GTDB taxonomy): domain Bacteria; phylum Pseudomonadota; class Alphaproteobacteria; order Rhizobiales; family Xanthobacteraceae; genus Pseudolabrys. Next base: position 119,474 of record DASRGN010000015.1, on the reverse strand, counting down.
AGCCGTAACCCATCGCGCGCGGGATATCTCGATCCGACGAGACCTGCGGTTGACTACCCACTTAGCCTTCGTTTCGCGAGGAACGAAGGTCCGTGGATCTCGCTGATCCCCGGCATCCCGCGCGCCCTTGGTTCTCTTCAAGCGGCGCTGAATTTCAAAAACAGCGTCGTGCTGAAAGTGCGAAGCTTTGCGCAAGCAAAACCTCGCGGGTTGTTTGACAATTGAATCAGAACACAACCTCTCCGGTCATTCCGGGGCGGCCCGAAGGGCCGAGCCCGGAATCCATACTCTGTGGATTCGGATTATGGATTCCGGGCTCGCGCTAAGCGCGCCCCGGAATGACGGCACAGAGTCTGCGCTTCGCGGCGTCGCTGCCGCTACTGCAATCCCATCACCTTGATCGCCGCCGGTCCGAGAATGACCACGAACAACACCGGCAGGAAGAACAGGATCATCGGCACGGTGAGCTTGGGCGGAAGGCCGGCGGCCTTCTTCTCGGCTTCGGACATGCGCATGTCGCGATTTTCCTGCGCCATCACCCGCAGCGTGTTGGCGAGCGGCGTGCCGTAGCGTTCCGCCTGCTGCAGCGCCATGCACACGGCTTTGACCCCCTCGAGATCGGTGCGCTTGGCGAGATTCTCGTAAGCCTGTTTGCGATCCTGCAGATAGGAGAGCTCTGCCGTGGTCAGCGTCAGCTCTTCGGCGAGCGGGATCGACTGCGCGCCGATTTCGTCGCTGACGCGCTTGAACGCCACCTCGACGGACATGCCGGATTCGACGCAGATCAGCAGCAGGTCGAGCGTGTCGGGAAAGGCGCGCTTGATCGACTGCTGCCGCCGCGCGATGCGGTTCTTCAGGAACATCAGTGGCAGGTGCATGCCGAGATAGGCGGCGCCGATGCACATGCCGAGCTTGACCATCGGCGGCTGGTCGAAGTCGAGCACCAGGAACAGGTAGACCAGCGCGAAGCCGAACGCCACGATCGGCGTCACCATGCGGAAGAACAGGTAGCTCATATAGGGCGCCTGGCCGCGATAACCGGCCTGCACCAGCTTAAGCCGTGCCTCTTCCTGGCCGACCCATTTCGACAAGTTGAAATTGTCGACGATGGTGGAGATGTACTGTTTCGGCGTCTGCCGCAGCGTCACCTTCTCGCCCCGCGCGATACGCTCGCGCTCGCGCTGACGCAGCTTCTCGCGCTCGAGCGCGACCGCCTTCATGCGCCGGCCGAGCATGTCGGGAGAGAGCAGCGGCATGGCCAGCGTCAGCACCGTAGCGCCCGCGGCGATCGCCGCCAGCACCATGATGATGGTGCGCTGGTCGAAGGTGTTGATGAGGAGATCGACCATGGCGCGTTGCTCAGAAATCGAAATTGATCATCTTGCGCATCACCATGACGCCCATGAACATCCAGAACGCGGATGCGGCGAGCATCATGCGGCCCAGCGTCTCGGTCCACAGCAGCGAGATGTAGTCCGGGCTGGTGATGTAGACGAGCGTCATCACCGCGACCGGCAAGCAGCCGATGATCATGGCCGAGGCTTTGGCCTCCTGCGACATCGCCTTGATCTTGGCCTTCATCTTCTTGCGGTCACGCAGCACGCGCGAAAGGTTGCCCAGCGCTTCGGAGAGGTTGCCGCCGGCCTTCTGCTGAATGGCGATGACGATGCCGAAGAAGTTCGCCTCCGGCACCGGCACGCGCTCGTAGAGCTTGGCACAGGCGTCACCGAGCGGCATGCCCACCGTTTGCGTCTCGACGATGGCGCGGAATTCGGCGTTGAGCGGCTCCGGTGCGTCGTTGACGATGACCTTGAGGCAGTCGAGCAGCGGCAAGCCAGCCTTCACGCCGCGCACGATGATGTCGACAGCGTCCGGCAACGAATCGAGAAACTTGTTCTCCCGCCGCTTGCGCAAATAGGAGAGCAGCCAGCGCGGCACGCCGAAGCCGGCAGCGAAGCCGAGGCCGAGCGCCGGCAGAATGCCGATATTGGCGAGGAAGGCGGGCACGAAGGCGCCGAAGCCAAGAGCGCCCGAGATGATGAAGAATTTCTGCTTGCTCCAGCTGAGGCCGGCAAGCGCGATGCGTGTCGCCAACGGCAAACTTTTTTGCTTCTTGCGCCGCTCGTCAAGCTCCTTGAGCGTGTTCTCGACGCTATCGCGCCGCGATTTCTGGCTGGCGCGGCTGGTGCGAATGGTCGCCGGTTCCGCGCGCGCGATGCTTTCGCGGCGCTTCTCGGCTTTGCGCTCGCCGGACAGAACCGGGTAGACGAAAACCCACGCGATGCCGCCGATCGCCACCGACACCAGCACGAAGAGAACGAGTGGCTGCATACTAACGAAAACTCCGCCGTCACGCGCGTGACGGCTCCTTGGTGACCTCCGCGGCATCGAGCGCCGCGGCGAGACGCTTTTCTTCGCCGTAGTAGCGCGCGCGGTCCCAGAACCGCGGGCGGCCGATACCCGTCGAATGGTGCTGGCCGATCAGGTTTCCCTGGGCGTCCTCGCCGACGATCTCATAGACGAAGAGGTCTTGCGTGATGATGACTTCGCCTTCCATGCCGACCACCTCGGTGATGTGGGTGATGCGGCGGGAACCATCGCGCAGGCGCGCCGATTGGATGACCACGTCGACCGAGGCGCAGATCATCTCGCGGATCGTGCGCGACGGCAACGAAAAGCCGCCCATGGTGATCATGGATTCGAGACGTGACAACGCTTCACGCGGGCTGTTGGCGTGCAAAGTTCCCATGGAACCGTCGTGGCCGGTGTTCATGGCTTGCAGCAGGTCGAAAGCCTCGGGTCCGCGGACTTCGCCGACGATGATGCGTTCCGGGCGCATACGCAGGCAGTTGCGGACCAGGTCGCGCATGGTGATCTGGCCCTCACCCTCAAGGTTCGGCGGCCGCGTTTCCAGGCGCACCACGTGCGGCTGCTGCAGCTGCAGTTCCGCCGCGTCCTCGCAGGTGATGATGCGCTCGTCGGAGTCGATGAACTGAGTGAGACAGTTGAGCAGCGTGGTCTTGCCGGAACCCGTGCCGCCCGACACCAGTGTGTTGACCCGGCAGCGCCCCACGACCTTCAGGATGTCGGCGCCCTCCGGCGTGATGCTGCCGTATTTGGTGAGCTGGTCGAGAGTGAGCTTGTCTTTTTTGAATTTGCGGATGGTGAGCGCGGGGCCGTCGAGCGCCAGCGGCGGGGCGATGACGTTGACGCGGGAGCCGTCGGGAAGACGCGCATCGCAGATTGGTGAGGATTCGTCGACGCGGCGGCCGATCTGGCTGACGATGCGCTGGCAGATATTCAGCAGCTGCTGGTTGTCGCGAAAGCGGATGCCGGTCTTTTGAATCTTGCCGGCGACTTCGATGTAAACCGTGCCGGAACCGTTGACCATGATGTCGGCGATGTCGTCGCGCGACAGCAGCGGCTCGAGCGGGCCGAAGCCGAGCACGTCGTTGCAAATATCGTCGAGCAGCTCTTCCTGCTCGGAGATCGACATCACGATGTTCTTGATCGCGATGATCTCGTTGACGATGTCGCGGATTTCCTCGCGCGCGGAATCGGCGTCGAGGCGGGCGAGCTGCGCCAGATCGATGGCCTCGATCAGCGCGCCGAAAATCGTGCCTTTGGTCTCGTAGTAATTATCCGAGCGCCGCGAATCCACGGCGGTCGGCATGTTAGTGGCGGCAGCGGTGCGCGCCGGCGCCGTCGGCGGGGAGAGGATCGGCGCGCCGAGACCGTCGGAGGGAATCGGGGCGCGGCCGGGCTCGGCCGCCGCCGCGCTCGGTGTGCGCGGGGCCGGCGCGGGCTCAGGCCGTGGCGGGGGTGGCGGGGCGGCCGTCGTGCCGCCTGCACCCGACCCACTGCGCTTACCGAACACGAACGTCTCCCTTCCTTACGCTTTTCGTTTCATCAGGCCGAGCAGCGGCGTCAGCAGGCTGCCGCGCTGCCGCTTGACCTCGGCGCGGCCGGTCAGCGTCTGCGCCATCTGCCGGAACATCTCCGCCGTCTTGTGGCTGGCAGCGACCTCCGCGATCATCTGCCCGTTGTTGGCGGCGGTGCCGAACAGCTGCGGGTCGAACGGGATCTGCGCCAGCGGCTCATCTTCGAGCGCCTTGGCGAAATCGGCGGGCTTGATCTCGGGCCGCTTCGGCACACCCATCTGGTTGAGGCAGTAGAACGGCCGCCGATCATTGGGCCGCGAGCTGCGCAGGAAATCCGCCAGGTTCTTGGCATTGCGCAGATTGGCGAGATCGGGTCCGGCGACGATCAGGATGTCGTCGGCGGCGACCAGCGTACGCTTCGACCAGCCGGCCCATTGATGCGGCATGTCGAGGATGATGCAGGGAATGGTCGCGCGCATGATGTCGAGGATCGGATCGAACGCGTCGGGATTGAAGTCGTAGACGCGCTCCAGCGTTGCCGGCGCGGCCAGCAGGCTGAGGTGATCGGTGCATTTCGACAACAGGCGGTCGATGAAGCCGGTGTCGACGCGATCAGGCGAGAACACCGCGTCAGCGACGCCCTGCGGCGGATCCTGGTTGTAATCGAGCCCGGCGGTGCCGAAGGCGAGGTCGAGGTCGGTGACCACGGAATCGAGCGAGAGGTCGCGGGCGACCGCCCAGGCGACGTTGTGCGCGACGGTCGAGGCGCCGACGCCACCTTTCGCGCCGACCACGGCAATCACCCGGCCGACCGGTTTTGCGTCCGGCGCCGAGAACAGTCCGCACACCGCGCGCACGATGTCGATGGTGCCGACGGGCGCGATCAGGTAGTCGCTGACGCCGCGGCGTGTCAGCTCGCGGTAGAGTACCACGTCGTTGATGCGGCCGATGACGACAACACGCGTGCCTGCGTCGCAGACTTCGGCGAGCTGATCGAGCCCGGCGAGGATGTCCTCGCCGCGGTTCTCAGATTCGATGATGATGACGTTCGGCGTCGGCGCGTTGCGATAGGCTTCGGCCGCCGCAGTGGCGCCGCCCATCTGGATCTTCAGATGCGCCTTGGCCATGCGCCGATCTTCGCCGGCGGACTGCACCGCGGCGGCGGTTTCCACCGTCTCGCAGAAGGCCTGGACCGAAACGCGCGGCGCCGGCGAGATGTGCTCGTCGGTGACGGCGGTTTCGACCGGGATGGCCTCCGGTTCGGCGACTTGCTGTGCGTTCTTGATCATTTGCCGAGATCGCTGATCTTGCCTTTGTCGTAGTCGTTGTAGGTCCCGCCTGGGTTGTCACCCTTGCGGTATTTGTCGATCGCCACCGAGCGCCTGGCGGAATAAACCGGTGTCTCTCCGCGCGGCTGCACAAGGTCGGCTGGATTGTCGACCATGGCGGCGAGACTGCGCTGGTTGGCGCAGCCGAGATTCCAATAGGGATGGTTTTCCTGGTGCTTGGAATCCATCGCTGGTCCAAGGTCGTCCGGCCACAGCCCGCACGGTCCGGCTTGCGCCGTAAGCCGCGAATAATTGAGCCTGATGCTCGCGAGACTTCCGGGGCCGGGGCGATAGCGGCTGACGCGGACCCCGTTCTGCGGGACGCCGGAGGCAGCGAACATCGAGTGGACCTCGCGCAGCACGTCGTTCGCTGCCATCTCGTTGGCGCCGGCTGGGACCTCGATGGCGATGCCGCCGGTGGCTTCGTGCCGCCACGCCTGGGCGAAGGCGAGCACGTCGGCGCGCTGCGCCGGCGTCAGTCCGCCGCGGTTGCGCCCGACGAAGATTTCGACGGTGCGCTCGCCTTCGCGGATGCTGATCGGATGCCGCTCGCGATAGTCGTTCGGATACGGCGCCTTCGCCGCCTCATGCTGCGGGTAGCAGCCGGCGAGCGCGACGGTCCCGGCGAGCGCCAGCGCGGTGAAAACGCGCTTGCGAGCCGCCTGTTGCGAACGAGCCATCGATGGTCTCCTTGCTGCGGTCAATCGAGGATGAATCCGTAATTGCCGCGGTAATTGCGCTTGTTGTCGGTTGGCGCGGTCGAGGTGCTGGACACGCCGTAGAGGCGATTGAGCTTGCCAAGCAGGATGGTCGAGGGGTCGCTCGGATCGGCAAAGCCGTCATCCGGCTTCGAGAGATCCTTCTGCGCCACCGCGTGCACGATGTAGGGCGTGACCAGGACCATGAGCTCGCTCTGGTGATTGATGTAATCGCGGCTCTTGAACAGCGAGCCGAGCACCGGCAGCTCCATGAGACCGGGGACGCCGCTGATCTGCTGGCGCGTCTGCTCCTGGATCAGGCCGGCCATGGCGATGGCGCCGCCGGAGGGCAGCTCGACCACGGTCTCGGCGCGCCGCGTCTTGATCGAGGGAACGGTCAGCGTCGAGGTCGAGCCCGGCACCGAGAGCGTGATCGCGTTGTCAGTGGAGAGATCGGAGACTTCGGTCATCACCTTGAGGCTGATGCGACCCCCGGTCATCACGACCGGCGTGAACATCAGCGAGACACCGAACTTTTTGAAGTCGATCTGCGCCTGACAGACCGGCGGCGATTTGGTCGTGTCGCAGGACAGGCCCGCGGGGATCGGGAATTCGCCGCCGGCGACGAAGGTGGCGGTTTCGCCGGAGATCGCGGTCAGGTTCGGCTCGGCCAGTGTGCGCACCACGCCGGCGCGCTCCATGGCGCGCAGCGTCGCGCTCAGGCCGCGGACCGGCGAGCCGGTGATATTATTGTTGGCCAGCGCCTGCCCGAATGCCGGGAACGGGTTGATGCTGTTGATGGTGATGGGATTGGACACGGTGCCAAGGGAGCCCTGCGCGCTCAGATCGACGCCGAGTTGCTTGACCACGTCGCGCTGCACTTCCGCCACCGTGACTTTCAGCATCACCTGATCGCGGCCGCGCACGGTGATGCCATTGACGACCTTGGTGCCGTCACCGGCGAGCCGGGAGGCGAGGTCGAAAGCCTGCTGCGCCTCGATGGGGCTCGAGGCGGTGCCCGATAGCATCAGGCTGTCGCCGATGCCTTCGACGCGGATGTCGGCATCCGGCATGGCCTGCCGCAGCGCGCCGCGCAGGCCGTTGAGGTCGCGCGTGACCGCGATGTCGAAACCGGCGATCTGATGGCCTTCGGCGTCGAAGAAGAAGATGCTCGTCTGTCCGATCGCAACGCCGATCATGTAGACCCGGCGCGAGGAGCGGACCACGGCGTTGGCGATCTTCGGATCGGCCACCAGCACATCCTTGACGTCGGTCGGCAGGTCGATGGCGACGGACTTGCTCACGCCGAGCTGGACGAAGCGCGACGTCGCCTCGCTGGCGGCAACGGCGATCACCGGTGTGCGCGGTGCATCCGCGGCGATGGCCGGGAGCAAAGGGCCGGACCCTGCGACGGCAGCGAGTGCCGTTACAGCTGCGGCGCGGAGCAAAGTGCTGGTCCCCATGTCCCCTTTTCCCTCAGCCGTTCATTTCGCCGTCATGGTGCTGGACACGCCGTAACGGACGACATTGACGGCGTTACGCGTGTTGGCTTTGTCGTCGTCCGATGCCTGCGCATTGCGCGCGTTGGCGTCGGTGATGCTGCGTAACGCCAGCGACAGCGTGCCGAGCTGCCGCGACAGTGCCAGAGTTTCCGCCTGGTGTGGTGCCAGCTCGAGCGTGGCGGTCTTGCCGACGACGACCTTCTGTCCGTTCTTCTCTTCGACGTTCTGGTCGATCGCGAGCACACGCACGTTCTGCAGGATGGTCTCGCTGGTGTGCACCTCGACGCCTGCAGCCTTTTCCGCGGCGCGGTCGCGCCGGGTCAGGATCACGTCAACGTGGTCGTTCGGCAGGATGAAGCCGCCGGCGCCGTTTTCCGGAGAGATTTCGGTGGATACCGCGCGCATGCCGGACGGCAGGATCGCGGCCATGTAGCCGGAGCCGTTGGCCCTCACCAGCTTGGCCTCGCGCATCGGCTCGCCGACGACGAATGGCGCGCGCGCGATCGAGCCGGCCAGCGTCTGCAGCGCCTGCGGATGTTCGTTCTTGCGGATGAAGGTCGGACTTGCCGCGGTGGCAGGCCAGATCTGCCAGCCCATGTCGCCGGCGCCGACCACTTGGCCGAGCCCGATATCGGATTTGGCGACGAGGACCTCGATGGTGTCGAGCTGCGGCTTCGGCGCCGCGGCCTGTGGAGGCGGTGCCTTCTCGCCGCCGCCCGCCAAAAGCGCGGCGAGACCACCCGCGGCGATGGCAACACCCAAAACAACGATACGCGCGGCTTTCATACGCTTCACCGTGACTAAAGCGGCCACGTCGACCGCCGAATCCACATGGCGGCGCAATCGGCCGCTTGCGTGGATTTCAGCAGTTAAAGGTCAAGGTATGGTTAAGGAGGCGTATCTAAATCGAGTTAACGAGACGTTGCTCGAACTCACCGCGATCGCGACGCGAGCGCGAAAAGCAGCGTGCGCTAGATGTGCAGCGCTTTCATCCAGCTCGTCTCCGGATAGACGAGGAGCGCGGCGGCCGCGAGCGCGATGCCGTAGGGAACGCCGGCCGTCTTCTCATGCAGCCGGCAGGCCCAGGCCTGGCGGGCGAGCACAGCGGGCATCGGCCAGACGCGAAACTGAATCAGGATCAGCGTCAGCGCACCGCCGAGCAGGGAGGCATAGAGCAGGTATTCGAGCAGATGGTCGAACCCGAACCAGAGCGCGATGGCGGCTGCCAGCTTGGCGTCGCCGCCGCCGATCCAGCCGCGGGCAAAGCAGCCGAAGGCGATCGCCAGGATGACGGCACCGGCGCCGGCATGCGCGCCGATATCGGCGAGGTTCATGCCGGAGAGCGGCGCCAGCACGGCGAAACCAGCGACCAGCGCCAGACAGAGGCGGTTGGAAATCGTCATGGTGAGCAGGTCGCTCGATGCGGCAAACGCCATCAGCGAGGGAAACAGCAGCAGTCGGATGATGTCGGCGACCATGAACGCAATACTCACAACACGCGTCGATGCAGACTCACGAGAGCTTAGTCGCGATTGGATTGCGGTTCGGTTAGCGCGCCAGATATTGACGGAACGTAAACTATGCGTGGCGACCTGTCGCAAAACGCGACGGCTCCGGCCGTGCGACCGGAGCCGTTAGCGGTAGGGGGCCGAACGTCGCTACTTCAATTGCGTCGAGACGCTGGAAAAGGTCGTATTCAGATCGGTTCCGAGTCCATTCACCACGGCGATGATGGCGACGGCGATGCCCGCTGCGATCAGCCCGTATTCGATAGCGGTGGCGCCAGTTTCTTCTTTGAGAAAACGACGGATCGTTGCCATTCAAGTCTCCCTGCGTGCTGCTGTGCGTCAGCGCGGGAGTGGTAACCGCTTGAGTTCCAACGCCCGGTTAGGCGGATCGCTCTAGTTTTCTCGCTTTTTATGCGCTTTATCCGCGCGTTTTGCGCGTACATAGCGCAAATGCCGAATGCACAAATAAAAAGGCTCCGGCGACTGGCCGGAGCCTGATTTCGTACGCGCGAAGCGCGACTTACTTCAGCTGCGTCGAGACGCTGGAGAAGGTCGTGTTCAGCTTGGTGCCGAGACCGTTGACGACCGCGATGATCGCAACCGAGATGCCCGCGGCGATGAGGCCGTATTCGATGGCCGTCGCGCCGGACTCGTCCTTCACGAAGCGGGAAAAGAGGGTCTTCATCTGTAGCTCCTTGATCCACATGTGGCTGTCTGAGCGGACCCAAGCGGCCGGATTACGCTCCGGCTCAACGTGAGCCATGCCGCAACCTAGCAATGAGGTCTTGCACTGCGGTTAATATCGGTGATGAAAAATAAGGTATTGTTCTGGAGGTATACTGTAGTTAACAGAGCCTGTACATTGGAATAACACGGTTAATTTTGTATTATTTCAATGCGTTAATTGTGACATGAGTATTTATTACTTACTTAGGGCAAAGAAATCCACCCTATCTGTCGGGCGATTACTTCAAGGAGAGACGAGATCTTTGCTCGATCTCGTGGTTGGTTTCACGCCAAATTAACTGCGCGAGCGCGAAATGCCTTCGGCCTTACCTCCGAGATCAGTCAGTTATGCTCGACGAAATCGCTTCATTCTTTGTCATCAGCGGGCAGACGATGCTCAAGATCGTCCCGATCACCATCGGGCTCGGTTTTGTCTTCGCGGTGCTGACCGAATTCTCTGCCTGTAATCCCGGCCACCGCTGGTGGCAGAAGCGCGAGCTCGTCACCGATCTGGTCTACTGGTTCTTCATCCCACTGATCGCGCGCTTCGTGCGCATCGGCCTCATGGTGATGGGCGCGGCGCTGATCTTCAATATTCACGGCACGGATGCGCTGCTCGCGTTTTTCGACGATGGCTTTGGGCCGCTGGCGCGGCTACCGCTGTGGGCGCAGGCCTTCGTCTTCCTCTTCGCCTCCGATTTCATGATGTACTGGTCGCACCGCCTGTTCCATGGCCGCACGATGTGGAAATGGCACGCGGTGCACCACTCCTCGGAAGAGGTCGACTGGATCTCGGCGGCACGCTTCCATCCGGTCAATCTATTCCTCGGCTCGGTCGCCGCCGACGTCATCCTGCTGCTCGCCGGCATCTCTCCCAATGTGATGCTGTGGGTCGGCCCGTTCACCATCGCGCATTCGGCCTTCGTGCATGCCAATCTGAACTGGACGCTGGGGCCGCTCAAATACGTGATCGCGAGCCCGGTGTTCCATCGCTGGCATCACACCGCCGCGGACCGCGGCGGCAACACGAACTTCGCCGGCACCTTTCCGCTCCTCGATCTGCTGTTCGGCACCTTTTACATGCCGAAGAACGAGCTGCCGGACGCCTATGGCGTCGGCGATCCGGCGTTTCCATCGAGCTTCGGCGCGCAGATGCTCTACCCGTTCAAGCAATAGAGCTCGGGCCTGCGCGGCGACGACGGCGGTCTTTGCACTTCATTCACCTATTTACAGTCAACTCTCCCTGAAATGCGGTCAGTATCGCGGCCGCTGCGTATTGCGTATCGGAGCGTGCGATGTCGGGCGTGTTCGGCCGTCTGCGACGGGCTGTGCTGAGCGGTACGGCTATCGCCTTGGTCATCGGGCTCGCCGGCAGCGCGAGCCGCGCCGCCGACACCATCACCGTCCATGTCGATCACGCGCAGATCATGCGGCTGCCGGAGCGCGCCGCGACACTGGTCATCGGCAATCCGCTGATCGCCGACGTCTCCCTGCAGAAGGGCGGTGTTCTCGTCATCACCGGCAAAGGTTACGGCGCCACCAACCTGATGATGCTCGACCGCAACGGTAATCCCGTCAGTGAGAGGCTCATCCGCGTGGTCGGCGCCAATGACGGGACGGTGTTCGTCTATCGGCAGATCGAGCGGCAGACCTTAAGCTGCACGCCTGATTGCGAGCCGCGCGCCAATCTCGGCGATGCGGGGTCGACGTTCGGCCCGACACTCGATCAGATCGGCGCGCGCAATGGCGGGGCGCTCAGCAGTGCTGCGGCCGGTGCCGCCGGCGGTGGCGGTGGCGGCGGTCCTGGCGGCTCCTCCGCGGCGCCACCGCGGTGACGGTAGGGACGGCGCAGCGATATCGATTCCTCGACGGCCTGCGTGGTTGGGCGGCGGTGGTCGTCCTGCTGCATCATTTGTTCGTCGATGGCTTGCCGCCAAATTCGCTGTTCGCCGATCGCGCGCTCTGGAGCAGCGTGTTCTTCATGAACGGCGCTTTCGCCGTCTGCGTCTTCTTCGTCGTGTCCGGTTTCTCGCTATCCGTTCGCTTCCTGGAGACGGGAGACCCGCGCAGCCTCGCCCGAATTGCGCTCGGGCGCTATGTGCGCCTGGCGGTGCCGATCGCCGCCATCTGCGCAGCGACTTATGTGTTGCTGGCGACTGGCGTGCTTCCGCCTGCGCTGCAACGCCCAAGTCCGCTCGATCAATTCCTGACGTTTGCGCCCGATATCGCGGGCCTGCTGCGGTTCTCATTCGTGAATGTGTTTGTCTCTTATTCCAATGCGGAGACTTACAATCCACCGCTCTGGACGATGTCCTACGAGTTCTTCGGCTCGTTTCTGACCTTCGCCGTCATTGCCGTCGCGCGCCCCTGGTCGGCCCGCATCTGGGTGTTCGGCGCGCTGTTCATCGCGCTCGCCGGTTGCCAGAGCTATTACGCGCTCTTCGTCGCTGGGATCCTGCTGGCCGATCTGCATCGCCGGCTCGCTGGGTCGCGAACCGGCGATATCTTTGGGGCGCTGCTCTGCGCCGTCGGCCTCGCGGCAGTCAGCCTGCCGCATCACGCGGCTTTTGACCTTGCATATGTGGTGGGAGCAACGGGCCTGACGGCCGGCGTCGCGTTTTGTGCTCCGCTGCGCGTTTTGTTCGAAAGCCGCGTCAGCGACTTGCTTGGCCGGCTTTCTTTCCCGCTCTATCTCAGCCAGGCCGCCGTCATCTATGTGTTCTCGGTGCACGCCTTGCATGCGCTCTCCGGCATGGGTCTGGAGCCCTCGGCCGCGCGCTGGCTGATCAATGTTGCGACCATTCCCATCGCCCTGGCGGCGGCAGTCGCTTTCGCTCCCGTCAACGACTTTGCCGTTGTCGCCTCACGCCGTTTCGGCGCTGCTGCCGCGGCATGGCTTGAGGGAATTGGCCGCCGGATGCTGCCGCCATCGGCCGCGGCGAAGCGTGGTTAGCAAAGTCTTACTCGTACCGGGTTCCTTGTCCGCATCGTGCGAAACAAATTGACAACGCCTCTTTGGTAACACGGGAGGGCGAACGAAGCCTCCAAAAGGGGGAAGGGCTGTCATGGTGCAGGCGATAATGACCATTCTGCAGCGGATCGAATGCACGTTGCAGCGGATCGAATGCACGGCGCAGCGCCATGCGCGGCGCTTTGCGCGCCAGCAGGATGGCGCCGCGGCGGTCGAATTTGCGCTGGTGGCGACGCCGTTCATCGCCATGATGTTCGCGATCATTCAGACGGCGCTGGTGTTCTTCTCCGGTCAGGCGCTGGAGACGGCGGCGGCGAACTCCGCGCGTCTCATCCTTACGGGCCAGGCGCAGACCGCAGGAATGACGCAGGCGAGCTTCAAGACGCAGGTGTGCAACAATCTGACGGCGCTGTTCGACTGCACCAACAGCCTCTATGTCGACGTCGAGACTTATTCGAGTTTCGCGTCGATCAACACCGCGCCGCCGGTGAGCAATGGCGCGCTCAACACCAGCGGCTTCGCTTATAACCCCGGCTCAGCGGGCAGCATCGTCGTCGTGCGGCTCTATTACCAGTGGCCGATCTACGTGCGCATGCTCGGTCTTGCTGCGCTGGCCAATCTATCGGCCACCAACAGCAACCTTCTGGTCGCGACGGCCGCCTTCCGCAACGAGCCGTACCAATGAGCGGAGCCCGATCCATGTTCCGGAAGTCGCAATCCAGGCTGTCGACGCGCCTTGCGCGGCTCATGAAGGATCCGCGCGGCGTCTCCGCGGTGGAATTCGCGATGATCCTGCCGCTGATGGCGACGATGTACTTCGGCACCGCCGAAGTCTCTCAGGGTGTGAGCGCCGACCGAAAGGTGACGCTGACCGCGCGCACCGCCGCCGACTTGACCGCGCAGGCGACCAGCCTGACATCGGCGAACGTCACCGACATCCTGAATGCGTCGAGCGCGATCATGTATCCGTTCGCGACCAGCAACATGAAGCTGACGATCAGCTGCATCAACATCAGCTCGAGCAATGTGGCGACCGTCTCCTGGAGCCAGAGCTTGAACGGAACCGCGCGCAGCGCCGGCTCGACGATCACGCTGCCGACCGCGCTGAATGTCGCCAGCTCGGCGCTGACTTTCGCCGAGATCAGCTACAGCTATAAGCCGCTGATCGGCTACGTGATCACCGGCACGCTGACGCTGTCCGACAACATCTATATGCGCACGCGCATGGCCGACACCTGCCCGGCGCTGAGCTAAGCATTCCTATTTGATCGGCAGCGCCGTGCTCGACTTGATCCGCTCCATGGCGAAGCGCGACGTGACGTTCTTCAGCGGGATCGTGGCGATCAGGCGCTTGTAGAAGGCGTCGTAACTGGCGATGTCGGCGACGACCACGCGCAGCATGTAATCGACGTCGCCGGCCATGCGGTAAAACTCCATCACTTCCGGCATCGCCCTGACCACCTCGGCAAAACGCGCCAGCCAATCCTGCGAATGATCTCCCGTCTCGATGGACACGAACACGGTCACGCCGAGCCCGAGCTTGTCGGGGTCGATGAGCGCCACACGCTTGGTGATGACGCCGTCGGCTTCGAGCCGCTGGATGCGCTTCCAGCACGGCGTCGAGGACAGGCCCACGCGCTGCCCGATCTCGGCCACCGAGAGCGAGGCGTCTTCCTGCAACACCGCGAGAATCTTGCGGTCGATGGCGTCCATTCTCGAAATTCCTTCGTTCTTAGGCGGAAGATCCTGTTATCGGTCGTTCATTGAAAGAATATTCTTTTTTGAACTTACATCTGTCATTACAGAGAAAAATTTTCTATTTCAAGGGCGAAGATTACCCGAGAAAGAGAAAATCCATGTCGTCCCTGAGCCGCCTCGTGAAAGCTTTCGGTGCCCTGGCCTTGCTTGCGCTGGTCGCGGCAGCGCCGGTGCGCGCGGAAACCATGCAGCCGCTGGTCTCGGCGACCTGGCTCTCACAGCATCGCGCGGATCCCGATCTCGTCGTGCTCGACATCCGCTCGGCAATCGATGGCGGCGGCGCCGAGGCCTACGCCAAGGCACACATCCCCGGCGCGGTGCACAGCGATTACGACAAAGGCGGCTGGCGGGTGACCCGCAACAACATCGCCTTCATGGTTCCGACGACACCGGAGCTCGAGAAGCTCATCGGCGAGCTCGGCATCGACGAGGACACGCGTGTTGTCGTCGTTCCCGCCGGCGTGAATGTGCTCGATTTCGGCGCGGCGGCGCGCACCTATTGGACGCTGCGTTATGTCGGACTCAAGAACGTCGCCATCCTCGACGGCGGCTTTGCCGCCTGGCAGGCCGCGGGCTTGCCGGTCGAAACCGGCACGCGGCAGCCTTCGCCGAAGATTTTCACCGCCACGATCAACAAGAGCATCCTCGCGCAGGCGCCCGACGTCGAAGCCATCCAGCACAATGGCGGCGCGACGTTGGTCGACGCGCGGCCGGCCTCGTTCTTCACCGGCAAGGAGAAGGCGCCGGCTTCGCTCGCTTACGGGCACATTCCCGGCGCGTTGAATATCGACAGCAGCGAGTTCTACGATCCGGCGACGAATCGGCTCAAGTCGGCGGCGGAGCTCACGCGCGTCGCGCACGAGATCCAGTCTGGTCCGACGGTGACCTATTGCAACACCGGGCACTGGGCCGCGACCGACTGGTTCGTGCTCTCGGAAGTTCTGCATCGTCCCAATGTGCGGCTCTATGCCGGCTCGATGGTGGAATGGACGGCCAATCCGAGCCATCCCATTGAATCGCAGCGCACGAAATGGGACGATCTGAAGAAGACGCTGGGATTGGGGAGCTGATACGGCGCTCCAAAGTTCCGCGTCCATCCATCAGGACTTGCTTGAATGTCAGTGACGACGATTGCAGCGCCGGCCGCGCCTATGGCGAAGGTCGGCATCGATAAGCTTTTTTTCGGATTCTCGCTGTTCGCCACCGCGGTCCTGGTCGCGCTGGTGCTGCTCGATCATCAGCCGGCCTCTGCGGCGCTGATCCTCGGCGGCTTCGGCATCGGGGCCGCCTTCCTCAAGGCCGAGTTCAGCTTCACCGCCTCCTGGCGGCGCTTCCTGGTCAAGCGCGATGCCGGAGGCCTCCTCGGCACGCTGCTGCTCATTGCCGTCACCGCGCTCGTCGTCGTGCCCGTCGCGGCGCTGTCGCCGAATTTCGGCGGCGCCATCGCGCCGCTCGGGCCCTCCCTGGTGATCGGCGCCTTCGTCTTCGGGCTCGGGATGCAGCTCGCCAATGGCTGCGGTTCCGGGACGCTCTACACCGCGGGCGGCGGCTCCGGGCGTATGTTGATTGCGCTCGCCACCTTCATCTTCGGGAGTGTCATCGGCAGCCTGCATCTGCCGGCCTTTCTGGCGCTCGGTGGCATCGACCCGGTGCTCGCCTCCGACTATCTCGGCCCCTGGGGCGGGCTCGCAGTGACGCTGCTGAGCCTCGCCGTCGTTGCCGCGATCATCGTCGTGCTGGCGCGCCGCGCTGGGGCTCCGGTCTGGCCGAAACGCATCACCGTCATCGGAGCCGTCGTCATCGGGCTTCTTGGCATCGAAGTCTTTCTCGCCGGCGGCCATCCGTGGAGCGTCACCTTCGGCTTCACAGTGTGGGGCGCCAAGATCGCGCAGGGGCTCGGCTTCGATTTTTCGCAGGCTGCGTTCTGGCAATGGGCTGGGCCCAAGCACGCGCTCGCCGAGTCGGTTCTCTCCGACACGTCGAGCCTCACCGATTTCGGCGTCATTCTCGGTGCCATGGCGGCGGCCGCCGCGGGCAAGCCGTTTGCCCGCAACGCCTGGCCGCCGTTCAAGTCGCTCGCCGCCGCTGCGCTCGGCGGCCTGCTCATGGGGTGGGGCGCGCGGATTGGCTTCGGCTGCAATATCGGTGCCTTTGTCGGGGGCGTCGCCTCCGGCTCGCTGCACGGCTGGGTGTGGTTCGCCGCCGCGCTCGTCGGCTGCAGCATCAGCATCCGCTTGCGGCCGCTGTTCGGTCTGTCGCGAGATTAATCCGATGCGCACCGTTTACATGATCGTCGCAGTGGTCGGCCTCGTGGCCATTGTCGCCAATCACCTCGTCTCGCCGTCGAGCGGCCGCGCGGTATCGCCAGAAGACTTTGCCGGTGCCTGCGCGCCGTGCGGCGCACCCTGTCCGTCGAAGCGCTAGCGCCTCAGCAAAGCATCGACTTCGGCCCGCTTCGGGGACCCGGCGGCGCCGCCGAACCGCGTGCACTTGAGCGCCGCCGCGGCGCTGGCAAAGCGCAGCGCCTCGATTTCAGTGCGGCCCTCGACCAAAGCCAGCGTGAAGGCGCCGTGAAACGCGTCGCCGGCGCCGAGCGTGTCGATCGCAGTCACCGCGAAAGCCGGCATGTGATGCAGCACTCCGTCGGCGAACCAGTGTACGCCGTTCGCGCCGTCGGTCACGGCGAGGAATCCGGTGAGCCGCTGACGCATGCGGGTGAGGCCGTGCTTGAGGTCACTGCCGCCGGTGGTGCCGATCAGACATTCCGAGGAAAAGATCATATGCGTGCCGAGCGCGAGCAGGGCGTCATCCTCGTGCGTCGCCTGGTCGCCGTCGATCACGACGGGGATGCCGCGCTTGCGCGCCGCTTTGACCACCGGCGTCACGAAGGCCGGGAAGCGATTGTCGATCAGCACCGCGGCGACATCGGCGACCAGCGTGTCGGGGTCGCGCGGCGCGCATTCGGTCAAACGGCTGCCGCGCCGGGTGGCGATCGATTTTTCGCCGCTGGCGTCGAGCAGGATCAGCGACACCGAGGCGGAGCCGCCGGACACGCGTTCGACGCCGCTGTAGTCGACGCCCTCATGTTCGAGATCGGCGATGATGCGATCGCTGACCGGCTCCGCGCCCGGCGGGCCGCCGAGCGGTCCGGCAAAGCGCACGCGGCCACCGAGCCGTGCGATGCCGACCGCGGCATTCGCGGCGCAGCCGCCGCCGGTGACGATGAACTCCGAGGCGGCGACCTTCTCGCCGGGGAGGGGAAAGCGCTCGACCCGCATGACGATGTCCTGGACCGCGATCCCGGCGCAGAGGATCGCAGCCTTATCGGAGGAGGACATCGGCTCCGTCCTCGACCCAGCCGCGGATGATGTGGTGGGCGATGGCCACCGGCGGCGGGGTAGTGAGGCCGTCCGGATGCGCGCGCTTGAGCATGCTGGCGACCTCGTCGCGCGTGAACCAGCGCGCGGCTTCGAGCTCATGCGTGTCCATGACGATGTCGGTCGACAGTGCCTGCGCGTAGCAGCCGATCATCAGCGACGTCGGGAATGGCCAGGGCTGAGAGGCGAAGTAGCTGACCTTGCCGCAGCTGATGCCGGCTTCCTCCAGCGTCTCCCGGCGCACCGCGTCCTCGATGCTTTCGCCCGGCTCGATGAAGCCGGCGAGGCACGACCACATCGTGGGCACGAAGCGCGGCGAGCGGCCGAGCAGGCAGCGATCGCCGTCGATCGCCAGCATGATCGCCACCGGGTCGGTGCGCGGGAAGTGCTCGGTCTTGCAGTTGGCGCAGTCGCGTCGCCAGCCGCATTGCACCAGCGTGGTGGGCGCACCGCAATTGGCGCAGAACCGATGCCGCGCGTGCCAGTGCAAGAGCGCCTTGGTCTCGGCGATGGGCGGCAGATGTTCGGCGTCGACGAGCCCGCGCACCGCGATACTGCGCAGATCGGTGACCAGAAGATCGGTGCGAGATTTGGCCGCCTCGGCGACCGCCGGCGTGAGCCCGATGCCGAAACGGCCGGCCTTGCCGTGCAGCCCCAGGAAAATCGTTTCGGTGACGTTGCCGAACGCGTGAGCATCGGCGAGCGTGAACAGCGGATCGCTGAGCGGTTCGCCTTTCTTCGCGAAGATCATCTCGCCGGAGACGACATAGGTGCCGGTCTCGGGCGCTGCCGTAAGCCGCGCGATCTCAGCGGCATCGAGACGCCGGTCCGCCGCGCGGTCCAGCGCGCTGTGGGTATAGCCGAGGTGGGGTTTGGGGCCGAGATCGTAGCGGGAGGACATTGGACCGGAAATTCGCATGCTGGATCACGCCACGCAATCTCATCCCAGCCAGATCTTCCGCCGGATCGCGCTCGTGAAACTCTCCAGCGCGTCCTTATCGTAAGCCAGCGGCGGCACGATGCCCCAGACCGGCCGCGGCCAGGCCGCGTCGGTGCGCCGTCGCGCGATCACGTGCACATGCAGCTGCGGCACCACATTGCCGAGCGCCGCGACATTGAGCTTATCGCATTGGGTGACTTGCCTGAGCGCGCGGGCGACGCGATTGATCTCGGTCGTCAGCTGCGCCTGGTCGGCCTCGGCGAGATCGATGATCTCGGAGATATCCGGCTGCCGCGGCACGAGGAGAAGCCAGGGGTAGTTGGCGTCCTTGATGATCAGCACCTGCGACAAGGGCAGGTCGCCGATCGGAACCGCGTCCTTGGCCAGCGTCGGGTGCAGTGTCCATTGCGAAATCATTGGAAATCCTGCGGAATGACGTAGGGACCCTAGCAAACAGCAACCCTCGCCGCTTGCATTCGCTTTCCGTTCCGCCGATATAGGTCCCGGGAGGTTGGCGGTGGACGAGCCACTCGCCAACCGGGTCAGGTCCGGAAGGAAGCAGCCCTAACGAGCTCCGGTTCGGGTCGCTCGTCAGCCTCCCACCCTTTCCTCTGCAGAACGGCGGCCACGCGCGGGGCGGCGGGTCGAATGGCATGATGAACAAGCCTGAGACCGCCAAGGCCAAAGAAAAAGACAAGGGTCTCGACCTCGGCGAGCCCGCTGCCGCTGCCGACAGCGGGTATCGGGTGCTGGCGCGCAAATACCGCCCGCAAAGTTTCGAGGACCTGATCGGCCAGGACGCCATGGTGCGCACGCTCTCGAACGCCTTCGAGACCGGGCGCATTCCGCAGGCCTGGATCCTCACCGGTGTCCGCGGTGTCGGCAAGACCACGACAGCGCGCATCCTAGCCCGTGCGCTCAATTACGAGCTGCCGGACGGCTCGGTCACTGGGCCGACCATCAAGATGCCGGTCATGGGCGTGCATGACCAGGCGATCATGGAAAGCCGGCACATCGACGTGCTGGAAATGGACGCCGCCTCGCACAACAGCGTCGAGGACGTGCGCCAGATCAACGACGCCATCCGCTATGCGCCGGTCTCCGCGCGCTACAAGGTCTACATCCTCGACGAAGTGCACATGCTCTCCGGTGCCGCCTTCAACGCGCTGTTGAAGACGCTGGAGGAGCCGCCGCCGCACGCCAAGTTCATTTTCGCCACCACCGAGATCCGCAAGGTGCCGGTGACGGTGCTCTCGCGCTGTCAGCGTTTCGACCTGCGCCGCGTCGACGCCGCGGTGCTGGTGAAGCACCTCGAAGGCATCGCCGCGAAGGAAAAGGTCGAGGCCGAGCCGGCGGCGCTGGCGCTCATCGCCCGCGCCGCCGAAGGCTCGGTGCGCGATTCGCTCTCGCTGCTCGACCAAGCGATTGCGCATGCCGCGGGTCCGCTGCGTGCCGAAGATGTGCGGCAGATGCTCGGGCTTGCCGATCGCGTGCGCGTCGTCGATCTGTTCGAGGCGCTGATGAAGGGCGACGTTGCTGGGGCGCTGAAGGAATTGCGCGAGCAGTACGACATCGGCGCCGATCCGGCGGTGGTACTTACTGACTTGGCTGAGTTCACGCATTTCGTCACCCGGGTGAAGATCGTCCCGGCGGTGGCCGACGACGTGTCGTTGTCGGAGGCCGAGCGCGTGCGTGGCCGCGACTTTGCCGCAAAATTGTCGATGCGCGTCCTTTCCCGCACCTGGCAGATGCTGCTCAAGGGCATGGAGGAGGTGCGCGAAGCCGCGCGGCCGATCGCTGCTGCCGAGATGGTGCTGGTACGCATCGCCTATGCCGCCGATCTGCCGACACCCGACGAGCTGGTGCGCTCGCTGTCCGGCGATGGCGCCGGCTCTGGCAATGGCGCGCCACGGCTCTCCGGCAATGGCGGCGGCGGTGTCACCGCGGCCGCGGCGCCGTCGTTTGCGCCGCGTTATGATGCGCCTCGTGGCGCGCCGCGCGCTGCCGCGGCGCCGGCTGCTGCGCGTGAGCCGATGGCGCGCCTCGATGCGCCGGCGCCGGAGACGCAAGGGCTCGTGCTCGGCAGCTTCGAGGAACTGGTGGCGCTCGCCGCCGAAAAACGCGACGTCACCCTGAAGATGGCGCTGGAGCGCGACGTGCGCCTGGTGCGGTTTGAAGACGGGAAGCTCGAGATCGCGCTCGAGCCGGCGGCGCCGAAGACGCTGGTGCAGGACCTTTCGCGCAAGCTCGGCGTCTGGACCGGCAAGCGCTGGATGGTGGTGGTCTCGGCGGAGCAGGGCGCGCCGACGCTGCGCGCCCAGATGCAGGAGCGCGAAGCGGAATTGAAACGCGGCGTGCGCGCCGATCCGCTGGTGCAGGCACTGCTCGATCGTTTTCCCGGCGCCGAGATCGTCGCCGTCACGCAGCGCGAAGCTGAAGTCCCGCCGGACGAGGCCTTGCCGCCGGCCGACGACGAGAGTGACGGAGAATAAGAATGGCCGATTTCATGGGCATGATGAAGCAGGCGGCGCAGCTGCAGTCGCGCATGCAGGAGCTGCAGGCCGAGCTCGACCAGATCGAGGTCGAGGGCAGCGCCGGTGGCGGCATGGTCAGCGTGCGCGTCAGCGGCAAGAGCGAGCTCAAGGGCGTGACCATCGACGACAGCCTGATGAAGCCCGAGGAAAAGGAAATCCTCGAGGATCTCCTCGTCGCGGCTCATGCCGACGCGCGGCGCAAGGCGGAGGCACTGCTGCAGGACAAGATGAAGAGCCTGACCGGCGGCTTGCCGCTGCCGCCGGGACTGAAATTATTCTGACGCTCCTTTCCTTGCGATCGACCGTTCATGCCCACCGCCGTTGCCGGACCTGAAATCGAGCGCCTGATTCAGTTGCTGGCGCGCCTGCCGGGCCTCGGCCCGCGGTCGGCGCGGCGCGCCGCGCTGCATCTGATCAAGAAGCGCGAGCTGCTCATGGCGCCGCTGACGCTCGCCCTGCAGACGGCGATGGAGAAGATCGAGATCTGCAAGACCTGCGGTAATATCGACACGCAGAATCCGTGCACGGTGTGCACCGATCCGCGCCGCGATCCCTCGATCATCGTCGTCGTCGCCGATGTCGCCGACCTGTGGGCGCTGGAGCGCGCGCATGCGGTGAATGCGCGCTATCACGTGCTCGGGGGCACGCTGTCGCCGCTCGACGGCATCGGGCCGCAGGATCTCGCCATCGATGGGCTCGTTTCGCGCGCTCATGATGACGCGGTGAAAGAGGTGATCCTGGCGCTCAATGCCACGGTCGATGGCCAGACCACCGCGCATTACATCACCGATCTGCTGCAGGACGCCAACGTCAAGGTGACGCGGCTCGCCCATGGCGTGCCGGTCGGCGGCGAGCTTGATTATCTCGATGAGGGCACGCTGTCGGCGGCGATCCGGCAGCGGACCTTGTTCTGAGCACGAGAGCGCCGCGCATTCGGCATCACCTCGCCCCGCTTGCGGTGAGAGGTCGACGCGCGAAGCGCGTCGGGTGAGGGGGCCGATCCGCGATGCGTGTGAGAAGAGCCCCTCACCCCAACCCTCTCCCCGCTTCGCGGGGCGAGGGAGCGCTCTGTGCGCGCGGCCATGCCTAAGATCAAACGATCGTTGATTGAGCCGACCGCAACTTCTCCGTCGCCGCGCGATCGATCTCGCCCTTGTCGTCCATCACCACGCCATAGTCGCGCCGCGCCTCCTCGGCGCTGATCAGGCCGTCGAGCACGTCGTCGCGCACCGCCTCGGGATCGCGCGCATGCGGGTTGCCGAAGCCGCCGCCGCCGGGAAGCTCGAGGCGGATGACGTCGCGTGGCGGCACCGTCTGCCGGCCTTTCGGGTTGATCGGGCGCCCCGAGCGCAGCGAGACCTTGCCGTTGCCGCCCGGCATGCCGCCGTTGCGGCCGCGCGCCGGATTGCGCACGCGCTCGAAATTGCAGAGCAGCGCGATCGGCGTCGCGCCGGCGCCGCCAAGCTCGATCACCTGGCCAAGCCCGCCACGATGCAGCCCGGCGCCGCCCGAGCTTTCGCGGAACTCGCGGCGTCGGAACACGACCGGGGCGACGCTCTCGGTCGCCTCCACCGGGATCGTGCGCACGCCGGAGGGAAATGCTGTGGCGGAGAGCCCGTCCTTGCCCGGACGCGCGCCGGCGCCGCCGCAATGGAAGATCACGGTGGAGAATTCCGGCAGCGCGTTGGCATCGGTGCCCTCGTCGACCTCGTCGACCAGCGAGCCGCCGCCGAAGATCTGCGGATTCCAAAGCGACGACGCGCCTTCCGCCGGTACGCCGCCTTCCATGACCTGATGCAGGCAGCCGAATACGACGTCGGGCAGCATGTGCCCGACAGTGTGCCGCGCCGCGACCGGCCACGGCCGTTTGACATTGAGCACGCAGCCTTCCGGCGCGCTCACAGTGATCGCGGAGAGCGAGCCGGCATTGTTCGGCACCTCCGGCGCCACCAGGCATTTCACGCCGAAGGCGGTGTAGGCGAGGCAGTAGTTGTAGACGACATTGATGCCATAGGCGGACGCAGGCGAGGTCCCGTCGAAATCGACGTGAATGCCGTCGTCGGAAATGGTCAGCGCGGCCTTGAGCGTCAGCGGCTTGTCGTAGCCGTCCATGGTCAGGCTGTTGCGGTAGGTGCCTTTGGCTAGCGCGCGGATGCGGGCGAGCGTCGCCTCGCGCGAAGACTCGACGATGGTGTCGCCGAGCCGGTCGAGATTGGCGATCTCGAACTCGTCCATCATCTCGATCAGCCTGCGTCCGCCTTCGTCGTTGCAGGCGGCGCAGGCATAAATGTCGCCTTCGACCTGCAGCGGCTCACGCACATTGGCGCGCACCATGCGCAGCAAGTCCTCGTTCATCACCCCTTCGCGGGCGAGCGGCATGATCGGGATCGAGAGCCCTTCCTCGAACACCTGCCGTCCGTCGGGGCCCATGCCGAGGCCGCCGATGTCGACGACGTGGATGGTGTTGGCGAACAGCGCGACCGGTTTGCCCTGATAGAAGGTCGGCGACACCACCGTGATGTCGTGCAGGTGGCCGGACGTGAGCCATGGATCATTGGTGATGTAGTGGTCGCCCGGCTTCATGCCGTCGAGTGGATAGACTTTGAGGAAGTGGACGACAGCATTGGCCATGGAGTTCACATGGCCGGGCGTGCCGGTCACCGCCTGTGCCAGCATGCGACCCTGGCGGTCGAACACGCCGGCCGAAAGGTCGCCGGCCTCGCGCACCGAGGTGGAGAACGCCGTGCGCAGCATGGTCTGCGCCTGCTCCTCCACCACCGCGATCAGCCGGTTCCACATGATCTGCGTATGGATCTGCGCAAACGCAGCGTTGGGGCGTGCGACCATGGATCAGGTTCTCGTGCGGCGCGTGAGCTCAATATAGCCGAAGGCGTCGATGCGTGCGTCGAAATGCGCGCTGACGACGGTCGAGGTGTCGTTCTCGGCAATCACCGCGGGCCCGGCGATATGCGCGCCCGGCGTCAGCTCGCTGCGCCAATAGATCGGCACCTCGCGGAATTCGCCGCTGTCCGCATCGAACACCTTCCGGCGTGACTTCGGGTTCGGTTCGTTTGCCCGCAGGTCTGCGGCCGCGCCGAGCGTGCCTTCAGCCGGTGCGCTGAGCGAGAGCACCCAGCTGAGGATCTCGATCTCGACGCCGGGAATGGGCCGGCTGTAGAGCCTGCGATAGGCGGTCTCGAACCAGCCGCGGATCGTGCCCTGATCCGCGGCGGTGAAGTCGCGCTGCGGCAGCTCGACCGCGATCTCGTGGCCCTGGCCGCGATAGCGCATGAAGGCCGAGCGCTGCTCGGTGAGTGGCGCTGTTGGCGCGCCTTGGCGCACGATGGCTTCGGCTTCGGCGCGCATCTCAGCGAACAGCGTGTTGACCGTCGCCGGCTCGAAGCTGCCGAGCCGCAGCAGTTTGCCGCGCACGATCTCATAGGCGACCGGCGCGCGCAGCAACCCCAGTGCCGAGCCGACACCGGCATTGGTGGGAACGAGCACGCGGGCGATGCCGAGCTTCTCGGCGACCCGCGCGGCATGCAGCGGCGCCGCGCCGCCGAAGGCGATCAACGTGCGCGGACCGAGATCCTTGCCGCTTTCGATGGCATGCACGCGCGCGGCATTGGCCATGTTCTCGTCGACGAGCTCGCTCACGCCAAAGGCAGCATGCTCCACCGCGAGGTCGAGCGGCTTGCCGACATTGGTGGCGAGCGCGCGTTCGGCGCCGCCGCGATCGAGCGGCATCTTGCCGCCGGAAAATCCCGCCGGATCGATGCGGCCGAGCGCGAGGTCGGCATCGGTCACCGTCGGCTCACTGCCGCCGCGGCCATAGCAGACCGGGCCGGGCTCCGAGCCGGCGCTGTCCGGGCCGACGCCGATGCGTCCCAGCGTGTCGACGCGGGCAATCGAGCCGCCGCCGGCGCCAATCTCCACCATCTCGATCACCGGGATGCGCAGTGGCAGCCCGCTGCCCTTCACGAAGCGATAGATGCGCGCCACCTCGAACACGCGGGCGGTCTGCGCGCGGGCCTTGTCGATGAAGCAGATCTTTGCCGTGGTGCCGCCCATGTCGAAGGAGACGACCTCGTCGAGCTTGTGCTGGCGCGCGATGCAGGCAGCGAAGATGGCGCCGCCCGCAGGACCGGACTCGACAAGCCGGACCGGAAAACGCGTCGCGGTCTCGACCGTGGTGATGCCGCCGGCGGAGGTCATCAGCAGCATCGGGCAGCGAAAGCCGGCCTGCGCCAGCTCGCGCTCGAGCTTGCCGAGATAGCGGCCCATCAGCGGCTGCAGATAGGCATTGGCGCTGGCCGTGGAGAAGCGTTCGTATTCGCGCATCTCCGGCGAGACGTCGGACGACAGCGTCACCGCGACGCCGGGCAGCCGCCGCGCGATCGCTTCGCCGACGCGCCGCTCATGCTCCGGATTGGTGAAGCTGTGGAGGAGGCCGACGGCGGCGGCCTCGACATTGTGTGCGGCGAGCATCTCCAGCGCGCGCTCGACGCTGGCCGCGTCGAGCGGTGTCAGCACCTCGCCCTGCGCGTTGATGCGCTCGCGGATGGGCAGCCGCAGCCGCCTCGGCACCAGCGGCGCGGGCAGGTCGATATTCAGGTCGTATTGCTCGAAGCGGTTCTCGTGGCGGATCTCGACGACGTCGCGGAAGCCTTCGGTGGTCAGCAGCGCGGTCTTCGCGCCCTTGCGCTCGATCAGCGCGTTGGTCGCAAGCGTCGTGCCGTGGATGATCAGGTTGACGTCGGGCGGCGCGACGCCAGCCTCGGCGATGACGGTGCGCAGGATCGCCAGCACGCCCTCTTCCGGCGCTCGCGCGGTGGTCAGCCCTTTGGCGGTGAAGCGTGTATCGCCGACCTCCAGCGCCACGTCGGTGAAGGTGCCGCCGATATCGACGCCGAGACGGATGGAAGAAGAGAGGGAAGTCACGCGGCTAAGACTCTGCGAGTTCTCAACAGATACGGGCGGCGCGACCGGCGCCGCCCGCTTTGGTTACTGATTCCGAATTACTTCTTCCAGCCTTTCATCGGGTATTCAAGCTTCGCCGTTGCGCGGTTCTCCGGCCACACCGAAACGTATTGCTTGCCCTGCAGCTGGATCAGATAGGTGGCGGACAGCGTGTTCTGTCCGGTCTCGTCGAACTTCACGCCGCGATAGCCGATCATCAGCTGCTCCGGCTTGAGGTCGGTCGCCTTCAGCGCCGCCTGAATCTTGTCCGGGGCGGTCGAGCCCGCGCGGTTGATGGCGTCGGCGAGCACGAAGAAGCCCTGCATCCAGCGCGCGCTGGTGTCGTCGAGATCGCGGCCGTATTTCTTCTTGAACATCTCATTGATGATGTAGCTGTTGCTGCCCGGCTTGCCGATGTCGAAGGCGCTGCGGTTGACTGCGCCCTGCGCCAGGTCGCCGACATTCGGGATGAAGGTCGGATCGGAGAAGCCGGCGTCGTCGCCGATGATCAGCGGTGGCAGGTAATCGAGGTTCTGCATCGTCTTGAAGTAGAGGATCGTGTCGGCGGTGTAGCTGACGAAGATCACCGCGTCGGGCTTCAGCGATTTGAGCTGCAGCACCTGCGCGGAGACGTCGGTGCTGTTGGCGTTGTAGGGAATCTGCGCCGCCAGCTTGATGTTCGCCGTCTTCGCCGCCTCGACGATGCTGGCGGCAACCGAGGTGCCGTAGTCGGTGTTCTCGTTGACCACCGCCATCGAGTCGATCTTCTTGCCGCCGGCTTTGAGTTCGTTGAGGAATTGCGTGTAGGCCTTGGCGAAGTCTGGCGCGATCGGGCCGCTGCGGAACGTCCATTTGAAGCCGCGTTGGGTGATCGACAGCGCGACCGAGTCCGAGACCAGGAATGGGATGCCCTGCCGCTCGGCTGCGGCGGTGGCGACCACCGCGACGGCGGAATGATAGGTCCCGAGCATCGCCGCGACATGCTCCTGCGTGATCAGGCGCAAGGTCTGCTGCTGACCCGTCGCCGGATTGCCCTGATGATCGGCTTCGATGAGCTCGATCTTGGCGCCGCCCAGATTCGGCAGGCCGGCGCTCGCGGCGAGCGGCATTGCCTTGAGCTCGGGATGCGCGTTGTTGACGATCTCGGCGCCGAGATTGACCGCGTCACGCGCCGACTGGCCGGCCGCCGCCGCGTTGCCGGTGAGTGGATAAATCACCCCGATCTTCACCGTGTCGGCGGCGAGCGCCTGGCCGCTGGCGAGCACCGCCAGAAGTAGTGCCCCCGCAATCCATCGCGTCCTGGTCATTTGCCCCTCCCGTCCGCCTTTTCGCCGGTATGCGGCCAAGTCTAGACGGGAACCGGCGGCCGGCGACAGGGGGCTATCAGGCGCTAAGGTTTGCGCGCCTCTATGTCGTTTGACGTTTCGGCGGGTGCCGTGTGGTTGTCCTTCGGCCGCGCATCGCCTTCACGCGGTACGCCGCATTCTGGAACCGGCTGACCGGGCAACAACGTCTGCCACAGCCATCGTGTGTCGGCGTCAACTTTACAGGGTCGGCTCATGCCTCCCGATATGGCCTATGTGCGCCTGCGGCGCCAGAGGGCTTGAGTAGAGCCGGGAACCCGTCGGTAACCCTGGCGTTGTGTCGCATGCGCATCAAAGCGCCATCGCGGTGCTTGCGCTGTCACCAATGCGGAGGAGAACCCATGGACAAGCGAATTGCCGGACTGCTCGGCGCCGTCGCCGGCGTGGCCTCGGTAAATTCTGCGCAAGCTGCGCCGCAGCCTGCGACAAATGCTGCGGAAGCTTTGCAGGCGGCGACTTACGCCGAGCTGCTGACGCCGATACCCAATGCGCTCGCGATGCTGCAGGAGGACGACGCCAATCGCGCGCAACGGCCCGCGAGCGAAGGTGTGAGGGTCGCGCAGGCGCACCATCACCACCATCATCATAACCGCCGGCGCGTTATCATCATTCGCCGGCATCATCATCACCACCATCACCACTTCCGTCGTCATCATCACCACCATCATCATCATCACAGCGAGTATTTCGCTGTGCCGCGCGCGGAAGGCTGACCGCGCGAGTGAGGAATCGAAGCGGGCGCGCGGCGTGAAGCCGGCGCCCGCTTTCGTTTGATGATCGTTCGTATGGAGGCCGGAGGCGCTCAGCCTTGCTCGGCGCGGTCCTTGGCCTTGGCCGCGCGCAGGATGTGCCGATAGGTGCCGTCGAACACGGTGTTGGTCGACGACGTCCATTCGGTTTCTTTCGACAGCGTCTCACGGCTGGCATGGATGCGGCGGCCGCGCATCTCGCGCTCGGCGGCTTCGTCCTCGTCCATCGGGGTCAGCTCGAACTGGATCTCGGCGGGAACGAACAGGATTTGCATGAACGGTTCGCCCGAACGGAAAACGTGCGTGCGTCCCTCCGGCGGCGCCTTGAACACCACGAACGAGATCATCGGCCACCAGCTGGTGCGCAGCAGGGCCGGTACGGCCAGCGGCACCTCGTCACTCGCATCGGTGTAGTAGCGCGGATGCGGCTCGGTGCGCACCGCCATGCCGTCTGTGACCTTGAGATCGAGCAGCAGCTGATAGGTGTAGTAGTTCTCCCCGAAGGCGCGGAACGGCGGCCATTGCAAGCCGGTGCCGGGATCAGGCCCGAAGTCGCCGGCGAGCTCCACCTGGCCGTTGCGCTTGGTGACGCGCAGCTCGTTGTCGAACGGATAGAACAGCTCGATGCCATACTGCGCGCCCTCGGTGAACGGCATGCAATGCCAGACCTGCTCGTGATTGCCGTTCTTGCGCGGCTCCGCTTTGCCGCCCCAGCCGGGCACTTCCATCTTGGTGCGACGCGGCCGCAATCGCGGCTCGATCAGGCGATATTTGACGGTATGCATGGAGAGGGCTCAATGCCGTCAGGCGAGGACGTGCGCATGGGTCACGTCAACGCCGTCCGTCGTGCCTGGTTCCCGCGGCCCTTAGTCCTCGGCAATCACCGGATTGCGCAGCACGCCGATCTCGGCGACCTCGACCTCGATCGTGTCGCCGGGCTTCATCCACAAAGGCGGATTGCGCCGCGAGCCGACGCCAGCCGGCGTGCCGGTGGCGATGCAGTCGCCGGGCGTGAGCATGGTGACGCGCGAGAGATAGCTGATCAGGAACGGAATGTCGTAGAGGAGCTTGTCGACGCCGCTCCTTTGCACCTCGGTGCCGTTGAGCCGTGTCATCAGCGTCAGCCGGCGCGGATCGGGGATCTCGTCGGCGGTGGTCATGCACGGGCCGAAGCCACTGGTACGCTCGAAATTCTTGCCGGCGAACAGGCTGTGCTGCTGGTAGTCGCGGACCGAGCCGTCATTGAGCAGCGTGTAGCCGGCGACGTGCTCGGGCGCGCGCTCGGGCGCGATGTGCCGGCCGGCGCGGCCGATCACCACGGTCAATTCGCCCTCATAGTCGAAATGCTTCGACACTTTCGGGCGCACCACCGGTTCCTCATGCGCGACGATGGCGCTGCGATGCTTGAGGAACACGCGCGGGTTTTCCGGCAGCTCGGACCCGGTCTCTTCGGCGTGGTCGCGATAGTTTTTGCCGACGCACATCACCTTGTCGGCGTCGGGGAGCACCGGGCGGAAACGGATGGCGGCAAGCGCGTGATCGGGAGCGTGCTTCCCCACGAGCTCGCGCAGGGTATCCAGTGCGCTGGCGGCGATGGCCGCGCGCAATGTGGGCCAGCGCTCGCCGACGCGCGCACCGAGGTCGATGACGCCGTCCTGCGTCAGCGCACCATAGCTCTCCTTGGTCCCCGTTGCGAAGCTGATGAGCCGCATGACCAGTCCCCTTAATGTGACGCGCGCTTGTCGATCCGCGCGAAATGCCCGTGGCGCTGCAGCCAGGCCAGCAGCAGGAAGCTCGGCACGCCGGCGAGCGCGCAGACCACGAAAAACCACACCCAGCCGGTGGCGAAGGCGATGTAGCCGCTCCCGAGCGAAACGACATTGCGGCCGACGGCGGCAAGCGCAGTGAGCAGCGCGAATTGCGTGGCGGTGTAAAGCGGATTGCGGCAGAGCGCCGAGAGATAGGCGACGAAGATGACCGTGCCGACCGAGTCGAAAAAGAACTCGATGGCGGTGGTGACACTGAGCGCCGCGACATCCATCCCGATCAGCGCCTGCACGGCGAAGGCGGCGATCATCGTGGTCTGCAGCAGCGCGCCGATCCACAGGCTCGCGGACAGCGAGAAGGTGCGGGCGATGAAGCCGCCGGCGAAACCGCCGAGCACCGCGGCGATGAAGCCGATGCCGTTGCGGATGGTTCCAACTTGCGTGAGCGAGAAGCCCAACCCGAGGACGAATGGCGTCAGCAGCGAGAACGCGAGCGCGTCGGCGAGCTTGAACAGCGTGACGAAGATGAGCGCCGCGATCGCGAGATGCTGGGAGAGGAAATCGCGGAAGCTGTCGACTGCCGTCGTGAACGCGCGCTTGAGTGAAGTCTCCCGCGCATGCGCGGCATGGTTCGCGCTCACCGCGCGCGATTTCTCCGGCTCCTTGGCGACGAGCGTCGCCAGGACGCCAACCAGGATGCAGGCGGCCATCGTCACATAGCAGGCGGTCCAGGCCGCCGGGTCACCGAGCTTCAGGCTGTCCTGCAGATAGGCGACGAGGAACAGTGCCCCGGCGCCGGCGACCAGCGAGCCGATGCGATAGGCGGCGACATAGGAGGCCATGCCGGCGGCTTGCTCGTTCTCCGGCAGGCTTTCCACACGGAAGGCGTCGATGAGGATGTCCTGCGTCGCTGAGGAAGTGGCGACGAGCAGCGCGGCGACCGCCACCATGAGCGGCGACACAGCGGGATCGCACAGAGCGAGCAGCACGATCGCGGCGATCAGCAGGATTTGCGAGAACATCAGCCAGCCGCGGCGGCGGCCAAGCGTGCG
Organism: Pseudolabrys sp.; assembly: GCA_035651015.1. GTDB lineage: Bacteria > Pseudomonadota > Alphaproteobacteria > Rhizobiales > Xanthobacteraceae > Pseudolabrys. The sequence goes on along the minus strand of DASRGN010000015.1, from coordinate 88,361 downwards.
CGAGAGGAGCGGCACGTCGAGGGAATCGACCAGCGGCGCCCAGAGGAACTTGATGTTGTAGGGGATCGCCACCGCGGCAAACAGGCCGATGGTGCGGATGTCGATGCCGGAGAGCTTCATCCAGGCCTGAAGGGTCGAGCCGACGAGGATGATCGGCACGCCACCGGAAAAGCCGAGCAGCATGATCACCAGCACGCGCGGCTTGAGATAGACCGCGAGGCCTTCGCGCCAGCCCAATTTGGCTGGCGATTCGGACGCCGAATTCATGCCTTCGGGTAACAGAGCTTCGTGACGGGCGCTACCGCTCCGTCCGCATTTCCCCGCCGCGGGAACGCGTTACTCGCCGGCTTCCAGCTTGCGCAACGGCACCGGGATGATCTGCGCCGAGGGTGCGTCCACCTCGTCGAACTCGACGTCCTGGATGCGCGCGCCGCGCTTCTCCACCTTCTCGGCCGAGATCAGGATCTGCCGGACATCCTCGTTGGCCTGGCCGAAATGTGCCTGCAGCTTGCTCACGCGCTCGCGTAGCCGCCCGAGATCGTCCATCAGGTGGCCGACCTCGGCGTGGATCTTGTCGGCGGCGGCGCGCATGCGCGCGTCGCGCTGGATCTGCTGGATCACGTGGATCGCCAGCATCAGCAGCGTCGGAGAGACGATCATCACCTTGGCGCGATAGGCCTTCTGCACGACATCATCGAAGCCGTCATAGAGATCGGCATAAACCGACTCAGACGGCACGAACATCAGCGCGAAATCCTGGGTTTCGCCGGGGATGAGGTATTTCTGCGCGATGTCGGTGACGTGCTTGCCGACGTCCGAGCGCAGCCGCGCCGCGGCGTGCTTGCGTTCGTCCTCGGTCTTGGCCTCGCGATACGCGGTGATGGCTTCGAGCGGGAACTTGGCGTCGACCACGAGTGGCCGCCGGTCGGGCATGATGATGCCGCAGTCGGGCCGCGCGCGGTTCGACAGTGTCATCTGGAACTCGTAGCAGTCCTTGGGCAGCCCATCCTGGATGATGAGCTCCATGCGGCCCTGGCCGAAGGCGCCGCGCTGCTGCTTGTTGGCGAGCACGCTCTGCAGCGAGGTCACCTGCGAGGCGAGATCGGTGATGTTCTTCTGCGCGTTGTCGATCACCGCGAGCCGCTCGTTGAGCTTCTGCAGGTTCTCGACGGTATTCTTGGTCGAGCTTTGCATCGACTGGCCGAGCTGCGCCGTCACCGCATCGAGCCGCTCATGTACGGTCTGCTGCAGCTGTCCTTGCGCACGGGCGAGGAGCTCGCCCATCGCCTGGATGCGCGCATTGAGCTCCACGACATAGGGATCGGGCGCAGGCGCCACTGGTTCGGCCGGCGTCGGCGCGGGATTGTGACGGCTCAACAGGATGACGAAGGCGGCGAGCCCGAGGCCCACGACAAAACAGGCGGCGACGATGATGGCGATGTCGGTAATCATGGCCTGCTTGTACCCCGATTCGGGTTAAGAACATATCAAGAACGATACGGAGAAGTCCCCGACTTCACAAGGCGAAAACCCCGGTTCCATTGACCCTGTGAACGCTTCCCCTTACATCGCCGCGCATGGCCATTCGCGAGATCATTACCTTGCCCGACAAGCGGCTGCGGCTCGTCTCCGCGCCGGTCCAGGCGGTCGACAAGGAGCTGCGCGCGCTGATCGCCGACATGTTCGCCACCATGTATGCGGCGCCGGGCATCGGGCTCGCCGCCATCCAGGTCGGCGTGCCGCAGCGCGTCGTCACCATGGACCTCGCGAAGAAGGACGATCCCAAGGCGCCGATGGTGTTCATCAATCCAGAGGTGGTGTGGTCTTCGGAGGAGAAGGCGACCTACGAAGAAGGTTGCCTGTCGATCCCCGAATATTACGAGGAGGTCGAGCGGCCCGCTGCGGTGAAGGTGAAGTTCCTCGACTTCGAGGGCAAGCCGCAGGAGATCGAGGCGACGGGACTCCTTGCCACCTGCCTGCAGCACGAGATCGACCACACGAACGGTGTTCTGTTCATCGATTATCTCTCCAAGCTTAAGCGCGACCGCGTGGTGAAGAAATATACCAAGGCGGCGAAGCGCGCGGCTGAGGACAAAGAGGATGAGGCGGCCGACGAATCGGCCGATTAGTCGGCATGACGCTGCGCCTCGTCTTCATGGGTACACCGGATTTCGCGGTGCCGACATTGATCGAGCTCGCCGCGCGCGGCTACGACATCGTCGCGGTCTACACGCGCGCGCCGAAGCCCGGCGGACGCCGCGGTCTCGAATTACAGGACACGCCGGTCGCGCGCGAGGCCAAGCGGCTTAACCTGCCGGTGCTGACCCCGACGACGTTGAAAAACAACGAGGCCCAGGAGGCGTTTCGCGCGCATCGCGGCGACGCGGCGGTCGTCGTCGCCTATGGCCTCATCCTGCCCAAAGCGATCCTCGAAGCGGTGCCGCTCGGCTGCTTCAACGTGCACGCCTCGCTGCTGCCGCGCTGGCGCGGCGCCGCGCCGATCCACCGCGCCATCATGGCCGGCGATCGCGAGACCGGCATCACCATCATGCGCATGGATGAAGGGCTCGATACCGGCGCCATGGCCATGGCCGAGCGCATCGCCATCGCGCCGGACGCAACCACCGGCGAATTGCACGACGTGCTGGCGCGCCTCGGCGCCGATCTGATGCCGCGCGCGCTTGCCGCGGCCGAGCGCGGCAGCCTCGCGCTGACGCCGCAGCCGACCGACGGCGTCACTTACGCTGCGAAGATCGTCAAGGAGGAGACGCGCATCGATTGGGGCAAAGCGTGGGGCGAGGTGCACAACCACATCCGCGGCCTGTCGCCTTTCCCGGGCGCCTGGTTCGAGCTTGAGGGCCAGCGCGTCAAGGTGCTGCGCTCGACGTGCGGGGAGGGCCACGGCGTGCCGGGCACGGTGCTGGATGAGGCGCTGACGATTGCCTGTGGCGATGGCGCGGTGAGGCTTTTGGAGCTGCAGCGCGCCGGCGCGCGCCCGATGCTGGCTGTGGAGTTCCTGCGCGGCACGCCGGTTGCGCCCGGCACGCGCGTTTCATGAGCGGGCTGGCGCTACTGCGTCTTGCCGGTCATCTGGTCGGGCTTGGGTGGCTGCGCGTCCTTGGCCTCTTCCTCGGCGAGCAGCCGCTGCAGACGCGCGCGCTCGGCCTCATCCTGCGTCTGCGCCAGGAGGCGCCGAAAGTGCTCGAGATTCTTTCGATGGACAAAGCGCTCCATAGCGCTCTCCCAGAACTGAGCCGCCCCGATTCAACTATTTTGCATCCCTGAAGTGATGAAGTCGAGTAAACAACGACGCCTCCCGCCGGTTCCCACGTGGTCCCTGCGACATTCGGCGTCGAGATTTTGAGGTCAAGAGATCGTGCCGCGCTTCAAGCTCCTGATCGAATATGACGGCACGCCCTTCGTCGGCTGGCAGATCCAGCCCGGTGCGCTGTCGGTGCAGGGGCAGCTTACCGGGGCCATCGAGGCTTTTGCCGGCGAGACCGTCACCGTCCAGGGGGCCGGGCGCACCGATGCCGGCGTGCACGCCTATGGCCAGGTCGCGCATGTGGATTTGAGCAAGGACTGGGACACCGACACCGTGCGCGATGCGCTCAACGCGCATCTGCGTCCCGACCCCATCGCCGTGCTTGCGGCAGAGAAGGTTCCAGACGGCTTCAACGCGCGCACCTCCGCGGTGCAGCGGCATTATCTTTATCGGATCGTCAATCGCCGTGCCGACCTCACGCTAACGCTCAACCGCGCCTGGCGCGTGCCGCGCGCGCTCGATGTCGCCGCGATGCATGCCGCCGCGCAGCGACTCATCGGTAAGCACGACTTCACCACGTTTCGCGCCGCCGAGTGCCAGGCCAAGTCGCCGGTGAAGACGCTGGATCGCCTCGACGTCGAGCGGCACGGCGAGGAGGTGCACATCCATGCCTCCGCACGCTCGTTCCTGCATCATCAGGTGCGCTCCATGGTCGGCTCGCTGGCCATGGTCGGCGACGGCAAATGGAGCGCGGATGATCTAGCCGCCGCGCTCGCGGCGCGCGACCGCACCCGCTGCGGCCAGGTGGCGCCGCCGGACGGGCTTTATCTGATGCGGGTGGACTACTGAATCCGGTTAGTGATCCGCGGCAAAACTCTGCGGAATGCGGCACTGCGCGACTTTCGCCTTGCGCGTCGTTTCCGGCGTGTTGCGGCTCCTGCCGACAAAGCGCGGCACGCCGTCGGTGATCACGGCGCCGACGCCCATGATGTCGCCGTTGTTCAGCGCCGACAGTGCGTCGTTCTGCGAGCCGCCGAGGCAGGCATCGACCAGCACCAGATCGGCATCGCGGCCGACCGCCAGCACGCCACTGTTGAGTCGATAGGTCTTTGCGTTGTTGCCGGTCGCCATGGCGACCGCGATCTCCGGCGCGACACCGCCGAGCGAGACCAGATGGCTCATGGTGTAGAGCATGCCGAGCGGCATGATGCCCGAGCCGGTCGGCGTGTCGGTGGCGATGAGCAGGCGCTCGAGCTGCTTTGACTCGGTGAGGAGCTTCGCCACCAGCAGCGTCGTGCGCAGATTGCCGGCGGTGCACACCTGCATCGCCACCGTGGTCTCGTTGATCAGCCGCGGGAAGTCGGCATCCGGCATGGCGATCGGCCCGCCATTGACGTGGTAGGAGACGTCCGGCTGCATCTTGATCAGATGGTCGGCCCAGATACCGGTCGAGCCGGGGATCGAGGAGCCGCCGGTGTGCACCATGCTCACCATGCCGTGCGAGCGCGCCATCGCCACATAAGGCGCGTAGTCGTAAGGCGTCGGGAAATTGCCGAAGCCGGCTTTGGCAAGCCACACGCCTTCTCTCTGCATTTCCGCGAAATCGGCGTCGGTGAGCCCGGGCTCGAGGATCACCGAACCGGCATGCACGCGCATGCCGCCCGGCCGATAGTTCGCGAAGGATTTGCGCGCGGCGATGGCCAGCGCCTTCACGCCGGCCGGATCGCGCGGGCGTCCCGGCACATGTACCTCGGACGCGCTGATGGCCGTCGTGACGCCGCCGTGGATGTAGCTCTCGAGGAAACCGACGGTCTTCTGCCGCGGCGTGTAGTCGCCGAAGGTGATGTGCACATGCGAGTCGATCAGACCCGGCATCGCCATCATGCCGCCGGCGTCGATGGCGACGTCGCAGTCCTTGGTGTCGCCGCCGGAGCCGATCGAGACGATACGGCCGTCGGCCATGATCACCGTGTCGCCTGCGGCCACTGGCGCGGCGAGATCGCCGCTGAGGATCTTTCCGATATTGAAGACCGCGACTTTCATGCGTTCACGGCTTGCTGCGCTTGCGCGCCGCGACCTCGTCATGGGTCAATCCGCCGACCCGCGCGTTCAGCCGCCCGCCATTGGCGATGCAGAAGATCACCGCGATCTCGTCGGGCATCGGCGCATCCGGAAACACCAGCGACATGCCGTCATAGTGCGAGCGCACATAGATGTCGTCCTTGTGGTTCATCGGAATATCGATCGGCGTGCCGGGACCGCCCTTCTTGGTGAAGGAGGAAATCCAGGCGTCACCGCCGCCGAGCGCATCGCGGATCGGATTGGCAAAGGCGGTGGTGAGCAGCGCATTGGCGTGCTCCTGCTCGCCGGCCATGCCGACGATGCCGCCCTTGCCGTAGCTCTGCACCTCGTGCTGGCCGAAATTGTCGAGCGCGAACGCCGCCATGTCATGCCCGAGCTCAACGCTCGCGTCGATCATCGGCTTCAAGTCCTCGACATAGCGGCCGGCATAAGGGTTCTCGACCACGCAGACCGCGGCGAGGCGACGCAGCGGATGCGCGGCGATGCGGCCGGCTTCCTCGCGGCGCTCTTCCAGGACGACGAAGCGGCGGCGGACAGTGATGTTCACGGCCGGTGCTCCTTTTTTGGTTCGGCGAAGCTTACCCCAAAGCCTCGGCAACCGCTTTGCCGCAGGCGACCGTGTTCGCCGGGCCTTTGAGGTCGCGGGTGCGCAGCTTCGGTTCGGCCAGCACCTCCTCGATGGCCTTGACGATCGCCTTCGCGGCGTCGCTCTCGCCGAGATGCTCGAGCATCATCGCGCCCGACCAGATCTGTCCGATCGGATTGGCGACGCCCTGTCCGGCGATATCCGGCGCCGAGCCGTGCACCGGCTCGAACACGCTCGGAAATTTGCGCTCCGGATTGATGTTGCCAGACGGCGCGATGCCGATGGTGCCGGTGCAGGCGGGGCCGAGGTCGGAGAGGATGTCGCCGAACAGGTTCGAGGCGACGACCACATTGAACTGGTCCGGCTTGAGCACGAACAGCGCCGAGAGGATGTCGATGTGGAACTTGTTCCACTTGATGTCGGGAAAGCTCTTGGCCATCTCCTCCACGCGCTCGTCCCAGTACGGCATGGTGATGGCGATGCCGTTCGACTTGGTCGCCGAGGTGAGATGCTTCTTCGGCGTCGAGCGGGCGAGCTCGAAAGCGAATTTCAGCACGCGGTCGACGCCGGTGCGGCTCATCACCGTTTCCTGCACCACGACTTCGCGCTCGGTGCCGCCGAACATGCGTCCGCCGATCGCGGAATATTCGCCCTCGGTGTTCTCGCGCACCACCCAGAAGTCGATGTCGCCGGGTTTCCGGTTGGCCAGCGGCGAGGGGACGCCGGGCATCAGCCGCACCGGGCGCAGGTTGACGTATTGGTCGAACTCGCGGCGGAACAGGATCAGCGAGCCCCACAACGAGATGTGATCGGGCACCTTGTTCGGCATGCCGACGGCGCCGAAATAGATCGCATCGTGCTTGCCGATCTTCTCCTTCCAGTCCTCCGGCATCATGCGGCCGTGCTTCTCGTAATAGTCGCAGCTGGCGAAGTCGAAGTCGTCGAGCTCCAGCCGGAAGCCGAATTTCTTTGCCGCGGCCTCGAGCACGCGCACGCCCTCGGGCATCACTTCCTTGCCGATGCCGTCGCCGGGAATGACCGCGACGTGGTGGGTGCGGTTGGTGCTCATTGAAGGCTCCTCACGTGAAGTACTGATCGAGAATGCGCCGGTAGACCTTGGTCAGCATCTCAAGGTCGGCTACTGGCACGTGCTCGTCGACCTGGTGCATGCTCTGTCCGACCAGGCCGAATTCCACCACCGGGCAATGGTCCTTGATGAACCGCGCATCCGAGGTGCCGCCGGTGGTCGACAGCACGGGCTTGCGGCCAGTCACGGAGGCGACCGCGTCGGCGACGGTGCTCATGAACGCCCCCGGCTCGGTGACGAACACGCCGGCGTTCGACGGTTCCCAGTGGAAGGAGAAGCGGATCTTGCCGCCTGAGGCTTCCAGCGCGCGCTTCTCGATGAGCACCTTCAGCGATTCCAGCGTGTGCGCGTCGTTGAAGCGGATGTTGAAGCGCGCCTTGGCCTCGTGCGGGATCAGGTTGACGGTCTTGTTGCCGATGTCGATCGAGGTGAACTCGAGGTTCGATGGCTGGAAATGCGCGGTGCCCTTGTCGAGCGGCTGCACATAGAGCGCTGAGATGAGCGTCACCAGGCCGCGCACCGGATTGTCGGCACGGTCGGGATAGGCCACGTGGCCGGACTTGCCGTGCACCGTAAGGATGCCGTTGAGCGAGCCGCGCCGCCCGATCTTGATGGTGTCGCCCATCGCCTGCTGGTTGCTCGGCTCGCCGAGCACGCAGTGATCGAACTTCTCTCCGAGCTCCGCCACCCACTTGAGCAACTTCGGCGTGCCGTTGACCGCGACGCTTTCCTCGTCGCCGGTGATCAGGAAGGAGATCGAGCCCTTCGGCCTGCCGCCGTTTGCCGCGAGATAATCGAGCGTCGCCGCCACCGCACAGGCGATGCCGCCCTTCATGTCCACCGCGCCGCGGCCGTAGAGCACGCCGTCCTTCACCTCGCCGCCGAACGGCGGATGCTTCCAGTGCTTCTCCTCGCCGACCGGCACCACGTCGGTGTGTCCGGCGAAGGTGAGGTGCGGCGCGTTCGTGCCGATGCGCGCGTAGAAGTTCTCGACGTCATCGGTGCCCGGCTCGCTGAACACCTTGCGATGCACGGTGAAGCCCGCGGCCTTGAGTGTCCTTTCGAGAAACGACAGCGCGCCGCCTTCCGCCGGCGTCACCGACGGGCAGCGGACGAGATTGCGGGTGAGGGCGACGGGATCGGCGGACATCGTGTGGTCAATCCCTCAGCAACTCGTTGATGCTGGTCTTGCTGCGCGTCTTCTCGTCGACGCGCTTGACGATGACGGCGCAATACAGTCCCGGCCCCGGCTCGCCGTTCTTCATTGGCTTCCCTGGCGTCGTGCCCGGCACCACGACGGAGTACGCCGGCACCTCGCCCTGCAGCACCTGTCCGGTCTCGCGGTCGATGATCTTGGTCGAGGCGCCGAGGAAGACGCCCATCGAGAGCACCGAGCCCTCGCGCAGGATCACGCCCTCGGCGACTTCTGAGCGCGCGCCGACGAAGCAATTATCCTCGATGATGACCGGGCCCGCCTGCAGCGGCTCGAGCACGCCGCCGATGCCGGCGCCGCCGGAGATGTGGCAGTTCTTCCCGATCTGCGCGCAGGAGCCGACGGTCGCCCAGGTGTCGACCATGGTGCCGCTGTCGACATAGGCGCCGAGATTGACGAAGGACGGCATCAGCACCACGCCCGGCGCGATATAGGCCGAGCGGCGCACGACCGAGCCCGGCACCGCGCGGAAGCCGGCGTCGCGAAAGCGATTCTCGCTCCAGCCGTCGAATTTCGAGGGCACCTTGTCCCACCAGCTCGCCTTGCCGGGACCGCCGGGGATCGGCGTCATGTCGTTTAGGCGGAACGAGAGCAGCACAGCCTTTTTCAGCCACTGATTGACCCGCCAAGAGCGGTCCGCCTGCCGCTCGGCAACGCGGGTCACGCCGCGGTCGAGCAGATCGAGCGCCGATTCCACCGCATCGCGTACTTCGCCCGTGGTCGAAGGCCCGATGCCGTCGCGCTTGTCGAAGGCGGCGTCGATGGTCTTGGCGAGATCGTCGTGCATGGTTTCCCCGTGTTTGCGCAAGGGGTTGTCAGGGGCCGGAGGAGGGATGTCAAGGATGGCTCTCGCCTGCCGCAGCGCTCCCCGCTAAGCTCCCGCGCGCCTGGCCCGGGGAGGATGGCGTGATCGGCATGTTCAAGGCTGTCGCCTTTATCATCGCCTGGTTCGTGGTGATGACCAAAACCGCGCTGGCGCATCATCTGATGGGCGGCGTCATGCCCTCGACCTTCGCGCAGGGGCTGCTCTCCGGCCTCGGGCATCCGGTGATCGGGATCGAACATCTGGCGGCGGTCGTCGCCATTGGTTGTCTCGCCGCGACCTATCGCGCCGGGGCCTGGCTCACCGTGGCCTTCGTGCTGGCGATGATGGCCGGCGTCGGCCTGCATGTCCGCGGCACGAATTTCCCCGGCGGCGAGTTCGTGGTGGCTGCTTCGGTGGTGGTGCTCGGCGGCCTGCTGCTCAGCCGCTGGCGGCCGTCGGCCGACGTCGCGCTCCTGCTGTTCGCGGCCGTTGGCGTCATTCACGGCTATGCGCTGGGCGAAAGCATCGCCGGCGCGGAGCCGGCGCCGCTCGCGGCCTATTTCGCCGGGCTCGCGGCGATCCAGATCGTCATCGCCAATACGGCGATGCTGTTCACGCGCTCGGCGTTGCGGAAAGTCCCTTCGGAATCGCTGTCGCTCTATCTCGTCGGCGTGGCGGTCGCCGGCGTCGGGCTCGTGTTCATGGCGCAGAAGATTCTGGCCTGAGCCGCTCGCGCACCGTCGTCTCCAAGAAGCCGGTCAGATCCTCGGTCACATGGTCGACATGCGAGGCGTCGCGCCCTTCCATCTCCCAGCTCTCGCGCAACACTTCGCGTGAGCGCTCTGGCACCACCAGCACCGTGGTCATGCCGAGGTCGTGCGGCACGACGAGATTGCGCGCCAGATCCTCGAACATCGCCGCCCTGCGCGGGTCGACGCCGTGGCGATCGAGGAAGCGATCATAGGTCTGCGCCAACGGTTTCGGCTCGAGCTCGGCGGCGACGATGTCGAACACATCCTCGAAATGCTCGCGGATCGCGAGCCGGCCCATCACCGCGTCGGCGTGCTTGCGCGTGCCGTTGGTAAGAATGAGCTTGCGTCCGGGAAGTTGCGCGATGGCGGCGCCGAGCGCGGGATTGGGCGTGAGCGGCGAGTGGTCGATCTGATGCACGGCCTCGAGATAGTGGTCAGGATTGAGCCCGTGTTCCGCCATCAGTCCGCGCATGGTGGTGCCGTAGCGCCGGTAATAGTCCTTCTGGATGCGGAAGGCCTCGTCGGGAGGAACCTTGAGGAAGTCGGCGATGTAATTGCGGATGCGATCGTCCACCTGATGCCACAGATTGAGATGATGCGGATAGAGCGTGTTGTCGAGATCGAACACCCAGGTCTCGACGTGGCCGAAGGCGCGGGGTTTTGGGGCTGCGGTCTGCGTCATGTCCGGCACTCTCTAACGCCAGATGCCGTCAAACGCTACTTCGGTTCCTTGAACCGCACGATGGTGGACGGCCGGTCGGCCACATCGACCGCGGCGAACGGCGCCGACACCAGGCCCTGCGCGGTGCAGTTCTTGTGCTCGTTGAGCTCGAACTTGCCCTCGCGTGTGCACAGCTCGACATTGCCGCCCCAGGCGAGCGCCTGCTCGCCGTGCTTGACGATCGCGCCGTTGGCGTCGATCGCCTCCGCATAGGTGTAGAGGCGGTGCGGCTCACCGCGCACGTCGGGCTTTACGCATTTGCCCGGCTCGACGCGATACCAGCCGCGGGTGACGATGGCGCCCATCTCGACGATGCCGAGTGCAGCCATCACCGTGTAGCGCGTGTCGTTGCACCAGGAGAAGCCGGAATTCTGCAGGCTCTGCGCCTTCGCCATCAGCACGTCGAAGAAATCCGCGGCGGTCGCCGCGCTCGCCGGCAGCTTGCGGTCCTTGAGGAACTGCGCCAGCGCGGCGTCGGTCTTGGCGCCGGTGAGCCCGTCGATCGGATTGGCGTCATAGCCGTCGACGACGAGAAGCCGCTGGATGCCGGCGAGCCGTGCCTGCTCGATTGTGTAATCGGCTTCCTCGGCGAGATTGGCGGTGGCGCCCTTGTCACTCTCCGTCGGTTTCACCGCGGCAAAGGGCACCGCGCGCTGGCCGCCGCGGCAGGTTCGCGCCGCTGCGATGGTGAAATCGCGCTGGCTGACGCAGAGATCGGCCGCGCCGCTCTGCGGCAATGGGCCCGGCCCGTAGATCGAGGGCGTGCGCGCATGCAGATAGACCATGTCGGCGGAGTAGGCGCCCTGGATGACGCTGCGGCATTGCCCGGGATCGACGCGGAACCAGCCGCGGGTGGTGACATTGCCGCCGGTCTCCAGCCCGACCGCGGCCTCGACTACGTAGCTCATGCGATTGCACAGCTGCAGATCCGCGCGCGCGGGGGAGGTGAGCGTGGCGAGGACGAGCGCTGCGGCGGCGAGGCGAATCATCGTGATGATGATGCGTACGAATCAGGCCCGGCGCACCTTCTTTCCCTCGCCCCGCGAAGCGGGGAGAGGGTGGACTTCGCGAAGCGAAGGCCGGGTGAGGGGCGAGCCCTCAACGGATAGGAGTCTTTAGATTGTCTCGGATGACGCTCAGCACGCCATCTTTGTTCTTGAGAACGTCGGTATTCCAAAATCGGAGCACGCGGTAACCTTCAGATTGCAGAAAGGCATCACGAACCTTGTCGCGCAAACTGTCGGCGTGCTGTGAGCCATCGACCTCAATGATCAACTTCTGCTCGCGACAGACAAAATCGGCGATGTAAAGCCCGATTGGCTCCTGGCGGACGATTTTGTGACCGGCGAGGCGACGGTCGCGAAGCGCGAACCACAGTTTGCGCTCAGCGTCGGTCTGCGAGTGCCGTAACTCCCGGCTTCGCGCCTTTTCCCCTTCGTCTGGTCCGCGCATTGCCCCTCACCCGGTTCGCGCTCGGATTCCCTCCGCGCGAACCACCCTCTCCCCGCTAAAGCGGGGCGAGGGAAGCGAGTGTGCCGCGGCGTTACTGCCCGCGCCACCAATTCTATTTATGAATCAGCGTGCCGGCGCCGTGGTCGGTGAGCAGCTCGAGCAGCACCGCGTGCGGCACCTTGCCGTCGAGGATGACGACGCCTTCGACGCCGTGCTCGATCGCATAAATGCAGGTCTCGACCTTGGGGATCATGCCGCCGGAAATGGTGCCGTCGGCGATCAGCGCATGGATGTCGGCAATCGACAGGTCGGTGAGCAGGTTCTTGTCCTTGTCGAGCACGCCGGGCACGTCGGTGAGCAGCAGCAGGCGTTTCGCCCTCAGCGCGCCGGCAATGGCGCCGGCGAAGGTGTCGGCATTGACGTTGAAGGTGCCGCCTTCGGTGCCGGCGCATACCGGCGCCAGCACCGGGATGAGCTGGCGGCCGAGCAATTGGTCGAGCACCATGGTGTCGACCTGCGGCGTGCCGTCCGCGTTGAGCGCCGGCTCGCCGACGAAACCGAGATCGACGATCTGCTCGATGTGCGAGCCCGGATCGACGACGGCGCGCGTGATCTTGTGCGCCTTGACCATATTGCCGTCTTTGCCGGAGAGCCCGAGCGCCTTGCCGCCGGCCTCGTTGAGATAGCCGACGATCTGCTTGTTGATGCTGCCGGCCAGCACCATCTCCACGATCTCGATCGTCGCGGCGTCGGTGACGCGCAGTCCGGCGGCGAATTCCGACTTGATGCCGAGACGCTTGAGCATCTCGCCGATCTGCGGACCGCCGCCATGCACCACCACCGGATTGATTCCGGTCTGCTCGAGCAGCACGATGTCGCGGGCGAAGTTGCGCGCCGCCTGCTCCTCGCCCATGGCGTGGCCGCCGTATTTCACCACGACGATTTCATCGTCGTAGCGCTGCATATAGGGCAGCGCCTGCGAGAGGACTTCCGCGGCGTCCTGGGCGGTGAGCGGGCGGGCTTTCTTCATCGGCGGACTTCCTGAGACGACGGGGAGGTTCTAGCCGAGGGAAATGAAACCGACAACGCGCGCAATTGCCCCTCACCCGGTTCGCGCTCGGATTCCCACATGCAATCAAGCCTGCGCAGATTGCGTAGACTTATCTGCGCTGCGAACCACCCTCTCCCCGCTAAAAGCGGGGCGAGGGAAGTGAAGATGCGGTTCGGCCCTCTTTCCCTCTCCCCGTGTCAACGGGGAGAGGGTGGCGAGCATAGCGAGCCGGGTGAGGGGCTCTACCCTCGTTCTTCCAGCAGGCGCACGATGGCGGCGCGGACATCCGGGATGCCGGTGCCGTCATGCGCAGAAGTTAAGAGCACATCGGGGAAGGCCGCTGGACGTTTGGCGATCGCCGCCCGGGTCTCAGTCACGCGCTTGTCAAACTCGCTTTTCTTCACCTGATCGCATTTGGTGAGCACGATCTCATGGCTCACCGCGGCCTCGCCGAGCGAATCGAGGATGGTGGCGTCGACGTCCTTGAGACCGTGGCGGGCGTCGATCAGCACATAGACGCGAGCGAGGTTGGCGCGGCCGCGCAGGTAATCGTGGATGAGGTCGGTCCAGTCGGCGACCTTGCTCTTCGGCGCCGCCGCATAGCCGTAACCCGGCATGTCCACCAGCGTCAGCCTCGAGCCCGCCGAGAAGAAGATCAGCTCCTGCGTGCGTCCTGGGGTGTGCGAGGTGCGCGCCAGCGCCTTGCGCCCGGTGAGCGCGTTGATCAGGCTCGATTTGCCGACATTGGAGCGGCCGACAAAGGCGATCTCGATGCCCTGCATCGGCGGCAGGTTGGTCGCCGCGTTGGACGCGAATGTAAACTGCCAGTCGGCGGAAAACAGCTTGCGCCCGGCATCGATCTCGCGGCGGGTGAAATCCGTTGACGCCATCCGCTGGCCCCTATCGGCCTCATGGTGAGGAGCCCGCGCAGCGGGCGTCTCGAACCATAGGCCGCCCCATCCTTCGAGACGCGGCCTTCGGCCGCTCCTCAGGATGAGGGCGGAGAGAAGGGAGCGCCGGCAGCGACTACTTCGCCGCTTCTTTCTTCCGCAGGAACGTCGCCTTCAAATTATTCCACAGCTCGATCTTGGCGCCGTGGCGGCTCATGATGAAGCTCTGCTGCGCCACCGACAGCGTGTTGTTCCACGCCCAGTAGATGACGAGGCCGGCCGGGAAGCTCGCCAGCATGAAGGTGAAGATGATCGGCATCCAGTTGAAGATCATCTGCTGCGTCGGATCCGGCGGCGCCGGGTTGAGCTTCATCTGCACCCACATGGTCACGCCCATGATCAGCGGCCACAGGCCGAGCACCAGGAAATGGCCGACCAGCGGCACGACCGTGGGGTCCCAATTGATGAGTCCGAACAGCGTGAAGATGTTGGTCGGATCCGGCGCCGAGAGGTCGTGGATCCAGCCGAAGAACGGCGCGTGCCGCATCTCGATGGTGACCAGGAGCACCTTGTAGAGCGAGAAGAACACCGGGATCTGGATCACGATCGGCAGACAGCCAGCCAGCGGATTGATCTTCTCGCGCTTGTAGAGGTCCATCAGCTCTTGCTGCTGCTTCACCTTGTCGTCGGGATAGCGCTCGCGCAGCGCCTGCATCTGCGGCTGCACCGCTTTCATCTTGGCCATCGAGGCATAGGATTTGTTGGCCAGCGGCAGGAACAGGATCTTGATGATCAGCGTCACCGCCAGGATGGCGAGGCCGAAATTGCCGAGGAACTTATAGAGACTGTCGATGGCGACGAACATCGGCTTGGTGATGATGTAGAACCAGCCCCAGTCGATCAGCAGGTCGAAGTGATTGAGATTGAGCTGCTGGTTGTAGCCGCCGGCTCCGAGCAGCGGGAAGCTGATGCCGACCGTGGCGACTTCCTTGGCGCCGGCGAACAGCCGCGCCGAAGCAGCACCGGTCGCGCCGGGCTGGATGGTCTGCGCGTCGAGGAAGTAATCGGTCTGATAGGTCTTCACGGTGCCGAGCTGGCCCGCGGAAAAGCGCGCCTTCAAATGCGCCGACGTGTCGGGCAACAGCACCGCCGCCCAGTATTTGTCGGTGATGCCGAGCCAGCCATTGGTGACATCGAAGTCCATCGACTTCTTGTCGTCGATCGTCTTGTAGGTGACTTCCTGCAGGCCGCTCTCGCCGAGATAGCCGATCAGGCCTTCATGCAGCACCGAATAGCCGAGCACTTTCGGCTGCCCGTGCAGCGAAATCAGCGCATAGGGGAATAGCGTCACCGGCGCCGAACCCTTGTTGCTGACCTCGTCTTTGACGGTGAACAGGTATTTGTCGTCGACCGTGATGGTGCGGCGGAACACGAGCCCTTCGCCGTTATCCCAGGTCAGCACCACGGGATGCGTCGTGGTCAGCTCACCCGAGCCTTCCTGCGTCCACAGCGTGTCATCGCCCGGCAGCTTTACATTCACGCCCGCCGGCGCGGTCCAGCCCGATTGCGCATAGAACGGCTCCGGCGCGCCCGAAGGCGAGAGCAGCACGATCGGCGGCGATTTCGGATCGACGGTCTCGCGATATTTGAGCAGCGACACATCGTCGATGCGTCCGCCCTTGAGCGCGATCGAGCCGGCAAGACCTTCGGGCCCTTTCGGCGTTTGCCGCGCGGTGTTGATGGCGACGCGCGGCGAGGTGGCGAGCGCGGCGTCACGCGTCAGCGTCTGCGCCGGCGCGGCTTGTCCGGGACGCTGCGGCGCGGCGCCTGGCTGCGGTGGCGTGGTCGCCGGTGCGCCGGGCTGGGCCGGACTGGCGCCCTGCTTCGCCTGCTCCTGCTGCGCGATCTCCTGCTGGTCCTTGGTGAGTTGCGGCTTGGCGAAGAAATACTGCCAGCCGAACATCACGATGGCCGAGAGCACGATCGCGATCAGGGTGTTTTTCTGGTCTTTCATTGCGTGCCTGTGCCGCGCCCCACATCCAAGCGCTTGAGCGCCCCCTCGAACTCGTCCGCCATCCGCGCAAACGGCGCATTGAGTGCCGCCCGCCGGCCGACGAGGACATAATCATGCCCGGCGCGAAAACGAGAGCCCGGCAAGAGCCTCACCATCTCACGCAGCCGCCGCCGCACCCGATTGCGCTCGACCGCGTTGCCGACCTTGCGCGACACCGTGAAGCCGACGCGGACCGGTCCGTCGTCCCCGCGCGGCCGCGCTTGCAGCACAAAAGCCGGGGTCGTGACCTTGCGTCCTGTCGCCGCGGCCAGGAAATCCGCCCGCTGCCGCAAGCGCTCCATGGCGGGTCAGAAAAGGCTTAAGCGGACAGCCGCTTGCGGCCGCGATTGCGCCGCGCCGCCACCACTTTGCGTCCGCCCTTGGTCGCCATGCGGGCGCGGAATCCATGACGGCGCTTGCGCACCAATTTGCTGGGCTGATAGGTCCGCTTCACGCTCGAGTTCTCCGCTGATCGCGCCGCGCCGCCCAGGGCTTATCCCCTCGGCGCCGATGCTCGTTGACCCGCAATTCATGGGGTCCGGCACGCGAATTTGCGCGGCTTATAACGGGCGGTCGCACCTTTCGTCAATTCTCGCGCTGGCGAGCCAAAACGTGAGCGAAATCAACCTTCAAATCGGGGTCAAAAAGGGGTGACGGGCGCCCGCAGCCGGCGGCTGGTGTATAGAGTGACACCCAGCATGGCGGCTTCTCCCGATCCGGTCCCTGAGTGCGGGCCAGCCCGCGGCGGCTTTCCGCTGCGGCGGCTTGTGGCCTTTGGCCTCCTGGTAACGCTTGTCGGGCTCGTTTACTGGTCGGGGGTCTACCAGCAGCTGTCGCCGGAAACGCTGGTGCGCAACCGTGCCGACATCGTGGGCTTCATCGCCGGGCATCGGCTTCCTGCACTCGCCCTCTACGTCGCTCTTTATATCGCTGTGATTGCCATGTCGGTGCCGGTCGCCATGTTCATGACCATCGCCGGCGGCTTTCTCTTCGGCACGCTGGTCGGCGGGCTCGCCACCATTTTCGGCGCGACCACCGGCGCCGCGCTGGTGTTCCTCATCGCGCGCAGCACACTGGGCGAGGCGCTGTTGCGCCGCGCCGGCCCGCTCGCCGCGCGCTTTGCCGCCGGCTTTCGCGCTGACGCCTTCAGCTACTTGCTATTCCTGCGCCTCGTGCCGGTGCCGTTCTGGCTGGTCAACCTGGCGCCGGCCTTCGCCGGCGTGCGGCTGTCGACCTTCGTCGCTGCGACCGCGATCGGCATCGTGCCGGCGACGTTCACCTTCGCCTTCTTCGGCGCCGGTCTCGACAGCGTCATCGCCGCGCAAGCGGAAGCCTACAAGGCTTGCTTCGCCGCGGGGCGCGACGATTGCCACGTCGACCTCGATCTCAGCCAGGTGCTGACACCAACATTGCTCGCCGCGCTCGTCGCACTCGGCTGCCTCGCGCTCGTTCCGATCCTGGCGCGGCGCTTCTGGAGGCGAACGGTGGCGATCGATCCTGCTGACCGTTGTTGAGCGCGCATGCCGCAACGCTTGTCTCCCGACCTTTGCGTCATTGGTGCCGGTTCCGGCGGGCTTTCGGTCGCCGCGGCGGCCACCGCGTTCGGCGTGTCCGTGGTGTTGATCGAGAAAGCGCGCATGGGCGGCGATTGTCTCAACACCGGCTGCGTGCCGTCGAAGGCGCTGCTCGCCGCCGGCAAGCGCGCGCAGGCGTTGCGCACTGCCGGACAATTCGGCATTGCTGCGAGCGAGCCCGCCGTCGACATGGCGAAGGTGCGCGCGCATGTGCGTGGCGTCATCGATGCCATCGCGCCGATGGATTCTGCCGAACGCTTTCGCGGCCTCGGCGTGCGCGTCATCAAGGGCACTGCGCGCTTTATCGACAAGCGCACGGTGGTCGTCGACAGCGACAAGGATCTGGAGATCCGCGCGCGACGCTTTGTCATCGCCACCGGATCGCGGCCGTCGATCCCGTCCATCGCCGGACTCGACGGCGTGCCCTATTTCACCAACGAGACCGTGTTCGATCTCGACGTCTTGCCGCGGCATTTGCTCGTCATCGGCGCCGGCGCTGTCGGGCTCGAGCTGGCGCAGGCCTTCCGTCGCCTCGGCAGCGCCGTCACCGTGCTCGAAGCCGCGGTGCCGCTTGCCAAGGACGATCCCGAAGGCGCGGCCATCGTCCTCGCGACGCTCGCGCGCGAAGGCGTCGTCATCCGTAGCGGCGTGACGGTGACGCAGGTTGCGCGCGCTAACGGCGGCGTTGCCGTGACGATGACGGCAGGCGAGGGGAGCGAGACACTCGCCGGCTCACATCTCCTCGTCGCCGCCGGTCGTACGCCGGTCGTCGATGATCTTGGCCTCGAAGCGGCGCGGATCAGGCACGACGCCCGCGGCATTGCGGTCAACAAGAAGCTCAAGACGTCCAATCGCCGCGTCTATGCCGTCGGCGACGTGACCGGTGGGGCGCAGTTCACCCATGCGGCTAATCATCACGCCTCTTTGGTCATCCGCAACGCCTTGTTCCGTCTGCCGATCAGGTTCGATCCCCATGCAATTCCGTGGGTCACCTATACCGACCCCGAGCTCGCGCACATCGGCCTCACGGAGGCCGAGGCGGCGCGGCGGGGCGGCAAAATCCGTGTGTTGCGATGGGCTTATCATGACAATGACCGCGCGCAGGCCGAGCGCGGCACGACCGGGCACGTCAAGGTGACTTGCACGTCAAAAGGGCGCATTCTCGGGGTTACCATCGTCGGTGCTGCGGCCGGCGAGCTGCTCATGCCGTGGATTTTGGCGGTCGCGGAGGGACTGAATATCCGCGCCTTCATCGGTCTCGTGGTGCCGTATCCGACCGTGAGCGAGATCGCAAAACGTGCGGCCATCGACTTCTTCGCGCCACGTTTGACTGGCCCATGGGTGCGGCGCATGATTCGATGGTTGCGGATGCTCGGATAAAAGTGTGGGAAAACGCACACATTCATCCGGCAAAGTTGGCTTAATTCAATGGCGTGTTGCGATGACGGCCTGGTTACGAGCTGCGGGCGACGAAGGCTGAGGTTATGACCGAGACTGCAGCGCCGGCACCGCCAGCGGATCGCGCCCCGCGCTTTGGATTGTCCGCCAAGCTGCTCGTCCTCACCGGCATCTTCGTGATGCTGGCGGAAATTTTCATCTATGTGCCGTCGATCGCCAATTTCCGTCTGAACTGGCTCACTGACCGGCTCGCCGCCGCGCACACCGCGGCGCTCGTCCTCGACGCCGCGCCGAGCGGCATGGTGCCCGACAGCCTGGCGCGACAGATCCTCGACTCGATCGGCGCGCGCACCGTGGCGATGAAGATGGGCAATCAACGGCGCATGCTCGCTATCAACAACATGCCGCCGCGTATCGACCACGAGGTCGACATGCGCACGGTGATGTGGTGGAGCTCGATCTCCGATGCCCTCGCCACCATGCTCTCGACCGACGATCCGGTGATCCGGGTCGTCGGCGATGCACCAATGGGCGGCGATTTCCTTGAGGTCGTGCTCGACGAGAAGCCGTTGCGCGCGGCGATGCTGCACTTCTCCATCAACATTCTGCTGCTGTCTCTGCTGATCTCCGGCATCACCGCGGCGCTGGTCTATCTCGCGCTCAACCATGTGCTGGTGCGGCCGATGCGCCGCATCACCGCCAACATGACCGCGTTCCGCGCCGATCCGGAGAATGCCTCGCGCGTGATCGTGCCGTCGCCGCGCGGCGACGAGGTCGGCATCGCCGAGCGCGAGCTCGCCGAGATGCAGCGCGATCTCGCCGGCATGCTGCAGCAGAAGACGCGGCTTGCGGCGCTCGGCCTCGCGGTATCGAAGATCAACCACGACCTGCGCAACCTGCTCGCCTCGGCGCAGCTGTTCTCCGACCAGCTCTCGAACTCGTCCGATCCCAAGGTGCAGCGTTTCGCGCCCAAGCTGATGCGCACGCTCGAGCGCGCCATCGAGTTCTGCCAGTCGACGCTGAGCTACGGCCGCGCGCATGAGCGTGCGCCCGAACGCAAGCTCATTCCGCTCGAGCCGCTGCTCGAGGAGGTGCATGAGACGCTGGGGCTGCGCCCGGAGTCGCGCGTGCGCTGGATCACCTCGGTCGAGCGCGGGCTCGTGGTCGACGCCGACCACGATCAGTTGTTCCGCGCGCTGCTCAATCTTGCGCGCAACGCTCTGCAGGCCATGGAGGCGCGCGAGAGCGATCCCGGCCGCGATCAAATTCGCATCTCCGGCCGCCGCGAGGGCGCGGTGGCGGTCGTCGAAGTCTCCGACACCGGACCAGGCTTCACCGAGAAGGCGCGCGCACACCTCTTCGAGGCCTTCCAGGGCTCCACCCGGACCGGCGGCTCCGGCCTCGGCCTCGCCATCGCAGCCGAGCTGGTGCGCGCGCACGGCGGCGAGATCCGCCTGGTCGAAGGGACGATCGGCGCCACCTTCCGCATCACCATCCCCGACCGCGCCGTCGAGCTCAAAACCCGCCGCAGCGAGCGCGTCAGCGCTTAGGGCATCCATTCCAGAGTGAGTGGGCCGCTCCGCCGTCCTGCCCACGGAACTGTTGTCACGGCCATGTGAACCAGCACCCCGCGTCATTCGGAATGCGTACCGCGTCCCAAGGGTTTAGTCCCTGGGGACAGCGGAGGACGGGCGTGACCACAGCGTATATCAACCGCGTGGCGACGGCGGTGCCGCCGTACGACATGCATGAACCCTTCGTCGCCTACGCGCGCTCGCTGTTTGCGACCGACCGGCGGCGCGCCGCGCTGATCGCGCGCATGGCCGAGAAGGCCGCGATCGAGCATCGCTACTCCTGCCTCGAGGCGGTCGACGACTGGATCAATGCCAAGGCACTCGACACCGCGGGCTTCTATCGGCGCGGCGATTTCCCCAACACCGCCGCGCGCATGCGCATGTTCGAGGCGCACGCGCCGCAACTGGCCGCGCAGGCCGTCGAGCGGCTCAATCTCGGCGCCGAACGCGAGCGCGTCACACATCTGCTCATCACCTGCTGCACCGGCTTCTCGGCGCCCGGCCTCGACCTCGAGCTGATCGAGCGGTGCAAGCTGCCGACGACGATCGAGCGCACCATGATCGGCTTCATGGGCTGCTATGCCGCGATCAATGCGCTCAAGCTCGCGCGCCATATCGTGCGCTCCGATCCCTCAGCGCGCGTGCTCGTGCTCAATCTCGAGCTCTGCTCGCTGCACTTCCAGGAGACCACCGACATCGAGCAGGTGCTCTGCTTCCTCCTGTTCGCCGACGGCTGCGCCGCGGCGCTCGTCACCGCCGAGCCCGAAGGCATCGCGCTCGAGAGCTTCCGCGCGGTGCTGGTGCCCGAGTCCCGTGACCTCATCACCTGGAACATCCGCGACTTCGGTTTCGACATGGTGCTCTCCGGCCAGGTGCCGGCGACCATCCAAAGCGCACTCGCTGAGCACGCGGAGGAGATCCTCGGCGGCACGCCGACGCAGGCGATCGATCTGTGGGCGGTGCATCCCGGCGGGCGCACCGTGCTCGATGCCGTCGAGCACGCTTTCCATCTGGCGCCGCATGCGCTCGCCGCGTCGCGCGAGGTGCTGCGCGCCTACGGCAACATGTCCTCGGCGACCGTGATGTTCGTGATCGAGCGCATGCTGCGCGAAGGCAGCGGTGCGCGACTCGGCTGCGGCATGTCCTTCGGTCCTGGCCTCGTCGCCGAGACGATGTTGTTTCGGACTGCAGCTTAATGATCCGTCACCTCGAAGCTGAATGGCTCGATGCGCTGCCGGCGGCAGATGATCGCGCGCTGCGCTCGCGCGGCGATCTGGCGCGGCTCAACGTGCTGATGGGACAGGCCGGGCTGATGGCCGCGGCGCTGCGCGCGCACGTTGCAGCGAGCCCGCGCGTTATCGTCGACCTTGGTGGCGGCGACGGCTCGTTCATGCTGCGCGTGGCGCGGAAGCTCGCGCCCATTTGGCGGCATGTGCGTGTGGTCTCCGTCGATCGCGGCGTCGTCGTCGGCGAGGCGACACAGACGGCGTTCCATGCGCTCGGCTGGCGCTTCGAGCCGGTGGCGATGGATGTCCTCGACTACCTCGAGCTCGGCGGCCGCGCCGATGCCATCACCGTCAATTTGTTCCTGCACCACCTGCCGGATGCCGAGCTGCGCCGGCTGTTCGCGCTCGCCGCGGCGCGCGCCGACCTGTTCGTCGCCTGCGAGACGCGGCGCTCCGCGTTGCCGCTGTTCGCCACGCGCTGCCTCTGGCTGCTCGGCTGCAACGACGTCACCCGCCACGACGCGCAGCTTTCGGTGCGCGCCGGCTTCCGCCAACACGAGCTCTCCGCGCTGTGGCCGCAGGACATGACCTGGCGGCTCGCGGAGGGCAACGCGGGCCTGTTCTCACATCGCTTTGTCGCCCGAAGAGTTGTCGAGCGAGGCGCTTCCGTTCCCCTCCCCCCGCGAAGCGGCGGGGAGGGGCCAGGGGTGGGGGGAGAGGTTCGCGCTGGTCGTGGCATTGATCCCCCCACCCCCGACCCCTCCCCACCACTCGCTTCGCTCGTGGGGGGAGGGGAGAAGAAAAGAGTGCCGTGATTCACGACGCGCTCATCATCGGCGGCGGACCGGCGGGCGCAACCGCGGCGATCCTCTTGGCGCGCGCCGGCTGGTCGGTGGCGCTCATCGAGAAGAAAGCATTCCCGCGCCGCAAGGTCTGCGGCGAGTTCATCTCCGCGACCTCGCTGCCGCTGTTGCGTCGCCTCGGTGTGCTCGACGCGTTCGCCGCGGCGGCGGGACCGCCGGTGCGCCGCGTCGGGCTGTTCGCGCGCGATGCCGTCATCGCCGCGCCGATGCCGCACCCAGTGCCGGTAATCACCGAGAGCTTCGGCCGCGCGCTTGGCCGCGAGCATCTCGACCTGCTGCTGCGCGATGCGGCCGCGCGCGCCGGCGCGATCATCTGTCAACCCGCGAGCGTCGAGCGCGTGCAGCGCGACGGGGATGCCACGCTCTGCAGCATCGACGCCGGCGCTGCACAACAGACAATGTGCGCGCGCATTGTCATCGCCGCGCACGGCTCGTGGGAACCCGGCGCGCTGCCGACGCAGAGCGACCGCGCGCACAAGCCGTCCGACCTCATCGCCTTCAAGGCGCATTTCCGCGACAGCGCGCTCCCCGCCGATCTGATGCCGCTGCTAGCGTTCCCCGGCGGCTATGGCGGCATGGTGACGACGGATGCGGGCCGCGTCAGTCTCTCCTGCTGCATTCGCCGCGATTCCTTGAGCGAGGCGCGGCGCCTGCGCCCCGGCGCTGCTGCGGGCGAGGCGGTGCTGCGCCACATCATGCGCAACTGCGACGGCGTCGACGATGCACTCTGCGGCGCGACGCTCGACGGTGCATGGCTTGCCGCCGGGCCGATCCGCCCGGGCATCCGCGCACGCGAGCGCGACGGCATGTTTGCCGTTGGTAACGCCGCTGGCGAAGCGCACCCGATCGTCGCCGAAGGGATCAGCATGGCGATGCAGTCGGCCTGGCTTCTGTGCCGGGCGCTCGTCGCGCAACCTGCGGCGCGGACCGACCCGGCTGCGCGCCGCGCGGCCGGCCGCGCCTATGCCGCCGACTGGCGCGCGGCCTTTGCGCTGCGCCTTTATGCCTCGTCGCTGTTCGCGCACCTCGCCATGCGGCCGTCATCCGCGGCGGGCCTGCTGCCGCTGATCGCGCGGGTCCCCGGCATTTTAACGGTCGGGGCAAGGCTGTCCGGCAAGGCCCGGGATCTGCCCGATTCCGCCGTGCAAACCCTTGCCAATACTGGGCTAAGAGGCTAGCTATCCCGCGTCTTGCCCATGGCGGCAGGGATCAGCGCCCGTAGCTCAGCTGGATAGAGCACCAGACTACGAATCTGGGGGTCAGGAGTTCGAATCTCTTCGGGCGCGCCATTTCCTCGCTTCGATCGGTCGTCGCGTTTTGCAAAATGCGTCGGGGGCTGCTCGCCGATCGCCGCGCGCTGAACGTCCGCTGAGCGACATTAAGCGGAAATGGCGAAGCGCAGAATCAACTTTCGCAAATGACCCATCTGCCACATGAGCGCGCATTTTTGCTGTGATGAACGATACCGTGGCACAATTCTGAAAACCGGAAGTGAAAATCTTAAACGAGACCGTCGCTCCCTAGGCCGCAAGCCGCAAGGCGCGGGAGCAGCGGTTCATCATAATCAAGATGTAAGACATGGAGCCGCCCGCCACCGCCACTTCAAGCATCAGGGAGACGAATGGGACGAGCGCACGTCCATCAAGCTCCGCCTCGAAAAGGCGGACACCGGTCAGCACCAATTCCGTGACCATCGCGCTCATGAGCGCAAGAGCGACGGCGCCGTTCAGCTTGATACAAAAGCCGATCTCGCAGCCGAACGCCGCATAGAAGCCGGCCGGTGCGCGGCGCGTAATGACATAAGCCAGGGCGCTCAGCGCGAAGGCTGCGGCCAGCGCGAAGGCGATGCGATCGACGGGATGACCGATCGCGTTTGCGGCCCGGAGATGGTCGCTGACCGGCCAATTGACCCATCCGTACCAGGCAGCACGGGTCTCCATCGCGCCGAACATGCCGACCACCGCGAGCGCCGTCACGGCCGCCGCGCGGCGCGCGAGTGACAGCAGTGCGGTGGCGAGGAATTGCCGGGCGAAAGCCTGGGGATCGCCGAATGCGCACATCACCTCCGCCGGCCCGTTCCCGCCTTGGGGATTGGCGCGGTTGGCGACTGCCTCGTGCAAATGGTCCTCGACCTCTGCGCGCAGACGCCGAGCAAGCCTCGGGTCGAAGCTCAATTCGCGCGCAACTGCACTGGCGAAATCAGCTATGGGTTCGCGCGGGCGCACGGGCTTTCTCTCCAAACAGGCCGCCGATGGCATCGGCAAATCTCCGCCAGAGCGCGCGGTGATCCGACAGCGCGCGCTCGCCGCGCCGTGTCATCTTGTAGACGCGGCGCTTGCGGCCCGACTCGGCCGTGGTCCAATGGCTCGCGAGGTAGCCAGCCTTCTCGAGGCGATGCAGGGTCGGATAAATCGTGCCCTCGGGCAGGTCGAAGGCGCCTCCGCTCCGCCGCTTGATCTCTTGGATGACGCCGTAGCCATGCGCCGGCCCGCCCACGAGCGCAGCGAGCACGATCATGTCCAAGTGCCCCTTCAGCATTTCTCCTTCCATAGCCACATTATGCCTCGTTACGCGATGCTTTGGGTAAAAGCTGCGTGATCAGACCATTTGGCCGGGCTTATCCGCTTCTAATCTATGTGTCGCTATGCCTAGTGTAGCTAGGTATTAATCACGAGCGAACCCGGAGGGTCTTATGCGAAGTTTGGTCTTGGCGGGATGTGTTCTGGTCGCCGCATTGTCGCCTGCACGCGCGGCCGACTGCGAAGCAAACAAGGAGCTTTATCGCCACTACATTGAGGAGCTGTGGAACAAGCGCGATCAATCGGCGGTCGAGCGCTATCTGGCGCCCAATTACGTCGAGCACAACAAGGCCTTGCCGCCTGGGCGCGACGGACGCTGGGGATTCGTTTCCAAGGTGCTCGCGGCGTTTCCGGATTACCACGCCGAGATCCAGGAGGTCGTGGCCGAAGGCGACCGGGTTGTGGCGCGGGTGCAGTGGACCGGCACCCAGGACGGCCCCTATGAGGGACGGTCGCCGACCCACAACAAGCTCGTGTTCTCGACCGCCGATTTCTTCCGTTTCGAGAACGGCAAGATCGCCGAGCACTGGGACGTGGTCAATGTGCTCCCACGCATGATTGCGCTTGACCAGATCCAGCCGCCGGCATCCACGCCGAAGCCGGCGGAGGATGCGACGGCAAAGCCGCGCTAGTGCCCCGAACCCGAAGTTCGCACCACAACTGCCGCGAGTCCTTTTGCGAACTTCGGGTTCAAAGGGGGCGCTAGAATCAATATGTTTGCTAGTGTCCTTTCGATTCCGAAGTTCGCTCAGAACACGCTGCAAAGGTGGCGAACCTCGGAATCGGGACACTAGCGCTCACCCAACAAAGACGGCCGGGTCAGTTCCGACCCGGCCGCCACAAACTCAACTCTTCCAACTTATGCGACCAGACGCAACGGAAGGGGCGTCGGCCAACTAAGCTCAGATCTGGTCATCAATCGCAAAACTGCGAAACCGCTCGGACTCGAACTTTCGCCGCACTTGCCGGAGCTCGCCGAGAAGGTGATCGAATAAGTCGCCCTTGCTGCTGAGTCAGCGCCGAAGGCGCATGAAGCGCTATTCTCCATGACCATGCTGTTCGAACGCATCGTGTGGCTGGCGCGGCGCGATGCCTTGCTGCTCGCCGCCGCTCCTCCCGAGGAGGAGAGCAGCATCCAGGCCGAAGCAGCCGAATGAGGCGACGGCGCCAACGCGCTTTCAGGACAACCTTGAGATCCGAGACCTGAACTTCAGCTGGGTGGCGTTATTTACATCGCCATTTCAATGGCATAGGTGTTCGCGGCTCTATACGAAATGGCGCGCCATTTTTCTGCCGTCTGACCATCGCGTTTTGCAGAACGAGCCTCGCGGTGCCGATCAGTCCCGCCAGCCCGGCACGTCCATCCACCGCGACATTTTGCGCGGTTGGTCGGCAAACAAAAGCCAGGATCAGATACGCCGCGGGCGATAACCTTGGCTTCTCTGATAAGTCCACCCGGGGGCGACGGGATCGGACAGACCCATGAGACCATTCGTTCTTGCGGCTGCCATCGCAGCGACGGTGATGTTTGCCCAAGGCGCAGCTGCCGACAGCTATCCATCGCGACCGATCACCATGATCGTCCCGTTCGGGGCTGGCGGTCCGACAGATGTGATCGCCCGCATTGTCGCGCAACGCATGAGCGAGTCGCTTGGACAACCTGTCGTCGTCGAAAACATCAGCGGCGCGGCGGGTACCATCGCGACTGGCAAGGTCGTGCATGCACCGCCGGATGGATACACGCTGAGCATCGGGCACTACGGGACGCATGCGGTCAACGCACTGGTCTATTCGCTTCCCTATGATCTGGTGCGGGATCTCGCACCGATCGCGCTGCTCACCAGCAGTCCCTATTTGATTGTGTCGAGCACGAAAATTCCGGCGACCGACTTGAAAGGATTGATCGGCTGGCTGAAGGCGCATCCGGATCAGGCGGTCGCGTCGTTCAACGGTCCCGGCAGCGCCGGACAGCTTCTCAGCCTTAAATTCCAAAGCATCACCGGTGTGCACTTCCGCTTCGCTGCCTATCGCGGCGGCGATTCCGCCACGGTGCCTGATGTCTTGGCCGCACGGCTGCCGATGAAATTCGCGCAGCCGGCGGATTCTCTGTCATTCATCCAGAGCGGCCAGATGCGGGCCTATGCCGTCACCGCAGACAAGCGGCTCACGGCTTCGCCCGAGGTTCCGACAGTCGACGAAGCTGGCCTCCCGGATTTCCATGTTGCCGTATGGCACGGCCTTTGGGTGCCGAAGGGCACGCCGCAGCCGGTCATTGCCAAGCTCAATACCGCGGTCAGGGATGCCTTGGCGGATGCAGCCGTAAGAAAGCGCTTGGCCAATATCGGTCAGGATATTCCGCCGGCCGCGCAGCAGACGCCGGAAGCCCTGCGCGCGCAGCAGCAGGTGGAAATCGAAAAGTGGCGGCCGATCATTCAGGCCGAGCACATCAAAGCGGATTAACCCGCCTCACGCCGCCCGCTCCATCTTGATCTCCTCGCGCAGGCTATCGACATCGCGATAGATCGAGGCCACGGCCAGCACCTTGCCGCCCTTGCGGTAGCGCAGCACGCAGTCGCGGCCTTTGATGTCGCCCTCGATGTCGATTTTGTCCCATTTTTCCGCGTGGCCGACATAGTTGATCGGCACGTCGTAATGCTGGCTCCAGAAGAACGGCACGGCGTCGAAGGCCTGCCGCTCGCCCATTAAATTGAGTGCGGCGGTCTGTCCCTGGCGCTCCGCCACCACCCAGTGCTCGATGCGGATCGCCTCGCCGCTGTGCGGATCCGGCCAGCGCGCGATGTCGCCGGCGGCGAAGATGCCGGGCGCCTTCGTTTCTAAATAAGCGTCGACCACGACGCCGCGGTCGATGGCAATGCCGGCCTGCTCGGCGAGTTGAATGCGCGGACGCACGCCGACACCGGCCACCACCAGGTCGGCTTCGAGCGTGCCGCCGCCCTTGAGCACGACCTTGTTGCCGTCGATGGCGTTCGCCGTGTCGCCGAGATGGAAGTTCACGCCGTGCTCCTCGTGCAGCGCGCGCACGAAGTCGCCCATCTCCGGGCCGAGCACGCGCTCCATCGGCCGCTGCTCCGGCGCCACCACATGCACCTCGACATTGCGGTTGCGCAGCGAAGCGGCCACCTCGAGGCCGATGAAGCTCGCGCCGATCACCACGGCGCGCTTCGCCTGCGTCGCCTTGGCGATGATCGCCCGGCTGTCGCGCAGCGTGCGCAGCGTGAACACATGCGGCTGGTCCATGCCGGGGATCGGCAGGCGCACCGGCTCGGCGCCGGTCGCCAGCAGCAGGCGGTCGTAAGGGATGCGGCTGCCGTCGGCGAGCGCGACCTGCTTTTGCTTCGCATCGATGCTGGCGACACTCGCCTTGAGCCGCAGCGCGATGTTGTTCTCGGCATAGAAGCTGTCCGGCCGCAGCGGGATCCAGTCTTCCGGCGCGCTGCCGGCGAGATAGTCCTTCGATAGATTCGGGCGATCGACCGGCGCCGTGTCGTCGTCGCTGAGCATGGTGAGGCTGCCCTGCCAGCCTTCGCGGCGCAGCCGCTCGGCCGCGGCAAATCCCGCGGCGCCGCCGCCGACGATCACGATCTTGTCCGGCTGGCCGGCGGTCTTGGCGCGCCGCCGCGGTGCCGGCTCCGCTTTCTTCTTCTGCACCACGATGGTGTCGCCGCGGCGCTCGACTTGCCAGCAGGCGAGGGCGTTAAACGCCGGCGCGTGCAGCGCCTCGCCGGTGCGCAGGCTGAAGCAGGCGTGGTGCCAGGGACAGCGCACGACGTCGCCCTCCATCACACCTTCGGCAAGGGGGCCGCCGTAATGAGAGCAGGTCGCGCCGACGGCGAAAATCTCGTTGCCGCGACGCGCGAGCAGCACGGCTTCGTCGCCGACATGGCCGGCGAGCATGTGCCCATCGGCGAGATCATTGATGGAAATGCCCTTGGTCAGGTCCGGACCGGACGGTGCCGATGTGTTGGCCATGGGGTCTCCTGGGTTGTTGTTTTAACCACTCCGTCGGGACCTTTTGATGCGCGACACAACAAAAGGTTCCGCTAGGGGCTGTGCAATCGCTTGCGCAAGTCCGCGATTTCGCTGCGTAACGCCTTGGTCTCCTCAAAGCGCTTGCTCACGTCGCGCAGCGTTGCCGCCACGCCGAGCATCCGTCCCGCTTCGTCGTGAAACGGCACGATGGTGAACTCGATCGAGATGCGCGTGCCGTCCTTGCGCAAGGCCGGCACCGCCAGGATATCGCCGGCGCCATAGCGCGTCACGCCGGTGCGCATGGTTTGCGCATAGCCGTCCCAGTGCCGTTTGCGCAGCGGCGGCGGGATGATCGCGTTGAGCGATTGCCCGAGCATCTCGCTCTCAGTGAACCCGAAAATGCGCTCGGCGCCGCGATTCCAGAACTGCACGTTGCCCTCGGCGTCGGCATAGACCACCGCGTCCGGCGTCTCGCTGGCGAGCGTCCGGCAAAACCGATCGATATCGACATGCGGGGACGGCGGGTGGTCGGTCATTAGATCTAGGGGCTGGCCTTGGCGGCGACGCCGGATATAACGAGCGGGTTCGGCGGCGTGTTCCGGCAGACTCTGCACGGGTCGTCGCCGTTGCTTCAATGCCTTGCGCAAATGCAGTCCAGCAGACAGAGCGTCTCCCCATGAAACACTACAAGATCGCGGCCATTCCCGGTGACGGCATCGGCACCGAGGTCGTCGCCGCCGGTGTCGAGGTGATGAATGCCATCGCCAAGCGCGACGGCGGCTTCGCCTTTGCATTCGATCACTTCGATTGGGGCGGCGAATATTACAAGAAGAATGGCCGCATGATGCCGGAGGACGGCCGCGATGCGATCCGCCATCACGACGCAATTCTGTTCGGCTCGGCGGGTCATCCGGAAATCCCCGATCACATCACGCTGTGGGGGTTGCGGCTCGCGATCTGCCAGCCGTTCGATCAGTACGCGAATGTGCGTCCGACCCGCATCCTGCCCGGCATCACCTCGCCGCTGCGCAACGTTACCGACAAGGAGCTCGACTGGGTCATTGTGCGCGAGAACTCGGAGGGCGAATATGCCGGCGTGGGCGGCCGCGTGCACCAAGGCTCGCCGCTCGAAGCGGCGACCGACGTCGCCATGTTCACCCGCGCCGGTGTCGAGCGGGTGATGCGCTTCGCCTTTCGTCTCGCGCGTTCACGGCCGCGCAAGCTGCTCACGGTAGTCACCAAGTCCAACGCGCAGCGTCACGCCATGGTGATGTGGGATGAGATCGCCGTGCAGATCGCCAAGGAATTTCCCGACGTCACCTGGGACAAGATGCTGGTCGACGCCATGACCATGCGCATGGTGATGCGGCCGCAGACGCTCGACACCATCGTCGCCACCAATCTGCACGCCGACATCCTGTCCGATCTCGCCGCCGCGCTCGCCGGCTCGCTCGGCATCGCGCCCACCGGCAACATCAATCCGGAACGGACCTTCCCCTCGATGTTCGAGCCGATCCACGGCTCGGCCTTCGACATCATGGGCAAGGGCGTGGCCAACCCGATCGGCACCTTCTGGTCCTCGGTGATGCTGCTCGAGCATATCGGCGAGAAAAGCGCTGGCGATCGGCTGATGCGCGCGATCGAGCGGGTGACGGCGGATAAGCGTTTCCACACGCCGGACCTCGGCGGCAAAGCGCGCACCGGGGACGTCACCGCCGCGGTCATCGATGCCATCCACGGCGCCAACGCCTGAGAGGACTGAGCCGCGGCGGCCGCGGCTCAGCGATAGAGACGCCAGGCGAAATCGTCGAGCGCCTGGGCATAGGCCGGCGACAGCGACACAGCGGCGAGCTGCACGACCCACAAGGCGAGGAAAACCAGCAACACGCGCGCGCTCCAGGCTCGTGCGCGGATCTTCCGCTGCCTGCGGGCCAATGCGAACGCGACGTCTGTGGGCATCTGCGCGAGGCCCTCGCTACGCCATGGCCTGCACCGGCTTCTGCGCGATCTGCTCTGGCGGCAGCAGCCGTGCCTTGATCACCGGCCGCAGCACGAAGAAGCCGAGCAGCGCGGCGACCACGTTCATGCCGCAACCGACGATGTACACCGCGTGCCAGCTGCCGGTGTAATGCGTCAGCACGTTGCCGAGCGGCACCAGCAGCGAGGCGACGCCCTTGGCCGTGTACATGATGCCGTAATTGACCGTCACATACTGGCGGCCGAACGCGTCGCCGACGGTGGCGGCGAACAGGCTGAAGATGTCGCCCCAGAACAGGAACACCAGCGCGTCGGTGATGATGAAGCCGATCGGCGTCGTGCCGAAGAAGCCGAAGGCGATCAGGCACAGCGCCTCGATGCCGAAGGCGATACCCATCATGTTGGCGCGTCCGATGTGATCGGAGATCCAGCCGTTGAGCGGCCGGCCGACGCCGTTGGTGATGTTGTGCGCGGTGAGCGCCGCCACGATCGCCGGGGTGGTGATGCCGAACAGCGTGACCATGGCGTCGGAGATGCCGCGCTCCTTGGCGATCGGGGCGAGCTGCGCCGCCGACATCAGGCCGCCGGCGGCGACCAGGAAGAACATCAGATACATGATCCAGAAGATCGGCGAGCGCACCGCTTGCGAGGGCGGCAGGTCCACCGCGCCTTGCGCCACCTTGATCTTCGCCGTCGGGATCGCCTCCTGCGCGCCGGGAGCGCGGATGAAGTTGGAGACGATGATGACGATAACGCCATAGATGATGGCAAACACCAGGAAGGTGTGCTGGTAACCGTGGCTTTGGATCATCGCGCGGATCGGCGCGATGGTGATCGCGGCTCCAGCGCCGAAGCCCGCGGCGGTGAGCCCGCCGCACAGCCCGCGCTTGTCGGGGAACCACTTCAGCGCATTGCCGACGCAGGTGCCGTAGACCGCGCCGGCGCCGATGCCGGCGACGGCGCCGCCGACGTAAAGCATGAACAGCGACGTGGCGTAGGAGTTGATCGTCCACGCGATCAAGGTGCAGAAGCCGCCGGCGAGCACCACCCAGCGCGGACCGATGCGGTCGACGATCGCGCCCTCGAAGGGCACCAGCCAGGTTTCGAGCAGGATGAAGATGGTGAAGGCGACCTGGATTTCGGCTTTGGTCCAGCCCCATTGATGCTGGATGGGCAGCACGAACAGCGTCCAGCCATATTGCAGGTTGGCGACGCTGGCCATGCAGATGATGCCGAGGACCAGTTGGATCCAGCGCTCGGAATTGGATGGGGTCGACGCGATTGGGCGGGCTGTTGCCATGGGGACGGACTCTCGTGCTCGCACCAGGCCTGGCCTGGTGACGCGAAGGAAGAGTCGCCCCTCGGACGGGATGTGGTCCGCCGCTGATGGCGGACTTACCCAGACTCCTAATCTGACCTTGAGAAGAAAGGTTTCGCCATGCGACGGCAGGCCGCACGATGCGGCTGCTGCAGTGCGGGAAAAATCATCGCGCGCGGGCGCGTCGATGACCTCGCGTCAGCTTGATCGCGGTGCCGCGCGGCGGTGCTTGACGCGGTTCCTGCCGTATGCGTCGATTGCGCAAGTCTTGTCCTGAAAGTCTTGCACACGACAAAATCCGAGATGCGGATGCCGTGTTGCAAAGCAAGACGATCAAAACGGGGTCTGACGCGTTCCGGGAGCGGACGCGGTCCCGCTTGCGGATCGCTGCATGCGCCTGCGACGCCGCCTCGCCAGCCGGGGAGGTCGCATCATGGCGACACGCTTTACCGTCAATGGAAAATCGGTCAGCACCGATGCGCCGCCGGACACGCCGCTCCTGTGGGTGATCCGCGAGGGCCTCAAGCTCACCGGCACCAAGTTCGGCTGCGGCGCCGGCCTGTGCGGCGCCTGCATGGTGCATATCGACGGCAAGCGCGCCTTCTCCTGTCAGACGCAGGTGTCGGAGATTTCCGGCAAGGCGGTCACCACCATTGAAGGCCTGTCGGCCGACAGCTCGCATCCGGTGCAGAAGGCCTGGCTCGCCGAACGCGTGCCGCAATGCGGCTACTGCCAGTCCGGTCAGATCATGAGCGCCGCCGATCTGCTCAAGCACAATCCTAAGCCGACGCGCGAGGAGATCGTCGAGCATATGAGCACCAATATCTGCCGCTGCGGCACCTATGCCCGCATCGTGAAAGCGGTCGAACGCGCGGCGGGGGAGGCGTGAGATGAACAAGCCAATCAGCGCTTCCGCTATGTCATTGTCGCGCCGTCAGGTGATGATCGGCGCTGCCGGACTGTCCTTTGCCGTCGCGTTGCGCGGCCAAGCGGACGCAGCGGTAATCGCTGCCGAGCGCAGCGGTCAGGCGATGAGCCCGTGGGTGAGCATCGCGCCCGATGGCACCATCACCATCATGTCGGCGGCGACCGAGATGGGGCAGGGGTCGATGACCTCGCTGCCGCTGATCCTCGCCGAAGAGCTCGACGCCGACTGGGACAAGGTGCGCATCGTGCCGGCGCCGGTGAATGAGGCGATCTACGGCAATCCCGGCTTCGGCGGCTTGATGTATACCGCCGGCTCCAACGCGGTGACCAGCTACTACAACAAGCTGCGCGTGTTCGGCGCCCAAGTCCGACGCGTGCTCATCGACAATGCGGCGAAGCAACTCGGCGTGCCCGCAGCGGAGCTCACGACCGAGCCAAGCGTCGTCGTGCATGCGAAGTCGGGCCGCAAGCTCGGTTATGGCGAGATCGCCGCCAAGGCGGAAATCCCGGCGCAAGCGCCGGAGGTCAAGCCGGAGGAGCTGAAGAAGCCTTCGCAATTCCGGTTGATCACCAAGGACGTGATGCGCGCCGAGCTGCCGCTCAAGGTCAATGGCAGCGCCAAATATTCGATCGATACGCAGCTGCCTGGCATGCTCTATGGCGCGGTGCTGCGCGCGCCGGTCGAAGGCGCTAAGCCGGAAGGCTTCGACGAGGCCAAGGTCGTCGCCATCAAGGGCGTCGTGAAAGCCGTCGCATTGCCCTATGGCGTCGGTGTCGTCGCCGAGACGCCGTGGGCCGCGTTTGCCGGACGCAACATCGTCGAGCGCTCGGTGCGCTGGAGCAAGGACGGCAAGGCCTGGGGCTTCGACAGCGACAAGGGTTTGGCGACCTTCGCCGCCACCGCGCGCGATCCGAATGCGCAGGCGACGGACTGGTTCAAGCTCGGCGATGTGCGCACCGAGATGCCGAAGGCGGCCGCCACTTTCGAGCAGGAATATCTCTGCGACTATGCCTATCACGCGCAGATGGAGCCGCTGAACGGCGTCGCCTCCGTGTCGCCCGCGGGCGACAGCGCCGAGGTCTGGTGCGGCACGCAGAGCCAGAGCATCGCCGCCGAGGCGACCGCCAACGCGCTCGGCATCGACCGCGCTAAGGTCACGCTGCACGACACGCTGATCGGCGGCGGCTTCGGCCGCCGCGGGCCGCGCGACATGGACTTCCTCGTCGACGCGGTGCTGCTGTCGAAAGTGGTGAAGCGTCCGGTGAAGAGCATGTGGACGCGCGAGGATGACGTACACAACGGCCGCTTCCGCCCGCTGTCGGCGCATTTGCTGCGCGCCGGCTTCGACGGCTCCGGCAAGCTCATGGCCTGGCATCATCGCCTGGTCGGCGACCGCGTGACGCCGTTCATCGATCCCGTGCGCTATGCCAAGGCCGGCAAGAAGGACTTCATCCTCATGCTCGGCGCCGACGCCAAGGGCTATGACGTCGCGCATCAGCTGGTCGAGCAGGTCTACGAGGACACCGGCGTTCGCACCGCGCCGTTGCGCGGCATCGGCTTCACCGCCAACAAGTTCGCTACTGAAACTTTCGTCGACGAGCTTGCTTACCGCGCCAACATGGATCCGGTGGCGTACCGCCTGGCGCTGCTCGCCAAGACGCCGCGCGGTCATGCGGTGTTGCAGCGCGCCGCCGAGATGGCGGATTGGAGCAAGAAACGCGAGGGCACTGCGCTCGGCGCCGCCTATATCGATTATTCCGGCACGCAGATCGCGACGGTTGTCGAGCTCTCGGTCGATCGCAAGAGCGGCAAGGTCAAGCTGCACAACATCTGGTGCGCCATCGACTGCGGCGTTCCGGTGCAGCCGGACAATGTGGTGGCGCAGACGCAGAGCAGCCTCGTCTACGGCATCGGGCTCGCGCTCACGGAGCGCATCAGCATCAAGGACGGCGCTGTCGAGCA
This sequence comes from Pseudolabrys sp., assembly GCA_035651015.1. Taxonomy (GTDB): domain Bacteria; phylum Pseudomonadota; class Alphaproteobacteria; order Rhizobiales; family Xanthobacteraceae; genus Pseudolabrys. Next base: position 53,015 of record DASRGN010000015.1, on the reverse strand, counting down.
GTCGAACTTCTACGACTACATTGTGTCGCGCAATCGCGATGTGCCGCCGCTGCACATCGCGGTGATCCCGACCGACAATCATCCGACCGGCGTCGGCCAGATGGCGACGCCGACGGTGACGCCGGCGGTCTCCAATGCACTGATGGCATTGACCAAGGTGCGGCTGCGTCACGCACCGTTCACCGAGGAGCGGGTGAAGAAGGCGCTCGCCTGATATTACGCCGCGCCGCTGAGCGAAGCGAAGGTCCGGCGCGGCCACCGTTAATGCTCGCGCTGGCCGCTCGCTTCCGCTCGCCAGCGCGAGATGCCGCTGAGCGAAGCGAAGGTCCGGCGCGGCCATCGTTAATGCTCGCGCTGGCCGCTCGCTTCCGCTCGCCAGCGCGAGATGCCGCTGAGCGAAGGTCCGGCGCGGCCATCATAAACGCTGAGCAGGCGGCGCTTTTCGCCTGCCTCGGTCACACCTCCCCGTTACCCTAACGGCCTGAGGCCGGCGAGGTTCAATCGTCGCGCTTGAGTTCTGCCCCTTGCGCCCTCACGTGTGGGATGCATATCGGTTTGCGGGGCGACGTGGATGTCCGGCGTTCATCATTTCTGGGGCTGGCTTGCCCCTTGGGTTCACGATTACGGCGCGCTGACCGTCATGGTGGTGGTGACGCTGGAATCCTTCGGGATGCCGCTCCCGGGAGAGTCGCTGATCATCTCCGCGTCGATCCTGGCCGGACGCGGGCAGATCTCACTGCCCTGGCTGATCCTCGGTGCCTGGGTCGGCGCCGTGGTCGGCGATAATATTGGCTACGTTCTCGGGCGGAAGCTCGGCCGCCAGCTCATCGTGCGCTATGGCGCGCGCATCGGCATCACGCATGCGCGCCTCGAAAAGGTCGAAGCGGTCTTTGCCCGCCACGATGCGCTGGCGGTTTGCTTCGCACGCTTCTTTGCCGTGCTGCGCCAGCTCAACGGCATCGTCGCCGGCATTCTGGGCATGCGCTGGTGGCGATTTCTCACTTTCAACGCCATCGGCGGCGCGTTGTGGGTGCTGACCTGGTCGCTTGCCGCGTTCTATCTCGGCAAGGACCTCAAAAAGATCGGCGAACTGATCGATCGTGTCGGCATCGGCGCGCTCATCGTCGCCGCGGTTGTGATTGTCCTGGCAGTCGGTTTTTTTCTCTGGCGGCGTTGGGCAGCGCGCAAGCGCTGACCACTTTCTATCGTTCCGGCACCGGCGTTAATGGCACCCGCAGACTCGGCGGCCACAGCAGCACCACGAAAACGGAAGAAAAGTAACGTCGTCGCGCTTGCTGGCATAGATCGCACGGCGTGATAACGTTCGCGCGAGATAGGGACAATCATGAAGTTGCCGTGCCGCAAATTCTTGCAACTGGCCGCGGCTAGTGCCGCCGTTTTGGCCTTGATGATTGCGCCGCCTCAAGCGTTCGCCAGCGCCTGGAATTACGGCTGCAAGGGCGTCCTTCCCGTCTTCCACGATAGCGCGGTCATCATCTTCAATCGTGATCGTTTGGTTCTCTTGCCGAAGGCGTTCGCCGATCAGCAGGCGACGCTTCGCTATCTGGCCTTCGGCGATGCCACCGACGCGATCATCGAAGTGGCCAAGGCGGCGGACGGCAATTCCGGTCTCGCGCAGATCATGGTGTTTACGCTGGCGACCAACCCCGAGAAGAAGCTGACCTTGACCGAGACGTCGTCAAAGACGGTTTCCAACGGCAGCGAGCGTGCCGGCGCGCAGCCGCGAAACGCGCAGGTGACCTACTATAAGAAGGTGTACCGCTACGTCAGCGACTTCGGCTTCATGGGTCCGTTCGAGATCAAGATGGACTGCGTCAATTACGAGCTGTCGGCGCCGGTTCGCTGAGCATTCAGCGTGTTGCGCCAGCGGCCTCAGATCACCAGCAAATCCTTGCCGACGATGATCTCGCCCTTGAAGTGCTTCGCCGCCGGTGCGCGCCAGGTGTCGTCGGCGATGCTGTCGATCGCCGGGGTGAGATGCGACAGCACCAGTGTCTTCACACCGGCCTCGGCGGCAATGCGTCCGACATCCTCCGCCGGTGTGTGATCGGCTTTCATGTGCGCCATGAACGCCTCGAACTTTACCGGCCGGCCTTTGGCGATCTGCTCTTTGATGTATTTTTCGACCGCCGGCACATACATCGTCTCGTGCACCAGGATGTCGGCGCCTTTGGCCAGTTGCGCGACCGCATCGAGTGGCGCGGTGTCGCCTGAGAACGCGATCGAGCGGTCCTTGAAGTCGAAACGGTAGGCGAGCGCCGGCTTCACCGGCGGATGCTCGACGACGATCGCGCTGACTTTCACGCTGTCGTCCTGCATCACCGCGCCGGCGGCCGAGATCTCCTGCACCGTCACCGCGCTCAGTGGCTTCATGTGGAAATCCTCAGCCCAGAAATCGACGGTCGGCTTGTAGGCGCGCATCAAGTCGTCGGTCATCTGCTTGAGCGGCGGCGGGCCGAAGGCGCGCACGCCGGTTGGATGCATGCCCTGGATCCAGCCGACGATGAGCAGCGGCCCGTACTCAATATTATGGTCGGCGTGATGGTGCGTGATGAAAATCGATTTGATCGCGCCGAACGGAATCCCAGTGCGCGCGTACTGGTTAGTGACGCCCAAGCCGCAATCGAGCACATAGGCGGCCCCGTTGCTCAGCATCACATGCGAGGTCATTTCCCGCGAGCGGCCCGGCACCGGCCCGGCGGCGGTGCCGAGCAGCACGAGCTTGGTGCCCTTGGCGTCTTTGAGCGCGGCTTGCGCCTGTTGCGGGGTCCATTGCCCCGGCGCAGCCTGGGCTTCGCTCTGCTGCGCGCTCGCCGCCAAGACTGGCGCGGCGGTGAGGCCGGCGAGAACCCGACGTCGTGAGACGCCGGAAGCGTTCGGGTTGTCGCTCATGGCCGCTAATCCCCCTGGCGATTATACGCCGTCTCCCAGAACAGCTGCTTCCAGTCATCGACCTTCGACTTGATGCCGCCGACACGGTTGAGGAACGCAGCGAAGAAGGCGATGCGGTGCGGCTCGGCGGTGAACTCGAAGCCGGGATCGTCGAGCAGCGTCACCAACTCCTCGATGCTCTCGGAGGCGTTATTGGCCTTCTTCCACAGCACCGCGGCGGCGTGCTTGTCCTTGTTGGCGACCTTGATCGCCTCGTCGAGCGCGTTGGCGACCGCCTGGAACAGCTTCGGATCTTTCTCCTTGGTCTGCTTGGTGGCGAGCAGCGTGATCTGCGTCAAGGGTCCGCCGAACACCTCGCGGCTGTCGGCGATCACATGCGCGCCGGGAATTTTCAGCCCGCGCGAGGTGAACGGCTGCACCGCGATATGCGCATCGATCGACGCCTTGCCGTAGCCCGCGGACAGCGCCGCCACCGCATCGGAATGGCCGAGGCCGACGGTGAGGTGGTCGAGCTTGTGCGGATCACCCCAGATTTTCTCCGCTGCCATCTCCAGCATCATGGCGTTGAAAGAGATGCGCACCGAGGGAACGGCGATGCGGTCCTGGTCGGTGAAATCCTTGATCGACTTCACATTAGGATTGATGGTGTAGAGCACCATGGCGCCGTTCGACACGGTGCCGACGGCGCGCACCTCGTTCGGCGTGCCATGGGTGCGGTCCCAGAGCGTCAGCAGCGACGGCAGCGCCGCGGTGCCGTAGTCCGCCGAGGCGGACAGGAGCGCATCGATCACCGGCGCCGGCCCGCTGAGCGTTTTCACCGAGGCGTCGACCTTGCCGAGCCCGAGCTTGGTCGCCTCCTGCTGCAGGATGCCGCCTGACACCATCTCGTCGACGGGGAGATAAAGCAGTCCGCGCTGCTGCACGAAGCGCACCGTGAGTGGTGTCTGCGCCCGCAGCACCGCTGGGGCGGCGATGAGGCTCACGCCGCCCGCGAGCGCGGTGACCGCGCGTCGCCTGGTGACGAACGGATGGGTGGTGTCGTTTCCTGACATGGCGCGTCTCCTCCGTCCGGGCTGTTATGCTTGCGTCGGCTATGGAGCCCGGTTGATGCCATGATAGGCTTGAACCCACGTAACAAAAAGGCTCATTCCCTCGGGGACGCTCTCCACCGTCATGGCCGGGCTTGTCCCGGCCATCCACGTCTTTCTTGCTGAGCTTCTGTAAAGAAGGCGTGGATGCCCGGCACAAGGCCGGGCATGACGACGGAGAGGCAGTCAGGTTGAGCAATGAAAATCACGCGCGTATCGGCGGTCGTCTACCGCCAGCAGATCAAGGCCGGCGCGCCGCAGCCGAAATTCGCCGGCGAGGGCCGCTCCGCCTTCGAGACGCTGCTGGTCAAGGTCGAGACCGACGAAGGCATCACCGGCTGGGGCGAAGCCTTTCCGCATCGCGTCTGGCTGGCGGGGAGGTCGCTGCTCGACAATCTGATCGCGCCGGCCTGCGTCGGCGCCGATCCGACGGATATCCCGGCGCTGATGCAGATGTTGATCTACCGCGTGCACGGCGTCGGCCGCGCCGGTCCGGTGATGTATGCGCTGTCCGGTCTCGACACCGCGCTGTGGGACATTCTCGGCAAGGTGAGGGGACAGCCGATCTGGAAGCTGCTTGGCGGCGCGCCCATCGATCGCATTCCGGCTTACGCCAGCCTGCTCAAATATAATGACGCCGGCATCGTAGCGCGCACCTGCGAGGAAGCGCTGGCGCGCGGTTACAAGCATCTCAAGGTGCACGAGACCGGCCGCGACCAAATCACCGCCGCAGCGAAGGTGTTGCAGCAAAACGGCGGCGGACCGCTGATGGTCGACGTCAATGCGCCGTGGACGCTCACTGAGGCGCTCGCCGCGATCGCGCCGCTCACCGCACTCGGCCTTAAATGGATCGAGGAGCCGGTGTGGCCGCTGGAGGATTTCGCCGCCGCGCATCAGGTGAGCGCCGCCGGCGTGCCGGTCGCCATCGGCGAGAATGTGCTGACGCCGAGCGATTTCGCGCGGCTGATCGAAAGCCGCGCGGTCGATTACGTGCAGCCGAGCGTCGCCAAGATCGGCGGCATCTCCATTGCGCGCGACATCTTCATGATGGCGAACAAGGCGAACGTCGCGGTGGCGCCGCATTCGGCGTATTTTGGCGCGGGCCTCATTGCCACCGCGCATGTGCTCGCGGCGCACTCGCGCACGCCGATGCTCGAGCGCCTTTATGTCGATCTCAGCGAGAGCCCGTTCGGCGATTGGTACGAGCCGAAGGACGGGCATGTCGCGGTGCCGCAAGGGCCGGGGCTCGGCGTCGAGCCGGATGAAAAGATTCTGGAGAAGCTGCGTGTGGCTTAAGCGTCGTCCCCCGGCTTGACCGGGGGACCCAGTAACCCGCACCGTTGCAACAAGAGCCGCGACGTCTGCGAGTGCTGGATGCCCCGCTTTCGCGGGGCATGACTACGGAGAGGCAGTCGGACTAAGGAAGGACAAAATGAAAATCCAACGGGTCACCATCAATTTCGTCCGCCTGCCGCCAGACGAGCCGTTGGTCGGCGCCATGCCGATGAAAGGCATGCTGCAGGAGTTCTTCTGCGTGCAGGTGACGACGGACGACGGCATTGAGGGTATCGGCGTCACCACCTTCGCCGGCAAGGTCGCGCGCACGCTGAAGACATTGCTCGAGGAGTTCGGCGCGCTGATCGTCGGCGAAGACCCGCTGCGCACCGAGGCGGTGACGGCGAAGCTTCGCGCTGCCTCAGCAGCGTGCGGGCCCGCGGGGCTGGTCAATCTTGCGGTCTCGGCGCTCGACACCGCGCTGTGGGACATTCGCGGCAAGGCTTTTGGTGTGCCGCTCGCGCGGCTGCTCGGCGGTCTGCGCGACAAGGTCCCGGCTTATGCCTCAGGCGCGCTCTCGCGCACCACGCCGACCGACAAGCTCGCCGCCGCCGCCGCCAGGCTGGTGGAGAAAGGCTACCGCCAGATCAAGACGCAGATGGCGGTCGAGGGCCTCAACCCGGCGCAGGAGATCGAACGCATCCGCATCGTGCGCGACGCCGTCGGCCCCGACACCAACCTGATGGTCGACATCAATCAGCGCTGGAACGTGCACGAGACGATTTCCATCGGCAGCCGCATCGAGGATCTCGGCCTCGGCTGGCTGGAAGATCCGACGCGCTGCGACGATTACCAGGGCCTCGCGGAGATTGCGCGCGCGCTCGCGACGCCAGTCTGCGCCGGCGAATATCTCTGGGGCATCGAGCCGCATCGGCAGACGCTGACGCACCATTCGGTCGACATCGTCATGATTGATCTCTTGCGCGTCGGCGGCATCACGCAATGGATGAAGGTCGCGGGCATGGCCGAAGCCTTCAGCCGTCCGGTGGCCAGTCACCTGCTGCCCGAGGTCCACGTGCATCTCGTCGCCGCCGTGCCCAATGGGCTCGTCGTCGAATACATGCCCTGGACCGCACGCTTATTCGAGGATCCGCCGCAGCCGGCGAAGGGCGAGATCGCGGTTCCATCAGGCGCTGGCCTCGGCCTCAAATTCGCGCCCGAGTTGTTCCGGAAATACGGTGTTGCCGGCTGATCGCCGGCGCTGGGTACTCGAAGTTACTCTTTATATGTGTGCGCATGTGCTCGGCCCTTGCCCGGCCCAGGCAAACCTGCATCATAATCCGCGTCGGGAACGCCAATTGGGGGGAGCGGTCGCGGCCAGCCGGTCGCGGCTCTCAAGAATCATGAAACGCTTGTCATTCGTCGCGCTGTTTGCGGCCGCGGCCTCGTCGCTGCCGATCGCAGCATTCGCCGCCGCGCCGCCGGCGCTCTACAACAAGACCATCAGCGTCAGCTATAGCGAAAGCAAGGACTTGCGCGGTGTCGACGGCGACACGCGGCATCGCATCGTCCACGGCCAAATCGAAATCTTCGTCAGCAGCCAGGGACGCGTGTTCCGGCGTGCCGCGCGTCAGGCGGTCGGCATGCATGGTTCGCGCTCGAAGATCGTGAACGAGCTCGGCCGCAGCCGCGGTCCGGACGGCAATGAGATCAAGACCGCCAATGTCCGTTACAACGGCGAGCTCGCCTTCAACGGGCGGTCCATCACGATCTCCACCAAATTCGAGAGCGGCATGCGTCGGGTAACCATCCAATTCGACGGCGGCTTCAGCAGTTGCACCGCGGCCGTGACCTACGGCAAGGAGGGTGGCGCGCCCGGCCTCGTGCACCACGGGATGAACGGCCGGCTTTACGCCGCCACCAACATCAGCGCCTCGACGCCGACCTGCAGCATCACCAGCGGGACCAGCTTCGACGATTGATGCGGGTACGGTGGTTCGCCGAGGGGCGGAAACACATTGATCGCCTCCGTGCGCGATCGATGACTGCGGCAGCTATCTTTGTGAGGGATGCATCGTGGAATATCTGATTGGACGCGACCCGGATCCAAGCCAGCCGCGCATCGTCTTGGAGGACAAAAGCGTCTCGCGCACCCACGGCAAGCTCGCCGTGCTCGGCAGCGACCGCTATCTGATCGAGGATATGCGCAGCCAGAACGGCACGTTTCTGCGTGCCGCGGATGGATGGAAGCGCGTCGAGCGCGCGCAGGTCGGCGCCGATGACGAGGTGCGGCTTGGCGCCTTCATCACCACGGTCGCTGCGCTGCTGCAGCGCGCCGTCGGTGCTTCGGCGCGCATCAAGATCGAGCGCAATCCGGAGACTGGTGAAATCGTCAAACGCAAGAACGAGCCCTGATAATGGAAGAGCTCAAGAGCTTCGAAAGCTGGCGGCCCTGGGTCGCGGTGGTATCCGTCGCCGCTGGCGTCGGCATCATCCTCATTCTCTATTACACGCTGAGCGATGATTGGGCGCACACGCTGCTTGATCGCGGCCACACCTATCCGTTCTCGGTGCAGAACGGCATGTGGATCGCCTTCGCCATGGGTCTCGGCGAGATCGCCGTGCGCATCGCCTCCGCCCGCGCCGAGATGCGCCAGTTGCGCAAAAGCTATCTGCCGGAAGATCCGCGCGTGATCCTGCAGGCGGACGATCTGCCGGATATCTACAAGCAGCTCAAAGGCAGCGCCGATCGCAACCGCTGCTTCCTGCCGCGGCTGATCGACCGCTGCATCCTGCAATTCCAGGCGAGCCTGTCGACCGCGCAGAGCGCGTCGCTGATGAACACCAGCGTCGAGATGTTCCTGCATGAGGTCGATCTTCGTTACAACATGATCCGCTATATCTGCTGGGTCATTCCCTCGCTCGGCTTCATAGGCACTGTCGTCGGCATCGGCCGTGCGCTCGAATTTGCCGGCGCCCCCGAGCATGTCGCCGATCCGAACCTGCTCACCACCGTGACCGGCATGCTCGCCGTGTCCTTCAATGGCACCTTCCTCGCCTTGGTGATGGCCTCGGTGCTGGTGCTGCTGCAGAACATCATCCAGTCGAAGGAGGAGCACGCGCTCAACCTCGCCGGACAATATTGCCTCGATAACCTGATCAACCGGCTTTACGTCGCCAAGTAAGTGCTCTGCCGAAACCCCGAGGGGACCTCCATGACCAGCAAGCGTCCGCCCACCGACGACAAGACCGCGCCCGTCCCTGAGGCAAAGCGGCCGGCCGACGATGACATGCGCACCGTCATGATGCCGAAGGACGCCAAAACCGCGCCGAGCGGCAAAAAAGAGCCGAGTTCCGACAGTCGCGGGACGCCGCGCCCGCGGCTGCCGTGGCCGGCGCGCGATTCACATCCGGCGCGGCAGCGTGATGACCGCGACAAGACTGCCGGACGTCCCCCCGTTTCACGGGGCCACGACGACGACGATGAGAAGACCCGTTTCTTTGCGGCGCCGCGTGCCGCCGATACGGCCGCGGCGGGCGCCGAGGAGGACGCGAGCGGTGGAGACGATCCGGTCGTCGGATGGCTCGTGATCGTCGAGGGCCCGGGCCGGGGGCGCTCGTGCGAGCTCGGGGCCGGCGCCAATTCCATCGGCCGCGATGCCAGCCAGAAGATCTGCCTCGATTTCGGCGATCAGGAAATCCATCGCGAGAAGCATACGGTGATCGTCTACGATCCGCGTTCGCGGCGCTTCTTCCTGCAGCCCGGCGAAGCGCGCAATCTCACTTATCTCGGTGACGACGTCGTGCTGGCGCCGACGCCGCTCAAGGGCGGCGAGATCATCAGCATCGGGCGCACACAGCTGCGCTTTGTCCCGCTCTGCGGCGAGGACTTCAGCTGGTGACAGCAGCGCCGCAGCAGGGCGCTCCTGCCGGGGGCAGGGCTGTGTTCGGCGCGGCCATCAAGGGCGGGCGCACCGATCAGCAGGATTCCTTTCGGCTCTGCCGGCTCGACGGAGAAGGCGGTTGGCTGCTGCTGCTCGCGGATGGCATGGGCGGGCACGCCGCCGGCGCGCTCGCCAGCAAGATCGCTGCCGACACGTTTGTCGCCGCGTTCCGCTCGCTGCGTGCCGAGGGCACGAGCCTCGCCGACGCACTCGGCGGCGCGCTCACCCGCGCCAATGAGGCGATCGCGGCGGCGCAGCGCTTAGATCCGGACAACAGCGCCGGCATGGGGACGACGGTGGTCGCCGCGCATCTTGCCGCCGGCGGCGTGAGCTGGATCAGCGTCGGCGACTCGCCGCTGTGGCTTTATCGGCGCGGTGAGCTCCGTCGTCTCAACGAGGATCATTCGCTGCGTCAATTCGCCGGCGAGGGGGCTCCCTCCGGCAACATCCTGCAGTCGGCGGTGATGGGCGAGCCGAAGATCCCGCTCGTCGACAGTCATCCCGAGCCGGAGCGCCTCGAGCCCGACGATCTCGTGCTGCTGAGCTCCGACGGAATCCTCACGCTCGATGAGCAGCAGATCGCCGCGACCATCAGCTCGGCGAGCGGTGCCGATGCCGAGCTGATCGCCTGGCTCCTCCTCAACGCCGTGCAGGATCGGAAAAAGAGCCGTCAGGACAACTGCACCTTGATCGTCGCGCGGGCCTCCGCCGCAGGCATCGCCTCCGCGCCCATTGCCGCCGGCGCATCGCGCGGCGGCAGAACGCGCTGGATCGCGGCAGCGCTGCTCGTTCTCGGTGCAGGCGCTGCCACCGCCGCCGCGCTCTTGCATTTGCACTGAGGGACGGCAGTGCGCAGGCCGCTTCGCAACATCGAAATCTTCAGCATGTCGGTGCTCGACATGTTCGCCTCGGCGCTCGGCGCCTTCATCATGGTCTCGGTGATCCTGTTTCCCTATTACAACCAGCAGAAGCAGCTCGAGCAGGCCCGCGACAACATCAAGAAGACCGAGGTGCAGCTCGGTAAGGCGGAGGCTGAGCGCATTCGCTCCGAGGAGACGAGCCGCAAGCAGCAGGAGGAGATCAAGAAGGGCAGCGAGTTCCGCACCGCGCTGGTCGCCTGCAAGTCGACCATGGCGGCCTGTCAGGCGGTGCTGGCGAAAGTGTTCCTGGTGATCGCCATGGAGTGGGAGGAATCCTGCGACGTCGACATGTACATCACCGACGCCAAGCAGCGCGAATTCTACTACGCCAAACGCAAGAATCCGCCGTCCAAGGCCGAGCTCAGCATCGACATGGTCTACGGCCCCGGCATCGAGGTCTGGCAGAATCCGGAGGCGGAGCCCGGCGAATACAAAGTCCAGTACCGCGCCGGCGGCACCTGCAACGCGCTGCCGGACACCGTGCCGGTCAAGGGTTGGCTGCTCGATCGCAGCAGCGGCGTGCGGGCCTTGCCGGAGGTGGCGCTGACGGAAGCTAAACGTTCGGTCGACGTGGCCGTCATTCGCCTGAGTGCCGATGGTGTGGCCACCATCCGGCCGGCCGAGCGGTGAGCGCGCGCCATGCGCCGGCCCCACCGCAACATCGAAATCTTCAGCATGTCGGTGCTCGACATGTTCGCCTCGGCGCTCGGCGCCTTCATCATGGTCTCAGTGATCCTGTTCCCCTATTACAAGAAGGACGTCTCGCAAGAGCTGACGGAGACCAAGAAGGTGCTCGCGGAGAAGAGCAAGGAGCTCGACACCAAGCTCAAGCAAGTTCGCGAGGTCGAGGAGAAGGTCCGCAAGCAGAATCAGGACGTGAAGCAAATCCGCGACACCCAGGCGAACCTCAATGTGTGCAAGCAGGGCCTCAACCAGTGTCAGGTGGAGATGGGGAAGAACTTCCTGCTGGTTGAGATCCAGTGGGACAAGGCGATCAATGTGGATCTCCACGTCACTGATCCGGCCGGCAACGAATATTACTGGCGCAAGACCAATCGCTGCCTTTGCGACTTCCCCGGCGAAAAGGCGCGCTTGAGCGTCGACTCCTTCGGCAGTTCGCGCGGCGGCATCGAGGTTTGGATCGCCCCGGACGTGAAGACCGGCTCGTACTTCGTCGATTACGTCATCGACCGTCCGACTGACGAGCAGGTCCAGGTGACCGGCACGGTCATCGATCGGGAGGGCACGCATGCGATCGCGCCTAAGGCGCTGGTGCGGCGGGAACCTGGGCAGGAGGCCAGGCTGCGCGCGGCGGAACTGCGCGTGGCGGCTGACGGGACTTTGAAGATTCGCTAGGATCGATGAATCTGCGGAGGGTGGGATTGGCTTTGTGGGGATACGACATCCGCGCGTTGCGTCGGACGACGGCGCGCTCCCTGTTGCTGTTCATGGCGCTGCTGTGCACGCCCGCGCCAGCGCAGGAGAAGTCCTACTGGCTCGTCAATTCCGGTACCGTCATCGGATCGTGCCCCGGCAGGGCTGGCGGCGAGCCGCTGCGCGCGGCCAATGGCGGCAATCAGTGGGTGCTCATCACCGCGACCGTGACCTGCCGTGATGTCGGCGACGGCTATACATTTTCCGTCGACTACATGAGCGTGCAGATCAATCCCAGCGCGCGCGCGCGCGTCGAGCGCGATGTGCTCAATTTCGATTGGGTCGCTTTGGCGGTGTTTCAACCGCACGGCAACGGGCAGACGATCAATTGGCTTTACGATGAAGCGCTGCCGGTCAAAGGCCAATTGGAAAAGACCAGCCGGGAGAAAATCTATTTCGGCAATCTGACCTTTCCCAAAGTGAGCAAGGCCGAGATCGCCAAGGCTTCCAATTTCACCTTCTACATGACGGCGCAGGGCGTGCCCTTCGTCTTCGGGCTGCGGTGAGGAGCAACGCCGTGCGATCGACATCGTCGCTCCTCATTTGCGCCTGTCTCATCGCCGCTGCGAGCCGGCCGGCGCTGGCGCAGGAGGACACGGAAACCAAGCGTTACAGCTCGACGCGCACGCAGTTCGATTTTTCCGCGCCACCGCCGAACAAGATCCTGCCCAACCCGGCGGCACGCGAGGGACGGCGGCCGTATCTGCGCAATTTCGGTCCGGTCGGCCATGTCGGTCCGCCGTCCTCGAGCTACGGCACCGCCGACGTCAACGGCCGCTATCAGGAGCAAGGCGGCACCGGCAGCGATGTCGTCTCGGATAATGCCTCGCCGTCCGGGCGCAACCCACGCGGGACGGGGGCGCCCGGTCGAGCGTCCGACCGCGACACCCACGCTCAGCCGCAACGCGAACAAGCGGCCGCTACCGTGCAACGCGAGCAATCAGCGGCTGCTGCACAACGCGAGCAGGCACAACGGGAGCAGGCGCAACAGCGCGAGCGGCCGCCGCAGGCGCAACAGGCGCAACAGGGGCCACAGCCGTCGCGCGAGCAGGCTGCGCCCGCGCAGCCTGGTGGTCACGCGAGTGTGCCGTCAGCGGCGCGAGGCACCGGCGACCAGCCGTCCGATCAGGAACTGACGCAAGAGTCCGAAGCCTATGTGCGCAACGAGCTTGCCGAGCGCATTCGTGAGGGTCAGATCGCCAATCTGACCTATCAACCGAGTGAACGCGCGCAAGCGGATGCGCATGTGCGCCAGATCGAGCAGCGCGTGTGGGATGAAACCGCGCGTCAGCTCGCCGCATCGCTGCGCGGGGGCGGCGGACGCGCGGCACCGGGCAGTGGCGACGCACGCGGCCGGCCGCGACAGGCCGCGACGCCACCGGCGCACGGTCCCGCAGCGCCGGGTACGAGCGCGCCCGATCAGCTCGCGCGCCTCGGCGAAGGTCTCGGTGGAGGCGCAAGCGGGCCCGCCGGTGCGCCGAGTGGTGCGGGCGCTGGCGGGAATCCTGCGGGCGGCACGCCGAGTGGTGGCGCTGGCGCGAGTGCTGCGCCCGGTGGCGCAAGCGGTCCCAGTGGAGCTGGTCCCGGCAGCGCGCCCGGCGGCAGTTCCGGCTCACCCGGTGCTCCCGGTCGTGGCGCAAGTGGCGCGTCGGGTGCTGGTGCTTCGCCGGCGCCGGGAAGTGTCGCGACGGCGGCGCCCGGCGGCGGACAATCGCACGGCGCGACTCCAGGTCGTGGTCCCGCAGGTGCGGGCGCCGCACCGAGCGGTGGCAGTGCCGGTGCACCCGGCGGCAGTGCCAGCGCGCCCGGCGCTGCGGGTCGTCGTGCGAGTGTTGCGCCTGGCGCCGGCGGTTCGCCGACCGCGACGGCGACGCCTGGCGGAGGACAAGCGCCCGGCGTGACTCCGGGTCGTGGTCCCGCAGGTGCGGGCGCCGCACCGAGTGGTGGCAGTGCCGGTGCACCCGGTGGCAGTGCGGGCGCGCCCGGTGCTGCGGGTCGTAGTGCGAGTGTTGCGCCTGGCGCCGGTGCTGCGCCGGCTGCGGGAGGGAGCGCAACGGCGGCGCCGGGTGGTGGACAATCTCCGGGCGCGACGCCGGGCCGCGGACCTGCGGGTGCGGGCGCTGCGCAAGACGGTGCCGCTGGTGCGCCGGGCGGCGGATCGAGTTCCGGTACACCAGGCGGCGCTCAGAGTGCCGGCACACCTGGCGGTGCACAGAGTGCCGGGACACCGGGTGGTGCGCCTGGCGGAGCCAGCGGCGCTTCGGCCGCGCGAGGATCGGGTGCGCCGGGTGGAGTGGCCGGCGGCGGTTCGCCCGGCGGGACCTCCGGCAGATCCGGCGGCGCCGTCGGCGGTCCCGGCCGAGTCAATCTTGCGCGCGCGATGGGTTCGATGACCGGCGCGATGCGCGGCTTTTCCGGAGCGGCATCGGGCGCCGGCTCCAGCGTGGCATCGCGCTCCGGTGCGAGCGCTTCCGGTGGAAGCGGCCAAGGCGGAGCGAGCCAAGGCGGAGCAGGCCAAAGTGGAACGGGCCAAAGCGGAGCGAGCCAAAGCGGAGCAGGGCAGAGCGGCGCGGGCCAAAGTGGCGCGCCCGGCGGCGCGGGCGGTTCAGGTCGCGGTGGTTCGAGTGCCACCGCATCGGCCGCCGGCAGTGGACAAGGCAGCGGTACGCCCGGTGGAAGTGCGAGCGGCGCGAGCCCACGCGGTGCATCGGGTGGCGGCGCTGCGGGGTCGGGCGGAGCCGGTGCTCCCGGCGGTAGCGCCGGTGCAGCGGGCGGCTCAGGTGCGAGCGGCGGCGCCGGTGCTCCGGGATCGGCGAGTGCTGGTGCGCCTGGCGGCAGTGCCGGCGGAGCCGGCGCTCCCGGTCGTAGTGGTGCGAGTGGCGCAGCCGGCGGCGGATCGGCTGGACTTGGTGCGGCCGGTGGCGGGTCGGCGGGTGCTGGTGGCGCGAGCGGAGGCGCGGGCATTCCTGGCCGTGGTGGCGCGGCGGGTCTCGGCGCCAGCGGTGCAGGTGGTGTTGGTGCGCCGGGTGGCGGCAGCGCGGGCCTCGGTGCGAGTGGTACGGGCGGTGTCGGCGCGCCCGGTGGCGGCAGCGCCGGACTCGGCGCGAGCGCGAGCGGCGGTGGCCTCGGCATGCCTGGTGGTGGCAGCGCCGGCCTCGGCGCTGCTGGTGGAAGCGGTGGTGTCGGTATGCCTGGTGGCGGCGGCAGCGCGGGTGTCGGTGCTAGCGGCGCAGGCGGTGGTGTCGGTATGCCCGGCGGCGGCAGCGCGGGTCTCGGTGCCGGCGGCGGAGGTGGTGGTCTTGGTGCGCCGGGTGGCGGCGGAGGCGGAGGCCTCGGTGCGCCGTCGGGCGGCGGCTTCAGTCTTCCGTCGGTCTCGCCCGGCCGGATCAGTTTCGCTTCGGCGCCGCCGTCGATGACCGGCGGCTTCGCGCCGCAAACGTCGACCGGTGCCTCCATGGCGCCACCACCCAGCATGCAGCCACCGAGCTCCGGCGGCGCTCCGTCTGCGAGCCAGCCGCCCCCGGCAACGGCACCGACGCAGACGACAACGCCGAGCCAGGCGCCCGCGACGCCGGATCAGGCGCCGGCAACGCCGGCTCAGACGGCAACGCCCGGACAGTCACCTGGCGCCGATACGCCGGGTCAGTCGGCACCGCCGCCTGGCCAGTCCCCCGATGCAGGCGGAGGCGGCGGTCAGCCGGTTGCCGGAGATGCGGGCACGACACCACTGGCGGCCTCGCCCGGCACACCTGCGGTGACCACGCCGACAGTCAACACACCCACGGTGAACACACCGGCGGCGAGCACGCCAACGGTCAACACACCGACGGTGAACACGCCGGCGGCGGGCACGCCAACGGTCAACACACCGACAGTCAACACGCCATCGGCGGGCACACCGACGGTCAATACGCCGACCGCATCTACGCCAGCGTCGCCGGATGTGCGAGCGTCCACGCCGGGAACGAGCACACCGACTGCCGACAACGCCGCGCCATCGGGCGGCGGTTCGTCGCCATCGGGGCAGACGCCGGGAGCAGCGGGTCAAACGACAACACCGGGGCAGCCTGCGTCTCCAGGCCAACCGTCGGGCTCAGCGTCGCTGGATCGCGCCCCGGCCCCTGGTCAGCCCGGCGCTGGAACACCGGGTGACCCCGGGATGCGCGACGCGCCCGCGGGCGCGGGTGGTGGCGGTGCGCCGGGCTCCGGCGGACCGGGCACAACGCAGACAGGACAAGCGGCACAGCCTCCCGGAGCCGCGAAGCCGCCGAGCTTCTCCTCGCAGATGAACAATACCGACATGAACAAGGCGATGCAGGACGAGCAGGCGATCCGGTCGGGGCAGATCACGCGCGATCAGCTCTCGCCGGACCGGCAGGCGAATCTCGATCGCGCGGAGCAGATGGCCAAGAATTTCGATCCGGCTGTCGCGCAGAAGCAGCTCGATTCGCTTCAGAAGGTGAAGACCGACACGCAGGATCTGATGGCCAAGGTCGACCGCGACAACTCGACATGTGTGGGAGGCATGTGCGTTTCCAATTTCACAATGGCGAGGCGATTTGGGGAAGTGACCATCGCAACGCGGGGGCTCGACACGGCCGCCGACTTCGCCAAGACGACCAAATATGCGCCCGCGGTCGCGGTCGCGGAGGCCTGGCAGACGGGGCGCGGGATCGGCGATAAGGCCTACGCCACGGTTGAATCCGCCAACAAGCTCTTCGGATCGCGCGGGGAATCGCCGCCCGGCGCGGCATCGGCCGAAGGCTCAGCCAGCGCGGCCGGGACATCCGCCGCCGGCAGCGCTGCTCCGCCTGGAGCCTCCGGTGAGAGCGGCGCTGCGCGCGCCGGGCAAACCGCGGCAGCAAAACCTGAAGCCGGCGCGGCTTTGGAGACTCCGATCAATATCGGCAAGACCGTCTCGAGTGGCGGAGAGTATTCACTCAAGACATATGAGACGGCGGAGAAGATGCAGAAAGCTTACGACGGCTATACGAACTGGAGGGACGGCAATCCGCCATTACCGAACGTTGAGAAGCCCCCTGGTATGGCCGAGCGCGGCGTTTCCGTCGTCTCTGGCGCGACCGACACGCTGGAGTCCGTCCAGAAATACCAGCAAGGGAAATATTGGGAATCAACGACGTCAGCAGTCAAAGCCGCTTCGGACTTTGCCAAAGCAGCCCCAGAGGCTTTCGGCGACAAAAAGCTTCTCGGCGAAAAAATCGGTCCGGTCCTCGGCGACAAATTGGGTGCGGTGGCGGACTATTCGGAAAACATGCAAAAGGCTTTCGAGGCGAAGACACCCGAGGAAATGCGACAATACCAGGTCCAGGCAATCGGCAGTGCGGTGAAGCTCGTCGATAAGAACGCTGGCAGCGGCATTGAAAATATTGGCCGCACCTACGGCGCCATCAACGAGTACAGAAGCATCTCGCAAACCGAAAACGACATGATGAGCGCGCGGAACAAGGTCTACAACGTGATCGACAACAAGATCTCGCAGCGTCAGCAATTCCTCGAATTTCAACGGCAGTACTTCCCGACGCCGCAGCAGCAGCAACTGCAGCAATCCGTCATCATTCAGCAGCCGCAGATCCAGACGCAGCCCTTGCTGCAGGATCCGCTCAGCCAGCAGCCCATCAACTTGCAATAGGTTCGAGGCCAGCAAATGCCGTTAATCAGGCTCGACCGTGCGTTCGCTGGCGTCTGCTTCGCCGTGCTGTGCTCGGCCGCGGTGCTCGCCGCCGATCCGACGCCGTCCGTGATCGAGAAGGATGGCCTCATTGCCGACGTGAAGGTGAGCAGCGATCAGGCGGTCGTGCGCTGGCGCTTCCTCAAGCCGCTGCAAACGCCACTCAAGGAGATCACGGCCGACATCGACGGACAGTCGCTCGGCGTGCCTGAGGTCCAGCCTTATCCCGCGCCCGGAGACGAGACGCGCATCCTCTCCTTGTTCGACATCTCCGGAAAAAACCGGCTGGACGGCATCGCCAGTCAGATGGCCCTCGGCTTGATGCTGGGCGTGAGCAAGCCGTCGCACGTGCCCATGGCCTTCGCAGTTTATGGAAGCGAGATGCGCTTGCTGGTTCCGCGCAATCTCGACGAGCTCGCCACGGCGCTTGGGGTGACGACGCCGGAGGATGTGGAGCCGAGCCTCGCGGTGGTGCTGCGGACGGGGATCGAGGCGGTGTCCTCGCTTCCGGCGCAGCGCCGAGGCCTCTTCGTATTTTCCGACGGCCACTCGCAGCCGCCTCTGCGCAACGATGTGAAGGCGAATGGCGAGCGCGACGGCGACGGCTGCGACGTCTGCACGAGCACGATCGCCGATCTGGCGCTGAAAAATGGTGTCGCTATCACCTTCATCCTGATCGACAGCGATCGGCCGGCGGACCGCAACGCGCTCGTCGCTCTGGCCGAGCGGACGGGCGGCCAAGCCATTGGCGCAGCTGAGATCGAGCCATTTGTCAGGAACCCTTACGCGATCCTCGACAGCGGCGGCACAGCCGTGTTTCCCATCGCGCAGCGGCTGCACTATTTCTGGGAGCCGGCGGCGATCCTGCACGTCGCCTTCAGCTATGGCGACAGCACCGCGCAGCTCAGCGCGGCCGTGCCATTTCCCGCCGCCACCGCCGAGCAGACCGCGGCCTATGTCTGGCAGCAATATCAGCTTTATGTTGTTGCCGCGGGCTTGATCCTGCTTGCGCTGATCGCAGGTCTCGTCATCGGCACCCGACGCCGGGGCGTTGCGACAATTCCCGACGCGGCGAGAACTCCTGATGCTGAACACACGCCCGTGGCTCTTGCCGTGCTGCAGGACACCACCAATGGCGCCGTCTATTCTGTCGCGACGCAGCGCGCGCGCATCGGACGGGCGCCCGACAACGAGATCGTCATCAGCGACAACACCGTGTCGCGGCTGCATGCGGTGTTGCACCTCCTCGGAGACGGGACTTTCCAGCTCGAGAACAAGTCCGAGGTCAACGGCGCGCGCGTCAACGGTCAGGCCGTGCAAAAACAGCAGCTCTCCGATGGCGACGTGATCACCCTCGGCGGCACCAGCCTGCGCTTTGCCCGGGTTCGGGCTAGCGTATGATCCCGGAAGCTACCTCGCTCTAAGGCTGCCGGTGAAGGTTGACACTGTAGTGATAGCCGGCGATGCGCCCGCTGCAGAATGCGAGCCCTTCGCTGCCTTGCGTGCAATCGAGATGATCGCCAGCGGCGCGATGGCCGTCGGAGCAGATCTTCGGCCGGTTGGCGAAGGCAAGCTTCGCCCCTTCATAGCGCGCAACCGCGTGGCTTCCGCAGGTTCTGACAATACTGCCGCCGTTGTCGAGCACGACGGCGGTCATGGTGCCCTGGCCGTGCTCGTCGAAGCATAGTCGCTGATACACATAACCGGGCGCCTGCGCCCACTCCTTGTAGCGGTCGGTGCGCCAGCAGCCTTGCAGAAACGAGAAGTCCCTGGTCGGCTGCGTCGGCATGCGTAGCCGGTCATCGCGGGGCTTCACCGGTGCCGGCGGTGCTTCTGTGGGTGACGCATCCGCCAGCGCCGCCGTAGGTGCGAAGCGAGCGCATGCGAGTAGCAGTAGTGCGCCAAGCACAATAACCGCACGCATTTCGCTCGTCTCCTGCGCTTCTTATCGTTCGTTATCGGAGTGATGCAGATTAACGTGATAGCGCGACGATGCGATGCGCCCGCTGCAGGCGGCGACCCCGTCGTCGCTCGGCGTACAGTCTAGAAAGCTGGCGGAAAACTGGTGCCCGTCGGAGCAGATGCCCGGCGCCGCGGCGAATGTCAGTCGGTTTCGTTCGAACCGGGCCGTCACCGCGGCCCGGCAGTTGCGTCGCAAACGCCCGTCATTGAAGTACACCGGACTGTTCATCGTGCCGTGACCTCTCGCATTGAAGCAAAAATGGTCGACCACGAGACCTGGGCTGTTCGGGTTTTCTCGATATCGGTCGGTATACCAGCAGCCCTGAAGAAAAGTGAAATCGTGCGTCGGCTGCGGCGGTATGCGCAGGCGATCGTCGCGCGGTTTGGCGGGCGTCGGCGGCTCTTCCGTCGGCGCGGAATCCGCGAAAGCCACCGAGGACATGGCGGTGGCGCAGAACAGCAAAAGCAACGCTCGAGCCGCGATGGATCGCATTTAGCCCCCGGACTGCACACCTCTCGCTGGGCAATCATAGGACGGCTGCGCGAAATGCGCAGCCCTCCAGCGATCATTGCCCAGCAGCCCTCGCCCCGCTAGAAATCGGAGCAGGGGGCGCCTGGCGCAATCGATGCGACGTCATTCCATTGTCCGCAAGCTCGGCACGGCGGTCGCCACGCTCGTGATCGCCGTGACGTTAGCGGCCGTTCACGGCGCGCGCGCCGACGATGCACCGACGGGCGACGACCGGCCGGTCGGGCCGCCGCCGATCGACCAGCGACCGCGCCCGTCGCTGCCCAGCCCGCGCGTGCTCGATGATATCGTCCGCCAGCTCAACGAGGACGACCAGGAGACCATCGCCACGCTTGCGCCCGCCAGGCAGCACGCCGGCCGCGTGGTCTGCGGCATGCGCAATTACCGGCTGTTGCTCAAGGGCCCGCATGCGCGCGAGGAGCGCTCGCATTCCGTGCTGGTCAACCCGACGTCGGAGAGCACGCGCGGGATCCACGAGTTGTTCTCCGTCATCCGCGTGCTGCATGTCGACGCCGACGGCAGCCCGCGCTCCTACCATCCCGAAGATCCGCACGGCCGCGGACGCTGCACGATCAAGCCGAGCGGCGCGGTCTACGACATCTCCGGCGTCTGCGCGCTCGACGAGTTTGCGAGCGGCGGCATCAAGGTGTTCAGGGACGGCAAGAAGCTCGGCGGCACCGACCTGGTCCGCCAGTGGGGCACGCTGTGGTCGCTCATTCGCGACCATCAGGTGGCCTCGTCCGACCTCAATGCGATTGCCGCGCGCGTCAAGCCGAAGCACGACTACTACATGTTCCATGCCGGCGCGCTCTCCGCCGTGTTCAAGCGCGACATCGTCCCGCCGACCAAGGCCGGTTATCCGTGCACCTATGGGCCGCGCGCGCTCTTCCCCGGCTATTTCATTTCGGCCACCACGCTGAACAATCTGCATGCGCAGCAATATCCGCAGGATGTCGCGCCGAGCGAGTGCCACGCGGAGCGCTATGTCGACCCCGAGAAGGTTCCCTTCTTCGTCCTGCCCGGCGGATCGATCGGGAATGTGCGCATTGGCGACGTGGTCATCGCCGCGACCTTCATCGGCGGCGAGCAGCGGCTGGTCTACGGCATCGTCGGCGACGCCGGTCCGGCGCAGGGTTTCGGTGAAGGCTCCATCGCCTTCATCCAGGAGCTCCTGGGCAAGGGTGGTGAGCCGGTCATGAACGGCGCCGCCGTCAACGCGCTCGATATCGGACACAATGCCAATATCAGCGTCGCGCTTCTTATCCTCGGCGGCACCAAGCCGCTGTTCGCCGGCGAATACACGCATGAGCAACTGGAGCGGGTCGGCCGGGCCGAGTTCGCCAGATGGGGCGGCGCCGATCCGGTGCGCCGGCTCAAAGCCTGCATGGCGCAGCTGCAGGGCTCGCCTTAAGCGCGTACCCCGCATGGAACTTCCCGGCGATGGCGGGCGAGCGAATGCGGTGGAATGCCGCAGCGCCCTGAATTAAGCTTCGGCGCCGGGAATCAATGGGGGGTGGGGGACAAGTGGACGAGCGTACTCCGTCCAGTGGCGACGCCGAGCATTATTTCGCGCTCCCGCCGGGGTCGCGGCTCCAGGAATTCGAGATCGAGTCCGTGCTGGGCCATGGCGGCTTCGGCATCACCTATCTTGCCAAGGACACGCTGCTCGACCAGGCCGTCGCCATCAAGGAATACTTCCCGAACGAGCTCGCGGTGCGCGTGTCCGACGCGACGGTGAGCGCGAAATCGCGCGCCGACGAAGACGACTTTTCTTCCGGTCTGCAGTCGTTCCTCGAAGAGGCGCGCACGCTGGCCCGTTTCCGCGCCAACAGCATCGTCACCGTCCGCCGCTTCTTCAAAGCCAACGGCACTGGCTACATCGTCCAGGACTATGTGCAGGGCCAGACGCTGACGCGGCGGATCAACGCCGCGCCGCTGCTCGAGCCGGAGCTGCGCCAGATTCTGCTCGGCCTGCTCGACGGCCTCGAGGTCGTGCATGATCGCGCGACGCTGCATCGCGACATCAAGCCGGACAACATCATCCTGCGCGATGACGGCACGCCGGTGCTGATCGATTTCGGCGCAGCGCGCAGCTATCTCGGCCGCCACAGCCGGAGCATCACGGCGATCGCGGCTGGCGGCTACACGCCGCCGGAGCAGTGGGGCGCCGGCGGCCAGCATGGCCCCTGGAGCGACATCTATGCGCTCGGCGCCGTCGCCTATCGCTGCGTCACCGGCACGTCGCCGCCGGTGTCGCTGCAGCGTCTGCGCAACGATCCAATGTCGCCGGCGAGCGTCGCCGCGGCGGGTAAATATTCGCCGCAGCTGCTCGCGCTCATCGACAGCATGTTGCAGGTCGACGAGAGCAAGCGGCCGACCTCGATCAGCGCGGTGCGCGATGCGTTGCTCGGGCGGTCTCCCGACGCTGCGGACGCGCCGACGGTCATGGTCAGCAAGCCGGCGACGCAGCCGTCGAAACCGCGTTGGCTGCGTCCGCTGCTCGCGACTGCCGCGGCGCTCCTCGTGCTGATCGGCGGCGTCGCCGCTTATGTCGTGCACGAGCGGCAGGCCTATGCCGACAAGCTCGCGCAGGCCGGCAGCGACCCGCTCGCGCTTGCTGCCTTCGTCAAGGATTGCGCCGGTCTCTGTCCGGCGGAGTTGCGCACGACCGCGCAGGCGCGCATCGATGCGCTCGTCGCCGCGCAGAAGGAAGAGGCCGCGCGGCAGCAGCGCGAGGCCGAGGCGGCGCGGAGGAGGGAACTCGATGACGCGCGGCAACGCGTCGATGCGCTGGCGCGCCAGCGCGCCGCCGATGAGCAAGCGAAGGCGCGCGAGCAGACCAGGCAGCAAGAGCAGGCGCGGCAGCAGGCCGAGCGGGCGGCGGCCGAGCAGGCCGCAAAGCAACGCGAGCGGGAAGCACAACAGCAGGCGCAACAGGCTCAGCCGGTGCAGCAAGCGGCGCCGCAGCCCCAGCAGCAGGCGCGGCTGGAGCAGGCTCCGCCACCTGCGCC
This sequence comes from Pseudolabrys sp., assembly GCA_035651015.1. Taxonomy (GTDB): domain Bacteria; phylum Pseudomonadota; class Alphaproteobacteria; order Rhizobiales; family Xanthobacteraceae; genus Pseudolabrys. The sequence goes on along the minus strand of DASRGN010000015.1, from coordinate 30,250 downwards.
GCAGAATCCGATCGACATGATCAAGTCGCTGCAGGGTGAGCTGCGGCGCGTCGGCTGTTATTCCGGATCGGCCGACGGTGAATGGACGCCGGCCTTGCGGCAGGGGCTCGAGCTGTTCAACCGGCACGCCGGGATGCAGATCGAAACCAGGCTCGCCAGCGCCGACGCGATCGATGCGGTGCGCATGAAGACGACGCGCATCTGTCCGCTGGTTTGCGAGCGCGGCTTCCACGCCGACGGCGAGCGCTGCGTGGCCACGGTCTGTGATGCCGGGTTTGCGCTCGTCGACGGAAGATGCCAGCGGTCGGTTCCGGTCCCGAAGCGGGCGGCGGCGCCGACGCAACGCGCGCGCGCCGAGCCCTCGGCTTCCTCATCCGGCGGGCCGCGCTGCTTCAATTTCAACGGGCGGCGTTACTGCGAATGATGCGCGGCACGAAGCGCCGCGCGATCCTAAGCCGCGGCAGGTTGAAGTCCCGAGCGATGCAGTCGCCGGACGTGCTCGAGAAATTCAAGACGCAGAACTTCAACCTTGTGCCGAATGCGTCCCTCGATGAGGCGCAGCAGTGGCTCACCAGTGAGCTTGCGCATTGGCGCGAGCTCACCAGCAAGGTGCAGATCGAGATTGCGCAGTAGGAGACGGCCGCCCGAGGGTTGGGCAAATTTCCGCGGGATGAAAATCGGCTTTGCCACCTGCGCGCGTTGTCGGGGCCTGCTGATTTTCGGGCTCGGAAGCGTCCGTTGATATTGTCGCCGCATGGCCCCCCGCTATAGTTCCATGGGGTTCGCCAATGCCGCGAAAAACCCAGGCATTGGCTTCGGGGGCGACAATGCGTTTCGAACATGGAAAGGCGTTCATGACGGCCGCGCTCAGCGCGGCCGGTCTTGTATTTGGCATGGTGTGGGCCGCGGATGACGCGCTGGCCTGCGGCAACGGCTACGGCGCGAATTACAGCAACTGCGGCATGGGTGGCGGCGGCGTCCGCTATCGCAACGGCGGTGGTGGCGGCGGCTACGATGTCGGCGGCGCGATCAATGCGGGCATCGCGGTTCTCAATGCGGCTGGCCCGCTGCTCAACGATCTGGGCAACATGGCGAACAACATGCCGCAGATCGAGATGCCGCAGCTGCCGGCGCCCAATCTTGCAGCACCGTCGGGCGGCAATCTGTTTCCCAGTCCATTCGACGCGTCGAAGCCTGCCACGACCGCCGAGCACGCTGCGGATTGTCGCGGCATGCGCGCGCGTCTGCAGCCGCACGCGCTGAGCGAAGACTGGATTGTGGATCAGATGGCCCGCTCCGGCTGCCAGCCCAACGGCAAGCCGATGTCGTTGCGTGAGCGGCTGAAGCGGCGCTTGGCCGCGAAGAGCCAAGACAACTTCTTTGGCAATCCCAATCCGGTCGATGTGCTCAACGGCATGGTGCAGCCGCCACCCGACGACCAGCAGTCGAGCACGAACCGCCGGAAAGGGAACAAGCGGCGCAACAATCAGAGCGACATCACCGGCCTCGGTCGGTAACGCAGCGGGCGTTGGGCGATCTTATTGTCGGTGGAGGCACCGACGCGGTGCCAAGATGCTAATCGTCCAAAGCCAGAGCGGACGGAAAATTGCCCCGCGCGCTCCCGGCCTTCTCCGGGCGCGCGTCATCGGTGCTCTCGCGCTCGCCGGCCTGGTCGTGATCTCGCCGGCGCGCGGCGAAACGGTCGTCGTGGTGAAATATTCTCCGTTGGAGGGCGCGGCGGTAAAGAACTGCGCCGTGGCCCTGCGCGACGGCGCCAAGGGCCTCCACATCCACGACCTCAAGCTCATTCTCGACTCCAGCGACGAACGGCGGGACGACAAGGCGGCGTTGACGATCGACGTTGCCAGCCGGAGTGAATACGGCTCCGGCACGCTTGGCTTGATGGACGTGCCATTCCTGTTTCGCGATCCGGCGCATGTGCAGGCGTTCCTGCAGAGCGATCTCTATCGCGATCTGCGCGCGGCGAGCCGGGGCGGCCTCTACGAATGGCTCGCAGCCGCCTATGGCGGATTCCATCAGTTGTTCAGCACGCAAAACGCATTCACCGAGCCCAAGCACTTCTACATGCGCTGGATCGGCGGTCCGTCGTCGCTCACGCAGGTTTACGGCGCGTTCGCCGGCATCGGCGATCTCCGCGGCGGCATCGATGCCGCGGCGGAGCTGATGCTGCGGGACTCGGACAAGATGGCCGCCGTCGAAGCGCCGCTGATCGACGCGCTGGCCTATCGGTTCGATCAGCGCGCGCGTTTCGTCAACATGATGTTCTCGATTTCCTACCCGGTGACGTTCTCGGTCGAGAACAACACGCTGCCAGGCGCGGCGCACGCGCGCCTCATCGCCTGGGCGGATGCGGCGGCGCAATCCTGCAGCGCGGCCAATTTTCAGGCCGAGCGCGATGTGCTGGAGAAGCTCAAGCAGGCCGGGCTGCAGATCGTTGCTGTCGATCGCGCGGCCTTTGTCGAGGCGGGCTGGCGCTTCGGCATCGAGCGTTTCGCCATCGGTCCCACGGTCTCCTGGAGCGTCGAGGATCTCGACCGGGTGGTGCGCATGGGGGCTGAGGCGCCGGTACGGCTTCCTTCGGCGCTGCTGTCGAAGCTGTCGGCGAAGAATCGGCAGGCGCTCTTGAGCAGGGCCCGGCGGTTGAATAAGGAGCGCCAGCGCCGGGCACTCGCCGATAAGATGAGCGGGCGGGCGCGGGAGAAGAGCGATGCGCTCTGGTGGGACGGTGTCGCGCGGCTCGTGGAGCTGATCGAGAAGACCGATCCGCCGAACGCAGAGGCGCAAGGCGCGTCGTCTCGCGATCGTCCCATGGTCGACGAGCGGTTCACCTCGGTCGAATCGCTGGCGCAGACCGATAAAGCGGAAGCCCGCAAGGTTCTCGATCTGATGAAAGCCGAGGTCGCCGGCAAAAAGCCGTCCACCTGGCTCGCCGCCGAAAAAATCGTGCAATTCTGCAGCCGCCTCGCGCGGCTCTACGGCAGCATTGGCGATTCCGCCGAAGCATCCGCGGACATGGCGCGCGCCGCCGAGATCGCGCGTAACGCCGGCCATGGCGTCCTGGTGACCATGGCCAATGAATATCTCCATGCCGGAAACATGCGGGCCGCCTGGAAGACCATCGCGCAGGACGTCGAGGGTGCGGCGACGCCCTACGAGGTCTATCTCGCATTCGAGAAATTTGCGCCGCTGCGGCAGCCGGCGCTCGCCGCGGAGGCGGCGAAGCTCATCGAGCAGCTTGGCGACGTCGAGCGGTCCTTCGGCCTCAACGATGGCGATTATGTCGGTTGGGGCGACAAAGCTTCACACGCTGTTCCCGAATGGGGTGGCGATTGGCTGGATTATGCCTTTTGGAGCGCCAGGCTGTGGGGCTACGCGCAGAATACCGAGGCCGTCAGGCGCATTCGCGAAGCGGTAGGGCAGGCCGCAAAAACTTCCCCGCGCAGGAAGAAGAAATTCGACGACTTCAATGCCAAGCTGTCAGTGCAGCCGCCGGCTGGCGGCTTGGCGGTCAAATAACGGGTGCATCAAGTTTCAGCGGATTAATCATCCGCTAGACTGCTGTGATGGCCGCCGTCGACTTTTCTCCGCAAACCTTCGCCACGCGGGTGCCGCTGCTCATCATCGGCGCCGGTGCCGCCGGCCTGTGCGCGGCGCTGGCGGCGAAGGAAGCGGGCGTCGAGCCGCTCGTGATCGAGCGTGACGCGGTGCCCGCGGGGTCCACCGCGCTCTCCGCCGGCCTCATCCCTGCCGCCGGCACCCGCTTTCAGCGGGCGAAAGGGATCGACGATGATCCCGCGCGCTTTGCCGCCGACATCCAGGCGAAGGCCCAAGGCGAAAACGACCTCGCGCTCGTCGAAGCGCTGGCGCGCGGCGCCGCGCCGCTCGTCGAATGGCTCGCCGACCGCCATGGTCTGCCGTTCGAGCTCGTCGACAATTTCAACTATCCCGGCCATTCGGCGTTGCGCATGCACGGCCTGCCGACGCGCAGCGGCCGCGAGCTGATCGATCGCCTGCGCGTTGCGGCGGAAGCAAGCGACATCACCATTCTCACCGGATGCCGAGCCGAGACTTTGTTCGCCGACGCCAGCGGTCGCATGCTGGGCGTCGCGTTGACGCACACAGATGACAGCGAAGAGCACATCGGTTGCGCGGCGCTCGTGCTCGCCTGCAACGGCTATGGCGGCAACCCGATGCTGGTGCGCAAGCATATCCCGGAAATGGCCGATGCACTCTATTTCGGGCATCCCGGCAATCAGGGCGAGGCGCTGATCTGGGGCCATGCGCTCGGCGCCGCGCTCGCGCATCTCGGCGCCTATCAGGGTCACGGCTCGGTGGCGACGCCGCACAACATCCTCATCACCTGGGCGGTGATCATGCAGGGCGGCATCCAGGTGAATGCGCACGGCCGGCGCTTCGGCGACGAGACGCACGGCTATTCCGAGCAGGCCGCGCACGTGCTGCGCCAGAGCGGCGGGATCGCCTGGAATGTGTTCGATGCGCGCATCGCCAAGGTCGCGCGCCAGTTCGAGGATTTCCGTGACGCCGAGCGTGCCGGCGCGCTTCTCACGGCGCAGAGCATCGACGTGCTCGCCGCGCGCATGCGCGTTCCGGCCGACGCGCTGCGCGTCGAATGGGACGAGGCCGAGCGCTGCAAGGCACACAGCGCGAGGGATCGCTTCGGCCGCGCGTTTACGCCGGAGCACCGCTGCGTCCCGCCGTTCCATGCGGTGAAGGTGACCGGCGCACTGTTCCACACCCAGGGCGGCCTCGCCGTCGATGCGAGCGGCCGCGTCAAGCGCCCCGACGGCACGCTGTTTCCCAATCTGTTCGCCGCCGGCGGCGCCGCAAGCGGCGTCTCGGGAACGAATGCCGCGGGTTATCTCTCCGGCAATGGTTTGCTCAGCGCGACGGTGCTTGGTCGCCTCGCAGGACAAGCGGCGGCGCAGATGGTCCTGAGTGCAGCGCGCTAACGTTTACCCTCATGGTGAGGAGCCGCACGCAGTGCGGCGTCTCGAACCATCAGGCCGAAGCGCGGCGAGCTTGCGACTCGCGGCCATCCTTCCCGCCTTCGCTCTTCGAGCTACGGCGAGGTCACGCTCGGAGTCCCGCCGAAGCGCTTGCGCGTAGGCGGACGAGACGCGTCGCTTCGCGACGCTCCTCAGGATGAGGTCAATGCTTGTGGCGAGTCCGGCGCCTATGCCGCCTGTCCATGCGCCTGCGCCGCAACCGGCCGCTGCGGCAGCGGCACCGTGCCGGCATAGCGCTTGATCAGCACCGCGGTGAGGATGGCGCCGGCGGCGATGGCGATCACCACGATCAGCACCATGATCATCAGCCCGATCGTCGCCGCCTTGTCCTTGGCGCTGCCGCGGCCCTTGATCGCGTCGGTGAACAGCTCGCCGACGGCTTTCAGCGCCGGGCCGAAATCGTTGATCGCGCCGATGGTGTTGTGCACCTGCGCGAAGGTGTTCCAGGCGGCGACCCCGATATTCATCAGCCGCCGCTCGCGGTAGGCGACGATCCAGCTCTCGATGGTGATGACGAAGCCCGAGCCGAGCGCCGGGAAGATGATGGTCACGTACCACAGGCTGATCGCGCCCTGCACATACTGGTCGGTGAAATATTCGGGGAACGCGGCATTGGCGATGAAGATCAGCGGGAACAGGAACACCGAAGAGAAGCCGATCGCGCTCTGCACCGCGGCGCACCAGACGATGAAGCGGATCATGCCGCCGACCGCTTTCGACTCCTCCCAGGCGCGCCCGCAGCTGCGCGCGTTCCACCAGGAGATGGCGAAGTTCAGCGCGAGGATCAGCAGGAGCCAGATCGAGACGCCGGTGTCTTTCATATTGTCTCTCGCATGACCACGAACAGCAGGCCCTTGATGTCATCGAGCGTGATCGGGGCCTGCGCCAGGGCACCCTGCTCGAAGCCGCTGACCTGGAAGATCTGAACGAGCGCGAAGACGATGCCGCCGATGAGCGGCCCGAGCACTGTGGCGACGGCGACAGTCAAGACGAAGCGCACGAGCTTGCCGGCCGGCCTTCGCCCCGCCGCAACGGTCGTACTGCCGCTGCTCATGCCGAACCGCCCCCGCGCGCGGCGCTTAGGCCGCCGCCGTGCTCAGCGTCGCCGAGCCGCGCGGGAAAGTCCAGGGCGGCTCTCAATCAGCGACCGCCAGCTTCGCCTTCACCTGATTGAGCCAGCGCGGCTCGCGCGCCAGGTCGCGCAGCGCGTGCTTGATCTGCTTGGCGAGATGCGGCTTCAGATAGGGCGTAACCTCCTTTGCCGGAATCCGTTTCGCCGCGATGAACAAAGCGAGCGCGAACACAAGACCCTCTTCCGGCAGATAGCCGCTGCGGCCGAGATTCCACCATTTATCCGGGCTCTCGAAGCTGAACACGCTGTTGGCCATGAACACGCCGAACCCGAGGAACACGCCGGTGAGATCGATGAGCATCTCGCGCTCATCGACCGTGCACGGTGGCTGGCTTTGGCAGGTCGTCAGCAGGTAGTGCGCAAGCTCATGCGCGAAGACGGTGACCAGGCGCTGCGGGTTGCCCAGCAACGCCGGCGCATAGGTGATCTGTGCGGCCTCGTCGGTCAGCAGGAAGGTGCCCTGATTGTATTCGCCGGACACGGGCGAATCCTCCGGCAAATTTCCTTGTGCAGCCGGATCGTCGTCGGCCACGAGCGTGACCGGCCAGCTCGGCCCCATGCTGCAGTCCTCTTTGACTTGCTCGAGGACACGTAGCGCGTAGGCGTGGTCCTCCTCACCGTTAAGCCGCAGCATTTTCGCGTGCGGCAGCAGCAGGTCCTGAGCGATGAAGCTCTCGCTCCCGAACTCCGCAATCAGCCAGGCGAAATTCGCCGCGTGCCAGGACGCGGTGTCGTCATCGAGCAGGGGTTTGCGTCGGAATGGCCACATGGGGCGGCACGCGGTCACGCGTATTGCGTCAGTCTACACGCCTCGTTAGAAAAGAACAAGACAAGAACAAATTGATGGTTTCGAACATCTTTGCACCAAGCGATCGGTATTGAAAACCTAACATTGATGGGTTATTTTAATGGTCACGGTGCATCGCGCCCATGGCTTCCGGTTCGTGATCTTTCCCAATGATCACAGCCCGCCGCACGTCCATGTCTTCGGTCAGGGCGGCGAAGCGAAGATTGTGCTGGAAGGGCCGCACGGCGTGGCGCTCGATTGGGTCGCGGGTATCAGCCGCGGCGACCTGCGGCGGCTGATCGCGGAGGCGCAACGCGAGCGGACACGGTTGATCGCGATGTGGAGGAGAATTCGTGGGCGATGACGTCGAGGTGATGATCGCGGAGGCGGAGCGCCGCGGCGCAGGTTCGCTCCGCCACGATCCGCGCGCACGCGCGGCGCATTACGACCGCCGGACTGGCCGCGTGCATGTCGAGTTGACGAATGGATGCAGCTTCGCCTTCCCGGCGCGCAAAGCGCAGGGCTTGGAGAACGCAAGCGATGCCGAGTTGTCGCGTGTCGAGCTTCTCGGGCTCGGCTTCGGCCTGCGCTGGGATCGGCTCGATGTCGATCTCAGCGTGCCCGGTCTGCTCGCCGGACTATTCGGCACCAGGGCCTATATGGACCGGCTGCGGGCGGCGCGCGCCGGCGCCGCCACGTCCGCGGCAAAAGCCGCAGCCGCGCGCCGCAATGGCGCCAAAGGCGGACGGCCAGCCAGGAAGCAGTGATCAGGGATCAGTAGTCAGAGTCAGATGCGAGCCGCTCTGTCCTCTGTCTTCTGACGCCCGCTCAGCCCAGCGGATCCGGCCCGTACTGGTTCGCGCCCTTGGTGCCGGGCGTGCAGTCCCAGATGAGCAGGATGATCCAGCCGAGGATCGGCACGAAGATCAGCAGCAGCCACCAGCCGGTGCGGTCGAGGTCGTGCAGCCGCCGCGCGCCCACGGCGAGCGAGGGGAGCAGGATCGCCAGCGACCACAAGCCTGAGAGCACGCCGGCTTCCTCGAACGCCAAGTGATCGACGAGCCGCAGCACGACATTGACGATCACCACGGCCAGCGTGAACCACCAATATTCCGAGCGCGGCGCGCGTCCGGAGAAGGTGGCGTATTTGGAGAAGCAGGTTTTGACGGCAGTTCCGAAGTCCATGGTCGCCCCTTTTGCCAGTTGTCTGCGAGAGAACCCGTGTGATGGAAACCGTGCGCCTGAAGCCTTAAGCGCTTGCCTGTCTCGTCAGGCCTGCGCGGGCGCCGCCGGCGCGCCCGCGGCGCCGGCGAATGGATCCGGGCCGAAGCGGTTAGCCCCGTTGGTGCCGACGCGGGTGAACCAGATGATGAGGATGATCCAGCCGACGATCGGGATGAAGGCGATGAGCTGCCACCAGCCGGAGCGGTCGATGTCGTGCAGCCGCCGCGTCGACACCGCGATGGTCGGGATCAGGGTGGCGAAGGTCCAGATCGCGCCAAGCAGGCCGAAGCTCAGCCCCATCTTGTCGCCGATCTCGGCGACCACCGACACGATCATGTAGAACAGGATGAACCACCAGTATTCCGAGCGCGGTGCGCGGCCGGAGAAGATGGCGTATTTGGAGAACACGCTGACGACAGCGGCGCCGAATTCCATGGTCTGCCCCCCGATGGGCTTGCTCCTGCGAAGTGTAGGATTTACGCCGGCAAGGACAAGCCGCGCAGTGCGCTTTCGCACTGATCGGGCGTAAAGAGGTTGTAAATTCGCGGTGATTGCGGCGTCGCGACACACTGGGCGTCGTCCCCCGGCTTGACCGGGGGACCCAGTAATCCATGGCTTCTCTTCACGACAACGGCGCTCTCACGGAATACTGGATGCCCGCCTTCGCGGCATGACGACTGTGCGTGTCGCCGCGCCACGCCCGCCCGCTACTCGTCATCCGGCAGCCGCTTGATCGAGACCAGCCGTGCGGCGAGCCCGCCTTTGCTGGCCGTCGTCTTGATCACCAACGCGAAGCTCACGTCGGTTTCCGGTTTCTTGATCACCGAGCCGATGGCGGCGATGCGCAGCGTGCCGTCATTGCGCAGCGTCGCCTTGTTGCCGGTCGCCACCACGTGATCCTCGACCGGGCGGCCGAGCTTCTTCAGCGCGCTGCGCACCGCGCCGTCCACGATCTTGCTGAGGTCCACCTGTCCGGCGAGCGTGTCTCCCTCGAGGCGATACAGCGTCAGCGCGTCGAACGAATAGCGCGTCTCGTAGCGGCGCAGCACCAGGCGGGCGTCGGGCGACCAGATGGCCTGCTCCCATTGCCGGTTGGCGGTGAGCGTCGCCGTGTAGAAGTAGTCGGTCTCGGCCTTGGCCAGCACCTTGCCGTCGGCGAGGCGGATCAGCAGCCATTCGTTGCCCCGGCTGTCCTCGTCGACGTCGTCCGGCGCGCTCTCGGCATTGTGCCAGGCGAAGGCGAAGCGCTTGTCGGGCGAGGCCGTGTCCGGGATCACGCGCGCGGCGCCGACGCCGCTGCCGCAGAGCAGTGTGCGCGTTCCGTCGTCGCGGCAAGGCCCGAGCTCCGCGCGCGCCGGCAGCGCCGAGCTCAGCGCGGCGACGGTCACGGCAGCGATGATGGTGCGCATGTGCATGGCGATGCCCCGCAGCTCGATCCTATCCTGCGCATTCGTCGTGGAGGAGGGGCGTTTGGTTCAAGCACTATGCGAGCTGCACGCTCAGCCTGCTCCCTCTCCCGCTTGCGGGAGAGGGGTGGGGAGAGGGTCCTTCGCTACCCCGCACTCAGCCCCAGCCGTCTGTCCCGCTCCCGCAGCCACGCAATCAAAGGCGTCGCCAACAACACCATCCACGCCTTGCCGATGATCTGCCCGGGCAAAAACCCGAGATCGCCGAAGGCGAGCCAGAGGAACACGATGCTGTCGACCACGAGGCCGAGCGCGCTGCTCGCCAGCACCGCGCGCACCAGGCCGCGGCGGGCGAGCGGCGTGTACACCGCGAAGTCGGCAAGCTCGGAGAGGAGGAACGCGCTCGCCGAGGCGATGACGAGCGACGCCGGCGCAAACGTCGCCGAGGCCAGCGTGCCGATCGCGATCGCCGCGAGCCCGAAGGCAATGCCGAGCCGCCGCTGCGTCAGGTCCCGCAGCACCAGAGCGAGGCCGACCATGAGCACGCCGCTCGGCGCTTGAATCCCCGGGGCTACCGGGATCACGCACGGCCCGTTGGGCACGCAGAAGGCGCCGGCATGACCGATCAGCCAGTTGGCGATCGGCACGCAGGCGACGAAGCCTGCGAAGAACAGCGCGCCTTCGCGGCGGCGGAGTGTGTCGGTCTGTGTCATGCGTGGCTCCTTAGCGCACGCGGTGAGGCCGCTTCAAGGCGTTACTCCGCCGCTTCGAGTGGGAGCGTGAGCGAGATCGATTGATACGGCACTTCGGGGCGGATTTTCCCGCGCACGCCACGATGCAGGCGTACGAAACCGTACCGCTCCATCGTCTTCAGAGTGCGGGACAGGTTCGACGTCTTGCGGCCGGTACGCGCGGCCAGCGCCTGCAGGGAATCCGGATGGGTCGCCGAGATCACCTTAAGCAGCGCCCGATTCCTGTTCGACAGCACCTTGGCGAAACTTTCCGGGGAGGTGAACCAAACCTTCGGCTCACCCTTGCCCGGCTTCAGGCGTCCGTGCGCGATAGCCAGGCTGCGTTTCTTCATGTCGTCCAGGCTGGCGATCCCAACTTTCAAAGTCTTCATGCGACGACTCCTTTCTGTTTTAGTACCGCTTCCACCTCGCGCCAGAAATCCTCCAGCAAAGTTGCCGCGTCCTTGTAGTCATAGGGTCGGATCGTTTTGAAACGATGCCGGTGGTCCTGCGGGCCGCGGCGCCTGCCGCCAGGACCGCGCGAAGCGCGCACCTGATGGGCATTGTCGAAGCCGACCAACCGTCTGCCGTCCGGCCCATGCAGCGTCAGCGAGTAGTCGAGCCCGTGCGGCTTCTCTTCCGCGACGGGGACGCGTTTGACCTCGAACCGCACCCAATGATTGCCTTCCGGATCAATCACCAGGACTTGTCCGTCGAGATCGAGCAGCGTGTCGAGGGACCGGTCGCGTCTCATAGATTATCATTATCAGATAATGATAATATCATCAAGGAATGTGAGGAGTTCGCTGACCTACTCCCTCTCGTGTCCATCATGAGGGTAAACAACAGCGGTGCGCCGTCACGGGTCTGCTCGCTTCTCATGTCGCGCTGGCGAGCGGCCCGCCTCCGCTCACTCTGTGACCTTCGGCGGGTTTGAGTCCGCCGAAGCGCCCTGGCGCGTAGGCGGAAGCGAGCAGCCAGCGCGAAATCGGGGAGGGCTGGGGAGGGGGTCCAAGCGCGGTGCCACACACTCTGACCTCATCCTGAGGAACCGCGCGAAGCGCGGTGTCTCGAAGGATGGCCGCAAGCAGCGCTGCTGCAAAGCTTGGGCCCCATGGTTCGAGACGCGCGACTTCGTCGCGCTCCTCACCATGAGGATAAGCGGCGCAAAGTGGGAGACGATTTACCCTAAGCCCCCTCCGCAAACCTCCGCCACCCGGCCGCCCGCAGCGCACACGCCGGGCAGTCGCCGCAGCCATAGCCCCAGGCGTGGCGCTTGCTGCGGTCGCCGCGATAGCAGGAATGCGTCTCCTCGCGGATCAGGTCGATGAAACTCTCCCCACCAAGCTCCCGCGCCAGCGCGAAGGTGCCCGCTTTGTCGATCCACATCAGCGGCGTGTGCAGCGTGAACTCTTTTGCCATGCCCAGATTGATCGCGGCGGTGAGCGCCTGGAGCGTGTCGTCGCGGCAGTCCGGATAGCCCGAATAGTCGGCCTCGCACATGCCGGCGACGAGCTCGCTCAGCCCCCGCCGGTAGGCGAGCGCGGCGGCGAAGGTGACGAACAGGAGATTGCGTCCGGGCACGAAGGTGGTCGGCAGCCCGTCCGCGGCGAGCGCGATCTCGCTCTCGCGGGTGAGCGCGGTGTCGGAGATGGCGCCGAGCGTCGCCAGGTCGAGCACGTGGTCGTCGCCAAGGCGCTCGCCCCAGCGCGGAAACTGCGCCATCAGCCGCGCGCGGATGCGCGGCCGGCAGGTGAGCTCCACAGCGTTCCTTTGCCCGTAGTCGAAGCCGACGGTCTCGACGCGTTGAAACCGCTCGAGCGCCCAGGCGAGGCAGGTTGTGGAATCCTGACCGCCGGAGAAGAGGACGAGGGCGTGGGTGCGAGTGCGGGAAGGCATGGCGAGTGATTAGCAGCACGACTGCGCGCGCGCCATGCCGAACCGTCATCGCGGGGTACTTACTGCTCGGCAGCCTCGTTTCGGGCGTGTCGGGCAGTTGCTCGCACCCACCCTCACACAAAATCCACCGACCGCAGCACCAGCCGCGCGCCCGCCGCCGCCGGCTCCTCGGCGAATTTGCGCGCGGCGCGCGCCTCGATGGTGTCGCGCAGCCGCGCGAACTGTTCCAACCTTTGCGTCGAACGCGCATCGCGCCGGCCCTCGAGGTCGTCCATCGCCGCGGTGCTGATGGCGCACTGCACCACGGTGTCGCCCTCGAGCATGGTGAACTCGACGATCATGCGGTCGAAGTCGTAGCCCTGGATGTCGCCTCGCCGCAGTGTCATGGCGTCGCCTCGCTCGCGGTGTGCTGTCCTGACACGCCGTCTGATGACTGATCACTGATTCTCAGAAATCCGCCTTCGGCTTATTGTCCTTGCACGCGGCGCCGATGCGCGCGAGCGCCCGGTTGATCAGGTCGAGCTCGCCGGGCAGGCTGATCTGCACCGATTTGTAGGCCTGCTGCACCGTGCGCTTGTCGCGGCCCAGATATTCGACGATGGTCGCGGCGCCCTTCACGTCCAGCGTATAGCGCGCCTGCGCCCCGGAATAGGTCTTGTCGACGAAGGCGGCATCGAGGTCGAATCGGCCGAGGTAATAGCGCACATAGTCCTTGTCCTGCGGCCGCGGCACCACCACCACGCAGCCCGCCCGCTCGACGATCTCCGGCGCGGTGTCGGCGCCGGGATCGACCCGGCCGGTGAACAGATAGTTAACCGCGTGCTGCAGCGCGTCGTTGTCCGCTCGCGCGGGCGGTGCCGCGGCGACTGCAGCGAGCACGCCGGCGAGACCGGCGGCGAGCAACCGGGTGAGGGCGCGGGATGGGCAAGGGGACGACATGCGGTGTGCTTATCAGGGGGAAAGGGTGGGCGCCATGGCGATCCGGCGTCCGAAAATCGGCTATGTTGCTGCTTCTGTGGCCTTAAGGCTCCGCCGCATCGATGCGCTATTGGTGGGTCAATCAGAACCAAACATATCGCCACGAAATTGGCGGCGGATATCTTTGGTCGCCAAAGCGCAGTGCCAAAGGCGCCAGAAATCCCTTTTACGAGTCCATGCGCGAGGTGAGTCCGGGCGACCTCGTCTTTTCTTTTATGGACACTCGAATCTTGGCCCTCGGTATCGCGCGCTCTTATTGTTGGGAAAGTCCCAAGCCTGTCGAGTTCGGCGATGCCGGCCAAAACTGGGAAAATATCGGTTGGAAGGTCAAAGTTGAGTTCACTGAACTGAACAATAAGGTCAGGCCGAAAGATCACATTGGCCTTTTGAGACCGCTCCTACCGGCCAAGTATTCTCCCCTTCAGCCGAATGGAAACGGACTTCAGTCGGTCTATCTAACGGAGCTACCCGCAGATTTGGCCGAAGTGCTGTTGGGCTTGATTGGCTACGAGACTGATCCGATTACGCTTGCCGCACGCGGGGTGAAACCTGTCATCGCCGATGACCTCGAATTTTGGGAAGGCAAAATAGCGCGTGACGTCGCGGGCGATCGAACGATCGTCGAGACGGATCGACATGCAATTATCCGGGCCAGGGTTGGCCAAGGGCTATTCCGAGAACGAGTCAGCAAAATTGAAAAGCGATGCCGGATCACGGGCGTGGAGAATCCCGTGCATCTGGTGGCAGGCCACTGTAAGCCGTGGCGTGACTCGACAAACGAAGAGCGTCTCGATGGTGAAAACGGCTTACTGCTGACCCCGAGCATTGACCACCTTTTCGATCGCGGATTCATCAGCTTCGAAGACAAGGGAAATCTCATATTGTCGCCGGTGGCGCATCGTCCCTCTTTGGAGCGAATGGGGGTGGCCACGGATCGCACGATAAATGTGGGATCGTTCACGTCGGGCCAAAAGCGATTTCTCGAATTTCATCGAAACTCGGTCCTGCTCATGTCAGCCCGCAGGTGAAGCGCCATGTGTATGCAACAGCGAACTCCAGCTGGATATTGAAGATGGCTGTTCGGCTCGTCGTCGCTGTCACAGATAAGGACTGGTTCGACTATCTTCGGTCGAAAGAAGATCTGACTGAAGTGAATTTCTGGGCTCCTGGCGCCGCCCCATTCAAAGCCCTGGAGCGTGACGAGCTTTTCCTTTTCAAACTGCACTCGCCTTTGAACTTCATTGTTGGAGGCGGCTTCTTTACTTACGCGAACGCCATCCCATGCTCACTCGCTTGGGAAGCATTTCAGGACGCAAACGGAGCGGTGTCGCTCGTCGAAATGCGGCGGCGAATAGCAAAATATCGCCGTGCCGATCCGAACGACCGTAGTGATTTCGTCATCGGCTGTCGCATTCTTACCCAGCCGTTCTTCTTGCCCGAGGCCGAATGGATTCCGGTTCCGGCAAGTTGGTCGCCCAATATCGTGACGTTTAAAACCTATGATACGTCGGACGCGGATGGTGCGATGCTTTGGGAGGCGATCCAAAATCGCGGACTCGTTGCCAGCTATCCGCCGGGCGCGACTGAGCGCCCACAAGAGCGCTACGGCAATCCAATTCTGGTTCGCCCGCGACTCGGACAGGGCGCGTTCCGTGTCATGGTCACTGACGCATACAATCGAAGATGCGCGGTAACCGGCGAGCGCACATTGCCAGCGCTGGAAGCTGCGCACATCCGACCATTCGCTGAGGGTGGTTCACATGATCCGGTGAATGGTCTTCTTCTACGTCGTGATATCCATGCGCTCTTCGACAACGGCTACGTCACGGTCACGCCCGATCTAAGATTCCACGTGAGCAGGAGAATCAAAGAAGAATTCGAAAACGGCCGTCATTACTACGCCCTTGATGGGCAGCTGATCGCATCGGCCGCGGTGCCAAGTTGGAGCCCGGATGTCTCCGGTCTTAAATGGCACAACAGTGAGAGATTTCGGGGGTAGCGTTTCAAACGTTGGTAGTTCAGGATCCGCGGCCGCATAATCCTGAGGGCTTCTTCCCACGATTCGTAGACCTTCGCCTGGATGCGCATTTCTCAATATTTCGATCTTGGAAGATCGCAGCCGACCCTCGACTTTGTCGACGTCGACGTGCGGGATGACACGCGAGTATTCATCAGTCCGAAAGCTCTGACGTTATTGCCGTCCGATTTTGGCGATGAATGTGTGCATCTGATCCAGAACTTCTTTCATACTGTCATTGAACTAATTCGGTCTGGCGAAAACGATCGCGCAGAGACTCTCCTACGAATGCTAAGGGAGCCGAATGAAACTCGACTCGGTCTATCGAGGGGAAAAGCACAAGGTCGTGCTCTCGGCTCTGAGTCGGCTCACGATGTCTGGGGAGCCCTCAGTCAAAGCGAAGCGGTGCGCAGTGGGCTTCTCGAAGACCTAGAAGATACAGTTCTTATGATCGAGGGTATCTCAGTTGATATTGTGTCCGACATTACGACCAACATCATTCGAAGTCCCCTAATTCGATACACTCAGCGGATGTGTGAGATGTATGGAATCCCGCTCACAGACGGAGTGAATTCCGGGCCTCTTTGGAATCCAAACGAGCGACAATGGTCCGTCGACTTTGTCCGTCTTCCGCTCGCGGACGGCCGAAAGCTCTTATTGGTACCGAAAGCCATTGTACGGACGCATCTGCAGTATGATGCGGGGGAATACTTACGGCATTTCCTTCTCACTCACCTGCAGCAAATTGAGCTTGCTGCCAACACGGAGCTAGTCGAAGTCATCCGGTCAAAGCGCGGTGGCATCCGGAGACGCGTGACCAAGAAATCTCTTGTAAAGAAATACGGTAGCGGAAAACGGATGATCGTCCGCGAAACGCGTAAGTATCCCCAGGTGTTGGACCGTTATCGCGAGATCAAGCGGGACGAGAAACACCTCCCGCTTACGCTTGATGATATCGCAAATCTTGAGGGCGCGAGCGCCCCAGATTGGGATCAGCTACTCCAGGCGGTATTGCGGGTTTCCGCGGGCCGGGACGAAGCGGCGCGATACGAAAAGGCTATCGAAGGTCTACTAACTGCTCTCCTCTATCCGAATCTTACGAATCCGATCGCACAACATCGAATACATGATGGTCGGAAGATCATCGATATCACTTACACAAACATGGCGATTAACGGCTTCTTCAAATGGGTGGCGACACACCACCCAGCGTCGCATGTTTTTGTGGAGTGCAAAAATTATGGGCGTGAAATCGGGAATCCCGAACTAGATCAATTGTCGGGGCGATTCGCACCAAGTCGAGGGAAACTTGGGCTACTTGTGTGTAGAAGTTTTGAGGACAAGAACCTGTTTGCGCAGCGCTGCAGGGACACCGCACGCGATTCTCGCGGCTTCGTATTACCCGTGGATGATGATGATTTGAGACTACTGGTCGACGCGAGAAAGAATGAGACGTTGTATTCGGATTGGCCTCTTCTGCGCGACAGATTCCAACAGCTCGTTTTTTGAGCTACTACGCACGCCGTACGGTCACATGCCGTTGCTCCGAATGCCTTCAGCTATGTGGTTGCCACGCTAGCGCGAGAAAATGCCGTACTCTTCAGAGAATTGAATCGAGATCTTGGAAGCTTATTCGGCGTCCATCAAAGCTGTAGCGAAGGACCTGAATACTCTGTTTGGCGATAGCCTTCTGGAATTGCGGACTGCGTGGAAGTCCTCGGGTGACAAGCGTGCAGGCCGGCGGGGGATTCTCATCCGCAGAATAGACAAGCAACTGGCCCAAAGCGGTGAACGTTGTCTGTGAGTCCTGCCCGACCTTGATTTCGAAGAGGTGTGTTGTTCGGCCGCTTGGATCCTTGACATACAAATCGGGACCCAAGCCATGCTTCTGTCGCCGATTGCCATATTTGAGTCTGCGTTTGCTGAGTTCTCCAGCTAGTGCTCGCTGAACGCGCCCATGTATGCGGTCAAATTGCACCTCTCTTTCAACCGTATAAGAGCCTCGGCCAACCTTTTCATCTTTGTATTCTTGTCCACCAATAGCCTTGCCCTTACGAATAGCTCCCCCGACGCGCTTCAATTCGATTGCGAACCTGCGTTCGTTTCGTCGAAGTTCGCGTATGCGCCGGGCTTCGTGTACAAACTCCGAAATCTGTTGAAGCAACCGCGCCGAGCGATCAACTCGGCCGAGTACGTAGAATTCTCGCTGCTGCTTTTCGTCCTCAATCGGCTCGCGTTCGAAGCCTTCGATGAGATCGCCAAAGGGTCCGGGAGCTACCGTGAACTTGCCACCTCCAAGTCCGCCCTTATGCAGGACGTAGGTGTTTCCGTCGGCGTCGACCGCCAATTGGCCATAACAGTATAAAGTTCGACGTACGGGAATATTTATTTCGATGGATGGCTGCCACGTCGGTTCGCCAACGCCGAACCAACATAGCAGAAGGCCTCGGCGGTCGGGCTTGCTGCCAAAATGCGCCCAGAGATCAAGGTCGCGTCGAACGAGGACTGAAGCGTCCGGTATTTGGCCGCCTGGAGTTGAGAGCGTCTGAGTAGTACGAGCAGCGCCTCGCTGAAAGGACGCTTTGAGTTTGGCGTGTGCGCGTTCGGCGATTGTTCGTTCAGAGATCAGGCGAAGCATATTCCCCCCAGGTATGGCCAACGCATTTACGTGCCCAAATGCGGACGCGGTCAACTCGTGCATTTTTAGCGGCTACGACCAGTCGTTTAGCTCGAAGTCGATCCGCTTGCATTTTCGCACTTGCGTTCCCTATTCGTTCCTCTATAATCATCCTTATCCCTCCTCACTCCAAGGGGCATCTGCAGTGCAACTGATGCGGGGAGGGGTGCGATGGCCGGTCGAAATCGAGCATGCACGCCCGATCAAGGCCGGCGGCCCAAGTCGCGACGATCCTGGCGCCGAGCGCTTCGGCGTTATGGGGGTGATCCGGAGCGCAAGCTCTCAGAGCCCCTTCAGCGGAGGTCACCAATGGTCATGCCTCCGGGGGTCAGCGAAGCAAGCCGAAGCCCATCGCGCGCGGGATGTTCGTGTCCAACGCGACCTGCGGCTTTGAACTGCCAGCCTTCGCTTTGACGGAGCGAAGGCGCCTTCGGTCCGCGAGGGTCGAAGGTCCGTAGATCCCGTCGGATCACGACGTCCCGCGCGCCCTTGGAATTTCTCCATGCCGCGCCACCGCGCTGACCTGTCCGTCGAAGCGCTCTGCGCGAAGGCGGAAGGGCTGCGCACACCCCAAAGCCAGGCGCACGGCCGTCATCGCACGCGCCGCGCCTACACCAGAGAGGGACGACAGATGACCGACACAACCGCAAAGCCAAAGCCCGCACCACCCGCGCCGACAGACGAGCGTCCGCCGGAAGGCTCACACCGCTTCCTCCGAGAGCGCCGCGCCAAGGAGCGCGAAGCCGCCCGCGCCGCAGCGCAGGCCGCGGCCGATGCCGCTGCCGGCAAGGCGCCGAAAGGCGGGAACAAGATCATCACCTTCGCCACCTACAGACCGGTGCCCAAGCAGCAGGAATTCCACGAGGGCGGCGCAGGTCACAACGAGCGCCTGTTCAAGGCCGGCAACCAGCTCGGCAAGACCACCTCCGGCGCCTTCGAGATGGCTGCCCATCTCACCGGGCAATATCCGGCCTGGTGGTGCGGTCGCCGCTTCACCAAACCGATCCGCGCCTGGGTCGGCTCGGTCAGCTTTGAGGCCGTGCGCGACGGCGCGCAGCGCGTGCTGCTCGGCGAGCCGCGCGATCGCGCGAGCTGGGGCTCGCGCATGCTGGAGAAGCGCCACATCGTCAGTTACGCGATGCGCCGCGGCGTGCCCGATGCGCTGGAAAGCCTCACCGTGCGCCATGTCAGCGGCGAGAACTCGGTACTCGGCTTCAAGTCCTACAGCCAGGGCCGCGAGAAGTGGCAGGCGGAAACCCTCGATATCGTCTGGTTCGACGAGGAGCCGCCGCTCGACATTTACATCGAGGGGCTCACCCGCACGGTCGCCACCTACGGCTGCGTCTACCTCACGCTCACCCCGCTCAAGGGCATGAGCGAGGTGATGATGCGGTTCAAGGATTGCCCGGGGTTTTGAGGTGGCTCGCGCTCTTCCTCGGCCCAGCGCTCGCCACGCCCTCAGCCCTCATCCTGCCTGCCCGCCGAAGCCGGTCAGGGCGAAGGCGGGAGGAGCGCGCCACACATTCAGCCCTCATCCTGAGGAAGCGCGCTTTCGCGCGCTGTCTCGAAGGATGGCCGCACGCACACAGGCCTCATGGTTTCCGCCTTCGCTCTTCGAGCTTCGGCGGACAAGCGAGACGCCGCGCCGAAGCCCCTTGGCGAAGGCGGGCTCCTCACCATGAGGGGAAAGCCAGCGCCCCGTCGCTTCGCATTACTGCGTCTTGATATGCGCGTCCTTGATGATCTTCGCGCTCTTCGCCATCTCGCTCGCGATATACTGCGCGAAGAATTCCGGCGTCGAGCCGATCGGCTGGAAGCCGAGCGCCTCGAGCCTTTGCTTCACCTCCGGCATGGCGACGATCTTCACCACCTCGCGCTGCAGCTTGAGCACGATGTCGCGCGGCAGGTCCTTCGGTCCCCACAGTCCGTACCAGGAGACGAAATCGAAACCGGGCATGCCCTGCTCGGCCACCGTCGGCAGGTCCGGCATCGACGCCACGCGCTTCGGGCTCGTCACCGCCAGCGCCTTGATCTTGCCGGCCTGCGCCAGCGGCAGCGAGGACAGCATCGGATCCGCCACCAGCTGGATCTGCCCGCCCATCAGGTCGTTGAGCATCGGCCCGGCGCCCTTGTAGGCGATCACCGGCGTCGTCGAGAGGCCGGCATCGCGCTTGATCAGCTCGATCGCCAGGTGCCCCGCGGACCCATAGGACGATGTGGCGAAGGTGAACTTGTCCGGGTCCTTGCGCACCAGCGCGAACAGATCCTTCAGCGTGTTCGCCGGCACGGTCGGCGCGGTGCTCACGAGCAGCGGCCCGTCGGCGATGAGCGTGATCGGGGTGAAATCCTTCACCACGTCATAAGGGACGCTCGCGTTGAGGAACGGCGTCACCACGTGGATCGACGCGGTGAGGAGGAACGCATAGCCGTCGGGCGACGCCTTCGCCACATAGTTGGCGCCGACCACGCCGCCGGCGCCGCCGGCGCGGTTCTCGACGATGAAATGCGAGCCCAGCGCCTGGTTGAGATAGGCGGTGATGATGCGCGCGAGCCCGTCGACCGACCCGCCGGCCGGGTAGGGCACCACCACGCTCACCGTGCGCTCGGGGTAATTTTCCGCGCGCAGTGGAGTGGCGAGCGCGAGGAGGGCGGCGATGAAGGCGAGCGAACGCATCAAAGGCTTCATTGCAAAACACTCCCTAAGCCACGACGGCAGCGCTTTCCCTCTCCCGCTTGCGGGAGAGGGTGCCCGAGCGGAGCGAGGGCGGGAGAGGGGCTTTTGCACCTGGCCTCTGCCCTCTCCCGGCTCGCGCTTCGCGCTCGCCACCCTCTCCCACTTCGTGGGAGAGGGAAAGAGCAACGCGCCGCGCCGCGCCAACCATCACCCTCAATACGTCCCCGGATAACTCCCGCCGTCCACCAGCAAATTCTGCCCGGTGATGAATCCCGCATGCGCCGAGCAGAGAAACGCGAAGTAAGCCCCGAGCTCCTCCGGCCGCCCATAACGCTTCGCCGGATTGCCCGCCGCGCGCTCGCGCCAGATCTCGTCGAACGACTTGCCGCCGTCGTGCAGCATGCCCTCGATGTGCCGGCGCTGGCCGCCCGAGTCGAAGATACCCGGCAGCAGATTGTTGATGGTGACATTGTGCGCGACCGTTTGCCGCGCCAGCCCGGCGACGAAGCCGACCAGCCCCGAGCGCGCGCCGTTCGACATTCCCAGTTCAGGTTGCGCGATCTTCACGCTGCGCGAGGAGATGTTGACGATGCGCCCGA
Source organism: Pseudolabrys sp. (assembly GCA_035651015.1). Lineage (GTDB taxonomy): Bacteria > Pseudomonadota > Alphaproteobacteria > Rhizobiales > Xanthobacteraceae > Pseudolabrys. The sequence goes on along the minus strand of DASRGN010000015.1, from coordinate 9,078 downwards.
AGCGGCGCGCCATCATGCCGTCGACCGTGGCGCGGATCATCTCGATCGGCCCGAGCATCAGCGCATCGAGCGCGGCGATCCACTGCTCGCGCGTCCAGTCGCGGAAGTCGCCGGGGAGCGGCGCGTCGGCATTGTTGAGGAGGATGTCGGGGGCGGGGCAGGCGGCGAGCGCGGCCGCGCGGCCTTGCGCCGAGGTCATGTCGCCGACAACGGGCGTCACAGTGATGGCGCTGCCGGCTTGTTGGCGGATGTCCGCCGCCGCTTCTTCGAGCGTCTCACGTTTGCGCGCCACGATGGTGACGTGCACACCCTCGCATGCCAGCGCCAGCGCGCAGGCCTTGCCCATCCCGCGGCTCGCGCCCATCAGCAGCGCCTTGCGGCCGCAAATGCCGAGGTCCATCTGGCTAGCTCAGCGAGTTTGTTGATCGGGAGCGAATGTCCGAGCCGCGCACTCGGCATGCTCCCTCCCCCCTTGAGGGGGAGGGGTGGGGAGGGGGGTGGCTTTTGGATTCGCGCTCAAGAAAGAGACCCCCCTCCCGGCTCGCTACGCTCGCCGACCTCCCCCTCAAGGGGGGAGGTGAAACTGTGGCGCGGCTCTGCGCTCATCAGATTCAGCGAGCGTGGTGTCTCATCAAGCAGCGACTGCAGACAGCGGCTTGATGTTCCACCCATACTTCTTATCCAGCCCGAGCTCCTGCACGATGCGCACGCCCTTGGCCAGCGCGTCGCCCTCGAGCGCGGTCAGCGGCTTGCGCAGCGCGCCCGACGGGAGCCCGAGCGCGCGCATCAGCGACTTCACCGCCACCGGATTGATCGCCGAATAGGTGTAGTGCAGGAGCGGGAGGAGCCGCAGATAGGTGGTCTTGAAACCCTCCGCCTCGGCGTAGCTCGCCCACGGCGTCGAGATCACCGCGAGCTCCGCCGGCGCGATATTGCCGGTCATGTTGGCGGTGCCATGCCCGCCGAGCGACATGGTCGGCACCACGAGGCCGAGATTGGGGCTGTCGCAGCACATCACCGAGACGTTGGGCTTGCCGGCGAGCACCTGCGCCACCTGGCCGACGCGCGCCGTGCTTTCCTTGTGCACCACGAAATTCGGATGCTTGAAGATGCGCAGCAGGTGCTCCCACGAGAGATCGCTCTTCACCCGCGGCGGATTGTTGTAGATGCCGAGCGGCAGGTCGGTCGCGTCCGCCACGTCGAGGAAGAAGCCTTCGATGTCCGCCTCCGGCGCGCAGATATAAGCCGGCGCGGCGAGGATCGCGCCGTCGGCGCCGTTGTCCTTGGCGAACTTCACATTGGCGATCGTCGTGTCGGTATTGTTGCCGGTGCAGCCGTAGAAGATCGGCATCGTCGCCGTCTTCATCTTCGCCGTCTCGACGATGATCTGCTTCTTCTCCTCCGGCGAGAGCATCGAGGTCTCCCCGGTCGAGCCCATGATCAGCACTGCCGAGGTGCCGTTGTCGGCCTGGAATTGGAGGAGCGTGCGGAAGGCGCCGAAGTCGACGCCGCCGTCCTTGTTGAACGGCGTGATCAGGGCGACGAACGACCCGGTGAGCTTGTTCTGCGGCATTGCGATCTCCGTGGGGACTTCTCGGCGCACGGTATCACGCGGCGGTCGGCGTTCACAAATGGCCGGGCGAACAGGCGAATGGACGCCGGCGGCGCGGCTTGCGCTGCTTACCTCTCCCCGCTGCGCGGCGAGAGGTCGCTCGCGAAGCGAGCGGGTGAGGGGCTGTGCAATGCCCCTCACCCGGCTCGGACCTGCCGGTCCTCGCCACCCTCTCCCCGCAAAAGCGGGGCGAGGGAAAAGGCGCTGCCGTTGTCGCCGCCGCAAGCCACACTCTCGGTGTCATCGCCCAACTCGCGCTGGCGAGCTGAAGGCGAGCGGCCAGCGCGACAAACTCTATATCGCCGCGCCGGACCCTCGCTGCGCCCTGCCTTCGCCGAAGCGAAGCCGCTTCGGCTTCGCGCAGGCAGGTCGGCGGCGCGGCGGGGCATGACACCTGCGTGTGCTGAGAAGGAGCGAGCCACGCACTCAAGCCCTCATCCTGAGGAGCGAGCGAAGCGAGCGTCTCGAAGGATGGCCGCACCCACACAGGCCTCATGGTTTCCGCCTTCGCTCTTCGAGCTTCGGCGGACAGGCGCCTACCGAAGCCTTGGCGAAGGTGGGCTCCTCACCATGAGGAGGGAAGCCTTAATTCACCGCCCGCATCGGCCGCGGCGTCGCCGTCGCCTCACCCGACACCGGCGCGGCCCAACCCGTCGCAGCCTCGCCGCTGGCGCCATTCGCAGCGGTGCCATTCGCCACCGCACCATTGGCTGCGGGGCCATTGGCAATCGCGCCATTCGCCACGACGCCGCCGGTCGCGCCGGCGCCATTGCCTTTGCGCACGAAAATCCGCCGCAGCACGTCGCGCTCAATCGGCTTCTGCAGCACCGGCACCTTCTCGAAGCGTGGGTCGACGCTCTCGGCGCCATAGCCGGTGACATAGACGAAGGGCACGCCGCGCTGCTCCAGCATCTCGGCCAGCGGATAAACGAGCTCGCCGCCGAGATTGATGTCGAGGATCGCGGCGTCGATGCGCCGCTCGCGCATCGCGGCGGCGGCGTCGGAGACGCGGCTATACGGCCCGAGCACCGTGAAGCCGAGCTCGGTGAGCAACTCGCTGACCGCCAGCGCCACCAGTGCCTCATCCTCGACCAGCAACACGCAATCGCCGGCAAGCCCGATGCCCGCGTGGCTGTCGGCCACCGGCCGCACCAGCGCCGCGCGTTCGGCCTGCTCGATCTTCTGCGCCAGCGGCACCGACAGCTCGCAATTGAGCCCCTCCCGGCTCCATTCGAATTTCGCCTTGCCGCTGAGCTGTTGCTCGATCGAAGCGAGGATGATGCGGGTGCCGAAACCCGCGGTCGCCGGCTTCATCGCCGGCGGGCCGCCGCGCTCGCTCCAGCGCATCACCAGGTCGCCGTCGTTGACATCCCACGTGAGCGAGACACACCCCTTGAGCGCGGAGAGCGCGCCATATTTCGCCGCATTGGTGGCGAGCTCGTGCAGCGCGAGCGCCAGCGTCTGTGCGGCGGAGGGCTGCAGCAGGAATTCCGGGCCCTCGAGGCGGATGCGCCCGGCGTCACCGGTGCGATAGGGCGCGAACTCCTCGTTGATCAGGCTGGTGAGGCTCGCGCCCTGCCAGCGCGAATGCGACAGCACCGTGTGCGCGGAGGACAGCGCCTTGATGCGCCCTTCCACCGCATCAATGTAGGTCGGCAGCGTCTTGGCGCGGGTCAATCGCACGATCGATTGCACCAGCGCCAGCGCGTTCTTGGCGCGATGGTCGACCTCGCGCGCGAGCAGCGCCTGGCGCTCCTCGGCCTCCTTGCGGTCGGTGATGTCGATGGTGACGCCGGAGATGCGCAACACTTCGCCTTCGTCGCTGATGGTCGGCGCCGCCGTGCCGAAGCACCAGCGCACGGCGCCGTCGGCGCGCATCACGCGGAATTCGGTCTGGTAGGCGCGCGAGCCGCCGCGCTTGAAGTCGGCGATCATGATCTGCAGGCGGCGCATGTCGGCGGGATCGACGAAGGCGGAAAGGTTATGCAGGCTCGGCCGGAACGTGGCGTGGTCGACGCCGAAGATGCGGCAGTGGCCTTCGTCCCACATCCAGTCGCCGTTGACCAGGTCCCAGTCCCACGAGCCCATCTGCCCGGCTGCCAGAGCCAGCGAGCGGCGCTGCTCGCTTTCGAGGAGCCGCGCATTCGAGGCGACGAGCTCGCTGGTGCGCTCGGCGACGCGGCGCTCGAGCTCGAGATTGAGCCGCTCGAGCTCGCGGGTCTTGCGGTAGAGGTCGGAGAACACCCGCACCTTGGCTTGCAGCACCTCGGGGATCACCGGCACCGGCACATAATCGACCGCGCCCATCTCGTAACCGCGCAGCCGATCCATCTCGGAGAGATGAATCGCGGAGATGAAGATGATCGCGGTCTTCTGGAACCGCGGATGCTCGCGGATCATCGCGGCGAGCTGGAAGCCGTCGAGGTCGGGCATGCAGACGTCGACCAGCACCACGGCGACGTCGGACTTGAGCAAATGTTCGAGCGCCTCGCGGCCGGAGGTGGCCTTGAGCAGGTTCTCGTTGAGCCCGTGCAGGATCGCTTCGTAGCTGAGCAGCTTCGCCGGTTGGTCGTCGACGAGCAGGATGTTGACCTTTTCTTGGGCCATCATTGTGTCGCTCCCGCTGCAGCGGTTTCCCGCCCCAGCGCCTTGTTCTTCAGCCAGTCGTGTTGTTGGAGATGCGTTGTCGCACCCTTCGTTACGGGCGCGAACGCAGCCGCACTCTTACCTCTCCCCGCTTGCGGGGAGAGGTCGCGAGCGAAGCGAGCGGGTGAGGGGCTCTTCAGTGCAAACGTTCCATTGGCCGAGCGCGTGCGGTTGCTTACCCTCCCCCCGCGAGCTCTTGCGAGTGGCGGGGAGGGTGGCGAGCGAAGCGAGCCGGGTGGGGGGTCTTTGCGCAATCGCGCCCCCCACTCAAAGCCGACGCTCGTGTTCGATGCCATCATGGCGCGCCCTCGCATCTCACCGATGCAGCCACATGCGCAGCGCCGACAACAACTGCTCGGTGTTCACCGGTTTGGCGAGGTAATCGGATGCACCCGCCTCAAGGCAGCGTTCGCGGTCGCCCTTCATCGCTTTGGCCGTCAGCGCAATGATCGGCAGCCGACGGAATTTTGGCTGCTCGCGGATCGCGCCGATGGTTTGATATCCATCCATCTGCGGCATCATGATGTCCATCAGCACGATGGCCAGTTCCGGCGTCTTCTCCACAAGATCGATCGCCTCGCGTCCGGTGGTCGCCGTCAACACGTGCATACCGCGGCGCTCGAGCACGCTCGAGAGCGCGAAGATGTTGCGCGCGTCGTCGTCGACGAGGAGCACCGTGCGCCCGACGAGGTCTTCATCGGACGAGGTGAGCCGCTCGAGCATGCGCTGCTTCTCGCCCGGCAGGTTGGTGACGATGCGGTGCAGGAACAGCGCGGTCTCGTCGAGCAGCCGTTCCGGCGACTCCACGCCCTTGACCACGATCGAGCGCGCCATGGTGTGCAGCTGCGCGTCCTCTTCGGCGGAGAGCTCGCGGCCGGTGAAGACGACGACCGGCACTTCGGCGAGCGTCTCGTCGGCCTTGATCTTCTCCAGTACCTCGAAGCCGGACATGTCCGGCAAGCGAAGATCGAGCACCACGCAGTCGCATTGCTGCTCGCGCAGCGCCTCGAGCGCGCCGGCACCGGTGCCGGTGGTGACGATCTCGATGTCGTCATGGCCGAGGAGCTCGGTGATCGAAAGCTGCTCGCTCGGATTGTCCTCGACGACGAGGAGACGTCGCCGCCGCGGCTCGGCGAACTCCTTGATGCGCGCGAGCGCCGCGTCGACGCCCTCGGTGGTCGTCGGCTTGGTGACGAAGGAGAAGGCGCCGCGCGCCAGCGCGTGCTGACGATCCTCGTCGAGCGTGATGATCTGCACCGGGATGTGCCGGGTGAGCGGGTTCTGCTTGAGCTGCGAGAGCACCGTCCAGCCGAGCATGTCGGGCAGGAACACGTCGAGCGAGACCGCGTTCGGCTGGAACTGCTTGGCAAGATCGAGCGCTTCCGCGCCGCGGCTCGCCACCAGCACCTTGAAGCCCTTGTCGCGGGCGAGGTCCATGATGATGCGCGCATAGTGCGGATCGTCCTCGACCACGAGCAAGATCGAGTCGCCGGCTTCGACGATCAGCCGGTCGTCGGCCACCTGCTCGACGACGTGCTGCTCGACCACGGCGGGCACCAGCGCGGGAACGCGCGCCTGCGTCTCGCCGCCGCTCGCCGGCTGCGGCCGCGCACCCGAGGCCGGACCGACATATTTCACCGGCAAATAGAGCGTGAAGGTCGAGCCGGAGCCCGGCGTCGAGCGCAGCTGGATCTCGCCGCCAAGGAGATTGGCGAGCTCGCGGCTGATGGCGAGGCCGAGACCGGTGCCGCCGAACTTGCGGCTGGTCGAGGCGTCGGCCTGCTGGAAGGCCTCGAAGATGATCTTCTGCTTCTCCAGCGGAATGCCGATGCCGCTGTCGGCGACCTCGAAGGAGACGACAGCCGGGGCGAAGGACAGCACCGGATGCTCGGGGCTCCAGCCGCCGACCGCGGCGGCGACGCGCAGCCGTACGCCGCCCTCGGCGGTGAACTTGAAGGCGTTGGAGAGCAGGTTCTTCAAGACTTGCTGCAGACGTTTGGAGTCGGTGGTGATGTTGCGCGCCAGCACCGGGTCGAGGTCGAGGTCGAAGGAGAGCTTCTTGTTCTCGGCCTCGTGGCGGAACGGCCGCGCCACGGCGTCGAGCAGGTTCGACAGGAACACGTCTTCCGCGTCGACTGTGACGGTGCCGGACTCGATCTTCGACAGGTCCAGAATGTCGCTGATCAGGTTGAGCAGGTCGGTACCGGCGCCATGGATGGTGCGGGCGAATTCGACCTGCTTGGCGCTGAGATTGCCGTCCGGGTTGTCGGAAAGCTGCTGGCCGAGGATCAGGATCGAGTTGAGCGGCGTGCGCAGCTCGTGCGACATGTTGGCGAGGAACTCGGACTTGTACTTCGAGGTGAGCGCGAGCTCGGAGGCCTTTTCCTCGAGCGCGCGGCGCGCCTGCTCGATTTCCTGGTTCTTCCTTTCCACTTCGACGTTGCGTTCGGCGAGCTGCTGCGCCTTCTGCTCCAGCTGCTCATTGGTCTGCTGCAATTCGCGCTGCTGCGCCTGCAATTCGGCGGCGAGCTGTTGCGACTGCTTGAGCAGGCCTTCGGTCTGCATCGTGGCTTCGATCGAGTTGAGCACGATGCCGATACTGTCGGTGAGCTGCTCGAGGAAGGTGATCTGCAGCTGCGTGAAGTCGGTGAGCGAGGCGAGCTCGATCACCGCCTTGACCTGGTTCTCGAACAGCACCGGCAGCACGATGATGTTGCGCGGCACGCTCTTGAACAGCGCGGTGCCGATCGGCACCGCGAAAGACGGCATCTCGGTGATCAGCATGCGCCGCCGGTCGACGGCGCACTGGCCGACCAGGCCTTCGCCGACGCGCAAGGTCTTCGGCGCGCCCTGCTCGCCGTCGTCGGCATAGGCCGAGAGCAGCTGCAGTTGCTGGTTGTCGTTGTTGTCGACCTGGTAGATGACGCCGAGCTGTGCGCTCACCAGCGGGGTCAATTCCGAGAGCAGCAAGCGGCCGACCGTGGCGAGGTCTCGCTGCCCTTGCAGCATGTTGGTGAACTTGGCGAGGTTGGTCTTCAGCCAGTCCTGCTCGGTGTTGCGCTCCGTCGTCAGACGGAGGTTGTCGATCATGGTGTTGATGTTGTCCTTGAGCTCGGCCACCTCGCCGCGGGCGTCGACCTGCACCGATCGCGTCAGGTCTCCCTTGGTCACGGCGGTCGCCACTTCGGCGATGGCGCGCACCTGTGTGGTCAGGTTGGCGGCCAGCAGGTTCACGTTGCCGGTCAAATCCTTCCAGGTGCCGGCGGCGCCGGGCACGTTGGCCTGGCCGCCGAGACGGCCTTCGACGCCGACTTCGCGCGCCACCGTGGTCACCTGATCGGCGAAGGTGGCGAGCGTGTTGGTCATGTTGTTGATGGTCTCGGCGAGCGCCGCGACCTCGCCCTTCGATTTCACCGTGAGGTTCTGCTTGAGGTCGCCGTTAGCAACCGCGGTAACGACCTTCACGATGCCGCGCACCTGCTCGGTCAAGTTCGCCGCCATGACGTTGACGGTGTCGGTCAGGTCCTTCCAGGTGCCGGCGACGCCGCCGACCTCGGCCTGGCCGCCGAGCTTGCCTTCGGTGCCGACCTCGCGCGCCACGCGCGTCACTTCGCCGGCGAACGCGTTGAGCTGGTCCACCATGATGTTGATGGTGTTCTTGAGCTCGAGGATTTCGCCCTTCACGTCGACGGTGATCTTGCGCGACAGATCGCCGCGCGCGACCGCGGTGGTCACTTCGGCGATGTTGCGCACCTGCGTGGTCAGGTTGGCGGCGAGCAGGTTGACGTTGTCGGTGAGGTCCTTCCAGGTGCCGGCGACGCCGGGCACGTTGGCCTGACCGCCGAGGCGGCCTTCGGTGCCGACTTCGCGCGCCACGCGGGTCACTTCACCCGCGAAAGAGCGCAACTGGTCGACCATGGTGTTGAGCGTTTCCTTGAGCTGCAGGATTTCGCCGCGCACGTCGACGGTGATCTTCTTCGACAAGTCGCCCGAGGCGATGGCGGTGGCGACTTCGGAGATGTTGCGCACCTGCGCGGTCAGGTTCGAGGCCATGAAGTTGACGTTGTCGGTCAGGTCCTTCCAGGTGCCGGCGACTTCCGGCACCTGCGCCTGGCCGCCGAGCTTGCCTTCGGTGCCGACTTCGCGGGCGACGCGGGTGACTTCGCCGGCGAAGGCGTTGAGCTGATCGACCATGGTGTTGATGGTGTTCTTGAGCTCGAGGATTTCGCCTTTGACGTCGACGGTGATCTTGCGGGAGAGGTCGCCACGGGCCACGGCGGTGGTGACTTCGGCGATGTTGCGGACCTGACCGGTGAGGTTACCGGCCATGGAATTGACGTTATCGGTGAGGTCTTTCCAGGTGCCGGCGACGCCTGGCACGTTGGCCTGTCCGCCGAGTTTGCCCTCGGTACCCACTTCGCGAGCCACACGCGTCACTTCACCGGCGAAGCGGTTGAGCTGGTCGACCATGGTGTTCAGCGTTTCTTTGAGCTGAAGGATTTCGCCGCGGACATCGACGGTGATTTTGCGGGAGAGGTCGCCGTTGGCAATAGCCGTTGCCACTTCGGCGATGTTGCGGACCTGGCCGGTGAGGTTCGAGGCCATGAAGTTGACGTTGTCGGTGAGGTCCTTCCAGGTACCGGCCACGCCGGGCACGCTGGCCTGGCCGCCGAGCTTGCCTTCCGTGCCCACCTCGCGGGCCACGCGCGTCACTTCGCCGGCGAAGGCGTTGAGCTGGTCGACCATGGTGTTGATGGTGTCTTTCAGCTCGAGGATCTCGCCCTTCACATCCACGGTGATCTTGCGGGAGAGGTCGCCGC